>CAVTWB010000001.1:0-24857 GCA_963738245.1 uncultured Verrucomicrobiae bacterium
ACCGAGAATGAGGCGGCGGAATTCGCCGTTCACTTTCGCCCACGGCTGCGGTGGCATCCGGCGGACGCGGTTGAGCGATTCGCCGAGCGCGGGCAGTCGCTCCAACTTCAGTTCGCGCGGCGGCAGCAGCAACTTTTCCAGCGCTGGCGGCGTGATCGGATTTTCCCCTGCGATGAGCGCGCAACCGAGCGCTTCCAAGCAGAGCAATTGTTCCTCGTCAGCAGACACCAGATTCATTCCCTGTTTCGCGAGCCGTTCGCCGAAAATGCGGCGGACACGCGGTGAGCGGCTGACGCCGCCAGTGAGCAGCACGCGCGCCGGGCTGACGCCGGGCTTGATGAGCACGAAAACATTTTCGCAAACGGCGTCGAACAGGCCGGCGAGAATTTTTGCGCGATCCCCGCCCTTGTTCGCGAGGTGCGTCATGTCCGTTTTGAGAATCACCGGACAGCGGCCGGACAACGGCGCGGGATCAGGAACGTCGGCGCACAGCGCGCTCGCCTCCCCGACCGTCAGCGAGAAACGTTCGCAGAGTTGCCGGAGGAAATTTCCGGTGCCCTGCGAGCAGCGGCTGTTTTCGCGGAAGATGGTCAGGCCGTTCGCGCGCAGTTCCAACACGGAAAAACCGTGGCTGCCGATGTTGACGATGGTGGCCGGCTCGTCGCCGAACAAGAACCGGTAGCCGCGCAGCAGCGCCTGCTTGGCCGGCACGCGCGGCAGATTTATTTGAGTGGAAAAACGTCCGGTCACCGCGGCACCGGCAACGCCGGACCAGTTCCAGCGTTGAAAGGATTCAAGCAGGAGCGGACCGGGCTTTTTGCCGTGTGCGACTATTTCGCGGTGGCTGACGCGCAGGTTTCCGCCCTCGCGCTGCAACTCGACCAGCTTCACCGTCTCCGCGCCAATGTCGAGGCCAAGAAATCCTGCCACGCCCGGTGGACGGGAATCCTGGCGTGCGGCACCAATGCGCCCTGTCGTGGACATGTTCATATCATTAGGTGTTTAATTGTTTAGTCAACCATGTTTTCTTTTTCTAATTCTTTTTTCCAACGTGCGCCCGGCCAAAATGCGGCGACGTTTTCAGCGTCCGATTGATCCGGGCAAATTCGGTTTTCATCGCGACCCGAATTTATCCGGGCTTGCCGCCAAGGTGTTAATTGATAAAACTTCCACCAACATAGCCTGGCTCAATGAATGTCCATCACCTCGAACTATTTTATTACGTCGCGCGGCACGGCGGCATCATGGAGGCGGTGCGCAACATCCCCTACGGCATCCAGCAGCCGGCGGTCAGCTCGCAGATCGCGCAGCTTGAAGAATTTCTCGGCGTGACGCTGTTCCAGCGCCGGCCATTCGCGCTCACTCCGGCCGGCGAAAAACTTTACGCGTTCATCCAGCCGTTCTTCGCGAACCTCGATAAAATCGGCGACGAACTGCAGGGCGGCCGGAGCCGGCACATCCGCATCGGTGCCTCGACCATCGTGCTGCGCGACCATCTGCCGGGGTTGTTCCAAGACGTGCGGAAAAAATTTCCCGGACTGAAAATGGCGCTTCGCGAAGGCTTCCCCGCCTATCTGGAAAACTTGTTGCAGGCGGATGAAATTGACCTGGCCATCACGCTGATCGAAAAAAAATCCGCGCCGGGAATCCACTCGCTGGCGCTGCTGGAACTGCCGCCGGTGTTGCTCGTGGAAAAGGACAGCCGCCTGAAATCAGCGGAGGAATTGTGGCGGCGCGACAAAATTGACGAGCCGCTCATCTGCTTTCCGCCGGGCGAACCGCTCGGCAAAAGTTTCCAGCAAAAGCTCGGCGAAATCGGCGTGGACTGGTTTCCAAGCATCGAGGCCAGCTCGGTGGATTTGATTGAAACCTACGTCGCGAACGGCCTGGGCATCGGCGTCTCGGTGGCCATCCCGAAGAAACCGCTGCCGCCCAAATTGCGCGCCCTGCCGCTGGACGGTTTTCCGCCGGTGACCATCGGGGCGTCGTGGCGCGGGCGCAAAACGCCGCTGCTGCAAACATTTCTCGATGAACTACAGATCCGTGCCGGCAAGCTCATGTAAATTCGCCATGAAAATTTCCGTCGAACACATCGCCATTCCCGCCACGAATCCCATCGCGCTGAAAAGCTGGTATGAGCGCGTGCTGGGCGCGCGGGAAATTTTCAACAACGGCCAGAACCCGCCGACGTTCATCATCGCGCTGGCAAATGTCTGGTTTGAAATTTACACGGCGGAAAAACCATTGACGGAACGCGGCAACTACCAACTCGCCGGCTTCCGTCACCTCGCGCTGCGCGTCGATGCGATTGACGCGGCAAAAGCGGAACTGGAAAAACGCGGCGTGACCTTCACGGAAGAAATCCGGCCGGCGGCAGGCGGCGGGCGGGTTTTGTTCTTCGAGGACGTGGAGGGGAATTTGCTGCACCTCGTCGAGCGCCCGGCGGATTTCAAACTGGGGAAATAATTTATTTCTTCCGGCCACGAACGACGAGCAGGGGAATGGTCGTGCGGTGGCGGACTTGCGTGATGGTGCTGCCGTGAAAAATGTCACCGAACAGCCGGTGGCCATGTCCGGCCATCGCAATCAAATCACAGGCTTCGGCTTCGGCGACCTTGATGATTTCCGCCGGCGGGTCGCCGAGCGCCAGCCTGGTTTCAACGGAAAATCCGTCGCCGCAAAGTTGTCCGGCAACTTTATCCAGATACTCGCGGTCGTCTTTCATTTCCTCGGACTCGGCGAGTTTCAACTGGTTGAAATTGCGCGCCGCCCAGCCGTCGGCCACATGCAGCAGCAGGAGTTTTGCCCCGGTGATCTTCGTGAGCGACCGGATATGGTCGAGAATCGCACTGTCGGTCACGCTGTTTTCAAGCGGAATGAGGATTTTTTTATACATGGAATCCCGATTCAAATTCGTTGCTTTGCCTCATTTGCCGAGGATGACGTGCCAGGCATCTTTCAGCGCATCCGGCAGGCTGTAAATATCCATCCCGGTAATTGCGATTACGCTGGCCCAGCCCAACACCAGCAGGAACCAGCCGTTGCGCCACTGGCCCATGATTTTACGCGAGGAGGTGAATTGCAGCAACGGAAACATGGCGAACGGCAGGACGAGACAGAGATAGACCTGGCTCAAGTTCACCAGGTCGGTGATGCTGCCGTTGCCGCGGATGCCGATGATCACGATGGCCGGGATCACGGCCAGCAGCCGCGAAATCATCCGGCGCAGCCACGGCCGGATGCGCCAGTTCATAAAACCTTCCAACACCACCTGCCCGGCTAATGTGCCGGTGATGGTGCTGCTCTGCCCACTGGCGAGCAGCGCCACGGCGAACAGCGTGCTGGCGGCCACCGTGCCCAGCAACGGCGCCAGCGTCAGATACGCAACGCGAATCCAGTCGCTGTCGGGGCTGAACGCGATAACCTGCCCGCCGGCCACGGCGACGCTGGTCTTGCCGTAGAAAACCATCGCCGCCAGCACGAGAATCGCCGCATTGACAAAAAACGCAATCGTCAGCGCGACGGTGGAATCCACGGTGTTGAATTTGATGGCGGTGCGGATGGAGTTTTCGTCGCGTCCGACATTGCGCGATTGCACCAGCGCCGAATGCAGGTAAAGATTGTGCGGCATCACCGTCGCGCCAATCATGCCGACCGCAATCACCAACATGCCGGCCTGATTCAGGTCCGGCCGCACGAGCGCGCCGGCCATTTCGGAGAAAACAGGCTGGGTCTGTGGAAAAATAAAAATTTCGATGGCGTAGCACACGCCGATGGTCAGCACGAAAACGGCGACCACCGCCTCGATCATTCGCATGCCCATGCCCTGTAAAGACAGCAGCAGCAGCACGTCGAACGCGGTGATGACAATCGCCCACAAAATTGGGATGTGGAATAGCAGGTTCAGAGCGACGGCGCTGCCCAGCGACTCGGCCAGGTCCGTGGCGCACACGGCGATTTCCATGGTGATCCAGTTAGGCCAGCGCGTCCAGCGGGGATAAAAATCGCGGCTGCATTGCGCCAGGTCCTTGCCGGTGGCCATGCCGAGCCGCGCGGAAATGACCTGTAGAATCAAGGCCATGAAACTGGCCACGGCCACGACCCAGAGCAGCCCGTATTTGAACTGCGCGCCGCCGGCGAGGTCCGTGCCCCAGTTGCCGGGGTCCATGTAGCCGACGCTGATGAGAATCGCCGGGCCGGAGAACGCCAGCCATTGCCGCCAGAAGCGGGCCTTGGCGTGCGGCACGGGCACGGTGTGGTGAACTTCCGACAATGAAGCCTGTCCCTCTGGCTTGCGCCAGGCGGGGTCAGTGGGCGGATTGGGATCTTCAACTTTCACGTTTCGATGTAGCATTAGATACAATCTGGCGCCTTATCCGTCAAGCGGAAGTTGTAGCTTTGACTACAAAATTAAACCTCGACTAAAAGCCGGGCGTTTGCTTCATTTTAGAGAATATGCCAAGCCCCATTCGCAAACCACCGGCGGCCGCGCGCGTCCCCACGAGGCGCCCGGCGGCGACCCCGGCCGAAACCTTCCGCCGATCGCGCCGCGACCGGGCCGGGGAGATTGCGCAGGATTACGTCGAAGCCATCGCCGACCTGACGGCGGCGGTCGGCGAGGCGCGGGTGGTGGACCTGGCGCGGCGGCTGGGCGTGACGCACGTGACCGTCAACCGCACGCTGGCGCGGCTGCGGCAGGCGGGCTACGTGAACACCAAGCCTTACCGCGCGATTTTCCTGACGAACGCCGGGAACCGGCTGGCCGGCGAATGCAAGCGCCGGCATGAAACGGTGGTGGCCTTTTTGCGTTCGCTGGGCGTGCCGGAGAAGGCGGCGGAAATGGACGCCGAGGGCATCGAACATCACGTCAGCCCTGAGACCCTAACCGTGTTCGAGCGACGGCTGAGTAAAAAATAATGCGCCCGGCCGACATCCAGCTAATTGGCGGCGAGCTGGCCATCAAATGGGCCGGCGGCGGGGAAAGTTTCATTCCCCTGGAGAAATTGCGCCGCGCCTGCCCGTGCGCCGGCTGCCAGGGCGAGACGGACATTCTGGGGAACGTCTATAAAAATCCAGAAACAAAGCTGTCACCGGTCGCGTTTCAGTTGAAACAGATTGTCAGCGTGGGCGGTTACGCCATCCAGCCGGTCTGGGCCGACGGTCATGCGGCGGGGATTTTTTCTTTTGATTATTTGCAACGGGTCGCCGCCGCGCACCGGTCTTAAAACGAAGCGGCGCGCTCAATCGAGCGCGCCGCAGTCCCCCTCAGCAACCAAAAGCATCCCTTATTGCGTGGCCTTCTGGTCGAGGAGCTTCTGATCTGGATCCGTGTTCTGGGGATCAGCCCAATCATGAGGCTTGGCACTGTCCCACACGCTGTTTGGATTCAAAGTTTCCTTGCGCGTCTCCGGTTGAGCGTTGAGGAAATCCGTGGTGGTTGGATGGAAATCCGAGTCCTGAAGAATCGTTGGGGTGATGAAAATCAACAGGTTTTTTTTGTCGGCTGTTTTGGTTTCGCTGCGGAAGGCGGCCCCCAAAAACGGGATGTCGCCCAGCACCGGCACCTTGGTGGATGTATCCGCCGGATTGTCATCCACCAGACCGCCCATCACGAGCGTGTTGGCGTTCGGAATGAGCACCTGCGTGTCCATCGTGCGGGTATCAAATTCGGGCGCTTGGGAAGATCCACCCTGCGCGGTCAAAGTCACATAACCGAAAAAGGTTGCAACCGTGGGAGTGACCTTCAGCCGGATGGTGTTATTAGCGGAAATGCGCGGTGTGACCAGCAGGACGGTGCCGACATTGGAGTAGGTTATGGTTGAACCTCCGGGTGAACCCTGGGTGCCGGCCGTTGTTTGCAACAGCGGATAAGTGCGCTGGACCGAAATAACGGCGGTTTCATTGTCCAAGGTCACGATACGCGGAGTGGACATGACCTGCGCATCTGCCGAGGCGTTCAAAAAGGAGATTACAGCATGGGCACCATCGGCATTGAGAAAGCCAGTGTAACCAAATCCCGCATGCCCGCTTGCCGTATTCCCAACGAATGCGGGTGTGGCAAGAACTTGGTTGACCAGACCTGGCGAAGGTGGAGTGGTTACAGTGGCACCGCCTGAGCCAATCGTCGTAGTGCCAGGGGCCGGGGGAAATATGTATTGTGAATTATTTCCGAACGACACATTTTGTGCCGCCAGCGTGCCGGACCAGTCTATCCCCTTGGAGGTGGTGGGATTGCTGGAGATTTCAACCAAGCGCGTTTCAATCAAAACCTGCTTGGTGGGCGTGTCCAGTTCGTTGACGAGCGTATCCACTGCGGCCTGTTCCGGGTCGGTGGCAACGACAATCAACTGGCTGGTGCGCGTGTCAGGAATGACGCGGCTGCGCTTGTCGGTCAAGGCTCCCGAAATCGAATCCATCATGTTCGTGGTGCTGGCGTATTTGAGCTGGATTACGCGCGTGGTGAGCGGCGGTGGCGCCGCCGGATCCCGGAGCGAGATGCGGTAGATCTTGGTTTTGGGATCGTCGATCAGTTGCAGCCCGTAATTGGACAGCAACGCTTCGAGGGCGTGCTCGGCTGGGATGTTTTCCCAGCGGATGGACAAATTGGGCTCAGCTTTGATTTGACCGTTGGCGTCGGGCTGGCCAAAACCAATTTTCGGGTCGAGCAAATAGTTGATTCCGGCCTGCCGCGCCAAAGCTTCGATGGCCGTGGTCAGCGGAACGTCCTGGAATTGGATCAACGGAATGGTCGGAGCCGACGGGGCTGCCGCCGCGTTGGTGCTGTCGGCACTGGCGGTTTCATTGGTGGCAGCGGGAGCAGCATCCGCCGACGGTGCATTCGTCGGAGCAGCCGCCGGCACTGCGGTTTGCGCTGGCGCAGCAGCGCTGGCCGGAGCGGCCGCTGCCGTCGCGTTGGTGTCGGCAACCGCCGCGGTTTGATCCGCCGCGACCGCATTGGTTTGGGAAAAAACCGTGTGCGGCAACAGATAAGTTGCGAGCAGCGCGGCGAGCAGTGTTTTTAGTTTCATATTCATTTTATGTGTTTAACGGATTATCATTCTGTTCGGGCGAATCACGGTTCTGATTTAGCAAATGGAATGCCAACTGTTTCTTAAGCCATCCTCCCGGGCAAACTCACCATTTTGAGACAGGTAGTGCCGCATTTTGGCTAGCAACTGTCTCATAGCTTTGATTTGTAGTGCAAAATCTGGCTCTGGCCGGCGGCTTCAATGACCGCCGAATCGTCGGAGATGGCGATACAATGAATGCGGATGCGCCCTTGGGAAGTGATCACTTCGGCATCATCCCCCACTCCAAAAGTAACGTTGTTGATGATGACCAGACGATGGTCGGGAGAGCCGGAAGTGCCCTGAACGAAGAGCGAACTTAAATCCGTCGTCGGCGAACTGGTGACCACGGCGGAGGCATATGGACGCAGGGAATTGGGGAAAAATGGGTCGCGACCCTCCTTGGGACTTGACGGCTGGATGAAAACGGAACGCGGCACGACCGGTGTTTGATTGGTTTGGATAAGCGTGCCGCTGGTCTGCACAATCGGCGCCGCCGCCGCCGGTGACAATGTCGCAAACAGGACAAACAGCCATGCCGTCTGGCAGCTCCAAGAAATGCTGATGCGCGGGTTCGTTGAGTTCATGACGCGTTGGGTTTGACCAGTTCGATGATTTCGAACCGGAAAGAAATTTTTTCGCCGTCACCGGCGGCCGGTTCAATGGCCAGGTTCTCCACCCGGGCATGGGGGAAGGCATTTTCAAAATCCGCAACAAATTTCCCAAGGTCATGAAAGTAGGCCGTGCCGTTGATGCTGAAACGAAGCTGCTTGTAGGGAAATGTCGGGAACATATCCACCTCGCCAATCTCCGGATGGCCGATTTCGGGTATCTCCACTTTGTATGGCTGCTTGAAAAGGCGCATGGTGCCGTAGGTCCATGAATACGGGTCGCCCGAAGCCATGTCGGCTTCGGCCTGCGTCAACGCCGCCGTCGTTTCGGCAAGTTGTTTGGAAGTAAGATCCGCGTTTTTAATGGTGCTTTCCATGCTTTGCAACTTGGTCTCGGCCGTCTTGCGGTCGTCCGCCACGCGGGCAAGCGTGGTGTTTTGAGACTGGACCAGGCCGAAATAAATAATGGCCAGCAACGCCGCCGTGCTTAACACGACGATGAAGAACGGATTCCGTCTATCTTTGGGCAGCCATTTCATCGGTTTTGTTGGGGTAAATCGAATTCCACGGTGAACAGCACATACGGCTTGCCGTCCGGACCAATTTGCAGCGGCGACAGGCCAACGAGTTGGACACCATTGGTCTGGTCCAGGTTTGATTTGAAATAGGGCTGGCTGGCAACCACCTCTTTGAACTTGTTGACCTGGTCTCCCGGGTTGGCGCTCTCGTCCCGCGCATCCAGCGTGACACTGATTTTTTCAACCGTCATCGCCGGGTGCCCCGGCACCACATGGCTGTCATTGGTTTTGCCGGGTGCCGCAGCCACGTTCGCATACGATTGAGCCAGCCTGGCCCGCACCAATTGCACGCCATCCAGATTTAACTGCTGCAATCCGTTCAGAAAATTACCCTGAAGAAAACGGGTTCCCGTCAACTGCTGCAACGCCGACAGCTTGGCCCGGGTGTCATAAACTTCCCGCTGGCTGGCCAATACTGTTTGCCATTCGTCGGTGTGCTCCGCGATCTCGGACTGCACCTTGGCCAGTTCGTTTTTGGCGATCATGACCCCGAGCTGAAGTGAACTGCTCCAGGCCAGCGCCAGCACCACCAGCAGGGTTCCGGCAATGATCGCCCGCTTGACCGGGTCGCGCCGGCGCAAATCCTCCGCGATTTGCGCCTCGGCCAGTAGATTGATGCGGATGGGCATAATGAATTTAGTTGATGGCCGCCAGCGCGGCGCCCACCGCCACCGTCAGTTGCGGGGCGATGTGTTCAATCTCCACGGTCTGCTGGCCCGGCAACGCCAGTTGGAGGAATGTGGTGGGATTCCAAGTCTTGCATTCCACTATCAGCTCGCTGTGCAGCATCTGCAAAATCATTTCCGAACGGGCCGAGCCGCCGCTGACATAAACCTCCGATATGGCGCGGTCGTTCTGGTGCTCAAAAAAATCCAGCGAGGCGCGCAATTCGCGGCCCAGCGGCTGCACCTGCATTTCGAGCGATGACATCACTTCGGGAGCCATGCCGATCTTGATGCCTTCCGCCTCCGCGTAGGAAATGCTCAACGTCTCGGCCAGCCCCGCCGTCAATTTGTCCCCGCCGATGTTCACCACGCGCATCAAGGCCAGATCTCCGCCGTCCAGCACGCAAATGGAAGTCTGCTTGAAACCGATGTCCACCAGGGCCACGGATTCATTCTTGAAAATTTCCGGCTGCGCCATTTCAAAGGCGTTCACCAGACTGACAAACCCCGGAACCATGTGGTCACCGGTCAATCCTGCTTCCTTGATGGCCTCCTGAAAATCATTCACCAGTTGCTGCTTCGCCGCCGTCACCAAAACCTTGAGTTTGCTGAATCCTCCGGCGGCCTTCGACACTTCGGGAGACGGCCTGCCGTTCACCGCCTGCTTCGGAGGGAAAATATAGCAATCAAAAACGTGTGCGGGCAATTCCTGCTGCAGATAAGTTTTGGCGTTGTTCTTCAACACGAGCCGCATTTCGTCCACGGGAACCTGCGGCAGATCCACCAGCCGCACCACGGCGTCATCCAGGCTGACGGCAATCGTGACAAACTTGAACTTGGTCGCCAGCGCCTCCACCACCGCTTTCAAATGTTCGGCCAGCAACTCCGGGGAAATTTTTTTCTCGAAAATCGGCGCATCCAGCAGCGCATAGCGGGTCAACGCCCAGACCGCGCCGCGCGGCTCCAAAAGCACGGCCTTCGTCGTGCGCGCGCCCAAATCAACCGCAATCATCTGGGCCCGTTTCTTTTTTCCCATGCCTTTGAAAAATGGCAGTGCCATGTGTGTTTTGTCTAAGTGTTAATTATCAATTGCTAATCGCAATTGAATGATGCTGCCGGACTTTAAGCAACCTGCGCGCCAACTTGGTGCGCGCTGGTGATTGTCCGGAGTTATCCCATTAAAACGCAGGCAGGCATTGCAGATTTCACCATCTGCCGGCCTTGCCACCTTCCTGTCCGGCCTGCGAAAACCGCGGCCTTGTCCCGACGCAAGGCTCGCGTGTCCCAAAACTTGTCTATGCCATTACGGCTTCCAAATCATGTCCGCCACCGTCTTGCCGGCGGGAATGAACGGAATGACGTGCGTGCTGTAAGGCGTGATGACGTCGAGCACATACGGTTCGTCGGCGTCGAGCATCCGCTGGATGGCGGCGCGCAAATCCTTTTTGAACATCACGCGCTCACATTTTATACCGAAGGAATTGCAGACGCGGACGTAGTCGGGATAAATCTCCGGACGGTGACCCGGATCGCCGAGATAAGTATGGCCACGGTTGCCGGCGTAGAAATTATCCTCCCACTGCACCACCATGCCGAGATGCTGGTTGTTAAGGATGATTGCCTTCGCCGCAATTTTTTCGACGTAAGCCGTGGCGAGTTCCTGAATGTTCATCAGGAACGAGCCGTCACCATCAATGTCAATCACCTGCTTGTCCGGCAGCGCCACCTTGATGCCGAGCGCGGCGGGATAGCCAAAACCCATCGAGCCGAGGCCGCCGCTGGTGATGAACTGGCGTGGATATTTGTATTTATACCACTGGCCGGCCCACATCTGGTGCTGGCCGACGCCGGTGGTGATGTAAGCCTCACCCTTCGTGAGTTCGTAAACCGTCTCGACGACCATCTGTTGGAGAATCACTTCGCTCTCCTTGCCCTGCATGTGATCCACCATGTGATCGCTGTTGGCGATTTCCGGCGTGATCCGGTAGGCAAACGGCCCTTTCTTTTTCCATTCGTCAATCTGCGCGAGCCACGCGGCGTGTTTTTTTTGGATCGGCCGTTGCGCAACCAATTTGTTCAGACGCGTGAGCGCGTCCTTGATGTCGCCCACCACGGGCAGATTCGCCTTGCGGTTCTTGTTCAATTCCGACGCGTCAATGTCCACGTGGACAATGGTGCCGTGCTTGCAAAACTCCTCGAACTTGCCCGTCACCCGATCGTCGAAACGCACGCCGAACGCGAGCAGCAAATCCGCGCCGTCCTTGATTTTCACCATCGGCGCGTTGAAATCCTTGCGCAGCTCATACTCGCCGTTCACCGCCCAGTTCGCGAAGGCCGCGCCGTGCATGCCCAGCCAGCGCAACGAGAGCGGATGCGTTTCGGGAAAACCGCCGATGCCCATGAGGGTCGTCGTCACGGGAATGTTCGTGGCTTCGGCAAATTTTTTCAATTCCGCCGCCGCGCCGCTGGAGATGATGCCGCCGCCGCAATAAATCACCGGACGCTCGGCCTTCTCAATCAAACCGATGATTTCGTTCAACGCAATGTCATCGGCCTTCAAGTCGGGCTGCGTGTAGCCGCGCAAACCTTTTTTAATTTCATCCAGCGTCGGCCAGACGGGCTGCGTTTTCTGCTGCTGGATGTTTTTCGGAAAATCAATCACCACCGGGCCGGGCCGGCCGGATTGCGCGAGATAAAATGCCTCCTTCACGATGCGCGGAATGTCGTTGATATCCGTGATGAGGTAGCTGTGCTTCACGATGGGCAGCGTGACGCCGATGATGTCAGTCTCTTGAAACGCGCCGCGGCCGATCATCGCCTGCGTCACCTGGCCGGTGATGGCAATGAGCGGACAGGAATCCATGTAGGCATCGGCGATGGCGGTGACGAGATTCGTCGCGCCGGGGCCGCTGGTGCCCATGCACACGCCGGCCTTGCCCGTCGCGCGGGCGTAACCTTCGGCGGCGAAACTGCCACCCTGCTCGTGCCGCGGAAGAATGGTGCGGATTTTGGATTTCGTCAGCGACTGGTGAATTTCCATGCTCGCGCCGCCGGGGTAGGCAAAGATGACTTCGCAGCCTTCACGTTCCAGGGCTTCGACAAAAATGTCACGCCCGAACATGGCCGGGCCGACCTCGGCGCGCGACTTGGCGGGAGATTTGGTTTTCGCTTTTTCGGATTCAGTTGTTTTGCTCATGGTATTGCTTGGTTGTGGCGGCTTGGCCAAGGGTAACAAAAAACCCACAGCCGTTGCCAGCCGTGGGTTTTGTTAAATTGTTACATTCAACAAACGCCATCGGCGTCGCCAACTACGACGACTACCAGGATGACAGCTTGTGTGACGTTTTTCAACATTGCGCATTGACTATAAAAAAATTGTCCGCACCGGTCAAGTTTTGTTTTAAGAATTCAATCCGCCCCGGACTGGAAGTTGTTCCAGTTTGCGACAAAAATGTCATTTTTCTGGACACTCAATTTCTGCGATGCGAGGTCTTCTTCATAACTGCACAGTGGCATATCGAATGCTTGACACATTTGATGCATCTTGAAAATTTCCGGATGCGGGGGATTAACCATGAATTTCAATTTTCAACCGACCGGCCAAAGTGCGGGGCGCAAGCCCAGTGCGGCCTTCACCTTGATCGAGATTCTCGTCACTTTTCTGATTCTCGGAATGGTGCTTTCTGGTTTGACTTACGGATATGTCCAAGCCAACCGGATGGCGGAATGGAGCTCCATGTCGCTGGCGGCGCAGTCATACGCCTCTGAAGGTGCCGAGTCGGCGCGGGCGGCGGATTGGAATCCACATTTCTGGCCGATGTCCTACGGTTTTTTAGGAGCTGCGGATGAGTTAACTAACGGGACAATCATTACGAATGTGGACTTCTTGGATATTCCCACCAAAGGAACTCCCAGTTCGACGAATTTTAATTTCTGGGTGACGAATTATGTCACCATCACGAACCTTTCAGTCAACCCGCCGCTGCGGCAAATCCGGTCGGACGCGATCTGGAGCTTCGCCGTGAGCGGCACGGTTTGCACAAACACGGTGATCCTTTTACGCACCAGCGACCAATGAAATTTTTACCCGACATGAAATCCCCGTCCGGGCGGCCGCAACGGATGGCCGCCGCCGGCTTCACCCTGGCTGAAATGATGATCGCCGGGGCGGTTTTCATCTTCATCATCGGAGCGATGGTCTGCCTTCAGATTTTCGGGCTGCGCATCTATACGCTGGCCTCGACCAAATTGATCGCCACCACTTCCGGGCGCGAGACCATGAATGGCATACGCGATGCAATCCGGGATTCGCAGCAGGTTTATGTGGGAACCTTTACCAATGGAACATTCACACAAATTCCCAACGGCCTCCCGCAAATCGGCAATGCCCTGCAAATTTTCACGACCACCAACTCGGCCTCCACCAATTTCATCGTTTACTACCAGGATCCAACCACGAATGAGGTCTTCTGCTATGCGAACACCCCGGTGAACCCGGACGTCGTCGCCAACTATATGACCAATTATAACTGCTTTGACGCCGAGGACTACGGATCCACGAATTATCCCTACAACATCCTGACCAATTACCTAAACAACCCGGTCATCCGCGTAACAATGAATTTCTCCCAATGGGAATATCCCATCGGCTTTGTTGGGAGCAACGCCGTAAACGCGTATGATTATTATTATCTGCGGACGCGCATCACCCGCCGGGTGAAATCACAACAATAAACCACGAAATCCACTATGCGAATCACTTCCCCATCACTTCCGGCCCGGCAATCCGGTTTCGCGCTGATCATGGTCATGTGTTTTCTGGCGGTCAGCCTCACCGTGTTTGCCAGCGTGATGTATTGGATTTCAACCAATGCCACCATTACGCAGCGCAACAATGCCTACAACCAGGCCGCCGCCGCCGCCGAATCGGCCACGGAAAGTTCCCTGGCCTACATGATGCGCGATTACACCTTTCAGGCGCTTAACCTGACGGCGGGCTTCTATAATTCAAACTCGTCGCCCAACCAGGCCGGTTGGCCGATTGGATATCAGTTCAATAACATCAGCATCAGCATCAGCCCAACCAACTGGCAGCCGTTGTCCGGCAGCTTCGCCGGCCTTAATGGCATGGTTCAGAATGTCACCAATATCGCCACCGCCATCGCCACCAACGGAGTGGTGGCAGTGTCGGCCACCGTCGAGCAGGATCTCCAGTTCGCTTCGATTCCGCTGTTTCAATACGCCATCTTTTACAACATGGATCTGGAGATCTGCCCCGGTGGCCCCATGACCATCAAAGGTTCTGTGCATTCCAACGACAATATCTGGGCCGTAGGCAACAGCTCCGCGAACCCGCTGACCTTTGGCAGTGATGTCACCGCCAGCGGGTTCTACACCAACTCACGCAGCCTCAACGACCCGCAAGCCTGGTCTCCTGGCAATGTCATTTTCACAGTCACCCAAAACAACCCGTTAAGCCATGTTGATCCGCTCACCATGCCAATTGGCACCAATAATAATCCCGCCGCAGTCGAGGCCATCATGCTAATCCCACCGTCAAGCGTGATCGTCCCCAGCGCCGCCGCCTATTCGCCAACCGGCCAGGTTTATTTCTATAACGAAGCGGATTTGATCATCACCAACAGTGCCAGCAACCCCACCAATTATACCGTTTTCTATGACAATCAATATGCGTCGCCCCAGTTGCAGCCGGTTCTGCCGGACCAGCAGGTGGTAACAAATAATTCTCCACACATTCCGGTCACCTATTTCACCAATTACATTTATTCATGGATAACCAACGCCTCTTTTTATGATTATCGGGAAGGCGACACGGTGCAGGCCATCCAGATCAACGTGAGCAATCTGGTGGCGTGGCTCACCAACAATATCATCTACAACGGAACCAACCGGGGCGGCTATCAATACAACACCATGAACACCACCCTCAGCACCTCCAAAGGCCATGGCATCAATTCGATTTATGTTTACAACTCCGTGCCGTTGACTTCCACCACGCTTCCGGCTGTGCGGCTGGTCAACGGCCAGCGGCTGCCTCCCGCCGGTCTCTCGGTGGCCACGCCGCAGCCGCTGTATGTGATGGGCAACTATAACGTCGAAACCAATATAGCTGGCTCTCCTCAAGCCCTCACGCTCGGCTCAACCACCAACGGGGCCGCCCTGCCCGCCGGTTTTATGGCCGACGCCATCACCATCCTTTCCTCAAGCTGGAGTGACTCATATAATAGTGGCACCAGCCTCACCACTACCACTGGTGGCGGGCCTCGCACTCCCGTGAACACCACCATTAACGCGGCGTGTCTTGAGGGAATTGTGCAGTCTTTCACTGCTAACGGCACCAAATATTACAGCGGCGGCGTGGAAAATTTTCTACGCATGTTGGAAAATTGGAGCTCTAGCACTGCCCTGACTTACAACGGTTCCATCATCGTTCTATTCCCCAGCATTTACGCCACCAATGTCTGGCAAAATCCCGGCGTTTATTACAATCCACCAAACCGTCAATGGGGCTTCGACCTGAATTACCTGAAAGGACAGGGATACCAGCCGCCGATGTCGCCATCGGCCAAAAAAATCATCCGCAGCGCCTATTCGTCCTGGTAAGAAACCTGCCAAATATTTCCGCAGCCGGGCGCGTGGTCCGGAGTTTCATTACGAACCATTATTCCGCCCTGGCCAGATATTTCCGCGCAGCCTCCGGCAGTTGATGCCACAGCTTGATTGCCGTAACCAGCCCGATGATGGCAAACGGCACCATGAACAGCGGCCACCAATGCCAGTCGCGCGTGACACCGAGGAAGGTGGCGGCTTCCCCGGCCTGCTCGCTCGGCACGAGATGGCCGATGAAGAAGGATTGGATGGCGCTGCCGAGATAGGTGCAGCCGTCCACGATGCCCGAACACGTCGCCGTGGCCTTCCGTCCGCCAAAATCCGTCGCCGCCGTGCCGGACATCAGCGAGGTGAGGCCGACGGAAGCCATCACCACCAGCACGCAGCACAAACCCAGGAATTGCGGCGCGGTGAACAAATACGCCGCCATCAGAACCGCCAGCACGACCACGAGCGCGGAGAGCATGGCGGCGGGCGGCGCGCGGCGGCTTTGAAACAGATTGTCGGAAACCCAGCCGCCAAAAAATCCGCCGACGATGCCGAAGAGGCAGAGCAGCAGGCCCCAGTGGGCCTTGTAAAATTCCGCGCCGGGTTGTTTCACCTCGGCGGCGAAAATAAAATACCAGTTCTGGATGCCGTTGCGGAAAATGCCAGAGGTGAGGCCGATGAGGGCGATGAGCAGCATGAGCCTGCTGGCAAAAACTTTTTTCAGCAGGTCGAGCGTGGAGAGTTCGATGTGCATCTGGCCGGACGAGGCGTCGTGCGTGTCGAAGGCCGGAAAATTCGCCTCCTCCGGCGTGTCCTTGATAAGCCACAGGTCAATCAGCACCCAGAAAATCATGATGGCGGAGGGAATGAAAAACACCGACCAGGTGGCGTCCACCGGCTTGCCGCCGACCGTGAGATTGGTTGCGAACAGGCTCTGGAGCAAATCATGGAACCAGCCGCCGGTGGAACCCGCTTTGGTCAGGTCAATGATTCTTTGCCCCCAGTCGAATGCGAAATAGACGCCGATGGAAATGAGCGCGCCAAAGATCGCGCCGAACATGCCGCGTTCGCGGACATGAAACCAGTAGGCCTTGACCTTGATGATGGACACGGCGCCGTAGCTTTGAAAATACATGTTCACCGCATAGAGCGCGGAATAGGCGACGACCAGGTTTACGCGCAGCCGGCCCGTGACGGCGTAATAGGTCAGCACGCCCAGCAAAACATTTGCCACCGCCGCGCCGATGGAGGCGATGAGGATGCCCTTTTTGCCGCCAATCTTGTCCACGAGCGGGCCGTTGACCAGAAAAGAAAAAGCATAGACGGTCGTGCCGACGGCGAAGATGGTGCCCAGGTCGGCGTTCGTCATCAGGCCGCCGAGCGAACTTTTGGAGACGATGAGATTGTAGCGTCCCATGTAGAGGAAGGAATACGTCATGCCCAGCGGAAACCAGTTGATGAAACGGCGCAGCATGAACCACCGGCTGTGATGCAGCGGATTGTTGCGGAAATACAGAAAGATGATGGCCGCCAGAAATAGGCTGACCACGAGGTTCGGGTGGTCAAAAATGAGCGCGCTGAAATTCATCCGGTGGTTCGTTCCAAAACGACCCGGCATGGAAACAGAGCCGCCCGCATGGGTCAAAGGATTTCATGCAACAAAAAAACCACGGAAGGATTTTCCGTGGCTTTTGGAAAAAAGCTGGCGCAAATTTATTCCGCTTTGGCCTTCTTTTCAGCCTTGGGAGCCTTCGCCGGTTTTTCGGCCTTGGCGGCCTTCGGTTTTTCCTCGGCAACCTCGGATTTTTCCGCGCGCTTGCCGCGCTTTTCCGTTTTCACTTCGGCCGGATTGGCCTCGGCCACCGCTGCGGCCACCGGCGTCAAACTTTCCACGCGCACTTTCAGCGTGCTTTTCACTTCGGCGTGCAACCGCAATTCCACCTCGTGTTCGCCGAGCGTCTTGATCGCGTGTTCGAGATGAATTTTCTTTTTCTCGAGCGTGATGTCGAACTGATGCTTCAATTCATCGGCGATCATTCCCGTCGTCACCGAGCCGAACATCTTGCCATCGTCGCCCGCCTTCACTTTGATGACGCAGATCAGTTTGGCAACGCCCTTGGCGAGTTCGCTCATGGTGTTGAATTCGTGCGCCTCGCGTTCGGCGCGGCGCTGCTTGAGCGCCTCGATGCGGCGCTTGTTCGCACCGCTCAACGGAATCGCGAAGCCCTGCGGAAACAAATAATTGCGCGCGTAGCCGGCCGCGACTTTGACCTGATCGGATTCACCGCCGAGACCGACGATGTTGTGCGTGAGGATGACTTCAGTTTTTGCCATACGAAAATATTTTTGTTTGCGAAATTTAAAATCAGAACGGGACGTCGTCGCTTTCGGGCGGGCCGTCGCCTTCCACGGGTTCAGCCGCCGGCGCGGCGCTGGCGGCAGCGGCCGGACGGGCGGCTCGCGGTGCGGCGGGAGCGCCGCCTTCACCAGCGGGCGCGCTGCCGAGAAATTGAACTGTTTCAGCAACTACTCCCAGACGGCTGCGCTTTTGCCCGGTCTGCTTGTCGTCCCATTGATCAAGCTTAAGCCGGCCTTCCACCAAAATCGGACGGCCTTTGCGCATATATTGACCGACGTTTTCGGCGGTGCGGCCAAAAACATCCACGTCCACAAAAGTCACTTCTTCTTTTTTCTCGCCGGCTTCATTCGTCCAGACGCGGTTGACCGCGAGGCCGACCTTGGCAATGGCCGTGCCCTTGGGCGTGTAGCGCAATTCCGGATCGCGCGTCAGGTTGCCCATCAAGATGACTTTGTTGAAACTGGCCATGACTAAAAATTATTTCGCGGGCTTCGGCTCCGGCGATTCGGTGAACAGCACGCGGAATACTTCCTCGTTCAGGCTGAACTTCGCGTGCAGTTGTTTGATGATCGCGGGCGTGCCGGCGAAAATGATGTTCGCGTAAAATCCGGTGCTGTGTTTTTTGTCCGCGATGCGGGCAAACGCCTTCTTGTCCATTTTCTGCACGGTTTCCACCTCGCCGCCGGCGGCAACGATGTCCGTGGAAATTTTGTCAAGGGCGTCTTTGACGCCTTCTTCCTTGCCGGACAGGTTCAGGATGAACAGACCTTCGTATCGTTTCACTTTTTCTTTTCTTCGTTTTTGGAGTCCACGACTCCGTTAAATTGACTCATCGCCTTTTCGATTCCGTCGGCCAGCCAGCATTCAACCTGGTCGGCCGCCCGGCCCAAAACTTTTTCCATCACCGCGCCCTCGGTCTTGTCAAACTTGCCGAGCACAAAATTCGTAATCTCCCGCGCGCCGTCCTGCCGGCCAATCCCGATCCGCAGCCGCGCAAACTGGCGCGACGCCAGGTGCTGTTCGATGGACTCCAGTCCGTGATGACCGCCGCTGCTGCCGCCCGCGCGCAGCCGGATTTCGCCCAGCGGCAAATCCGCATCGTCCACCGCCACCAAAATCTGCTTCAACGGCAACTGATAAAAATTCACCAGCGCCCCGGCCGTCTCGCCGCTCAAATTCATGAACGTCTGCGGCTCGCAGAGCAAAATGCGCTTTCCATTCCAGCCGGCCTTGGCGATTCGCGCATCGGACTTTCGTTCGTTCGTCCAATCCGCCTTCCAGCGCGCCGCCAGTTTTTCGACCAGCGCAAACCCGGCGTTGTGGCGCGTCTGCGCATATTCCGCGCCTGGATTTCCCAAACCCACGATGAGAAAAACATTTTCCATGCGCGGGGAAAGCGGCAATCGCCGCAAAAAATTATTTCTTCTTCTCGGCCTTGGCTTCGGGTTTCGCCTCGGCTTTTTTGTCGCCGGCAGCGGCGGCTTTCGCGTCGCCCTTGGCCGGAGCCTTTTCGCCAGCCTTGCCAGCCGGAGCGGCACCCTCGGCGCCTTCTTCCTTCTTTTCCTTGGTCATCTCGACATCGCCGGCGGCCGGAGCAGCTTCGGCGGCGACCACTTCTTCCTCGGCGCGCGGCGCGGCCACGGCGACCACAGTGATGTGCTTGTCGCCCAAAATTTCCACGCCGGCGGGCGCTTTGATGTCGCCCAAGTGGATAGACTTGCCGATTTCGAGGCTCGTCACGTCCACCACAATCTGTTCCGGCAAATCTTTCGGCAGGGAACGGACCTTGATCTTGAACATGACGTGTTCGAGCACGCCACCGCCGGTGGTCACGCCAACCGGTTCGCCGGTCGTTTCCAAAGGAACCTGGACGGTGACCTTCTCGTTTTCGGCGACTTCGTGAAAATCCACGTGCAGCACCTTGCCGTCGAGCGGATGATGCTGGATTTCCTGCACGAGCGCGAGGCGCTTGGAGCGCGCATCGCTTTCGACGGACAAATCCACGAGCACATTTTCGGAAACGGCGTGGTTGAGCAGCTCGGCAAATTCCTTGAAGTTGACCTCCAGGTTCTGCGGCGCGGCCTGGCGGCCGTAAATGGTGGCGGGCACGCGGCCGGCGGCGCGAAGCTTTTTGACTTCGGCGCGCTGCACCTGCGAGCGCGGATAGGCTTTCAATGCGACTGATTTCATTTTATAAAATTGTTCCCGGCGGCGCTAACTGGTGCGCCCGCCTTTGAATTCAAAGAGCGAGTTCACCGACGAATTATTGTGAATCCGTTTGATGGCTTCGCCCAAAAGCCCCGCAACGGACAGCGTTGTTATCTTCACACCGTCAATCGCAGGGCGTTGGACTGTATCAGTTGTTATCAACTCGTCAATAGCAGATTTGCGCAATCTTTCGATGCCCGTGTCGTTCAGCAGCGCGTGCGAAACGCAGGCCAGAATGTTTTTGGCGCCCTTCGTCTTCAAAATCGCCGCGGCTTGCGTGAGCGTGCCGGCCGTCTCCGTCAGGTCGTCCACAATCAAAATATTTTTCCCCTCAATTTCGCCGATGACCGCCATGCTTTCCACCTCCGTCGCGCTCTTGCGGCGTTTGGCGACGATGGCCAGTTCCGCTTCGAGCGTTTGCGAATACGCGTGCGCCATCTTGATGCCGCCGGCGTCCGGACTCACGACGACCAGGTTCGTCAGATTTTTTTTCTTCAAATAATCATACATTACCGGCGCGGCATAAAGATGATCCACCGGAATATCGAAGAAGCCCTGGATCTGCTGCGCGTGCAAATCCATCGTCAGCACGCGGCTCGCGCCGGCGGCGACGAGCAGATTTGCGACGAGCTTCGCTGTGATGGGCACGCGCGGCTGATCCTTGCGATCCTGCCGGGCGTAGCCGTAAAACGGCATCACCGCCGTGATGCGCTTGGCGCTTGCGCGGCGCAATGCATCCATCATGATGAACAGCTCCATCAAATTATGATTCGTCGGCGGCGACGTCGGCTGGATGATGAAAATGTCCTCGCCGCGCACATTCTCCTCGATCTTCACAAACGTCTCGCCGTCGGGAAACGGCGAGATGGTGCATTGGCCGAGCTCGACGCCGATGGATTTGCAGATGGCGCGGGCCAGGGGTTCGTTTGCGGTGCCGCTAAAAATTTTCACAGTAGGTTTGTCTTCGGTTAAAATAAAAATCCACCATCTCGGTGGAAGAAAAGTGGGGTGACTTTAGCAATCAATCACCCGCGTGCAAGTGAATTCCGGTGGCCGGGCAATTTGAATTTCAGCCGCGTTCCTCAAAACCGAATGCGCGACAATAAGGTGCCAGCCGCTCTTGAACCGGCGCCAGCGCCTCCGCGTAATTTTTCCAGCGATCCACCGAGCGGCTGTGCAACGGCTGCGTCACGTCCTGATAGGTCGGTGAAAAGAAAAATTTCTTGCCGGCGGATTCGTGGAACTTCGCCTGGCTGTGGTGCCACGAGAGTTGCAAAAACTCCGTCGCCCGGCGGCCCTCGGATTCCAGATTGGCCACGAGGTCGCGGTAATGCACTTCAATCCAGTCAAAGCCGCCCAGTTCGCGCAGCCGCAGCCAGACATCCATCAAATCGGCATAATGTCTAACCGCGCGCTCGAGGCTCAAAAAATTCACGCTCAACGCCGTCAGGTTCAGATTTTGAAACAGGCAACTGACGACGACATCGCGCGGATCGCGGAGCGCGATGATGACTTTCAGTTCCGGAAAAATCCGAAGCCAGAGATGCAACGCCAGCGTGGGCGACGGATTTTTATCCAGCAAAACTTTCGCGCTGGATTCACCCTCGACTTCGCGGAGCAGACTTTTTAAATATCGCCGCCGCATTTCCGCCCGGCGGTTCGTGTTGAGCAAATCGAGTTCGGCAAACGTGAGCGACTGTTTGGCGCCAATCGGCGCGAGTGGATTCCAGATTTCCGTCACGAACGCATCCGGTTCGTCGAACGCGCGAATTTCCGGATGCGCGCCAAGAATTTGTTCCAGCAACGTCGTGCCGCTGCGCGGATGACCGCCCAAAAAAGCGAGTCGTTGTGAATTTTCCGCCGCCGGCGTTTCCTGCCGCCAGCGTTGAATCGTGCCGGGCTTCAGCGCCGCCAGCAATTCGCGGCGGCGCGCATCGGCCCGGTCGTAATCCTGTTCAAGCTGCGCCGTGTTGGCCGTCAGTCGCGCAAAATTTTTCGCCTCCAAAAGCTGGCGGAAGGCTTCGGCATATTGTCCGGCTTCATCCAGAATTTCCGCGAGCAGATAACGGCTGGAAATCCGAACCTGCGGATCCGGCAAATCCCGCTTGATCAAATCGCGCAACAACATTTCAGCTTCCGAGTCCCGTCCTTTCCGATGCAGCAGCAGCGCCTTGACATACCAGGCGTAGCCGTCGTGCGGATGACCGGCGATGCAGGTTTCGACACATTCCCAAGCCTTGTCCAATTGACGATCCTTCTCATGCCAAAGCGCGAGGCTGATTTGGGCGTGCGCGGAATTCGGGTCGGCCGCGACGGCCAGTTCAAAACAGCGGCGTGCCTGGTCCAGCCGCCGGAGCCGTTGATATTGCTGGGCGAGCAGGATCAGCATCGGCACGTCCTTCGCGGACAATTCCATCGCACGGCGGAAAGCCTGGTCGGCGAGGTCAAATTCCAGTTCGCCCATCGCGGCGATGCCCAGCTCGAACCACAATTGCGCCACGCCGGGAAATCTTTTGACCATGTCCCGGTAGCCCGCCAGCGCGGGGGCAAACCGTTTGGCCATTAACTGCCGCTGGGCGGCCTGCCAGCGCGCGGTTTCGCGCGGCGAGCTTTGCAATGCTGCCAGGTCACTGCTCATTATTTTTTTGAGGAAGAAAACCTTATGACCATAGCGCTCAATTGACGGATGGGCGGCGGAATTGGTAACGGGAAAAAGTGCCGGCGGATGCGGCGACTACACACGGTTTAATTTGTCGCCACACCCGCCAAGCGCCCAGTTCTCATTGGGCAACGCCAAACTAACCCACGGCGCAAAAGTGGCAAGCGATTTTTGAAAAATAATTTTCGCCCGCATTATGGCTTCGCTTTTTTGCAAACCTGTTTACATTCGTTCCCGAACTTTTCAAATCAAACCATGCTGAAGCATCTCTGGAATTTCCAACTCGCATCCCTGCTCTGCGCCGTTTCCTTCGCCGCCCCGGTGGCCGGGCGGGCGGCGGACGCGTCCGGTTCGCCGTTCATCGTGGACTCGTGGAACAACCAGGAAGGGCTGCCGCAAAGCTCCGTCATTTCCATCCTCCAGACCCGCAACGGGTATCTCTGGCTGGGCACGCTCAACGGGTTGGTGCGCTTCGACGGCAGCCGGTTCGCCATTTTCGACGAGAACAACACGCCCGGACTGGGCAGCGGACGCATCGTCCGCCTGTTTGAAGACAGCCACACAAACTTCTGGGTGGGAACCGACACGGCGGGCGTGGTGCTGATTCAAAACGGCGCGGTCAAAAATTTTGAAATCAGCCGCGGCGGCCATGAAGGCCGGCTGACTTCCATTTGTGAAGATGCCAACGGCGCGGTCTGGCTTTACACGGCCGACGCGCACCTGGGCCGCTATCAAAACGGGAAGATGGATGTCTTGGATTTGAACTTCACGGCCCCGGCAATTACGCGGATGATCGCCGCCGAAAAATCCGGGCCGATCTGGATCGCGGAATACGAGGCCGGCGGCAAAAGCGGGCTGATTTCCTTCCAGCCGGCCAACTTCAATCCGCCAACCATGGCGATTGATCAAAGCATTCCCGCGCAAAGGATTGATTTTATTCTGGCCAGCCAGGGCGGCGGAATCTGGCGGCTGACCGACGGCCGCGTCCAAAAATGGAATTGGAATTCCAGCCAGCCCGAAAAGGATCTTGGGCCGTATCTTTGGGGCAATTCCCTGGTCACCTCGGCTTGCGAGGACAATGACGGCAATCTGATTGTCGGCACCGGGGGCGACGGGGTTTTTTGGTATGAGCCGGATGGAACATGCCGGCAGATTTCCAAGGCGCAGGGATTGTCATCGGACTTTGTGCTGTCGCTGTGCATGGATCGCGGCGGAAACCTGTGGGCCGGCACCGACGGCGGCGGCTTGAACCGGGTCAAACGAAGAATTTTCAACACGCCGGACGGACTGCGCAAGCTGGTTGCGCAATCAGTCTCCGGAGACAGCAGCGGCGGTTTATGGACCGCCTTTAATTATTCGGGGGCGTCTTATTGGCGGACGAATGTGGCCGAGGATTTTGGCCGCAGCCAGGGATTGGATCCCAACACTTGGACCGTCCTTGTGGATCACCAGCAACAAGTCTGGGTCGGAACACAGTTCGGAGGACTATTTCAATTTCAAACCAATCATTTTCTACCCGCACCGGACGCAGAAAAACTTGGGCCTCGAATTTTCGCCTTGTTTGAAGACCGCGCCGGACAGTTGTGGGCCGGCACGCAAAATGGCCTCGCGCGCTGGAACGGCCAGGACTGGAAACTCTTCACCACGCTCGACGGCTTGTCGGGCAATGCCGTCCGCGCCATCGCGGAAGATGCCGGCGGCGATCTTTGGGTCGGCACCGAGAACCAGGGCTTGAATTGTTTCAAGGACGGAAAATTTATTTCCTATCAGGCATCGGAAACCGGTTTGCCGGCAACGACATTTCCTGCCTTAACGCGGACACCAACGGCATTTTGTGGGTCGGCACTTCCGGTCATGGGCTGGCGCGGCTGCAAAACGGAAAATGGACCCGCTATTCGACGGACAACGGGCTCGCCAGCAATTTTATCTGTTACATTCTCGAAGATGCGGCGGGCGATTTATGGCTCGGCTCCAACATGGGCCTGATGCGGATTTCAAAAAAGTCACTGAACGATTTTGCGGGCGGGACGGAGCACTTTGTCTCCTGCCGGACGTTCATGGAAACCGACGGATTGTGACGCGCGAATGCACC
>CAVTWB010000002.1:0-23367 GCA_963738245.1 uncultured Verrucomicrobiae bacterium
TCCTTTTCGCCGCCGACAAAAATCGAGCCGTCGGTCAGCACGCCGTCCACGTCGCACAAAAACAGTTTGATGCGCGCGGCGCGCTGGCGGATGGCGGGCGGGCGAATTTTTGCGGGCATGAAAAAGTTAGTTGGCGCGTGACAAAAATACGGTCATCTCATCTACTTTGTCATTTTTTTATAACAAAGTTCATGCCGTGTGTTTTGTAATAAATTAAAATCTCATAACCGTTTCCATGCTTTGCGGTCGGCGGTTCTCCATAAGCACTGACAACCTCTGCTCGATTTGATCCGATTCCGATGCCTTCTTTTGTGTGTCCTGCAAACGGAGTAATAACTGAACCGCCGCGTCCATTGTGATTGAAGCACATGACATTGCCAATGAGTCCTTCCTCGTTCGGCATGATAATTAAACCTAGATTCTGATATTCAAAGATTCCTTTCGTTGTTTGATCAGGTTTTCCAAGCAACCCTTGCACTTGTTGCATTGTCATGCCTGAACGGACTAGCCCGATAGATTTTCCCGGTTCGATTGTTAGGGATACACTTGATGTTACTGATTTTTTAGAACAACCAAAAACTAGAGCTGCCGCTAATAAGGAAATAAAAAATGATGCAAATAATTTCATATCCTGATTTAAACAACCTTTTCAAATAATAGTTGCATTAAAGGCTGTTGAATAACTATACGCTAGGGCATGGAATTTTCATTTCGCCGCTTCGTAAATTTTTAACAGCGAACGCAACACCCTGGCCATTTCGCCGAGCGGAATCATGTTCGGGCCGTCGCTCAAGGCTGCGTCCGGCTTGGGATGCGTCTCGATGAACAAGCCATTCGCGCCGACCGCGAGCGCGGCTTTGGCAAGCACCGGCGCAAATTCCCGCTGGCCGGATGATTTGTCGCCGCCGCCGCCGGGCAACTGCACCGAATGCGTCGCGTCAAAAATCACGGGAAAGCCAAAACTTTTCATGATCGGAATCGAGCGCATGTCGGCGACGAGATTGTTGTAGCCGAACGTCGTGCCGCGCTCGGTGAGCAGGATTTTTTTTGCGCCCGCGAGCCGCGCCTTTTCTGCGACGCGCCCCATTTCGTTCGGCGACAGGAACTGGCCTTTTTTGAGGTTCACGATTTTGCCGGTGGCGACGGCGGCGGCGATCAAATCCGTCTGGCGGCAAAGGAACGCGGGGATCTGCAAAATGTCCGCGACCTTGCCCGCGAGCACGGCCTGTGACTCGTTGTGAACGTCAGTCAAAACTGGAATTTCAAATTCGGCGCGGATTTTGGCGAGAATTTTCAGTCCGTTTTCAATTCCCGGCCCGCGAAACGCCTTGCCGGATGTGCGGTTGGCCTTGTCGAAGCTGGCCTTGAAGACATAGAAAATTCCAAGCTGCCGGCAGGTCTTGACGAGCGACGCGGCGACGGTGCGGCAGAGTTTTTCATTTTCAATCACGCACGGCCCGGCGATGAGAAACAACCGGCGCGGCGAATTGAGATTTTTCCAGATGGCGGCGGAATTGAGCACGCGGAAGTTTTAGCAGCGAATTGGCGGAAAGTAAATGACTTGTGAAAACGGATTCAGCCAAAATTATCTTTGCAGCCTATCCTGATGTTAGGTGTCACGGTCATGGTGTCTGAGTCTCGTATAGAATCGGGTCTGTAAATCTAAATACTCGTGTATGTGGCCAGTTGTCAAACCAAGTTCCCTGTCTCTGGTCTGAATCCGACGAATTAGGAACATACAATCCTCCATCTATGACTATATCAAAGCCAAGACTATGTGAAGTTAAATGAGTCGGCGCACGATAATAAACACCGTCTTTTGTAGTAAAATCCGGCTGATATATCCCCGCTGGAATATGGATAGTGTTTATACCTTTTGAAACTCTCTGATATGACTGCTTCAAAACAATCGGCTTAATGTTTGAATCCGCCAACTGAACGCTCTTGCAACCACATAAAAAACTCAATCCTACTAAAATAAATAAATATCTCATAAAGTTTAGGCGACTGGTAATGCCGGAAACACATGGTCATAATAAAGAAGCGAGAGTGCAATCGCTAGGATGATAACTCCAAGCGAGAATATAACTAGCTGCGAATAAAATAATCGCCATGTCCATTTGCCGAGGCAATCTGTAAGCGTGCCCAACTGCTCTAGCACGGCGGCGTCTGCACCACGCAATTCGCGCCGCAACTTGCGAGCGGTCAGCTGAATATCACGGAGACGAGTCCATGTGCTGGCAATGCAAATGCCTATCGTGAAGATAAAAATAACTGTCGCCAACACGAACAAGTAGGAACCGGGGCGAGTAAAATGCGAATCTTTGTCTGTGATGCGAGATAAGCAAAATCCAGCAGCAGCGGTCGAAAGGCCAAATATAAGGTTGAGGGCTCCTCCAAGATGCTCGCGACGTGTCTGCTCGTAACTCTTCAACGCATCCATCTTTTCTTCGCGTTCTTTGTCGCTCATAAACTTTGTCACAACGAGGAGAAAAGGTTGAAAGAGCCTAAAGAAGGCTGAAGGAGCATGAAAAACAACGACTTACAAAGACAGCGCGCGTTTTAGCAGCGAGGGCGCGAAACGAGGCATCAGAGAAAAGATTGAAATAGGTAGTCAGCCAGGGAAAACCAGCCGAGCCCGCAAAGCACAATCTCGTGGTCGGCGGCTTCTTAAAGATGGGAGCAGCAGCGCGACGGCAGAGGGAATGCAGCGGAGCTGCGAGATCAATTTTTAGAAGGGTCTTCATTGAAGAAAAAGACGAGATTGCTGCGATGCGACACACACCAGGCGAAGGCCGCCGCAGCCGACCCCGCTTTCTTAATTCAAGAGAACACACCACGTCAATACCCTTCATTGAGCTAAATTCCTTTGATAGAATCTTTAGTTTGTTGGTTTTGCTGATGAAGAAAATTCTGCTGAACAGACGAAAGCAAGGGATCAAACCTGTAAAGCAATTGAACCTCGCCGTTCAAGATGCTCAAACGCGTTTGTTGATCATGTCCAAAATCCCAGAGACGACCCGATATGCCCGGTAAATTAACATCGCTTTTTCCTGCAAGACCATATTTTTGAGTCATGGCCTCAATTAAGGCGTCAACGCCATTTTCCCCAACTGAACTAAAATCCACAAATCCCCTGATCATGCAAACTCGCCGCTGATCATCTATGCTGATTGTGATGCGAGTAAAAAAGCCATTCGTTGCATAGGTATAATAAAACGTCCCGTCATTGTCAGGGAAGGTTTCGCAATCCGCCGGAAGTTTACTGCCAAAGACCCAGCCAAAAGCGCCGGAAGGGTTTGGTTTTTGAATCGGCGGCTTGGTGTGAACATTAAGCGCCAGAACAATAAAAACGATGATGACTAGGCAAACAAAAACTCTCATATAAAGTTATTGGACTTGTCCACATGGACAGCCAATGTCCAACCGGAGCGGCGATGATGGCCACATGAAAACCGGAAGCAATATTTGCCGGGTCACTCTTGAGCCGGAATTGGAAGGCGAAGTTGCACTGATGAATGCCTGGCAACGGCTTGAGCTGGCGCGCAAATTTGAGCGTTGGTCGAGGCAGTTGAGGGTTAGCGCAGTCATTTTGAGGCGGGACGAGGCACCGAAGCCGCGCCCTTCTTTAAGAGTCTTGAGCCGACGGCGTCTGATGCTGAACTAGGGCGGCTGATTTTATATTTGACCGGCTTTGTGCGTTCAAAATCAACACCAGATTCACCGATCTCCTTGAGGACGGCGCGGCGCTCGTCCAAAGGCAGATAGTTCATAAGCGCGCGACGCACAATATCGGACTGATTTGTCAATTCCGACTTGGCCTTGCGTTTAACCGCTGCAAAAAGCTGTCGTGGCAAGGTGAACGAAGTTGCCACCGTATTTTCATCAGGCTGATTTGCCATACCTTCCGGGTATAATAATAAAAAATATAAAAACCGCAACATTTTTGTTGACGCGGGTATATTATTAGATAATATACCCGAAATGAAGCGTCGCAAGAAAACTTTCCGGGACGATGTTCCCACCAGTGTTTTGATTCCAGAACCTTTGCAACGAGCCGTCGAAAAACGCGCCTCACTTGAGGAGCGAAGTTTTAGCGCTGTCGTCCGGCTGGCCTTAAAAAAGGAACTTGGGCTTCCTATCGAAGACGAAGCTGTGGAGGCCGGACGATGAGCGGAAACTTCATCGTCCTTTACGCCGGGATGCCGGTCAAGCTGCCGTCGCTGGACCTGGTGCCGGCGGATGAGGCGATGCCGTTCGTCTCGGAGGCCGATGCCTGGTATGCGGTCTATCAAACCAACCTCGCGCCGTTGCACTTCAAAGTGATTCCGCTGGCCGACGCGCTCAACCTCGATGCTCACCACCAAGACACCAAGACACCAAGACACCAAGATGAAAATTGAAATCAGAGACCCGCAGGATTTGCGCCTGCACGCGCTGCACAAAAAATACATCCCCGAACCGGACAAAGGTGCGAGCCGCACCGGCCAAGAGGCCGAATGGCACGCATTCGTGGATTCAATCCGCGCCGGCGGGATCATCGAGCCGCTGATCATCACGCCCGACGGCCAGGTGATGTCCGGCGGCCGGCGCTGGCGCGCGGCGAAGCAACTGCAACTCGTGGAAATTCCGTGCATCGTGCGGTCGGAAGAATCGGCGGCGTTGATCATCGTCGAAACGCTTTTGCACCGCCGGCAAATGACGCGCGGCGCGGCGATCTATCTCGCGCTCGGTTTGCTAAAAGAATTCGTGGAAGCCGCCGAGAGCCGCCGCCTGGCCAACCTGCGTCGCGGAACAAAAACAGGCGAAAACCCCTTAAAACTCCCGAAGTCCCAATCCGGCACTTCGGGAACGGTTGACGAGACGGTTGACGAACTTTGCGCGCGTTTTGGAGTGAGCCGGACGGAATTTTATCGCGCCCGCCAAGTCCGCGAGATTTTCGAGAAGCACGCGGACATCAAGGCGGAGTGGGAGCCGAAACTTTTATCCGGCGACAAAAATCTGTGGAACGTGCTGTCGGCGGTCGGCGGCGCGGGCGCGGACCAGTCGAAGCGAGCTGAAGGCGTCGCAAGCAGCCAGTTGATGCTGGCCTTCGATCCGTTGGAGCAACAGGGAAAGCTGTGGGATACGCTGACGACCGATACGCGCGATAAAATCTTGGACAAGTGGCGCGCAACAGCCTCAAAAATTCCCGCCAAACTTCGCACGGCCATCATTGAAATTTTGGAAGAAGCCTGACCCATGCCCCAAGAACTCACAGAGCAGGACGTTCGCGCGATGCGCGACCAGGTGTTTGAGTCCGCCTCGACGGACAACAACTGGGAAGCCTGCAAACAATTCTGGATGCAGCCGAGTGAAACGGCGTGGCTGCTTAAAAAAATACGGACGGCGCAGCGCGCCATCCCTACCAACGCTCACAACGCTCACCGTTGACAAAATGATCAGAGACCTATCGAGCAACGAATTTGGCGCGGATACTCGCGGGGACAACACACAAGGCTTCGCCGTCCATTCGGCAAGCACGCCCACTCCAAGGGCAACCGTTCCTTTTTTGGTTGAGGAACCAAACATTCCCGCCTTGGCGGAAACCACCGACGACCGAACATCGAGCGCGTTAAGACGCACGGGTGCGAGCACGCCGGGGCGGGAATTGTCTTTGATGCCGGGCGACTGGCGGATCAGCGAGGCCAATCGCCGGCAGGGGATTTTGCAGACGCTCGGCTCGCTCGTGAGCCAGGGATTTTCAAAGACGAAGGCGTGCAAGGAAATCGGCGAGAGCTACACGACCCTGTGGCGTTACGAAACGGCGTTCAATGCGGCAGGCTACGAAGGATTGATCCCGAAGACGGACGAGTGCGGCCGCAAACCGATTTTGGAAAAGCTCGGCTTCACGCCGGAGCAGATCAAGCTGCTGATGTCGGAAGTCGCGGGCCTGAACCTCGACACAGAAAGCACGACGACGGCGCTGCGGCTGTTCGCGCATTCGGATCGCTGCCCGGAAAATCTCGCCGCCGTCATCCTCGATCCGAACCGTTGCAGCAAGCACGCGATCCCGCCGAGCATCCGGCGCGCGGCCACGCCATCGAAGAATTCCCGCCTCGCGCATCGCGGCAACCGCTCGCTCGACCTCAAGGGAATGTGGATTCCGCGCCAGCTTGATATTTTGCCGGGCGATATTTTTGTGCCGGATGACACGACGCCGATCTTCGGCTGGTGGGTGCCGTGGATCACGAGCGAAGAATATCCGTTCGGCGTGAAACTTTTGCAGGGGCAGTTGCTGCGGATTATTGACGTGGCGAGCCAGTGCCCGGTCGGGCGCGTGCTGATCGCGCGGGAAAAATCTTCGTATCGCGCGAGCGACATCTGGAGCTGGGTCGGCTTCATGGCGGACGACGTGGGCCTGCCGCGCCTGGGCTTTCAAATGGAGCGCGGCAGTTGGGACGCGACGCTGCTGCAAGGCGTTGAAGTGGACACCTCACCCCAGCCCTCTCCCCAGGGCGGAGAGGGAGAAATCTCGCATTCGCGCCGCGTCGGCGGGTTGCGGCAGTTGCCGGCGAACGTCACCGCCTGGCATCGCGAGAAATTTCCGAACGTGCCTTTCCAAAATACGTTGCAGACGTGGACGAGCTACCTGCCGAAATCGAAATCCATCGAGGCCTATTTCAACCGGGTGCAGGCGCTCGAAGGCACGCTCTACGGATCGCTCGGCCGGGGCCAGATGCGCAAGCCGTTTGAAAAGGCGAAAAAACTTTTCCAGCAATGCTCGCGACCGGGCGCGAAGATTGATCCGCGCAATCATTTTCTTTCCGGCGCGGAAATCATGGCGCGCTTGAACGCGATGGACGACTTCCTCGCGAACGAGCCGATGGAGGGCGAAGTGTTCAAAGGCGTGCCGCGCCAGAATTTCGAGCTGGCGTGCCGCCAGTGGCCATTGTTTCACCTCCCTGAAGAGAGCCGGTGGCTGTATCGGCGCGATTGGAAACGGTTGACGATCACGCAGGGCTGGGCGCGCGTGCGACTGACGGACGCGATGAGCGGGGAGCGCTATTCGCTGTTCTACGGCAAGCTCGCGTCTTACTTCGGTCTGCCGCAGGGCGGCGTGGCCATCGCCAAGACGGTGCAGGCTTCCAACATGCAGGGCCAGATCTTCACGCCCGCCGACATCTGGGGGCACGACTGCGTGCTTGCGCATGTCGAGGAAGGCGCGGGCCTGGAGATCCCGAACTTCGCCCGCACGTTCTACTGGACGGCGTTCACGTCGCCGGTGACGGCGGCGACCGGCGGCACCGGGCCCGGCATGGTGGCCGGCGGCGGCGGCGGACCCGATCTGCTCCAGATCATGGACTACCGCGACGAAACCAAAAAATCCGACGTGCATCGCGGCGAGCATTACGTCGGCGCGAAAGCGGCGTTCCTGCTGCAAAGCGTGCTGTCGTTCTAAACACCTGGCGGTGTGGCCACCATCGGCCGCACCGCCGACAACCAATTGAAAAATAAAAATATGAAATTCAACAAATGGAAATACTTCACGCTGGCGCAATTGCTTCTGATTGTAGCCATCATCGGCCTGCTGGCTGCCTTCATGCAGCCGGCGCAGGCGCAAGGTTTGGTGGCTCTCAACTATCCCAAAGGTTCGCCGACATTTTTCACGGCCGACACCAATGCGGCCAGTTTTGCGCTGACGAACAACCAGACGCAGACGCTCACGGCCGGCGGGACTAACACGCTGATCAAAACTCTGCGGCAAGGAAAAGGATTGTCGCTGTTCCTCACCGTCTGGCAGACGAACAGCGTCGCCAGCACGACGACGAACTATACGGTCGGTTTTGACGTGTTTGGGAATGCGTCCACCTGGACCAGGGGCAACGGGGCGACGCCGTTCACATGGGCAGGTGCCGCTCGCCGGTGCCGGCGCCAGCACGAACACGTTCTGGACCAACCTGCCGCCATCCGTGCTGGACAATATCAGCGCGATCCAGGCGACGAAGACCAGCACGACCGCCAGCAACAACATATTCGGGCAACTGAACTATTCGCAGTCCGCCCAATAAGTCCTTGCGGACGGCCATCAACAAAAACATCAATCGAAAAATAAAACGAACATGAAAATCAAAATCAAAATGCCCGTCACCCTTGGCGGCAAATTGCACCACAAGATCGGCGCGGTCGCGGAAGTCAGCGACAAGCACGGCAAAATCCTGGTTGAAGACGGCTGGGCTGAAAAAGTCGGCGAGAAAACCCCGGTCACGGCCGGCGCGACCGTTGAAGCCTCGCGCGCGCCGGTGAAACCATCGGAAGAAAAAACCGGTGAAGCCCCCCCTGAAGAACCCAAGCCGGAATAAAAATCAAACGGGGCGCGCGGGTGCCAGCGGCACCGGCCACCATCCGCGCGCTCCAAAATTAAATGTCGCTCCAAGTTTCAGACCTGAAGTTGTCCGCCGACAAGCTGGCGCAGTTCGCAAACGCGCTTGGCGACACCGGCGGCCAGAATGCCGGGTTGCAGGACCTTCTGCACGCAGGCCGATGCCGACGTGGCGCGGCTCACGGCCGGTTATGTCCTTGACCCGACCTCGGTGACGAACATGGGCCGGGCAATCGTTTTGTTCCGCGCCTACGGACTCGCCGGCCCGGTGCCGCCGGACATCGAGAAGGAATATCAAAACACCTGGAACGAGCTGCAATCCATCGCGCGCGGCGACCGTCCCAACCTGCCGAAGACGCCGAATGTCAATTTGCAATCGCGCGCCGGATCGGCTGGGAGCAATTGCCTCATTCGCGGAAGAATGGGTTGCGGTTCCGGCGGTAGTGGAGGGCAGATATGACTCCGGCCACGCCCCATTTTTCCACGACCGCCGCGATCCTCGCCGCGCTGCAAGAGGCGGTCGGGGCCGTGCAGTTGCCGGACGCGTTCGCACCGCCCGGCCCGGCCTTTGGCAGCGTGCAGATGTTCGACAGCGAAAACCTGGTCGAGGCATTTCAATACCTGCTCATCACCGAGCAGCGCGTGTGCGTGATCGTTCCGCTCGACGCGAACTGGGAGGCGGAATCCAAACAACAACGGCTGGTCACCCGGCGCACGTTGCCGGTCGCGCTGCTGATTTCGGATCGCGTCATCGGCAACCGCCAGACGGCGCTGATCGGCGACGCGAAAACTCCGGGCGCGATGGGCTTGAAAGATTTGGTCGTGCCGGCGGTGACGGGACAGTTGATCGCCAACCCGAATGGCGTCATCAGCCTGCCCGTCCACGAATCGGTGATGGCCATCAAGGACACCGCCAAAAAACTGCCGAACCGGATCACGATCGTGCTGGAACTGAACTGTCGCGGCGGCTGGCTCGAAGCGCCGCTGGATCGCGGCATCACCCTGTAAAAAACCATGCAAACCGGAAAAGTAAAATGGTTCGACGCGCAGAAAGGCTACGGCTTCATCGTGCCCGATGATGGCTCGCCCGAAATCTTCGTCCACTGCTCCGCCGTCCGTTACGGCAAGAAGCTGAACGAAGGCGACGCCGTTGAATTTGAGATTGAAAACGGCCAGCGCGGGCCCAAGGCGGTCCACGTGCGGCTCACCACCAACCCCGCCTTGAACCAACCATAAACCACATAACCAAATAAAATAATATGTTAAACCTCGGATCCTACGCCCTCGGCCGCCACGTTTATTTCTTTCGTGAAGGCGACGCCATCACCACGCCCGCCGCCGGCTCAATCAACGGCGCGGCCACCGTTTCCAACCAGCCCGCCGCCGCCGACGCGGCCTACATCAACCTCGGCCCCATCGTGGACTGGGACGAGGATTTCAAGGCCGGCAAGACCGAGGAGGTCTGGGACCGTCGCCCGGCCGGCTGCTCCAGCAGGACGAGATCGACATCAAGGTCAAGCAGATGCTCAAGTTCACCACCGAGCAGGTCTCGGCCTTCGCGATGGAATGTTTCTATCGCACCTCGCAGAAGCTCACCAGCGCCGGCGGCCAGTTCAACCCCAACTCCGCGCAGCCGCGCCGGGGCTGGCTGCACACGGAACTCTACGACCAGAACGACGTGTTTTTCGCCGCGCTGGATTTGTGGGGAAAAGTGCGCGTGACCGGCGGCGTGAGCGGCAAGGACGGCGGCCTCGTGAAGCCGCAGTTCGAGTTTGTCGTGTTCTACAGCGCGCTCAACACCGGGCTGCTGAACAACTCCTGATCGTCGGCGACTCCTTAAAAAATAAAATATGAAAACCAAACTTACTGACCGCGCGCCGGAGGCGCACGCGCACAAAAAATTCCCGAAGCCGGCGACGCACGCGCCGGAAATTGTCGTCAACCCGCCGGAGACAAAGACCACGCCGGAACCCAAGCCGAGGCCGGTGGCGGCGACTACTGCGGCGAAGGTGGCGGCGCTGCTGCTCTTCGCGCTGCTGTGGTTGTGCAGCGGCGTGGTGATGGCGCAGACGACGAACCAGCCGGGACGGATCGTGCCCGGAGCAAACACGCAGACGACGAACGCGCCCGGCACGGTCGGGCCGGGCAGCAACACGAACCCGCCCAGCATTTCGGCGGGAGCCTCACAGTTCCCCGTCTATGTGAACGCCGCCGGGCAGGTGGTTTATCCGTCGAATTTCCAGGGCGCGACGAACACGCCCACGTCCCTAAACTATGTGACAACGCCGGTGACAGGGAATTACACCTTTGCAAACGGCGATCTGGCGTTTCTAACGAAGACGAACGAGCTGTTCGATTTTCAAAGCAACCTGTCAAACATGACCGCGACGCTGCCGACGGTCAGCGCCATCTGGGAGCCGGTCTATATCCGCAACGCCGGCACAAATTTTCATCATCATCACCGCCGCGTCCGGCAATGTGATTGATGTCGCGCAGGCGGGAAACGTGGCCGCGACGCAAACGTCGGCAACCAATAAATACTTTGGCAAGACCATCGTGCTGCGTCCGGGTGCGCGCGGCACCAACTGGGTTTATTTAGTGGTGGAAAAGCCGTTGCAAAATCTACTGGATGAGGCGGCCACCGTTGTGCCGCCAAATGTGACGACGAATTATCCCAATCTTAATCCGGTTCTGGCTGGGACGGTATTCTATAATGCGCTGGTGGCATCTGCCACGATATCCGGGTATCCGCCGGTGCAATTTGGCCATATCAGCCTTGGCGACTCGATGTCCGACCGCGGCAACAGCACCATCGTGAATTTTGACTTGGAACTTAAAAATGATTTTGGCAATGCTGGCAAAGGATTTTACAGCACCTATACTTCCGACAGCTCTCCCGCGGTGTTTGGCCGCACGAACCTATGGAACAACAATGGCACCGTGGTGTTTGGTTCCAGCACGATGATCTTTGCCGGTTCCAATGTCGGGCATCTGCAATCGCCGGCTAATTTGCGTTCCTATCTGATCCGCGCCTGGATGGTCTGCTCGCCGCAGTCGGGAATCTTGCTCATCGGCCACACGAACGAGATGGGCGTTCGTGAGATGATCACCAACAACCTGTTCAGTGCGACGGTGAAACCAACGAACATCGTCTTGAAGGCGACCGGCGCGCTCTTTGATGATTTTTGGTTTACAAATGTCAGCGGCGTAAATGCCAATCTCGGCGTGTCGTTTGTTAACACAAACATCACCGGCATTGTGGATTTTCCATATTGCCAGGGCTCGACGTTCATCACCCAATACACCAACCTGGGCGGGATTGCTTTCATCTCAAATCTCGTCGCGCAACTCGCCAGTGTTGTGACGACAAACAACCTGGTGACTTGGGATGCCCGCGACCTTTTGGAATCGCCATACGGAACGAACAACTGGGGCATCGACACCAATATCCTGACGCAGTTGCTGGGTTGTTTTCCATTGCCGGATGAAATTGTCCTATGCGGCGCGTTGCCCCAGAAAGGCGCGACCAACGGCGCAAACCCAAATCTGGTGGATGGCGCAGGCGTCTATTATCCCGACCGGCAGAACCAGATAGAGAAAACAATTGTGCTTTCCTTTTCAAACGGAGTGTATGCCGACCTGACGGCATGGTTCCCTGACTTTACCAACGCAGTCATCAACGGCCTGATGGACAGTTCGCCCGACCCGGCGGGATACGCCCTGCATACCTCGGCTGCCGGCGGAATGTTATCCGGGCATATCCTGTTTGACAAACTGCTCGGTTTGAATTTCAAATTTCCTCCGCACGCCAGTCCTCCGTTGCTGGAGCGAGCCTTCGCGCCGCCAATTTTTTATGTGCCGTTCAGTGAAGGGACTGGCGTTTCGGCTTATGACTACGGCAGTGCCGCGAACCTATTTAGCGCACCTGACCCAAGCGATTATGCCATCGCGCAGTCAACCACCACCGTCACCTACTGGACAAACACTTATCGCGGCACCAGCGCCTATCTCGCCGCCGGGACGCAATGGAACACCACGACCAATCTTAACAACTTGGTGGACTTCACAATGCTTTTCTGGCTCAAGACCACGAACAACTCGGCTTCCTCGGTCATTGCCCGTGCCAGCGGAACAAGCACCGGTTGGGAGGTCACGCAGACCCACTCAACTGACCTCAATAGCATCCTATTAACCGATTACAGTGGCGCAAACTACTACGATTTTTACGGCATTTATTTACCATTGGATGGGAACTGGCATCAAATCGGATTTGAATACGACAGCCGGATGGGGCTTTTGAGATATATTCAAGACGGAGCTTTTGCCGCCAATTGGCCGTCGGCAGTGCCCCCGCTGCCATGGCCAAGCGGTCTCAACCTGCAACTGGGCAAAGGTCAGAATCCGGCCCAAGCCGGCATTTATTCTGATTTTACGATTTGGAACCGACCCTTGAGCGCAAGTGAACTGACGAATAACTTCTTGGCGGGCGCGCGCAGTCCTCAAAGCTCCATCAGCCTGACCAACAGTCCGAGCGTAAGCGCATCGTCCTTTTATGCCGGAACATCGTCTGGAGTCAGCGTCACCAACAATGAGATAGACGTAATCACCGGCCTGACCAACACGGAAATCTGGAAAAAAGGATTAAGAATCCAATGACACCCGCCCGCCAACCCGGTTTGACGAGGAAATAATATGGAAAAACCATTAACGCTAACAGTAACCGACGAAGGCATCACGGCCAGTTGGGAGCCGTTGCAGATTGAGCGGAAGCATATCAAGGCGCTCAAGGAGTGGATTGATTTCCAAGAGAAGGTGATGGCAGTTGAGGAAAAGAAACTCAAGAAACAATGACTCTCAAGCCAATCCATTTTGACCAGCAGCCGTTGACGAAGCGCATCCGCTGGGATGATTGGTTGCTGGCATTGCTGGTCGTCGGCACGCTGGTGTTGCTGGCGATGGGAGGTTGCGCGACGAGCCGGACGGCCAACGCCATCCGGCAATTGCAGATCGCGACGATGAACGCCACGTCGCAGGCCAACGCGGAAAACAGCCAGACGGCGCAGCGCGCCATCCCTACCTTGGTGGCGAGCGTGGCAATGGGACGGGCGCAGGCGCAGCCGGCGGCGTCCGGTATTTTTTTGCGGCTCACCAACAGTTTTTCGCCGGGCGCAGTCGTGTATTTGCAGAGCTGCACCAATCTGGCGCGGGCCGTCTGGTCAACGATGGCCACCAACACGACGCTCGGCACCAACCAATGGTTCCAGGTCACCGCGCCCGCCGGCGCGCAGACTTTCTGGCGGTTCAAATCAAACTGAAAAATCAAAATGAAAACCGACACCATGCACGGCGGCCGCGACCTGACGGTCGTGTTCAACGACGAAACCAAACGCGAGATCAAGGTCCGGCAAATCAAGGTCGGGGAATTTAACACGGCCTTCCCGCTGCTCGCGGACGAGGCAAAACTCGTGGCCTTCACGACCGGGCTGACGGAGGCGGAGCTGAACGAGGTCGTGCCGGAATACTACGAGCTGCTGCGCGCGGCGGTGTGGGAGGTGAACGAGAAGGGTTTTTTTCCACGTGCGGCCCGGATGCGCGAGCAAAACGTGGCCGCCTTCAAGGAGCTGCCGCCGGAAATGCAAAAGGAAAAAATCGCGCTGGCCGAATCCACCTGGCTGACGCAGTCGCGGGCCTCGCCGCCGAGGCGGGGCTGACGCTCGCGGCGGCGCTGGAGCATAGCTGGGAGCAACTGGAGCTGATGGCCGCCGCGCACCGGCGCAAAAGCGCGCGGGAGATCCTCCAGCTCGGCCAGTTGATCACCGCCGGGCAGTCGGACAAAAACTCCTGGCGTCGCGCGCAGGAAAAACTGATCGAGCAGACCAAAATCGAAAATGAGTGAGCCGGTTAAAATCGTGGTGACGGCGGAGACGGCGCAGGCCGCCGCCGCGTTGCAGCAATTTCTGAAGCAATACGGCAGCGACTTGAGCGTGGCGGGGTCGGCGGCCAAAAAAGCCGCCGACGATGCGGGGAAGAGCATCGAAGGTCTCGCCGGCAAGGTTTATTATTTCCGGTCCGCGATTGACGCGATCAGATTTGGCTCGATGGACGGCGGCCCGCGCGCCGCTTTTTATGCGGTGGACGAACTGACGCGCGGACTCGTGGCGGGCGGCTTCCAGATGACCTCGCTCATGCCGATCCTGGGCGGCGTCGCGGCGGGCGTCGGTGCCGTCACGGTCGCGTTGGGTGCGGGGGTTTATTGGTGGGATAATTATGGCGAGGCGATGGTTGACCCGGCCCGCCGCGCGCGGGAGATGGCCGCCGCGCTGGAAAAAGTCCCGGCGCTGCTGGAAAAAATCAACACGGCGCAGCGGGCGGGTTCCATCTCGCCGGCACAGGCGCAAAAATATCTCGACCTCTTGAGCGGCAAGACGCCGCTTTACAACGAGCAAACCGTTCCCGACGCGTTCGGCGGCCACGCGCCGCGCTACGGCGTGAATCCCTACGGCACCGGCAGCGACAAACTCGTGCAGTTGAGCATCAATCAGGAACAGACAATCCCTTTTGTGGCGTGGACGCAGGGTCAGACGCGGCAGAAAGCCAACGCGCAGGACATTCAGGATTATGTCCGGCAGTTGATGGAGAAGGACCAGGTCGTGTCGCCGGACGACAATTCCAAGCCGGGTGACCAGGCGCTCGCGCAGATCCACGATGAAGAGCTGAAGATGCAGCGCGACGCCGAGGTGGGATCGCAAAAAGAGATTGACCGCATCAAGGGCCGTTACGCGCTGGAGCTGCGCGAGCTTCAGGCGAAAAAAGACATCGCGGTCGCGACCGGCCAATGGTCGGACGCCGAGGAAAAACAATTCCAGGCGTTCAAGGCCAACAGCCAGACGGCCGAGAGCAACAGCATTGCCGAGATCCGGCAGAAGGCCGCCACGGAAGCCGCGCAAAAATCCGCCGCCGCGGAAAATAAAATCCGGGAGCAATACGCGAAGCAATTTGCCGAGGCGAACAGGCAGATTGACGACGAGATCACCGCCACGACCGCCGACGCGGGACAGAAGCGCGGCCAGCTTTATTTTTCCGAGTATGTGCAGCGCGTCGCGCTGGCCGCCAAATTCTTTGCCGAGGGAAAAATCTCCGAGGAGCAATACAATGATGCGATCCGCAACGCGCAGACGCAGGCGCTGGCCGCCGCCAGGCAGGAGAATGACGAACTGACAAAACAGCTTCAACTGAAGCAGGAGATCGCGCGGGCGCAGGTGCAGGCCAGTCTCGACTCGGTGAAATCAAATCCGTTCCTGACGGATCTTCAAAAATCGCAGGAGTCGGTGCCGATCTACCAAAAGCTGATTGATCTGAACGCGCAGCGCATCGCGCAGCTTCAGGCGATTGCCGGCAACCCGAACACCGACGCCAACGGGCAGCTCGAAGCGCAAAAGCAGATGACGGAGCTGATGGTGCAGCAGGCGCAGTTGCAAAACGAAATGGCAGGCGCGCAGGGAGAGGGAAGTTTTCTCGGCCAGTGGTCGAAGGAAATAGTCAAATTACAAAACCAGTTTGGATCGTTCGCGCAGCAGACGGCGGAAGTGTTCGGCTCGGCGTTCGATAACGCAATCCACACCGTCGGCGGCGCGTTCACCGGCTTGATCATGCAGACCGAGACCTGGTCGCAGGCATTGCGCAACATTTACACCTCGATCATGACGAACATCATCGAGGGCATCATCCAGATGGGGCTGCGCTGGATCGCGACGCAACTGATGATGGCGCTGTTCGGCCGCGCGATCCTCGCCTCGGCGGTCGCGGCCACCGCGCCGATGGCGGCGGCGCAGTCGGCCATCTGGGCCGCGCCGGCCACGCTCGCCACTATCGCGAGTTACGGCGGCGCGGCATTCGCTGCCCCCGGTTTCATCAGTCTCGCCGAAGGCATCACGGCCGCGCAATCCGTGTTCGGCGGCGCATTTGCCGAAGGCGGACGACCGCCGCTTGGCGCGCTGTCGCTCGTCGGCGAGCGCGGGCCGGAACTGTTCGTTCCGGACACGGCCGGCACCATCATCCCCGCCGACGCGACGGCGGCGATGTTGTCCGCTGGTGGTGCGTCGTCCAATGGTTCAGCCGGCAGAAACAAACCCGACGTTCATAACGCGATTTATTTTGACCGGGACAAGATGGCCGAGGAATTGAGCCGGTCGGATGCGCACGAAAAAAACGTCGTCGACATCATGGGCCGCCACATCCACAAATTTAGATGATCCCCGTGATGTTCAATGCGGAGGATGCGTTCCTCCTCGATGACGCGCCGAACTGGGCGTCGGGCATCGCGGTGGACGCGAGCCTCCCGGCGAGCTATGAGCGCGGCCTGACCGGGCGCGAGACGCGCCGCGCGACCGGCGACACGCTGCGGATCGAGATGAAGTTCTCGTGCAACCTCGACAATTCCGTCGCGATCACCAACCTCCGCAATTCGCTTCAGGACTTGAACGTGCAGCCGGTGCTCTGCCCGTTCTGGCCGGGCGGCTTCGCCGCCGGCAGCGCGCCGGTGATCACCGCCGCGTTCTATGCGCTGTTCAACGATGATGGAAGTTTTGACGCCATCGAACCGGCGGCCAGCCTGCCGTTCGCCAAGACCGCCTATCCGCTGATGGTCGGAATCCTGGCCGACGATCCCGATCCGAACGCCATTCACGATGACTACGCGGTGGTGGATTTTCATTTCAAGGAGAACGATGTCCATTCGCTCACGCCGCCGGCGTTCATGCCGCCGGCCGGCATCGCCGCTGCATCCGGGCTGCGGCCGCTGTTTCCCTGGCGCGCGAACTGGACGAACCCGGCCAAGACCGCCGGCTCGGAACAGGACGTGCGCCGCGAGCAGATCGGCCAGGTGCGGCAGATGGCTTCGGCCTATTACGCGCAGCTCGGCCGCCGGAAAGTCTCGCAGGATTTTACGCTGCGCAATTCCGATCCGCTCAACTTGCTTTCATTTTTCGTCGCGCTCGCCGGCGAGCAGAATAATTTCTGGCTGCCGGCGGCCTTGAGCGAGGCCGCGCTCACGCAAAATGTCTTGACGGCGGACACCGCGCTCCACGTGGACGACGTGGATGCGCTCGGCTCGAACACGTTCGTCGTGCTCGATGACTTGAACAATCGCGTGCCGCTCAAGGTCACCGGCACGACCGGCAGCGCATGGAATTTGTCGGGCGCGGTCGGCACGGCGTTCGCCGCCGGGTTGACGCGCATCGAGTCGCTCGTGCTGGCGCGGTTCGACGTGCTGAAGCTTTCGCTGGCGTTCCTCGGCCCTGACCTGGCGACCGTCACGCTGAAGTTCAAGGAGACGCCGTGGGAAACGGCGGCCGTCGCCGGCGAGACCATCAACGTCACGCAAGGCGCGCTGCCGGTGACGGCGATGCTGTATGTGTTCACCATCAACCTGCCGTCGGGCGCGGAAGTTTTTTATTACACGAATTTTGAACGCGACCTGACCGACGGCGTGAACACCTATCTTTCATCGCCGCTGGAAAACGAGCCGATCAACGAGACGGCCACGCTCGACCGGCAGAGCGTCAAATTGAAGTCGCGCAATTTCTCCGGCAACCCGCTCGCGCTGCTCGTGCCGATGCAACTGGAGTTTCCGCTGAACGTGGACATCTACGAGGCGGACGTGACGGGATCGGACGTGGACACCCTCGCCGACTTGCAGGCGGCCGAACGCTGTTATTTTTCCGGCGAAGTTTCGAGCGCGGACGTGAACCCGCCGTTCATCGAGGCGACGTGCGAGACGTTGAGCAGCATCTTCGACCGCCAGATTCCGCGCCGGCTTTACCAGCAGACGGACAACTGGTGCCTGTTTGAATCCGCCAACGGCCTCACGCCGGCGGACTGGCAGTGGAACGCCGCGGTCGTCAGCTATGACGCGACCACGAACACGCTGGTCGTCGGCACGCTCACACAGCAGACGCCGGCCAACGCGCTCGCGGCGGCGACGCCGGCGCATTGGTTCGCCGCCGGTTATCTGATCATCACGGCCGCCGGCAGCGGCAAGCCGCAGGCGCGGATGATCAGCGACAGCGCCACGCCGGCCGCCGGGCAGATTTCACTTTTCCTTTCCACTCCGCTCACGATCGCGCCGTCGGTCGGCGACGTGGTGAACCTGTTTCCAGGTTACGACGGGCAGGCGGCGACGTCGATCAACAAGTTCGGCAACTACGAAAATTTCGGCGGCTTTCCGTTCATCCCGGTCGGCAACCCGACCGTGTTAAAAATCAACCAGCAGGCCTTCGGAGGAGGTAAAAAATGAATCCATATTTTTCAGCACAACAACGGCGGCATCAGCTTCAGGTCGAGGCGGAGTCCTGGCGCGGCACGCCCTTCATGCCGAACGCGGCCGTCAAGGGCGCGGGTGTCTCCTGCCAGATGCTCGTCGGCGCGCTTTACATCGCCGCCGGCGTCTGGCCGGCTGATTTCAAAATCCCTGCCGGGCCGATGGACTGGGGGAATGCGCACGAAGATTCCCTGATCACGGCGGCGATGGCCGCGGAAATAAAATGCGGCCGCTTTGAGGAGGTTTTGGATTCATCGGCCGCGCCCGGCGACCTGATCGGCTTCAAACTCGGCGGTTGCATCCACCATCTCGGCGTCGTGCTGACCAGCAGCGGCGCGTTCATCCATTGCATCCGGGGACCCGGCGTGATTTACAGTGAGCTGCGCGACGCGACCTATCTGAAGCGGATCGAAAAAATCTGGCGGCCGGTGGAACCATGAAAGGCACGCAAACAGCACCGCAGCAGAAACCGTTCGGGTTGCAGGGCCAGATGACGAGCAGCCCGCAGCAGGCCTTGCCGGTGGCGTATGTCGCCGGCACGCGCAAGGTCGCGGCGGCGTGGTTTACCCCGGTCTATAACCTGCGCACGGCACCGGCACCCCAGCAAAAACCGAGTAAAAAATAATCATGGGCGGCTCCTCAAAATCAGGCAACGCGGGCAAGACGTATAATTACTTCGGCACGATGGCCGGGGCCTTGTGCGTCGGGCCGGTGGACGCCCTGGTGTCCATCATCATGAACGGCCAGGAGATGTGGCCGAAGGGGACGCCCTGGGTGCTGGGCGCGAACATCACGGCCGGGACGCTGTATGTGTTCGATGCGCAGACGTGGACGTGCACCTCGAACCATGTCGCCTCGGCCACGAACGCGCCCGGTTCCGGGCTGGAAGGGTGGGCGGAATATACCTTCGCGCGCGGCCTGGCCGACTACAACGATTTTAGCATCACGGACAGCACGGGAATTTTCTGGCGGACCCTCCGGCTTTACTGGGGCACGCAAACGCAGACCGTGGATCATTATCTTCAATCCGCCAACAACAGCGCCGGCGACCAGCATCCCGACTACAAGGGAATTTGTTACGTCGTGCTGATTGATTTTTGCCTGGGCCAGGACTGGCCAGTCGGGACCGAACCTTGAAGTCGTCGTCCGGCGCGGCGCGAACAACCAGACGATCGTGGTCGGCGGCCCGGCGGCCGTCACCGACGGCCAGGTCAATCTCGCGGCCGCCGCAGCGGAGATTCTCACGGATCCAAACTGTGTCGGGCAACCGCCGGCGATGGTGGACAGCGTCAGTTTTCAGGCGGCGGCGAATTATCTCGACGGCGGCACGGTGCAGCCGCTGACCGGCGCGAGCATCCTGATTGATTCCGGTGAGACGCTGCGCGCGGTGTTTGACCGCCTGACGGCGATGGCGGACGGTTATTTCCGGTTTAATCCGAACACGAAGAAGATCGAGATGGGTGTTTATCAGCATGGCGTCATCCCCGCGAGCTACACGACGCTGACGGCGGACGATCTGACGGCCGCGCCGAAGTTCACGACGACGAGCTGGCAGGGGACTTATTCGCGCGCGACCGTGCGTTACAGTTCACGCCAGTTGAATTATCAGCAGACGAGCGTGAGCGCCGACGATCCGCGCGCGTTCTCGGTGCTGAAGACCGTGCGCGAAACCAATCTCGACCGGCCCTACATCGCGCGCCCGGTGCAGGGCTTGAGCCACGGCCAGGAGACGCTGCGCGTGGTCGGCCATGCGCAGATGACGGGCGAGCTTTCGGTGCGTCGCGAATTCGGACGCGGCGTGCGCGCCGGCGATTATATTTTCACCGACGTTTTCATCGAGCCGGGCGGCGCGGGCAGCGGGCAGTTTTTCCGCGTCACGTCGCGCAAGATTCCGATGACGGTGCCGATCACGCTTCAGGTGTGGGCTGACAACACCATCGCGCCGGTGCCGTGGATGTCGCCCGGCCAGCCCAAGCTGGTGACGCAGACGCCGGTCCCGGCGATCACGAATTTCCGCGTCGTCGAAGTGCCGACCAACCTGTCGGGCGAGCGGGGTGCGATTGTCGCGCTCGCGCAACGGCCGAGCAACACCATCGTCGGCTGCCAGTTGTTCTTCGACACCGATCCCGCCGGCAGCTTCACCAGCCTGGGAAATTTTACCGGCTTCGCGGCCAAAGCCACGTTGAACGCGAATGTCGCCGCCGGCGACGCGACCATCACGGTGGACGTGGACACGACGCAGGTGGACGCGGACTATTTCACCAACCAGTATTCCGACCTGGAGCAGGCGAACGACACGATGCTCGCCGTGCTGGTGCAGGTCGTCAGCGGCGGCGGTGATGCCGGCGAGATTGACGAGGCGGCCGGCTACCAGATCATGGAGATCATGTCGGTCGGCGCGCAGACGCTCGTGTCCGCCGGCGTCTATACCCTGTCGGTTTTGCGCGGGCGGCAAAACACGGTTGCGCAGGCGTTCGCGACCGGCACGGCCGAGGTGTGGCTGATCCCCCGCGCGAACCTCGCGGCGTTCACCGACGCGACATTTGACACGATCCGCGCGAACAGATTGACCGGACAAACCCCGGCCTATGCGCAGTTCCGGTTTTGTCCCTACACTTTTGTCACGCAATTTCCGTTGAGCGGCGCCACGAGTGAACAATTCCGCTTCCCGCTGAATTCCATCTCCGCGCCGTCATTGAATCTCACGTCGCCGGCGTGGTTCTCACAGACGATCAACGCGGCGAGCTTCCCGAACAAGCTGGCGGTCGCCGGCACCTGGAGCGACCCGGACAACAACCTGGTCGAGATCATCGTGCAGTTGATCAAGTCCACCGACACCAGCCCGCGCGTCGTGTTGGATTCGGTATTCGCGCCGCAAGGCAGCAAGAATTTTAAGGCGACCGTGCAGTTCGATTCGGCTGGTTCGTGGACGGTGAAACTCATCGCGCGCGACTCGACGAACCTGACGACGGAGGTTGACCTGGCCGTGACGGTCAACGCGACCGGCGGCGCGGCCGCCAAGTGTGCGGACGTGGATTTGTTCGACTGCAACGGCGTCCAGATCATCTCCGGCGAGGCGCGGTTGATTCCTTACGGCCCGATCACGCTGTCTTGCACCACGCCGGGCGCGTCAATTCGGTTTTGGACGAGCGGCCTTTATTTTAACCCGGCCACCGGAAAATTCACAGGGCCGAATTCTTTATTCTCAAGGTTGGATTACGATCCGGCCGGCCCTTTTCCAATGAACTTGATGATCAACCCAGGTAGCTCCGGCACGTCGTCAGACCTCGTCATCGAGTCCTACGAAATTCAGGCCCAAGCCGTCGGCGGCGGCTTGGCCAATGGAGCGATAACCAGCTATTCAATTCCACTCTTTTACTGACATGAAAAAAACATTCCTGGCCCTCGCGCTCGCGATCATGCCGTGGGTTGGCCGAAGCCAGACTTTATATTGCACCAACTGCGGCGACGCCTCGGTCGTCAGCGCTTTCGCGCCCTCAACCGCAAGCCAGTGGACCAACAATTCCGGCTGGACCCTTTCATCGAACTCGCCGGCGAACTTCGGACTTTATCACGCCGGGTATGGCGGCCTGGCGCTTTATTCAGTCCAGGTGAACAATACGCCGGGCGGGATTGGCGCCTTGGGAGGAACGTATATTGTCAGCACGAATTTATTTTCTGGAAACCCGGAGCTGACCAACTTATCGGGCGCATTTTTCAGCTTCAGCGGCTCGTCTTGGTATTTGAATTATGGCGGGCACCAGTATTACAGCAATCCAACCACCTCAATCGTGGGCACCTGGTTTGTGGCGTTCGGTGGCGTCCCGGTTCCCATCGTTTCATCAGATGTTTATACTGGCGACACCAATTCCTACGTCTCAACGAATTTGTTTTCCGGCTGGGCGGCTGTCACCAATTCGATTTACACAAACCCGCCACCGCAATTTTCTCTTTATCCAGTGCAGGTGCAAATCACCCGCGCCGCGCTGGTGAATTTTTGGCCGGCCACGGGCGGCCGCGTCTCGTTTCACTTGGGTGGCTGGAATAAATCCACCACCAACGGGAACGTGATCAATCTTTTTGTCGGCGGATTGAACGTGTTCAGATCACCGCCAACGGCCGGTGGCGGCCAGAAATTCAACCTGGACGGCACGTTGGATTACGACGGCACCAACCTGGCATCTTCCGTCAGTTATTTGTCGGGCGACCCACTCAACCGATCAACCTCGTCTTCCATGCTCATCACGAACGTGGCCGTGACCAATTTGGACTTCAGTTTCGGGCTTGATTCTGACATGGACACAAACGTCATCTTGACCGAAGGAATCGTGCAGTCGGCAGGGGTGATTTCCGGCTCTTCTCCGCCTGTGGTGAATCTCGTCCCGACGACGCTTTTTACAATTCCGCTGCTCACCGTCACAAATTCAACCGACTCAACCTTCGGCCTCGGTGCTGGCATCTTCGCTGGCGACTCGAATTATCTATATTTAAGCGTGGGGACAAACCTCTGGAAACGGGTGGGATTAACGAATTGGTAGCTCGGCTGCATAGTCCTTGCAACCCTATTGCAGCTCGCTGCTGGCGGCACCAAAACAACCCTTTTCATGCCTATCACCTACCCTTTTCAAACTTTTTTAGCGGTCACATTGTGCGTCGAATCGCCTAACAGATAAAAATAATAGACAGC
>CAVTWB010000003.1:0-252409 GCA_963738245.1 uncultured Verrucomicrobiae bacterium
AAAAAAGCATCTTTTCTGAGTTTTTTTATCCGAAGGGAACTCATAAAACCCTTGTAAAATATGGCGGAAGGGGTGGGATTTGAACCCACGGTAGAGTTACCCCTACCCCTGATTTCGAGTCAGGTGCCTTTAACCACTCAGCCACCCTTCCACTAAATTGATTTTGTTGCTTTAAATGCTGGTTTTCACATTTCGCAATTTGCGTTTTCTATACTGATGTTCTATACTATACGCATGAAGTCCAATTCATCGAATAATACAGGCTCACGCTGGCAAAAAACGCCCGTGGCAAATCTGGTTCGCCACGTTCAATCAGGAACATATTATGCGCGAATTCGCGTGCGCGGCAAGCTGATTTGGAAATCGCTCAAAACCGACCGAATCAGTGTCGCCAAATTGCGCTTAAGCGATTTTCACCGAGAAGAACGACAACGCGCTGCCGCACAAACGGCTGTCGCGCGTGGGAAAATGACTTTTGCTGATGCGCTGGAAACTTACCGGGAACGACTGAAAGGCGATCACTCTCTCAAGGAGCGGAGCAAAGCCTATCGCGAAGAACGAATCACCGCCCTTTTGAAATCATGGCCTGATCTTGCCCAAGCGGACGTTGCTCGCATTTCCAAAGGTGATTGTCTGACCTGGGCTGCCCAATACGGACGAGCGGCAAGTCCCTCGGCTTTTAATAATACCGTGGGAACATTCAAATTGATTTTAGCCATCGCGGTTGAAGCGGGTGCGCGATATGACAATCCGGTTGTCCACATCAAACGGAAAAAAATCCGACTGAAACCGTTGCAGCTTCCAAGCCAGAAACAATTCATTGAACTGGTTACCACCATCAGAAATGGCGAGGGCGGATGGGCACGCCGATGCGCCGATCTCGTGGAGTTTCTTGCTTACAGCGGCTGCCGGAAAGGTGAAGCGGCTCGTATTCGCGGACGAGACTGTGATTTTGAGAAAAGTGAAATAACGGTTTTGGGCGACCCCGCCACTGGCACAAAAAATTGGGAAATCCGTCGCGTCCCGATGATTCCCGATATGCTTCGATTGTTGCAACGGCTTCAGACCGAACGCGACGAGCAGAAATTTTTACATGATCCCATCATGCTTGTTCATGAATGTCAGGGTGCGATTGACACGGCTTGCACGAAACTGGAAATTGCCCGTTTCACGCATCACGATTTGCGACACCTTTTTGCGACCCGCTGTATTGAATCGGGCGTGGATATTCCAACAGTTTCCCGCTGGCTCGGACACAAGGACGGCGGTGCGCTGGCGATGCGCGTTTATGGTCATCTGCGTGACAGCCATTCCACAGCTATGGCGCAGAAAGTCCGATTTCTCGAAAATGAGGAAATTATGAAGCCGGTGTCCAATTGAATTTGGCATTGATTGGTTGCAGTCCGGCATATTTGGACGGGCGCATTGAACACGACTTGAAGCATCATTTTTCATGGCACGCCTTACGTCTAACATTCGTTAACCATTTTGCGTCCGAGAATTATCCGAAATATAACTGATTTCAATCCGAAATATGATTGCTTCCGTCTGATAAGCATCCGATTATTATCCGACATTGTATGAGTGATAAAATCCCAGCCGAAGATGTGCAGGCACGTTTCAAGGAACTTGTTAGCGGCTTCAAAAAATTGCCGCGCAAATTTGCATTGTTGATGCCATTCAAGCCCAAAATTGAAGAACTCTTAAAACTACGCGCATCTCACGATGACATCCGCATACTTTTAGAGGATGTAAATATCGTTGTCTCAACAGATACCGTGCATCGTTTCTGCCGCAAAGTGATCGGCCAAAAAATTATTCGCCCTTACAAACCACGCCCGCGCAAACATCCAGCTTCAAAAATTTTGCCGGTGCTGCCTTCACCTCAAAAAATTGAAGCCCCGCTGCGGGCGCGAATTCCCGGCCCGTGGTTACGCCGTAAGCCAGGGCCACGCATTGCAGATTCAAAAAATCTTTGACCAATCGTGCGCATAAATCGAAAGTTCGATTTTATGTCGCCGGTCGGCGCGTCAATCTATTGCTCGGCTCATCCCGGCTGCGCTCCAAATTGACCCGCCGCCCGGCTCCGGGAACTTGCCTTTAGGATTTTGCGCACGGAATCATTTACATGATTGTGTTTAGAATGTGATCAAAAATGTTTCGTAAAGTTTTCGGTTAAAAATCAGTCAGATTTCGGATAATCGCCGTATTACCTTCGGACGCAAAATCACTAACGAACGTTAGGGGTAAGGCGTGCCGTATAAAAAGAGTCTATTGCGAGACCCCCGCGTGAAATCTTAAGCGCCATTTCTTTTGGCGAAACGAGCATCGTCAAGGTGGAAGCCGCAGGGCGGAACGACCTTGACGACGCGCAGTGAGCCATATAATCGAAAGGCGATTCACGCGGAATCAAGACGGTTATATCATCAATGTTCAGTCAGACACTTTTAATCCAACTGCGGCATCGCTCGGAGCATGAACTCGTCGAATAGCGGCACGGTGAATGCCATGTCGCCATGGGCCGGGCTGTAAATCATGCCTTTTTGAATCAGGTTCGCCCGCACCGGGCCGAGGCTGTTGATTTTCACTTCGAGCGCGTCGGCAATGTCGCCGCTGCGATGCGCACCCGCACCAAGGCCGGCCATAGCTCGCAGAAACCGTTTCTCGCCCGGCGTGAGCCGGTCGAAGCGGACGCGGAAAAAATTTTGATCCAAACGTTGAATCACCGTCGCGGTGGCTTCCTGAACAACTTGCAAAGTGATTGGCGAGGCGGCGGCGCGATTCCATGATTGATAACCCCACTCCTGAAGGAAGTAGGGATAGCCTTGCGTCAGCCGAAAAATCTCCTTCAGCGCGGCTTTTTCAAAGTCCACGCCGACGGCTCTGGTCGGTTCTTGCAACGCCTTGATGGCGTCAGGTTCGGAAAGCGCGCCGATGTCGGGAAAACTGAACAGCCGCTCCGCATAGGATTTCGATTCACCGGCGAGACCGGGCAGAATGGGCAGGCCCGCGCCGAGCAGAACCATCGGCAACTGGCGCTGCTGCATCTTGTGCATGGCCATGATGAGCGCGCTCAGTTCCTTCGGGTTGAAATACTGCAACTCGTCAATGAGCAGCGCCACGGGAATTTTCCGTTCCTCGGCGGCTTCGGCGACGGCGACAAACAGATTGGGCAGGTCGCTTTCCAGATCGCCGCTGTCCGCCGCGCCCTTTTCAGGTTCGATGTCCAAGCCGACTTCAATGTCGCCCATCGTCACTTTGACGCCGTTCATGAAACCCTTGAGCACAGCCAGCCCGCGCTTGGCCTTGTCGCCCGCGCCAGCAACGCGATCCAACTCAAAGAGCAGTTTGCGCAACGGCGGCACGAGCAACGCCGCCAGCGATTTATCCTCGTGCGCTTCCAACGGCACGGTGCGGTAGCCGGCCTTGGCGGCGAGCACGCTCAATTTCATTGAGCAACACCGTCTTGCCGACGCCGCGCAGACCGGTGAGCAGGATGCTTTTTTCCGGGCGTTTTTCTTTGATGCGGCCAAGGAGAATGCGAGCTTGTTCGAGGATTCCCTCGCGACCGACCAGTTCGGGCGGCGGAGAGCCTGCGCCGGGAGAGAACGGGTTTTTGATGGCGTCCATGAGGTGTTCGGTGAATTTCTATTTATTTCTAACCATTTCTACGCGTTTATGGCTAGAAGTCATCATATATTGGTAGAAATCGCTGGCAAGCCCATTCAATCTTCCTTGCCGGTGTCCCGACTGTCTTCAGCAACTCCTACGATAACAGAATGGTCTGCCTCAATCAAACCACGAACCAAATCAGTGATGGTGTCGGTCGTCTCGGTTCTTGATCCTATCCAGCCACCGCGCACAATTCCGATGAACTGCGTGTTGTTGAAATGGCGCAGCACATTGCCATATCCCCTTTGCGTATATTACGCCCGCCCCCGTATGAAAGGCAAGGTAAAGGTAAAATGTCCACCCGTGCATATCCACCATTGGCAGAAAGTGTGGCCTCAAAAATTGGACGCCGTGATGAAAGATGCTTATCGGCCAGCTGGATTGCACCCTCAAAATCGGCGGGGTCTGTATCAATCTCAATTCCGTTCGGAAACATCTTCTTGGCAAATGCGTTTCCATTCAAAATATCTTTCCCAATCTGCGGTGAGTGAACCGACCCGGCTAGCAAAAGGCGGTTATAAGACAGCCGAAACCAGTGCCGCCACAGCAATGTCACTTGACAGCGTGCTGAACAGGAATAGTTTTCAGCCTGAAGTCAAAGCTCGTTTTAAGCCTTTATTTTTGTTGCCATGAAAGCGTTTTATAGTCCTTCAAAATTGGGTTGGTGGTTTGTTTGGGCTTTGATCGCCGTTGCGTCCGGCGCAAGCAGTTTTGCCCAAACTGCGGTCACCATTCCCATCGTCACCGTTCAGGCAACCCAGCCGTTCGCTACCACAACCAGTCCCGGCGTATTCACCGTGTTTCGCGCGGGCGACACGGATGCAACTTTGAACGTGTGGTATGACCTCGACGGCACGGCGTCCAACGGCGTGGATTACGCGCCAATTCCGCCGCATCTGGTGACAATTAACGCCGGCGCGACATCCAACACCATCGTCATCACCACGCTGAACAATCCTTCGTCCAGCATTGTCGCCAAGACGGTGGTGTTGACGCTGACGAATTCGCCGCTGCTGACGCCGGTCAATTATGAAATCGGCTCGCCCAACCGCGCGGTGGTGTATGTCGAAACCAGCGGCACGACCAACTTGCCGCCGGCGGTGAGCATCATTGAGCCGGCGGACGGCGCGGTGTTTTACACGCCGACCAACATTCAGATGCTGGCGCAGGCGGGCGACCCGGATGGTTCCACGGTCAGCGTTGAATTTTTCGCCGGCACGAACGATCTCGGCCCGGGCACTCCGGTCGTGCTCGATCCACCGGGCGTCAACGGCGTGACCGGCTTGGTTTATTTGTTCAATTGGCTGAATCCTCCGCCAGGCAATTATCCGCTGACCGCCGTGGCCACGGACAACGGCGGCGCGTCCACGACATCCGCCGCTGTCAACATCGCCGTGCTGCAAGGTCCGCCGACAAATCTTCCGCCGGTCGTCCGGATTGTCAGCCCCGCCAATGGCACGACGTTCTTTGCGCCGGTCAACATTCCGTTCTACGCCTTCGCCTATGATCCCAACGGGTCGGTGGAGTCGGTGGAATTTTTTGAAGGAACGAATAGTCTCGGTTTTGGCCAGCCGGTGCCGGTGGTGACACCGCTCGCCAGCGGCGGGATTGTTGTGGGCGGACCGGTGCCGCCGATTTATCCGACCAATTTGTATTACCTGATTTGGACCAATGCCCCGGTCGGCGACCACATTTTGACGGCTCAAGCGACGATTGTTTTCACCGGCCAGCCCATAGTCTTGGTCGCCGTTTCCGATCCGGTGAATATTTCCGTTCTGCCTTCGCCGCCACCGCCGACCAACCGTCCGCCGGTTGTGACGATTGTGGCGACCGACCCGGTGGCCATCGAAGGTACCAATTGCTGGGTCTGGCCCGGCGAAACAAATTCAACGCCGACTTGGGCGGCATGGCCCACGGCGGTCTGCCGGTTCTTCACGAATTGCGGGCCGAAAACCGCCACGTTCACCGTGCGCAGTTTTGGCGAACCGAATGACGACGTGACGGTGGCTTACGACATTGGCGGCACCGCGAGCAACGGCGTGGATTACGTCGCGCTGCCCGGTTCCGTCACCGTTCCTGCCGGCGAAGACCGTGCGCTGATCACCATCGTGCCCATTGACGACGGGCCGCCGGATGTGAACAAGACGGTGATTCTGACATTGACCCCCTCGACCAATCTGCCGCCGGATTATGTCGTCGGCATTCCGCACCGGGCCGCCGGCATCATCATTGACAGCGACGGTCCGCGTCCGGTAACCGCGAGGCTGCCCGACAATTGTTTTCATGTGGCCACGTCAGCGCCGAATGCCGCGTGGTTTTCAATCGAGTGGTCCGCCGACCTGATAAACTGGCAGCCGGTTTGCACCAATCAAGTGATCAACGGCTCCGTTGATTTTGTGGATCCCGATGCGCCGGGCAGTCCGTCCCGGTTTTATCGCATCGTCCCGCTGGCCGGGCCGCCAAATTAAGCTGATCCGGCGTCAGACTGTGAATTCCGCCGGTTTGAAAAAACCGGCGGGCAAATGATTTTGCCGGCGGCGCAAGCGGCGTTGAAGGAAATCAATTTTTCTTGCTCTTGCCAAAAACCACCATGTCGAGGGAAATCATTCCGCCGCCGGTGATGAGCAGAAACACAAAACCGGCCAGATAAATAAAGGCCAGTTCGCCGCTGTTCTTGCCGCTCATGGCCGTCTGGTGAACCATCAGAAACGCGACGAACAGGTCAATCACCAGCGTCAGCGCCGCAAACCGCGTCAGCAGCCCCATGATCAGCAGCAGCGAGCCGACGACCTCGGCGAACATCACGAGCGCCAGGCTCACCGGCTGGCCGATGCCCAGCGGGTCGGGAAAGTTTGGCGCAATGTCCTTAAAGTGCATGAGCTTTTCGATGCCGTGGTTGAAAAACATCGCCGAGCCGAGCCAGAGCCGCATTACCAGCAGCCCCAGATTGGTCAACGCCGAATCCTGACTTGGGGAGAAGATGATTTTGAACATAATTTATAATTGAGAAGTTTAGCTGAAAATTTTCTCAACGCCAGATAAAAAATCACATGCAGCCGCCGGGCGGATTGCGTTCACGGCAATTAATCACAAGATTATGATTAAGACACGGCGTTCCAGTTTTGGGATTTGCCACTTCCGCCATTTTCAGAGATAGTGTGCATCCGTTTTTACGGCATTTATGAAACCCCAAGTCGAAATCTACGACACGACCCTGCGCGACGGTTCGCAGGGCGAAGGCATCAATTTCTCGGTCGCGGACAAAATCCGCATTGCCGAGAAGCTCGATGCTTTTGGCGTTCATTACATCGAAGGCGGCTGGCCGGGCAGCAATCCCAAGGACATCGAATTTTTTGCGCAGGCCAAAAAGAAAAAATTCAAAAATGCGCGGCTCGCGGCGTTCGGTTCGACGCGCAAGAAAGCCACGCCCGTCGAATCTGATGACCAGGTGCGCCTGCTCATCGAAGCCGGAACGCCCGTGGTCACGATCTACGGCAAAACTTCCATGTTGCATGTGAAGGAAGTTTTGCGCTGCACGCCGGAGGAAAACCTCGCGATGATCGGCGACACCGTGAAATTTTTGAAAGACCACGGCAAATTTGTCATCTACGACGCCGAGCACGGATTTGACGGCTACAAGCTCGATGCCGATTACGCGCTCGCGACCTGGCAGGCGGCGGAAAAAGCCGGCGCGGATTTCGTCGTGCTGTGCGACACGAACGGCGGCTGTCTGCCGGGCGAAATCGCCGCCATCACCAAAACTGCGCTCGGCAAATTAAATTGCAAAGTCGGCATCCACACGCACGACGACATCGGCCTCGGTGTCGCGAACGCGTTGGCCGCGCTCGAAGCCGGCGCGGTGCATGTGCAAGGCACGATCAACGGCTACGGCGAGCGCACGGGCAATTGCAATCTGACCAGCGCGATTCCGTGTGTAGCGCTGAAGATGAAAAAAACCTGCGTGCCGGCGAAGTCGCTGGCGAAGCTCAAGGAGCTTTCCTCATTCGTGGATGAAGTCGCGAACCTGCGCCACAATCCGCGTCTGCCGTGGGTTGGTTCGTCCGCGTTCGCGCACAAGGGCGGCGCGCATGTCAACGCGGTCCAAAAACTCGCGTCAAGCTACGAGCACATCAATCCCGAACTCGTCGGCAACGAGCGCAACATTCTCATCAGCGATCTCGCCGGCCGCAGCAACATCGTCATCAAGGCGCAGGAACTCGGATTCAAGATCACGAACGACACGCCGGAGTTGAAGGCGATCCTGAATCGCGTCAAGGAACTGGAGCACGACGGCTACGAATACGAGGCCGCCGAAGCTTCGATGGCGCTGATCATCCGCGGCATCCTCGATCGCAATCCCGCGCTGAAGTTCGACGTGGAAAAATATCACGTCTCGATGCGCCGCGACGCGAAGCAATCCATCTGCGAAGCCACCGTGCGCGTGCGCGTCGGCAAAAAAGTTCACGACGAAGTCGCGGAAGGCGACGGCCCGGTGAACGCGCTGGATTCCGCTTTGCGTTCCGCGCTGGCGAAATCATTCCCGAAGCTCAAGAAAGTGACGCTGACGGATTACAAGGTGCGCATCCTCGACGGCGTGGCCGGCACGGCGGCGAAGACGCGCGTGCTCATCGAATCCACCGACGGCCAGCGCGAATGGGGCACCGTCGGCGTGAGCGAAAACATCATCGAAGCCAGCCTGCAGGCGCTGGTGGACTCGATGGAATATGCGCTGTTGAAGAAATAAAATTTGCCGCAGAGTCACAGATGACACAGAGTGAAAACAATTTGGAAAAATATTTCTCTGTGCATCTGCGTCTCTGTGTCTTTCAAGTATGTCTGAAATCTCCAAAGCTTACGAACCGCAGTCCGTCGAGGACAAGTGGTATCAATTCTGGCTCGACGGAAAATTTTTCGTCGCGAACGAACATTCCGCCAAGCCCGCGTATTCCATCGTCATCCCGCCGCCGAACGTCACCGGCGTGCTCACGATGGGCCACGTGCTCAACAACACCATTCAGGACATCCTTGCCCGCAAGGCGCGCATGGACGGCAAGGAAGTTCTCTGGCTGCCCGGCACGGATCACGCGGGCATCGCCACGCAGACAGTCGTCGAGCGCACGTTGAAAAAATCCGGCGAGATCAAGCATCGCGACGATCTGGGCCGCGAGAAATTTCTCGAACGCGTCTGGGAATGGAAGGAAAAACACGGCGGCATCATCATCCAGCAGTTGAAAAAGCTCGGCGCGTCGTGCGACTGGACGCGCGAACGCTTCACGATGGACCCGGAATATTCGCGCTGCGTGCAACACGTGTTCGTGGACCTCTACAAAAAGGGCCTCATCTATCGCGGCAAACGCATGGTGAACTGGGATCCTTTTGCTCAAACAGCCCTTTCAGATGAAGAGGTGATCATGAAAGAGCGGCGAGAATGGCTTTATACGTTCTCAGTCGCGGTTGTGGAAAAGGACAAAAGTCCTGTTTGGAATGAAAAAGACGAATGGGTCTTCCTAAAAATTGCGACCACAAGACCAGAAACTATTCCAGGCGATGTCGCTGTTGCGGTGAACCCTAAAGATCCTCGTTTTCAAGCTTACATTGGAAAGTTTGCAATTCGACCATTGCCCGACAATCTACCGTTCGAGCAGAAACTCATTCCAATCATAGCGGATGAAAAAGTAGAATTTGAGTTTGGAACTGGCGTGCTCAAAGTGACGCCTTGTCATGACAAGACGGATTTTGAAATTGCAGCGAGACATAACCTTCCAATTGATCGGGAAGTTATTGGCGCAAATGGAAAAATGACAGAATTAGCGGGAGAGCTAGCCGGTCTGGATCGGTTTGAAGCGCGTTCTAAAGCAATGGCAATGCTTTTAGATATTGTGAAGGTAAAAGGCGGCCATTTTGGAGCTGCAACCTATGCTCATAAAGTTCCGGTGGCGAAAGTATTGCCTATCGAAGAGGCTTACACTCACAACGTGGGATTTTCAGAACGGACGGACATTCCAATTGAGCCGCGCTTGAGCGAGCAATGGTTTTTGAAATATCCGAGCGTGGAAAAATCCCGCGCTGTCGTGGCCAAGGGCGAGATGAAATTTCATCCTGACCGTTGGGCGAAAGTTTACGACCACTGGATGGGCGGCTTGCAGGATTGGTGCGTCAGCCGCCAGCTTTGGTGGGGACATCGGATTCCGGTGTGGACAAAATCCATCGTGATAGACGGAAAACAAAGTCGAGAACTTGAGCAACATCTCGAATGCTGACTTGAACATGCCGAATCCGAAGGAAAGGTTCAAGGCCTAATCGAAGATCTTTCAACCAATACGAGTGACTTACTTACGTTCAAAATCTCGAACAAGCGGATGGCACAATCTTGTTATGTCTGTGCGTTGAATTCAGCATCTGAAGATATTGAAAATTAGAGCAGCTCGGCTTTACCCAAGACCCCGACGTGCTCGACACTTGGTTCAGTTCGTGGCTGTGGCCGTTTGCGACGATGGGCTGGCCGGAGCAGACCGACACGTTGAAGAAATTTTATCCGACCACCGACCTCGTCACCGGGCCGGACATCATTTTCTTCTGGGTCGCGCGCATGATCATGGCCGGCTACGAATACATGGGCGACCCGAAGTTCGCGCTGCCCGATGCGATGCCGTTCCAGAATGTTTATTTCACCGGCATCATCCGCGACAAGCAGGGGCGCAAGATGTCCAAGAGCCTCGGCAATTCGCCCGACCCGCTCGACCTCATCGCGAAGTTCGGCGCGGATGCGTTGCGCTTCGGCGTGATGCGCGCCGCGCCGCTCGGCCAGGACATTTTGTTCGATGAACAAAACGTCGAGCTGGGCCGCAACTTCTGCAACAAGCTCTGGAACGCCTGCCGTTTCCGCCAGATGGTCGGCAATGCCGACTTCCCAATTCAGGGGGAGATTGATCCGAAACTTCTGTCGTCCGATGACAAATGGATTCTGCTGAAGCTGGACGCGGCCATACGCGAAGTGACCATCGCATTGAACGAATACAAGTTCAGCGACGCGACGGCGGCGCTCTACCGCTTTTTCTGGAGCGAATATTGCGACTGGTATGTCGAGGCGAGCAAGGCCGTGTTCTTCGGCGAGGACGCGGCGCGCAAGGCGAACACGCTGGCGGTGATTGATTTTGTCCTGTCGCACACGGTGCGGATGTTTCATCCGTTCCTGCCGTTCATCACGGAGGAATTGTGGCACGGCATGGGTTACGCGACCGACATGCCGGAAAACCAGGGCGGCAAGACGATCATGTTCGCGCCGTGGCCGATGCCACTGGACGAGGATTTCAAAAATCACTACGGCCTCGATGACAGCTTCCTCAAAATGGCCGACGCCAAATACGAACTGGTTTCGCAAGGCCGCAACCTGCGTCGCGAGGCGAACATTTCGACGGCAAAAAAAATCCGCTACGTCTTAAAGCCGGTGAATTATCAGCCGCCGCATGACATCGAAGTGATCCGGCTGCTGCTCAACGCCGAGGCCGTGGAAGCGAACGAAAATTATCAGCCGCCGAAAGGCACGCTGACGGCGCGGACGGAACTGGGCGAATTGTTTCTGCCGCTGGAAGGTTTGCGCAGCGCGGAGGAACTGGCCGCCGAGAAGTCGCGCGTCACCAAGGAGCTCGAAAAAATTGAGGCGGAGATTTCCAAGGTCGGGCAGAAGCTGGCCAATCCGAACTTCACGCAGAAGGTTCCGCCGCAGGTTTTGCAGGAGCACCAGCAGCGCCTCGCCGAGTGGCAGGCGAAGCGCGCCGCCGTGAAGGCTGCGCTGGATGCGCTGCAAGATTGAACTGGCATAGCATGAAACAAAAACCGTTGAACCAAGCCTTGGCAGCCGCCGTGAAAGCCGCGCGCGCCGCCGGAAAAATCATGCGGGACAACTGGCACCGGCCCAAGCGCGTCAATTCCGCCGAGGCGCACGACATCAAACTCGAACTCGACGTGCGCTGTCAGAAATTGATCACGAAAATCCTACAGGCGGCATTTCCCGAAATTTCCCTGCTCGGCGAGGAAGGCGATGCCGGCGACGCGAACGCCGAATACCGCTGGGTGGTTGATCCGATTGACGGCACGGTGAATTATTTCTTCGGGATGCCGCACGCGGCGGTATCCATCGCAATGCAACGCCGCAAAAGGAAAATTTACGAGACAGTTCTCGGCGTGATATACGATCCGTTCACTGACGAGCTGTGGACAACGACGCGTGGCGGAAAAACGAAATTAAACGGTCGCATTGTGCGTGTCAGCAAACGCGGCAAGCCGGGCGAAGCCGTCGTCGCAATGGGCTTTTCCAAGAGCAGGGAAAACCTGGAAAAAAGCCTGCCGCATCTGGTTCGGCTTGCGCGGCGCACATTGAAAATCCGAATGATGGGTTCAGCGGCGCTCGAACTCGCCTACGTCGCCTCCGGCCGGCTCGATCTTTACGTCGAGCGCACGATCAACCTGTGGGACATCGCGGCGGGCGCGTTGATGGTGGAAAATTCCGGCGGCGAATGCTGGACGCGGCCCGCGCCCGGCGGAAAATTGCGGATGTGCGCGGACAACGGTTTGTTGCGGAAAAAATTGGGACTCAGCGGCTTGTTGAAATAAACAGGCCGTCATTCCAATTTAGTGAACTTCATCTGTCAGTCAGCGGGGGAAAACCTTGCCCGACTTCAAGGGGAATTGGTGAAGGTGCCGGAGAGCGCGTATGGCACATTCAACGGGTAATAGGGATAATAACTGCCACTGAGGTTTCCCGAAGTCGCCGTTTTGAAATTCAGCTTCAACGCCATCGGCGGCAGAACGGAACCCGAATAAATAATCAATGGGATATACCCGTTGTAGGGCAGTTGATTCCATGAATAGGTTGTCACGGTGCCCGGCGCGAAACCGGTGACCGCGTAAGTTCCGCCGCCGGAGTTGTCGAACGAGACCATATTGGTCGCGATGATTCCGCTGGTGTAGAACATGGTGAGCGTTTTACCGAAAACGGATTTGGGCGCAAATGTGTCGCCGGCATATTGAATCTGCGCGGAGCGGAAAAATTGCGCCGGTGCCAGCAGGTTCTGCAGGTTGGTGTTGCTGATGGGCAAGGCGGTTTCGATGCCAAGCAGGCCGGCGGACCAATTAACCAGATTGCTCGAACCGTAAAGCCGGTTGTCCGCATAAAGCCGGTTGCTGAAAACGAGGCTTGCGTTCGTGCCCGCCAGCGCAATGGCAAGATTGAGATTGGTCACCAGCGGCAGACCCTGCGCGTTGATGTCAAAAGCATTCGCCGCCGTGCCAACACGGCGGATGTTGATGCTGTTGATATAAACATTGGTCAGCGGTTTGCTGTTGGCGTCGGTGGGCACCAGGTTGATGGCAGCGACCACATTGGAGCCGCCATAAAGACCTCCGAAAATTGTGTAACCGCCATTCAGCGAGGGCTGGGGCGAAACAGTGACAAAAAATTGGGAGCCGTTTGAATCCGGCCCGGAATTGGCCATGGCCAGCACTCCGAAACCGCCGAACTGCAATGTATTCGTGATTTCATCAACAAACGCGTAGCCCGGCCCATCCGTCCCCAGTCCGTTGGGCGACCCGGCTTGAATCACGAAATTGGTGATGACCCGGTGAAACGTGAGTCCGTTGTAGAATGGATTGGTCCGGGCGAGACCGGTCGGCAGATCCAGCCACGAGCGCTGACCGGTCGCAAGCCCGATGAAGTTGGCGACAGCCTTCGGCGATTGGGCGTAATACAAGGCACAGGTGTAGCTCCCCATGCTGGTATTGAATTCGGCGTAAATCCCGTTGGTGTATTGACCCAGCCCCCGGGAGACAAAACCCAGAAGCGCCAAAACCAAGATTATTCGGGCCGTCGCCCTGCGTAAAAACATGCGGTTCATCAAAACGTCAATGTCACCGGCTTTTCACGAAATGGGCTGACCCACTCAAAAGCGGAAACTACTAAACTATCCTGCAACTGGAAGGAAAATTCAAGCCCCCAAAGCGGTTTTCAATTTTCCCAGCGCCTTCGCGCGGTGGCTCAAACGGTTCTTCACGTCGTCGCCGAGTTCGGCGAAGGTCTGGTTAAAACCGTCCGGCACGAACAGCGGGTCGTAGCCAAAACCATTTTGGCCGCGCGGCGCGAAGATGATTTTCCCTTCGCACGCGCCGTCGAAAATTTGCGCTGGTGATTCTTCCGCATAACAGACCGGCGAGGTGTTTTCAATGTTCGCTGGTGCCACCGGCACGAAGGCGATGACGCAGCGGAAGCGCGCCGTGCGTTTTACCGCCGGAACGTTTTCAAGCAAACGCAGCAGCTTCGCGTTGTTGTCGGCATCGGGTGAATTTTCGGTTTTGTCCAGCGCGGCGAACCGCGCCGAGTGGACGCCGGGCGCACCGTTCAAAGCGTCCACTTCCAGCCCGGAATCGTCGGCGAGAACAAAAGCCGGTGACAAGTGACGGGTGACAGGTGACGTGAGGGAAAGCCATCGTGCAAGTTCCACGGCTTTCTTCGTCGCGTTGCCGGCGAAGGTTTCGGCGTCTTCGACGACTTTGGGCGCGGCGGGAAAATCGTTGAGCGTGAGAAATTGAAACCGGTCGCCGAGAATGGCGCTGATTTCCCCGACCTTGTGCCGGTTGCGCGTGGCGATGAGCAGCGTCGTCATGTGCAAAGTGTAATGAGAATTTTCCGGCAGGCGAGCTTGACGGAATATTTTTCGCCGGCAAAATCGCCGGATGAATTCACGTTTTGCCTTCGCGCTGTTTTTTTGCCTAGCCGCATTCACCACCGGAATTGTTTCCGCCGAAACGGTCTGGCTGGACGACTTGAATCTCGCCGCCGCCACGCAGGGCTGGGGCGACCCGCATAAAAATCAATCGGTCGAAGGCCACCCGCTGACCATCGGTGGCAAGCAGTTCCAACGCGGTTTTGGCACGCACGCCGTGAGCACGTTGCACGTCAATCTGGACAGCGGCGCGAAAAGTTTTTCCGCCAGTGTCGGCGTGGACGACGAGGTGAACAAAAATCCGGCGTCGAGCGTTGAATTCATCGTGCGCGGGGACGGCAAGGTGCTTTGGAAAAGCAGCGTGATGCACGCCGGCGACGCGGCCGAACATTGCGAAGTGGACCTGGCCGGTGTGAAATCGCTGGTGCTTGAAGTCGGCGATGCCGGCGATGGAATCAATTTTGACCACGCGGACTGGGCGGACGCGAAATTTGATACCGTCTCTGGCCGGCCGGTCACGGTGGCGGCCGAACCGCCGCTCGCGTTTGTCGCGCCTTACATCCTTACGCCGCCCGCGCTGGCCACGCCGCGCATCAACGGCGCGAACGTCTTCGGCGTGCGGCCCGGCTCGCCGTTTTTGTTCACGATTCCGGCGACGGGCGAGCGGCCGATGACGTTTTCCGCGACAAACCTGCCACGCGGCTTGAAGCTGGATGCCGACACCGGCCGCATCACCGGCAAGCTGAAGAAGAAAGGTGAATTCATCGTCACGCTGCGCGCGAAAAATTCGCTCGGCGCGGCGGAAAAGAAATTTCGCATCGTGGTCGGCGACCAGATCGCGCTGACGCCGCCGATGGGCTGGAACAGTTGGAATTGTTTTGCCGGCGCGGTTTCGGAGGAAAAGGTCAAGAGCGCGGCGGACGCGATGGTGAAAAGCGGCCTCATCAACCACGGCTGGACTTACATCAACGTGGATGATTACTGGCAGAATCATCGCGACTCAACCGACCCGACGTTGCACGGGCCGTTCCGCGACCAGAAAGGTTTCATCGTGCCGAACTCGCGTTTTCCCGACATGAAAGGCATGGCGGATTACATCCACGGCCTCGGCTTGAAAGCGGGTTTGTATTCCTCGCCCGGCCCGTGGACGTGCGGCGGTTGCGCGGCGAGCTGGCAGCACGAGGAGCAGGACGCGCGGACTTACGCGAAGTGGGGTTTTGATTATTTGAAATACGACTGGTGCAGCTACGGCACCATCGCGTCGGGCGGCGATCCGAACGCCAAAGACATTCCGCTGTGGGGCAAGACCGCGACGAATGACGCCGGCGCGATTTATCCCTACACGGTCATGGGCAAATTTTTGCGCGAACAAAACCGCGACATCGTTTTCAGCCTTTGCCAATACGGCATGGCCGACGTCTGGAAATGGGGCGGCTCGGTCAACGGCAATTGCTGGCGCACCACCGGCGACATCGTGGACACCTGGCGCAGCATGAGCGGCATCGGTTTCCATCAGGACAAGGCCGCGCCCTACGCGAAGCCGGGAAATTGGAACGACCCGGACATGCTCGATCGTCGGCCAAGTCGGCTGGGGCAATCTGCATCCGACGCGCCTGACGCCGGACGAACAATACACGCACATCAGCCTCTGGTGCCTGCTGTCCGCGCCGCTGCTCATCGGCTGCGACATGACCAAGCTGGATGACTTCACGCTCAATCTTTTGTGCAACGACGAGGTGCTCGCGCTCGACCAGGACGCGCTCGGCAAGGAGGCGACGTGCGTGCTGACCAACGGCAACCTGCGCGTTTATGAAAAGGAACTGGAAGACGGCGGGCGCGCGCTCGGATTTTTCAATCTGGGTTCGACGCCGGTGAATCTGCAATTCAGCCGGCTCACCACGCTTGGCTTCACCGGCAAACAGCACGTCCGCAATTTGTGGCGGCAGAGCGATTTGCCGGACGTGGATGCGACCGGCGGAATTTTGCCGCTCACCATTCCCGGCGCACGGCGTGATGCTTTACAAACTGACGGCGGCGAAGTGAACCGCCCGGCGAGCCGGATCGATTCCATCAAACGCCGATCAACGCCGCGCCGATGACGCCGGCGGAATCGCCAAGCTGATGTTTCACGATGGGCGTTTCGAGCGAATCGCTGAACACAAACCGCGCCACTTCAGCGATGCCGTCCGTGTAAAGCGCGTCGAATTTTGAAACGCCGCCGCCCAGCACGACCACGTCCGGGTCGAGAATGTCAATCAGGTTGGCGACGGCACGGCCGAAGTGGCGGAAGAAAATTTTCATGAACGCCACCGCATCGGGTTCGCCCGCGTAAAATTCCTTTTCAATCTCGCGGAGCGGTTTCTTGATTCCGAACTGTTCGGTGTAGCGCGCCTCCAGACCGCCGCCGCTGATGAACGTCTCCACGCAGCCAAGCTGGCCGCAGTAGCATTTCGGGCCGTGCGGATCAATGGACATATGGCCCCATTCGCCGGCAATGCCCTGCGGCCCGGTGAGAACCTCGCCGTTGTGGACAATGCCGCCGCCGCAGCCCGTGCCCATGATGACGCCAAACACCAGTTTCTTTCCGCGCCCCGCGCCAAGCAGCGCCTCGGCCATCGCGAAACAGTTCGCGTCGTTCTGGATTTCGATTTTCCGGCCCAGCAGAGTTTCCAGGTCCGATTTCACCGGCTGGCCGATCATGCAGACCGTGTTGGAATTTTTCATCAGCCCGGTGCGCGGCGAGACCACGCCGGGCGCGCCGATGCCGAACGTGTGCGGCGCGTTGTGGATGTGCGCAGCCAGCTCGCCATAAAGCTCCTGGACGCGGTTCAGGATGTGGCGATAGCCAAGTTCCCGCTCGGTCGCGATGCGCTTGCGGAAAAGCTCCCTACCCTGCGCGTCCAGCACGATGCCTTCAATCTTCGTGCCGCCGAGATCCATGCCGATGCGAAACATATTTTGCAAAGCATCAGCAATGGTGGGGGTTTGTTCAAGCGCGCAAAAAGCCGCCGGCCGCGGGGGCCTTGACCCGCAGTCCACGCATGTTTCGCCCGATTTAACCTGCCAGCGGCATCGGGTTGCTGAAGTGACACCCTGACTTGCGGCAAACATCTTGAGGCAGTTGCCGTCGTTTGAGAAAAGTTTCACGGCATTATGTGTGGCGGCAAGCGCATGAAGCAAAATGAGTTTATTTAATTGACTTTGCCGCCCAATTCTGTAGCATGATAACATGAAAACTGGTTCCAAACCTTTTGGTTCCATGTTGCTTGGTTTGTGCGCAAGCATCGGGTGCGCAGGCTTGCTTCACGCGCAAAACGGGGAGATGCCTGTGACTTGGCAGGGATCAATCAGCTTGGTTACGACCAACGATCTCACCTACGCCGAATACGATTGGGTGCTTCTGGGCTGCGCGTGTGAGTCCGTGTTTAGCATCGGGCCGGTGGTCCAATATGGTGGCACCAACTTCTGGTTTAATTTCAATCTCCAGGAGGAAGTCCAACCGGCACTCTGCCCGCAATTTATTGCCAACATGACCACCCCCGCCCTTTTAGGCGAATTGGCTCCGGGCAATTACAGCTTGATCACCGCCTCCTGGGGCGTGCCGGTTGCGACCAACAACTTCACCATTCCCTTGATATCCACCCCGCCGCCGCCGCCGATTCTCTGTCCCGTTGGGTTTTGCGCCAACGGCTCGTTTCAGATCCAGATGTCGAACTGTGACAGCAACAAGAGTTACGTCCTGCTATGCTCGACAAATCTTGTGAATTGGACTTCGCTTTCGACCAATTCCGGCGGCCCGCCGTTGATGGACCCCGCCCCCGTCCTGCCCGGTCCCTGCTATTACCGCGTGCAAATTCTCCAACCGTAATTTTTGCACAATGTCGTTTTGGGACGCACAGACAATGAAGTGTCAACCCGGTAGGAAACGATTTTAGAAGTGCTGAAAACCGGACGGGCACGGGGCGGGTTATCTTGACCGGCCCGCACCTCACCACCACGTTTCCATTTGCATGCCCCAGACCCAGCCGGCCGTCGCATCCATGTAGTCGTTGCCGCCGACGGAGCCTTTGAACCCGTCCGTCCACGCGGCGTAGGTGACATACGCCCGCAGGATGGGACGGCTGAAAAACTTGTTTCCCAGCGAGACCTCCGGGGCGAACGTGAGTTTATACAGCGTCCCGGACGGACCCGAACCGGAATCATCCACGTGATCCACACCGCCTTCAAAGGCCAGGTCGAAGTGATCGTTGAAATGATAGACCGGCCGGACACCCCCTGAAAGCCACTGGACGTCCCCCAGCATGTTCCGATAATCCGTGTATTGATAGATGAGGGCCGGGCTGATGGAAAAATGCGAACTGATGTCCGCCACAAAACTTTCCGTCGCCCGGAAACGCCAGGACCCCGGTTCATCGGAAATGATGTAGGTCCCGTTGGTCAGCGTGGTGGTCTCGTAGCCGGAGGTGAAGGTCTTGGCGGCGCCGGTGCCGAACTGGAGCGACAACTTGTTGACGCCGTCCTCGCTCAGGAAATGCTCGTAGGTGTGGATGAAGGTGACGGCCCCGCCCTCGCTGTTGGGAGCCTCCTGGCCGTTGGCGTTTTTGCCGCTGTTCTCGGCGGCGAACACCAGGCCGAGTTCGGCCTTGCCCACCGGCAGGTCGAAGTCGTAGAGGCTCAAATCCGTGCTCTGCTTGCTGAACCCGGCGAGGTTGTTCGGGCTGGGCAGCGCGGCGATGTCGGACGAATACACGCCGCTCTGCGCGCCGTTGCCGATCCACGCCAGCGCCAGCTTCCCGTTGCCCAGTTCATAATCCTCCACCCCGCCGCCCGCCCCGCTCATGTTGTAGAAGAAAAAATCGTTGATGTAGATGTCCTGCCGCCGGTAGAACCGGTTGCCCGCCCAGAATTTCACGGACGGCTGCGCGGCAAACACATTCCCGATGGACGCCCACGATTCCGGGAGCGAGACCTGGCTGGAGCTGCCGCTGGAACTGGAATAGGGATTGTAAAAGGCCATCCGGATCTGCGTCCGGGCAATTGGCCCCGTGGGCGTGCCGTCCGGGCGCGGCGGCGGCTCGTCCGCCAGGAGGTCTGGCACATACCAGTTCTTGCCCAGCGTCAGCTCGCCGTAATCCTCCGTCTCGTTGCCCAGCCGATACTTGGCAAACGCGCCCGGAGCCTGAAACGCCGGCTGCGGCCCCCCTTCCTCATCCCGGCCGTAACCCGCGCGGAAATACCCGGCCGTGTCGAGATAATCGTTCAACACCTCGCTGAGGCGCGCCTTGAGATAGGGATTGTTCGTCTCGGACAGCACCGTTTCGTGGCCCGGGCCGCGTTGCTCATACTCGAGGCCGGCAAAGGCCCGGCCGCGCTCCGGCACACCCGGCACGGTATTGGTGCCGGCGGCCGCAGCCGAGGCATTCGTCGCGGGTGCGTTGGTTTCCAGCGATTGCAACTGCTGCTCCAGCGCGTCCATCCGGCGCTCATAATCCGACCGCATCTGGCGCATCTCCTCGCGCAGCGATTCGACCGACACATTCGTCTGCGCGAACGCGACGGGCGTCAGCAACAGGCCGAACCACGCGAGCAATGAACGGGCTGTCTGGCGCGCTTTCATCATTTTAATGCAGTTGGAATTGAAAAATCATGCCATTCAAAAATGTTAGATCTGCGCGTTTCGGGTGTGGGCGGGATTAAAAGATATTCCCCGGCAAAGTCAAGCACGGCACCCTTGGCCCTGTGCTTTTGACAATCCTAAATGGGCACAAGTGCGTTTGGAGATGTGGCGGACAATGGGGGGTGAACTCCCCGGAAAATTCAAACCATCGGAATTTCGGGGCCAAAGTGGTGCGCCGAAAAACTTTCCTTAAACTGGAGCTGCTGGATGCGGCCCGCCGCCGGATTGATTCTCAACCACGGGCGGCGGCGGAAATTATTTTTAACCGGCGCAGGTCCGCCGGCGAAATAGCGGGACGATGATCTTGGTATTCACAATATGGACGTCCGAACAGCCGGTGTCACCCGTAGAACCGAATTGAAGCCGCCGTGGGGATTGACCGCGCGCTGATCCGCCTCCGGATCCTCAATCCAAATGCCGTCCACAACGAGACGATATTCGAATGCCTGGTCGGGATTATTTTCCGCATCAAGAACATGCAGTTATACGGGTCCGCCGACCGTGACGGAATAATTCCTGCCTTCCCAGCGCCGGGCTGCTTTCCAGAAAAACGTGAATTCGATCACCGAACCGGCCGGCATGGTCTTCGTGGGAAAATCTGCAAACCATAAATCAAGCGCGGCGATGCAGGCGGTGTCCGATTTCCTGGTGGTCTTCCAGTGATCATCCGACCATACCACCGTTGCCTCGGCCGCCAGAATGATCCGCAGGATTTTTCCAGGCGGCATACGGCGGATGGGATGGCGCAAGCTCCAGATCTCATGCCGGCTGGCCACCGGTTTTGCGACGTAGCGCTGGAATGCCGGCTCAATTCGGTCAAAACATACCCCGTCATGGGCGCTGCGCACGAGCGCGATATATTCGGCGTGTGACCAGCACAACGGCATGGCTGCGCCGGTGGGTTGTCCCCGTTTTAAGCAGCCGTCCGGCAAATCATCAGCGTCCCATATTTGCTCCGGCAGCATTCCACCCGCGTTGGCGAAATCTTCCAACGCCTTGATAAACGGCCGCGGGTCGCGTCCGGCGGCCAGTTCGTAGTGGCCGCGTTCCCCCGTCAATATTGGCCACGAACGGCCCACGCCCGTTCCGTCGAACGCGCGACCATCGTCTTTTTGTCCATAGCCATCGTAATTATATCGCCGCCAGCCCGGGCCTTGCGGCAGGGCGCGCTTGAGCACCTGATCAATGACCTTGACCGAATCGCGCACGATCGGATCATTCGCGGCCCGAATCCCCAGTCGCACGAGATGAAGGAAATCGCCGCCGACAATGTTCCGCGCCGGATGAATCCCTCCGCCATTGCTGATTTGAATCAGGGTGGTGTTCGGATCGGCGTGCGGGTCGGGCGTCTGCGGATCGGTTGGATTGACACGCAGATAGTGATGTGGAATTCCTTTGACCAGCTCGCCGCGGGTCGTGACGGTCCATTCTTCGATGTGCGCCGCCAGCCAGTCGGCATAGGCGAAAATAAAATCCGCCGTGTCCGTGTCAGATTTCAATTTTTCGAATTCCGCAACGCAAACCAGGGCGGCGATGACGGTGGCCAGCGTCGAAGGCGAGTAACCGGCGTTTTCCTCCCAGCGTTCCTGCGTCGTCACCGGTCCTTGCCGGATGAGATAGGCGGCGGCCCGCAATTTCATTACACACGGATCGAACAGTCCCAGACCGACGCCTTCGCGCTGCAAACGCCAGGCCAGCAGGATGGGCGCGGCAATTTCATCAAGCTGCAAGCCCGACCAATACGCGGTGCCGTTGATCCAGCTATTTTGAGGAAAACTGCCATCCGCATGTTGGATGGCGGCCAGCCACATCAAAGCCCGCAGCGGCGTGCCGGTCTGGCCGGACGCCAGCAAAGCGGTTGCGCTCTGCACCAAATCCCGCGTCCAGACCAGATGGTAGCCGCCCAGATCGTTGTCATCCTTGGTTTCGCCCCACGGGATGCTCATGGAAGCCACGAGCGCGCCTTCAAAGCTTTTGTCCTCGTGCGCGAGCAGCACGCAGCGGCTTATCCGGTAGATGTGGCCGCCGTCAGCCGTGTTCGTGGCAAAATCGAATTTGGGGTCGACCACCGTGCGCTGCCACTGTTTTACATAACCTTCGCGCTGCTCCTCAAATGGCTCGGCCAGCGATTGCAGCAACTTCGCCCCTGTGCTCTGCGCGCTGCCGCCCAGGGCGATGCCGATGGTGAATTCATCACGCTGCTGGAGATCGATCTCGCCCGTCAAAGCAATGTTCCCGTTTTTGGCGGCACAATATTCCCAGTCCATTTTGAAATTATTCATCAAGTCCTGCCAGCCGTCGCTGGCGCCGACGTAGCCGGCGGAGCGGCGGGAAAAACCGGCGCTGCAGCCCATCACCAGATGCGTGTATCCGCGTTCGGCGTGCAGCAGTTTGAGACCGCTGATTTCGCAACAGGAACCCGAGTTGCCCGCGCCATAACGCGCTAGGTGGGGTGCCAGCAGCGCGTAAAGTTTTAATTTCCCGCGCAACGATTTGTCGAAGACTTCAAGTTTGGTGTGCACCAGCAGCACCGAACGGTGTGGATCAGTGATCACCTGCTTGATCAGCTGGTAACGGCCGTTGCGTTCCGTATTGATGAGCCGGTAAAAGGGACAGTCGCGCTCCGGATATTGTATTTTATGATCCAGATCGCGCTTTTCCTCGTGGCAAAAGGTTTCACCGTCGCTGATGAGAAATTGAAAGTCGCGCGTGTTCGGCTGATCCACATGCGGATAATAAATCTCGTTCACGATCCCGTGGCTCAGCGTGAACCAGAGCCGGCAGCTCGTATGATAAGCGGTGCCCAGACCTTCCTTGGCGCTGGAGGTCCAGCGTGGTTCGATGCCGGGGGCGCCAAAGGCGACGGAGTTTCCAGAGGGATTCATGTTTTGAAATTGTAAGTGCGGATTTTTGACCAAAGGCGAAGGCCGCCACGAAACGCATTGGCGTTGTCTCCGAGCCGGCTTCCGGGCGGAAGCTTCTTGAGCAATTTCGCATTGCCGCCGCCCAACACGACATAATCAGCCTCCAACGCCGTCTTGAGCAGGTTGACGACATCGTTGACGTGATGTCGCCATTTCTTTTTCCCCAGCCGCTTCAGTCCGGCCAGCCCGACGTAATCCTCGTAAGTGCGGCCCTTTTTGTAAGGCAGGTGCGCCAGTTCCATCGGTTCCAGCATGCCGTCCACAATCATCGCGGAACCCAGGCCGGTGCCCAAACCCAGGAAAAGCATGCGCCTGCCTTCGTAACTCCCCAGCGCCTGCATCGCCGCATCGTTGATGATTTTCACGGGACAACCGAACGCTTTTTGGAAATTGAATTTCACCCATCCCTTCCCAAGGTTGTGCGGTTCTCCGACGATATGCCCGTGAAGCACCGGTCCGGGATAGCCCATCGTGATGGCCTCGTAATTCCAGCCGGCAACGATCTTCCGAACCGCTGCCACCATTTTCCTGGCGGTCATTCCCGGACCCGACGAGATTTCAATGTGTGTTTTTTGACCCGTGGCACGCACTTTTACATGCGTGCCGCCAACATCAATCACCAGAACTTTCATACCATGGGATATTCCAGAATGGGTCAAATTACAAATATCTTTCCTTCCTTTGACAGGGTTTCACTATTTCGGCCGGTGACGGTCAGCCGGTTGAGCAGGCCGCCCGGCCACCCCGAAACGCCGCCATGATCAATTCGTCATTCGTAAATCGTCATTCGTAAATTTGCCAGTCACTTGGACCGGGGGATAAAGCCGGGCACGCCGGTCCCCACCACGGAATTGAACCGGACGTTCGTCTTGATGTTGTCCCGCATCTCCCGCATGGCGTCTTCCGGCAGGGCCGAAATGTCGAAATTCTCCCGGATATGGCCGGGGCTGGTCGAGGTGGTCAGGAAGGCGGTTCCGCGCTGGACGGCCCAGGCCAGCGCCACCTGCGCCGGCGTCTTGTGAATGCGCCGGGCGATGCCCGTGATGACCGGATCATCCACCACTCGTGGTTCCATGGCATGTCCCAACGGGGCGAACGCCTGCACAATTATCCCGTGCTCCCGGCAGAAATCGAGCAGCTCCCATTCGGGAAGATAGGGATGGGTCTCGACCTGCACCGCGGCCGGCTTGATTCGCGCAACCGCCACGATCTCCTTCAACCTTTCCAACGTTACGTCCGACAAGCCAATTGACCGGCACCGGCCGCCGTCCACCAGGGCCTCCATGGCCCGCCATGTTTCCTCCAGCGTCACCCCGGCGTCATAGACCGGCTGGCCGTGCTCGTCCCTCGGATCCTGCTCCTCTCCCGGTCGAAAGGCAAAAGGGGTGTGGATGATATAGCAATCCACATGGTCAATCTGCAGCCGCCGGCAGCTCGCCTCGAAGGCCGGCCCGACCCGCTCCGGACGATGATTGGAGTTCCATAGCTTCGTGGTGACGAAGATGTCCTCCCGCTTGATTGCCCCGCCTTTGAACATTTCCTGCATCGCATCGCCAACCGCTTGTTCATTGCGGTAGCGTTCGGCGCAATCGAAGTGTCGGAACCCCACTTCCAATGCCGTTTTAACGGCCTGCCGGGTCGCGACCGGATCGGGGATCAGTGTGCCAAACCCCGCCACCGGCAGTGCGCCGGAACCATGTTTCAGCGGGATTCTCGCATAGCGAATTGCGTCAAGGTCTGTCATGTTCCCTTTCTTTGAGACCGGCGCCGCATAAACAGCGGGCCGTCCCGATGTTGTTCCGCACCAATTAAAGAACGGCGGACCGCTTTGTAAATCTTAACTCCAGCCGGGCCGGGCCGCAATTTTCATTGCGGCAATTTACACCAGTTTGGCCCGGTGACAAATCGGGCGCTGACCGGTGCCTTTTTAAGCGGGGCAGGGTCGCCTTCCCGCCGCCGGGATGGACAAAGAACAAACAAAAACATAATCTCAACCATGCTCAAGACCAACCCTTGAACTGAAAGTGAACCCGGCCACATCCACTCCCATGCGGCGGCGTTCATTCATCACCACCATGGCCGGTTGCACCGCCGGCGCATTGTTGAACCGGGGCGTCTGGAGCCTGGCGGCGGATTTAAAACCCACCGACGATGATTTTCTCGACGACCTGTCCCACCGGTCCTTCCGCTATTTTTGGGAACAATCCGATCCGCAGACCGGCATCACCTGTGACCGCACCCGGACCGATGGCGCGGCATACCCGGACGAAAGCCATAAGATCGGCAGCACGGGCGCGACTGGTTTTGGCCTGACGGCGATGTGTATTGGCGCGGAGCGTAAATGGGTGACGCGCGCCGAAGCCCGGGAACGCGTGCGCGCCACGTTGAAAGCCTTTGCGGACGGACCCGTTAAGAACGAGCATGGCTGGTTCTATCATTTCATGGACGTGCAGACCGGTGAAAGGAGCGGCGCGAGTGAGATGTCAACGAGCGACGCCACCTGGCTTTCGGCCGGCGCGCTTACCGCCCGGCAATATTTCCACGAGGACGAGGAAATCCGCCGCCTGGCCACCCTCATTTATGAGCGGATGGATTATGCCTGGATGTGCAATGGCGGGTTGACGCTGACGCACGGATGGACGCCGGAAAATGGATTCATCAACTTTCGCTATGACCATTACTGCCAGTTGGCGTGCATGGTTCTGCTCGGCATCGGCTCACCCACGCACGCCATGAAACCGGAATGCTGGTATGCGTGGGAGCGCGTCCCCAACGAATATGCCGGCTACAAGTATGTTGGCAAATCGGTGCTTTGGACATATCAATGGCCGTTTGCATGGTTTGATCTTCGCAACCGCCGCGAAGGACACGGCACCCGCATCAATTATTGGGAAAACTCCACCACTGCCACACGGGCGCACAAAGCCTTCTGCCTTGATCTGGCCAAAAAGTTTCCCGGCTATACCGAAAATATCTGGGGCATCACCAGTTCCGAGAGCGCCCACGGATACAAAGCCTGGGGCGGGCCGCCCGCGCGCCGGAGCATTGACGGCTCGGTGGTGCCCTGCGCTGCGGCCGGTTCGATGATGTTCACCCCGGACATCTGCCTCCCGGCGCTCCGGGCGATGAAGGACCAGTTCGGCGACAAGATCTATGGGCGGTATGGATTCGCGGATGCATTTCATCCAACCAACGGGTGGGTCTGTCCGGACGTCCTTGGCATTGACCTCGGCATCACGCTGCTCGCCTGCGAAAATGCGCGTTCCGGCAGCGTCTGGAAATGGTTTATGGCCAACCCGGAACCGCAACGCGCCTTGGTGCTGGCAGACATCCAGCCAATCACCGGCGGCTAATCGCGTTCTAATTCAGCGGGCTTGTTTCCATTGCAGCGATTCCAGAAATTTCTCAACTAGGCCGATAGTCCATAGACCTTTTATCCGTTTTATCATGGACTATGAGTCATGCCGAAACGTGACTCTGTTCTCGCGAAACTCGGGCTGAACGTCCGCAAACGGCGCGAAGCCCGCGAACTTACACAACCGGCAATCCGCAGCGAATCAAATAATCTGCTGTTGAATCAAATGAACTTGGCAAACGTGTTTCATCCGAAATGTCGCCTTGCGGAATCCAGAGAACCATCCCGCGCCGGGCGCGGGTGAGAAGAACACGATAAGTATTGAGTAGATATTGCCGGTCAATTTCATTCTTCAGACTTCCCCAACGTGAACCGCTAAAATTCCGAAACGCCCATCCGACGTTTGTTTTGTCGTAAGAAAAATCACCGCCCCAACAAAGGCCAACCCAATCAAGCTCCAATCCTTGGCACTCAAATTCGGATGCTACGACTTCCAGTTGATTTGAGGATCGAATGTCCGGCAGGAGATTTAGAAACCAATTCACATAAATATCGCGGTTGCCTTGCCGAAAGCCTGACGATAATTCAAGACCGTCGGCACGAAGTCGGATTGCACCTGAACTCGCGACCAGTCCGGCGCGCTGCTGACCGCGTGCGTGGTTTTTCAGCCATTGCCTAGCGGTTGGCAGTGAGCGAGTGAGCGTAAATGGAAAGTCGCGTAATTTTGAAGATATAACCTTCGCATGTTTGGCATTGCCTGCTAAGGCGGCCTCAACCCACTCGGTAAGTTTTTGGGCGCGGAACGAACGTAGATTGACTTTTAAATGAAGTGACGGCTCATTCTGAATTGCCAGAGTGCCAGAATTTCCTTCGGCAAACAAACGATGGCCGGCGGTGCTGGAGTCGTGGTCGAGCGCCTTTGGAGAGACAGCGATTTTCCAGCGCGGAAACTTTTCCAGGAGGGTTTTGCCCCATTCAGCTAAACCGGCTTCGCCGTTATGGATTTCTTGACCGCCGCCGACGAGTGCAATCAGAACCGCCCAATCTTGGTGACGATCCATGATTGAAAGCATCGTTTCGGCTTCGGAAACATTCAGCCCATTTTTCTTTTGGTTTTGATCTGCGTTCCATGCGCGTTGGGCTTCATCAAACACGACGACTTTTTCGACCGGCGGCTTATCAAATTTTTCCTGCCCTTCTGCGAAGGGCGTATTCCTGCATGGCACGATGAAAACCTGATGCCAGTCGTCTATCCAACCATTGAAGCTGCCCAGCGTGAAATTGCCGATGATGTGATGGAAAAATTACAGCAGTTTCTTGAAGGCCAGCGTGACTTTGAGGATGCGATGACGGTTGAAGATTATATTTTACCCGTGGATGTTTTGCCGGACGGTTCTATTCTTGACGAAGATGACAACTGCTTTGGCAGAAAAGCGGACTGACGTTTTCACCAATGACTTGAAACGGGAAAGCCCGCTCGCTTTTTTGGTCGCCAATTCATAATCTCAAACCATGTGGCAATCTCTTCTCCTGTGGGCCGGGTGTATTCCTGTCATCGTTCTGTTTGGGGCGGTTAGCTTTGAACGCTGGCGGCGGAAGCGCAAGGGTCTGCGGACGCCACTTACCGAAAAATTGCTCCGGCCTGCTGGTTACAGTCTGCAACGCAAACTCGAAGATTTGAATGACGCCTTTAACGGCTGGCTCATGGGAACATTTCTTTGCTCGTTGATAGCGGTCGGCGGCCTGTCTTTTGCACCCAAAGATAATGTCAACCAGTTCATATTCTTGATTGTTTTTGGTCTGAGCGCCGCTGGATGCACCATCATGACGTGGCGGAGACTGCTGGACATCCGTTCAAATCGGTGGGGCTTGCTGGGCGAGCAGGCGGTGGCGGAGGAATTGCAGCGTTTAATACCGTCCGGTTATAAAATTTTTCACGACATTCCTTGTGAGAAAATGGACTGCAAATGGAATATTGACCATGTGGCCGTGGGGCCGGCGGGTGTTTTTGCCATCGAAACCAAATATCGCACAAAGCTGCCGGGCAAAGCCGGTGAGGATCACAAGGCGGAATTTGACGGCGTCAAAATCCAGTTCTCTTCCGGCAACTATGACGCAGAGGCTCCGGCGCAGGCCCGCCAAAACGCCCGGTGGCTGGCAACCGAGATGTCGAAGGCGACCGGCGAGCGGGTGACGGTGCAGCCCATCGTGGCGTTGCCGGGCTGGTATGTGACGCTCAAGGCCAATTCGGACGTAAAGGTTTTAAGCGGCAAACAGGTTTTTAATTTCATCGCCAAAGAGCCGGTCCGGTATCACCACAAGTTCATCCAGCAAATCAGTTATCAACTGGAACAACGCTGCCGCGACGTGGATTTTTGATCCTTGCGGATGGCCACCGGGGAAAACCTTGCGCACCTCACCCCGGCCTCTCCCCGGCGCGGAGAGGGGGGAAACTTTCGTGTGGTTCGTGTATTTCGCGGTTAAAACATCTGTGTCCATCCGTGTTAATCTGTGGTTAAGAAAATTTGGTTGATGTTTTCCCCAAGGCGAAGCGTTCGGAGGTGAGACACGAATTACACCAATTTGCACCAATTGAATTTGTTTTGATTCGTGTCATGCATGTCTCTGGCCGACATTCGCCGGATGGCACACATTTGGCACATCGCTTTCAGGATTATGCCCGTTTTGCCAATAAAAGCTGGGAATTTGCGTGACGAGATGCGGATCTTGTGACGTTTGCTTCGCTTCTCGTGGCGCGAGATGCGGATCTTGTGACGTTTGCTTCGCTTCTCGTGGCACGAGACGCGGATCTCGTGAGGTTTTCTTCGCTTCTCGTGACGCGAGACGCGGATCTCGTGACGTTTTCTTCGCTTTTCGTGGCGCGAGACGCGGATCTCGTGGCGTTTGATTCGCTTCTCGTGGCGCGAGATGCGGATATCGTGACGTTTGCTTCGCTTCTCGTGAGGCGAGACGCGGATCTCGTGACGTTTTCTTCGCTTCTCCCCGGCGCGGAGAGGGGGCAAAGCGCGCGTCCGGCTCGTCACCTGTCACCCGTCACCCGCCACTCGCCGTGCGTCCTGATTTTGTTTTCCGCACATCACGCACGGCAGTCTTTGTGGACGGTTGTTTCTGGCACGGCTGTCCACGGCACGGCACGCAGCCCAGGGGCAATGCCGCCTTCTGGAAAAAGAAGTTTGCCACCAACATCGCCCGCGACCGGCTCGTGTCCCGGTCTTTGCAAAAAGCGGGCTGGCGCGTAGTTCGGATTTGGGAGCACACCTTGCGGTGGGCCACCAGAAAACCGCAAAATGAAATCCGCCTGCTCCGCCGTCTTCTTCGCGGCGTCGGACAGCACAAGGTCTGACGGCCACTAATTGAGCGTTGTCTTTCGGTTGCTACCATTCACCGCGTCGCCCGTGCCATTAAGAAGGTGGGTGATTTCGGTGCCGTCCTGCCCGGTGATCCAGACATCCACCGCATGATGCAGGCTGACCTTTTCGGTGGCGGGTGTTTCGAAGGCGTCAAAGCTGTTGGCGGTGGTTCGGGTAAAGACACCGTAAACGCCCAGCCCGTAAGCCTGATGATTTGTGACCGAGTTTGAAACCTTGTAGGCCGCATAACCATTGATGCCGTCATGCGACCACAAATCCTGCGACGGCGCGTCATAGGGCAGTTCGGATTGATAGAAATAAACCCGTCCGCCATTGCCGTTCCACAAGGTTTGATACTGCTCATGATGCTCGACGAACAGGCCGTAGATTGTCACGTTGTTGCCATTGACCACCAGGCCGTTGTTGCACGCATTTTGGGTCCAGCCCACACCCGTGCCATGATCCGCCCGCCACAGCCAGAAGTTGTCGCCCACCACATTGTTGGCGTTGATTTCGACGCAAGTGGCGGTGGTCCCGCCAGCCGCCCCGCCCACCCGCATGACCAGGTCGTAGAGAAACAGGGGATCGCTGGAATGGTCCCGGGAACTGCCGGCGTCGCCCACCTGCAGCAAGGACGGCGACCGGATGCTTCCCGCATCGAAAATCAGACCGGCCAGTTTGACGCCACCGACATCGGAAACCACCATGGCGGGAGTTCCCGCATCCGGAACCAGCGTCGCGAAACCCAGTCCCAGCACAATCGTATCCGGCCGGGTCACGCGAATGCTGTTGGCCAGATGATACACGCCGGGGGTAAAGATCAGGTGTTTGCCCGCACTTAAAGCCGCATTGATGGTGGCGGCATTGTCCACGCCCGGTTGCGCGAGATAAAACCGGCCGATGGGAACCGAAGTGGCGGGTGTGGGGCCGGCGGCCCAGGTGGTGCCCACGCTGTTGGTCTGCAGATCCGGCACCATGACGACGAAATTGCCATGGCCATCCGTGGACAAATAAGGCTTCTCCCGGATCAGAGGTGTTTTGGTGATCACCGTGTAAGGAACGTCCGGCCACATCCCGGAAGGCGGATTGGAAACGCCCACAAACACCATGTTCCAATTGTGCCCGGTCCAGGTTTCCCATGTGTCATTTCGGGAGAGCCACTGTTGTTGCGACAGGGCATTGACCTGGGCATCAATTTTGGAATCGGCCAGGAACCCGCCGCTTGACCAGGCGCCACGGTTGGTGTTCGCCAGGTTCAAATTGCCTTTGATATGCACACGCCGCAGCGAGGTGCCCTGCGACACCGCCCAGGTGACGGGATTGCCGCCGGCTGGCAGCACGGCCAGGTTTTCCGCCGACCGGGTAAAATTGACGAGCGCAACGTGCCTGGATCCCCGGCCTTCAGAATGCAGCGAACCGTTGATCGTGACCTCATCGGGTGATTGACCCAAACCAAGCACCTGGGTGTAGAAGCCGACATTGACATCAAGGGCATATTGACCGGGTTTGAAGAAAATCGTGTAGCGATTGGTGCCGAATTCATTCCGGGCCTGCCGGGCATAGATGAGATCAACATTGCTTTGAATGGTCGCCATGGGCATCGCAGGATCAAACAGGAAAACATTCGGACCGAAGTTAGGATTCGTCTGCGAGCTGGCGGTAAGTCTGATCAAAAACACGCCCAAGGCGGCAATCCATGTGACGCAATCAAACTTGGAGCGGCGGGTGTAAATCATAAGATTTGGAGCGAACCTTGAAACTGATTTCAAAGACTTTGAACCGCCACTAAACCAATTCCTTCGTGCGGAACCGCCACAGGGCGAGCAGCAACATGATCACCACAAAGTCCGCAGCGTAAAGGCTCAGAAAAGCGACATCTTTTATGTTCAACAGGCTGCCCTGGAGGACCTGGAAAAAGACGTTGAAATCCTTGTAGCTGGGCAGGACAAAATAAAGGGGGTTGGGTGATGAATAAAAACCATTGCCGGCAACGAACGCCAGCACGGAGGCGATGATGGGATGCATGAAGAGGGACAGCAACATGGCCAGCGAACCCAGCATGAGCTGCCGGCAGAACATCAGCCACGGCGCCCACTTCATGACGGGGCTCAATTCCAGGTTCTGGGTCTGGGCAAAGATGAGGATGGCGAGCGACGTCACCAGGGCGAACGCCGCCATGACCACCACCCCGCCCAGGTATTTACCGAGCAGAAACTGGGCGCGCGACACCGGCTTCGAAAGGGTCAAACGGATGGTCCCTTTGCGAATCTCGGAAGCCACCGCGGTGCTGAAGATGAACAGGGCCACGATGCTGCCGCCAAACGAAGCCACCTGATAAAACATGGCCTGGATGGTCGTTGAGGCGTTTTCCATTGATTCCTGGAATTTACGCCGGTCCGCTCCGCTCATCTGATTGGTGCCCATGTATGAACTGTTGGTCATTTGGTCGTCGCTGAATGATGCGGTTATGTTTTTGCGCGCCGATGTCATGGTGATGGAAAAGAAAATGGTCAACGCCAGCGACGCCAGCATCAGGCCGACCAACAAACGCTGATGGAGCAGCGCGCGAATGCTGTCGGTGGCGATCAGGAAAATGGTCTTCATAATTTGGGCGGCGGGGTGATGGTGGCAAAGAAGATTTCCTCAAGTGATTGCGTCTCGGTCTCGGTCCGCACAATTTCGACACCGTGCTGCCGCAGCAACCGTTCGACTGTTTGCCGGAGCTCCTCATCCGGACAACTGATGGTCGCCTGTCCCTGAACCAAAGTCACCTGGGCCGCCGTGGTCGCGAGCGCCTCCATCAGCGGGGCGGGAAGAGCTTTGACCGCAAACCGGGTGCTTCGGCCCGCCGACAGTTCCTGCAAGGTTCCCACGCGCTTGAGTTCGCCATTTTGCAGGATGGCCACCCGGTCACAGACTGATTCCACTTCCGAAAGAATATGTGAGCTGATGAAAACAGTCTTACCCCGCCGCTTCAACTCCAGCAGGATGTCGCGGAATTCCTTTCGCCCGACCGGGTCGAGACTGGCGGTGGGTTCATCCAGAATCAACAAATCAGGGTCATGCAGCATGGACTGGGCGAAACCGATCCGTTGCGCCATGCCTTTGGAGTATTTGGATACAACCTTTTCAGCCGCATCTTCCAGGTTCAACAGTTTCAACAATTCCGCCACCCGTGCCGTCCGGTCCCCGGGCGGCACGCCGCAAAGCGCGGCGTAGAACCCGAGCAGACTCCGGCCCCGGTAATAATCGTGCAGGTTGATGGATTCCGGCAAATAGCCCAACCGCCGGTGAACTTCCGTTTCAGTCACGGGCCGGTCAAATAGATAAGCCGTCCCGCTGGTGGGGCGGATCAGATTAAGCAGCAGATGAATTGTGCTGGTTTTGCCGGCGCCGTTCGGCCCCAGGAAACCGAAAATTTCGCCTTCCCTGACCTCCAGATTCAGCGTCCGCACCGCGGGAGTTGCACTGGAGCCGTAGGTCTTGCTGAGATTTTCAGTGCGGATGGCTGTCATATCGGTCATTCCTTGGTCAATCGTTCCAGCAGTTGACGCAACTCATCGTCATTGCCCGAATAGCCAACGCTCATCCATTGCACGACCCCTTTTTTATCCACCAGCACCAAAGTGGGAATGCCGCGCACGTCATATTTGCCGCCGACGGCACCATCCTGGTCGAGCACGACGTGGAATGAATATTTTTTGCGTTGGATGAAATTGCGGACCTGGTCGGCGTCTTCCCCCTGATTGATGCTGAGGGTTTCAAACCCACGGTCCTTGAATTTATCCTGCAAATCCTGCAGCCCGGGCATCGCCATCCGGCATGGACCACACCAGGTGGCCCAGAAGTCCATCAAGACGACCTTTTGGCCCCGATAAGAGCTCAACATGACGGTGTTGGTGGACAAATCAGGCAATGAAAAATCCGGCGCGAGCTGACCGACCTCGACATTCCCCATCTTCTGCACCGAACCGCTGTGTTGTTGGTGCAAGCTAATCTTTACTTCGTAGTGGATGGCAATGCTCGCCAGCGCAAAAAGCACTCCCAGACTGATCCACGCGATTTTTGGCAGCTTCATGACGGTATGGCTTGACGCAAAAACTATAAGTTCGCGTTCAGGCAATCAATCTATTTAACAAATATCATTCTGGAAGAAAAACTGGCCGGCAACAAAACCCGTGACCAGCGGGTGAACCGCGCCTTGCGAAAAGCGGGCTGGCGTGTCCTTCGGATTTGGGAACACGAACTTTCGAGGAAGAATGAAGCCCGCCTGCTCCGTCGCCTCAAACATGCATTGAGGTAAAGGCAAATAACTGATGTCATTTCCAAAAAGAAACGACCGGAGGTAATGTCGCGCATCCGCCCGCGCGGGAATCCAAGCACCGGACTGTCAGTCAACGGACGTTGTGCGGCGGCCTTGCGGGAACTGTGACGTTTAGAACCTTTTCCGAAACGTCTTTGCGACGCCGAATGTGCGTCAACGCGAAAAATTATTTTGCGGAAACTTGACTGGTTTGCCAAAAATCCAAGACCTCACTCCAAAATTTCTCCGGAGGTTCCATGATGGAGATGTGATTTCCGTCGGGAAAGCTCCAAAGTTTTTTTGGACCGGTGTAGCCGTCATAGAGGCGAAGGCCAAATTTTTCCGGCACTACTTCATCGCGTCCGTCCACCATGATCCCGACCGGCCCGTGATAGTTGTGCAGATAATCCTCCGACGGGAACCGGTCAACCAGCATGAGCCACACCGGCAAAAGCGGCATGTGTTCCTGCGCGACGCTCGTCAGCCGGTTGTATGGTGAAAGCAGGATTAAGCCGGCAATCCGGTCGGGATGCGTTCCCGCCAGATATGCGGCAACACCGCTGCCGAGCGATTCACCCAGAAGATAAACCGGCTTGTTCGTGTCCAGCAATTGCAGCGCCTCGTCTGCCGCGCGAAAAATACTTTTCTGGCTGGGCGAACCGGCACGGTCCGCATAGCCGGGATACTCCAGAATGAACACATCGAACGCGGCGAGGCTTTGAATATCGTCCGCATAATGAGCGCAGCCAACCGTCCAACTGCCGTTGCCATACGCAATCAGCACCTGTCCGGCGGCAGGTTGCTTCGGAGACAGCCGCTTCATGCCGACGGCCTGGCCGGCTGGATTGTTCCAGCGTTCAAGCCTGGCAAACCTGGCCGCTTCGTCCACTTGTGCGGCCGTGTAATGCGGCGGAAAATAAATCAGCTTGCGCTGGTATGAAGCGCAGCCGAGGCAGGCTGCCACATAAATAATCAGACATGCCGCCAGCACCCGGTAAAAGCTGCGGAAGAACCCGGATTTTGAATTGTCTGGCACTTGAACCATTCGCAAGATTGTCCCACAAATCGCGATTTGACGATGATTGAAAATATGTATGTGAACATTGAAAAAAGCGGACGACGGACAACTGGCTGTTCGCACTTTTGTCTGCACGCGTTTCGCAGATTAAGGTGAAAACTTGCGATTGCGGTTTGGCCGGGCCGTGTTATCTGTAAATTCATGCCGCAATTCCGCGCGTTACAAAACGACTGTGCCGGCTCTCGCCGAAGCACGCGGCGGGATCCGCTTCACTTGAACGAAAGGATTAAGCCGTGAAAAAATCGCGTCGCAACGGAGTCAGCCGCCGACAATTCATCCAAACCTCCGCCATCGCCGGGGCCGCGCTGCTCTCGCCGTGGTCGCTGGCCCAATCCGCCGCGGCGGCCGCGCCGGCAACCGCACGCACCGCCGTGGATCAAGTCGCGCTGGGCCGGACCGGACTCAAGCTCAGCCGCCTCGGTTTCGGCACCGGCAGCAACAACGGCCATCAGCAAACCGCGCTCGGCAAGGATGACTTTACCAATCTCATCCATTACGCCTACGACCAGGGCGTCACCTATTTTGACACGGCGCAGGCTTACGCGACGTTCGGATGGATCGGCGACGCCATCAAGGGATTGCCGCGCGAAAAACTTTTCATCCAGTCCAAGGTCGGAGGCAAGCCCGGCGACGTCCTCGCCGCCATTGATCATCACCGCAAAGTTTTTGACACCGACTATGTGGACAGCATGTTGATTCATTGCATGGTGGAAAATCAATGGACCGACGACTGGAAACGCGTCATGGACGGTTTCAACGAGGCGAAGGACCGGAAATGGATCCTGGCCAAGGGCGTGTCGTGCCACAGCCTGCCGGCGTTGCGCGCCGCGACCGCGTCCGACTGGACGGAGGTGCATCTGGTGCGCGTGAATCCGCAGGGCAAACGCATGGACGGCGAGGCGGAAGAGGTCTGGAACAACGACGATCCGACGCACGACGTGGCGCCGGTGATGACTGAAATCAAAACGATGCACGCCAAGGGCCGGGGCGTCATCGGCATGAAAATCATCGGCAACGGCCAGTTCGTCAACGCCGAGGACCGCGAGAAATCCATCCGCTTCGCGATGGGCTGCCGGGACATTGACGCCGTCGTCATCGGTTTCACCAGCCGGGGGCAGATTGACGAAGCCATCGAACGCATGAACCGCGCGCTGAAAGAGGTTTGAGCTGCCAGGTTTTGCGAACAGACGGCGGCGAGATGGATTAAATCCACAAAACGGAAAGGCGAACGGATTTCTCCGTCCGCCTTGTTCGTAATTCGAAGTTTGTACAATTTAGTAGCGGTAGTGTTCCGGCTTATACGGGCCGTCCACCGGCACGTTGAGGTATTCGGCCTGCGCCTTGGTCAGCTTGGTCAGCACCACGCCGATTTTTTCCAGGTGCAGGCGGGCGACTTCTTCGTCCAGCTTTTTGGAGAGGCGATAAACTGATTTCTCGTATTTGTCCTTGTTCGCCCAGAGATCAATCTGCGCGAGCGTCTGGTTCGTGAACGAGTTGCTCATCACGAAACTCGGATGGCCGGTGGCGCAGCCGAGATTCACGAGGCGGCCTTCGGCGAGCATGTAAATGCTCTTGTTGCCGGGCAAATGGTAGCGGTCGTATTGCGGCTTGATGTTCTCAATGCGCACGCCTTTGACCTTTTTCAACGCGTCCACTTGGATCTCGTTGTCGAAGTGACCGATGTTGCAGACGATGGCCTGATCCTTCATCGCGAGCATGTGCGCGGCGGTGATGATGTCGCAATTGCCGGTGGTCGTGACGTAGATGTCGCCAACGCCCAACGTGCTTTCGACGGTGTTGACTTCGAAACCTTCCATCGCCGCTTGCAACGCGTTGATCGGATCGATTTCCGTGACGACCACGCGTGAGCCATAAGCGCGGAGCGAATGCGCGCATCCTTTGCCGACATCGCCGTAACCGCAGACGACGGCGACTTTGCCGGCGAGCATGACGTCGGTGGCGCGTTTGATGCCGTCCGCGAGTGATTCGCGGCAGCCGTAGAGATTGTCGAACTTCGATTTGGTGACGGAGTCGTTCACGTTGATGGCGGGCACAAGCAATTTGCCTGCGTCCTTCATCTGATAGAGACGATGCACGCCGGTGGTCGTTTCTTCGGAAACGCCGCGCCAATCCTTGACGATCTTCGTCCAAAGGCCGGGCTTTTCTTTCGCGAGGCGGCGCAGGAGCGCTTTCACAACAGAAACTTCGTGACTGTCGCCCTTGGATTCGTAGGCCCACTTGGAACCATTTTCCAGTTCGTAGCCTTTGTGAATGAGCAGCGTCACGTCGCCGCCGTCGTCCACGACGAGCTGCGGACCGAAATCGCCGGGGAACAAAATCGCTTTGAGCGTCAGCTCCCAATATTCTTCGAGCGTCTCACCCTTCCACGCAAAAACAGGCGTGCCCGTCGCCGCGATGGCGGAGGCCGCGTGGTCTTGCGTGGAGAAAATGTTGCAGCTCGCCCAGCGCACATTCGCGCCGAGAGCGACGAGCGTCTCGATGAGCACGGCGGTCTGGATCGTCATGTGCAACGAGCCGGTGATGCGCACTCCCTTGAGCGGTTTTGATTTCGCATATTTCTGGCGCACGGACATCAAGCCGGGCATTTCGTGCTCGGCGATGGCGATTTCCTTGCGACCCCATTCGGCAAGCGAGAAATCGCGGACGATGAATTCCTTGCCCGCCGGCGTCTGCGCGGCGTATTGGGCGAAGGTCGCACTGACTTCAGCGAGCGCGGTGCTGGCTTTGCCGTTGCCATTTGATTTCAGAACGGTGCGGCGGGATGGAGAAAGTTTGATGGTTGCCATAATTATATTCGTTGGTGGTTAAATCGCTTTTTTCAGCGCGGCGACCTTGTCCGTCGCTTCCCAGGTGAGGTCTTTGTCGGTTTTGCCGAAGTGGCCGTAGTTGGTGGTCTTGCCGTAAATCGGCCGGAGCAGGTTCAGTTGCTTGATGATGTTCGCGGGCTTGAAGCTGAAAACGGCGCGCACGGCCTTTTCAATTTGTTCGTCGGTGATGCCGTTCGTCGCCGTGCCAAACGTGTTGACGCAGACGCTGACGGGTTCGGGATAGCCGATGGCGTAGGCGAACTGGATTTCCGCGCTGGTGGCGATGCCGGCCGCGACGATGTTCTTCGCGACCCAGCGGCCCATGTAAGCCGCGCTGCGATCCACCTTGCTCGGATCCTTGCCGGAGAATGCGCCGCCGCCGTGACGCCCCATGCCACCGTAGCTGTCCACGATGATCTTGCGCCCGGTCAAACCGGTGTCGCCCTGCGGCCCGCCGACGACGAAGCGGCCGGTAGGGTTGATGAGAAACTGCGTCTTCTTCGTGAGCAGATGCTTCGGCAAAACTTTCTTGACGATGTTCTCGATGCAAAAATCCTTGATCGTCTTGTGTTTCACATCGTCGCTGTGCTGCGTGGAGATGACGACGTTGGTGATCGCCACCGGCTGGTCGTTGACATATTGCACGGAGACCTGGCTCTTCGCGTCGGGCCGGAGCCACGCAACCTTGCCGGTCTTGCGGATGCGCGTAAGCTCCGCGCCAAGCTGGTGCGCGAACATGATCGGCGCCGGCATCAGCTCCGGCGTTTCATTGCACGCGTAACCGAACATCAAGCCCTGATCGCCGGCGCCCTGCTCGGCGGTGTCCTTGCCTTCGGCGGCCTTCGCGTCCACGCCCTGCGCGATGTCCGGCGACTGCGACGTGATGGCGTTCATGATCAAAACCTTGTCCGCGTGAAAAACATCGTCGTCATGCGTGTAGCCGATTTCGCGGATGGCGTCGCGGGCGATCTGGTTGAAATCGAGCCTGGCCTTCGTCGTGATTTCGCCGCCGACGACGACGAGGTTCGACTTGGCGTAGGTTTCACAGGCGACGCGGCTGAACTTGTCCTGCGCGAGGCAGGCATCCAGCACGGCGTCGGAAATGGTGTCGCAGACTTTGTCCGGATGGCCTTCACCGACGGACTCTGAGGAAAAGATAAAGTTTTTGCTCATGGAATTTATTTTCAGTTTCTCGCCAACAACATATTGACGTATCAAGATTTGATGATATAACATATTTCAACGGCGTCAAATAGTTTTGGAAAATAATTTTGACGCGGCATGACGACATGACCTCCACCTTGAAATCTTTGCGGGCGCTGTCCGACCCGACCCGGCTGCGCATCGTCGCGCTGCTGGAAAAGGACGAGCTTTCCGTCAACGAGCTGCAGGAAGTCACGCGGCTCGGCCAGTCGCGCATTTCCACGCACCTGGGCCTGCTCGCGGACTGCGCGCTCGTGAAATCGCGGCGCGAGGGCAAGCGCACATTTTACAAGCTCAACCCGCAGGCCGATTCCGTCGCCAGCGAATTCATCCAGCTCGCCATCCGCGGCGCGAAGGAGCTGGCCGAACACGGCGGCGACCAGATCAATTTGAAGCGCGTGCTCGCCCGCCGCAAAGAGCAGGCGCAGGTTTTCTTCAACCAAGTCGCCGGGCGCTTTGACCGCGTTTACGGCCCGGGCCGCTCGTGGCAGGCGTTTGGACAACTGCTGCTGCGGATTCTGCCGCCGCTGGTCGTCGCGGATCTGGGCGCGGGTGAAGGCTTGTTGAGCGAACTGCTCGCGCGCCGCTGCAAAAAGGTCATCGCCGTGGACAACTCGGAAAAAATCGTCGCCTTCGGCGCGGCCAAGGCAAAAAAAAATCGACTTGAAGAATCTGGAGTTCCGCCAGGGCGATTTGCAGAATCCGCCGATTGAAGCCAACAGCGTGGATCTGGTAATTTTGAGCCAGGCATTGCATCACGCGGAAAATCCGGCGGCGGCCCTGGCCGCCGCGCACAAAATTTTGAAGCCGGGCGGACAGATTTTGATTCTCGATCTGCTCAAGCATCATTTCGAGAAGTCGCGTGAACTTTACGGCGACCGCTGGCCGGGTTTCGCCGAAAGCGATTTGCACCGCTGGCTGGAAGAAGCCGGGTTCAGGAAAATTGAAATCAGCATCGTGGCCGCCGAGGAACAGCCGCCGCATTTCCAGACGATTCTGGCCGGCGGGGAAAAAAACTGAAAATTGCCCTTAAACCGCCGTCTTCTGCTGCACCAGAAAATCCAGCCACGCCTTCATGCCCTCGCCGGTCTTCGCCGAAAGTTCAAAAATCTGCGCGTGATGACTCACGCGATGCAGATTGACGAGCGCCAGATCACGGTTGAAACCGGCGGCGGACGCCATGTCGCTCTTGGTGATAATCGCGACTTGGGCCGAATGAAACATCGGCGGATATTTCAGCGGCTTGTCTTCGCCCTCGGTGACGGAGAGCAGCACCACGCGCAAATCCTCGCCCAAATCGTAATCCGCCGGGCAGACGAGGTTGCCCACATTTTCAATGACCAGCACATCAAGTTTGTCGAGGTCAAGCTGCGCCGCCGCCTTGGAAACCATGTCCGCGTCCAGATGGCAAACCGTGCCGGTGGTGATTTGCACGACGGGAATGCCGGCGGAGCGCAGCCGCGCGGCGTCGTTGTCCGTGGCGAGGTCGCCGACGATGACGCCCACGCGCAATTGCGCGCCAAGCCGGGCGGCGGTTTCGCGGATGAACGTGGTCTTGCCGGAGCCGGGCGAGGAAACGACATTCAGCACGAGCAGTTTTTTGGCGCGGAAAAATCCCCGGTTGCGCTCGGCGAGCCGCTCGTTCTTCTCCATCAGCGATCGGTTGAGGTCCAAAGTTTTGATGCCGTGCGCATGGCGGTGAGCATGACCGTGATCGTGGTCATGGTCGTGAGGGTGTTCGTGTTCGTGCGGATGCGCGCCGATTTTCACGTCGCCACCGCCGCTGCCGCAGCCGCATTCTTTGCACATAAAATTATGACGTTTCCACGGCGGCGATTTCCAGTTCCCGCCCGCGCCGCAACTCGCCGCTTACGTTGTGGCAACGGGGACACTCGTTAAAAAAATCCGCGCATTCAAATTCCGCCCGGCAGGTCGCGCACCAGCACGCCGCCGGCACCCGCTCGATTTCCAGGCTCGCGCCTTCCGCCATCGTGTCGTGGCAGACCACGTCGAACGCGAACTCCATGGCGTCCGGCACGACGCCGCTCAAGCTGCCGATGCGCAGGCGCAATTTCAGCACCCGGCTCGCGCCGGCGGATTCCGCTGCGTCAATCGCCATCCGCAGCGCCTCGGTCATGATGGAAAGTTCGTGCATTGACGCACCATCAACGTGAACCGTCGGCGTGGGAAAATCAAATCATTCCGGACATTTGACAAATTCCGGTTGCATTTGGGCAAAAGAAGATAAGTTGTGCCGGAGAAATTGTCCGAAAATATGATGTCGACCAAGGTTCGGACACGGAACAGCTTATGAAGAACCAGCCACAGCCTCTCCCGCGCGTGCGCGTGAAACTCGCCCTGCGCGGCGCGGTGCAGGGCGTGGGCTTCCGCCCGTTTGTCCACCGGCTCGCCACCGAACTGGCGGTGACCGGCTGGGTCAACAATTCGCCGCAGGGCGTCTTCGTCGAGGCCGAAAGCCCGCGCCCCACGCTCGAACAATTTTTGCGCCGGCTGGAAGCCGAAAAGCCGCCGCGCAGTTTCATCCAAAGCATGGAGACGACCTGGCTGGACGCGGTCGGGCTTCGACAAATTTGAAATCCGCGCCAGCGAAACCGGCGGCGACAAAAACCGCGCTGGTCCTGCCGGACCTCGCCACCTGCCCTGATTGTTTGCGGGAAATTTTCGATCCGGAAAACCGGCGGTTTCGTTATCCGTTCACGAACTGCACGAACTGCGGCCCGCGCTTCAGCCTCATCGAGGCGCTGCCCTACGACCGCGCGAACACCACGATGAAAAAATTCGCGATGTGCCCGGCGTGCCAGGCGGAATATGACAGCCCGCAAGACCGCCGGTTTCACGCGCAGCCTAACGCGTGTCCGGCTTGCGGCCCGCGTCTGGAATTTTGGGACGCCGCCGGCGAAGCCATTTTCGGCGGCAACAAAGCATTGCTCGCCGCCGCCAACGCGATTCGCCACGGAAAGATTGTCGCGGCCAAGGGCATCGGCGGATTTCATCTGCTGGCGGATGCGCGCGATGAAAACGCCGTCCGGCGTTTGCGCGAACGGAAGCACCGGGAGGAAAAACCGTTTGCGCTGATGTTCCCGTCGCTGGAAAGCGCGCAGATGATTTGCGAGGTTTCACCGCTGGAAGAACGGCTGCTCCGCTCGCCGGAAGCACCGATCGTTTTGCTGCGCCGCCGGCGCGAACCTCAAATTTCAAATTTGCAATTTCAAATTGCCGAAAGCACCGCGCCGCGCAATCCCAGCCTCGGCGTGATGCTGCCGTCCAATCCGCTGCATCATTTGCTGATGGCGGAATTGAAATTTCCCGTCATCGCCACGAGCGGCAATTTGAGCGACGAGCCGGTTTGCACGGATGAATCGGAGGCGCTCGAACGGCTGTGCGGCATCGCCGATTGTTTCCTGGTTCACAACCGCCCGATCGTCCGGCACGTGGACGATTCCATTGTCCGCGTGATGCTGGACCGTGAAATGATCCTGCGCCGCGCCCGCGGTTACGCGCCGCTGCCGGTTCAATTGCGGATTGCAAAAGCGGGCGCGGCAGCAAGCCAGTCCAAAATCCAAAACCTAACATCCAAAACCGTTCTGGCTGTCGGCGCGCACTTGAAAAATTCCGTGGCGCTCGCCGTCGGCGAAAACGTTTTCATCAGCCAGCACATCGGCGATTTGGAAACCGAGCCGGCGCATGCCGCTTTCCGCCGCGCCACCCGGGACCTGCCCAGGCTTTTCGGCGCGGAACCCGAAATCATCGCGTCCGATTTGCACCCGGATTATCTGTCCACCCGGTTTGCCGAAAAAAGCGGGAAAAAGAATTTTGGCGTCCAACATCACGTCGCGCACGTTTTGTCGTGCATTGCGGAAAATGAGGTCGGGCTGCCCGCGCTCGGCGTCGCGTGGGACGGCACGGGTTACGGCACGGACGCCACGGTCTGGGGCGGCGAATTTTTTCTTGTCACCAGGGAAAACGTCGAGCGCGTCGCGCATTTGCGTCCGTTCCGGCTGCCCGGCGGCGACAAGGCGGTGAAGGAGCCGCGCCGAGCCGCGCTGGGTTTGCTTTATGAGTCTTATGGCGAAGCGGCTTTTGAAATGAACCATCTGCCACCGCTCCGCGAAATGCCGCCGGTGGAGATGATCACCTTGCGCGGCATGTTGCAACGCCGGTTTAACTCGCCATTGACCTCCAGCGTCGGACGTTTGTTTGACGCGGTCGCGTCGCTGGTCAATCTCCGGCAACAAATGCGGTTTGAAGGCCAGCCGGCGATGGAACTGGAATTTGCGCTCGACGGCGTGGTGACGGAGACGCACTACGACCTGCCGCTCATCCCCGCCCGTCCGGCGCTCATTTTGGACTGGTCGCTGATGATTCATTCCATTTTGACCGACGTGCGCGCCGGCGTTTCCGTGGCGGAAATTTCCGCGAAGTTTCACAACACCCTCGCCGAAGCCGTGGTTGCCGTCGCCAGAAAAATTGGGTTGACGCGCGTGGTGTTGAGCGGCGGCTGCTTTCAAAACCGCTATTTGACCGAACGCACCGTAACGAAGTTGCGCGCGGAAAATTTCCAGCCATATTGGCACCAACGCGTGCCGGCAAATGACGGCGGCATCGCGCTGGGACAAATTTTTGCGGTGCGAAACAATCTCAACTTGAAATAAATCATGTGTCTGGCCATTCCTGGAAAAGTTTTGAGCATCAGCGGCGACGATCCGCTGACGCGCATGGGCCGGATTGATTTCTCCGGCATCGTCAAGCAGGCGAGCCTCGCGTATGTGCCGGAGGTGGTCGTCGGCGACTATGTCATCGTGCATGTCGGTTTCGCCTTGAGCAAGGTGGACGAGGTCGAGGCGCAAAAAGTTTTTGAATATCTGAAGCAGATGGACGAACTGGGCGAATTGCAGGAAGGCAAAACGTGAAGTTTCTCGACGAATATCGCGACGGCGACCTCGCGCAAAAGCTGGCGGCGGAAATCCATCGCGTGACCACGAAGCCGTGGAAAATCATGGAAGTCTGCGGCGGCCAGACGCATGCAATTGTGAAATTCGGCATTGATGAATTGCTGCCGGAACAAATCGAACTGATTCACGGGCCAGGCTGTCCGGTGTGCGTGACGCCGCTGGAAGTCATTGACCAGGCGCTGGAAATTGCCGCGCGACCAGAAGTCATTTTCACGTCATTCGGCGACATGCTGCGCGTGCCGGGCAGCAGGACGGATTTGCTTTCGGTGAAAGCAAATGGCGGCGATGTGCGCATCGTTTACTCGCCGCTCGACGCGGTGAAAATTGCGGAGGAAAATCCGGCGCGCGCGGTGGTTTTCTTCGGCGTCGGTTTTGAAACCACCGCGCCCGCGACGGCGATGGCTGTTTTTCAAGCGGCGCAAAAAGGATTGAAAAACTTCTCGCTGCTCATTTCGCACGTTCTCGTGCCGCCGGCGATTGAGGCGCTGATGTCGTCGCCCAACTGCCGCGTGCAGGCGTTTCTGGCCGCCGGCCACGTCTGCACGGTGATGGGCTACGAGGAATATTTTCCGCTGGCGAAAAAATATCCGCGTGCCGATTGTCGTCACCGGTTTCGAGCCGCTGGACATTTTGCACGGCGTTTTGATGACGGTGCAGCAACTGGAATCCGGCCGCGCGGAAGTGGAAAATCAATACGCGCGCGCCGTCACGCCGCGAAGGCAACCAGCCGGCGCAGGATTTGATCAAAAAAGTTTTCAAGATCGTTCCGCGCAAATGGCGCGGCATCGGCGAAATTCCGCAAAGCGGCTTGGGCTTGGGTGAAAATTTTGCGGCATTCGATGCCGCAAGAAAATTCAAGCTTACGGAACATCGCGTCGAGGAACCGGCCGAATGCATTTCCGGATTGATTTTGCAGGGACTGAAAAAGCCGCACGAATGCCCGGCGTTCGGCACGCGCTGCACGCCGGAACATCCGTTCGGCGCGACGATGGTTTCGAGCGAAGGCGCGTGCGCGGCGTATTACCGCTACCGGCGGCATGGGGCAAACGAAATGGCACCGGTAAAATGAAAACGCCAGATTTCAGCGCGACTTGCCCGATTCCCATTTCCCAATATCCGCACGTCCTGATGGCGCACGGCGGCGGCGGCAAGCTGATGCACCAGTTGCTCGAAAATGTTTTCGGCAAGGCATTCAGCAATCCGATTCTCGACGCGCGCCACGACTCGGCGGCATTTGAAGTTCCTTCGCGCAAACTCGCCATGACAACGGATTCCTACGTCGTGCGGCCGATTTTTTTCCCCGGCGGCGACATCGGTTCGATGGCGGTTCACGGCACGGTGAATGATCTGGCGATGAGCGGCGCGCGGCCGCTTTATTTGACGAGCGCGTTCATCATCGAGGAGGGTTTGCCGATGGAAACCTTGTGGCGCGTGGTTTGTTCGATGCGCGACGCTGCGAAAAGATGCGGCGTGCAAATCATCACCGGCGACACGAAGGTGGTGGACAAAGGCAAAGGCGACGGCTTGTTCATCAACACGGCGGGCATCGGTGTGATTGAACATTCGCTGAATATCGTGCCGCAAAATGTCCAACCCGGCGACGCGGTGATTGTCAGCGGCGATCTGGGCCGGCATGGCATGGCGATCATGGCCGTGCGCGAAGGTTTGCAGTTTGAAAGTGCGATCGAAAGCGATTCCGCGCCGGTTCACGGCGTGGTTTTGGAACTGATAAAAGCGGGAATTGAAATCCACTGCCTGCGCGACCTGACGCGCGGCGGGCTGGCGAGCGCATTGAATGAAATCGCCGAAGCTGCGGGCGTTAAAATCGCGGTTGAAGAAAAATCAATTCCCGTGCGCGAAGATGTTCACGCCGCGTGCGAACTGCTGGGACTCGATCCGCTGCAGGTGGCGAACGAGGGGAGGTTCGTCGCGTTTGTCGCGGCGAAAGATGCGGTTTGCGCTTTGCAAATTTTGCGCGCAGCCGGGATTTCCACCGAGGCGGCGCTCATCGGTTTCGTCGTGGAAAAATCCGCGCCGCTGGTGACGCTCAAGAGCGCGATCGGCGCGAGCCGGATTCTCGACATGGCCAGCGGCGAGCAGTTGCCGCGGATTTGCTAATCGCGCGCCAGCGCGTTGAGCCGGGTGCGTTTGTAGATTTCTTCGGGCGAGCCGGCGGCGGAAATGGTGACGAGCAGGCCGCGCTGCTGGTAGAAATCAATCAGCGGCTTCGTGGAATGTTGATAGGCTTCCATCCGCACCTTCACTGATTCAGGCCGGTCGTCCTCGCGCTGGATCAATTCCCCGCCACACTGGTCGCAAATGCCGGCGACCTGCGGCGGACGGGTGGTGACGTGATAAACAGCCTTGCATTTGGCGCAGGTGCGCCGTCCGGAAAGGCGGGCAACAATCTGTTCGATGGGCAGTTCGTAATCAAAGACGGCCGTGAGCTTGATGTCCTGGCTTTCCAATAATTTTTCCAGCGCCTTCGCCTGCGCCACCGTCCGGGGAAAGCCGTCCAAGAGAAATCCGCCGGAGCAATTCAGGCAGCGCAGCCGTTCACCCACCATGTCGAGGACGGTGTCATCGGGCACGAGGTCGCCGCGCTTCATAAAAACGAGCGCGCTTGCCATGGCGGGCGAGAGGTCGGTTGCGCCGCAACTTTTGGCGGCGCGGAAAACATCGCCGGTCGAGAGGTGGCAGGTGCCGAGGCGTTCGCAAAGCATTTCGGCCTGGGTGCCTTTGCCGACGCCCGGCGCGCCAAGGAGGACAATGCGCCAGGCTTTGCCAATCGGCCTGCGCGGCGGCATCACGCAGCGATGGTCGCCGCCCTTGAGCCACGCGGTGCGGTCAGGTTGGGCGGTGACACCGACGGCGTCGGTCTTCGGGAAAAAGCGGTTGCTTTTCATATCTCAAAATCATGTCTGTGTCAGCGAATAGCCGGTCAGCGCCTTCATGTATTGGGCGCGCTCGAACGCCGCCGGTTCCGCGCAGTTTTTCTGGCTCAGGCTGCCCTTCAACTGGCTGACCGATTCGTATTCGTGCTCTTCCAGCCAGTCCACCAGGTCGCGTTCGATCATGGCGATCTGCGGGATGCCGTGGCGGATGATGGTCGAGCAGAGCATCGTGACATCCGCGCCGACCAGGAGCATTTTCAGCGCGTCGGCGGCGCGGTGGATGCCGCTGGTCGCCGCCAGGCTGGCCTTCAATTTGCCGTGGAGCAGGGCGATCCAGCGCAGCGGCAGGCGCATCGCCATCGGCGTGCTCAACAGAATGTTCGGCTTCACTTCGAGCGATTCCAGCTCGATGTCCGGCTGGTAAAACCGGTTGAACAGCACCAGCCCGTTCGCGCCGGCCTGGTCCAGGCGCTTGGCCATGTTGGCGAAGTTGCTAAAGAACGGGCTCAATTTCACCGCCACCGGAATGGTCACCTCGGATTTCACCGCCTTCAAAATGTTGATGTAATTCTCCTCGACCGCTTCGCCGGACAAATCCATGTCCGTCGGGATGTAATAAATGTTCAGCTCCAGCGCGTCCGCGCCGGCCTGCTGGATTTTTTTGGCGTATTCCGTCCAGCCGCCGACGGACGAGCCGTTCAGGCTGGCGATGATGGGAATGCGCGTGGATTTTTTCGCGGCGGCGATGTGCTTGAGATATTCCTCCGGGCCGAGGCGGTATTCATCGGCGTCGGGAAAATACGTCAGCGCCTCGGCAAAACTGTCCGTGCCCTACTCAAGCCTTTGGTTCAGTTCCAGCCGGTCCTGACGCAATTGTTCCTCGAACAGCGAATACAAGAACGATGGCCGACGCGCCGGCGTCTTCCATGCGCTTGAGGTTGTCAATGTCCTCCGACAGCGGCGACGCGGAAATCACCAGCGGCGACCGCAGTTTCAATCCGAGATAATTTGTGGTCAGATCCATATTATATTCTCCGGTTCAATTTTTAATTTAGGCGTCCACCGCGGTGGCCGGTTTGGCTGCGGGAGCCGGGGCGTTTTCCACCTTCGTGTCGCGCGCGGCCATGAATTGATAGAACTTCCAGCGGCGGTCGGCGTCCACCTGGGATTGCGCGAAGAATTTTTTCGCATCGTCCGGCTTGCTCTTGGTGAGCATCTTGAACCGGTTTTCCGTCAGCATGAAATCCTTCACCTGCGATTTCGCCGCGCTAGAATCAATCTGCAACGGATTCTCGCCGCGTTCCGCCCGGCGCGGGTCGTAGCGGTAGAGCAGCCACTGGCCGGACTCGACCGCGAGCTTCTGCTGCCGCGCGCCGATGCCCGTGTCAATCGCGATGCCGTGCGCGATGCAATGGCTGTAGGCAATGATAAGCGACGGGCCGGGAAATGATTCCGCCTCGACAAACGCCTTGAGGGTGTGTTCGTCCTTCGCGCCCATCGCCACGCTGGCGACGTAAATGTTGCCGTAGCTCATCGCGATGAGCCCGAGATCTTTCTTGCCCGCCGGTTTGCCGCCGGCGGCGAATTTCGCGACCGCCCCGCGCGGCGTGGATTTGCTCATCTGGCCGCCGGTGTTGGAATAAACTTCCGTGTCCATCACCAGCACATTGATTTTGCGGCCGCTGGCGAGGACGTGATCCAATCCGCCGTAGCCGATGTCGTAAGCCCAGCCGTCACCGCCGAGAATCCACACACTCTTTTTCACGAGCTGGTCGGCCAGCGGCAGCAGCAGCTTCGCTTCCGGCGAATCCAGCTTCTGCAATTTCAGTTTCAAAGCCGCGACGCGTTCACGCTGGTCGTAAATTCCGGCCTCGTCGCTTTGATCGGCGGTGAGAATGGGAATCGCCAGTTCATCACCAACCTTGGTGGAAATTTTCTTCAGCAGTTCCTCGGCGAATTCCTTCTGCTTGTCAATCGAGACCCGGAAACCGAGACCGAATTCCGCGTTGTCCTCGAACAGTGAATTGCACCACGTCGGACCGCGGCCGCACTTGTTCTTGGTGTAAGGCGTCGTCGGCAGGTTGCCGCCATAGATCGAGGAGCAGCCCGTCGCGTTGGCGATGACCGCGCGGTCGCCGAACAACTGCGACAGCATCTTGATGTAAGCCGTCTCGCCGCAGCCGGCGCACGCGCCGCTGAATTCAAAGAGCGGCTGCAAAATCTGCTGCTGCCGGAGCGTGGTCGTCTTGATTTTCCGCCGGTCAAATTCCGGCAGGCTCAAAAAATGATTCCAGTTGTCGTGCTCCGCCGCGCGGAGCGGCGGCTGCGGCCGCATGTTGATGGCCTTGAGCTTGGACTCCGTCTTGTTCTTGGCCGGGCAAACATCCACACACAAGGCGCAGCCGGTGCAGTCCTCCGCCGCAACTTGCAGCGTGAATTTCAAGCCCTTGAATTCCGGCACGCGCGTGTCGGTGACCTTGAACGTCGCCGGCGCGTCCTTCGATTCCGCCGCGTCATAAACTTTTGCGCGGATGGTGGCGTGCGGACAAATCGCCACGCACTTCAAACATTGGATGCACGTCTTCTCGTCCCACACTGGGATTTCCAGCGCCAGATTTCGCTTCTCATATTGCGCCGTGCCGGTCGGGAACGAGCCGTCGTTCGGAAACGCGCTCACCGGCAAATCGTCGCCAAAGCCGGCGGCGAGCTGGCCGAGGACGTTGCGCACAAACTCCGGCGCGTCCGTCGAAATCGGCGGCAACAATGGGCCGGCGCCGTTCAGCTTGAGATTCGCCACCGAAACCTCGTGCAGGTGCGCGAGCGTATTGTCCACCGCCTGCAGGTTTTTCTGGACGACTTCCTCGCCCTTTTTGCCGTAGGTTTTCTTGATGGATTTTTTGATGGCGTCAATCGCCTCGTCCTTCGGCAGCACGCCGGACAGCGCGAAGAAGCAGACCTGCATGACGGTGTTGATGCGTCCGCCCATGCCGCTGTCATGCGCGACCTTGGTGGCGTCAATCACGAAAAATTTCGCCTTCTTCGCCAGCAAACTTTGCTGCACCGGCGTCGGCAGCTTCGACCAGATTTCATCCTTGCCGAACGGCGTGTTCAGCAGAAAAGTTCCGCCGGGCACCAGGCTGCGCAGCATTTCGTAGCGCTCCAAGAATCCCGGCAGATGGCACGCGATGAAGTTCGCGCTGGAAACCAGATACGTCGAGCGGATCGGCTGCGGCCCGAAGCGCAGGTGCGAAACCGTCATCGAGCCGGATTTCTTCGAGTCGTAAACGAAATAGCCCTGCGCGTAATTGTCCGTCTCCTCGCCGATGATCTTGATGGAATTTTTGTTCGCGCCCACCGTGCCGTCCGCGCCGAGGCCGTAAAACAAGCGCGCGCACGACATTCTTCGGCTCCGTGGAAAACTCCGGGTCAAACTTCAGGCTGGTGTGCGAAACGTCGTCGTTGATGCCGACGGTGAAATGATTTTTCGGCACGACGGAAAGATTGTCGAACACCGCTTTGACCATCGCCGGCGTGAATTCCTTTGAGGACAAACCGTAGCGGCCGGTGAAAACCTGCGGCATTGTTTTCAAATGCGAACGGCCGGCGGCGGTTTCTTCCATCAACGCCGTGACGACGTCCTGGTAAAGCGGCTCGCCCGTCGCGCCCGGTTCCTTCGTGCGGTCGAGCACGGCGATTTTTTTCACCGACTTCGGCAGCGCCGCGACGAAGCGTTTGCCGTCGAACGGCCGATACAGCCGCACTTTCAGCACGCCCATTTTTTCGCCTCGTGCGACAAGATGCTCCACCGTTTCGTGCGCGGCTTCGCAGCCGGAACCCATCAGCACGATGACGCGCTCCGCGTCCGGCGCGCCGGTGTAGTCGAACAGATTATATTTGCGCCCGGTCAGCGCGGCGAATTCGTCCATGACTTTCTGGACAATGTCGGGGCAGGCGGAATAAAAACCGTTCGCCGCTTCGCGGCCCTGGAAAAACGCGTCGGGATTTTGCGCCGTGCCGCGCAGCACCGGTTTGTCCGGCGTCATGGCGCGGGCGCGGATTTCCGCGATGATCTTGTCGTCAATCAGCGCGCGCATCACCGCCTCGTCAATCAGCTCGATCTTGGAAACTTCATGCGACGTGCGGAAGCCGTCGAAGAAATGGATGAACGGCAGCCGCGAACGCCACGAGGCAATTTGCGAGATGAGCGCGAAATCCATCGTCTCCTGCACGGACGCCGCGCCGAGCATGGCCCAGCCGGTCGAGCGGCAGGCCATGATGTCGCCGTGGTCGCCGAAAATCGAAAGCGCGTGCGTGGCGACGGTCCGGGCCGTGACGTGAAAAACCGTCGGCAGCAATTCGCCTGCGAACTTGAACATGTTCGGGATCATCAGCAGCAAACCTTGCGACGCGGTGAACGTCGTGCTTATGCTGCCGGTCTGGAGCATGCCGTGGACGGCACCGACCGCGCCGCCTTCGCTCTGCATTTCCACAATGGCGGGGATGGTGTCCCAGATGTTTTTTTTGCCTTCCGACGCCCACTGGTCGCACCACTCGGCGATGGGTGAGGAAGGTGTGATGGGATAAATCGCCATCGCCTCGTTCAGGCGGTAGGCGACGTAGGCGGCGGCCTCGCAGCCGTCAATGGTTTTGAAAACAGGATTTTTTTTCATGGTAAATTAATAGGTGTAACTGGCGTTGTAAAAATTGCTTTCCGGATCATGGGTGATTTTGAATCCCAACTTTTCGCAGATGTGATGCATGGCGTGGTTCTCGGCGAGCACTTGGCCGGAAATTTTGCTGAGCTTTTCCACCCGCCCGATTTCAATCAGGCGGCGGAGGAGTTTGGTGCCGAGACCCTGCCGGTGCCAGCGGTCGCTGACGAGCACGGCGAATTCTCCCTCGTTCAATTGCGGCAGTTTGCTCAAGCGCCCGACGCCGATGATTTTTTTGCCTTCGCCGTTCTTCGCAATTTTCACCTCGGCGACGAGGGCGATTTCGCGGTCGTAATCGTTGAAACAAATACGCGTGAGCCGTTCATGCGCGACGCGCTGGGACAGTTTCAGCGCGGAAAAATACCGGTGATAGACGCTTTCGGCGGACAGCGTCTCATGAAATTTCACCATCGCCGGCTCGTCTTCCGGCTTGATGGGCCGGACGGTGACCGAGGTCTTGTTTTTCAATTTCCACGACGCGGCATACTGCACCGGATAAGGCCGGATGGCCGGCTTGGGCAGTTTGTCTTCCGGCGTTTTGGGATTGTGCAGCACGACGCGCCCGTCGAGCGCCAGAATCCGGTCGGCCGAAACGAGCAGCGGATTGATGTCAATTTCCGCAATCCATGGCTGCTCGACGACGAGCTGGCTGAAGCGCACGAGCAATTGTTCGAGCGCGGCGAGGTTCGCGGCTTTGCGACCACGAACGCCTTTCAGCGCTGTGTAAATTTTCGTCCGCTCCATCATGCGGCGCGCAAGCGTGGCGTTGAGCGGCGGCAAACCGAGCGCGCGGTCCTTGAACACTTCCACGAGCTGGCCGCCGGTGCCGAAAAGCAGCACAGGGCCGAACTGTGAATCCACGCTGCTGCCGACGATCAATTCATAACCGTCCAGCTTGATCATCGGCTGCACGGTGACGCCATTGAAATGTTCCTTGCCGACTTTTTTGGTGACGGACGATTCAATCGCCTTCCATGCCTGGCGGACGGCCGCCGCCGTGCGCAGATTCAACTGCACGCCGCCGACATCGGTTTTGTGCGTGATGGTTTCGGAATACAATTTCAGCACGACGGGAAATCCCAGATGAGCGGCCCGTTTCACCGCCTCATTTTCGGTCAGCGCGATGTGCGTCTCGACGGTTGGGATGCCGTAGGCCGCGAGCAAATTTTTGGATTCAAACTCCGTCAGGATTGTGCGCCCGGTTTTGCGCACGTCGGAAATAATTTTCTTCGCCTGTGCGCGGTCAATTTCGCCGCGTCCGCTTTCATCCGAGCTGGCCGGCGTCTCATAAAGTGCGCGCAGATTCTCGCTGTAACGCCACATGTAATAAAACGCCCGGGCCGCGCGGTCGGGATATTTGAAGGTCGGAATGTTTGCCGCGTTGAGAATGTTTTCGCCCTCTTCCACCTGGCCGACGCCCATCCAGCTCGCGATAATCGGCTTGCCATCGATGTGCGAATACGCCTTCAACGCCTCGGCCGTCGCCGTCGAATCCGTCATCGCCTGCGGCGTGAGAATGACCAGCAGGCCGTCGGTGGTCGGATCTTTCGCGGCGATTTCCACGGTCTTCGCGTAAAGTTCCGGGCCGGCGTCGCCGATGATGTCCACCGGATTGTTGTGGCTCCACGTCGGCGGCAAAAGCGCGTTCAGCGCCGTCATCGTCTCCGGCGTCAGATCGGCGAGCTGCGCGCCGCTGCCGATGAGCATGTCCGTGGCGATCACCGCCGGGCCGCCGGCATTGGTCACGATGGTCAACCTCGGCCCTTTCGGGCGCGGCTGCTTGGCGAGAACTTCCGCCATGTCGAACAATTCGGAAATGCTGTCCACGCGCAAAACGCCGACGCGCTGGAACGCCGCCTGCAACACTTCGTCGCTGCCCGTGAGCGAGCCGGTGTGCGACGCCGCCGCCTTTGCCGCCGCAGCGGTGCGACCCGGCTTGATGATGATGATCGGCTTGGTGAGCGCCACTTCGCGCGCGGCGGAAAGAAACGCCCGCGCGTCGCCGATGGTCTCCATGTAAATGACGATGCTTTTCGTGTTTGGATCGGAACCGAGATGATAAATCAAATCGCCCCAGCTCACATCGAGCATGGAGCCGAGCGAGACGAACGCGCTGAACCCAACATTTTCCTTCAAGCTCCAGTCAAGAATCGCCGTGCAGAGCGCGCCGCTCTGGCTGATGAAGCCGACGCTGCCCGGCCGCGCCATGTCGGCGGCGAACGTCGCGTTGAATTTGTTTCCCGGCACCATCACGCCCAGGCAGTTCGGGCCGACGATGCGCATGTTGCCGCGCGCCGCCTCCACCTTGACCTGCCGCTCCAATTCCGCGCCTTCGGGGCCGATTTCCTTGAAGCCGGCGGAAATGATGATCGCGCCGGGAACGCCGGTCTGCGCGCATTCCTTGATGATGCCGGGAATGGTTTTGGGCGGCGTGATGATGACGGCGAGGTCCGGCCTTTCCGGCAACGCCGTGATGCTCGGATAAGCTTTGATGCCGAGAACCGCCGGCTTGACCGGATTGACCGGGTAAATTTTTCCGGGGAAGCCGCCTTCCATCAGATTGGTCATCACCGTGCGGCCCACGCTGTGTTCACGATCCGTCGCGCCGACGACCGCGACGGTCTTGGGCGCAAAAATCGGGGTGAGCGGCCGGCGCCGCGGTTCGTGCAGGATGTCATGGGCTGATTCGAGCTTGTTGGAGGAAATTTCTGTATTCATAGTTTGTTGTTCACCGCAATATTAGACTGGCAGTCATGAAGCCGGAAAACTTCACCAGATTTGGCAAAGGTTCACCATTTTTTGTTGAGCGAACTTGATTCGCCAAACCGCCAGCATGAGCTTCGTAAATGTAATGATGAAGGCGGATTATTAGCGGCGCGGAAAAACCGCCGCCGGTTTTTTTAATTCCACCGCAATTTGGCATCGCATTATTTGGGCGGATTTTGCGCGCTTGGTCATGGAGCCAAAACCAGACCAAGATGGCTGAAATGACCTGTTGACTTCAGCCGTCCATCTGATAAATTCCGCGTCCCTTTGTTGGGCTTTGAAATGAAAACGCATTTACCTAAAGTGAATTTGGACCAGCGCAAATGGCACGTCATTGATGCCGACGGCGCCGTGCTTGGCCGGCTGGCCGTGCAGGTCTCGGATATTTTACGCGGCAAGAACAAGCCCGTTTACACGCCGCACCTCGACGCCGGCGACTTCGTGGTCGTCATCAACGCCGAGAAGGTCAAGCTGACCGGCAAGAAGGAAAAGGCCAAGGAATACATGAGCTACTCCGGCTGGAAGGGCGGCGAGAAATACGCCACCGTCGAGCAGGTGCGCGCCAAGCAGCCCGAATTTCTCATCACCCACGCCGTCAAAGGCATGATCCCCAAGAACCGGCTCGGCGCACAGTTGCTCACCAAGCTGAAAGTGTTCAAAGGCCCGAAGCACGATCACGCCGCGCAAATGCCCGCCGTGCTCGCGCCCGCCAAATAATTTTTATGGCCACCAACTCCACCAACGAATTTCTCGGCACCGGCCGGCGCAAAACCGCCGTCGCCCGCGTGCGCCTCGCCACCGGCACCGGTAAAATCACCGTGAACCGCCGGGCGTTTGACAACTATTTCCCGCTGGAAACGCAGCGTTCTGTCGCCACGTCGCCGCTGACGGTGGCAGGCGCGCTGGAAAAATTTGACGTGCGCGTGACCGTCGCCGGCGGCGGGCCGAACGGCCAGGCCGACGCCGTGCGTCACGGCATCGCCCGCGCGCTGATCAAGTTTGACGCCGCGCTGCGGCCGCCGCTGAAGGCGGAAGGGTTGCTCACGCGCGATTCGCGCATGCGCGAACGCAAAAAATACGGCCAGCCGGGTGCGCGCAAGCGCTTCCAGTTCTCGAAGCGTTGATCGTTTCGGAATTTTCAAACCCTGCTGGATCAATCCGGCAGGGTTTTTTGTTTTGAGAAACGATTTAATACGGTAAAAGAAAGGTGGAAATGAAATCGAAGAAAGTCGCCATCGTCGGCGCGTCGGGTTACTCCGGCGAGGAATTGGTAAAATTGCTTTTGAACCATCCGCATGCGGAACTGGTGGCCGTCACCTCGCGCCAGAACGCCGGGCAGACGCTGGCGCAGGTTTTTCCAAAATTCGCCAGCCACCCGAAAACCAAACTGCTCCGTTTCACCGAGCCGAACGCCGAGGTTCTGGCGAAGCTGGCCGACGTGGTGTTTCTCGCGCTGCCGCACGGCGTCGCCGCCGAATATCGCCGTGCCGCTGATCGCCGCCGGCTGCGTGGTCATTGATTTGAGCGCCGATTTCCGGTTGAAAAGCGCGGAGGTTTACAAGGAATTTTACGCGCACGACCATCCCGCGCCGGAGCTGCTGAAAAAAGCCGTTTACGGTTTGCCGGAAATTTATCGCGACTGAGATCAAGAAATCGTTGCTCATCGCCTCGCCCGGTTGTTATCCGACCAGCATTTTGCTGCCGGTGATTCCACTGCTCAAAGCCGGGCTCGTCAAATCCGCCGGCATCATCGCCGATTCCTTGAGCGGCGTCAGCGGCGCGGGCCGCAAGGCCGAGGTGGATTATCTTTTTTGCGAGTGCAACGAGAGCGTGCGGCCCTACGGCGTGCCCAAGCACCGGCATTTGTCCGAGATCGAGGAACAGCTTTCGCTGGCTGCGGGCACAAAAGTCATGATTCAATTCACGCCGCATTTAATTCCGGTGAACCGGGGAATTTTGACGACGCTTTACCTCGCGCCGGAAAAACATTTTTCGACGGCGGCGGAAATGACTTCGCTCGGCGAAAAAATTTCCGCGTGTTACGCCAAGTCTTACGCGAACGAACCGTTCGTGCGTTTGCTCGAAGGCAAAGCTTTGCCCGACACAAAAAACGTCGTCGGCACCAACGTCTGCGAAATCGCCTGGCGGCTCGACCCGCGCACCGGCCGGCTCATCGTGATGAGCGCCGAGGACAACATCGTCAAAGGTGCCAGCGGCCAGGCCGTGCAAAGCCTGAACTTGATTTGCGGCTGGCCGGAGACGACGAGCCTCGTCTGAAGTCACAATGCTGCCGCCCCTGTCCCAATCCACGACCGAGCATCTTGAAGAACCGGTGCTGCCGTTCGCGCGGAAGGATTTCACCACGCTGGCGCAGGATGCGACGGTGGAACAGGCGCTGGCCGCCATTCGCAGCCAGGGCGTGGGCGAACGCGTCGTTTATTTTTATGTGGTGGACGAAAACGCCCGGCTTGTGGGCGTGGTGCCGACCCGCCGGTTGCTCACCACGCCGCTGGACGGAAAATTGTCAGACATCATGATCCGCAATGTCGTGGCCATTCCCGACACCGCCACCGTGATGGACACCTGCGAATGTTTCGCCATCCACAAATTTTTCGCCTTTCCCATCATTGATAAAAACCGCCGCGTCGTCGGCGTGGCCGATGTCGGCTTGTTCACCGACGAAGTGCTCGACGTGTCCGAACGCGAGCAGATTGATGACGTGTTCGAGTCCATCGGTTTTCATGCGTCGCAGGTGCGCGACGCCTCGCCGTGGCGCGCGTTCCGCATCCGGTTTCCGTGGCTCGTCACCACGCTCATCAGCGGCACGTTCTGCGCGTTGCTGGCCGGCGCGTATGAATTCACGCTCGCCAAAAGCCTGGTCCTGGCATTTTTTCTCACGATGATTCTGGGGCTGAACGAAAGTGTCGGCATCCAGTCCATGACCGTGACGATCCAGGCATTGCGCGCGATGAAGCCGACACGGCGCTGGTATTGGCGGGCGTTGCGGCGCGAGGCCGGCACCGCGCTGCTGCTCGGCCTGGTGTGCGGCCTCGTCGTGGCGCTCATCGCCTGCGTCTGGCGCGGACCGGACATGGCCGGCGTTGTCATCGGCGCGACCATTTTCCTGACGCTCTGCACGTCGTGCCTCGCAGGCTTGACGGTTCCCGCCGCACTGCACGCGCTCAAGCTCGATCCGAAAATTGCCGCCGGGCCGCTGACGCTCGCGCTGGCTGACATCGTCGCGCTGCTGTTTTATTTCAATCTGGCAAAATTGTTTCTCTGAAATGAAATCCTTGAAGACAGGGGCGGCCACCGGCTTTTCCAAAAAAAACAAATCCGCCGCCGCGCCCCACGCATGGAATCCGGCGGATTACGCCGCCAATTCGCTCGTGCAGCAAGCCTGGGCGCGTGAACTCATCGCCAAGCTCAAGCCGCGCGGCGACGAGCACATTCTGGATGTCGGCTGCGGCGACGGCAAGATCACCGCTGAACTTGCCCGCACCGTTCCGCGCGGCGCGGTTGTCGGGATTGATGCCTCACCGGAGATGATCGGTTTTGCGCGCAAAACTTTTCCGCCGTCCATAATCGCAAATCTGAAATTTCAGGTTTGCGACGCGCGACAAATCCGTTTCAAAAGCAAGTTCGACCTCGTCTTTTCCAACGCCGCGTTGCATTGGGTGGACGATCATCAGGCGATTCTACGTGGCACCGCTTCGGTTTTGAGGCCGGAGGGGCGGCTGGTGGTTTCTTGTGGCGGAAAGGGCAACGCGCACGATGTTTTTCTCGCGCTGCGGCCGGAGATGCGGCTGAAGCGCTGGCGCGAATTTTTCCGCAAAATGCCGATGCCGTATTTTTTTTACCGCCCGGCCGACTACGAGAAATGGCTGCCGAAATTCAGCTTCAAAATTCAAAATCTCCAGCTCGCACCAAAAGATGCCGTTTATGACGGCTTGGAAGGCTTGGCGACCTGGCTCCGCACGACATGGATTCCCTACGTCCAGCGCGTGCCGGAAAATCTGCGCGAGGAATTTATTCAAGCCGTCACGCAACGCTACCTCGCCAAACATCCGCCGAACGCGGATGGCGAGATTCATGTCCGCATGATGCGGCTGGAAATTGAGGCGGTGAAAATCTAACAACAAAGAAACAAAGCAAAGAAGGCAGAAAAAAACTTTGTTCCTTCGTTCCTTTGTTGTTCAATTTTTGAAAATGGAAAAACAATTCAAAGAAATTCCCGGCTCCATCGTCGCGCCAACCGGTTTTCGCGCCAGCGGCGTGTTTTGCGACATCAAAAAGCTCGGCACCGGCAAAGGCTCCAACAAGGGCTTGAAGCGCGACCTTGCGCTGATCGTTTCGGAAACGCCGGCGACCATTGCGGGCATGTTCACAACCAATCAGATTTGCGCCGCGCCGGTGAAAGTTTGCGTCGAGCGCATGAAAAAAGGCACGGCGCAAGTCGTGGTCGCGAATTCCGGCAACGCCAATGCCTGCACCGGCAAACAAGGTTTGGCCGATGCACGCGAAATGGTTTCCTTCACCGAGCGCGCATTGAATCTGCCAAAAGGCTCGGCGCTCGTCGGTTCGACCGGACGCATTGGCGTGACGATGCCGATGGACAATATCCGCGCCGGCATCATCGAAGCCGCGACGTTGCTGGGTTCCACCACCGAGCACGCCGCCAACGCAGTTGAGGCGATCATGACGAGCGACACGAAACCGAAGCAGGCCGCGGTGGAATTCAAGCTTGGCGGCAAGACGATTCGCATCGGTGGCATGTGCAAGGGCGCGGGTATGATTCAGCCCGGCATGAGCGCGACCGGCGCACGGCCGGCGGCGCTGCCGCACGGTGGATTGCACGCGACCATGCTGTGCTTCCTCACCACCGACGCAGCGGTGACGATGAAAGTTTTGCAGGCGGCGCTGAACGAAGCCGTCGCCAACAGTTTCAACCGCATTACTGTGGACGGCGACATGAGCACCAATGACACGGTTTTGGTTTTGGCGAACGGACTCGCCGGCAATGAAAAATTCAAAATTCAAAATTCAAAATTCAAAACTTTTCAGTCGGCGTTAAATCACGTCTGCCTCGAACTGGCGAAGAAGATTGTCCGCGACGGCGAGGGCGTTCACCGCGTGGTGACCGTGCGCGTGAAGGGCGCGAAGACCATTCAGGACGCCGATGCCGCCGCGCGCGCGGTGGCCAACAGCGCACTGGTGAAAACGAGCTGGCACGGCGGCGATCCGAACTGGGGCCGCATCATTGACGCCATCGGCTACTCGCCCGCGACGGTGGTGGAGGGGAAAATTGACATCGGCTATTCCGCGAACTGCTCAAACAAAATTCTTTGGAGTTTGAGGCGCGGACAGCCGACGCGGGCGACCTTCGAGGAATTGTGCGCCGCCGTCGCGCCGAAGGAATTTGAGCTGCACATCAACCTGAATCTCGGCAAAGCCAATGCGGTGATGTATGCCGCCGATTTGACCGAGGAATATGTGGACTTCAACAAAGGCGACGTGACGGACGCGAGTTCGCTGGGCGGCTGATTTTTAGCCACAGATCATCACAGATGAAACATAGATTCTGAAATAAAAAGCCGCTGGATTGCTCCAGCGGCTTTTGTTTTTAATCGAAAATCAAAAATCGTAAATATCAGTAAGCTGCTTGCGCGCCTTTGATGTTTTTCTTGCCCATCCACGGCATGAGCGCACGGAGTTTGGCTCCGGTCTTTTCGATCGGATGCTGTTCGCCTTTTTTGAGCAGCGCATTGTATTTCTTGTAGCCGCCTTCGTATTCCTTGACCCAGTTTTTGGCAAACTTGCCGGATTGAATGTCCTTAAGCGCGGCTTTCATGCGCTTCTTCACGCTGGCGTCAATGATCTTCGGACCGACGCTCACGTCGCCCCACTTGGCGGTTTCGGAAATTGAAAAACGCATTCCGCTGATGCCGGATTCATTCATCAAATCGGCGATAAGTTTGAGTTCGTGCAGGCATTCAAAGTAAGCCATCTCGGGCGAGTAGCCGGCTTCGACGAGCGTTTCAAATCCGGCCTGCACGAGCGCGCTCGCGCCGCCGCAAAGCACGGTCTGTTCGCCGAACAAATCGGTTTCGGTCTCTTCCTTGAAATTCGTTTCGATGACGCCGGCGCGCGTGCCGCCGATGCCCTTGGCCCAGGCGAGCGCGATTTTCTTCGCATCTTTGCCGGGGTTTTGATAAACGGCGATGAGGCTCGGCACGCCTTTGCCTTCGACGTATTGGCGGCGGACGGTGTGGCCGGGACCTTTCGGCGCGACCATGATGATGTTCACGTTTTTCGGCGGAACAATCGTTTTGAAATGGATCGAGAAGCCGTGCGAGAACACGAGCGTCTTGCCGGCGGTCAAATTCGGCTCGATGTCTTTCTTGTAGCATTTCGCCTGCTTGGTGTCGGGCAGCGCGACCATGATGACGTCGGCCTGCTTCACGGCCTCGGCGGTGGTGACAACCTTGAAACCTTTTTCCTTTGCGACGGGAATGGACTTGCTGCCTTCGTAAAGGCCGATGATGACTTTGAGGCCGCTGTCTTTGAGGTTGAGCGCGTGGGCGTGGCCCTGCGAGCCGAAGCCGAGGACTGCGAGCGTTTTGTTTTTCAACACGCCGAGATCGGCGTCTTTGTCGGTATAGACTTTGGACATAAAATTTAGTTGATGATTTTTGGTTGAACGTTGTTCGGCGGCGAAGGCACGCCACGAATTTTATTTCCTGGGCAGGGCGACCTGTCCGGTGCGCGTGATTTCCTGCACGCCGAAGGAACTCATCAGGTCGAGAAATTTCTCCACCTTGTTCTCGCTGCCGGTGACTTCGATTGTCAGGGTCTTGGGCTGCACGTCCACGATTTTGGCGCGGAAAATATCCGTGATCTGCATCACCTCGGCGCGCGACTTGGAATCCACCACGACCTTCACGAGAACGAGTTCGCGGTCTACCGCCTCGCCGGCGCGCAAATCCTGCACCTTGATGACATCCGGCAGTTTGTTGAGCTGCTTGACGATTTGTTCCAGAGTCGCCTCGTCGCCGTGCGTGACGATGGTCATGCGCGACAGTTCCGGGTCGTGCGTCGGGCCGACGTTGAGCGTGTCAATGTTGTAGCCGCGCCCGCTGAACAGCCCGGCCACGCGCGTGAGCACGCCGAACTTGTTCTCGACCAAAACTGAAATGGTGTGTCGCATAAAAAACCGTTTGGAACGGACGGGAAGTTTAACAACTGCGGGAAAAAGGGCAATTTGGAAATTATTGGGCCGGTTTCAATTGCTCCGCCTTTTGTTTATGGATGGCCGCGCGGCCGAAATTGCCGTCGGCCCGGAAATCGGCGGCCAGTTGTTTTTGCAATGCGTATTCCACCGAATCGCGGGTGAGGGAATGCTGCGACCAGACAAAACCCAGCGCCACCAAACCGGCTAGCAGGGCTAAAATAACCACCGGATTTCTCACGGTTAAATCCATGTTTCCGAGTGCCAGGCCAAATCCGCAAAGACCCGTGAACAGAATCAAGCCGCACGATAAAATGGCGATGGAATGGCGCAGCAGAAATTGCGAGGCGGGCGTGAGCCGACCGTTGGCGTGAGCAGCCGCCGGCGGCAGGCACGCAATGGGCAGGACGGTTTGCAGTTTCGCGTCGCTCAACACGCTCAACGCCGTCTCCGGGTTGGAACAAACTGTGGGACTTTCAAAAAAATCACGTTCGTCGCCAGTGGTCATAAATTTCGCCACGCGCTCTTCGGCGACCAGATTCATCTGGCGGGTGGAAACCAGAAGATTGTCCACGACGATTTGTGACATCTGGCAGAGGCCAAAAAAATGACGCCGGCGAAAACGAGCGGCAGCGCGATGACGCAGGCCATTTCCGGGATTCGGAAAAATGGCCAGTCGAGATTGCGCACCAGCGCGGCGGTAAATTCCGCCCAGGAATGCGCCTGCAACCAGGCGGCAAAAATTTTGGATGAGCCGTTTGTTGGGGTCGCCAATTTTTAACGCGCGACCTTTTTCAACTGATTCAACCGGCCGGCGCGCTTAAAAAAAACGGGTTGTGTTCCTTTTCCTCCGCAACGGTTGTCAGCGGGCCGTGCCCGGGGCAGAGCAGGGTTTCCGCCGGCAGCGATAAAATTTGTTCGCGGATTTTTTGCTTCGCCAGCTCCCACACGCAATTGCCATTGCCCATCGAGCCGGCAAAAATCGTATCGCCGCCGAACGCGATGATCGGCGCGTCTTCCTGCCAGTTGCCGACAATGTAAGTCACGCCGTCCTCCGCGTGGCCGGGCGTCTCGCGGTGCGTCACGCGCAATCCGCCGAGATGGACGATTTCCGCCGTCTTGTTGCGCTGGTCCACCGGCGCGTTTTTCGAGCTGGAATGAATCCGCACTTTCGGCCACGCCGCGCGGATTTTGGGCAGCGCCTCGACGTGGTCCCAATGCGAATGGGTGATGAAAATGTGCCGGAGCTGAAGCTGTTCGGCGGCAATGATGTCGAGAACGGGCCTGGCCTCGAGGCCGGTGTCGAAGAGCGCGGCGTCGCGCGTGACCTCGTCCCAGACGAGATAACAATTGACTGAAATGCCTTCGCCGCTGGTGGCGATCACGCGGATTTCGCGCCAGATGCTCAAATCTTTTGGCGACGGCAGCCAGCCGTTGGCGATGGCTTCGAGTTTTTGCGGGTCGAGGCCGATGGTTTTTCCGAGCGCGGTCAAATTGGTTTTTCCGGTGGATTTGCCGGACGCTTCCAGCACGGCCAGTTCGCTCTCGGAAATTCCGGCGGCGCCGGCGGCGGTGGCGGTTGAAACATTGGTCATCGCGCGGGCCTTGCGGATGATGTCGCCGAGATGGTCTTCAAGATTCATGCGGCAAAACGGTAGCGGGCAAAACATTTCAGCGCAAGCGCGCGGCTTGTTTGCCGGAAACATTTGTGTTAGAAATTCCGTCGGAAAAATATGTTTGGTTTTAAGCGCAACAAAGAGACCGAGCGGTTCTACCTGCTGCCCGGCCAGGGCGGGCAGGCGTATCGCCGCAAACAAAAATTCATCCTTAAATGGTCCATCGTCGTGGGGCTGGTCGTGTCGGCGGTGCTGGGCGCGCTGATGTATTTTCTTAACAAACCGAAACCCTGACACTGCCGCGCTTGACCCGACGTTGGCGGTTGTTAGCATGTGAACGGATTCGATGAAATTTTCCTGGTTCAATTTGATTTTCGCGCTGGCGCTGCTGGCCGGCCGGTCGTTGCGCGCCGAACTGGCCGACGGCGTCAAGGCCGTGGTCAGCGATACCGTCATCACTTATTCGCAGGTCGAGGAATTCACCGCGCCGGCCGCCGACGCGCTGCGCCGGCAATACGCCGATTCGCCGGACATGTTTCAGCAAAAATTGAACGATGCGCTCGAAGACAGCCTGGAGCAGCTGGTCGAGCGCCAGTTGATCCTGCGCTCGTTTGACACGGAGGGTTACCAACTGCCGGAAGATTATGTGGACCAGATGGTGCAGGACCGCATCCGCGAACGTTTCGGCGACCGCATCACCTTCATCAAAACGCTGCAGGCGCAGGGCATGACCGTGGAGCAATTCCGCAAGGACGTGCGCGACCAATACATCATCACCGCCCTGCGCCAGAAAAATGTTTCGCAGGAATTCGTGATTTCGCCTTACAAGGTGGAAACGTATTACCACGACCACCAAAACGATTTCAAGATGGAGGACCAGATCAAATTGCGGATGATCGTGCTCAACAAAACCTCCCCCGACGACACCAACACCGTGCAACGGGCCAGGGAAATTCTCGGCGAAATCAAGGCGGGCGCTTCGTTTCAGGAAATGGCCTCGGTCTATTCGGAAGGTTCGCAGAAAAGCCAGGGCGGCGACTGGGGCTGGGTCGAGCGCTCCGTCCTGCGCAAAGACCTCGCCGACGCGGCTTTCGCACTCAAGCCCGGCCAGGTCAGCGACGTGATTGACACGCCAGAATCTGTCTATCTCATGCTCGTCGAGCAGATCAAGCCCGCCCACGCCAAGCCGCTCGACGAAGTCCGCGACGAAATTGAGAAAACCCTCCTCACGCAGGAACAGGCCCGGCTCGAAAAGGAGTGGATTGACGGCCTCAAGAAAAAAACCTTCATCCGCTACTTTTGAAATTTCAAATCTCGGATTTCAAATGGCGAATGAAAACGACGCCGTTGCAAACTTCATTCGTAATTTGAAATCCGGAATTCGCAATCTGATATGACTGGCTGGATCGGCATTTCCCTCGGCGATGTCACCGGCGTCGGCCCGGAAGTCGCGCTCAAGGCCGTCGCCGCCGAAGCCGGCCGTGACGATGCGAAATATCTCTTCATCGGCGACGAAAATATTCTCCGGCGGCTCAATCAGAAATTGTCGCTCAACCTGCCGCTCAAAAAATTTTCCGACCTCGGCGACTCCGGCAGATTTTTCATCACGAATCCGCTGGATGGACCGCTGCCGGAAAATCTTCCTGCCGGCACGCCGACGGCCGCGAATGCTTCCGTTGCCTGGCTACGCGACGGCGGACTCCGCTGCCTGCGCCGCGAACTGGACGCGCTCGTCACCGCGCCGGTGAACAAGGAATCCATCATCCGCGCCGGCCACAAATTCATCGGCCAGACGGAATTTCTCTCCGAACTCGCCGGCACCAAACGCACCGCCATGATGCTGCTCGGCACCGACGAACGCGGTCGCTGGCTGCGCGTCGCGCTCGCCACGGTTCACATCTCCATCAAGTCCGTCCCCGAAAAATTGACGGCGGAAAAAATCACGCTCGCCATCGAACTCGCCGCGCAAGTCCTGCCGCGATCTTGGTTTGCCGCGCGCAAAAATCGCCGTCGCCGGCCTGAATCCGCACGCCGGCGAAGGCGGGGAATTTGGCGACGAGGAAATCACGACGATTGCGCCGACGGTTCAGGCGATGCAGAAACGAGGCTTTGATGTCGTCGGCCCGTTGAGCGGCGACACGGTTTTTCATTACGCGCTGAAAGGGGAATTTGACGCCGTCGTGGCGATGTATCACGACCAGGGGCTCGCGCCGCTGAAAGCCGTCGCGTTCGACAGCGGCATCAACTGGACGCTCGGCCTGCCGTTCATCCGCACCTCGCCCGACCACGGCACCGCCTACGACATCGCGGGCAAAGGCATTGCGAATCCCGGCAGCATGATTGCGGCGATCCGGCTGGCGAAGCAGTTGGCACGGAACAAGCGATAATTGATGTTACAACTCGCAAACGGCACGACTTCCGAACATCACGATTTCATTCTTAATATTGAATGGAATTGGCCTGTCATAATTGGCGTGGCAGTTTTGATTTGCGGTTTTGTAATATACAAAATTCTACGGAAAACAAATTAAGCGCCGTGCAGATTACGGCCGCAAACGTCGCTCGTTTTATCCAAGAAGCTCGCGCACCTTCACGCCGATGTCGCCCTGCTTGACGAGCGATTCGCCGACGAGAATCGCGTCCGCGCCGCATTTCTGAACCGCTCCACGTCGGCGCGCGTGTGAATGCCGCTTTCGGCGACCGAGAACGAGGATGGAGAATTGAGGATGAGCTGGCGCGATGTTCGCAGCTCAATTCCATCTTCCATCTTCGCGCCAGCTTTTCGGTCGTCGCCAAATCCACCTTGAAAGTTTTCAAGATTGCGGTTGTTCACGCCGATCAGCTTCGGGGAAATTTTCAGCGCGCGTTCCAATTCTTCCTCGTCGTGAACCTCCACCAGCACGGCCAAGACCGGCTTCAATCGCGAGCGAATGAAATTTTGCCAGTTGCGCGTCCGTCAAAATGGCGACGATGAGCAGGATGGCGTCCGCGCCCCATTCGATGGCTTCGAGAATCTGGCGCTCATCAATGATGAAATCCTTGCGCAGCAGCGGCAGTTTCACGGCGGCGCGAATCTGGCGGAGATAATCCAGCGAGCCTTGGAAAAATTTCTCGTCGGTCAAAACGGAAAGGCAGCTTGCGCCCGCCGCTTCGTATTCCTTCGCAATGCGGACTGGATCAAAGTCTTTGCAAATATCACGCCGGCGGACGGCGACGCCTTTTTCACTTCGGCAATCAAACCGATTTTGCCGACGTGCGGATTTTTCAGCGCGGCGATGAAATCGCGCCGCTCGCCATGTTCCAGCATCGCGTCGCGCAAATCACCGGCGGCGATGAGGCGCGCGGGCAGTTGCGCGACTTCGCGTTTCTTTTGTTCAACAATTTCGTCGAGAATGTTCACAAATTTCTTAGACCGCCAAGACGCCAAGATCGCCAAGAAAATCTTCGTCAAATCTAAAACTTCGGTTAATTCTGTGGCTTCTTGTCTGTCGATTTTATTCTTCCTCATCCTTCACGCCCTGCATCCGCTTGAGCGGGCAGCCGGCGCGGAGCCAGGCGTTCACGAACGGATCCAGCGCGCCGTCCATCACGGCCTGCACGTCGCTCGTCTGCTCGCCGGTGCGCAAATCCTTCACCATGCGATACGGCTGGAAAACGTAGCTGCGAATCTGGTTGCCCCACGAGATGCTGCCCTTGTCGCCGTAAAAACGTTCCATCTCGCTTTTCGCCTGGTCAAGCTTCAGCGCGTAAAGTTTGGAGATCAACATCGCCATCGCGGTGGCCTCGTTCTGCACCTGGCTGCGCTGCGCCTGCGACGCGGCGACGAGGCCGGTCGGCAAGTGCGTCAGGCGCACGGCGGTTTCCACCTTGTTCACGTTCTGGCCGCCTTTGCCGCCGGAACGAAACGTGTCGCGCAAAATTTCCGTTTTGCGGAATCACGATGTCGGTTTCCAGCAAGTCGCTCAATTCGGCGACGGTGTCCACGCTGGAAAAACTCGTGTGCCGGCGCTTGTTGGAATCGAACGGCGAGATGCGCACGAGCCGGTGCACGCCGCGTTCGGCCTTGCAATAGCCGTAGGCGTTTTCGCCTTCGACGCGGAAGGTGACGCTCTTCAAGCCGGCGGAATCGCCGGGCAGCGCGTCGGTGACCTCCCATTTCCAGCCGCGCGAATCGAACCAGCGGCCATACATGCGCGAGAGCATTTCCGCCCAGTCCTGCGCCTCGGTGCCGCCCGCGCCGGCGTTGATGGTGAAGATGCAGTTGCACTTGTCGTGCGGGCCGTTGAGAAAAGTTTTCAGCTCGAACGCGTCGAGATCGGCGAACAATTTTTTGAGGTCCGCCTCCATCTCCGCCTCGTGTTTCGCCTGCATCGCTTCCGGTTCGGCGGCGGCGAGTTCGAGCATCACCTGCAAATCCTCGACGTGTTTGCCGAAGCGCGCGAGCGGTTCCAGCTTGCCGCGGATATCGTTCGTCTCGTTGATGACTTTTTGCGCGGCTTCCTGGTTGTTCCAGAAAGTTTCGCCGCTCATCTGCGCCTCAAGTTCGGCGAGCCGTTGGTTCAATCTGGCGACGTCAAAGAAACCTCCGCAAGTGCGTGAGCTTGTCGGCGGCGGTCGAAATTTGCGGGCGGACGATGTCGAACATCGGCGGAGAATAGCGGAGCCGGAAGCCAGAATCCAGAAAATGCACCAGTCGGGGTCAAAATATCTGGGGAGCGGAGAGAAAAATCCCAGGCTTCGCCGGAAGTTTGGCGGGCTGGCTGGGAAAATAATCCGGCTGGGAGGGAAAGTTGGCTGACTGGGAGCAAAATATCCCCGGAGCGGAGCGGCGGACCCACGGAGCCGACCGTCCAACCCTAGGAGCGGAGCGCGCCACCCTGGGAGCGAACTGCCGGCTCCAGGGAGCAGAGTGTCCGACCCTAGGGGCGGAGCGTCCGCTCCCGGGGTTTTTCCGTCCGCTCCTGGGAGCGAAGCCTCCATTCCCAAGGATTTTCTCTCCGCTCCCGGGATATTTTGGTCCGCTCCCGGGATTTTTCTGAAATTTCCGCCCATTTTTATGCCGGATTTAAGGACATTTTGCTCTAATCCTCAACAACTTGCATTAAATCAAGCCTCCCGATGGGCAAAATCGTCTTGGACGGGAGTTCGGGCGGCTCAAAGCTCATCTTCGCGCTCGGCGTAGAAAAGCTGGAAGGCGCGGTCATAGTCGGCTTCCGGCACAAAAACGCTGGGCGGGACAGTTCAAATCGCCGTCATCCGGCGCGGCGGCATCCACGAATTCCTGCGTGGCGGCGATGCCGTGTCGTTCCAGCATCGTCACAAGCATCTCGGCGTTGACGACCGGGCCGGTGTAAAAGAGTTTCACGCGGGAAATTTAGCCACAGATGGACGCAGATGAAACACAGATTAGGGAATGGCGAGGCGGTTGGTGAAGCCGCCAGTTCGCTGAAGTGCTTGTTGCAATCCGTTTTGAGTTACTTGTCCAACGCTGCCGTCGGCAATGCCGATATTGCCTGTGAATTTGTGCCGCGCGGCAGTCCAGGCAATTGAAGTATTTGTCGTAATTTCCAGCAGGCCGGATTTTACGGGAACACCATCAACAGCAAAGTTGTCGTCACCGCAGAGAAACATTTGCGGATAACTTTCGGTTGCATCCACGTTAACAAAGTAGCTGATGTTAGAACTGGCAAGCGCAGCAAATGAATTTGTTTCGACGCGGTCCGTGTCTTCCGGGCAGTGCAATATTTTTGGCGTGCCCAATTCATTCGACATGACCAGAAAAGTCGCGAGGACATTTCCGGTCGCAACTAATTCCATCGTGCCACCGTTCGTCACAGAAATTCCCATTGGATATTTGTCGCCGTTGTCGCCCTCCCAAACGCGGAAAGAAAGGCCGATTTCTTTTAGATTATTCACGCATCCGATTCGAGAAGATTTGCGCTTGGTTATTGCGAGAACTGGTAAAAGAAGTGCGGCAACGACGACCAAAACCGCAATAATCACCAGCACCTCCACCAGCGTCAGCGCGCGGTTGGTTTGATTTGAAGAGCGCGGTTTCATGGCCGCGACCGGCTTACTGGCCGGGGTTGACCTTGCCGAAGGCGAAAATCAGCAGCGCGACGATCACGATGACCACCACGATGCCGCCGATGATGAAGAATTTGTTGACCTTGTTGGTCTTCTTGGAAAAGGTCTTGTCGAAGCCCGGCGGGCGTTCGCCGCTTTTTTCCAACTGATCCAGGCTCACGCCGCGCGGCATGAGCATGGTGGCGTCCACCTGTTTTTTGGCCGGGGCCGGCGTCGAACCCGGCGCGGGAGCCGTTGGCATGGCGCCTTCCACTTCCAGCTTCAATTCCACCTGGCCGAGGCGCAAGGTCTGCGCCGGGCTTGAGAACGCTTTCCGTCGATTTTATTTCCGTTGATGAAGGTGCCGTTGGTGGAGTTCAGGTCGCGGATGAAAATGTCGCTGCCGCGCAGGTGAACTTCGCAGTGGTGGCTGGAGACGGACGGGTCGGCGATCTGAAAGGTGTTGTCCTCGACCCGGCCGATGGTGGTGCGGTCGGTCTGCAGTTCGCACGCGCGTCCCGTCATGCCCTGATTCTGGATAACAAGTTTCGCCATAGTTACGGTCAACCGATTATGGTCGGGATGTGTTTCAAGTCAAACGGAAATCTGGAAAACAAAAATTATTTTTTCTCAATCAGCGCGCGGAATTCGGCGAACAGCGGCGTCGAATCGTGCGGGCCGGGCGAGGCTTCGGGATGATATTGCACGCAGAACACCGGCTTCGTCTTGTGCCGCAAACCTTCGACGGTCTGGTCGTTCAAATTGATGCGATGCACCGCGACGTCGGACGGCAACGATTTTGCGTCCACCGCGAAGCCGTGATTTTGCGAGGTGATTTCCACCTTGCCGGATTCCAAATCCTTCACCGGCTGGTTGCCGCCGCGATGGCCGAATTTCAGTTTGAACGTTTTTCCGCCGAGCGCCTGGCCGAGAATCTGGTGGCCGAGACAAATGCCAAAAATCGGGATGCCGCGTGTCGAGCAGCGTCTTCACTTCGCGCACGATGTAATTCAAAGCGGCCGGATCGCCCGGGCCGTTCGAGAGAAAAATTCCGGCGGGCTTGTGCTTGAGCGCGTCGGCGGCGCTGGCGGTCGCGGGCAAAACCTGCGTGGCAAACCCGTGCTGCCGCAGCCGGCGCAGAATGTTGTATTTCATCCCGTAATCGAACGCGACAATCGGAATGTCCGCCGGCGGCAGCGGCTTGCGGACGTTGCGCGCGTCGGCATTTTTCAATCCGCGCACCAGATCGAACGCCGCGCTCTGCTCGTCTTTTTCGTCCCAGCGGAACGCCTTTTTGTGCGTCACTTCCTTGACGTAATCCACGCCGACGAAGACAAATTCCTTCGCGCGCTTCACCGCCTCGGCTTCGGAAATGTTTTCGGTGGAAATAAATCCGTTCAGCGCGCCGCGCACGCGCAATTTTTTTGTGAGCGAGCGCGTGTCAATGCCCTGGATGCCGGGAATGCCGTTTTCCTCCAGATATTTTTCCAGCGAAAAATCCGCGCGCCAGTTGCTGACGACCGGCGAGAGTTCGCGGATGACGAAGCCCGCCGCGTGCGGCCGCCAGGATTCCACGTCCTGCAAATTCACGCCGTAATTGCCGATGAGCGGATAGGTCATCGTGACGATCTGGCCTTTGTAGGACGGGTCGGTGAGGATTTCCTGGTAGCCGGTCATGGACGTGTTGAAACAAACTTCGCCGCAGGCCGACGCCTGCGCGCCAAAACCTGTGCCGTGAAAAACCGAGCCGTCTTCGAGCGCGAGAATTGCCTTCATCAATTGTGCGTGATTCTAGCCGGTAAATTTCCGTGAAGCAAAAAAAAAGGCGCAGCTTTTTGCGCCGCGCCGGTGATAGCTTCGGAAAATTATTATTTGTTGAAGCCTTCCAGTTTCGCGATGAAGGCTTCCGGCCCGCCAGGCGCATAACCGACCTGGCGTCCGATTTCCTTGCCGTCGGCGTTCAGCACGACAAAGGTCGGATAGCCGTTTACGCCGTATTTTTCGCCCAGCGCCTGGTTGGCGGCCTTCAACGCGTCGCTCTGCGGCTTTTTGTTCGGGAAATCCACGACCACCAGTTCCAGGTGCGACTTGGCGTAATCGGCAAATTTGTCCGTGGACAACGCTTCCTTGTCAAACTTCATGCACCAGCCGCACCAGTCCGAGCCGGTGAAGTCCATGAGCACCATTTTCTTGTCCGCCTTGGCCTGCGCGAGCGCCTTGGGCAGGTCCGTGCCCCAATTCAAATCCGCCGCCTGAGTCTGCAGCCAGACACAGCCAACCATCGCCGCGATGAGCAGTTTTTTCATAATTTTCTCCAGGTTTGTTTGTTGAGTAGCGTTGAATTAGACCGCCACCGCTTCCGTTTGTTCAGACCAAATCGTTTTGCCGGCCACGATTGTCGCCACCGCCCTGCCTTTGAGCTTCCAGCCGGAGAACGGGCTGTTCTTGGATTTGCTGGCGGAATTGCCGGCTTCAAAAACCCATTCGCAATCGGGATCAAACACTGTCACGTCCGCGTCCGCGCCAACGCTCAAAGTTCCCTTGTTCAAATTCAGCAGCCGCGCCGGGTTCACCGTGAATTTCGCGATCATGTCCGCCAGCGAAATCCGTTTCGTGTGGACGAGCTGCATGAGCGACAGCGCAAGTTCCGTTTCAAGTCCGGTGATGCCGAACGGCGCGTAGTCGAACTCGACGGCTTTTTCGTAATCGCAATGCGGCGCGTGGTCGCTGCACAGGATTTCAATCGTGCCGTCAACAAGGCCTTCGAGGATCGCCTCGCGGTCGCGCGCGGAACGCAAGGGTGGATTCATTTTGAAATTCGTATCGTAGGCTGGCCATTCGGGAACGGAATTTTGAGTTGAAAGAATTTCCTTTCCGTCTCCAGCCCAGAATTTCTCGCTGCCGGCCACCGCCGCATCGGTCAAAGTGAAATGATGCGGGCACGCCTCGCCGGAAACCGGCACGCCGCGTTTTTTTGCTTCGCGCAGGAGCGCCACGCTGCCCGCCGCGCTCAAATGCTGGCAGTGGATTTTGGTGCCGGTCAGTTCCGCGAGCAGAATGTTGCGCGCCACAATCATCTCCTCGCCCGCCGCCGGCCAGCCGCGCAGGCCGAGCGCAATGCTCCAATAACCTTCATGCATCACGCCGTCGGTCACGAGCGAATAATCCTGGCAGTGATCCATCACCGGCAGGTCAAACATTTTCGCGTATTCGCAGGCGCGGCGCATCAGTTCGTTGTTCTGGAGGCAATGCCCGTCGTCCGTGATGGCGATGACGCCGGCCTTTTTGAGCGAGCCGATGGGCGAAAGCTCCTCGCCCGCGATATTTTTCGTGATGGCGCCGGTGACGAACACATTCACCAAATCCGCCTGCGCCGCGCGCTCGTGAATCAACGCGACAGTCCCGGCGTTGTCAATCGCCGGCGACGTGTTCGGCATGCAGACGACGGAGGTGAAACCGCCGCGCGCCGCCGCCGCCGCGCCGCTGGCGATGGTTTCCTTGGCCGTCTGGCCGGGTTCGCGAAAATGAACGTGCAGGTCAATCAACCCGGGCGAAACAATTTTTCCTGCGGCGTCAAAGCGTGTGATTTCCTTCGGTGCCTTGGCGGAAAGATTTTTGCCGACGGCGGAAATTTTCCCGTTGAGAATCAAAACATCCGCAACGGCGTCGAACTGGTTGGCGGGGTCAATGACGCGCCCGCCGGAGAGGAGCAGCGAATTCACGCCTGTGAGATTAACGGCGGCGGATTGACAAGGCAAGCGCGGGCGGTATAATTCGGGGCGGAAGCGGGCGTAGTTCAATGGTAGAACGGAAGCCTTCCAAGCTTCACACGAGGGTTCGATTCCCTTCGCCCGCTCCATTCATAATAAACGACTTATGAATCAGTGCAGTAAATGTGCAGTTAAGTGACTGCCCTTTTGCGTGCTTTTCCAAACCCCTTCTAACGCTCTGTTTTGAGGTTCCAAACAACCGCGAAAACGTCCTTCATGGTAGGCCGACGAGCTTTTTTGAAATATTTTTTCCATGCTTCCTGCAAAATCTGCGCGGCTCTTGGCGGCAGATTGGCCGCAGCCGGGTTGCTGGCCGGTTGCGCCGGTGCCAACGTGCTGGAAATATTGCCGGTCACTTCACCGCATATAGCGGTCAGGGCGGCAATGGCCAGCAGTGCCATGTGCCACTGACTGCGTTTACCTTTTCCGTCTGTGTGGTGCCCGTTAGGGCATCGTTACATAACGACCAAGCAAATTTACATTCACGTCATGCAAAAGCCGGGGCTGGGGTGAAAAGTCCGGCGGATCTGATTTGAACGTCACCGCCAGAGCCAAAGCTTTCCCGCGCGAAAGAGCTTCAGGAAATTCCGACCCTGGCTTGGACCAAGACGCCTGACTCCGGCCCGGTCAAACGGCTCCATTTCATTGCATTTCACTTCACCATTCGTCCGACCGGAGACAGGCTCCGATATGCTCACAACTTCGCCCGCTACGCGGATTTACGCGGGAAATTGCACCGCATCGCGCCATTGCGCCACGTCCTCGACTTTCTCCCGTTGGTAGATTTGATGAATCAAATCCGACGAATGATTCACCAGCCGCATTGCCGCCTCGCGCGGCACGCCCGCACGGCGCAGCCGGTTGACATAGGTATCCTGCCACATTTCCTGCAGTTCATTTTTGTAATCCTATAACGAATTCCATCAACGCAGCCAAAAGTAGTCCGGCGGCGGGTTGTTTAGGGCATCAGGAGTCACCTGTATCTAAACACCCCAGCGTTTTTAGTCGCCGGACTGTTGACAAAAATCAGCAACCGTCATGCCGGAAACACCGTAATAAGGCAGTGAACGATCATATGCTCGTTCGCTTCAGGATTAGGAATGAAAGAATAACGCTGAAATTGATGTTCCCAGCGCTGTAGCAATCTGTTCGATGGCTTCAAGCGATACATTCCGGTGTCCGCGCTCTACATCAGAAATGTAGGTTCGATGCAAATCTGCCCGATCCGCTAGTTCTTGTTGGGTGAGGCCCAATTGGGTTCTGTGATTTTTTATCGTTATACCAAATAATGTTTTAATATCCAATTCCGACATAAATTCCGCTAAGGCTATCAGTCCACGCAACAGACTATAAGTGACATCGTAAGAATCCCCGGATCCCCGACTGTAATGGCTAGTTCTTACCGCCAACGGGTATTTCATTGTAACGTGGGACAAAATAAGGTGCGCGGCAGATGACATTATGCCCCTAAACGAGCGAAATCCCAATATGATTGGGGAAACCTGCGATCAAGGCGCTTCCTTAAGGATGGTCAGGAACTGGTTCATCGCCGGTGAAAGATTTTTGTTCTTCTTGTAAATGGCAGCAATGGGACGGAAGAAATTACCATCGGCAATCGGCAGGGCGACCAGCGTTTGTTTGGCGAATTCCTGTGCCACGGTCACCGCCGGCACAATCGAGACACCGGCGTCAATCTCGACTGCACGTTTCACAGTATCAACATTGTCGAATTCCATGACATATTTCGCCTCGACGCCGTGTTCCTTCAAAATTCTGTCCACCCCTTTGCGCGTCGGGATGTCCGTTTCAAACCCTACCATTTTCTGGCCCCTAAGGTCTTTCAATCTCACCTTGGTCAGTTTGGCAAACGGATGTTGGGGATGGCAGATGACCACCAGCGGATCCTTATGGAGAGCAACGATGTCGAGTCTCGGATCTTTGACCGGATACGCTACGAGGCCAAACTCAACGATATTTCCCAGCACATCGTCATAAACTTGATTGGCCCTGCGGTATTCGACACGGACGTTTACCGTCGGATAGCTCTGCAGGAACTTTTTTATGTAGGCGGGCAGTTCATGCAGGCCGATGCTGTAAATCGTCGAAACCCCGATATTGCCGGAGATGGTGTCTTTCAGTTCCGCGAGCTGGCTGCGCATTAAATCGTAAGCCTGGATGATCTGCTTGGCATAATCGTATAGCACCTGGCCCTCGTCGGTGATCCGAAATGCCGTTTTGCTCCGCTCAAATAGCAGTGATTTATACATTCGTTCCAGCGCGCTGATCTGCTGGCTCACGGCTGATTGGGTGACGCCGCTCATCTGGGCGGCCTTGGTGAAGCTTTTCGTTTCGGCCAAATCACAAAACATTTTGAAAGTTTCAATCTGCATAAGCGAATGCAAACAGAAGTGCGGCTGCCGGTCAATGATTGTTATGCCGGCTGGCCCATGCCCTTTTCACCGATTGAAAAGAGTTACATTGAATAAAACCGCAATTGACCGAGTCGAATGGTTGATGATTGATTGCGGTGCCGTCCTTTATGGGCGTTCGAATCAATGACAAATATATGAAAACAAGAAATTTTGAAAAGATGTTGGCGGGCTTGGTCTGTGCGGGTCTTGTCCTGTCTGGATCGGTCGCATTGGCACAAAATTCCTCCAGCGCCGGCTCGCAAATGGCTTACGGTGTGCCACAAATCATACGGCTTTCGCAGGCTAAAGTCAGTGATGACACGATCATTGCCTACGTCAAGAATTCCGGACTCAGTTACAGCCTGGATGCGGATCAGATCATTAACCTGCGGCAACAAGGAGTCTCGGACGCCGTCATAACAACGATGCTAAACCAGCCCAAAAACGCACCAGTTGTTTACACACCGACAGCGTCGGCAACACAACCGGTGGCCGCGAGCGTCAACACAAGCACGCCCGACACAACGCCACTCTACAGTCCACGCCAAAGCGATCAATTCCCAACCGCTTCAGCAAACACCCAACCTGTTCCAACTGCCACCGTTGCACCAACTGTGACGTATGTTCAAGCCGCGCAGGCTCCGACATACTATTATTATCAACCATATTATTATCCGTCTTATGCGTGGTTTCCACCCGTATCATTATCCTTTGCTTGGGGCAGTGGCTGGCATGGCGGCGGTTATTACGGAGGCTGGCATGGTGGTGGGTATTACGGCTGGCACCATTGATCAATTGCTTGGTGGAAACTGGGGCTCAGCCAAATGAATGTCTAGGAATCAAACCGGCAAAAGATCGGATAAGAGATTTTTGGTTTTTCTGACCAAGCCAAGGCGGGGAAATATCTTGGACATGGTGAATGTGTGCTCTTCGACCGATAACGCAGCCATGGCATCCTCCACAAAAATCTCGTTGTAGCCGTATTCAAAGGCGAATCGCGCCGTGCTCGACTCCAATGTTTGTGGCAATTCCACACAACACAATTGTCGTCATGCCACGCCGCCTTAATTGTAAATCCAGTTCCGTCCCATGAAACGCACCCCACTGGTGTTTGGTGATGATAAAATCGCCTGGCTTCGGTCCCATTTCCGGAACAATGTCCGTCCAGTCTGGTGGCGGTGTTTGTGCCGACCATGAAGTGTCAACGATGGGACGCAGGGTGTCTTTTCAGTCTGACAAGAAGGCAACCCTGACTAGAAAAACCGGCATGCCGATGGTTTTAAACGCTTCAGCAATTGCCGCAGCATTTCTTATCACGGTCTCGAACGAATGTGGAGCGGTCTGTCGCCCACCACCCCTTTCTGAAGGTCGATGACAACGAGCGCCGTTTTGGATTTATCAATCATTGGCTTGTCTGTGGTTATTTGGGTTCAAATATCTGAATCCGAACGCGATGCCGAATGTTAAATTGATCGGGGGCGATGCGTTCCAACAATTCCTGATGTGCGCTGTCAAAGGCTGCGGTTTGATCCGGGGACAGAGTTGCACCAATGTATCTGCTGGCACGCAAACGTCCCCGCCAGGATTCGCGGGTAAATGGCAGATCCGCCTTGAAATCATGATAGGTTTTCATGCGAAACCGGCTCATCGCCCAGGACTCGGAACTGACCCACAAAGCCCAACGCCTCAAGGCCATTCCCGGCGTCGGCCCGGTGGTCGCCGCCACCATGCTCGCCGAAATGCCCGAACTGGGAAAGCTGACGACACAGACCGCCGCCGCCCTGGCTGGCGTCGCCCCTTACAACCGCGACAGTGGCGGACACAGCGGTGGCCGCAGAATCAATGGCGGGCGTGGAGCCGTCCGCTGCGCACTTTACATGGCCACGTTGAGCGCGGTGCGGCATGACCGCATCTTAAAAGAGTTTTACTTGCGCCTGCTCGCCGCCGGCAAGAAACCGCTCGTCGCCATGACCGCCTGTATGCGCAAGCTCGTCATCCTCATGAACCGCCTCCTCAAAAATAATGATTTCCTGCTTGCCAATTAACACCGTTGCTGCCATGCACGTGTTCTCTTGCTTCAGGCACGAGCCCGGCAAGTAATTCATCCGTCTGTCTGGCAATTGGGTCTTCGCCTGATACCCAAATCAGGATGCTGACCAGCAGCAATCCGTTTGGGCGCAGCAGACGCGGAACCTCCACCTCCATGCGTTTGATGTCAAAATACAACCAGCACATGCTGGCGGTAATGGCATCGAAGCTGTGGTCGGGCAAACCCGTCGCTTCGGCGGGAGCGACCTTGAATGTGATGTTGACACGATGCTTGAGAGCGGCTTGTTGTCCAGCCTGAATCTGCCCTTCTGAAAGATCCACGGCGGTCACCCGTGCGCCTTGCTTCGCAAAAGGAACGGCCAGCGCCCCTGTGCCTGACCCGAGATGGAGAATATCCTGTCCTGCCAAGCCAATACCGAATTGCTGCAACAGGACAAAAAATTGACTGGGATAGCCGGGACGGTGTTGAAGATAATCCTGTGAGGTTGCACTCCAGTTTAGCGGTTTTGATTCTTTGACGCGAACAGCCAACATAACGATATTTTCATAGCAGGATCGAGCATGGCAGGAAAGTCAAAAGGCACTCTGATTTATTCAGAGTGCCTTTGAAATTGAGGCTAGTATTATTTCTTTACACCGAGGATGGCGTCCTTGGCAGCCTTGGCGACGCGAAACTTCACAACCCGCTTGGCTTTGATTTTGATTGTTTCACCAGTCGCGGGATCGCGTCCCATACGGGCTTTGCGGTTGACCAGCACCAGTTTGCCCAGACCAGGAATTGTGAACGTGTCTTTGGCGAATTCAATTTTTCAATCGTGTTTCAGCAATCAATTCGCCTTGACGCGATAGAACCGGTTGCTGGAGGAAGCCGAATCGGTGATGGTCTGGAGCGCGTCATTCCCGCCGACAAGACCGCCAAGATTTGACCAGCCCGGATTAGTGATGGCGTTCTTATATTGCAATTGATACGAATGCCAGGACTCACTGGGGAATGACACGGCGATGTTCGTGCCGGTGACATCGAGGCCCGCGCTGGCGGCAAAAGTCGGGTTCAGCCACAGGTAGTTCGCGTAGGCCGTGCCGAACGAAGGGCCGACCGCGCTGCCCGTGCCGTTGATGATATGATTGATCATGGCTGGTGCCGCTCCCGGACGTGTTCCCGGAAATATAAACATCCATCATGTCATGAACATTGATCTGCTGGGAATTGGTCGGGGCCTCGATGGCGTTGTAGCAGCTGATGTTAACCGAGTTGATGAACACTGCATAAACACCCAGCCCGTAGGCCTGATGGCTGGTGACCGTGCTCGCGACCTTGTAGGATGCGTAACCATTCACGCCGGATGCCTCGGACCAGGCGCTTTGGAATGGCGGATCATAGGGCAGTTCGGACTGGTAAAAGTAAACCCGTCCCCAGTTGCCGTTCCACAACGTTTGATACTGCTGATGATGCTCCACAAAAAGTCCGTAGATGGTGACGTTATTGCCATTCACGACCAATCCGTGCTGGCTTGGGTTTCCTGTCCAGTAAGGAGTTGAACCGGCCCCATGATCCGCGCGCCATAGCCAGAGATTGTCGCCGATGACATTGTTGGCGTTGATGGTCACGCAGTTGGTCGTTGTCCCGACAAACTGTCCGCCCACCCGGCTGCATATGTCGTATAAACAAATCGGATCTGCCGAGTGATCCACGGAGCTGGTCGCCGTCGCCAACCTCCAGCAATGAAGGCGACGCGGTGGTTCCGGCATCAAAAATAATGCCCGACACCTTCACACCATCCACGTCTGAGATGACCATGGCGGGATTCCGGTTGGTGGGTATCAGCGTCGGGTATCCGAGCCCCATGACGATTGTGTCCGGCTGGGTCACGAGAATGCTGTTGGTCAGATGATAAATTCCGGGGGTCAAAATCAGGTTCATGCCTGAATTGAGTGCGGCATTGATGCTGGCGGCATTGTCCACGCCCGGCTGCGCCAGATAAAACTGGCTGATGGGGATTGATGCTCCAGGAGTCGGGCCATTTGCCCAGGTGGTTCCCAAACTGTTCGTTTCCAGGTTTGGAACCAGGACAAAGTAATTGGTGTTGCTGTCAACATACAAATAGGGTTTTTCCCGGACCAATGGCGTGTTGGTGATGACCGTGTAAGGCGTGCTGGGCCAGGTTCCCGAAGGTGGATTGGAAACGCCGACAAACACCATGTTCCACACCGCTCCGGACCAGTTTCCCCAGATGTCGTTTCGAGACAGCCATTGCTGCTGCGAAATGGAACTGACGGTGGAAGTAACTTTGGAATCAGCCAGAAATCCACCGCTGGCGTAGGTGCCATCCGACAGGTTCAAGGAGCCTTCGACATGGATGCGGCGCAGCCATGTGCCCTGCGACACGGACCAGGTCATGGTGCTGTTGTTGGTTGGAAACACGGCCAGATTCTCGGCGGACATCCAGAAATTTTCCGTGGACTGACCGCCAAAATTATAGGACTGCAGCTCCCCGTTGACTGTTGCATTGTCGGGCGATTGCCCCAGGCCCAGCACCTGCATGTAGTAGCCCATGTTGATGGCGAGGTTATAGGTTCCAGGCTGGAAAAGAATGGCATACCGGTTGGTGTCGAACTGGCTTGCGTTCACATCCGACTGCAAACCGAACAGGTAGTTGAGATTGCTCTGAATCGTTGCCATGGACATCGAAGGATTATACACGAAGACGTTCGGGCCAAAATTCGGGGCCGCCTGCATCTGGGAATCCAAACCGGGCGTAAAAAGGCTCAGGACGGCGGCGATGGCAACACAACGGGACAGGAGACGGCGGGCGTGATTCATAAAATGCTGATGATATTTAGTTGATGCAGGGCGTCAGGACAAAGGTGTATTATTAAGTCCTGGCACGTAATACAAAGTATCACAATCGGAACTTGGGTCAAATTCCGAATGGTGACAGATGATTTAATTCCGAAGTGATGAGAACCACAATCTTTGGAATTGCACACACCGCGTCGTTCCAAACCGGCGCAAGCACATCAGCAATTAATGGATCTGGCCGGTTATTTTGAGCATCAGCTGGTCGGCTAGTTTCAAAATGCAAGGCAACCCTCCATCCAGAATAATCAACAAATCATTCTGGACAAGAGAGGAAAGAAGACGAAAATCAAATTGTGAGACCAGTGTAATGCGATGGCTGTTATCGCCGTATTCCGAATCGCAGTATTGTGAAATCACCTCTGCCGTCGATGCTGACGCAGGTAAATCCACTGGCGTAAAAATGCCATAGGCCCAATACCCGCTGGATGATGATAGCTTTGCCACGAGGTTTAATGGGATCAGCCTCCACGACCTTGGGTTTCGGAAATTTTGCCTGCGTCTGAGATTTTGACGCAGACAGCCAGAATCAATTCTATTCACGCATCCAGATCTGATTCGCAACCATCACAGTTTTGATTTGGTTTTCCAGAATCGCTGAATCTTTTTGCCCCGGTCAAACGCTTCAACCAGACCATGAGAATGCTAATGTCTGCAGGCGACACTCCAGAAATCCGCGCCGCTTGGCCGATGGTCGTCGGGCGGATCTTCGCAAATTTTTGCCGGGCTTCAAGGCGTAGGCTGGGCACTGATGCAAAATCAAACGTTTCAGGAATGGGTTTATCTTCCAGTTTTTGGAATTTTTTAACCTCCAACTCCTGACGGATAATGTATCCGGCATATTTGACCGCAATTTCAACTTGTTGAGTCACATCTTCAGACAAAGATTCATCTTTTCCTGGCAAATTTCTATATGAAACTTCGGGTCGGCTTAAAATCTTTGCTAAGCTATTATTTTCATAACAAGTTGTATTCAAACGTATTAACTCGTTATTTATTGAGTTTCTCTTTTCGTAAAACCTTTGATAATGGCGTTCTGGTAACAAGCCAATATCGCGACCAATTTCCGAAAGTCGCATATCAGCATTGTCCTGCCGCAGTAACAGCCGATACTCGGCACGAGATGTGAACATACGGTAAGGTTCAGTCGTGCCTTTTGTGACCAAGTCGTCAATCAGAACTCCAATGTATGCCTGATTGCGCCGGAGTATTATCGGATCCAAATTCTGCACTCGCCGGGCTGCATTAATTCCAGCCATCAATCCTTGCGCGCCAGCTTCTTCATATCCGGATGTGCCGTTAATTTGACCGGCTAGGAAAAGGTTTCGGCAAATCTTCGTTTCCAATGACGAATGCAATTGAGTCGGATGAGAAAAATCATATTCAACAGCATAGGCTGGGCGTAAAATTTCCGCCTTCTCGCACCCGATAATTGTTCTGACCAAATCGATCTGCACTTCAAATGGCAGGCATGTTGAAAAGCCGTTAACATAAATCTCATCCGTTTCTATACCTTCTGGCTCAAGAAAAATCTGATGCCGCTTTTTTTCGGCAAACTTGACAATTTTATCTTCAATTGACGGACAATATCGTGGTCCGATTCCTTCAATCACGCCAGAATACATTGGTGATCTGTGAAGATTCGCACGGATCAAATCGGTCGTAGCCTCGGAAGTATATGTAATATAGCATGGCAATTGACAGTTGATTTTATCAAGCACAGATCCATGGGGATATTTGCCTCCAGATCCACCAGCACCTGCAAATCTACCTCGCTCTTGTTCCATGTGGAACAAATCATCCTTCCAATAGGTAAAGTAAGAAATTGGCTCATCTCCGAATTGAGCCTCGGTTTTGGTAAAGTTAATTGAACGACGGAGTAATCGCGGCGGCGTTCCCGTTTTAAGCCTTGTAAGCTCCAAACCGATTTGTTTCAGTGAAACCGAAAGGTTCATTGCTGCTGAATCTCCAGCCCGGCCACCAGATTGCTGATTGGAACCGATATGCATCAAGCCTCGCAAAAAAGTTCCAGTTGTGATGACAATCGCCTGACCGAGATACTGAACCTCTAAATTTGTCTCGACTCCAAATGCCTTTCCGTTCTGATGCAATATCTTGGAAGATTGTCCTTGCTTCACGTCTAGGTTTGGTTCAGTTTCACATATCCATTTAAGCCTAAATTGGTAAGCCTTTTTGTCACATTGCGCGCGTGGAGACCAAACAGCTGGCCCATTTTTCTTATTCAGCATTCGAAATTGCAATCCAGTCAAATCGGTTGCCTTGCCCATTTCACCTCCCAACGCATCAATTTCTCTAACGAGATGTCCTTTTCCGAGCCCACCAATTGCCGGGTTGCAAGACATTTGTCCAATCGAGTCCGCGTTCATTGTGAGAAGCAACGTCTGGCAGCCCATGCGTGCGGCAGCCAAGGATGCTTCAACTCCGGCATGGCCCGCACCAACTACAATAACGTCATATTTTTTTTTATAGACAAACATTATATTAAATTGATCCACAATTAATTTTCAGGATTATGAAATTACAGTCGAAAACGTGAAATATTATAATGTTTTATTTTACGCTATCGTTATCTGTTTGAAATTTTAAAAATCGCGAGAAGCTTGAATTGGTCGCCTGCCAATTTGGCCTCTAGCTTAACAGACTAATTCTAAAATTCTTCAGTCACTCGTGATCGCCAATCCATTTCCTAATTCAACTGCTTAACCTAAACCCTAATTTTTCCTATTCAAAAATTTCAAACGCTTTGGACAATGTCTCAAAAAACAGGCGATGGAATCTAGCAAAAAGTTTTGGCGAGGCACTCTGAAATGAAAATGGAATGATTACACAGAGAGGAATATAACAGTTTCAATCAGCATTGGCACAAGCACCAACCCGGCGCAGCAGTGCCGCCATACCACCCGGTTGCGCCAATGCTGTTGTGATTTGCTATAGGCTAGACGGAGTCCCGCCCCACCGGAGAATGTTAGTGACGAGTAAGAGTTGTGAAGCGAGGTTATTCAAAACCGGGCAATACCATCGGCAAAACGACTTCGGTGATCGTATTACAACTTCGGCAACGTGATGATAATTGAAGTGCCGCGGCCGATTTTGGATTTGATATGGACGTTGCCACGATGTGTCTCGATGATGCGACCCACGATGGCCAGACCGATCCCGGTTCCCTTGGCTTTTGTGGTGCTTAAGACGGCGGTGAATGCGCGTTTCTGCAACTCCGCGCTCATGCCTTTGCCGGTGTCCTTGAATACTATCGCGATGTGCGTCGGCTGCGCGCTGATTGGTTGCAAACGGACTTCGTGCGACTTGATGGTGAGCGTGCCGCCATCGGGCATGGCTTCGGCGGCGTTGAGAATCAAATTTAAAAATGCCTGTTCCAATTGCGGCGCGTCGCCCATGATCAATGGCAGGTCTGGTTGCAACTCTCGGACGAGCCGCACGTTTTGATTGGCCAGCTTGTGGCGCACGAGCAGGCCCAGCTCGTCCACCAGCTCGTTCAAATTCACCGGCGCAAGCTTCGGTTCGGTCGTGCGCGCGAAATCCAGGATTTGCTCCACGATTTTATTCAGATGCTCGATCTTGGCGTCAATGATTCGCGCATCCTTCGCACGCGGATCGCTGGCGGGAAATTTCAAGTCCAGCGAATGATACAGCAGCTTCATCACCGTGAGCGGATTGCGGATTTCGTGCGCGACCTCGGCGGCGAGCAGGCCGAGCGCGGAAAGTTTTTCGTTCTGCCGCAACTGTTCCTCCACGTCCACGATGCGTTCGTAGAGCCGCGCCTTTTCAATGGCGATTGCTGACAATTCCGCCAGCGCGCTTAAAATTTTAATTTCCTCGTTGGAAAAATTGTAAGGCCGTCCCGTATAAACATTGAGCGTTCCGATGGATTGACCGGCAAACAGCAGCGGCACGCTCAACAGGGAAACCAGCCCTTCCTGGCGCGCAACCTCCACGTTTTGATAGCGGCCCGACGTCTGCACATTGGCGACTTGCATCGGTTTTTTGCGTCGGGCAATGACGCCGAGCAGGCTTTCTTCCACGCTTAACCGTGGTTTTTTAATGTAAGCGTCGCCGGCTCCGTAGCTCGCGCGCAAGTCGAGCCACTCGCGGCTTTCATCGAGCATCATCAGCGAACACATCCGCGCCCGCATGAGTTCGCACGCTTCGCGCGTGATGACGCGCAAGGCCTCGTCGAGGTTCAACGTGGAATTGATCGTGCGGCTCACGCTCGCGAGCGCTTCGAACAAATGCACTTTCAGCCGCAATTGTTCGTAGAGCCAGGTGTTGTGAATCACCTTGGCCGCCTGCACGGCGAGCTGTTCGAGCAGATCCTGGTCGTCCGCGCTGAAGGCGTCCGCACGGTCCGAGTCCACGTTGATCACGCCGCGCGTTTCGCCGTTCACTTCGAGCGGCACGGCCAGCTCCGATTTCACGCCGCGCCGCGCCGCGACATAACGCGGGTCTTGTGTCACATCGCCCACGCGCACGGTCTTGCCATGGCGCGCCACCCAGCCGGTGACGCCTTCGCCGACGCGCAGTTTTAATTTCGTGGCCGCGCTCGGAAGATTTTGCGACGCGGAAATTTCAAGAAACCCCGATGTTGGATTGATTAAAACCACCGAGCCGGAACTCGCGTTCATCAGCCGGACGGCTTCGCTCACGATCAATTGCAGCGCCTCTTGCGCCTCGAGCGTGGAGTGGATGACATTGCTCACCTGATAGAGCAGTTGCAACCGCTCAAGGCGCTTGGTCAATCTGGCCAGTTCGTTGATCACATTGTTTTGAAATTATCTCACGCGCGCCATCAACGCCAGACCGAGCGCGGCAAAAATCAGGTTCGGCAGCCACGCCGCCAGCCATGCGGGCATGTCGCCGCCGGAGCCGAGCGTGAGGCTGACTTGTTGCAACACGAAAAAGGCAAAGCAAATGAAAATGCTCCCGGCCACGCCGAAAAAAAGATTCCGCCGGCCCGTCGCCGCGCCGAAGGGAATTGCGATGAGCACCACGACGAGACACGTCCACGGCGCGGCGAGCCGGCCGTGAAATTTCGTGAACAGCCAGCCGGAATCCGCCGGCGGCAGGTTCGGGTGCAGCCGCAAATAGGCGAAAATATCCGTGAGCGGAATGTCCGAGCTGCGGTTTCTCTTCAGGCTCTGGTAGCTGCTGATCTTGATTTCACTGCGGATTTGCCTGGGTGTTTCGTCGAACTCCGGCATGGCCAGCACGTTCGTTAGCAATGACGGCACGAGCGGCGCGTTCGTGCTGGCCTGCGAGTATTCGGCCGCATTGTAAAAGGTCCAGATGCCGTTCAATTGCACGGCGCGGTCGGCCGAAAGCAGTTGAATCGAGCCGTCGGGACCATACCAGCTCACTTTCGGGTTGATCATTTCGGCGGTCGCCACGCGATATTCACCGACGAACCAAGTGCGATGGCTGCGCGCGTTGGTGAAGCCGAAATTACGGAATTCATTTTTGGAATCAACATCGCCGGGCTTTTGAACATAGCGGGACATAATATGATTTTTCCATTCGGAGCTGCACGGGACGACCAGTTCATTCAGGATAAACAGCGCCACGCTCAAGACGCAGCCGGCCGCGAAATACGGCGCGCAAATCCGTCCCAGACTGATGCCCGCCGCGCGCATCGCGGTGAGTTCGTTGGAGCGCGAAAGATTGGTGAGAGTGTAGAGCAGCGCCAGCAGCAGCGTGATGGGCAGCACCATCACCAGGAATTCCGGCGTGATGGCCACGCTGTATTCGAGCACGTCGAGGAAATGCAGCTTGCGTTCCTGCAATTTTTCCAGCTCGCCGAACAGCGTGAAGCAATCCCCCAACAGCACGAGTCCGCCGAGGCAATACGCCAGCGGCGTGAGCAGTTCGCGGAACAAGTATCGGTCGAGCAACCGCATGGGTCAGATTAAACGGCGCGCGTTGCGCGGAGCAAGTTTTGTCGGCGGCAAAAGAATGGTGGGTTGGCCGGGACTCGAACCCGGGACCAATGCCTTAAAAGGGCACTGCTCTACCAACTGAGCTACCAACCCGCCAGAACGATTATCTTAATTTACCCGCGCCAACAGGCAAGATTAATTGCATCGTGTTTCCGGCCGGCACGCCGCGAAATCCGCATCTGATTTTCATTTTATTATTTTCCCGGCTGCGCTAGAATGGCTGCATTAACGCTGCCACTTGCATCAAATTCTGGGGCGTGCGCGGCTCCATTGCCACGCCCGGTCCGGCGACCATGCGCTACGGCGGCAACACTTCCTGCGTCGAAGTCCGCAATGGCGATGACATCATCATTCTCGACGCCGGCACCGGTTTGCGCGCGCTGGGCCAATCGCTGCTCAAGGAATTCAAGAACCGGCCGTTGAACCTCACGCTGCTCCTGACGCACACGCATTGGGATCACATCCAGGGCCTGCCGTTCTTCGGGCCGATTTATAATCCGCAATGCCGCCTGCGGATTCTCGGCTGCGAAGGCGCGCGCAAGGGCCTCGTCGCCGCGCTCACCGGCCAGATGGAAAGCACCTACTTTCCCGTGCCGTTCGATGAACTGCCGAGCAACATTGAAATCGAGGAGTTGAGCGATTTCAACTTCGCCATCGGTGCCGTGCTCGTGCGCGCGCAACGCGCCAACCATCCCGGCGTCTGCGTCGGCTACCGGCTCTTTTCGCCCGACGGCCTCGTCGTCTTTTTTCCCGACACCGAACCGCGCGCCGGCAACGACCGCGCGATGATTGATTTTGTGCGCGACGCCGACGTGCTGATTTTGGATTCGCAATACGACAAGGCGGAATCCAAAAAGCACACCGGCTGGGGGCACGGCTGCGTGGACGATTCCGTGGCGCTCGCGCTCCAGGCCGGCGTCAAACAGCTTTGCCTCTTCCACCACGACCCCGACCACGACGACCGGCGCATGGATGAACTGGTGAAACACGCCCGCAAGCTTGTGACGAAACGGAAGGCAAAATTGAAAGTGGACGCCGCCCGCGAAGGAATGGTGATTCAGTTGCCGGCGGGAAAAGTTCGCGGAGAAAAAATCCGCACCCTTTCCGCGCGTTAATTATTTTGGCTTTTCCCCGTAGTTAATCGCCATCGCGCCGCCGAGCAGGTTGATGACGCGCACGTTCGCCAGTTTCAGCCCGCGCATCTTTTCCGCCACGGCCAGTTGCGCCGGATAATGTTTCAGCGATTCCAAAATGTAGGCATACGCCGACGCTTGCCGCAAAACAGCAGCCCGATGAGCGGCACGGAACAGCGCAGGTGCGCGAAATAAATGTTCCGCCAGAGCCAGTTCGCCGGCTTGCCAAAATCCAACACAATCAGCCGCGCGCCGGGCCGGGCCACGCGGAACATTTCGTCCAGCCCGCGCTCCCAGCTCGTCAGGTTCCGCAAACCGTAGCCCACGGTCACGATGTCGAATGAATTGTCGGAAAACGGAAGCTGCTGCGCGTCGCCCTGGAGAAATTTTAAATTGCGAATTGCGAATTGCGAATTGGAAATTTTCTGTCGGCGCGATTCCGCGACTTCGAGCATTTGCGGGCTGAAATCGAGGCCGGTGGTTTCCGCGCCGCCACGCGCGAGTGCCAGCGCGATGTCGCCGGTGCCGCAGCACAAATCCAGCGCGCGATCGCCAGCTATTGAACTTTGCGCGAGTTCAACGACGCGGCGTTTCCAGAGCCGGTGCAGGCCGAAGCTTTGCAGGTCGTTGATCAAATCGTAGCGCCGCGCGATGGCGGCAAAGAGGTCATTGACCTTTGCGGCACGCTGCTCGCCGGCGTCGTAAAAAGCGTTGCTCACGCGGCCAGTCTAGCACAGCGGCGGGAGGAAAAGTCAAAGCCGCAGAAATTGTGCTTTGCGTCCGCGCGCCGGCTTTGTTAGTTTCAGGCATATTGATTGTCAGAAGAACGCGAAATCTGCGTCAATGGGATTTGAAATGAAAACCGAGCCGGCCAAAAAAATTTTGGTGGTGGATGACAATGAGATCATCCTTAAGACCGTTTCCCTGAAACTTCAGGGGGCCGGTTATCAGGTGGTCACGGCCATGGACGGCGCGGAGGCGGTGGCGGCCGCGCGCCGGGAAGCGCCGGATCTGGTTTTGCTGGACATCAGTTTTCCGCCGGACGTGGGCGGCGTGGAATGGGACGGTTTTCGCATCATGGAATGGTTCCACCGGCTGGAAGCGGTCAAGAAAACGCCGGTGATCGTCATCACCGGCGGCGCGGATCCCAGCCACAAGCAGCGGGCAATTGCCGGCGGGGCGCTGGCATTTTTCCACAAGCCGATTGACCACGATGATTTGCTGAAGGTCATCCGCAGTGCCTTGGGCGACAAGAGCAGGAAGGCTTGAGATCGGGCTTGCAAATCCGTGGCCTTCGCGTAATTTCAGCCGTCTTTGGAAGCGAGCGTAGCTCAGTTGGTAGAGCATCACCTTGCCAAGGTGAACGTCGAGGGTTCAAATCCCTTCGCTCGCTCCATCTCCCTAAACGGAATTTCTGGTTGACGCGGTATGGCAACAGTTCGAGTCTGCCCGCCGGCTGATGAGCTTTTTTCACCCGCGATTTCCGCCGCACCCGTCGGCAAACTTGCGCAATCTTCAAAACCATGTTTAATCTGCTTTGTGCCGATGCGTCATCCGCCCGCCGGGACGCAAAGGGAGAATGAGGTGTTAATTTGCCAGCGGGAATTTGATTAACGTGACCAATCCAGCTTCACTTTCATCGTTGGTTGAAACGAATGCCCCGGCGCCCTCTGAAATGAGCGCCACGGTGATGGGCCGGCTTTACCACCACCTCTTCGGCCATGAAACCTCCGCGGAAGTTCGCATCCTGCTCATCGTCAGCCTGGCGGTGCTCGCGCATCTGGCGGTGAAAATCACCCGGCATGTCAGCGAATCCGTCATCCGCAAAATCGAGTCGGAAAAAAGCACCGCCGGCTTTGTCACCCAAAAGCCAAAACTCATCACCTTGACCCGGCTGATTGTCAGCGGAATTACTTTCATCATTTATTTTTTCGGGATTGGGTTCATCCTGCAGGAACTGGGGGTCAACCTGACGGCTTATCTGGCGAGCGCCTCGGTAATCGGCCTGGCGATCAGCTTTGGTTCGCAGGGGCTGGTGCAGGACATGGTCATTGGCCTGACGCTGATTTTTTCGGACACGATGGACGTGGGTGATTTGGTGGAGATTGCCGGCACCGTGGTCGTCGTCGGGCGCGTCGAGGAAATCGGCCTGCGTTTCACCACGCTGCGCAATTTTTACAACCAGGTGGTGTTCATTCCCAACCGCACCATCGCCAACGTGAGCCGGTTTCCGCTCGGCGGAATTTATGCCTACGCCGACATCCAGATTCCGGCGGACACGGACCGGGACAAGGCCGCGCAAACCATTGAGAACATCGCCAAGGGCATGTGGGTGCAGTTCGGCGCAATTATCTTGAGCGAGCCGGTCATGAGTCCGGTGGAAATCGCCGCGCCCGGTGGCTGGAATTTTGTCCGCGCCCATTTCAAAATCTGGCCGGGACAGGGAAATTTGATTGAGACAACCTTCCGCCAGCAAATCGTCAACGCCATGAAAACCTTCAGCCCGAATTATGCCGAATGGCAGGTGCCGGTCACTTATCGCGCCATGACGGCTGCGAAAAAAACGGACCCGCTTTTGGATTCAAATCCCGGCAAACTGTAAATGGAGACAACCAGCCATGCAATTTCGCGACCTGAATGAAGCGCAGATTCTCGCCCTCGCCATCACGGCCGAGGAGGAGGACGCCCGCATCTACCGGGACTTTGCCGAATCACTCCGCGCGGATTTTCCGGCCACGGCGGAACTGTTCACTAAGATGGCCGGGGAAGAGGACGGCCACCGGCACCGGCTGATGGAATCGTATCGCCAGCGGTTCGGCGAACATATTCCGCTCATCCGCCGGCAGGACGTGAAGGGTTTTGTCGTGCGCCGTCCCTCGTGGTTCACGCAAACGCTGCGGCCCGAACACGCGCGCGAGGAAGCCGCGTTGATGGAAATTGAATCGCGCCGTTTTTACGAAGCCGCCGCGCAACGGACGACCGATGCCGGCGTCCGCCAGCTTCTCGGTGATCTGGCGCAGGAAGAACAGCGGCACGAAACCACCGCCGAGGAAATTTCTGATGCGCAGGCCAAATCGGGCGTCTTGAGCCACGAGCGCGACATTGCGCGCCGGCTGTTTGTGCTGCGGTTCGTCCAGCCCGGACTGGCCGGGCTGATGGACGGCTCGGTGTCCACGCTCGCGCCGTTGTTTGCCGCCGCCTTCGCCACCGGCAACACGCTGGAAACTTTCAAGGTCGGACTGGCGGCCTCGGTCGGCGCCGGCATCAGCATGGGTTTTGCCGAGGCCATGTCCGACGACGGCAAACTGAGCGGGCGCGGCACGCCTTGGATTCGTGGCGTGGTCTGCGGTCTGATGACCACCTTCGGCGGGCTGGGCCATACGATGCCATATCTCATCCGCGATTTTCATCTCGCGACCAGCATCGCGCTCGTGGTCGTGGCGGTGGAATTGATGGTCATCGCCTGGATTCGCAGGCGTTACATGGATACGCCGCTGCTCTCGGCTATTTTTCAAGTCGTCGTAGGCGGCGTGCTGGTCTTTCTCGCCGGCTGGTTGATCGGCGCGGTCTGACGCAATCATCATCCGTGCGGCCAGCACCAGATGCCGACCAATAACTGATAGGAATCACCTCGCTGCCGGGAGAATTTCATGCCGCCAGCGGATGCCTGTCATTGGTTTGGAACGGCGCAAACCGCCGGCGATTTTTGGGCGCGGAGTCCAGGACAGCCCGGATCATTCGGGCGACCTGTTGCGGTTGGTAGGGTTTTGACAAAAAGAGATTATCGCCCGGCCCAAAATCTTTTCCCACGAGTTCGGAACTGTAACCGCTCGAAAAAATCACCGGGAGCCCGGGTTTACGTTTTGTCAATTCAGCGGCCAGGTCAGTGCCGGTCAAACCGCCGGGCATGATCATGTCCGTCAGGAGCAAATCAATCCGGCCTGCTTGTTCTTCCCAGACCCGCAACGCCTCGGCACCGGAGGAAGCAATCAGAATGCGATAATGATAGCCTTCGAGAACTTTCCGCACCAGGTCCAGCAAATTAATTTCATCCTCGACGATGAGGATGGTTTCCCCGCCGCCGCTGATGGTTTCGGGCTTTGACGCGGGTTCGGGCGCGGCGGCAATTTTGTCGCGGACCGCGGGCAGAAAAATTTTGAAGGTGGTGCCGACGCCGACTTCGCTCTCGACTTCGACCCAGCCTTGATGCTGCTTGACGATGCCATAAACGGTGGCCAGGCCGATGCCCGTGCCTTTGCCGACTTCCTTGGTCGTAAAAAACGGTTCAAAAATCCGCCGCAACACTTTGCGCTCCATGCCGCAGCCGGTGTCGGTGACGGTCAGGCAGACAAATGCGCCGGCGCGTGCTTCGGTGATTTTGCCGGACGTGGTCGGCATCAATTTCCACGGCGGAAATGTCGATGAGCAGCCGGCCGCCCCGGGGCATGGCGTCGCGGGAATTGACCGTTAAATTCATGACAATCTGCTCGATCATGCTGGTGTCGGCGGCGACGGCCGGCAAACCGGGATGGTAGCGGATTTCCAAGGCGATTTGTTCGCCGAGCATTCGCGGGAGCATGTATTCCAGATTGCGCAGCACGGTGTTCAAATTGAGAATTTTGGTCTGAAAAACCTGCTTGCGGCTGAACATGAGCAGGTGCCGGACAAAACCCGCCGCGCGTTCGGACGCGTCAGAAATTTGTTTCAACGATTTGAGCGCGTCCTCCGGCAAGGCGGAGTTGAGCAACAGTCCGGCGTGACCCTGAATGATGGTGAGGATGTTGTTGATGTCGTGCGCGACGCCGGCGGCCAGTTGTCCAACCGACTCCATTTTTTGCGACTGCCGCAATTGCGCCTCGAGCGCCTGCCGTTCGGTGATGTCCTCGACGGTGACAATCATGCCGTCCATTTTTCCGGCGGCGTCAAAAATCGGCGCGGCGTTGACCGAAAGCATTACCCGCCGATGGTTGGGAAAATCAATCACGTGGCAGACATCATGCACGGGCTGGCCGGAGTCGAGAATTTGTTTCAGCGGCTGGGCATATTTCACGGGCACGCCGCCGTCGGCATCAGGCACACGCCAGTCCAAAACGCTGGCGGTTTTTGCGGCGATGGTGTCCTTCGTGAAACCGAGAACCTTTTCGGCGCACTGGTTGGCAAAGGTGATTTTGCCCGCCTGGTCGGCGACCACGATGCCCACCGGGCTGGTTTCCATGATGCGGCTGATGAGGTCGCGTTCGCGGCGGAGATGCTGCTGGGCGCGCTTGCCTTCGATGGCGTAACGGATCGCGCGTTCCAACATGTCGGAGTTGAGCTGGCCTTTGATCAGGTATTCCGCCGCCCCGGCTTTCATCGCTTCAATGTCAATTTCGTGATCGCCCTGGCCCGTCAGCAAAATCATCGGCGGCCGGCTGTGGGACGATTGCGATGCGCGCAACAATTCCAAACCGGTCTGTTCGCCAAGCCGGTAATCCAGCAGGCAAATATCGTGTTCGCCGCGCCGGACCGCCGCAAGTCCGTCGTCATAATTATTGACCCATTCAAGCAGATACCGCCGGTTGCCGATCCGGTTAATCAGATCGCGGGTGATGATGAAGTCATCTTCATCATCATCCACCAACAGGATTTTGACCGGAGTGTCTGGCATAACCCGGCATCAAGCATGTTCGGGTGGCAGTTCAACGACCTCGAACCAATATCGTCCCAAAACTTTGACAAGTTCGACCAGCGACTTGAAGGTCACCGGCTTGGTGACGTAGGAATTCACGCCCAAGTCGTAGGTGCGCATGATGTCTTCCTCGGCCTTTGAAGTCGTGAGCACGACGATCGGGATCCGGCGGAGTTCGGGATCAGCCTTGATTTCCTTGAGCGCCTCGCGGCCGTCTTTGCGCGGCATGTTGAGGTCGAGCAGAATCAGCCCGGGCAGCGCCTCGCCGCGCAGGCCGCTGTATTTGCCGCAGCGGTGCAGATAATCCATCAGCTCCTCGCCGTCCTCAACGCAATGGAGAAGGTTGGCCAGCCGGTTTTCCGCGAAGGCGTCCTGCGTCAGTTTCCGGTCGTCCGGATCATCGTCCGCCAGCAGTATTGAGATCATTTTTCCTTCAGTTTTCATGGTTTTTATGGGTTGTGTGTTTCGTTGTTTTTGTGATGTGTAGCCGGCAATGTAAAGATGAACGTGGTGCCGGCGCCCGGTTTGCTTCTGGCGGTGATGTCGCCGCCGTGATACAGCGCAATTTTTTTGACGATGGCCAGCCCCATGCCGTTGCCTTCGAATTCGGCGCGCGAATGCAAGCGCTGGAAGACGTTGAAAATCCGGTCCAGATATTTTTCGTCGAACCCGATGCCGTTGTCGCTGACGGTCAATTCGCAAAGCTCGCGGCCGGAATTGTCGGAAAATTTCCGCGCCGCCACCTTCACCACCGGCGCTTCTTCGGGGCGGCGGAACTTGAGCGCGTTGCCAATCAAATTTTGGAGCAACTGGCGCATCTGCAATGCCTCGGCATCAATGACCGGCAGCGCGCCGACCTCGACGCGCCCTTGGACCTGCTCAATCCGCGCCTCCAAATCGGTCACGACTTCGCGTGTCACCTCGGCCAGGTTCACCGGCGCGAACGGACGCGCCTTGGTTGTGACGCGCGAAAAAGTCAGCAGGTCGTTGATCAGCGTCTGCATCCGCGAGGCCGCTTTCTGCATCCGCTCCAGATAATCGCGCGACTCCGCGCCCAGTTCTTCGCCGCATTTTTCCTTGAGCCGCTCGCCGAAGACGACGATTTTCCGCAGCGGCTCCTGCAAATCGTGCGAGGCCACGTAGGCAAAATCCTGCAACTCGCGGTTGCTGTGTTCAAGCTGGGTCACGAACTGGCGCAATTTTTCTTTGCTCCGGCACAAGGCATTTTCCGCCCGCTTGCGTTCCGTAATATCAAACATGATTCCCTGGGTGCCGATGACTTTGCCGCCGGAGTCTGATACGGGAAATTTCATGACATGCACGAATAATTTCTGGCCGTCGGCCAGCGCATATTCTTCGTCCAGTTCAACCGGCCGGCCGGTTTGCAAAATAAGCCGGTGATGATCCTCGCCGAGGCCGGCATATTTGGTTGCAAGCTCCAAGTTGCCCCGCTTCGCTGCTTCGCCCGTGCTGACTTCCGCAGGAGTTTTGCCCAGAAATTCCTCCGCCTTCATGCCTTTTAGCTGGCAGAAGCCGGGGTTGACCAGAACGAACCGGCCTTGCTGGTCTTTGCGGAAAATTCCAATTGGCAGTTGTGCGACCAGCGCATGGTAAAGCGCCTGCGATTCCTGCAACGCCTCCTCCGCCTGCTTGCGTTCGGTGATGTCGCGGCCAATGCCTACCAGTCCGGTAATTTTCCCGGTCTGATCATACAACGGCAGCTTGCTGGTCATCAGCCAGCGCTTCTCGCCGTCTTCGTTCAAATAATACTCCTCGCGGTTGACTACCGGCTTGCCTTGCATGACCCGCTGGTCGTCGGCATGAAATTTTTCGGCGATCTCCCTTGGAAAGACATCAAAATCGGTCTTGCCGACGACTTCGGCCTCGGTTTTACGGCGAACATTTTTCAGGTCGGCCGGATTGGCCAGAATCTTCCGCCCCATCGCGTCCTTGGCGTAAATGGCGTCCGGCAGGTTGTCAATGAGCGTCCGCAGCAGAAGATCACGACCTTGCACCAGCCGCGCGCTTTTCGCCGACGTGTGGTGGCTCCAAAACACCGCCCCCACCGCCGCCGCCATGGCCAGCAGACAGATTCCCAGCGAACCGATCACGAGGAGCAGCGGTTTGGTGGAAAGTGCCTGCGGTGTGTTCGCCAGCCGCCAACAAGCCCAGACGAACACCAGCGTCATGATTAAAACCGCCGCCAGCAGCAGCCAGTTCGAAATGGCGGCATCTCGTGTTTTTTTTTCAGGTGGCGAAAAAACAAATTCGGTCGCCAGCCCGTCGTTTGAAGGGCGGACAGGCTGAACTGAAGGCAATCTCGCCTAGATTGCCGGTTGCTTTCATTAAATAAAACGCCCGCATACGATGAAACAAGCAAGCGTCGCAATTGATAAGCAGGTTGAATGCCTGAATATTTTCACATCAAAATATTTGACCATTTCGAACCGGTCCGGGCCTTGTGCCCTTAAACAAGGCACGCCGCACTGGAATTGATACAATCCGACGCATGGCCTACGCAGACTGGATAATGTAGATAATTTGTGTGACGTGCCGGTTTCGGTGTCCGGATCTATTCTTTTACGATTCAAATCATGAATTGCCGCCCGCTCCCGCCGCCTTGCCTGCCTCGCGCCATTGGCTGCGCCGGTTCGTTGGGACTTGAACCGGCAGGCTTTTGTATTGAACCCGGGGGAAATCGGGTTGCGTGTAGGCGTTTCCTCCGTGGATTTTTTCGTTTGAAAAATACCATCAACGTGATTAACTGATTTATGTTCAACAAAAAATTGTCTCAAAACCTCGCCGTCTGTTTTATCTTGGGCGCGGGCATGGTTCTGACTTCACAAAGTTTGCGCGCACAGCAGGCAATTTATCTCGACACGACAAAACCCGTTGACGCGCGCGTCGAGGATTTGCTTTCGCGCCTCACCGTGGAGGAGAAAGTTTCGATGGTTCACGCCAAATCCACCTTTGCCGTCCAAGGCGTGCCCCGGCTGGGCATTCCCGATTTGTGGATGGACGACGGCCCGATGGGCGTGCGCGAAGAAGTCGGCGAAGGTTTTCGCAATCTCAACCGCGAGGACGATTTTGCGACGGCCATGCCGGCGACGCTTGGGCTGGCCGCGACGTTCAATCCCGATCTGGCCACGGCCTACGGCGCGGTCATCGGACAGGAAGCGAAGCAGCGCCACAAAAACATCATGCTCGGGCCGAGCCTGAACATCCAGCGCACGCCGTTGTGCGGCCGCAATTTTGAATACATGGGCGAAGACCCGTTCCTCACGTCGCGCATGGCCGTAAATTACATCAAGGGCGAACAGGCCCAGGGCGTCGCGTCCTGCGCGAAACATTTTGCGGCGAACAACCAGGAATATCAGCGCAATTCGATCAACGTGGAAATGGACGAGCGGACGTTGCGCGAGATTTATCTGCCGGCCTTCCGCGCCAGCGTTCAGGAGGCGGGCGTTTTGAGCGTCATGGGCGCGTATAATTTATTTCGCGGCCAGCATTGCTGCGAGAATGATTATCTGCTGAACCAGATTCTCAAGCAGGAATGGGGCTTCAAAGGCCTGGTCATGTCCGACTGGGGCGGCGTCCACAGCACCGACCTGGCCGCGATGAACGGCATGGACATGGAAATGGGCACGCATCCGCCTTACACAAACAACTATCTCGCCAATCCGTTTTTGGAAGGATTGAATTCCGGCAAATTTCCGATGTCGGTGCTCGACGACAAAGTGCGGCGCCATCTTTATGTGATGTTCGCGCTGAACTTGATTTACGATCCCGCCGCGCCGCCCGCGATTTCCACAAACAGCGGCAGTCTTGAGCACGAAAGAGCATCAGGAAGTCGCGCGCCGGATTGCGGAGGAATCCATGGTGCTGCTCAAGAATGAAAATTTTCTGCCGCTGAATCCGGCCAAATTAAAAACCGTCGCCGTCATCGGCGCGAACGCCGTGGCCAAATTCGCCAGCGGCGGCGGATCGGCGAACATCAAGGCACCCTTTGAAATCACGGCGCTCGAAGGCATCAGCAATTATCTCGGCACCGGCGTGAAGATTATTTATGCGCAAGGCTACATTCCGCCGGCGGGCCGCGGGCGACGCGACCGGGGCGATGCGACCAGCCAGCCGGCGGCGGCGAACCTCAATTTGATTGCCGAAGCCGTCGCCGCCGCCAAATCTGCCGACGCGGTGATTTTCGTCGGAGGCTTGAACCACAACGGTGGTTATGACACGGAAGGTTCGGATCGGAAAAATTTGAAGCTGCCTGGCGGCCAGGATGGGTTGCTTGAAAAACTCGTGAAGGCGAACCCAAAAACCGTCGTCGTGTTCATGGGCGGCGGCGCGGTGGAAATGGGGCCGTGGCTTGCGAAAACTCCGGCGCTGCTTTACGCGTGGTATCCCGGTCTCGAAGGCGGCAACGCCCTGACGCGCGTGCTTTTTGGCGACGTGAATCCTTCCGGCAAGCTGCCCTGCACTTTTCCCAAACAGCTCGCCGATTCACCCGCACACGCGCTGCACGCGTATCCGGGCACGAACGGCACGGTCACTTACGTTGAAGGACTGCTCGTCGGCTACCGCTGGTTCGACACCAAAAAAATCGAGCCGCTGTTTCCTTTCGGCTACGGACTTTCTTACACGACGTTCAAGTATTCCGACTTGAAGATTACGCCGGACAAAGATCCACAAAGCGCGTCGGTGACAGTGGAATTCGAACTTGCCAACACCGGCGCGCGCGCGGGCGCGGAGGCGGCGCAGATTTATGTCCAGCCGGTGAAGCCCGGCGTGACCCGGCCGCTGAAGGAATTGAAATCGTTCGCAAAAGTTTTCCTGCAACCGGGTGAAAAGCGCATGATTTCCGTCCGGCTCGATCGCGGTGCTTTCGCATATTACGACCCGGACAAAAAAGGATGGGTTGCGGAAAAAGGCGATTACAAAATTCTGGTCGGCGGCTCGTCGCGCGACATTGATCTGCACGGCAACTGCCGGCTGCCGGAAACGGTTTTCGAACAGGATTAGTTGTTTGCCTGATTCGGAGCAGGATTATTTATCCGCTGGTCTGGAAAGCCCGGCTGGAATCCGGCGGTTTTCCAGCAGAAACCAGGTTTTTGACAAAAGCCGGATGGATTTTGGCAAACGATGGTTGGCCCGCAAAACGGCTTGCCCCATGTTGTGGGTAGTGTGACAGAACATATTTTAGCCAAGGTGCTCGACCAGGACGCGACGCATTTGCCGGCGACGGAAAAAGGCGATCTGCTCGCCCGACTGCTCAAGCGGCTCGCGCACGAGATTCGCAATCCGTTAAGCTCTCTCGGCGTCCATTTTCAACTGCTTGAGGAGGATTTGAGAGCGCTGTCGCCGCAGGCGCGCACGCAGCTCGCGTCGCGGCTCGGCATCATTCACGGCGAACTTCACCGGCTGGACAGCATCGTCGAGCGTTTTCTAAAACTGGCCGGGCCGTCGGCGCTGGAACTGGAGCCGGTGGAAATAAATAAAATCGTCACGCATGTCTGCGAATTGCTCCGCCCGGAGGCGTCCGCGCGAAAAATTGAAATTTTGACCGAAGTGGAACCGGATCTGCCGCTCGTGACGGTTGATTCGGTCCGGCTGACGCAGGCGCTCTTGAACATCATCATCAACGGCATTCAGGCGATCAGCGGCCAGGGCCGGGTGAAAGTCAGCGCGGCGAAATCCGGGGGGAAATTTTGGTTGCGCGTGCAGGACACCGGCCCGGGCATTCCGGCGGAAAACCTTGGCGATATTTTCGATCCCTATTTCACGACCAAGGCCGATGGCAACGGGCTGGGCTTGTGGATTGCGCAGCAGATTGCGGTGGCGCATGGCGGCGATTTGCGCGCGGAAAATTTCCCCGCCGGCGGCGCGGTGTTCACGCTGACTCTGCCGCTCAAGCGAAAGGAATGACCATGGACAATTCAAAAATTAAAATCCTGGTGGTGGACGATGAAGAGGCTCTGTGCGCCGGCGTGCAGGAAGGACTGCGCCGCGAAGGCTACCTCGTGGATGCCGCCAACAACGCGACGACGGCACTGCAGCTCATCAAACAAAGTTTTTACAACCTGGTCATTTCGGATGTCAAAATGCCGGGCATGGGCGGACTGGAGCTGCTCGCACAAATCCGCGAACACAGCCGCGACACGCTGTTCATTTTGATGACCGCCTTCAGCACTGTTGAAAACGCGGTCGAGGCGATGCGGCTCGGCGCTTACGATTATCTGCCCAAGCCGATTGACCTGAAACGACTGCGCCTCCAGGTGCAAAAGGCGCTGGAATATCAGACGGTGGTTGTCGGAAAACAACGAGCTGCGTTCGCAATTGCAAAAGCGGATCGAGCCGAATCCGCTGATCGGCGAAAGCGAAATCATGCAGGGCGTTTCGCGGCTGATTGAGGAAGTCGCGCAGAGCGACGTCACGGTGCTGATCGAAGGCGAAAGCGGCACGGGCAAGGAAATCGCCGCGCGGCTGATTCACACGCACAGCCAGCGTCGCGACAGGCCATTCATCTCGGTCAATTGCGCCGCGTTCGCGGAACAGCTTCTCGAGGCGGAATTATTCGGCCACGTCAAAGGTGCGTTCACCGGGGCCGTCAGGCAAAAGCAGGGCCGTTTCCAACTGGCCGACGGCGGCACATTGTTTCTTGACGAAATCGGCGACCTGTCGTCAAAGGGCCAGGGCGATTTGTTGCGCGTGCTCGAAGACGGCGCGTTCCGAATGGTGGGCGGTTCCGAATTGATTCGCGTCAACGTCCGCATCATTGCGGCAACGAATAAAAAGCTTCCGGAATCCGTCGCGGCCGGAAAATTTCGCGAGGATCTTTTTTACCGGTTGAGCGTCGTGCCGGTGGTGATGCCGCCGTTGCGCGAACGCGCCGATGATATTCCGCTTTTGATCGAGCGATTTTTTGACCGCTTCGCCGCCAAGCACAAGCGCGGGCGCAAACGGCTCTCGCCGGAAGCGATGCAGATTTGCCAGAGGTTTCCCTGGCCGGGAAATGTCCGGCAGTTGCGCAACGCCGTCGAGCGCATGGTCATCACCAGCCGCGCGACGGTGGTGGATGTCTCGGCGTTGCCGGATTTTTTGCGGGAATTTGATCAAAGCTCGGTGAACTTCACGGTGCGTCCCGGCACGCCGCTGGCCGAGGTGGAAAAATTACTGATCCGCCAGACGCTCGCGCACATCACCAGCAATCGCGCGGAAGCGGCGAAGGCGCTGCGCATCAGCCGGCGCTCGCTGCAATATAAATTAAAGCAATACGGATTGCTCGGCGCAAACGACGCGGCGGAAAAAAAATAGCCGCCGGCCGACCTTGCACCAAAGCCGGTCGCGCGGTGCAAGAATTGCACCAGCGCGGAGTTTTGCGATTGCAGCCGCATGCTCCATGATTTCAAATTCTCGTTGAAAACAAAGAGGTTCCATGCATTTTCCCCGATTGCCAGCGGGGTGGCACATCGTTTGCGTTTAGGATAGGCGGTTGCATAGAACAACCGGAAAAATTGAAATTAAAAATAATATTATGAGCGAATCAAACATCTCCACGACCATGCCCCAAAATACCAAGGCCGCACCGGTCTGCGCGGTGCCAAAACCTGCCGCCAACCCGACGGCTCCGGCTCCGGCCACTGCCGTAAATACGCCGCAATCGGTGTCGCCCAAGTTCTCGCGCCGCCAGGTGCGCAAGCAGCATTAAGAAACACGTTGCACTTTGTGCAACTCTTTATCCCGGGAACCGGCGCAGCGGAGGAACGGCGCCGGTTTCCCCGGATCTGATTTCGGCGGGGGCATGAGCGCCAGTGGATGATAGCCCATCAGAAGTTCGAGTCTCCTGTCCGCCGAAATCAGTTCCAGCGGGAAGCCGCCACCGGGCGCGCAACGGCGGCAATGTCCGCAAAACCAAAACACCTTTCCGTGATTTTTTATGAACGAGCTAATGCAGAATTTGTTCGAGCTTCAAACGCTTGAATTTGACGAAACCATCCATCCGAAAACCAAGGAAGCCATCGCCAAAATTCGCGCCAAAATTCCAAAGCCGGTTCTTGCCCACTACGACCGTCTGGGCGACCGCGGCAAAAAGGGGGTGGCACTTTTGAACAAGCACACTTGCGGCGCCTGCCACATGAATGTGCCCGTCGGCGTGATTCTGGATCTCAAACGCAGCAAGGACGTCTGCCTGTGCGGCAGTTGCGGACGTTACCTTTATCTGCCGGAAGAAAAAAGCGAACCGGCCGGCGGTGGTCCGATCATCAAACACATTGCCGCGCCGAAGAAGTCGCCGGCAATCGCTCACGCCGTGTGAGGTTTCCGCAACCCGCGCTGAATTGCCGTGTAAAATCGGGGTCCGGCAAATTTAGCTGAACTTTGGCAAACGCTGCCGGTAAATCGTCGGCGACTGGCCGGTGATGCGCTTGAACACGCGGTTGAAATGCGTGAGCGACTGGAAGCCGACCTGATAACCGATTTCGCTGATGCGCAGATTCGGGTTCGGCAACATGCTCTTCGCCTTCTCCACGCGCACCTGCGACAAGTATTCAGTGAAATTCAATCCCGTTGCCCGCTTGAACAGCTTGCAAAAATAAAACGTGCTCGTGTTCACCGCCTTCGCCACCTGGGTCAGGGAAAGATCGTCGGCCTGATGGTCCTGGATGAATTGCCGGGCGCGCGAAACGGCCTTCGGTTCGGCATGCTGCGGCTGGATCAAAATCTGATGGCAGGCGAAAGAAAGGTGCTGGCCAAAAATGTTGAGCAGGCTGGTAATGGATTCGTATTGCTTGAGCGTCAACACGCGCGTTTTGAAATAAGCGTCTTCTAACTGCTTTAAATTTACTTTCAGCCCCCATTCCAGAAGCTGCTGCGTGGTGCGCGCAAACTGGCGCTTCGTGGGCTTCTTGAGCAACACCTGGCCGGTTTGCAAATAGCCGACCAGCTTTTCGCCCGCCCTCACCGGCACCGCCGTGTCGCACAGGCCGGCGAAACACGTCACGGTTTTGGACGGCGAGCCCGGCGACTCCACGATTTTCTGCTGCACTTCCAGACACGCGGCGCAGGAGCGGCTGTGCTTGGACAGCAACTCGCAAAACGGATTTTCATATTGCGACGCCTGATGGACCAGTTGCCAAACTTCCGTGTTGCGCAGCTTCAGCGGCAGGCCCGTCGTCCGGCTGAACGCCCGCTCGTAATCCTGGTAGATTTGCGAGCGTGACAACTGCTCAATCAACTGCTTGTTCGCGGGTGGCGGCACGGGGCAAACCTACGATGCAAAATCAGGTCAGGCAAGCAGCAAAAAATGCAAACCTTGGTCCATTAAAAGTGACACTGGAACCGGCGGGCGTCCTCAATTTCAACAATGTTTACAAAGATGGAATGACCATTCGCGTTTGCCGAAAGTTGGAACGGCCAAGGAAGTGCTGGCCATATTTTGTCTTGCAACGAGACTGACGGGAAAATTTCTAAAATCCCCTTTGCCGTTCATTCTTCCCCCGCTGCGACGGTCTGCGTCCATGCACGACAGCCACCAACATTCGCGATAGCCAATCAGGGAGCCGGCAGAATTTCAATGCCGTTGATTTCGGGATTCTCGATGTTGGGCGTGAACGTGATGTTGACCTTGCCATCGGTCACTTCCACCGGAACGGTTTCGATGTAGGCGCGCAGCGGCCCGCCCGCCTTGGCATACACATCAAAATCCTTGAACTCCTGGCCCCCGACGTTGAACGAAAAAACGCGCTGTCCCGCCGCCGTGATGCCGTCGTAGGTTTCGGCAAAGTGCAGTTTGACGATATATTTGCCGTTGGGCACGGGATAGGAAAAGGCCGTCATGCCGAAATGCTCCGTGCGATAAATCGCCGGACTTTTCGTGTTGGCAATCTGCACGTCGTCACCGCGGTCGATGGTGTCGCCGTCCGCAAAACCTTGTTCCCCGATCCAAACGACGCCGTCCGCGTCCGTGAGCGGAGTTGTCTGGCCGGCCTTGATATGCACCGGCGGCGGCACGGCTTGCGGCGTGGCCGGAGCGACGGGCGCGGTCGGTGAAGCGGGCATGGTGGGCGCGGCGGGTGCCGGCGCGAGCGCAGCCGGCGTCGCCGGAACAGGCGCAGCCACGGCGTGCGCGGAAGTTTTGGCGTTGTCGGTCTTTGAAGTTTGGCAGCCGGCAAAAACCAGCGCGGCGGTAACCAGCAGCAACGGCGCGAACGCCGAGCGGACCCAGTGAATTTTTTGTTTCATAATTTTGTTTTGTTGTGATTGATCCTGCCAGCCCGGACAATCAAGCGGGTGTCGGGAAACTGGAGATTACTGTTTCCAGTTTGTCCGCCGCCGTCAAACGAAAAGCGAGCGAAAAATTGTTGACATGATAGGGCGGCGGGGCGGGACGCGGCGAAACCAACTTGATTTCCGCGGGTTTGGAGCGATCATCCGCCAATGCCTTTACCGAACGAACCGGTTACTTTGAGCGTCGAGCAGATCAAGGAATTAAACCAGAAACTTTCCACGATGCGTCATGACATCAACGGCAAGCTGACGCACATCACGCTCGCCGTGGAATTGCTGCGGCTCAAGCCGGACGACGCCGACCGGTGGTTGAACGCGATGGCCGAGCAGCCGCAAAAAATCGTCGCCGAAATCGCGCAGTTTTCGCGTGACATGGAAACCGCGCTCCACATCACGCGGCCTTGATGGCCGGAGACTGAACGGTTTTTGACTTTGGCGGTTTCTCCGGCACACTCGTAAAATGGAACGGACTGAAGCGGAACTCATCGCGGCGGTGCTGAAAGGCGACGCCGCGAGCTTCGAGCCGCTCGTCCAGAAATATTCCCCGCGCGTGTTCGCCACCGCGCGCCGCTACGCCCGGCGCGAAAGCGAGGTCGAGGACATTGCGCAGGAAGTCTGGCTCAAGGCGTTTTCCAAGCTCGGCAGCTTCCGCGGCGAGGCACCGTTCGAACACTGGCTCATGCGGATGACGGTGCGGACGTGCTACGATTTTCTGCGCGGCCACCAGCGCAACCGCGAGTCGGCGTTTTCCGAATTGAGCGAGCCGGAAACCGACTGGCTGGAGCGGTTCGTGGCCGACCCGGGCAGTGCGGCCGAGGATGCCGACGCGGCGAAGCTGCTGGTCGCCCGCGTGCTGGAAAAACTTTCCCCGCCGGCGCGGCTGGTCATCACGCTGCTGGAAATTGAGGAACGCTCCGTCAAGGAAATCGCCGAACTCACCGGCTGGTCGGTGCCGCTGGTGAAAGTCCGGGCGTTCCGGGCACGCAGCCAGATGCGGAAAATTCTGGCAAAAATGACGCGGGACAAGTATCTGTAACCCGGTGCCGCAGGGTCGCGTCTGAAAAAACGGACTGTGTATGAATCTCGCTGAACTGCAAACGAAGCTGGTCGCCGCCGCCCGCCGGGATGTGCCGGGCGACGCGGTGCCGTATGCTTTTGAAAAACGCATCACGGCGCTGATCGCCGACCGCGTCGCCGACGAAAACCTGCGTTCCTGGGTGAGCGGATTATGGCGTGCGGCGGTTTCCTGCGTTGCGGTCACCTTGCTCTTTGGCGCGTGGGCGGTTTTCAATCCGGCGGCTGGCAATTCGACGAACGACGACCTTTCGCAAAATTTTGAAAGCACGCTGCTGGCATCGGTGGATCAAAGCGACCAGGCACAGTGAACTACTGGAAAGTCATTCTGGCGACGGTGGTGATATTTGGCGCGGGGGTTTTGACCGGCGGCCTGCTGGTGAATTTCGTGGACCATTCGCACCCGAAAAATCCACATCGTTCACAGGCAAATGCCGGGGCGCACGCGACAACCAACAATGCCACACCGCCGCGATGGGCGGAAATTCCACCGCCCCGTCTTGCCGAAAGGATGGGCAAGCAATTTGTGCAGCAGCTCAACGACGCGCTCCAACTCACGCCGGAACAGCGGGGAAAAATCGAGAAGCTCATCGCCGACGGCCAGGAACGCAACCGCGAACTCTGGACCAACGTCGCCCCGAAAATGCGCGCGGTGATGCAGGAGGTGAACCAGCAAATCCGCGCGGAGCTTTCGCCGGAGCAGCTGAAGGCGTTTGAAGAATTGCTGAAACGCCCGGCGCGCCGGCCGCAAAATTTGACCAACGAGGTTGTTCTGCCGCCGATCAACATCCCGACTAAGATGCCGACCAACGCGCCCGGCGTCTGATTCATTCCCCGGCCAGCAGCGCGCCGATTTTTTTCCGCAGCTCCTTCGTCACGGAATCCACCGAACGGTTGCCATCCATGATTGTGAAGCCGTAGGTTTTTTGCAATTGCCGGAAGGCCATCTGCATCGCCGTCTGGTATTTCAGGAAGCTGTCGAACATGTCGCGCGACAGGCCGAGATCCATGCCGCTTTCCCAATAATCGAGCGTCGCGCTCTTGGCCAGGTTGCGCTGGACGAGTTCCTGCGCCTCGACGGAAAGGTAAAAAACCGCGTCGGGTTCGAGCGCGATGCCGTAGAGATTTTTCAGCCATGCGCCGTTCATGCCGCGCACCATGTCGCGCGCCATCAGCGTGTAAATGTAGCGGTCGGCCAGCACGATGAAGCCGGCCCGGAGCGCGGGCAGAATGATGTTTTCCAACTGGTCGGCAAAATCCGTCGCATAAAACAGGCTCAACGTGGAACGGCTCAAAATATTTCCGTCCTGCGCCCGGCCCAGTTCCTCGCTGACCAGCGTGGAGCGTTTCAGACCGACCTGCACGGTGGCGTGGCCGCAGGTTTCCAGCCACTCCACCAGCCGCGCGATTTGCGTGGAACGGCCCGAACCGTCCGCGCCCTCGACGACGATCAATTTGCCGGCGAGGTCCTCGAGCTGCACGCCGGGAATGCCGTGGCCGTAAAAGCGGCGGCAGTTTTTTTTGACGGCGGAATTTTTCATGAGATCACATCCTCTCCGGCTTCCACCGTTTTCTCGTCGGCGGGCACCGCCGGCGGCAGCGGCAGCGGGCTGCGACGCTTGAATTTTGCCAGCGAAATTTTTTCGCTCACGAGCTTGCGCACCAGCGCCTGTTGTTTTTCGACGTGCAGGTTCGCGTCCATGACCATGAATTTGAATTCGCCGCTCATCGCCATGTATTGCTCCAGAATCCGGCCCTGGAAAATGCGGAAGCTCTCATACGGATCGGTGGACAGCCGCAAATCCATGCCCGCCTCGAAAAATTTTAATTTGGGCCGGCCGTCCAAAATCCGTTGCAGCGACACCTCCAAATCCGCCTTGAAGAAAAACGTCAGGTCGGGCAGCGCGGCGAAATTATAAAGCCCGCGCACCCAGTCCGGCGGACAGCCACGCGTGACGTCGCGCGCGAACGCGGTGAAAATGTAACGGTCGCACAGCACGACGTAGCCGGCGCGCAGCAGCGGCAGCAGATGCCGTTCGTAGCGGTCGGCAAAATCCGTCGCGTGAATCAGGCTGAACGTGGTCGGCGTGAGCAGCTCGCGTTTTTTGCCCTTGCTGGTGGCGGATTTCACCAGCTCGGAAGAATTCCATTCGCTGAAATAGACCTTGATGCCCTCGGCTTCGAGCCAGCGTTTGAGCAGATAAATCTGCGTGGACTTGCCGGAGCCGTCGAGGCCCTCAACGGCGATCAGGCGTCCGGGAAAATTCAATTCCGCAAATGTTTTCATAATTCGCGCGGCAATCTGCCGTCGGCGTTCCCTGATTGTCACGCAAGTCGTCGCCACTCACAAGCGCAAGTTGCGGACGCATTTGCCCACAGCAGCGTTGTTAATTTTGAAGGTATTAACGTTCCTTGTGAAATAAATCACAATTGGACTTGCCTCGTTTTTGGGTCAGGGCTAGGCTTTCTGCGCCTCTTTTTTGGAGGCATCGTTTCCATGCGAACACAAAGCGAAATCGGCTACAATACGAAGATCGAAGGTGATGTCGTCATCACCCGCGTGGACGCCGCGCTCGCCTGGTTCCGCAAAAATTCCGTCTGGCCGATGCCGATGGGCCTCGCCTGCTGCGGCATCGAATTGATGGCCGTCGGCGCGAGCCGGTTTGATATTTCGCGGTTCGGCTCGGAGGTCATGCGTTTTTCCCCGCGCCAGTCCGACTGCATGATTGTCGCCGGCACGGTCACTTACAAGATGGCCGGCTTCGTGAAACGCATTTACGACCAGATGCCGGAGCCGAAATGGGTCATCGCGATGGGCGCGTGCGCCTCGACCGGCGGCATGTATCGCAGCTACGCGGTGCTGCAGGGCGTGGACAACATCATCCCGGTGGACGTTTATGTTTCCGGCTGTCCGCCGCGGCCCGAAGCCGTCCTCGACGCGCTGATAAAAATTCAAAAGCAGATCGGCACAGAACCCATCCTGAGCAAAATGAACGTGGTCGTCCAGTTGACCGGCTCCGAGAAATCCTGATATTCCCGTGCCCGATTTAACAAATCAACTCAAGGCGAAGTTCGGCGATTTAATCTCCGAACCGGCGCAGTTTCGCGGCGAAGCCACGGTCGAGCTTGCGGACGCGGAACAAATCGCCGAAGTCTGCGGCTTTGCCAAAACGAAACTGGGTTTCAATTACCTCGTGGATATTTCCAGCATTGATAATTACGGCGAAGACCCGCGCTGGACGGTGGTTTACGATTTGCGAAATCTTACGAACAACGCGGAATTGCGCATCAAGACCGGCGTGAGCGAGGAAAAATCCGAGCTGCCGACCGTGCTCGGCGTGTGGGCCACGGCCAACTGGCATGAGCGGGAAATTTACGACATGATGGGCATCCGCTTCCGCGGCCATCCCGATTTGCGACGGATTTTGATGTGGGAGGGCTATCCGTATTTTCCGTTGCGGAAGGATTTTCCGCTCGCGGGCAAGCCGACCAACATGCCGGAAGTCGCGTTCACCGAAAGCGCGCCGCTCGAAGGCGGGCCGTTTGTGACCATTCCAAGCAGTGGTGATGCGATTGGCCGCGAACCGCGTGTGCGCACGCCCGAAGAATAATTTCATGGCCACTGTTCAAGACATTGAAATTCGCGATTCCGCCGCCCGCACGGCGGCGGCTCTGGAAGAGACGCAGGAGTTGCAGGGCGAAAAGATGGTCCTGAACATGGGGCCGTCGCATCCGGCGACGCATGGCGTCTTGCGCATCGTGCTGGAGCTGGACGGTGAAATGATCACGAAGGCCGAACCGGATGTGGGCTATCTGCATCGCGGCGACGAAAAAATCGCCGAGAACATGACCTACACCCAGTTCATCCCTTACACGGACCGGCTGGATTATCTCGCGCCGCTGGCGAACAACGTCGCCTACGCGCTCGCGGTCGAGAAGCTGTTAGGCATCCACGACAAATTGCCGCCGCGCTGCCAATACATCCGCGTGATGTGCGCGGAACTGGCCCGGATTTCCTCGCATTTGCTCGGCCTCGGAGCGTTCGCGATGGACATGGGCGCCGTCACGGTGTTCCTGCTGACGTTCACCGAGCGCGAAAAAATTTACAACCTGGCCGAGTCGTTGAGCGGCGCGCGGTTCACGACCAGCTACACGCGCATCGGCGGTTTGTCGCGCGATTTGCCGCCGGGCTGGGCGGATCAGTGCCGCAAATTTCTCGAGGAGGTTGTCGTCAATATCAACGAATCCGAAACGCTGCTCACGCGCAACCGCATCTGGGTGGACCGCATCCGGGATCTGGCCGTGATTTCCAAGCAGGACGCAATTGATTACGGCTTGAGCGGCCCGAATCTTCGCGGCAGCGGCGTGGAATACGATTTGCGGAAGGCGCAGCCGTATCTTTGCTACAAGGATTTGGACTTCGACATCGCGGTCGGCGCGACGGGCGATTGCTACGACCGCTATCTCGTCCGCATGGAAGAAATGCGCCAGAGCGTCCGCATTATTCACCAGTGCCTCGAAAAAATCCCCGGCGGCGCGGACAACAAATCCCACGAGCCGATTAATGTTGATGACGGAAAAATTGTTTTGCCGCCGAAGCAAAAGGTATTGACGAGCATGGAGGAATTGATCCACCAGTTCATGCTCGTGACGGAAGGCGTGAACTGTCCGCCCGGCGAAATTTATTTCGGCCACGAAAATCCGAAGGGCGAGCTTGGTTTTTACATCAACAGCAAGGGCGGCGGCGTGCCGTATCGCATGAAAATCCGCTCACCGTCGTTCGTGAACTTGAGCATCATCCCAAAAATTTTCCCCGGCTGCATGTTGAGCGACACCGTGGCGATTCTCGGCTCGCTCGACTTTGTGATGGGAGAATGTGACCGATGAATTTTACCGTTCCAGCAAGTTTAGAGGCTGAAGTTGACGAGTTGATCTCGCATTATCCAGTGAAACGCGCCGCGTCGCTCATGGTGCTGCACGCGATCCAGGAGCAGTTCGGCTGGATTTCATCGGAGGCGGTTCAATGGACCGCGAAGAAGCTGGAGCTCCAGCCGATCAACGTCTTTGAAATCCTGACTTTTTACCCAATGCTCCGGCAGCAGCCGGTGGGCAAGTATCAGATCAAAGTCTGCCGAACCTTGAGCTGCGCGCTCGGCGGTGCGTATGAACTGCACAAACATTTTTGCGACCAGCTCGGCTTGGACGCGCGCACGCACGGCCCGCAGACGACGAAGGACGGCAAGTTCACGGTAGAATTTGTCGAGTGCCTCGCGAGCTGCGGCACCGCGCCGGTGATGATGGTCGGCGATAAATTTTACGAAGGTGTCAGCCACCAAAAGGCCGACGAAATCGTGGGTGGTTGCAAATGAAATGGTTGCCCGACATGGATTTGAACCATGACAAACAGATTCAGAGTCTGTTGTGCTACCGTTACACCATCGGGCAAAGACGGACGAATTAAGCTAGAGAATTTTTGATAAGAGTCAAGTTGCTGATATGGCGCAAGAATACAAATTGATTTTGAAGCACGCCGATGAACCCGGTTACACGCCGGACATCCAATGCTATTTGCGTCATGGCGGCTACGATGCGCTCAAGAAAGCGCTCGCAATCCAGCCGAAAGATCTGGCCGACGGTAAAAAACTTTCCGGCGCGGAACAAATCCGCGAGGACGTGAAAGTCTCCGGCCTGCGCGGTCGCGGTGGTGCCGGTTTCTCGTGCGGCCTCAAGTGGAGCTTTGTTGACCGCAAAAGCGGCAAGCCGATTTACCTGATTTGCAACGCCGACGAATCCGAGCCGGGCACATTCAAGGATCGCCAGATCATGCACAAGGATCCGCATCAGCTGATCGAGGGCATGATCATCTCCTGCTTCGCGAACGACGTGAAGCTGGCCTACATTTACATCCGTGGCGAAATGCCGGAAGGCGCGAAGATTTTGAATCACGCGATCAAGGAAGCTCGCGAGAAAAATTTCCTCGGCAAAAATATTCTTGGCACGGGCTACGATCTGGAGATTTATGTTCATCGCGGTGCCGGTGCCTACATCTGCGGTGAGGAAACGGGTCTCATCGAATCCCTCGAAGGCAAGCGTCCCTATCCACGCATCAAGCCGCCGTATTTTCCGGCGATCCTCGGCCTGTGGATGTGCCCGACGATCGTCAACAACGTCGAGACGCTTTGCAACGTGAAGCACATCGTCGCCATGGGCGGCGCGGAATTCGCGAAACTCGGCACGCCGAACAATACCGGCACGCGCATCGTCAGCCTGAGCGGCCACGTCAAGAAACCTGGTTATTACGAAATCGAAACCGGCAAGGCGACCATTGGCGAACTGATCAACGACCCGAAATTCGGCGGCGGTTTGCGTGACGGTCGCAAATTGAAGGCCGTGATCCCCGGCGGCTCCTCTGCAAAAGTTTTCAAGGCCGGCGAAAAATTCAAGCTCAAGAAAAAGGACGCGGAGGGCAAAGAAATTTTGGTCGAGACCGATATGCTCGATCTGCCCTACGATTTTGATTCGCTGGCCGCCGCCGGTTCGATGAGCGGTTCGAGCGCGATCATCGTGATGGATGATTCCACCGACATCGTCGAAGCGCTGGCAAATCTTTCTGAATTTTACGCGCACGAAAGCTGCGGCCAGTGCACGCCCTGTCGCGAAGGCTCGCTCTGGATGAGCAAGACGCTGCATCGCCTCACGCACGGCGAAGGCCGCGCGCAGGACGCGGATTATCTCGTGAAGATCGCCGACAACATTCCCGGCGGCCGCACGATTTGCGCGTTCGGCGAAGCTTGTTCCTGGCCGGTGCAAAGTTTTGTCGCGAAGTTCAAAGACGAATTTGTCGCCAAAGGTGCCGCCGATGAAGCGCGTCGCGCGAAGGAAATTGCCGCGCCGGCTGAACCAAAACAATTGGCTGAAGCGCACCACTGATTTCAATGTCAACCGCCGCCACAACTGAAACGAAGCCCGCGCCGACCGCGATCGAAAAGATCAAGGTCAAGGTGGACGGGCGCGAAATCGAAGTGCCACGTCTCACTCGCGGACTGGTCGGGCAAGCTCACGCCCACCACGATGATTCAGGCGTGCGAGCTGGCGAAGACCGATGTGCCGCATTATTGCTGGCATCCGAAATTGCCGGTCGTCGGCAACTGCCGCATGTGTCTCGTGGAATTCGGCACGCCGGCGATGGGTCCGGATCGTAAGCCGGTGATGAATCCCGACGGCACGCCGAAAATCGCCAAGTCGCCGCGTCCCGCGATTTCCTGCGCGACGCCGATTTCGCCGGGCATGGAAATTTACACAAAGACGCCCGCCGTGAAGCAAATGCGCGAAGGCGTTCTTGAATCGCTGCTCATCAACCATCCGCTCGATTGCCCGATTTGCGATCAAGCCGGCGAGTGCAAGTTGCAGGAATATTCCGTGGACTACGGCCAGAGCGCGAGCCGCTTCGTTGAAGCGAAGGTTCACAAACCGAAAGCCGTTGATCTCGGACCGCGCATCATGTTGGACGCGGAACGCTGCATTCTCTGCACGCGCTGCATCCGTTTCACGCGCGACATCGCGGGCGACGACGCGCTCGGCATCATCAATCGCGGCAGCTACAACACCATCGCGACGTTCCCGGGCATGCCGTTCGACAATAATTACACGCTGAACACCGTGGACGTTTGTCCGGTCGGCGCGCTCACGTCGAAAGATTTTCGTTTCCAGATGCGCGCGTGGTTCCTCAAGGAAACCAAGAGCGTTTGCACAAGCTGCGCCACGGGCTGCAACGTGCTCATCGGTTCGCGCGAAGAAAAAATTTACCGCTACACGCCGCGCGACAACGATGCGGTCAACGCTTCGTGGATGTGCGACGCCGGTCGTCTGAATTACAAGTGGATCGGCCGGGCCGACCGTTTGAAAGACGTTTTGGTGCGCGGTCAGAAATCCACTTGGACCGCGGCGCTCAACGAAATTTCTGACAAGCTCAAGAAAACTCCCGCTGGCTCGGTCGCGATCATCGCTTCCGCTCGTCAGACGAACGAGGAGTTTTGGCTGATTTCAAAACTGAAAGCCAAGCTCGGCGCGATCAGCGATTCCATTCCGCGCGACGGCAAGGCCGACAAACTGCTGGTCAGCGCCGACAAAAATCCGAACACGAACGGCGCGCGGCTCACCGGAATGTGTTTCACCGAGATTGGCACCAACATTCCGCAAATCGCGAATGGCATTGCCGGCGGCAAGATCAAGACGCTGGTTGTTTTCGGCGAAGACGTGACGAAGCACGGCATCGGTGCGGATTTGCTCGGCAAGCTGGAAACGCTCGTCGTCAGCGACATTTTGCCGAACGCAACCACCAAGTTCGCACATTACATTTTGCCTGGTGCGGCGCATGCGGAAAAACGCGGCACGTTCACCAACGGCAAGGGCCGCGTCCAGAAATTCATGAAGGCCGTCGAGGCGCCGGGCGACGCGCGTGCCGAATGGGAATTTTTACACGACCTTGTTCACCACGTCACCGGACGGAACGGTTTTGTGACCATCGAAGGTTTGTTCAACCAAATGGCCAAAGAAGTGCCTGCCTTCAACGGCCTGACTTGGTCGGGTCTCGGCGACACCGGCGTGACGGTGCAAATCTAAAATGGACTGGAATTTCATCATCTTTAGTTTGGTCAAGATCGCGATTGTCGTCGGCGTCGTGCAGGGCATCGTCGCCTATTCCGTGCTGGCCGAGCGCAAGATTTCGGCATGGATCCAGGATCGTGTCGGCCCGAACCGCACCGCACCGCCCTTCATGAAATTTGTCCCCGTTCTCGGCCCCTTCTTGACCCGGTTGGGGATTTTTCAGCCGCTGGCGGACGGCTTGAAATTTTTGGTGAAGGAAGATTTCACGCCGGCGGGCGTGAAGAAAATTTATTTCTGGCTCGCGCCGGCGATTTCGGTGATTCCGGCGATGCTCACCGTCGCAGTCATTCCGTTCGGCTCAAACATCGGCGCGCAGAAAATGGTCATCGCGGATCTGAACGTCGGCATTCTCTACACCTTCGGCATCGTCTCGATGGGCGTTTACGGCATCGTGCTGGCGGGCTACGCGGCGAACTCGAAATATCCGTTCTTCGGCGGCATCCGCTCGAGCGCGCAGATGATTTCGTATGAAATTTCGATGGGCATGTCGGTCATCCCGGTGCTGCTCATCGTCGGCAACTTGAATTTGAGCCAGATTATTAACTGGCAATCCGGCCACGGCTGGATAGTGGCGTATGCGCCGCTGTCGTTCATCATTTTCATGGTCGCGTCGTTCGCGGAAACCAACCGCACGCCATTCGACTTGCCCGAAGCCGAAACCGAGCTCGTCGGCGGCTACCACACCGAATACAGCTCAATGAAATTCGCGCTGTTCTTCCTCGCGGAATATTCGAACATGGTCGCGTCGTCGGCGATGATGGTGACGCTGTTCTTCGGCGGCTGGACGCTGCCGTTCTGGGGGCTCGATCACGCGGCGACATCGCTCGGCATGGGCATCGCGCAGATTTTTGTCTTCCTCGCGAAGATGCTGTTTTTCATGGTCGTGTTCATCTGGGTGCGCTGGATGTTCCCGCGCTTTCGTTATGACCAGCTGATGGACCTGGGCTGGCGGCGGTTTTTGCCGCTCGCGTTGGTGAACATTTTAATCACGGCCGTCTGGCTGTGGGTGAGGAGTTGATATGCCTATTACCGTCAACCGCAAACCACTCACGTTTTGGGAAAAACTTTATCTGCCGGCGATCGTCGGCGGATTGAAAGTCACGCTCAAGCACGCCGGCAACACGCTGTTCCGCGGCAAGGTTGTCACGATGGAATATCCCGAGCAGAAGTGGACGTTGCCGGCGGATTATCGCGGTGCGCCATATCTGGTGAAGGATCAGGACGGCAACACGAAATGCGTTTCGTGCCAGCTCTGCGAATTTGTCTGCCCGCCGAAAGCCATCCGCATCACGCCGCCCGGCGACACCGGTGCAAAAGCTGACCGCACGAACGCCGAGAAAATGCCGGCGGAATTCGAGATCAACATGCTCCGTTGCATCTTCTGCGGCTTCTGCCAGGAAGTTTGTCCGGAAGAAGCGATCTTTTTACAGAAGGATTATTCGCTCACCGGCACGAGCCGCGAAGAGATGATTTACAACAAGGAAAAACTCCTGTCGCTCGGCGGTGAAGTTGGCGGAATCCAGAAATGGAAACACAAGCTGGAAGAAGCCAAGGCGCAGGAAAATTTCCCGGTGAAGCTCTAATCAGCAATGGAACAAATCAACAACTTGGTCAGTGGCGGCGCGGTGCAGGACGTTTTGTTTTACGTCTTCGCGGCGCTGACGCTGCTGTGCGCCGTCCTCGTCGTCGCGAATCCATTCAGCCGCAGTCCGGTGACCAGCGCGATGTTTCTCGTGCTGACGATCATTTCAATGGCCGGATTGTTTGTGTTGCTGCACGCATTTTTTCTCGCGGCGGTGCAGATCATTGTTTATGCCGGTGCCGTCATGGTGCTGTTCCTGTTCGTCATCATGTTGCTGGACCTGAAGGAAGAGCAGCGCCGCAAAATCAAATTCTTCGGCCTCGCCGCCGGCTTGGTTTCCGTCGGCATCGTCGTGAGCATTTTTGTCAAGTCGCTCGTCTCCGTCAAAACGGACACCGCGCCGCCCACGCTCGAAGGCGAAACCTACGCGCTCGGCAAACTCCTGTTCACGCAATACACGCTCCCGTTTGAAATCGTCTCCGTGCTGCTGCTCGTGGCGATGGTCGGTGTGATTTTGTTGAGCAAGAAAAAATTGGAATGAAAATTCGTTACACCGTTAAATCGTTGAATCGTTACATCGGCGTCCGCGCGCCGGGGCAATTTCGATTCAACGATTCAACAATTCAACGATTCAACAAAAATTAGAAATGCACGTTGGCCTCCATCATTATTTGTTCGTGAGCTTCATGCTGTTCAGCCTGGGGCTGCTCGGCGTCATCATGCGCCGCAACCTGCTGGTGATTTACATGTCGCTGGAGCTGATGCTCAACGCCGCAAACCTAGCGCTCGTCTCTTTTTCGCGGTTCAACAACAAGCTCGACGGCCAGGTGCTGGTGTTTTTCATCATCACCGTGGCGGCGGCGGAAGTGGCGGTCGGCCTCGCGCTCATCGTGGCGCTCTATCGCAAACGCCAGTCCGCGCACGTCGAAGATTTGACCTCGATGAAACTCTGACGGATGAAATACGAACTTTTACCCTGGCTGATCTTATTTCTGCCGCTGCTGTCAGTGGTGGTAATAACGCTTTTTACTCTGCGGAGCAAAACCATCAGCAGCCTGATCTCCATCGGCGCGGTGGTCGCGGGTTTTGTGATGTCGCTAATTTTCATCAATGCCAACGGTTTTCAATTCAGCGGCGAAACCTCCGTCAACTGGCTGTCCATCGGCGGACTCAAATGTGGATTTCGGTCTCAAGCTCGACGCCTTGAGCATGATGATGTTGCTCGTCGTCACCGGCGTCGGCGGCGCGATTCATATTTATTCCTACGGTTACATGGACGAAGACCGCAGCAAATCACGCTTCTTCGCGTTCATGAGCCTGTTCACCTTCTCGATGCTCGGCATCGTGCTGGCGAACAATTTTCTGATGATGTTCATTTTCTGGGAACTCGTCGGCGTGTCCAGCTACCTGCTCATCGGTTTCTGGTTTGAAAAACCCAGCGCTGGCGATGCTGCGAAAAAGGCTTTTATCACCAACCGCCTCGGCGACTTCGGTTTTCTCGCGGGCATCCTGATGGTCTGGGGCTTGCTGGGTTCTCTGAGTTTTTCCACACTGCAAACCACGCTCGCGGCTGATCCCGCGCTGCTCGGCGCCAGCGCCACGCTCGCCGGCCTGCTGATTTTCTGCGGCGCGATGGGCAAGTCCGCGCAATTCCCGCTGCACGTCTGGTTGCCCGACGCGATGGAAGGCCCGACGCCCGTGTCCGCCCTGATCCACGCCGCGACGATGGTGGCCGCCGGTGTTTACATGCTTTGCCGCACGCTGTTTTTGTTCAACCACGATGCGCTGCAAGTCGTCGCCTATATCGGCGGCTTCACCTCGCTGCTCGCGGCGCTCATCGCCGTCCAGCAAAACGACATCAAGCGCATCATCGCCTACTCGACGCTGTCGCAGCTCGGCTACATGGTCATGGCCGTCGGCTTGAACGGCCCGACGCCCGCGATGTTCCATCTGACCACGCACGCGTTTTTCAAAGCTCTGCTGTTCCTGGCTGCCGGCTCGGTCATCATCGGGATGCACCACGAGCAGGACATCTGGCAAATGGGCAATCTGCGCAAGAAAATGCCGATCACTTTTTGGACATTCCTCGTCGGCGCGCTAGCGTTGAGCGGCATTCCGCCCTTCAGCGGTTTCTATTCCAAGGATTCAATTTTCGCGCAGGCGTTGGAACAGAAAAGCTACCTGCTGTTTGGCGTCGCCGTATTCGTCGCTGCGCTGACCGCGTTTTATACGTTCCGTTTGTTCTTCGTCGTTTTCTTTGGCAAAGAAAAATCTCATCATGCCGAGCACGCGCACGAATCACCGCTGGTGATGACGTTGCCGCTGATGGCGCTGGCGGTGTTCGCGGCCATCGGCGGTTTTATCGGTATCTGGAACAACTACGGCTCGCAATTCATTGCCGGACACGAAACGCTTTCGGTCGCACAGCAAGTGCTGGAACCGTTGCAGAAGCCCATCCCAATGCTCGTCGGCATCGGCGTTGCATTAGCCGGCATCTTCCTGGCCTTTTCGTTCTACAAAAATGCCACGTCTGATCCGCTGCCCGCCAAACTCGGCGGTCTGGCGACGGCGATGAAAAACAAATTTTACTTCGACGAACTTTACGAGGCCACGTTCATCCGCGCGCATGATTTTCTCGCGGCGGTGGCCGACTGGATTGACCGCTGGATTTTGGAAGGCGCAATCATCGGCGCGATTCGCGGCGGCACGGATTTGAGCGGACGCGCGCTGCGCCTCGCGCAAACCGGCAACCTCCAGACCTACGCCTTCCTGTTCGTGCTCGGCGTGGCGCTGTTGCTCTATTTCGTTTTGGGGAAATAAAATGTCCATACTGACTTACATCGCAGGTTGGCCGCTGCTGGCGGCGTTGGCGCTCGTCTCGTGCCGCGCAATTACCGCGTCATCATCCGTGCCATCGCGGTGCTGGCCACGCTTATCTCGGCGGTGCTGGCGGTGAAGATGTTCGCGCAGTTCGTGCCCGGCGCGAACGGCTTCCAGTTCGAGCAGCAAATCCCGTGGGTCGAATCGCTCGGCATCAGCTATCACGTCGGCGTGGACGGCTTGAACGTCGGCCTGATTTTGATGGGCGCGATTGTCGCCTTCGCCGCCGCGCTCTGTTCGTGGGAAATCCAGACGCGCGAAAAGGAATTTTACATCCTGCTGCTCGTGATGAGTGGCGGTATCCTCGGCGCGTTCGCGTCGCTCGATCTGTTTTTCTTTTATTTCCTGCACGAACTCGCGCTCGTTCCGACCTTCATCATGATCGGCGTCTGGGGTCGCGGCGAAAAGAAGAACTACGCGACGTTCCAGATCACGCTTTATTTGAGCATCGGCGCGCTCATCGCGCTCATCGGCCTCATCGCGCTCTATCTGCAATCCGGCGCAAACACGTTCGACATCCCGAAAATCATCGAACACGCCAAGACAAATCCGCTTGCGGTGAACGCGCAGAATTTCATCTTTCCGCTGCTGCTGTTCGGCTTTGGAATTCTGGTTTCGCTCTGGCCGTTTCATTCCTGGGCACCGCTCGGTTACGGCGTCGCGCCGTCGCCGACCGCCATGCTGCACGCTGGCGTGCTGAAAAAATTCGGTCTTTACGGTTTGATCCGCATTGCGCTGCCGCTGCTGCCGCAGGCCGCCCAAAGCTGGGCGCACGTCATCGCGTGGCTCTGCGTCGGCAACATTTTGTATGTCGGCTGGGTCGCGATGCGCCAAAAAGATTTGAACCTGCTCATCGGTAATTCCAGCGTGGCGCACATGGGCTTCATTTTCCTCGGCATCGCGAGCCTGAACCTCATCGGCGTGACCGGCGCGGTGCTGATCATGGTCGCGCACGGATTCCTCGCGGCGCTGACGTTCGCGTTGAGCGGCTACATTTACAAGCAGACCGGCACGCTGCAAATCAGCGAACTCGGCGGACTCTGCCGCAAGCTGCCGTTCATCGGCACGGCGCTGCTGATGGCGGCGATGGCGGGCTGCGGACTGCCCGGCTTCGCGAATTTTGTCGGCGAAGCCACGGTGTTCTTCGGCGCGTGGAAAATGTTTCCGACGATCACGGTCATCGCGCTCTGGGGCGCGCTGGTCATCGGCGGCATTTACATGACGCGCGCCATCCGCAACATCCTGCACGGGCCGCTGCCGGAAAAATGGAATTCCCTCGCCGACGCTCGAATCTCTGGCGCAAACTGCCTTACGCGCTGCTGCTGGCGAGCCTGCTGGTGTTTGGCTTCCTGCCGAAACTGCTCACGGAAAAAATCAATCCTGACGCGCAGAAAATTGTTCGAGCCAATGGCAACTGGCAACGCTGATCGCGGCCCGGACGCGAGACTGAAAGTGCAGCCAATCGGCAATCGGCAATTTTGTTGCGCAAAATAAATGAATTCCTCCCTGATAATGCTGGAAATTTCGGTGATCGGCCTCGGCCTCGTGCTGATGCTGGCGGATCTGTTTGTGCCCGCCGAGCGCCGCCGCTTCATCGGTTACGCCGCCATCGCGGCGCTGGGCGTTTTGCTGGTCACGAGCTTGAGCGGCAACGGCAGTTGCGGTCAGTTCGGCACCGCCTTCGGCGGCATGTTCGTCAACGACGCGCTGTCCCTGTTCTTCAAACAACTGTTCATCGTCGCGGCGATTCTGGTTTTGTTCATGGCCGCCGAATTTTCCGACAAACTCGCCGAAGGCAGCGTGGCGGAATATTATTCGCTCATCCTCTTCGCGCTGGCCGGCATGTTGTTCGCCGCGTCGTCCAACGATTTCACGATGCTGTTCGTTTCCATCGAACTCATCACGATCACGTTTTACGTTCTCGTCAGTTTTCAGCGCAGCAAACTTCAGTCGCTCGAAGCCGGCGTGAAATATCTGATTCTCGGCGCGCTGTCGTCGGCATTCATGGTGTTCGGCATCGCGCTGATCTGGGGAACGACCGGTGAACTGAATTTCACCAAGCTCGCCGCCGTCGCGCCGCAGTTTGCAGACAGCCAGATCTTTTTGCTCGGCGTGCTGCTGGTTCTGGTCGGACTCGGATTCAAGATCGCCGCGTTTCCGTTTCAAATCTGGGCGCCGGATGTTTATCAAGGCGCGCCGACGCCGACGACCGCGTTTCTCGCCATCGGCTCCAAAGCCGCCGGATTTGTTTTGCTGCTGCGCGTGCTGTTCACCGCCGTGCCGAGCGTGACGGCGCATTGGGCAAACCTGCTCATCGTCATTTCCGGCATCACGATTCTTTACGGAAATCTCTGCGCGATTCCGCAGCGCAATCTGAAGCGCTTGCTCGGCTATTCCAGCATCGCGCACGCCGGCTATTTGCTGCTCGGCGTGGCGGCATTGAGTGCGAGCGGGCAGTCGGCGCTGATGTATTATCTCGCCGGTTACGTGTTCACGGTGATGGCGGCATTTTTTGTCATCACGCTCGTCATGCGTCATTTGGCGACGGAGGATATTTCCGGCCTGGCCGGTTTGAATCAGCGTTCGCCGCTGCTGGCCGCCACGCTGACCATTGCGATGGTTTCGCTCGCCGGCATTCCGCCGCTGGCCGGATTCTTCGGAAAATTTCTACTGTTCAAAGCGGTGATTGAAGCAGCGCAGGCCACCGGCAATCACGGCTATTATTGCCTCGCCTTCACCGCGCTGGCCGGCGTGATCATCTCGCTCTACTATTATTTCGGCGTCATCCGCGCGATTTACTGGAGCAAGAACCCGGAAGACTTGTCGCCCATCGAGCTTTCATCGCCGGCAAAGCTTTCCATCTGCGTCTGCCTCGCCGGCATGTTCTGGATCGGCCTGTTCCCCAACACGCTCTTGAACATTACCGTGCTGGCCGCACAATCGTTGCACTGACTCGGCGGATCGCGGCTCCGCGTGTTTTTCCGGTTTTTGTTTTGAACTTGATTTTGGCGCTCATTCAAACCTTAGTGTCGCCATGACAATCCCCGTCATTCGTTCCCGAACCAAATATCGCTGGCCGGCAGTTTTGGGCCTCGCGCTTTTATTTGTTGCGCTGCGCTGGAACAATTTTGACGCGCCGCTGATCCGTGACGAAGGAGAATATGCCTATGCCGCCCAGTTGCTGGTGCAAGGCGTGGCACCGTATGAACACGCTTTCATCCAGAAGCCGCCGATGGTCATCTACAGCTATGCGGTTTCCAATCTGCTCCTGCCGCACGTTTTTTGGGCGCCCCGCCTGCTGGCGTATTTGTGCGTGGCGCTGGCGACGATCCTGCTGGGATACATCGCGCGGCTTGAATTTGGAGAAGGCGTCGCCTGGCCGGCGATGTGGCTGGTGACGCCGATGGTGTTGCTGCCTGAAATGGAGCAGTTCACGGCCAACACCGAAATGTTCATGCTCCTGCCGCTGCTGGCCACGGTGGCCGTTTATGTCCACAGCCGGCATCACGGGCCGGCGTTGACGCTGTGGTTCGCCGCCGGTTTTCTCGGCGCGACGACCTTGTGTTACAAATACACCGCGCTGCCGGTGCTGGCATTCGTCTATGTGGTCTGGTCCGTCGAATTATGGCGGGGCGCAAGAAATTTTAATCTGCTCGGGCGCTGCTGGCTGGCCGCCTTTGCCGGAGCCATGCTGGCGGCCATCCTGGAACTGGGATTTTTTCTGGCGCATGACGGCGGGGCGCGCCTCTGGGAATGCACGATCCAATACAACCGCTATTACGCCGCCTCGAGTAATTTTAACTTGGCCGCGTTTTGGGCGAAAGTGGCAGCCTTTTGGTCCGGCTGGTGGATTTTGTTTTTCGTTCCATTCGCCGCGCTCCTGAAGCCCAGGCCGCATCTTTGGTTTTGGTTTGGCATGTTGATCTGCTCCGTGGTGGCCACCAGCGCCAGTCTTTACGGCCAGTATTACATCATTTTGATGCCGTTCTTGGCATTGTTGAGCGCCGTTGGCGTGCAGATTTTGGCAGAAAAGCTGGCCCCCGCGTCGAGATGGCTTGGATGCCTGATGACAATCGCGGTGGTGATTTTGCTCGTCCGTCCGGATGTGCCGTGGATGGAATGCACGCGAGAACGTTTTGCCTGGGCTAAACTTTCCGGCTATCCGTTTCTGGAATCACAAACGGTGGCGGCGCAGGTGGCGCGGCACAGTTCGCCGGATGATTTTGTTTTCATCGCCGGTTCCGAGCCGCAAATCCTCTGCTACGCCCAGCGTTTCAGCCCGACGCGGTTCATCACGATCTATTCGCTCATGATTCCCACCCCGGTGGCGCGCCACTACCAGCAGGAGGTCATGCGCGATTTGGTGGCGCATCCGCCCGCGTTGATTGTTTTTGTGAGGTCAAGCTCCAGTTGGGAACGGCACGAAGATTCCCCGCCGGATTTTGCCGTCTTTCTGGAAAATTATCTCAAACAAGACTACGATTTGACGGGCGGATATGTGACGGACAAGAGCAACGGTCACTGGTCGGAGCCGCTGACCAAAGAAGAGTTCACCAATGTCAGCCTGATGCTTTATGCGCGCAAAGGGCGCTCGCCCTAAATTCTAACGCCGCAGCTCCGCCGTGGAAAAACCGAAGCCGGCGGTGGCGGTGCCGGTATTTTCCACAGTCGGTGTTTTGAACTTGTTTCTTGATGACCATCCTAACATAAGTGGAGCGATGCCGATTACGCCCGTCAGTTCCCAATCCCAAAATGACCGGGCGGAGACCATCGCCGGCCGGAGTTTGATGCATTGGCCGGGAATTCTCGGGCTGGTTCTGTTGTTCGCGGCGTTGCGCTGGAATAATTTTGATGTGCCCCTGACGCCGGACGAAGGCGAATACGCCTACTCCGCGCAATTATTGACGGCCGGCGTGGCCCCGTATCAGCACGCCTTCATCCAAAAGCCGCCGATGATCATTTACAGCTATTCGCTTTCCCATTTTCTGCTGCCGGAATTTTTTTGGGCGCCGCGCATTCTGGCCGGCTTGTTTGTCGCGCTCGCGACGGTTTTGCTCGGCTGGATCGCCCGCGGGGAATTCGGAAAAGGCTTCGCATGGCCAACCCTGTGGCTGGCGACCCCGATGATTTTGCTGCCGGGCATCGCCCAGTTTTCCGCCAACACGGAAGCGTTTCTGCTGCTGCCGTTGCTGGCCATGACAGCGGTTTATGTTTACGGCCGGCAACACGGACATTCGCCGCGATTTTGCTTTGCGGGGGCATTTCTGGGCGTCACCACGCTGCTTTACAAATATACGGCCCTGCCGCTGGTGCTTTTTTTGTGGGCGAACTGGCTGTTCGAAATCCTCCGGCTGCAAAATAATAAATTGTTCTGGCGATGTTTCGCACTGTCCTGCTTGGGCGCAATCTCCGCCGCCCTCGCCATACTCGGATATTTTTTGATCCATGACGGCGGCGCGGCGTTTTGGGAATGCACCGTGAGTTTCAACCGCTGTTACCTGAACACCGGCACCTTTGGCCTGGCCGGCTTGCGGGAAAATTTCAACTTGCTGTGGAGCCGTTGGTGGCCTTTGTTTTTTATTTCCGGCTTTGCGCTGGTAAAGCCGGTGCCACGTGCCGGCTTTTGGTTCGGAATGCTGCTGTGTGCGGTTCTCTCGACCAGTGCCAGTTGGTATGGCCAGTATTATATCCTGGTCATGCCGTTTTGGGCGCTGCTGGCGGCCGTCGGCCTCCGGTCGCTGGCCTCGCTCGTCGCCCAAAAACTGGCCCGTCCGCAAAATAAAATCGCAAATGTTCTGCTGTGCATTGCCGTGATCATTTTGGTCCTGCCGGATTTGCCGTGGCTGACTTACTCGCCGGAAAAATTCATCGCGGAAAATTTGACGGAAAACAGCCCGCTGCTGGCGGCCCGGCCGGCGGCGCGGCGCGTGGCCGAATTGACCGCGGCCAATGATTTCGTCTGCGTTGTCGGCTCGGATCCGGAAATTCTTTGCTACGCGCAGCGCAGAAGCCCGACCCGGTTTGTCACGGCTTACGAACTGGTTTTCCCAAGCCCGTTCAAGCAGCGCTATCAACGGGAAATGATGCGCGATCTGCAGGCGCACCCGCCGGCCGTGATTGTTTTGACCAGCAGTTGGCTCTCAATGGAGTCACCGCCGTCGGAGCTTTTCAACTTCATTAAAAAACTTCTGGCGGAAGATTATGACCGGATTGGCGGCTTTGTCATCAATGAACGGACGATGGACTGGTCCGAGCCGCTGACGGACAAGGAGGCCGCGCATTCGAGCCTTGTGCTTTTCAGGCGGAAGATTTCCGCCAGCGTCACTCCGTCGGCCGCTCACTGACTTTGCCGGAACGGCTTCACACCGTCCGCATCTGCACCGCGTCCACAATTTCCGTGCCGACGGAAATTGCGCCGATGATGACGACCGTCGCGCCCGGCTGTAGACGCCCCTGCTCCGCGAGATTTTTCAGCGCGGTCTCAATCGTGTTCTGCGGGTTGATGAAATCAAACGGCATGACAAACGGCGTGACGCCCCAGCACAACGACATTTCGTTCGCGGTTTTTTCATTCTCGCACATCGCATAAACGGGCGAATACCGCGGACGCATCCAGCTGGCATATTGCGCCATGCTGCCGTGCCGGGTGAAAACCAAAACCGCCGCCGCCTTCAATTCGTTGGCCATGACCACGGCGCTTTTGACCAGCTTCTGCCGCGCGGTTGTCAGTTCCGCCGCGTCGTGAAACTGCGCGCTGCCGCTGCGCTCGATGCGCGAGGCGATGCGGTCAAAAACCTCGATGCACTTGAGCGGATATTTGCCGACGGTCGTTTCGCCGCTCAACATGATCGCGTCCGCCTCCTCGAAAACGGCGTTGGAAACATCCGTCACCTCGGCGCGCGTGGGCATGGGCGACTCAATCATGCTTTCCAGCATGTGCGTCGCGACAATGACGGGCCGGCCAACGCGCAGGCAGGTTTTCACAATGCGTCGTTGCACAATCGGCAGTTCCTCGTAGGGGATTTCGATGCCCAGATCGCCGCGCGCCACCATGATGCCGTCGGCTTCCTGCACGATGGCTTCAAGATTTTTGATCGCCTCCTGGTCTTCAATTTTGGCGATGACAAACGGGTGCGGGCTGCCTTCTTCAAACATTTCCCGGAGTTGCAGCAGGTCGCGCGCTTCGCGCACGAACGAGAGCGCGATGAAATCCACGCCGAGTTCCAGGCCAAGCTTCACGTCCTTGATGTCCTTGGACGTGAGCGCCGGCAAACTGACTTTGACGCCGGGCAGATTGATGTGACGCCGGCTGCCCAGCTTGCCCTCGGTGAGCACTTCGCACTCCACCTTGTTGCCATTTTTGGCGAGCACCTTCATCTGGATCGTGCCGTTGTCAATCAGCACCACGTCGCCAACGCTGATGTCGTTGATGAAATTTTCGTAGTTCACGTCCACGGAATGCTCCTCCAGGTCGCGCTCGCCGCGGACGGTGAGCGTGAACTTCTGGCCGGGCCGCAAATCCAGCGGCACGCCGAGATCGCCGGTGCGGATGGCCGGCCCTTGCGTGTCCATGAGAATGCCGGTGTGGCGCGCGCGCCGCGCGGACTCGGCGCGGATGGCCGCGAACACGCGGCGCACCCAGTCGTGCGGCGCGTGCGACATGTTCAGGCGGAAAATGTTGACGCCCGCGTCCATGAGCCGGCCGATCATCTCGGCGGAATCGGTGGCGGGCCCAAGCGTGGCGACAATTTTGGTTCTGCGAACGGTTCCTCGTTGCATGGGCAAAACATACAGTCGGACGGCGCGATTAACAGTTTTTAATCCATTCAATTTTTGCAAATGAGCCTTAAAATTGGGATTTGCCCCAGGCACGATTAAAAATCTTTATTCCGTTCATTCGGATTATTGAAGAATCCAAATCGGACTTGCCATGACCCAAAACGGCGGGCATATTGCACGCCTGACTTTGAACATTTTGAATTAAATTTTATGGCTGACGTTGCAAACAAATACCCCGAAAACGTGGCGGGCAAATACTACGTGGACAACCAGTGCATTGACTGCGACCTGTGCCGCGAGACGGCGCCCGACAATTTCAAGCGCAACGACGACGGCGGCTACTCCTTCGTCTATAAGCAGCCCGCGTCGCCCGACGAGGAGGCCCGCTGCAAGGAAGCCAAGGAAGGCTGCCCGGTCGAGGCCATCGGCGACAACGGCTGATTTTCGCCGGTAGATTTCCAAACAAAACCCCGCAGGAATTATCCTGCGGGGTTTTGTTTTCAGCTGACTTTTTTTTGCGTTCAAGCCGTCGCGGAACCAGCCGGCTCCAGCGGCAGCGAAACGCGGACGATGCCCGACCGGCCAGCTTGTGGCGGGACGATTTCCAGCCTGCCGTGGTGCGTCTCGATGATTTTCCGGCTGACGGTCAGGCCGAGGCCGAGGCCGACGTTGCGCGTGGTGAAAAACGCCGAAGGAACTTTTTTCGCGGCCTCGGCGGTGAAGCCGGTGCCGTTGTCCTGCACTTCAATCCGCAAATCGTGATGGCCGCCGCTGTCTTCCGTGAGCAGGCGCACGTCCACCGTCGGCGATTTCGGATTTGCCTGCAGCGCGTTGAGCATGATTTCCGAGAGCGCGTGCTTGAGCGCGGCGCGGTCGCCGGTGATGTTGATGGGCGGGCCGGACTTCTCGTATTTCAACTTCGCCGACTCGCCCGGCTGGAATTTGCGCGCCTCCTGATACGCTTCTTCGATTAATTTTCCGACCGGGAACGTCTGCTGTTCGATGCTGCCCTCGCGCGCGAGAAAGCGCATCTGGCTGACCAGCCGCGTGACGCGCTTGACGCCGTCGGCCAGCGCGTGGTCGAGCGATTCGCGGAATTCCTTGTCGTCGTATTTTTCCGCGAGCAACTGCTGGTGCGTCGAGAGCGGCACCATCGTGTTGCCGATTTCGTGCGCCATGCGGTCGGCCATGGACTTGACGAGGCGCAGGTTTTCGGTCTCGACCTCCAGCTTGCGCAACTGTTCGGTCTGCGTGAGGTCCTCGGCGGTGAGCAGCGCGGAAACCGGCACGGTGGACGTGCCGCGCTGAAACGGCACGACGTTGATGTTGTAAACCGTGCCGGAACCATTCTCCGGCTCGTAGCGGAACGGCCCAATCGCCGCGCCGGTTTTCAAGACTTGATAAATTTTCGCGCCGAGAATTTGCGGCAGGTCGCTGAATTCCAGCTCGCCGGCGCGCAGATTTTTCCGGCCAAAATGCCGCTTCGCGGATTTATTCGCGTGCAGCACCTTCAAATCGCTGCCGACGACGATGCACGCGCTGCTCAATTCGCGCAGCACGTCGGTCATCATTTCGTTGTTGCCGGCAATCTGGTCGTGCAGCCAGATGTTGCGGAGCGCGAGGGCGACCTGTTCGAGCAGGTGAAAAATCAATTCCAGCTCGCCGTTGACGATGGGTTCGCCGGTGACGCGGGCATCGAAAACGGCGACGCCGACGATGCCGTTGCGGTCGGCCACCGGCACGGCCACCTGTGCGCCGAGCACTTCAAATTCCTTCTGCGTGTCGGCGTCGGCGCGGGACTCGTCGCTGTCGCGGCGCAAAATCCGTCCGAGCCGGACAATCTGCCCGCCGATGCCCGAATCAAGCGAGAGTTCAAAATGTTCGAGCAGGCCGGATGAAATGCCAATGGCGGACGCGGCGCGGAGCCGGTGGCTGTCTTCCGGCGAAATGTTTTCGACGAGCGGCGCGCACGGGCGGTTCAGAAAAATGGCGGCGCGGTTGACACCCAGATTTTCGCGGAGAAACGACAGAAACTGCTTCAACATCGCCTCGGCGTTCAGCGAATAGGTGAGGATGGACGAAAAATCGCGCAGCACCTCGAGTGTCGGCGACGGATTGACGGCGCGGCTCAATTCCGGCGCGCGGAAAAATGAATTTTGCGGCGGCGGCGGCGCGACGGGAACGCTGCGGTGCCCCGGCACATTTTCCAGCCGTTCCAGCAAGGTGTTCAAAAGCCGCCCGCTGACGGGCTTGGTCAGCACGTGGGTGACTCCGCGCAAAAAAGCTTCCTCTTCCCACGCCGATTCGCTGGCGGAAGTGTAAACGATGACCGGCGATTTGGGATCGTAGCGGCGGAGACGGTCAACAGCCCAGACGATTTTCACGTCCATCAAGTCCGCGTCCAGAATGCTCGCCGTGACCAGGCCGTGGGCGAGCAGCGGTTCGGCGTCGTCAACGGTCAGGCGGTGGACGATGCGATATTGCGCGGCGTCCAAACCCCCGCGAATCGCTTCGGCAAAGCCGGGGTGGTTGGACAAAACAAGAATGGATTTCATCGCCGGCAAATTAATACTTCTGATTGGCGAACCTTGATACCATTGAATTATCTCACATTGCGGCCATTTGGTCAATGGAATCTTGCTACGGCAATTTGAATCAGCCGCCGGCCAGGAGCTTGTCCCAAACCCCTTCGTTGAGCAGCGCTTTTTTGAGGAATTCCGTTTCCGTTGGCGAGACGGCGGCGGGTTCGGGCTTGAGCGGCAGGCGGATCGTGAAGGCGGTGCCGCAGCCGGGCTGGCTTTTGGCCTCAATCTTGCCGCCGTGATGATGAACGATGAAAAAACAGGCCATCAGGTTGATGCCGTATTCCGAGGGCGCGCCGCCGCTGGCCACAAACGGATCGAAAATCACGCTCAACGCCTCCGGCGGCAGGCTCGGCCCGTTGTCGCTGATTTGGAAAATTATTTCCGGGTTTGCGCCGGCTTCCTGCAATTCAGCCGAGAGGAAAATTTTGCTGCCCGCCGGCAGCATCGCCAGCTCGTCTTTGAGCAGCAGTTCAAACAGCCGGTAAAATTTTGACTTGTCCGCATGCAGCGCCGGGAGCGAGCCGGGGATTTTGTTTTCGATCTCGATTTTCCGCGCGGCGAATTGCTCCTTGGACGATTCCAGCGCGGCTTCAACGGCGGCGGACAATGAAACTTCATCGGCGAACTGTGTCGCGGGATTGGCGTCGGACGAGGTCCGCAGGTCGGCGAGCAGGCTGTTGATCTTTTCGATCTGCGACTGGACGTTCTGGTGGTAGTCCTTCCAGAAATCAGGATTGCGCAGGCCCTGCAAGTCCGCCTTTTCCTCGGCCATTTTTGACGGCGCGAGGTCGAGAAAAGTTTTCACGGCCACCAGCGAGTTTTTGATGTGATGGCTCAAGCCGGCGGCCAGCAGGCCGAGGCTTACAATGCGGTCGGCAATCATCATGTTGCGCAGCACGGACATTTTTTCCAGCAGCAACTGGTCACGCTCCTCCTGCACCATGAAAAATTCCAAAGCGTGCCGGAGGGTGAGTTCGAGTTGCGGTGGATCCCACGGCTTGCTGACGTATTTGTAAATTGCGCCGCTGTTGACGGCGGCGATGGCGGCGTCGAAATCCGAGTAGGCGGTGACGAGCATCCGCAGGATGCGCGGGCGCAATTGCCGGGCGCGTTCGAGCAGCCAGACGCCTTTTTCGCCGGGCATCTGCTGGTCGGTGAGCAGCAGGCCGATCTCATCGGCGTGTCTTTCGAGCAGCCGGAACCCATCCTGCGCGTTCGCGGCGGTGAACACGCGGTAGTCGTCGCCAAAGGCGCGCTCGAAATACTTCAGCGATTTTTCCTCGTCATCCACGTAGAGGATGGCGAACTTTTTATAGTCGTAGAGATTTTCCATGTCGCGTTTCAGTTGACAGCTTGCTTGGTTTTGACGGGAAATTCGAGCGTAAATTCGCAAAATCTTCCCGGCTCGGTTTTCACCGAAATTTTCCCGCCGTATTCCTGCACGATGCTGTAGCAGATGCTCAAGCCCAGGCCCATGCCGGCGCCCACTTCCTTGGTGGTGAAAAACGGGTCGAAAATCTTGCCCAGGTGCTTCGTGTCAATGCCGCTGCCGTTGTCGCGGACAGACAAAATGCTCTGCCCGTTCTCGACGCGGCCGTCAATCCAGATGGCCGGTTTTTCGCCGGCGGCATAGGATTTTGTTTTCACCGCGTCGAGGGAATTTTGCAGCAAATTGACGATCACCTGGATCAGCTTGTTTTTGTTGGCGAGAATGGTCTGACCCTCCGCGAACTTCTGCTCGATTTGCACCGTGTCGCGCCATTCGTTGCTCAAAAAGCGCAGCGCCGGCGTCACGACTTCGGCCACCGGCACTGGGTCGAGCTGCTCGGTGTTGGGATGCGTAAACATCCGCAAATCCGAAACGATGGTTTGCACGCGCTTGAGGCCGTCTTCAACGTCGGTCAGGACTTCGGCGTAGTCCGCCTGCTGTTCCGGCGCGAGGTGCTTGCCTTTTTTGCGCAGGGTGAACAGGCCGGTGGTGGCGAAATTCAGCGGATTGTTGATTTCATGGATGATGCCGGCGCTCATGCGGCCCAGCGACGCCAGCTTTTCGGACTGCACCAGTTGCATCTCGTTTTCCTTGAGCTGCTGGAGGCTGGCTTCGAGCGCTTTGCGGCTCTTGTCCAGTTCACAGCGAGCGACAAACTCCCGCACCCGCACGCCGCTGTGAAAATAGGTGCCGGCGATGATGGCGATGCCGGAGGAAATCAGAAAAAACAGGTGGCTGATGAACAACCGGTCATCAATTCGCGCCTGGGAAAACAAACACGCGGTGAGGTAAAGCACCAAAACCAGAACAACCGAAACGACGCTCTGCCACATCGGCCAGTCCAGCAACACGGCGAGCACCATCAGCACCAGCGTCAATCCGGCATAATACGGCGATGCGGTTCCCTGGGTCGAGTAAACCATCCACGCGATGGTTGCCGAGGGAAGAAGCAGCAGGACGATGCCCTGCAAATGATAATGCTTTTTCCCGAAACCCGTTTCTAAAACCAGATAAAGTCCCCACATCAGCGCCGAACAAAGCAGCCGCAAAAAGAAAAAAACAAGCTGCTCCTTCGGATAAGCGTAATGATCCAGCCAGCCGAAGAGCGGCACCAGCAAAATTCCCAGCCAGCAACCCCACTGTGTTTTGCGAATGGTGATCTCGCGGTCATATTCCTGGTAGGCGGCGCGAAATTCCTGGGGGATGAATTGCATATCAGTCCGGTTTGCGGGTGTGCAGGAACAAATTCACGGAAGCCGGCTCCGCGATCACTCGGGTTGTCTCCCGGCAGCGTTCGGGAACGAGCGACAAAAGTTCCCGGCTGTTCCGGTAAATCAACTGCCAGTCCAAAATGAACTCGATGAAATGGCGGAACGGTTTCGTGTCGGTCATGTTGGCAACCAGCATCAGGCCGCCGGGCGACAGCGAGTCATGCCACAGCTCCATTAGCGCGCGGCAGGTGTCCGGCGCGAGATAGTCGAAAAGTCCCGCGCAGTAAATCAGGTCGAACTTTTCCGCGCCGGCGCTGTGGCGCTGCGTGCGCTTCAACAATTCATACACCGAAATCTGCTCCGTCCGGATCGGGGTGCGGCGGGCAAACTCGCGCTTGGCCTCGACCAGTTTCTCCCCGGCGTGGAGCAGGGTTTCCTCGTTGAAATCAATCAGCATGAAATCCGCTTGGTTGCTCAACAGGGTTTCCCGCAAAAAATTCTGGATCTCCCGCGCCGGCCCGCAGCCGACGTTCAGGATGCGCGCGGTTTTTCCGGCGCGGGCCACGCGCGCGGTTTCGTTCAGAATATTCTCGCCGAGATGGGCGATGCGGTTGCGGACGGATATGGCCGGCCACTGGCTGACCAGCAGGAGATGAATCAATTGCTCGTAAAGCGAGCGGCCCTCCGGCTGGTTCCGGTAAATCATGTTCATCATTTCATAATCGCCGGCGTAGCCGATGGGCTTGTGATACGTGCGGTGACCGAAGGGTGAGACCAGAAATAACTTGTGCCAGTGCTGCCGGACAAAATCCTGGTGCGCACCGACTGCTTCCGGTGGCAGCGCGCCGATCATTTCCTCAAACCGCTGATGCTGGCCGTTGAACGCGGCGATGATTTTCGGCGCGGCGGCGTTCAAGATGGCGCTTTCCAGCGCGGCTTTGTCGCCCCGGTCCTTCAAGCCGAATTCCAGTTGCTCCAGCCATTGCCGCACGCCGGTGAGATAGGATTCAACGTCGGCCACCAGCACTTTGAATTCGGACGCAATGCGGTAATTGTTCTGCCACGCCTGAAAAAAAGTTTCGTAGGCCTCCGGCAGATTGCCGTCCACTCCGGCTTCCGGCAGGAAATAAGCCGTCTCGGAACCGAGGTTGTCCAGCTTGGCCTCGCAAAGCAGCGAATCGCCGGTGTGGATGACATTGCTAACCACGGCGCGGCCGAAGTAGATGACGCGGCTGCCGGCGGTGATTTTGAAACCGGCCAGCACCTCCGAAGCGCGCAAAGCCGCCGCAAAATCGTCCGCCTCGAAAGTCGCCGCGTGGCGTGTCAGGCGCGTCAGGCGCGCGCAAATTTCCACGCCGCCGGCCGTCTGGAAAGCGACCTCGCTTTCCCCAGCGGTTTTAAATGGCAGTGCGGTCTGTGTCCGGCCAGCCTTGCTGGCAGGTTGGCGAACCGGACTGCCCATGCCGTGCTCGTTGGATTTGACGATGAGGCTCATCTCACGGCCAGAATGAAACATTTTTCGGGCCAAAACAACGGCGATTATTCGGCCATCAAATCAAACTTTCGCAGCTTTTCCACGAGCAGGGCGTTGAATTCTACCGGTTTTTCCAGCATGAGAAAATGTCCCACGTCCTCCATCAGGACATATTCCGACTGCGGCGAGAGCGAGCGGACGTAGTTTTCGTAGCCGTTTTTCCACCAGTCACTCCGGGCATTGATGGCGATCACGGGCGCTTCCACCTTCCGCAAAATCCAGTCCGGTTCTTCCGGGCCGAGCATGGCGAGCATCGCGCCCAGCATGACGTGCTGCGGCGTGACGAGCATTTCCGCCGTCACGCGGTCGCGCAACGCCTCGGTGCCGGGAACCGGGAAAAAGGCGCTGATGAATCCTTTGGCGTGGTCAAGGTATTGAGCAGATGCAAATGCCCCCGCCAGCGCCCGGTCTTCCGCCGGCGTGCTGGGCAGCCGGCAGAGCAGGCCGTCCACGGAAACCAGCGCGGCGAATTTCTCCGGCGCGTGATGGTGAACCCGGCAGAGAACCGCCGCGCCCATGCTGTGGCCGATGAAAACGGCCCTGTCCACTTTCGCGTCGCGCAGCACGGCGAGCACGGCTTCCGCGAAAAAATCCATGGAGTAGGTCGTGCTCGGCTTGTCGCTCTGGCCGTGGCCGGGCAGGTCAATGAGAATCAGCCGCGCCTTGTCCGCGAGCAGCGGAACTTGTTCGCGCCAGAAACCCAGATTGCACGACCAGCCATGGACAAACACGAAAGTGTGATTGCCTTTGCCGGCGCTGGTGTAATGAATCAGGTTCGCGCCGACGGAAATAAAATGCGATTGGGCGTCAGCCACGCTTGCGAAGGGAGCATTGTTGGTCATGCCGGGGATGCCTTCTTGTTGTCAGACGCTCAATCCTATACAGCCGGGCCGGGCGTGCAAACAGTTAATTTTATATCCTGCGACGGGTCCGAGAATTCTCCGCAGGATTAAAAATGCATTCCCACCGAAACGATCAACGCGCTGCTGCTGAAACCATAGGTGCCGTTGGGCCTTTCTCCGTTCGCCCCGGTTATGGCACTGGTAGGAGAAGTGCTGCCGGTGACCAGGTGGGATGGGCCGTAGCCGAACTGGTAGGCAATATCAAAATCAAATATTTTCCCTTGGTATCCGGTTCCGATGCTGAAAAAATCCCGGTCCAGGTCCGCCGCCAGCGGGGTATAATAGGTGTTTGGCACCGAGTTTTCGTTGAAGACGTAGCCGCCGCTCACATGCCAGCCGCTGTCAAAATACCGGGTTACGCCGAACTCATACATCCAGCTCGCCTGCCAGTCCAGATTCACCGGGACGGTTGAGGTAAAGGGCCGGCTGACCGGAGGCGGTGATTGCTCAATGTTGACGGTGTCAAAACTGTGCCAGTCCGTGTAGTTCGCATCAACTTCCAGATTCCATTGCGGCGTGGGCCGGTAGGAAACACCAAACACCGTGGTCAGGGGAAAAGTAAAATTTGCCGACGCATCGCGCTGCGCGGCATGATTGTATGGACGGGGCTGCAATTGGAAATCCGTGTTGCCCTGGAAATTCAGGCTGGCCGAACTGCGGAAGGTGGCGCCGAACGAAATCTTCTCATGCGGCTGCCAGAGAATGCCTGCGTTGTAGCCCACGCTCCAGCCATCACCGGTGAAATTAAAAAAGTTGGTTCCCCGTGCTGCGGCAGGCAGAAGGCCCTGATACATGCTGATGTTCCCATAATTCACCATCGCGCCGCCGCCGACCGAGAGGCTGGGCAGCAGCTTGACCGCCACCACGGGGTTGATGGTGATATACTTCAGCGAACCGCTGATGGCCACCGAACGGAAGCCCGTGTCCTGCGGCCAGCTCATGTTGCCGCCGTAGGGCGCGTAAACGCCCAGCCCGCAGCTCAACGGCGCGCCGCTGGCGGTGTAGGTGTAAAAAAACTGCGGCAGATAGGCAAAATTATCCGAGCTGTAATAAGTCCGGCCGCTGTTGGCCTGGCCCGCCGGGGGCTGGAAGGTCGGCTCATAATAGACGCTGTTCAGCCCGCCGCGAAAATTATTCCCCGCAAGCTGCGTGATGCCCGCCGGGTTGTAATAGACGGCGGACGGATTGTCCGCCGTGGCCACAAACGCCTCGCCGCGCGCCGTGGCAAACGCATCCTGATCCGGCAGCCCAAAGCCGTTCGCCGCCGCGTGCCGCACCGACACGCCCCAAAGCACGACGGCCAGCAGTTTTCCAAGTTGGCGTTGATTCAAGATTCGGTTCATCCGTTCCCAGCACTGAATTTGCGCCGTAGTTACTCACGCGCGGCGTGCCAGGGCAAGCAAAACCCTTGCAATCGGCGGTTAATGCGGCGCGTTTTCGCAAGGCCGATATCACCGGAGCAAGGTCAATCGGCTTTTTTCATTTCAGCAGATTGTCTTTGTAAATGATTGGACAATGTATTTCCACGTCAACGTTAGTTGCTGTGGTTTCAACAACAGCATGAAGAATTATTGTTGGATAAACCCATTCTTGAGGTTCTCGGCGTCCATTGCCATAGAGACAGGCTGATAGGCTGTTGACCGTGATTTTTTTTACATCAAGCCAGTTTATCCCTTCACCTTCTTGCGTATGTGGAGAATAAAAGGCCCTGCCTTCACGCAGCCAACTGACAATGGTTTGCGGCGGCGGACTTGGAATGGATTTGTAATGCTCCAAATTTCTCCACGAAAGTTTCAGTTGGGAGATTTTCCCATGATTCCCAAAATGGACTTCCCCGCCGCCACGCGCACCATTTCCGAGAAACTGCAGTCCATCCACGCTGCGAATGAAAAAAACGCCGCGCTCTTCGAGGTTCGTGATGAATTGATGATTTGGATAGTATTCGGTTTCAGACTTCATGAACCAAACGAGCGGTTGGCCGTCCGGTTTTCGGCAAAGATTCGTGATGGAAATTCCAATCTTCGGCAAAAAATTGGTGGTCAATGTCACCAATTGATTTTCCTCGGGCACGCCGACGCTTAAATTGGTTGGGCTGCCATGCATGGCCTTGTAGTCGAAATATTCAACGGCACCCCATGGCGAATATATCAATAAGCTTCTTGATTCGCGGGGAGAGGTGTTTTGGCTTACAAAATAGAGTGAGTCATTGTTGGTAATATTATTAAGATAGGTTCTGTCTGCTTCGGTAAATGAACCAAGAGCCATTAAATTTGAAATTATTTCGGGAGAAAATTTCGTTGGGATGACTCGATAAATCCACAGAACCGGCGGCAGGCTATTTGTGGAAACATTCCAGCGCACGTCATAATCGGCGCGCGCCGGAACGGACATGCCATAGTATGGCGGGCGTTGAGAAAAGCCCGCCATGCAAAACAACAGGAAAAAAAACAGAAAAATAATTTTTCCCATCAATGAGGAGTATAAACGGTTGTCGGGTTATAGAAATAAGAGCCGGTTGGCGGAGAATTGGTTTGCAGCGTGTCATTCAGGCAGGCGTCGTTGCCCGAAGCGGCAAATATCATTTGGATCGGGTATGCGTTCGTCGCAGGACTTTGGTCATTGTAAGCCCAGCTTCCGGCGTCATACCAAGACTGTTCGACGGATAAAGGGGCGAATCCAGGAGTGCCAAACATATCAACCGCCCAATCAGCCAGCAACTGATCATGGGTATAACTAAGCGTGTCGCATCCCAAAATTAAATGCAAATTGCTGTTGTAAGGTTGAATATTCTGGCCATGCATGCTTGACCAGTTGACATGATAAAGGCCGAAACAAGCCATGATTGCCATCCATTTGAGTCCATTCGGGTCAGCGCTGCCAAAGCTCATTTCTGATTCCCGAACGTATTGTGCGCCTGTGCCTGACGCTATCGGGAAATACATTTGCTTGCAGCCGCTTGCCGTGTAATCGGCGGTCGAGCCATAAGTGCCGTGAACCATCATCCGCACGGCATTGCTGTCAATATCCCGAATGTTGAGCGTCCAATCGCAGTTGGCCGCAAAAACCGCGCTGACTTGTTGCGTTTGTCCGGCAGCAGGATTGAAAAACGGTTGAGAAAACGAAATTCTTGTAATGAGATTACTGAACGTCACCGAATTAAAAGGCGAAACCCCGTGGCCGACTGTTACAACACCAATGTCGTCCGGTCCTTCTGCCGCAGATGTGCATCTGGCGGTTGCAAACAATGTATGCGAGCCATTCGGCCATTCACAGGTGTTGATGACATAAGACCCGTCTTTGTTCATCGGCACTTCTTCACCGTCTACATAAAGCTTCGTCGAGAGCGTCGCTTGATCGGTGCTTGCGGCAACTGTGACAGTCAAACTGCCCGAAGCAGCAAAGCCGTTTGTGGGCGAAACAATCGAAACAGTGGGTTTGTCGGAAGTTGTGTCTGGCCCTTGATCTACAACGCGGTAGAACCGCATCGGCGAATTTTTTGGATGTAGAATTATTGGATCGTTAAAATAGTTTCCGGTGTCGAGCCAGAAAGTGTTTGTGCCTTGCGATGGATAATCGTCGTAAAGTTTATTCCATGTGATGCTTCCCGTATTCGTGTCCAACAGGGCATCAGCTTCATCAATTTCATAGACCTCGTTGGATTGGCTGCTCCACGTCAAGCGAATCGCGTGTTCGTCCGTTGCTGCAACCGCAGTGAATTGCAGGTTGGTTTGAGCATTTAGGTTTCAAGGACAGGCAGCAGGCGAGAACACAACCTATTGTCAGCCTTCCGATGATGTTTCGTATGGCTTTCATAGTTTTAATTTCCCAATTTGACTTTTCAATCCGGGCCTTTGTTTTGCCCGGACTTAACTTCCCGTCATTGCCCGAAAGGAGGAATGCGCGCGCGGCGCATCCTCCATCCGGGCCGCCTACAAGGTGCCTGTGAACCCAGGCCTTGCTTTGATCACGGATACGCGGTGACCACCACTTCGTCGCTGAAATAGCCGGTCTCCTCGTCGCCCACCAGATAGATCGCCTTGTAACGGCGCACTTCCGGCTTGCCCGCCACCAGCAGGGGGCGGTTGTCCACATACGGCGATATGGTGTCATGCGCGAGAAACACATAATCCGCGTCGCCGTCGCGTTTGCTGTAGATGTTCACGCCGTTGCTTTTGGTTTTGGTGAAGCCCAGTTCGGTGCCGTGGGCCTTGACCGTGGCGGTCAAATCCACCTTGGCGATGGTCATGTCAGTGTTGTCATCGGAGCCGATGATTTTGAGCGCCTGGCCGATGGGATCGGTGTAGCCGGAGGCGGATTTTAAACGGCGGATGATGGCCCGTTCGCGGGCTTCCACGTCGGCGCGGGTCTTCTGCTTGTCCATGGAGGCCTGCATGTATGCGGCATCGGCCGCGTTGAAGGCATTGAGCTTGCCTTCAAACAACGTGGCGTCCGTCGTCAAGGTGGTCAGGTCGTCGGCACTGATGTTCAACACGGTCTTTTGGCCCGGTGCGTTGGCACCGAGAAATTTGAGCTGTGTCAAAAAATCTCCGTCTTTTTTGGAATACAATCTTGTTTAGCCATAAATGTGATTTTTGTTAATTTTGTCTGTTTTTGTTTTTTTCTTTCGTTGTTTGTTGTTTTTCAGTGTTTTGTTTGACTGCACCGAAAGGGAAGGCTGAAAAAAGAGCCAAGTTGCACAAATCGTTGAAATACATGCATCTGTCCACGTCGTAAACACATCTGGCGTCGCCGGAGACACATCTTTTCACGCCGGGGGCGCATCTTTTCACGTCCGGCGCACATAATTTGCCGCCATGAGGGCTGGCGGCGACGCCGGGGGCACGGTCCATCACGCCGGGGATGTCCCCGGTCAGGCCGGAGGTGCGTCCGGCGTGGGCGGGGACGCGCCGGACGACGCGGGGGACGCAGTTGCCGTGGCGGGAGGTGCGTCGGGCTTGGCCGGGGATGTCCCCGGCATGGCGGCGGGTGCATCTTTCATGGCCGCGAGGGCTGATGGCGGGATAAGATGTGCCGTCAGAAAAGTCCCTGGCATCCAGAAGGGATGTCTTGTCGCGTTCACCGTGGTTTTGCAAACGCTGCATTAATCAGATGGCAATATGGCAGGATGAGATGGCACCGCGTCAATGGAATTGCGTCAAATGACAATTTTGGTCAACTAATTGCCAAAATAGGATGACTTTGGAGCTTTACTTTTTTTGGAGAGGCGGCTAATTTGCCCGCGTGAAAAAACTATTCCAATTCACTTTGGGAGTCTGTCTGCTCGCTTCAACTGCCGTTCCAGCCTCGGCCGGATTTTCGTCGCTCTATGTTTTCGGCGACGGTCTTTCAACGACAACCGATCCCCAATCCGGCCCGCCTTTTTTTTATACGGGACGCGATTCCAACGGCCGGGTCTGGGTTGAGGTGCTGGCGCAGCGGCAGGGACTTCAATTGAACAACGCCAATAATGACTCTTACTGGGATCACAACAGCGGCGATTTGGTGACGGAGCTTAACAATTACGCTCTGCCAGCGAATATCGCGAACGACCTGTTTATCGTCTGGGTCTGCAACGCGGACACCTATGACGCTACAGTCGCTGCCTTGTATAATCCCAGCACGGATTACAACACCCTGTTAAACTCGTTCATTGCCGCCAACATTCAGTCACAAGCCAATCATCTGCAGATCATCACCACGCTCTATGCCATGGGTGTCCGCAACCTGATTCTGCCGAATGCCGTGGATATTTCCACGATTCCCGCATTTAACGCCGGCACTTTAGCGGGAGTCGAGCACGCCGGGTGCGTTGATTATAATGCCAGATTTGCCAACACCATCAATCAGGCGAGAGCCTTGTGTCCCGGTCTCACAATTTATACTCCAGACTATTTCACCCTGCTGAACAACGTGCTGTCGAACGCCGCTTCCTTTGGCTTGACCAATGCGCTGTCGGCCAGAGGATTCAGCATTGATGCATATTCTTCAATTCCCAACCTGACTCTGAATGGTCAGGGCACCAATTACATTTTTTGGGATCCGGAAGACCCGACGGCGAAGTTCCACGAAATCATTGCCGATGTCGCCCAGCAGCTCGTTTCGCCGGTGCAAATCAACTGGCTCGCGCTGTTCAACGGCAGCAACCGGCTGGATGTGGTGAACATGCCGCTGGGCTTGAATGGTTTTGTGCTGGGCAGCACGAATCTGGCGCCGGGAAGCTGGACGTCCGTGACCAACATCAGCAGCACCAGCGCGTATCAATCAATCTTTGTGAATGCGTCGCCGCTTCCACCGTCCATTCCGGCCAGTGGCACCGGCGGTTCAGGATCAATTGATCCGAACAATACAAACAATGTGGGCACGACCTACATTCCGCCCTTCAACCCGGCGCAATATTACCGGCTGCAATTCCCCTACGCCTGGTCGTGGCCGTGAGCCGCGAAAATTTAGGCGGTTTAGGCGGCTGAATGCCGCCGCCGGAACCGCTTTTGACGGGGTTTCAGAATCCCGTCGCAAAACCCGTTCCGTGGCTGCCCAGCCGATGCGCGAGATGATCGTGACGGCTTTCAGCGGCGGCACGAGGCGGATTCATTCGCCATGCAACAGCCCGGATCTGCCGCCGGTCTTTCCCGCTTGCGTTTCTGCGGGCCTGTTCTTTAATGCTGCTCATGGGAATTCATTTCCGGTTCAACCAGTCCAATCGGCATGTTGCTAAAACGCCATGAATTCTGAAGCCCGAATCCACCGGGAGACGGCGCACAAGCTGGCGCGCTATGCCTTGTTCAGCTTCATCGTGACTTTCATTCTGGCGCGGGTGTTCGTGTTCCTCATCATGTCCAGGGAAATGCCAAATCTTTACTTCTTCATGCACGGAACGCATGTGCATCACCTGAACTACGGCATTTTTCTGCTGGCGACGGTGGGCGGTTACAGCGTGTTCCGCCGGCCTCTCGGACGCGCGGCGGAAATCACGGCGCTGGTGTATGGCGTGGCAATGGGCCTGACGTTCGATGAATTCGGCATGTGGCTGCATCTGGGCGGCAGCTACTGGCAGCGGGCCAGCGTGGACGCGGTGATCATCGTGTCGGCCTTGTTCGCGCTGGTGGCGTTCGCGCGAACCTTGAAACGTTTTGAAAAGCGTCATTTTTGGGCATTCGTCGTTTTGCTGATTGCGCTGGCCGGATTTGGCATTGTCATCTACACTGCCGGCAATCACATCGGCGACGTGATGGGTCCGCGGCTTCAAGAGTTGGAATCAGCCTCTTCGCCATAAAGTTGTTCCGGCAATTTTATCTAGTGGTAGAAACCGGCGAACCGCCCGCCAGCCGTTGACTTGGCACGGCGGTTTGTTAGCGTGCGGTGAGACAAACCATGAAGCCGCTTGCCCGCCTCATTCAAATCCTGTCCGGAGTCCAGACGGGAGCCGAGCAGGAAATCAGCCGGCTCGAACAGTTCGCGCACTTCTGCGTGCTCGCCGGCAAAAGTTTTGTCCGCAACCGCTGTCCCGTGCGCGCGGCGGCGCTCTCCTTCGCGACGCTGCTGGCGCTCATCCCCATGCTGGCCGTGGCCATCGGCGTCACCAGCAGCATGCTCAAGGCCCAGGGCGAACAGGAAATTTACTCGGCGATTGACAAGTTCATTTCCAACATCATGCCACCAGCGACCGCCAAGGCCGACAGCCACGGCGTTTCCCTGAATCTCACCCCGCTTTCCATCGCGGTGACACCGACCAATTCAGTCGTTTCCAGGACAACGACCGGCCCCGGCTCGAACACAAATGCCATCGCACTGGCCGGCACCACGAATAATCCCGACAGCGAAACGCCCGCCGTCAGCGTCAGCGTGCAAAAAGAAGCGGCGAAAAGCATTCATGATTTTGTGCAGAACACGCAGAGCGGCACGCTGGGCGTGGTCGGGATGCTGCTGCTGCTGGTCGTCGCCATCCGCATGCTGGTGAACATCGAGGAGACGTTCAACGACATCTGGGGCGTCACGCGCGGCCGCCCGTGGATTTCGCGCATCATCCTTTATTGGACGACGCTCACGCTCGGGCCGCTGCTGTTGGCCGGCGCGCTGGTGCTGGCCGGCAGCCCGCATTTCCAGGCGACCAAGGGCGCGGTCACCGGAACGATCATCGGCAATTTCATCTTTGAACTGCTGCCGCTCGTTCTGTTGTGGCTGTTGTTTGCCCTGACCTACCAGTTGGTGCCGAATACAAAAATTCATTTCGGCGCGGCGCTGATCGGCGGCATTGTGGGCGGTTCGTTATGGCACTTGAACAATGTGTTCGGTTTCCTCTTCGTTTCCCGCGTTTTCACCAACAGCATGATTTATGGCAGCCTCTACCTGGTGCCGGTGTTCATGGCGGGCCTGTATTTTTCGTGGCTCATTTTGCTTTTCGGCGCTCAAGTCGCCTATGCGTTCCAAAACCGCAAAGCCTATTTGCAGGACAAGCTCGTTGAAAATGTGAACCAGCGCGGCCGCGAATTCGTCGCGCTGCGGCTGATGACGTGCATCGGCCAGCGGTTCCAATCCGGCCAGCCACCGGTCACGCTCCAGAAAATTTCCGCCGAACTCGGCATTCCATCGCGGCTGGCGCAGCAGGTGATGCAGACGCTGCTCACCGCACAGTTGGTCGTGGAAACCGGCGGACGCGAAACCGGCTACGCCCCTGCGCGCCCGCTCGAAACCATCACTGCGCATCACATCCTCCACGCGTTGCGCACCAGCGGCGGACAGGAACTGCCCATGCGCGACGGCCCGGTGCGCGCGGAAGTCTTGGGTGAATTTGCCCGCATTGAAGAAGCCGAGCGCACGGCGGCCGACAGTCTCACCCTGCTCGCGCTCGTCAATCGCGCGCAGGCCAAGCTGGAACTGGCGGCACCGGCAACTCCGGAGAAACCGGTTTAATCATCCCATTGCAGCGCGGCCACGGTGCTCCAGAGAAGCGAACCGACCACCGTGATCGCCAGCGCCCACGGCATCAGCACCTGCGGATTGGGCGAAAGCAATGCCGACCAGTTCAACGCCGGCAAATTTCCCCACGGCACCCAAATAACCGCCAGCACCGAACCGATGGCCGTCGCACCCAGCAATAAAACAGGGCGCAGCCACGCGCGGCGTCGCCGTGGCAACGATTGAATGACTCGCGCGGTGAAGCCGCCGTCATCGATGTAGGAATTTTGCTCGCGCAGCAGCGCGTCCAGAGGATCGATTTGTTCCGGCGATTTCATAAAGACAACCAGCGTTTTAATTTTTCTTTGCCGCGCAAAATATTTGTTTTCACCGTGCCCAGCGGGCAGTCCAAAACCTCTGCGGCCTCCTCGTGAGACAGGCCGTTCTGGCAGCACAGCACGATTGCGACCCGCTCCTCTGAATTTAACCGCTTCAGCGCCGCCGTCAAATCGAGCTTGAGCGCACTATCGACCGCCGCCGTGAATGGCTCCGATTCGGCTGATCCAGCTTCCATTTCCTCCAGCAACAATTCCTTTCGTTTGCGCGCCGCGCCGCGAAACTCGTTGACCGCGATGCCAAACAACCACGTCGAGAATTTTGCGCCGCCCCGGAACGTCTGTAATTTCTGCCACGCCTTCAAAAAAGTCTCCTGCGCCAGGTCGTCCGCCAAGTGCGCGTCGCCGCGGGTCATGCGCGTCAGGAACGCACGCACCGGCGACTGATTACGCCGCACCAATTCACCGAAGGCATTGTGGTCTTCGTGCGCCAGGACGCGGGCGATGAGGTCGGCGTCGGTGAAGGACACGGATTATTGTTTCGGCGGTTGTTGGTCGTTTTGTTTTCTTCCTTCCACGAACCAAACGATCAGAAACGCCACGCCGATGAACATGACAATCAAACCGGGCTTACCGGCGACCGCAATCACGCCGATGCCGATGCCGGCCAGAATCAGACCTGCCAGCAGCAGACCCGTTTTCCCACCCGTCCGGCCGCCGTCTTTATCCCGATTATCCCTGCCTTTCAGCGCGGCGATAATTTCGGGAGTCACCGGCGCACCCTTCTCAATCATCAGTCGCACCGTCTCGTGTTCCAGTCTGTTCCGCCGATATTTGAAAAAGAAAACCACTGCAACGATGGCAATGGGAAGAATGAATGGCGAGATCACGGGAACGACCGCCACCAAAGTTTTTCCAAAACCCAAGCCGGCGTGATCATCTCGATGGTCATTGTAGGCAGGGAGAACGGGCGGCACGGGTGGCACAGTCGCCGCCACCGGCATGGCGACATTGGCGACGGAAGCGTTTGTGACTGCGGTGTTGGTGGCAACCATGTCCGCGTTGGTCTGCGCCTTGAGCGACGTGGGAATGGCCGCGAACAGCATAAAGAGAATTGCGGCCAGCAGGATAAGATAGGAAACCAGGGTCAAAAACAGGCTTGAGGTATTTTTCATAATTGTTGTTTTAATTAACGGTTCACAAATGAGATGCCGCGAGCCGCCGTTTTAGATTCAAAAAAATGATGACGGAAGCCTACGCCCGCAGCGGCGGGCAACGCGAGCAATATCAAGCCGCCCCCCAGAATACATTCAGACAATGCACCGGTTTTTTCCCCCGAAAGAATCCGTGCTTCGGGGATGTCCACACGTCATAGTTTCATTCAATTCAACCGTCTCATGCCCGGCCCTCGCGGAAGATGGATCGGTTTCCGGCCCACAGAAAAATCTGTGGAGAAAGCATTTATCTTTAAACTTATCAACCTGGAAAATCCCCCTCGCTGAATTAACACGGATAATTTGTTCGGGCCTCGAATAAATTATTGACACGGCGCCGATTTCCGATATAGTTCTCCTCACAAACTAATCCTGATGCCTGACGACCCAAGTATTTTTGTGTCCATGCGTAAGATTGACCTGAACAATTTTCAAGTGGCGACGAGCGAGACGGCCCGCGACATCAACAGTCGCATCATGCTGAACCTTGTTCGCAAACATCAGCCCATTTCCCGGGCAGATTTGATGCGCCAGTCTGGTCTGCAGCGCAGCACCGTGTCGGTGATTACGGAGCAGTTGATTGCGGAACGCTGGTTGAAGGAAGGCGCGGTGGGACATTTGCCGCGTGGACGCCGGCCCACATTCCTGCACTTGAACGAAGATCGCGCCGGCATTTTTGGTGTCAACGTCCGGCCCTCCACCACTCACATGGCGCTGGCCAATCTCGCCGGGCGTTTTCTTTCGCAGGAAACCCTGCCGACGCCAACGACTCCCGATGATTTCGTTGACCAGATTGCCCGTCGTATTTGCGCCCAGATGAAGGAGCGGCCGCACATGGCCTATGAAGGCATTGGCGTTAGCCTGCCGGGCCGCGTGGATTTGTCCTCCCAGAAATTTGTGTTCGCGCCAAACATGGGCTGGCACGAGGAAGAGCTGAAGGTTCGTCTGGAGCGGGCAACCGGGCTGGCCGTGGATTTGGAAAACGAGGCGAATGCCTGCGCCCTATCTGAATTCTGGTTCGGCCAACACACCGAAGGCGCCCGTAATCTGATTGCCGTCGCGGTTTCCGAAGGCATCGGCGTGGGCATGATTTTGAACGGCCAGCTTGTCCGCGGGCCGTCTGGTCTCGCCGGTGAATTCGGCCATGTGGCGCTGTCGGAAAACGGGCCGAAATGCGGCTGCGGCAACCGCGGCTGCTGGGAGGTTTTCGCGTCCAACTCCGCCGCCGTGCGCTATTACAAGGAGGCTCATCTGACGGCGCGCAATGGACGAGATCATTCCGGAAAACGCAACGGAAATACAACATTTGAGGATGTTTTGGAATTGGCCGAGCAAGGCGATCTCAAGGCGCTGGAGGCGCTGGACACCATGGCGAAATATCTGGGCCAGGGCATTGCCATGCTGGTCACGGGCCTGGCGCCGGAGGCGATTGTCGTGGTCGGCGAAGTGACGCGGGCGTGGGACCGGGTCGGCCCCATCATCACGGACGTGGTCCGGCGGCGGTCTTTAACCCACGCCCGGACCAAGATCACGGCCAGCGGCCCGGCCCCGCAACCGCGCCTGCGCGGCATCATCGCGCTGGTCCTACAGAAACATTTCGGGGCGCCAACCACCGCATGAATCCGACCGCTGAATTTTTTGTTACAAATTTGTTTGCGACACGAACTAAATCCCGTGACGAGGTTTGAATGAGCCTGATTGCCATCGAAACAGAGACGCGCGCCGCCGACCGGAATTACTCCGCCGGCACGGTTGCCCATGGCGGGCCGGAAGCCGCCCAACGAATCGAACAAACCCTCGCCTTCATGGCGCAGCATCTGGACCGCCCGCTGCAGGTGGCCACGCTGGCGGCGCAGGCGAACATTTCGCCTTCCCATTTCTTCGCCCTGTTCAAGCGGCGGATTGGCAGTGCGCCGATGGATTATTTCACGCGCCTGCGAATGGAGCGCGCCGGCCGGCTGCTGGAACATACGTCATTAAGCGTCAAGGAAATCGCCTCCGCGCTGGGATATGATGATCCATTTTATTTTTCCCGCGTGTTCAAGTCCGTCAATCGAATTGCGCCCAGCAACTATCGTGTTGCGCATCTGAAAAAAGCAAGTAAAAACAAGGATGATCGAAGGACCATTAATTCTCCACGCGGGTCCGATGCGGAAAGTTTTTCAAGATATTCCTATGTCTGTATTGCCATGACTCAAACTTGAAGAAAGTAACTTGTTATTAATACAATAATATCCCAAAACAAGATCAACCCTCCATGTATTTTCGAAAAATGAAGATCGCAACTCTCTCCCCGCGTAACCTCTCCCCGCGAGAATCTGAAATTCTGGCACTGCTGGCCGAGGGCCTCACCGACAAGGAGATTGTATGTAGATTATCTAGCAGTTTTACTACGGTGCGAACTCATTTGACGCGAATTTACGAAAAAATGCATGTGCGTTGCCGCACTGAAGCAGCAGTAAAATATATTCGATGGTGTCATGAGATTCCACAAAGCAGACAAAAGTTTTAAACCTAAATTGATTCAGTGTGAATGGGCCAGCCTGACCTTTTGCAGGAGTTTCCAAGTTAATTACAAAAACAGGAAAAAGGTTTGGTGGATTTTTGACACGGAGCTTAAAAGTAAATTTGTATAAATGGAAATCATGTTTTAACTTGGTGGGTCTACTTATCACGGCCAACGACTCGTCTTTTATGAATATCCAGCCTCGCCACCTTAAAACTAGGTGGTTTAGCATGAAGAACCCCCTGATTCTCGCATTCTTGTTTCTTGGGGCCGGCTTCGCTGCGGCGCAAAACCTCGCCACCAATCCCGGTTTCGAGACCGGCGACACGACCGGCTGGTTTGCGTTTGGTTCGCCGACGCCTTACCGTGGAAACCGCGCAGGTTCATTCCGGCAACTACGCCTGTCTGGTGACCAACCGCACGGCCACTTACATGGGCGCCGCCCAGTCGTTTGCCGGCGTGCTTCAGTCCGGCCAGACCTACAATGTGTCGGCGTGGTTGCAGTTGGCCAGTGGTTCAAGCCAGACGGTTTACCTGACCTTTCAAAAAATCGATGGCAGCGGAACTTCTTATGCGCAGGCGGCCATTGGCACGGCCACTGCCAGCGGCTGGACGCAGATTGCCGGGCAATATACTTTGAATGTTACCGGCACCCTTACCAACTTGACCTTTTATGCGGAACTTCCGAACAGCGCCACCAATGCTTATTACATTGACGACCTGTCGGTGCAGTTGACAAATGTTCCTCCACCTCCGCCCACCAACGGGCAATGCACCGTGGATTGGTCAAGTGTCTTCCAGCGCATTGACGGTTTTGGCGCTTCGTCCGCGTGGCAAAGCACCTGGACTACGTCGGAGGAAAACATGTTTTTTTCCACCAATAACGCCATAGTTTACACGGATACTCTGGGGAACAAATCCACCAATAATGGCATCGGCCTTTCCCTGTTGCGCAACCGAATCGTTTATGCTGGTTCGCCAGCTTCGACTGCGACCCCGAGCACGGTTGAGACTACTATCATGAAGGCTGCGCAGGGGTTCGGGGCCAAGGTCTGGAGCACGCCGTGGACTCCGGCGGCCGGATTTAAGAGCCCTAGCGACATTTACGATACGAACCAGGCCACCGGTGGCGGAATCAATGGCGGCAGTTACCTTGGAAGCGGCAACAATGCCACCAATCTGGCCTATGCCAGCCAATTGGCCAATTATGTGGTCAGCATGAAGAGCCAGGGCATTAACCTCTATGGCATCTCCATCCAAAACGAGCCAGATGCACAAGTAAATTCCTATGAGGCCTGTCAGTGGACTGGTGCGCAGATTCATGATTTCGCCACCAATCTTTACAATGCGTTGCTGGCCCAGAACGTGACTTCAACCATGATCATGCTTCCGGAAAGTCAAAACTGGCAGGACTATCAGAATCTTGCGGGTCCGGCCATGGCCGATCCCAATGTCGCAGCGGACGTGGGCATTGTGGCTGACCATAATTACGACGGGGCCAATGGACCAACGACATTGACCAAAAATAGTTACGGGAAGGCGCTCTGGGAAACCGAAGTAGCCCTGCTTTCCGGCAGCGACGGCAGCATTGCCAACGGCATCTATTATGCCCAGCGGATATACATGTTCATGACCGTGGCGCAGGCTAACGCCTACCATTACTGGTGGCTTATGGCTTCCAGCACTTCAAATGGCAACTCGGGGCTGATGGACAACAACGGCTCCATCACCAAGCGGTTGTTTGCTTTCGGCCAGTTCAGCCGCTTTGTGCGGCCGAATTATTACCGCATCGGCGTTGGCAGCAGCGCCGGCCCGGCGCAGGTCAGCGCCTACAAAGATTCCGTGTCGTCGAATTTTGCCATCGTCGCCATCAACTCCTACTCGGGGGTTGTCACGCAGGCATTTTCTCTTGCCAATGTCACCGGCGTTACCAACGTCACGCCGTGGATCACCTCGGCTACCATGTCGCTGGCGCCCCAGACCCCGGTCACTGTGACCGGTTCCTCTTTCACCTACGCGCTGCCCGCCATGAGCATCGTGACTTTCGCGGGTCAAAGTTCCGCCGTCGGATCGTTGACGCTGGCGCCGGTTGCCAATCAAACCATCAACGCGGGCGTGACGCTTGTCATCACCAACGCCGCGACGGATCCAAACGTGCCGCCGCTGACCTTGAACTTCAGCCTGCTCGAGGGGCCGGCCGGTGCGACGCTGACCACCGACGGCACTGGCACCAACGGCATTTTCACCTGGCGTCCGCCCGTCAGCCAGGCCGGCACCACCAATCCCGTCAGCGTGCAGGCCGCCGAAAGTGGCAGTCCGAACTTAAGCGCGACCAACAATTTCAATGTCGTTGTCAATCCCTTGAACCAGCCGGTTCTGGGTCCGGTCACGCTTTCCAATGGACAGGTGAATCTGGTGGTCAATGGCGAGCAAGGCCCGGACTACACCTTGCTGACCTCGACCGACTTGGTCAACTGGCTGCCGCTCTACACCAACTATTCACCCGTGTTGCCGGTGACGCTGGTGGACACCAACACGACCGACGCCGCACGCTTCTACCGCATCCAAATAGGCCCATGACAGCGACCCCATCCGTCAGTGCACTCTTGGAATTGTTTGAATGTGGCTCCCCGTCGGGACTGCGGTTCTGTTTTGCAAAGCGGAAATAATGTTGGTTTGATCGAGTAGCAGCCTGCTATTATCGTCACATCGCACAATGTTTTCCAAAAGAAGTTACTTTCCGCCTGCCACCATAATTTTGCTGGCCGCTTCATTTTTCGCAGCAACCTTCTGCGACGCGCAACCGGCGGCCGACGACGTTCCAGCAACCGCCGGACATTGGGTCGGCACCTGGGGAGCGTCGCCGCAATTGACGGAACCGAAAAATCTTCCGCCGCCGCCGGGTTTGGCCGGCAACACGCTCCGGCAGGTCGTGCAGGTGTCCATCGGCGGGGAAAAATTGCGCGTGCGGTTTTCCAACGCCTTCGGAACGGCTCCGTTGACGATCAGCGCGGCGCACATCGCCTTGTCGGCGGGTGGTGCCGCGATCAAAACGGAAAGCGACACGGTGCTGACTTTTGATGGCCGGTCTTCGGTGACAATTCCGCCGGGAAGATCCATTTTGTCAGACCCCTTTGATTTCAACCTGGCTCCATTGTCCGACGTCGCGGTGTCGGTTCATTTTGATGACACGCCGGGAGATGTCACCGGTCATCCAGGTTCGAGAACCACGTCTTATTTGCAGGCGGGCGACCTGGTTTCGGCGGCAGATTTGCCGGCGGCCGCCACGACCCAGCATTGGTATGTTTTGAACGGCATTGACGTGGAAGCGGATAATTCAAGCGGGGCAATCGTTGCGCTCGGCGATTCAATCACGGATGGAAGAGGTTCTGGAACGGATAAAAACGACCGCTGGCCGGATGACTTGGCGCGGCGTTTGCAGTCGGAAAAAAACACGGCGGACATCGCGGTGCTGAATGAAGGCATCGGCGGCAACTGTGTGCTCCATGGCGGTTTGGGGCCGACGGCGTTGTCGCGGTTCGACCAGGACGTGTTGTCGCAAAGCGGTGTGCGCTGGCTGATCGTGCTTGAGGGCGTCAACGACATCGGCGGAAGCCGCGGCACGAATGCAACAGTGGCGCAGGATTTGATTGCTGCTTATCAGCAAATCATCGCCAAGGCCCATGCAAAAAACCTCCGCGTTGTGGGAACGACCATTTTGCCATTTGGCGGATCGTTTTATGACAGCCCGGAGCATGAAGCGGCACGCCAGACCGTCAATGATTGGATTCGGAATAGTGGAAAGTTTGACGCGGTGATTGATTTTGACGCGACCATGCATGATCCGCAAAACGCCTCGCACCTTTTGAAGACGGCGGACAGCGGCGACCATCTGCATCCGAACGAAACAGGTTACAAAATGATGGCCGATGCGATTGATTTGAAACTGCTGGCCAGATAGAAATTCTTGTTCGGGCGCTGCATATTTTTGTCCATCAGACTTTGATTGACTCGAAAGAACCAGCATTTAGCTTTGCAGAAAGCTCATCGCAAATAATGCAATACAAGCTCTCCGCCATTTCTGTTTTCTCCGCGCTGGTTGCGCTTAATTATTGCGGCGCACAGCCGGCGACAGCCCAATCCGTTGACACGAATCTGCCGCCGCCGGTGAATTGGACGGCGAACCAGGACCATCAAAACATGATGGAACAACTCGGCATCAAGTCGCTGCGTCCGGGCGCGGACGGCATGAACCGTCAGGCGCCAAATTATCAGAACACCGACGAGGCCAGGGCGAATCCATATCCCAACCTGCCCGACCCGCTGACTTTGAATAATGGCGGAAAAGTCACGACGCCGGATCTGTGGTGGAATCAGCGTCGCCCCGAAATTGTCGAGGATTTTGATCGCGAAGTTTACGGCCGGGTGCCGGCCAGCGTGCCCAGGGTGGACTGGAAAATCACCGGCGTGACCCGGACCAACAACGGCCCGATTCCAGTCATCACCAAACAGCTCACCGGCCACGTTGACAATTCGTCGTATCCGCTCATCAACGTTGACATCCAGTTGTCGTTGACCACGCCGGCCAATGCCAGAGGGCCGGTGCCGGTGATGATTGATTTCGGCTTCGGAAATTTTCCCGGGTTTGGTCGCGGACGCACCAATGGTTTTGGCGGGACAAACGGTTTCGGTTTCGGCGGAACCAATCGTGCTGGCGGAACGAACGTTTTCGCGCGTGGTGGTTTCGGCGGCGGATTTTTCGGTGGAGTCAACTGGCAGCAACTGGTTTTGTCCAATGGCTGGGGCTACGCTATTCTGGTTCCCACCAGTTATCAGGCCGACAACGGCGCGGGCTTGACCAGGGGCATCATCGGCCTTTGCAACCAGGGCCAGCCGCGCAAACCCGACGATTGGGGCGCGTTGCGCGCGTGGGCGTGGGGCGCGAGCCGCGCCTTGGATTATCTTGAAACCGACAAGGACGTGGATGCCAAGCAGGTCGGCATCGAAGGTCTTTCGCGCTATGGCAAAGCCGCGCTCGTCACGATGGCTTACGACCAGCGCTTTGCCATCGCGCTGGTCGGTTCCTCCGGCGAAGGCGGCGCAAAACTTTCGCGGCGCAACTGGGGCGAGCTGGTGGAAAATCTCACCGGCACAGGCGAATATCATTGGATGGCCGGCAATTTCCTCAAATACGGCGGCCCGTTGACGCCCGGCGACCTGCCGGTGGACGCCCACGAATTGATTGCGCTCTGCGCTCCGCGCCCGGTCTTCATCAGTTACGGCGCGGCGTCCGGCACTCCCGGCGCGGAAGGCACCTGGGTGGATCAACACGGCAGCTTCATGGCCACCGTCGCCGCCGGGCCGGTTTACAAACTTCTGGGCAAACAGGATCTGGGCACTCCCGGAAATTATCTCACCGACCCGATGCCGCCGGTGAACGAGGCGGTGGTTGGCGGCGAACTCGCGTGGCGCCAGCACGACGGTGGACACACCGACGGCCCGAACTGGCCGGCGTTTTTGAAATGGGCCTCCACCTACATCCAAACACCGCTGCTGCCGCAAGTTCCATCGAAACCAAATTGAGTGCGAATTGAAACGGACGCCGCGTTTGCCCGCCCCGCACGCCGCCCGGGCAACTTAAGATTGACAAATGTGACGATTTTGAACATTCATTGATTCTGATGCAGATTGAAAACCTGAAGTTGTTCTGCGATCTCGTCGAAACCCAAAACTTCACCCGCGCGGCCAAAAGGAATTCCATCACGGCATCCGCCGTCACCCAGATGCTCCACCATCTGGAACGCGACGCCGGCGAAATGCTCATTTTGCGAGGCAGCCATAAGTTTCAACTGACCCGGGCGGGGGAAACTTATTACCAATACGCCTCGGAGATTGTCCGGCTCTACGCCGATGCGGTCCGGCGCGTGCAGGAAGTCGGTGTCACCATCGGGGGCGTCATTGATCTGGGCGTCTGCCACAGCATCCTCCTGCACCAGTTGCCGCCGTGCTTGAAACAGTTCCAGCGGGATTTTCCCGCCGTTCAAATCAATGTCCGCCATGGCCTCATTGGCTGGGTGCATGAACAGGTGCTGGATAACGACGTGGACCTCGGCCTCGTGTGCTATCCCCGGCGGCTGCCGGGGCTGGTCGTTGACCCGTTCCGCCATGAGCGGCTCGTGCTCGTGTGCCATCCGCGGCATCCGCTCGCCACGCGGACCACTGTCACCGTGCCGGACCTGAAGGGCTGCCAGTTTGTGGCGTGGAACGAAATCCGGTGGTCGCCTTTCTTGAGAAACGTCCCGAACTGCCAGCGCCACCTGTTCGCGCCGCACCGCGAATGCGACCAGGTGGAGCCGGTCAAGCGGATGGTGGAGATGGACGCGGGTGTCGCCATCCTGCCGGAGGCGCTGGTGCAATCGGAAGTGGCCAGTCAAACGCTGGTGGCGGTGCCGTTTGCGGACGGCGGCCGCACCGAACCGCTGGCCGTCATTTACCGGGAACAGAAGAAACTGACCCCGGCGATGATAAATTTTATCAATGCCCTGAAACAGCCGGTGCCACCGGCCAATTGAATTAACCGCAGATTACACGGATTAACGTAGATTCAAATACGCTGAAGGCGTAACGGAAATTAGCCTAGGGTTGTGAGGAACGAACTACCCTAGGTAACTCGCAAATAAATAATCCACCCTGAAGGGGTGGCGGAAAATTTATCCCGCAGCCGTAAGGTTCGGACGCAGATTCCAAACAAAACCGATTGAATCAAGAAGTTGTTTCCGGTCTGCACGAAGTTTGCCGCGAAAATTGCGAGTGCGTTGGGTGTTCACCCATTTTCCAAGCCTTTTATATTCGCCAGCTTTTTGTGGGACGTTGCAATGGTTGTGAACTTTCTTGTATTCAACAAGTGCTGCGAACATTTTGTCCCAAGCCATGGGTTCAACTATCACCCAAACAAATCCAATTTCATCCAACCTCTTGGCGCGTTCCGCCATGATTGGGCGTTTATACCGTTTCGCTGCTCTTTGGTTTCTCACCCATGTCCCTAGCTCTCGGTATTTACCAGAACGTTGAGGCACGTTCGTGTGACTAAACTCTTTTTTGAACTCGACCAACTGGTGAAAATATTTTTCCCAATGATTGCTATTTGGATCCCAATCAAAACCCAACTCTTCAAGCCGCCGGATCCGTTCGGAATCAAGCAATCCGCGATTGCGAGCCATTCTTTGATCCGTAACCCAATTGGCAAGTTGGCGATTTCCTTTCCAGCTTTGTGGCACGAGACAATCTCCATGGGCCTGCTTGTATTCTATGAGTTGGCGATACTTAATTTCCCACATCTGTGCAGCCGTAACTGTGATGCCTGGCTCTTTGCAGGATGATTGCACATTCCCTTGTCCGACACTCCAATCAAACCCTGTTTTATCCAAGGCAGCAATACGCTCCAGTTTCAAAACACCTTGCTTATATTCCCGCCGTTGTTTTGCGACCCAGTTGGCAAGCCTTCGGTTTTCCGACCATTGCGTAGGCACTCGGCAATTTTCATGCTTGATTTTGTAGGCCTCAAGTTCTGCCAACATTTCTTCCCAATTCATGTTGTTGGAAGGTCGTCGGCCAGAAAGTGGCGACCAGTCAAAGGCGAGGCTGTCAAGCCGCGCAATTTGATTTGCATCCAATTTATTTTTTCGACGGTTGCGACGCTGGCTAGTTACCCACCAAGCGAGCTTTTGGTTTTTTGGATAATGTTGTGGAACTCTGGAATGCCCCTGTTGAGCGTAAAACTCTTTTAGCTGGTCATACATTTTATCCCAGTCAACGGGCGATGATTGATTTATAATAGACCTGACTTGCCATGCAAATCCGAGTGAATTCAGGCGCACTATCCGCTCTTCCGAAATTTTCGCATTCGCCTTGCGCGCACGTTGAGTTGCGACCCATCTTGCAAGCTTTGGATTTTCCGGCCAGTTGACTGGAACACGGCAATTGCCATTCGCCGCATGGAATTTTTGTAGAGCCGCATACATTTCCTCCCACTGTTGTGAATGCGGCTGCCATTCAAAACCGATGCTGGTGAGCTTTTGTTCGCGTTCCGGTTCGAGTTCTTCACGTTTCTTAAATTGCCGCTGTGTGAGTGTCCATCGTCGGAGTTCGGTGCTCATTACGACGTTGCGCGATTTGCCGTTGTGCATTGGGCGGAGGTGTTCTACCAACTTTGCAAACATGGCATCCCAATCGCCATCGTGGACGTTCCAAGCGAAACCGACTTGGTCCATCTGCCGCAACTGCTCCGCTGACAGACGATTTTGCCGCTTAGCCAAGCGTTGGTAAGCGACCCAGCGCGCCAGTTCAGGATTTGCCTCCCAATCAATTTGCACGTTGCAGTGCCCATGCAATTTGAAAAACTCCACCAGGTCGGAAAACATTTCGTTCCACGGTCGAAACGATTCATTAACTTTGGGTCGGGCCGGCTTCGGTTCGGGGGCAGATTTCCGTTTATTGATTTGCCAAACAAATCCGATTTCTTGCAATGCGTGGATTCGTGTGTCACTCAACTTGCTGAGTTTTTTCGCTCGGCGTTGCCATAAAACCCAACGGTTGAGCTTGCGCGTTTCGTCATCAACAACCCTGACAGCTAGAACACCGTTTGCAACTGCGTATTTTTTGTAGCGGGCAAATATTTCAAACCATTGCTTGTCCGTGTCTTGCGCCGCTGGCTTCCATGGAAAACCCATTTCGTCCAGTTGACTTTTTAGCTCTTTCGAAATCGTTCCTTCTTTGAACAGTTTTCTCTGCTCCGTCATCCATTGCGCTAAGCCTGGATATTTTTCACTGCTTCGCGAAACCGTAAGGTGTCCATGCTCGGCTTTGTGGGCGAGCAATGCTTCAATTCTTTTTGCCAGAGGAATCCCCGACTGTAGAAAAGTGTTAGGTGCTCGCCATTCAAAGCCGATTGAATTCAATCGCTCCACAAATTCTTTCCGCAATTTTCCGGCATTGTGTTTGTAACGCTGGGCTGATACCCAGCCGCCAAGTAATGGATTCTCCCGCCATTTGACCGGCACTAGGGTATTGCCGAATCGCTTTTTGTAAGCGCATAACTCGGTGAACCGGTCATTCCAAGTAGGCTTGCCAGCCGACCAATCAAATCCAATCTTCTCTAACATCGCGATGCGCTCACTAGAAATATCACCGCGACCATAATCGAGCCGCTGCGCGCTCACCCATCGTGCCAGCTTTTCGTCTTCTTCCCAGTTTTGCGGCACACGGCAATCGCCGAAACGTTCGCGATACTTCAACAGGGCCAGATAATATGTCCGCCACTTGCTTTCATGCGGCGACCACTTGAACCCAAGCCGGTCGAGCAGCGCAATTTTCTCATCCTCTAACACACCATCACGCTTTAACACCCGTTGATTTACAGCCCACGTTGCAAGCTTCTGGTTTTCCGGCCAGCGTGCAGGCATATCAATTTTACCGTGCTTTTTTTGATATGCTAAAAGTTGCCCATAACGCTCAAACCAACCGTCACCGATGGCATCCAAACAGGCTGCGGTGATGGATTGGGTTAAATTTTCGAGCGAAATGGAGGGGCCAAGAAACTGGACACGTTCGCGGAAGCGTGAATCGTCATAGCCTCCGGTAGCGCCTCGCTGAGTCCGCATTTCAGAAATAATCTGAGCGAGCAAATCGTCATGTTCCTGTAATTTGCGAAGGACATTCCACACTTCATCGAAGTCACTCCGCCTCACGGCCTCCGTAATTGATTCCCCGCGCGCTTTTTCAACGTAGAGCGGCACGAGCACATAACCAAATTCCTTTCCCGGTGACAGACGCATCGCGCGACCGGTGGCTTGCACGATATCCACAAGGCTACGACGTGGACTCAAAAACGCGACCATGTCCACCGCTGGCACATCTACGCCTTCGGTCAAACATCGTGCGTTCGACAAAATGGCACGCGGCGCGTTTGCAAATTCATCCATGAGCCGCTTGCGGTATGCTGTGGACATCGCGCCATTGATGTGTGCGCAGTGGAAACCGGGCAGATGAGTCGCGATTCCCTCCGGGCCATCAGACGTGAATGAATTAGCGGCAGCTACTTTCGAATGGAATGTGAAAACCCTCGAGACACCGTGCTTCTCGATTGCAGATTTAAGAGCGATTTGATTCGCAACCTGTCGCGCTTTGATTTCCTCGCCTTCAACAATCACGACGCCGCGTCGAAGCAGTTCATCCGTGACCATGTCGGATGTAACAATCGAAATCAAAACCTTGTAATCGGTGATGATGCCAAGTTTCGCTGCGGTGCTGAATGGCAGGCGATGGACTACTGGGCCATAAATCTCCGGCACGTCCATGGAAAAAACCATCCTGTCTTCACCTGATTTATTTTCAGGCGCAATATCATAATGGCGAGGAGTGGCTGTGAGGAATAACCGGCGAGCAATTGGCAAATTATTGTCATTGAGCGCGAGGCCGAACTTCATGCCTTCGCGTCCGGCGGTTTTATGCGCCTCGTCAAAAACGCCGAGATCAAATGGCGGCAAACCGACAACAGCTTCCACGACGACGGCAGCAGAATGGTATGTGGAAAAAACCAATTTGACCGCGCTTGTCTGGCGTTCAAGAAACCTGCGAATATCGGCACTTTGCGTCGTGACCAGAAAATCAACTTCAGAGGGGCGGACAATAAGCGCGTCTTCCTCTGGCTGCACGGTTGCGTCTGAACAGACACAGCGGTATTCGACATCCGGCCAACTGGTTTCACGCAGCCATTCGTGGAGCGTCTGTCGGACGAGCGCAAGAGAAGGCAGCAACACCAGCACCGTTTTGGCATTTAGCCGCTCGGCAGTCCAAAGGGCAATAAGTGTCTTCCCTGATCCACAAGCCATCAGTGCGGTTGCACGAGGATGACGGGTTAATCCGTTGAGAATGTCCCTGAGTGCGGCGTCCTGATGTTCAAGTGGTGCTTTTTTCTTTTTTGGCGCGATGCTGCCAACGAGCCAAGCTTCGATTGCTTGAAAATCTTCTGCTGTCAGTTGGTCGAGGTCGCTGCCACGCACGAATACTGCCCCTTGTCGTTGTTGGGCGGTGTCGGCGATGTCATCGCAGTTTGTCAGAACCAGTCTTTGCACACCGGCGTCCGCCAAACCAAAAAATGTCGAGAGTTCCGACCATGTTAGCGACGGACGCCCGGTGCGAAATTTTACCTGGTAACATGCAGTTTCATCTGAAGTGGTGACGAACACACCATCAACGCCCATGTCTTTAAGCGGAAGACGAAGTTGCTGCTGGAGTGATGGCGGCAACGAGTCCCCCGGCCAAACCTCGCGTGCCTGATGAATCCGCTGCGTCGCCAGATACGCCTCGGCAAAAACTTCAAACGCTGCTCCGCGAGAATGTTCGTCAGGCAGCGCGGCAATCTTTTGTTCCAAATCGGCAAAACTGGTCAGGCCAGAGAACAAATGTCGCTGGACAAAAAAGGTCGCTTTCGGATGGCGAGCCGTGGCCATGCGTAAAGAGTATCAATTTGTGCCAAGATGAAAAGCCTCCGCCACCCCTTCAGGGTGGAATAATTTTTCGGAACGTTTTCCCGGCGTAGTCCGATTGCATCAGCCAACACCGGGCTAATTTCCGTAGCGCCTTCAGCGCATTTGAACGGGCGTTCGCACATTTGGCGTGGTTCGCGGTTCAATTCCCGTTTCGCGGCATCCTGCCCCTCCGCTGAATTGCTTGCATATATATATGGTGCATATCTCCCACTAAAGACCGGCAACTTCTTTTGTCTGTCCCCGGCGTCTCAATTTTGTCCGCTGTCCTGTCCAAAAACCGGGAATCTTGACCTCTGACTGGGAGCAGTCGGTCACTGAATGCTTAGTGTCAGTGTCTGAATCGGAGCAAATCGCACGCTGATGGGGAGCAGTCAGTCACACACTGGGAGCAGTCGGTCAGTGATTGCTTCATGTCCGTGCCTGACTGGGAGCAGTCGCTGGCCGAGGGGAAGCAGTCGGTCATACATTGGGAGCAGTCGGCCGCCGATGGCTCCTTGTCAGTGACTGACTGGGAGCAGTCGTTGACTGAACGGGAAGCAGTCACTCACACATTGGGAGCAGTCGGTGACGGATGGGAAGCAATAAGTCACTGACTTGAAGCAATGGGACACTGACTGCTCCTTGTCGCGACCTTTTTGGACGGCAAAAATCACGCCGAAAACCGGTTTTAAAACGCTTCATTTATCCCAACTGCCTGCCCCGCGCCCGTTTGCGTCTGAAACGGTCTTTAGTAAAGTTGAATACTGCCATGGAGGGAGTATTCATGTTTACTTAACATGCTTATTTAAGGCAACTTGCGTCCACGTATGGCAGGACAATTGCTTGGGTGACGATGTGGTTCACGGGGTTCAGCGCGGGGCCGGGTGGTTCCCTCCAGATGCCCCACTCTTAATAAAAACATAAATATTAAAAAATTATGAAAAATAACAAGAAAGTAAATCGTGTCAGCCAGGCATATAAAAATATGCCGCCGACTGGAGTGGTCGCTTACATGGGATGGAACATCTCGTGCATGGACGGCAATGAGGCTTTTCCCAAGCCTCCGGTGCCGATTGTGCCCCCGGTGCCGCCCGATGCCAGCGCGCCCGTGGACATGACAACCCGTCAAGCATCCCTGGCCGCGGCCATTTCCGCCGCCCTCGATGGCGGGACCGTGCTCACGGCGCTCAGAAACGAGGCGTTACAGTTCGCCATTGATGGACTGGATGCCAATGCATTCTACGTCCAGACGACCGCCCGTTATGACCTTGCCACGTTTCTCACCTCTGGTTACCAGACGGTGAGCAACAACCATGGCCAGTCACCGGTCGGCACGCCGTCCATCACGGGAATTGACAATGACGTCCCCACGCAACTAGCGGTGCATCTCACCCCGATAACCAATGCAATTGGTTACGAGGTGCAGATCCTCATCGCGGGTGTGTGGACGACGGTCAAGTTCTCGTCGCAGGCGCGCACCATCATCCTGATCGGTCTGACGACCGGCACGGTGTATCAGGTGCGGGCACGGGCGTTGGGCGGCAGCACGGGCGAAAGCCCGTGGTCTGTCCCCAGCTCCAGCATCGTGGACTGACGGTAGGGCGGAGCTGCTGCTCCGCCGGGTCCTTGCGGACGGCCACCAAACGGCAAGGCGGCGGGGCACCGCCGCCCTACCAAGGCCACAGGCTGACACAAATCAAGGCCGGAACGGGAAACCGTTCCGGCCTCTTTTTTATCTTTTCTGCGTTAGTCCATCAATGACTTGCTCCCGTCCCAATCATCGAAAAATCCATCAAAAAGACGGCAGAATAATAGTTTTGTCCATTCCTCAATCCGGCAGAACTGGTAAGATATTAATGCAAATCGGAAATAAAAATCTTAACATCAGCAGTATTTTATGAAAAACAGCATCAAAACTTTATCCCTTTGTGGTGGTATTTTGGCCCTCTCCACCGCAGCCCAAGCCCAATATCTGCTCGGTGGTTTTCAAGGTGCCAGCGACCCCACAGATGCGGGTTGGATCAATCAAGATACCGGAAACCCGATCACCACCGACAGCGCCATGAGCTTTGTGGCGGCCGGGGTGACTGGATACGCTCAAAGTCTACAAATCACTGGAGCTGGTTATAATGGTGCCGACCTGCAACTCGGGTTTAGCCCTGCCCAGGTAACGGCTTTTAATGCCAACACAATCCTCTCGTTTACGTTTGCCGTGCCCGCTTCCACGTCAACGGGCGGGTATTCACAGATCTATTCGATGTCGCTCAATGCCCCAGGTTATGGATATAACAACATAGCTTGGTCGAGCACGACTGCGGTTGATCTTCAAGGCACTGACAACAATCAAAGCGGAGAGCCCAACTATTATTATGGCCCAGCAGGTTCTGTGCGCTCGGAAACAATCAGCTTCAATTATTCGAGCATTCTGCCTTCCATCATCGCTGGTGGCGAGAGCTATCTCCAGTTGAGGCTCACTCCCAACAATGGTGGCGGTGCGCCGAGTTCTTGGTATATGAATAATGTGACACTTTCTGCCGCTCCCGAACCCGCTTCCATGGCGTTGCTCGGTTTGGGCGCGCTGGTCGGCATGGTCGCCGCTCGCCGCCGGAATAAGTAATTTGTGTCAGGGGTTGATCAGGGTTAATTGACAGCCGTCGCCAATCTTGGTGACGGCTGTTTTCTTCAACTGATTGCCAACAGATTTATGGGATACAAAGGTTATTGCCTCTCCGTTCTGGTCTGCTTCGCGCTGTTTGTCGCCGCTGCGGCCGACATTGGCGCTTTGCCATTCGTCAGCCCGATTTTTGGCGACAACATGGTGCTTCAGCACGGCAGGCCGGTTCGATTCTGGGGCTGGGCCAAGCCCGGAGAATCCGTCCGCGTCGAACTCGATGGCCGCTCGGCGAAGGCTGTGGCCGCACCGGACGGCCGCTGGCAGGCAGAGGTTGCGTCGCCACCACCCGGCGGTCCTTACACGGTCAACATCACCGGTGCCGGGCAAACTGTGGTGTTGCATGAAGTATTGGTCGGCGACGTGTGGCTGTGCGGCGGGCAGTCCAACATGGAGTTGCCCTTGAGCCGGACGCGAAACGGCGCGGACGAAATTCAAAATGCCAATCATCCGGAAATCCGGCTGTTCAAGGTTGCGTCGCATGTCGCCTATGCGCCGGCGAAACTGCCCAAAGGCGAGTGGAAGATTTGTTCGCCCCAGACCGTGGCTGATGGCGGAGGATTTTCGGCAGTCGCGTATTTTTTGGGCCGATCGTTGCAGGACAATCTTCATGTGCCCATCGGCCTGATTGAGGATTGCATGGGCGGCACGCCGGCGGAAAGCTGGGCCAGCCCGGAAACGCTCCACCGGCTCAAGGATTTTGACGCGCCGCTGGCGGAGATCGAAAGGCTCCACGCCAAAGGCGGCCCGGAATACGGCAGTTTTCTGATGCACTGGCTGGATGAATACGACATCGGCAACAATTCCTGGGCGGCGGCCAATTTTGACGATTCCAATTGGAAGCCGGTGCAAATTCCCGGCGGCATTTCGGAACTGGGCGTGCCAAGCGAGCCGAGCGTATGCTGGTTCCGCAAGGAGTTCACGTTGCCGGATCCATTGCCGGCGGGCAACGCCACTCTTTTTCTCGGCTCGATTGAAAAAATGGACACCGCCTATCTCAACGGCCAGTGGGTCGGCGCGAGTTCCTGGGTGGAAAATCCCCGCGCGTATGCCATCAACGTCGGCGTGTTGAAGCCCGGCCGGAATGTCATCGCCGTGCGCGTTTTCAAGATGAAACCGCAAGGCGGATTTCTGGCGAAGCCGGACGAAATCCATTTGCTGTTAGGCGATAAATCCATCGTTCCACTCGCGGGCGAATGGAAGGGCGCGTTGAGCGTGGATGCCCGTCCGCCGCATCCGCTGCCGCTGATGTTCGAAAATTATCCGACCATGCCGGCCGTTTTGTTTAATGGCATGATCCAGCCGCTCGCACCGCTTTCCATCCGTGGTGCCATCTGGTATCAGGGCGAGGCGAACTTTGAGCGAGCACACCAATACCGGACCCTGCTGCCAGCCATGATTGACAGTTGGCGGAGCCTTTTTCAGCAGGGCGATTTTCCGTTTTACATCGTCAGCCTGCCGGCGTTCATGCCGCACCGCGACCAGCCCGGCGACGATGCCTGGGCCGAATTGCGCGCGGCGCAGGCCTTCACCGCCAGCACGGTGAAGAATACCGGACTGGCTGTAACGGTGGACACCGGTGAAGCCGAAAATATCCACCCGAAAGATAAAAAAGTTGTCGGTGAGCGTCTGGCCTTGTGCGCGCTGGCCGGCGAGTATGGCGAAAAAATTCCCGACGCCGGACCCACTTTTGTTTCGATGACCAAAATTCCCGGCGCGCTCAAGCTCCGTTTCAAACACACCGATGGCGGACTGGTGGTGAAAGGAAACAAGCTCGAAGAATTTTCCGTGGCCGGCAAGGATCGTAAATGGCATTGGGCCGAAGCGAAAATCGCCGGGAACGACATCATTGTTTCATCACCGGACGTGCCCGAACCAATCGCGGCCCGCTACGCCTGGCAGGCCAATCCCGCGGCAACCTTGTTCAACGGCGTTGGCTTGCCGGCGGTGCCATTTCGCACGGACGACTGGCCCGGCGTAACCGACAATGCCAAACCGTGGTGAGTTTGGACCGGGGGAATTTTAATTTATCCCGGCGTCTCGGCTTCAACCACCTTCAATCCCGCGCGCAAAAAGCCGAGCGCGTAGGCCATGCCCGCGTGCCACGGCGCGGCGCAGCTCATCTGCGGCGCGTGGTCGGGAATGATCACGCCGTCGAAACGGTTGCGGTGCAAAATCCGCAGCACGCGCAAGACATCCACCTCGCCGTCGTCAATAAACGTTTCCTTGTAGAACGGCACCTTGTCGCGGACGTTGCGCAAATGGACGTAAGCCAGCTTTCCCTGCCGGCTGTAGGTTTCCACCGCGTCGTAAATATTGCCGTCCGTCATCTCCGCCAGCGTGCCGACACAAAATTCCAGCGCGTTGCGCGGGCTTGGCTTCAGGTCAATCAGCTTTTGGTAAAGTTGCGGCTGATAAACGAGCCGCGGTTGCGCGCGCACCGCCGGCAGCGGCGGATCGTCGGGATGTGCGGCCAGCGTGACGCCGGCCTCCTCGGCGACCGGAATCAGTTCATCGAGAAAAAATTTCAGGCGCGACCAGAGCTGTTCCGGCGTTGCGGACGGCACCATCGCCGGGCGCGGCGTTCTTGTCGTAAACCATGTTCCACACCATGCCGTCCGGCAGCGGCTTGTCGAACGGGCCTTCCATGCCAACGGCCTCGGCATCGCCGCGAGCGAATTTGCCTTTGACGCGCCCGGCCACGCCGGCGATGGAAAAATTGTAGCCGAAAACTGGAATGCCCGCCTTGCCAACATTGCGGATGATGGTTTTGAGATTTTCGATCTGCGATAATTTTTTCGGCCCGTCCAGCAAAACGTCGTGCCAGTGCGCCGGGTCGAAATTTTCAATGGCTTCAAGTTCGAGTCCGGCGGCGTTGATTTCTTTTTTGATCGCGGCGAGTTCCTCGAAAGTCCAGAGCTTGTCCGGGTTGCCGGCCAGACCCCAGCCCGTGTCGTCACCGACGGGCTGGTCGCCGGGCGAATTGCTGCGCGACGAACGGAAATAATCCACGAGGTGAATGACGAGATGCGTGCAGCCGCATTGTTTGGCGAAACGGAAATGTTCCGCATCAAGCTGGTGACGGTAAAGGCCGAGGCCGAGTTTCATGTTCATTATTCAGCCGGTAGGTTTGTGTTGGAAGTGCGACATGAAAACTTTCAGAATCCGATGCTGGCGCCGCCGTCCGCCGGCAACACCGCACCCGTCACGAAGCGCGCGGCGGGCGAGCACAAAAAGGTGGCGGCCAGACCGACATCTTCCGGCGTGCCATAGCAATTCATCGGGGTGCGGCCCAGGATTTTTTTTGCGCGCTGATGGTCGCCGTTGAGGGCTTTTTGCATCATGTCGGATTCGATCCAGCCCGGGGCGATGATGTTGACGCGCACGCCGTCGCGCGAAACTTCGGTGGCCAGCGAACGCGCCAGCCCGAGGTAGGCCGACTTGGCGGCGGAGTAGGCCGTCACCAGCGGAATGCCGAACAACGAGGCCATCGAGGCCGTGAAAAGAATGTTGCCGTGCTTGCGTTTGATCATGCCCGGCAAAACCGCGCGCGTCAGGCTGAACGCGCCAACCACATGCGTCTGCAGCACGGCGTTGAATTCCTCCGGAGTGGTTTCCACGGCGGATTTTTTCAGATGAACGCCGGCATTGTTCACCAGAATGGTGATGGGGCCGCTGTGCCCGGTGACCTGTTTGATGAATTCCCCGGCCTGGTCGTGCTGCGTCACGTCATGCACCCCGTATTCCGCCGCCGTGCCCAGTTTTTTCGCGGCAGCCTGCAACACGCCCGCCCGCCGGCCCACCAGCACAACCCTTGCGCCCGCCTGCACAAAACATTCCGCGATGCCAAGACCCAATCCGCTGCCACCACCGGTAATGAGCGCGGTCTCGCCTTCCAGTGAAAATGGATTCGTCATGTCAGACATATTCTGGCCACGAAAAACGTCGCTTCAAGCCATTAACGGTGAATTCGTAGGATAATCCATGCGATTCGTAGCTTCATCCATTCCGCAAGCGTTGATTGTGCGGTTCAGTGGGTGGGCGGGCCGGCATTTCTTAATTCGCCGGCCGGTTCATCAAAATTGTTTCCGTTACGGCCGGTTCAAAGTAAATTTGAAACATGAAATCCGACTTCCAAAAACTCATTGCCCTGTCCTCCATCATTGTAGCCGCAGTCATTCCCGCCAGATCGCAGGAAAATTCGCCGGGTGATTTCTCCGGCCAGACGGACATCGGTGCGCCAAAACTCGCCGGCTCCGCGACCTACGACTCCGCGAACCAGTCCTACACGGTTGCCGGCGCGGGCGTCAATATGTGGTTCACCAATGATCAGTGCCACTTCGTCTGGAAAAAAATAAAGGGCGATTTCATTTTGCGAACGCGGGCCGAATTTATTGGCAATGGCGTGGTGGAACATCGCAAAATCGGCTGGATGGTGCGCCCGAACCTGGACGCGGATGCGCCTTATGTGGATTGCGCGGAACACGGCAGCGGCCTGACTTCGATTCAATTTCGCCGGTCCAAAGGGGCGAACACCGAGGAAATCAAACTCGCCATCACCAACGCGGACGTGCTCCAGTTTGAACGCAAGGGCAACACCTACATTTTTTCGGCGGCGCATTTCGGCGAGCCGTTTGTGAGCGCCGAGCTTCCGGATTTTGATCTGGGCGACGATGTTTACGCCGGGCTGTTCGTTTGTTCGCACGACGCCGACGTGATCGAAAAGGCCGTTTTCCGCGACGTGCGAATCATCCGCCCGGCCAAGCAAGGATTTGTGCCGTATAAAGATTACATCGGCAGCGTTCTGGAAATCCTTGATGTTCACACGGGCAGGCTGGAAAAAATTTACGAATCCGCGCAGCCGTTTGAAGCGCCGAACTGGATGCAGGACGGCAGCACTTTGATTTACAACGTCAGCGGCCGCGCGGAAGGCTGGGGGCATTTGAACCGGTTCGACCTCATCACCAAAAGTCCGTCGCCGCTCGACACCGATCCGAACAACCGGAACAACAACGACCATGTGCTGTCGTTCGACGGCACGATGCTCGGCATCAGCGACCAAAGCCCGGACCACGGCGGACAAGCCTGCATTTTCACTTTGCCGTCCCAAGGCGGGACGCCAAAACGGATCACGCAATTGACGCCTTCTTATCTTCACGGCTGGTCGCCGGATGGAAAGTTTCTAGTCTTCACCGGCGGACGGAACAACAAGTTCGACATTTACAAAATTCCGTCCGACGGCAGCGGGCCGGAAATCCGCCTGACCGATGCGCCGGGCTTGAATGACGGGCCGGAATTCACGCCGGACGGAAAATACATTTACTTCAATTCCAGCCGCACCGGCAAAATGCAGATCTGGCGGATGAAACCGGACGGCAGCGATCAGGAACAAATTACGAACGACGAATACAACAACTGGTTCCCGCACATTTCGCCGGACGGAAAATGGATTGTCATCATCAGCTTTCCGGCAGACATCAATCCAGTGGAGCATCCGTATTACAAACAGTGCTATCTCCGGCTGCTGCCAATCGAAGGCGGCCAGCCCAAAGTAATCGCCTACGCTTACGGCGGGCAAGGCACGATTAATGTCCCGTCCTGGTCGCCGGACAGCCAGCGGATCGCCTTTGTCAGCAACGCGGACCTCGCGCAATGACGGCGACGCGCTTGAAATGAAATGTTCAAAATTGAAAAGGAGAGTTTTCATTTTGACCGGCGCCTGGTTGGTTCCGGCAATTTTTCTGGCAGCGTGCAGCTGTCTTCAAAAACCCCGTTCTGCCGCCAATGGTTCGGGCGCGTTTGCGACCGGACACTACCGCAATCTGTTCGCCGAGAACGGCCATTCGCAAAAGGAAATCCAGGACAAGGTTGATTTGGCGTTCCAGCAATTGTTTCACGGCAACCCGACGAACCAGGCGGTTTTTTTTCCCGCCGGCGCGAATTCCAACGGCCCGCTCGCCTACATCACCGACCTCAAGCACAACGACGTGCGCACGGAAGGCTTGTCCTACGGCATGATGATCGCCGTGCAACTGGACAAAAAGGCCGAGTTCGATGCGTTGTGGAACTGGTCGAAAACTTATTTGTATCACGATTCGCCGGCGCATCCGTCGTTTGGATTTTTTTCGTGGCAGGCAAAAACCAACGGCCTGACCATGAGCGAATTCGTGGCGCCGGACGGCGAGTCGTATTACGTCATGGCGCTGTTTTTCGCGGCGAACCGCTGGGGCAGCGGCACCGGCATTTACAATTACCAGGCGCAGGCCGATGAATTGCTGACAAACCTGCGGCATCGCGCCGTGATTACGGGGCAAATTGCCATGCTGCGCCACGGCACGAACGCGGCCCTGACAGTTTCCGCCGGCCCGCTCTTCGATGCGGAACACAAAATGGTGCTCTTTTCGCCGAGCACCGAACGTCCGCCGTTCACCGATCCGTCATATCAACTGCCGGCGTTTTACGAATTGTGGGCGCGCTGGGGGCCGGCGGCGGACCGGGATTTTTGGATGCAGGCCGCCACGAACAGCCGCGATTTTTTTCCGCGCACGGCAAATCCAATCACGGGCCTTGCACCCGACTACGCAAATTTTGACGGCACGCCCGCGACCAACGGCTGGAGCCACAGCGCGTCGCATTTCGGCTACGATTCGTTCCGGACTGCCGGCAACTGGTCGGTGGACTGGTCGTGGTGGGCGAAAGACCCGCGCGAACACGGATTGAGCGACCGGCTGCAGGCATTTTTTGAATCGCAAGGCATGGAAACTTACGGTTGCCAGTTCACGCTCGCCGGCAGGCCGCTCGACGCCCGGCACGCGCAGGGACTCGTGGCCGTGAACGCCGACGCGAGCCTCGCGGCGACAAATCCGCGAGCCAGGAAATTCGTGGATGCCTTGTGGAACACGCCGACGCCGGACGGTCCCGAACGTTACTACGAAGGCCTGCTTTACATGATGGCGCTGTTGCATTGCAGCGGTGAATTCCAAGTCTGGCAGCCAAAATAAAAAACTTGAATGAAGCCACCCGTTTTCATGTTGAAAAAAATCTTCGCGGCGCTGCTTGTCGCCGGCCTGTTTGCGCCCAACGAAAGCTTCGCCATCGGACAGACAAATTACGTCGAGGAGGTTCCTGGCCAGGGCAGCTTTCCCATCGTGCGGGAAAAATCTGCGGCGACAATCTTCGTGGATGCTGGTGATTACGCAGGAGTGGTTCGGGTGGCCGGCGAATTACAGGCGGACGTGAAGCGCGTCACCGGAATTTCTCCGGCGGTTCTCCACGAGGAAAAAAATCTTGGGAAGAATGTCATTCTCGTCGGGACGATTGGAAAAAGTGAAATCATTGACCGGATGATTCGCGAAAAGAAAATTGACGTTTCGGAAATCGCCGGCAGGTGGGAATCGTTTTTGATTCAAGTCGTGCCGGAGCCGTGGCCGGGCGTCGACAGCGCGCTGGTGATTTGTGGCAGCGACAAGCGCGGGGCGATTTACGGCATTTACGATTTGTCCGAACAGATCGGCGTTTCGCCGTGGTATTTCTGGGCGGACGTGCCGCCGACGCATCACGACGAACTTTTTGTGAAGGCCGGAACATTCGTGCAAGGTCCGCCGTCGGTGAAATATCGCGGCATTTTTTTGAATGACGAGGCGCCGGATTTGAGCAACTGGATTCTGGAAAAATACGGCACAGTTCCGACCGGCACTAACCCGCCGGTGCCACCGGGCGTGGCGAATTACGGGCGCGGTTTTTACACGAACCTGTTTGAGCTGATTTTGCGGCTGAAGGGAAATTACCTCTGGCCGGCGATGTGGAACAACGCCTTCAATGAGGACGATCCCGAAAATCCCCGGCTCGCGGATGAATACGGCATCGTGATGGGCAGCTCGCACCAGGAGCCGATGCTGCGGGCGCAGAAAGAATGGGACCGTCGTTATCAAAAAACGCTGGGCAGTTGGAATTATGCGAAATATCCCGGCGTCGTTTCCAATTTCTGGCGCGATGGCATCGCGCGAAATAAAAATTACGAGAGCATCCTCACCATCGGCCTGCGCGGCGCAAACGACACGCCAATGGCCGAAGGCGGGCCGGAGGCGAACATGGCGTTGCTGGAAAACATCGTCGGGGTGCAGCGGAAAATTATCGCCGAGGAAGTCAATCCCGACGCGGCCCAGGTGCCGCAGCTCTGGTGTCTTTACAAGGAGGTGTTGGATTATTACAACGCCGGGATGCGCGCGCCGGAAGACGTGACGCTGCTGTGGGCCGAGGACAATTGGGGCAACGTCCGGCGGCTGCCGACCGCCGAGGAACGCTCGCGCAGCGGTGGCGCGGGAGTTTATTATCATTTTGATTATCATGGCGGCCCGCGAAATTACCAGTGGCTCAACACCAGCCCGATTCCGAAAATCTGGGATCAGATGTCGCTGGCCAAGCAATACGGCGCGGACCGGATTTGGATCGTGAACGTCGGCCACTTCAAGGGCTACGAATTTCCGCTGGAGTATTTCATGAACCTCGCGTGGAATTCCGGCCGCTGGACCAATGACAATCTGGACGAGTTCACACGGCTGTGGGCGGCGCGCGAATTCGGCCCGGAGTTCGCCACCGACATCGCCGACATTATTTCCAGATACTCCAAATACAACGGCCGGCGCAAACCGGAGATGCTCGCGCCCGACACCTACAGCCTGGTTAATTATCAGGAGGCCGAAACCGTGGTGGCGGATTTCAAAACCATCGCTGCCCGCGCGGAAGCAATTTACAACAAGCTGCCGGCTGACCGGCGTGATGCGTTTTACGAACTGGTTTTGTTCCCGACCAAGGCCAGCGCGCTCGTGAATGAGCTTTATCTAGCCGCCGGGAAAAATGCGCTGTTCGCCAAACAGGGCCGGGCCAGCGCCAATGACTTTGCCGCCGAGACGCAGGCATTGTTTCAAGCCGACACAAATCTGATGGCGTATTTCAATCACACGTTTGCCGGCGGCAAATGGGATCATTTCATGGATCAGACGCATCTCGGTTACACCACCTGGCAGGATCCGCCGCACAACAGCCTGCGCGCAATCCAGCTTGCGGAAATTGACGTGCCCGACGCGGCGGCGATGGGCGTGGCAGTGGAAGGTTCGGACGCCGCGTGGCCGGATACAAATGACGAGGCGATTCTCCCGCAATTTGATTCGTTCAACCGGCAGCGTCATTACATCGAGGTGTTCAACCGGGGTAAAACGGATTTTGAATTCACCGCCACCGCCAGCGAGCCGTGGATTGTTTTGAGCGAAACGAGTGGCACGATTGAAAAGGACAAACGTCTGTGGGTTGGCGTTGATTGGAGCAAGGCACCGGCAGGCGCGGCCAGCGGCACGGTGAAAATCTCCGGCACAGCCGGCGAGGTCGTCGTGAAAGTGAACGTGTTCAATCCGACCGAGCCGGCGCGTGGTTCGGTGCATGGTTTTGTGGAAGGCGATGGTTTTATTTCCATCGAGCCGGAACATTTCACAAAAAACACGGACGCGGGGGGAAATCGCTGGATAAAAATCCAGGATTACGGACGCACCTTGTCCGGCATGAGGGCGACGCAACCGCCGGACGCGCTGAGCGCAACGCCGGGAAAAGATTCGCCGTGGTTGGAATATCAAACATATCTTTTCAGCACCGGCGCGGTCGAAGTCGTGACGATCACCTCGCCGACACTGAACTTTATGCCCGGCCGCGGACTGCGGCTGGCGGTTTCATTTGATGATGAGACGCCGCAGGTCATCACGCTCGTGCCGGCCGGTTACAAGGCGCAGAGCGGAAACCGTGACTGGGAAAAAATCGTCGCTGACAATGCACGCACCGTCCGTTCCAACCACATGCTGGCAAACCCCGGTTATCACACGCTGAAATACTGGATGGTGGACCCCGGCGTGGTCCTGCAAAAAATCATTGTGGACTTCGGCGGCCTGAAGCCGAGCTATCTCGGGCCGCCGGAAAGCTTCCACCGCGATTAAACCGGGTTGTAGAATTCTCCATGAGTTTGCGATTGAAATGCGCCGCGCCTTTTCAGAACGTGTTTGAAATTTGCCTGAACCAGCCTTGTTGAAAAGCGACATGAAGAAGAAATCCGACGCCAAGATTCCAGTGTATAAAAATCCCGCCGCGTCTGCCGTCAGCCGCGTCAAGGATCTGCTGTCGCGCATGACGCTGGAGGAAAAGGCGGCGCAGATGATGTGCCTCTGGCAGGAAAAAACGACGAAGCTGTTGGACGCGGACAGCAATTTTGATTTTCAAAAGGCGAAGGCCGCGTTCAGGAAAGGCCACGGCATCGGACAGGTCGGCCGGCCCAGCGACGCCGGCAGCACGCCCAGCGACGCCGGCATTGGCAAGAACGCCAAGGAAACGGCGGAGCTGGCCAACGCCATCCAGAAATTTTTCATCGAGCATTCGCGGCTCGGGATTCCGGTGATCTTTCACGAGGAATGTTTGCACGGCCACGCGGCCATCGGCGCGACCAGTTTTTCGCAGCCCATCGGCCTCGGCGCGACGTTCAATCCTGAACTGGTCGAAAAGCTTTTCACAATGACGGCTGAGGAAGCCCGCGTGCGCGGCGCGCATCAGGCGCTCACTCCGGTGGTGGACGTGGCGCGCGACGCGCGCTGGGGTCGTGTCGAGGAAACTTACGGCGAAGATCCGTTTCTCAACACGCAGCTCGGCATCGCCGCCGTGCGCGGATTCCAGGGCGACGCGACGTTCAAGGACAAGAAGCGAGTCATTGCCACGCTGAAACATTTTGCCGCGCACGGCCAGCCGGAATCCGGCCAGAACTGCGCGCCGGTGAACGTCTCCGAACGCGTGCTGCGCGAAACTTTTTTGCATCCGTTCAAGGACGTGATTGCCAAGGGCGGCGCGATCAGCGTGATGGCGAGCTACAACGAGATTGACGGCGTGCCGTCGCACGCGAGCGAATGGCTGCTCCGCGACGTGCTGCGCAAGGAATGGGGCTTCAAAGGCTTTGTCGTTTCGGATTATTACGCGATTTGGGAATTGAATCATCGTCCCGACACGCACGGGCATTTTGTTGCGAAAGACAAAAAAGAAGCGTGCGAGCTTGCGGTCAAAGCTGGCGTCAACATCGAGTTCCCGGAACCGGATTGCTATTTGCACCTCGTCGAACTCGTGCGCAAAGGCGTGTTGAAAGAAAAACAGCTCGATGATCTGGTCGCACCGATGCTGCTCTGGAAATTCAAAATGGGTTTGTTTGACAATCCGTATGTTGACCCGGAAGAAGCCGCGCGCGTAGTCGGCTGCGATGCGAACCGCAAGCTCGCGTTGCAGGCGGCGCGCGAAACCATCACGCTGCTCAAAAACGAAAACAACCTTGCACCGCTCAATCCGGCGAAGCTGAAAACCATTGCGGTCATTGGGCCAAACGCGAATCGCAGTCTGCTTGGCGGTTACAGCGGCGTGCCGAAACACAATGTCGCCGTGCTCGACGGCATCAAGGCAAAAGTTGGCGATCGCGTGAACGTGCTGCACAGCGAAGGCTGCAAAATCACCGTCGGCGGCTCGTGGAATGCGGACGAAGTGACGCCGAGCGATCCGGTGGAAGACCGGAAGCAGATTGCTCAAGCGGTCGAGGTCGCCAAGCAGGCCGACGTGATCGTGCTCGCGATTGGCGGCAACGAACAGACTTCGCGCGAGGCCTGGAATCTCAAGCACATGGGCGATCGGACGGACTTGGATCTGGTTGGCCGGCAAAACGAACTTGTTCAAGCGATGCTCGCGATCGGCAAACCGGTGATTGTGTTTTTGTTCAACGGCCGGCCGCTTGCGATCAATTACGTCGCCGAAAATGTGCCAGTGATTTTTGAGTGCTTTTATCTCGGCCAGGAATGCGGCCACGCGGTGGCGGACGTGTTGTTCGGCGATTTCAATCCGGGTGGCAAGCTGCCGATTTCGTTCCCGCGTTCCGCCGGGCATCTGCCGGTGTTTTACAATTACAAGCCGTCGGCGCGGCGCGGATTTTTGTTTGCAGACGTCTCGCCGCTGTTTGCGTTTGGCTACGGCTTGAGCTATACGAGTTTTGAAATCAAAAACGTCCGGCTGGCTAAGAAAAAAATCAAGCGCAACGAAACCACGCGTGTGTCAGTAGATGTGACCAACACCGGCAAACGCGCCGGCACGGAAACCGTGCAGCTTTACATCCGCGACCTGGTCAGCGCTGTCACGCGACCGGTCAAGGAACTGAAAGGATTCCAGAAAATTGCATTGCAGCCGGGCGAAACCAAAACGGTTTCCATTGAAATCACGCCAGATTCGCTGGCGTTTTATGATGTGAAAATGAAATACGTCGTCGAACCGGGCGAGTTTGAAATCATGGTCGGCAATTCTTCGCGCGACGGCGATTTGCAGAAGGTGATTCTGACGGTGACGAGATAAATCCAACCCACAAAAAATATGGCCGAACAACATTTCCAGCAGAAACTTTCGTTTTTCGAAAAAGCCGGTTACAGCGGTGCCGATGCCGCCGCGAATTTCGTCTTCATGACGATGATTCTCTTCCAGACGAATTTTTACACGGACGTTTTCGGCCTGACCGCCAGCGCCGCCGCCGCGATTCTTTTTTGGCCGCGAATTTGGGATGCCATTGCTGATCCGATCGTCGGCATCCTCGCCGACCGCACGGACACGCGCTGGGGCAAATTCCGCCCATGGATTTTGGTCACCGCCATTCCGTGGTTCATTGTCATGATTCTGGCCTACACGACGCCGCACGGCTGGAGCATGGCCGCAATGATTGCCTACGCCGCGATCACCAACACGATGCTGATGTCGATTTACTCGATGAACAACATGCCTTACGCGGCGCTGGGCGGCGTGATGACCGGCGATGTCAACGAACGCGCCAGCTTGAATTCATTCCGTTTCATCGCGGTGAATGCCGCGCAATTCATCGTCGGCGGATTCACGCTGACGCTGGTCGCCAAATTTGCCGCCAAACACGCGGCGGGCGCGCCGGTCGGCATTTTGGACAAGCAATACGGCTGGCAAATGACGATGACCATTTGGGCGGTGCTATGTCTGGTTTTGTTTCTGATCACGTTCTCCACGACGAAGGAACGCATCAAGCCGATCAACAAGGAAAAATCATCGCCGAAACAGGATTTTGCCGACCTGCTGAAAAATAATCCATGGAAAGTGATGTGGTGCTGGACGCTGGTGCATTTTGCGATCCTTTCCTTCCGCGGCGGCGCGCTTTACAATTATTATCATCACTACGCCGACAAGGCGGCGATGTTTGACTGGGTGCAAAAACTGGGCCTGGTCGCCGCGCCGGGCGCGCCAACTTCCGGTGTCTTGGAAACGCTCGGCTTGATTGTTCATCCGGTCGGAACTGACCTGGCCAACTCAAACGTCGCCGACGTTTTCAACAGCATCGTCAACATGCTCGGCACCGGCCTGACCATCATCGTCATTTTGCTTTCGCCTTCGCTCGCCAAAAATTTCGGCAAGAAGGCCGTCGCCGCCGGCGGCTTTGCATTGGCGACCATCGGCTCATTGTCGTTTTATCTTTTGAGTCCGTCAAATTGCTGGGGAATGTTCGCAATCACGGCGTTCGTCGCCATCGCTTATGCGCCGACGATTCCCTTGACGTGGGCGATTTTTGCCGACGTGGCGGATTATTCGGAATTGAAGACCGGCCGGCGTTTCACGGGCATGGTTTTTGCCACCATCGGCTTCGCGTTGAAATCCGGGCTGGCGCTGGGCTCGGCTTCGTTCCTTTGGATCATGGTCGGCTTTTTCCATTACGACACAAAATTGCCCGACACGCCGGATGCCGTTCAAGGCTTCCGCGTTTGCAGCGGCATCGTGGTCGGAATTCTTTTCGGCATCTGCACCATTTTGCTGTTGAGCTACCAGCTCAACAAACGCATGACCATCCAGATGGCCGACGAATTGGCGGAACGCCGGAAAAAATACGCGGCGGAAAATCCGGCCGCCGCCTGAAATTTATGAAAAAAATCAGCATCGCCTCCTTCTCCTTGGCCGGCATTTTTATGGCGGCTTCACTGACGAATTGCGCCGCCGCCGATTCACGCTTCGGCCCCGACGCTCAAGGAAGCCTATAAAAATGATTTCCTCATCGGCGTGGCGATCAACCAAAGACAATTCACCGGCGAAGACACCAACGGCGCGGCGCTCATCAAAGCACAGTTCAATTCCATCTCGCCGGAAAATGTTCTTAAATGGGAATCCATCCAGCCGCGGCCCGGCGACGACGGATATAATTTCGAGCCGGCCGATCGTTACGTCGAATTCGGCGAAACGAACGGCATGTATATCGTCGGCCACACGCTGGTCTGGCACAGCCAGACGCCAAAATGGGTTTTTCTGGCCGCCGACGGCACGAATTATTGCGACCGCGAAACTTTGTTAAAGCGGATGCACGACCACATTCAGATGGTCGTCGGCCGTTACAAAGGCCGCATCAAATGCTGGGATGTCGTGAACGAAGCGTTGCAGGACAACGGGCAGTTGCGCAAATCGCCGTGGCTGAAAATCGTCGGCGACGACTACATCGCGAAGGCGTTTCAATATGCGCACGAAGCCGACCCGGACGCGGTTTTGCGTTACAACGATTATTCATTGGAAAACGAACCCAAGCGCAAAGGCGCGATTGAGTTGATTAAAAAACTTCAAGCCGGCGGCATCCCGGTTGGAGCTGTCGGTTTGCAGGATCATGTCAAAATGGACTGGCCGACCGTGGAACAGGAAGACGCGACCATCTCCGATTTTGCGAGGCTCGGCGTCAAGGTGATGATCACCGAGCTGGACGTGGACTTGTTGAGCCGCAACCGGAGCGCGGATGTCGCGGAAATGCAGCGGCAAGTCGTGTCAAACAATTTTACAAATGGCTTGCCAGAAGCGGTCCAACAGGCATTGGCCAAACGCTACGCCGACCTTTTTTCCGTCTTTCTCAAACATCGCGGTGACGTCACGCTCGTCACGTTCTGGGGCGTAACCGACGGTGATTCGTGGCTGAACCGCGGTCGCATGAATTATCCTTTATTGTTCGACCGCCAATGGCGGCCGAAGCCGGCGTTTGACGCGGTTATTCAGGCGGCGCAGAAAAATTGAAATCCATTGTCTTGGGTTTCAGCTCCACACTTGCCGGTCGAGCGAACGGTATTGGATCGCCTCGGAAACGTGTTCGCTTGAAATATTTTCCGCGCCGGCCAGATCGGCAATCGTCCGCGCCACTTTCACAATGCGGTCGTAAGCCCGGGCGCTGAAATTCAGTTCCGTCATCGCCATCTTCAACATTTCCTTCGTCGCGTCGTCCAGCGCGCAAAATTCCTTCAGCTCCTTCGGCCCGAGCCGCGCGTTGCAGGAGATTTTTGGTTTGTGCGCAAACCGTTTCTGCTGCCGTTGCCGCGCGGCGATGACGCGGGCGCGGATTTCCGCCGAAGTCTCGCCGGTTTTGTCGCCGGAAATTTCGCGGAACTTCACCTGCGGCACCTCGACGTGCAAATCTATCCGGTCCAGCAGCGGCCCGGAAATGCGTCCAAGATAATTTTGGATTTCGCGCGGCGAATTCCTGGACTCGCCCGGCATTTTCCCGTCCGGCGTCGGGTTCATCGCCGCGACGAGCATGAATTGTGACGGAAATGTCATCGTGCCGGCGGCGCGCGAAATCGTCACGATGCCTTCTTCGAGCGGCTGGCGCAGCGTCTCCAAAACGCTGCGCTTGAATTCCGGCAGCTCGTCCAGAAACAAAACACCGTGGTGCGCGAGCGAAATTTCGCCCGGCGTCGGATTGATATTGCCACCCAAAAGTCCGGCGTCGCTCGCGGTGTGATGCGGCGCGCGGAACGGCCGCTGTGTCACGAGCGCCTGGCCGGGTTTCAACAGGCCGACGATGCTGTGAATCTTCGTTGTCTCCAACGCTTCGTTCAAGGTCAGCGGTGGCAAAATCGTGGCGAGCCGTTTTGCCAGCATGGATTTGCCGGTGCCTGGCGGGCCGATCAAAATTACATTGTGTCCGCCGGCGGCGGCGATTTCCAACGCGCGTTTCACGGATTCCTGGCCCTTCACCTCGGCGAAATCCGCATCGTCATCAAGCGGCTGGTCGAACAGTTTCGCGATGTCCACTTTCAGCGGCGCGATTTTAATTTCGCCTTCCAAAAATTGCGCCGCCTCACGGAGGTTTTGAACGGGAATCACGTTCAAGCCGTCCACGACCGCCGCTTCCGCCGCATTTTCCGCCGGCACGAGCAATCCGGTTTTGCCGTCGGCCTTCGCGCGTAACGCAACCGGCAGAACGCCTTTGCACGAACGCACCGCGCCGGTGAGCGCGAGTTCGCCGACGATGACAAAATGATCGAGCTGGTCGGTCTCGATTTGTTCGCTGGCGGCGAGCATCCCGACGGCGATGGGCAGATCAAAGCTCGGCCCTTCCTTTTTCACGTCGGCCGGCGCGAGGTTGATGGTCGTGCGGCCCAGCGGAAATTTGTAGGCGGAATTGGTGAGCGCGGTCGAGACGCGGTCGCGCGATTCCTTGACAGCGGCGTCCGGCAAACCGACGATGACGATTACTGTTAGCATTACACCCATGAAGATTACGACAGACCAAAACTAAATAGAATCCATAGCAAATTTTGACTAAATCAAGAAATTGCCGTTGGAAACCGCCATTTAGTGATTGACAAAAAAGGAAATAAATTAAAGCATTAAATATGGACAACCATGCAAAATTAGAAGCCGACACCGTAAAGAGTGTGAAATACTGCTTTTCATACATCAGATTTAGCTCTAGCAAGCAAGAAAAGGGAGACAGCTTGCGCCGTCAAATGGAAATAGCACCCCGTATCGCAAAAGAAAACGGGTGGGTTTTGCGCGATGACCTTTGCATCACAAATCCAGCATTATCTGCTTACAAAGGCATGAATATCGCAACGATTGAAAGCATTATTAAGGCCGCGCAAGATGGCAAGATTCCAGAAGGGACGGTGATGATTTTGGAAGCCCTAGACCGTGCATGGAGAACGGTGCTGGATGATGCCTTTGAAATGTTTCGCCGTTTGCTTAAAGCAGGAATTGAAATTTATACCGACAAGTCAGGGCGACACATGACAAAAGCAGATTTAGCTAATCCCATGTCTTTGATGATGACAATCGTTGAACTTGACGCGGGTTTTCAGTATTCAGACAAGCTATCAGACCGCGTAGGTAAGGCATGGCGACAGAAGAAGGCTAGGGCAGCGGATGGAGTTGTTATGTCCACGATGATTCCCGCGTGGCTGGACGCAGATAGGGTGAATAATAAAATTACGCCCAATGGTAAAACCGCAATCGTTGAACGCATCTTCACTAGCTACGCCAACGGAAAAGGAATTCGCACCATTATGCGCGAACTAAACGCGGATAAAGTCGCGCCATTTGGCAGGGGGAAGCAAAATATAGATGGTTGCTGGTCTAGCACACACATACGCCGAATGCTTACTAGCCGAACCGTGCTTGGCGAGTATCAGCCATGCCGTTACTACGGGCGCAAGCGCAAACCAGAAGGCGACCCAGTAACAGATTACTATCATCCCGTCATTAAACCCGCGTTGTTCTATAAGGTTCAAGAAATGCTATCTCAAAAAAGCCATTCGTCGGGGCCAAAAAACAACGTAACTAATCTATTTACAGGGCTTGTTAAATGTATCTGCGGTGCTTCAATGCACGTTAAGAGAAGCTGCGGAAAATATCCTTATGCCTCTTTGGTTTGTGCAAACGCTCTACGGGGAAACGGGTGTAAATATCATACTTTACAAGTCCATTATATTGAACGCGCCGTGTTGACGTTGCTTTTCTCGAAAGTAGTTCCCGCATTGGCAGAAACGGATAGTAGGCAGGAAAAGCTAACGACACTAAACGGCGAGTTAATGGAAACGCAGAGACAAAAGGCTAAATGGGTTGAAATCGTTGACCAAAGCGACACGGTTCCCGCTGTGGCAGCTAAAAAACTAAATGCTCTGGAAACCCGCGAAAGCGCGTTCTTACGTCAAATAGAATCATTGTCAGCCACGATAGACGATAATCCTTTAACGGCATGGCAACAGGTTCCAAATACACCTGAAAACCGTCTTAAACTTCAAACGATTCTTGCCAGTGAAATTGAATCTTTGATTATTGACGCTGGAAATATGAAAGCAACTCTTGTCATCAAAGACCCATATTGCATTTTCAACATTTCATGGCCGGATTCGAGGGGAACAAACGCCACAAAGCAAAACCCCGCAAATAGCTATTTTATGTGTGAGGGTGAAGGGTTGAACAAAAGATTTGAATATCTCGACAGATTGCTAGTGTGGCAATGTGAAGAAAATATCCCCGTTGAAGATGCTCTAAACTGTTTCGTTCCAGACGCGGAAGTTGTTGCCTAAATTTAATTCGTTCGCCGTCCACATAAAACGCATTGTGGCGGCAAATTTTATTCTGATTTATTTAGATTGCCCGATTATGAGCCGCTAGAGGCCAAATATGGGACTTTAACTTCGCGCCAAGATGCGCTGAATCGTCGTAGGATGCCACATTGTCGCCTTCCCTTCCCGCGCTGGTGTTCTTGGTTTAATTCCTTGTGAATTTAACCGATTCGTAATTTCTGCGAACGTGTAACCAACTTTTCTTAAACCTTGCATTTGCGCGATGATGTTTTGCTCCGCTGGTATGCTGCCATATGCTTTCCGCCCCTCGCATTTTCCTTTTGCAATTTTGATTCGCATTCGTGCGGCTCGCAACTTTTGAACGATGATTGATTTTTCCCATTCGCTAATTGAACCGAGAACTTGTCGAATAAGCTTTTTTGTGGGGTCGTTGTCCTGAACCGTCAATTCAGTTCCGCATTCCGCAGATATGACTTTAATACCTACCTTGCGGAACTCCCCTAGAAGAATTTCTGAAATCATCAAATCTCTTGCAAGTCTATCTGCTCTCTCGACTAAAACTAATCTTACGTCACTAGCTTTCAAGGCAACAAACATTTCCGTCAATGCTTCGCGGTCAAAAGCGTCTTTTGTTCCGCTCACGCCGTTTTCTATAAATTCACGTTCAATTTCTATATTATTATTCAGACAGTAATTATTTATTGATTCTCTTTGGCGCGGAAATCCATCTCCAGTAATTTGTCCTTTGCCACTTACACGAAGATAACTAAAAGCCTTTGTTTTCATGGGTAAAATCTATCCGAAAAGCCGTTATCTAACAATCTTTTTCTGAAGAATAAGTGTTTATCTATTGCATAAAACAAAGCATTTAGAAGGCTTTTTATGGATGCTATTGGCTTAATTGGTTTAGTCTAACATCGCATGTAAATTCTGTTGACAATTATATTTAGCAGTCGGTATTTAGCATAAGAAGAATACCCTAATTTAACCTTTCTAAAATGTTTTTGTATGCTGATAAATCAGATGGGGTGGCAAAATTCTTTTTCTAAATTGAGAATTGATTCATCAATAATTCTTTCATGTTTTTTTCCGGCGGGGGCTTATTCTAGCGAAACCTTTTTTGGTCAAGCCACAAAATGATGGAAGCCACCGCGCTTATGAGTTCACGGTGGCTTCTTGACTGGTAATGCAGCAATAGCACTTCCAGTCCTGCCAGCGAAGAACGATGACTGGCAATGGCAGGAAACAAAACACGGAAACCTGCCAAAATTAAATTTTTACTTCCAAAACCAGCTTGGAAGTTTTACCGCTCTTGTCATTCGCGGTAGCTTGATAAATTGTAGGCGACTGCAAACAATTTGGAACGACTGCTTTTATTCTCGAAATTTCTTTTACACTCAATGGCTGGCCGTCAATCAAGATGCAGCATTTATCAATGTTTTCATTGAGAGTTTTAATTGCACGTTTCAAGCGCGTAGCGGGATTATTGTCTATTCCTTGATGCGTGGCATTGAAATGTTCAAGCTCGCTTTTCACCCAATCCTTAATCGTCAAACATACTTCTCTCGCGTCGGCTCTCGAACCGTGCGCGGCGTATAATATACCAGTCGCTCCTTCTCCCGACATTCCGCAACCTTCGGTCAATTGGTCGAACTTGTTTCCATAATCAATGCACTTCTCTCTTGAATTTCCTTCGGCGGCAAATGTTTGAAACAATCCTTCGCGCCATCTTTGCCTGTTTAATTCGCTGTTATTATTCATTGGAGATTTCCTTTTTGGTGTTACCTGAAAACGTATGTTTGCCAGTCATAGCAACCTTGTGTAGTGGATAATCTCTTGTTTGTTTTTAATACTTCCACCCATTCATGAAAAATCGGTGCTAAAAGTTCGATTTTTGTATCAAGGCTCCGTGACAGACTTAAAAAATCGTTGAAACAGAAACTTGGCTGATTTTGAACTATAAAACGTGCAATGGTTGCGAAATCGTGGATACAGTCATTTTTCCCGTCTGTCTTGGCTTTATCAACATGCTTCTTGATGAATGAATTTGTGATTTCAGTCAAAGTTTTTGCAGGAGTGAATGAAGCCCCGCCGATATTCTCATTCTTTGCTGCTGTGGATTTTGTTTGTTTTTGTGGTTTCATGGTCTTGTTATTTCTTTGTTGGCTTCAAAAGTTCAAGAATCTCCGACATGGCAAACAGCCTGTTATTTTTCTTTATGTGGAGCAGCGGCGTTAATTTTTTGTCTTTAACTAATTTCGCCAAGCAACTTCTGGACAAGTTACATAAAATTTGAACTTGGGTGCTTGTTAGGGCTAATGGAACTAATTCTTGCATGTTTATTGTAACTGTAATTACACGCAAATTGGGTCTGTGGGTGGGTCATTTTGAGTAATTCTGTATATTTGTAGGGCGCAAAAACATATACCGCGTATCAATGATTCAGCACGGTTTCCTCTCGTGTTTGGGCTGTGTCCAACAAATTTATTCTGAAATAGCTCGCCGTTTTGGGGCTTGCGACATGCAGGGAAACTCAAATTAAGCCAAAATAAATCATTCAAAAACAAATCCAAAGCCTATAATAAATTAAAGGTTATATGCTCAATGGAATTGGGCTTGTGAGATTTTTGCAAGTTTTTTGAACTATGTTCCGTTCTGTTTCATCTAACTTACGAAAACCAGTGTAATTTGTGTCAACTGCACACAGGCCGCAAGGCAGGCAGAGCGTAGAAATCCGCGTTAAGGGTCAAGTTGTCTGTTTCTTGGCAGGTTTGGCAAACAGAATATGCGTGAAACGAGAATTTCACACAGTTTCGGTGTCAGTGGTATTGAAGTGAAACCGTCCACCGTGACGGCCAAGCAAGCGCGAAACCATTAGAACCCTAAAGCCCGTAAAAATACTCTGGCGAGTCTGTAATGGACAGGTGACTGCGGGAGCGTGCCACCTAGAGCTAGATGCCGTTGAATAGTTGGAATCAAACGGTCTGAAAACCCAAACCTCACCCGAAAAGGGGCGATAGGTAGGAATCCAGAAGCAAAGAAGTTGGCTACCGCTAAAGCCCGAAACTGGACATAGCAGCGTAAGTTACCGAGCCTTGGAACGAAGGAAAACAGCAAGGCGATGCCAAAAAAGATGCTTACGAACTGCGCCCGAATCAAAACCGCTGCAATATGACGGTAATAGGAATCTTTTCCCTACCTACCCTCAAGAGGCATTCACGCGATAGGTAGGACGCCATTATTCAAAAATGTAAGTCTTATTTAGATGCGAGAATCACAGAACCCCGCCGAGCAGCTATGCGAAGCATATTGCCAACGAAACGACAACCGCCGATGTTACGTTTTCCCTTCCCTTTTTAATATCCCTTCCCTTCGGGCGGGATAATAGCCCTTCGGGCTAATTAAGACTTTTCAAGGATTTAATTACTGCAAACGCCAGTTTTGTTTAATTGCCAAGTTTCAAAAACTGCCGCACCCAACTCCTGATAATACTCCAAAGACCGAACCCGACCCGCAAACCACTTGGAAAATTCTTCGTGAATTACGCGGCTGCAATCTTGCGCGTTGTGACATTCCGACAAGCGCGGGATTATCGTTGCGGCTTCCGAATCGTATTCATCTTCGTTGCCGGGATAAGCAATTGTTTGAGGGTCGTGCCGAAATAGTAATGCAGACACTTCTTTGAACAAATCGCCGTGTTCTGCGATAAGTTTTTCCCGCGCTGCCATGCTGGTTTTCATTTCCTGAATTTCTGGCATCGTCATATCTGTCATTTCGCGCAATCGTTCAAGGCTTTCACGGGTCAAGAAAACCTTGTTCGGAGTTTTGCCCATGTAACTCGCCATACTTATTTCTTCTAAAGCTTTTCGCGGTTTGTGTTGCGTCCGTGAGCCGTCATTCCATTCAACATTTACTTGCTCGTTCGGGCAGTCCGTCGCAAACAGGGTGAGTGTGCCTCGGTCAAAAAAACCGCCGTCATCAATAATGGTCTTGATGATATTCATATCGAAGTGTTTTTTAATGTTTCCTATTGCTGAACCATCCGAAAGAAAAGCTGGTTCCAATTGGCAATGCGCTGGTAGTTGGTATTGGTATAACTCGAATTCGTGGCGGTGAATGCCGCGCCCCAATTTGTCCAATTAGCCAAATCGGATGAAGCTTGCACTTGGTAATTTGAGCCGATTATTAGGTTTTGATAATCCACCGTGAATGCTTTGACAAAACTGATTTGTGACGGTGCGTATGTCACGTCAATTGCAAAAGCCGGATATTGCGGGTTTCCATTTGCTCTTTGGAATTGAGCCAAAATGTTCTCGCCAGTCGTCTGCAACCGAGCTTGAATCCAGATTTGATAACTTCCAATGAGTGAGCTTGGAAGGTTTGCAGCGTAATCATAATCCAGCGATGTCCCTGCTGGCGTCGGTGCGTTCAAAAGCGATACCCAATTTGTTCCGTCTATTGAAGCCCACAACGAACCAGAGCCATAATTTCCACTTCCGAAATTAAAGCTGCTGAATTCTGCGGTAAGATAAATCTGCGCGGTTGGATTTGGAAATGTGAACATTTGAGTCAGGCTGGCTGGCGCTCCATTTGTTTTTGGGTTCCAATAAGAAACTCCGCCGCCTTCGGCAGTTCTTTGAATGTTTGACTGCCCCACAACGTAATCAAGGGCATTTGATGCAAAAACATTCGTAAAGCTGTATTGAAAATCCCATTGCGCTTGGCAGTTTGCTATGCCGAGTAACAACAATGAGGTAAGGCATGATGCTTTGATTATGAATTTCATAAATTTTCCTATTTGTTTGGTTTGTAGTCGCATTATTCTCAAAACCATAAAAATTTACAAGAATTAAGATTATAGTCCGTTTTCAGTATTTTAGTCTGTGTGCAACATGCGAAGATGCTGCATAAAGATTTAGCCAGTAATTTCGCTGTTATCCTGCAAAAACAAAGGAAATCCCGCCACATTTCACAGGCCGTTCTCGCGGAAAAAGCCGATTGCGACAGCACCATGATTAGTCTCATTGAAAGAAAAATCCGAAATCCTAGTTTGAATCTGGCCGATTCGCTCGCGCACGGTATTGGCATCCCGCTTTCACAGATGATTCTTGAAGCAGAAAATTTGCGGAGCAAAAAGTAATTTTGTTTGGTTTAGTTCCCTTATTAGCAATGCAATAATCTTGACTTTTGAAGATTTATCTATATCATTCCGCCAAGTTAGCAACAAAGACGACAATACAAACACACACTTAAAATCATGTCCGACAAATTTACCGAATACCAAGAGCAACTGGAGAAAGCTAACAAACTTAAACAAGCTGCAATTGATGAAAGAATAGCCAAAGTTGTTTCTGGCATAGAGGACACATTCAAGGCTATTGAGCAATTGATAGAGATTGCACCAGATTTCAAAATTTCAAAGTTGTCTCAATTCCGCAAATTGGCCGCAAAGTTTGGTTTGAGTGAATCGGATGGCGACAAAAAGAGCGACAAAGGTAAAGGCGGCAAGAAAAATTCAGGTTTCAAACTTTCCGAAGAAAAAGCCAAAGAGATTTTAGATTTTATCGGCACAGACGTAAAATCCACGCAGGAAATTGCAGATAAATTTGAAAGTAAAAATATCAGTCCCGCTCTGACTTATTTGAGAAAGGCGGGGAAGATTAAAGTTGGAAAGAAGGAAGGTCTAAAGAAGTTTTGGGTGAAGGCGTAATCCCAGGACGAATCTAAAAGCCCGTTGCTGCATTGGTGACGGGCTTAATTTTTTATTTTTTCTTCAATTGTCTAACTCTGGCGATTTGAAACTGAAATTCTGGAGTAATCTCATAAACCAAATCTCCCTCTTTGATTGTGGACACAAGCAAATTGTATGTTTTGCCGCTATTGTAGGTTTCAATCATTTCGTCAATTTTAGATGTTACTTCTTTAAGAAGTGAAAGCGGGATATTATCTCTTAAATCGGTATAAAATACGACCTGCCATCCATTATGAGAAATCACTTGATTTTGGTTGTCCATATCAATCCCGAAAAATGCAATGGTTTAGTGTTTAATGGTAAATGTAATAACTTCATTGAGAATGGTTATCAGCATAGAAATAATCAAAATAATTCCACCCAAAAAAGCAAATGGACTCTTTTCTGAAAGTCTAATTAAAACAAATTTTGTAATATAGTAAAAAGCATTTCGGTATTTTATAGTCAATATAGAAAACAGTCCGACTATACCCGCAAATAAAGATGGAATCAGAGATGTAAATATAACGAGTTTAGTTGTTGTTCCAATTGAGACCAATAGGACAAATCCTGATAGTAATAGGAAACTAACGACCATAAATGCAGAATCAGCAGCAGCGTATTTAAGCAGTGGGTATGCGACCCAAAAAAGTGGTATTGCAATAAACGTCAATATGACCATTAGAACACTACTAATTACAATTACAAAGAATGCGTTTGTGAAAAATAATGACAGAATAGAAATCAATCCGCCAGACTTTGACATTTCACTAATCGCAACTTTGCAAAAAACCATTGATAGGCAAAATAGAAAAGCATTAAGGATAAACATTACTACATAGAAAGCTATTGAATACAAAATGACATACTTTTTAGATGTGTAGGTTTTTGCCATATTGTGAAGCGTATTAAGTTGTTCAATTGTTGCATTTATCACGCTTGCCATATTTGTGTGCAACATAGTGGTGTTTGTAGAATCCATTTTGTAAAATTTGCGAAAATATACTGTTACACCACCATTTCTAATATCACCGAAATCAGTTCTTTCAAACATCCCGTTTGTATCCTTGGTAACTAAAAAATAATCTGACCCCGCCTTGAGCAATGCTTTGTTAGTAGAGTTGTTTAAGTCTCTTGCAAGTTCTAAATTTAGAATTGGAAATGTGGCAAAGTTCGTCGGGGATGCTAAAGATTCTGTTACAGTCATAATCTGGTTTATCCCTTCCTGATATGTTTTCCAAGGTGCTACACCAATTGCCTCTTGTTTTGTAATGTTGAGGATTGATAATGTTATCAGTAATAACCCCGTGGAGATAGCCGAACATTTGAAAATAAGTCGCTTGGAAATAATTTTCTCGCCAAACGTAGAATCCAAGGCAATGGAAACTTTTTTTGCAAACAGCAATGCGAGTTTATGCTTATTGTAGAACTTTACTTTATTCCACCAATTTTCAAAATGTTGGTTTAGTTGCCTTTTTTGAGCATCCAAGTAGAAAACATTGTCACAGACTGCTGAAATAGACGTAGCAATTCCTAATAGAATCAAAATAAATTCCAAAATGCGGAAATTCATCAGCCGATTATCTACTTTCGTTGCCAGCGGTCAAGCAATCGCAGTTTAGAAAAAAACACCTTGGTTAGTGAATAACGGGCGCACATAATTATTGTAATTATGGTTTATTCCAATTCCGTTGATTTCGCCTTCAAATCTTCTACGAAGTAAGTGCTGTTTTACTTTCCCGACTTTCTCCTGTTGTCATCTTTGCAAAGCATCTGGCAATTTGCTTCTGTGGTTTTCCCGCCTTCGTGCCAAGGTTTGATATGGTCGCCTTCCATTTCCTCTATCTTGAATGGTTTCTTACATTTGCGACAGATACCCTTTTGCTTCTCATAAACCTTTTGCTTGATGCTGTCTGAAAAAGCGCGTAATGAAAGATACTTTTCGTCTCTAGTTAAAATGTATGGATAGATTCCGCTCTTTTTTTCTACTTCATCATCAGCAATCAATTCTGCGGTTTCCTTTTCTATCGCTTTTGGGTCGTATTTCTTGCTTTTGAATTCGTTGTATAATTCACCCCACGCAACGCCCCGCATAAACTTTCGTTTGACCGTGAAAGTAGCCTTTACCCAACTCATAACTGATTGAAAATAATTCCATAGTTCTATGGCGGTAGGGTCGTGCTGGTGAACAGCCATATATTGTTCTATTGCGCTTTTTGAAATCCAATGGATAGCAGTTTCTAAATACTCCTGACGGATAGCCGAACCGTTAAGATAATCACTACCGATGGAATAAGCCGCGCAATTGCTTTTGCTGAAATATCGTTTAGCATCTGTAACCCATGAGCCAGCATAAACGGCGTTAAGCAATTCTTGGTCTGTAAGTTTCTCGCCTGCTATGTTAATAGTCCTAAACCATTGAAGCCTTTCACTGTCTGTGCCACTGCAAAAGTAAATCTTCAACTTATAATTTAGGATTTTCTTCTTTTCTTCCGCGTTCAGGTTGTGGAAATACTTAAACATGAAGGCAAAATCGCCTTTGATATACTGGCATATAGAAATAGTGCGTTGCTGCCCGTCAATCATTTCAAAAGAATTATCACTCTTAACATTCCAATACATGACGTTAAGGGGAAAATCTTTTGAAATCGTATCAATCACGGCATCACGCTGTTTGTCTTTGTAAATAAATTCCCTTTGATATGCTGGCCGAATATCCAGCCTGCCGCTATAACCGAATACGCCGCCTTCGGCTTTGTCCTCATATCCTTCGGCTAGTTCCCGAACCGTAATGTCTTTAAGTTCAATTTTCATAGATTTTTGTTTCTGATTACAACCCTTGCATAAAATATGGACAAATATCCTTTTGCATTATCGGCAGTATAATAAATTCCACTTGGCTTCTTTGAAAGCAGCATTGTTGCTCGCGTGTTAGCCTTGCTTCCATTTGATATTGAACCATCAGGATTTATTTGTTTAGGGTTTGTATATCGTTTTGTTGGAATTGCTTCAAATTCATCTCTGCCTGCTGTAATTCCTAAAATTTCAAACTGACTAGGATTATACTTATCCAAAAATGTAATCGGAACTCCCATTGCCCCTTTATAATCTATTGGAATATCCGCAGTTTTAGATACTTCTATCGCATCATAGTTATCGTATTTCGGATATTCGGTTTCATTGTATTGTTTATACAGAATCAAATCCTCGTGACGTTTGGAGTTGTCAAGATTTGTGAACCAGCAAGTATTATTACTGGAAACTATTCTGTTTCCATGCTCATCAACCCGCGCCTCTGTTCCATGCAAGGGATAATGTTTCGGAACAATGAATCCTGTAAAATTGCGATTACTATTGATGCCTATCCATATTTTGTCTTCCTTCATCAACTTAAAAATCTCCTTGTAGGAGATTGCATTCCACGTTCCTATAATCAAAAACTTCTTTTTGTATTCCATTAGTTGAGTTACATACTCTCTAAATAATGAGAACGGCGGATTGGTTACAACAATGTCGGACTGTTTAAGTAGCTCAATACATTCGTCACTGCGAAAATCTCCATCACCCTTTAGGTGCTTAATTCCAATTTCGTTTTTGTCTGGAATGTTATTATTGTTTTTGTCGCCAGTGTATTCTAGGTAAATTGCTTTTTCGCATTTATGCTGACTAAATAAATCTGCATCCTGATTTTTGTAGCAAGTAGCTATCAACTTCTTTAAGCCCAATTGTTCAAAGTTGTAAGAAAAATAGTGGAAAAAATTGCTAACTCGCGGGTCGTCACAATTGCAGAACACCACTTTGTTTTTGAAGTGTTTTTTATAGTGCTTAACCTCTCGTTCAATGTCGGCAAGTATTGTGTAGAACTCATCGTTCTTTTCGCTCTTTGCTTTAAGTAAGTTTTTGTTCGTTGCGATTCGTGCCATTTTTATCCTTTAACTGAAATTACAGGTCAACGCTTCTCGCCGCCGGATGCCATGAATTCAAATTGGGCAACAACTTTTAACTGAATTGTTTGTATTGGGGAAGCTTACAAATGTTTCCGCAATCCCGCCAGCTTCTTTGATTTTACCGCTGGCTTGCAATTGGAAACTGACTGGAATGGCAAAAGACAGTAAAATGCTCAAAAAGCCAATTAAACGCCCTAAAAATTGTTTGGGTGTATTGTTGACAACAATGACCACGAGCGTGTCGCCGTAGCCGACATTGACCTCGACTTCGACGGGATACGCCTCGATGCCGTTGACGGCGGCGGAACAAACCCTTGAGAGCATGGAATCTTATGGACGAGCGGCGGCCAAATCGCAATTTTAATTTCTTCCTTGCGCAAAAAAAGTTGTCCATTGCCGGTGATGCTGGCACTTTGAGACAAAGGAAAATGACGGTGAAATTAAAATTGAAACACGCAAGGAGGTCCATTGAATCCGACTGACACAAAACTTTCCGCACAGCTCATCGCGCACATCAACGTCAAGCTCGCGTTGATCGGCAGCCCGCCGGTGCCCATTGAAGGCGACCGGGAATTCACGGAAATCGTCTCCGCGATGGCCGGCCAGTCGCGCGAGAAGGACCGGCTGCTCGGCCACTACCTTTGCCCGGTGGACCAGCGCATCCAGACTTTTCTCTACGATTATCTGCAGGACGTGCCGGTGACGAAGCTGCCGACGCGCACGTTCGTGCTCGACCGGCCCGGCCTGGCACGCATTTTGTCGCTGCCGCTGGACCGCGATGAATTCCATTCCGACATCATCAGCTCGTATCGCGTGAAGCAGGGCGTGCTGCACAACCCGCGCAGCGACCGGCGCACGACGCAGGGAATTTTCCATGTCGCCGAGGGCGGCCTGCCGATTCCCGACGACAAGCTCGGCGTGCCCAAGCTCACCTTCGCCAAAATGCTCGCGCTCGCGCTCAATCCGCCGCGCGAGCTGATGACCCTGCCGTTCACCGCCACGCAGCCGAAGCCGGCGGAATGTCTCGTGTCGCTGCTGTTGCGCCCGCTCGTTTGCCCGGAGGTTCCCGGCTTCACGCCGGAGAAGACGATGGAAGTCCGCTTTTTTGTCCCAGGCAATCTGGTCAGCAATCTGGATTTCGTCGAAAGCATTTTCGGCAACGGCGGCGACCCGCTGCTGCCGGAAAATGATTCCGCGCTCGACGCGGAACACTGGACCGGCCACACCGGCTGCGTCATCCTCGCGCCGCACCTGGTCAAGGCCACGAAAAAATCCGTCGGCCTGCCGCCTTGGGACGCCGCGACGGAACGGCAGCGCCGCGACGGGATGTGCTGGAAAAACGAAAATGACCTCTACAACAACGGCGGCGCGTTCAAACTCACCTGCCGCGACGAATCGGGCGTCATCGTCACGCTCATCGCCGACAATTATTTCGGCTATTGCAAAAAGGAGGTCAAGACGCAGATCAGCTTCGCGGCGAATTTGTTCGGCCTGTGCGAGGAGGAGCACGCCGGCGGCGCGCTGGTGTTTCCGAGCTACGACCTCGGCGAGGAGTTCAGCGGCGACACACACGTCCGGCGGCTGGGGCACAGCTTTGCCGAGGTGGCGGAGCTTTATGGCGCGATGATGGACGTGAAGCCGGAGGGTTACGGCGTGGACAAAAAATTTCCCGAGATCCTTTACATTCCGCACGACGCGAATTTTGACCTGCATACCCAGCTCGTTTCGTGGACGAACGACCGCGGCGAGCACTCCATCAAATTGCAGCCGGACAAAATCTACGTCCGGCCTTCCGGCTACAAGGTGCGGATGGAAAAGCCCGGCGACAACCGCGCGTGGCGGCTTGTGGGCACGACGGCGGAAGGCCTGATGTGCCACAAGCCCTGCACGGTTTCCGGCGGCGGCAAATCGGAAATTTCCAAGCCCATCACGGACGCGATTCTCACCGGCCCGGTGTTCGTGGCGGATTTGAAAAGGGATTTTGATCTCGTCGAGCAATTGATTCACCGCGATTATTCCGATCGTTTTCTCGACCAATCGAAAGCCGACGCGCGCACGGTGCTGGCGGCGGAACGTTCGCTCGGCTCGGTCATCAAATTGCTCACGCCGGACACGCGCGAATTCAGTGCGGATTACAACGCCTGGGTCGAGACCGTCCCGCAATACATCAAGGAGCTCGTCTTCGTGGTGAAACGTTATTACAAGCCGGCGTGGGGCGGCGACTGGCGGCGGCACTTCAGCGTGGACATCATCAACGGCACGCCCGGCAACGAATTGAAATGCGACAACCGCACGCTGGTCACCACGCGGCTGCGCGTGGGCTTTGAACCCGACGGCCTGTGGCGCACGTTCGGCTTGCGCAAGGATTTTCATCCCGCCGCCAAGGTGCAGGAAGAGGACGACATCACCGCGTCCGTGCTGGTGCCCGCGGCGAGCGTGAAAAATTTGCCGGATCAGGAAAATGCGGCGACGCTCAAGTTCGTCCAGAACTGTGAACAGCGCCTGTTCCAGCGGCCCGACGACGCCATTCATCGCGGTTACGACAAGCAGACCGAGGCCGATTTCGCGCGGCTCGACAATTTCTTCTCCAACTACGAACCGCTGCCGGCAAAAATGGCGGCGGAATTCATTGAGAGCGCCATGCAGTTTTACCAGTTCACCCCGCCGATGCAGGCGCTTATCCGTGAAGTGGCCGCGACCGGCGAGCCGGATTATTTCGTGTCCTCGGCCAATCCGCGCCTCGTGGACGGCAAGCCGAGCAAAAATCCGCGCTACCTCCAGAAACGGCCCGACCTCGTGCATCCGGCGGAAACTTACCTGGCGGACGTTGGCGCGCGGCTGCGCCGCCGCGTGCCGCTCGGCCAGCCGGTGCCAACACCGGTCAACACCGTGCTGCCCGGCCGCCGCAACAATCCGCCCGAAGCCGGCATCCGCGCGCTCGCGTGCTACAACCCGATTCATTTTTTCGAGCTGCCGGAATTGTTCATGGAGTTCATCTGCAGCATGACCGGCAAATCGCCTTCGACCACCGGCGCGGGTTCGGAAGGCGCGCTGACGAAAGGGCCGTTCAATGCGATGCCGCCGATCATTGACTTGAACAACGCGCTCGTCTCGTGGGTGCTGACGGGCCACCACGGCTTTGTGACCGCCGCCGGCTGCGTCGGCCCGAAGGCGCGCATGGACCACGACATCAGCCTTGTCGTGCCGGAGGTGTTCAGCCGCATGGCACCGGCGGAGCGCGACCCGAAATTTCTCATCGCCAATCACTACCTCGACAAGCTGCGAAGACTTCGAACACAAGGGCAAAAAAATCCTGACCAGCCGGCTGGGCTACCGCATCAACGCGCGGTTCATCCATTATTTTTTCGGCCGCGTTTTCAATCATCCGCACGCCATTTTCACGGACGCGATGCTGCGGCCGGAATTGCAGGAGCTGGACATTTTCGCGGAGGGCATGGACAACATCGTCGCCACGCAAAAGCGCGTCGCCAAAATGTATTTTGACGACGGCAGCATCAAGCAGGCCTGCCCGCCGCTGAAGGCGCTGCTCCACATCATGCTGAACGACGAGTGGGAAGGCAAAGGTCTCGACCATCAGGATCTCCGGAAGCTTTTCACGCGCGAATATCTGCTGGCCAGCGACTGGTATGCGGCGCGGCTCGCGGCGAAGCAGAACGTGGATCGCCGCCTCTGGAAGCGTCATGTCGAATACCTCAACGCCTTTTTGCGCAAGCCCAGCCACGAGGACGTCGCCGTGAATCTCGGCATCACGGAGCGGTTGACGCGCGCCCGGAAAATGTTGGAGGAAGTTGAATCGCCGGATTACCTGAAAAGACTTTCCGGCACGCTCGGCGCGGAACCGATTGAAGCGTATCGGTGATTCCGACCACGCGGTGCCGGTTCATAAATGTTTCTGCAACCACAACAGCGTTTGCTTGAGCCAGTCAAAATTGAACCAGCCGCGCACGAAGGCGTAGTCAGCCAGCCAGAGTCCGCCGAAAATCGCCGCCCATTGCCAGCACAGAATTTTTTGCTTGCGGCCCTTGGCGAAAATCAGCGCGGCAAAAATATTCAAGGCGGCGGCAATTCCCAGCCCCCAAAACATCAGCAGCCGGCCGGTGGACGCGGATGAAAGCTGCACATCGCCAAAATGTTCCCGCGTCGCCGCCGGCAGCCCGATGAGCAGAAGCGCCAGCAGCGCGCAATTCGTCGTGACAATCAAAAACCGCTGCATGGCCGGCTAGTTGATTTTCTCCGCTATCTTGTATTTGAACATCCGCCGCTTCATCCAGCGCACGGCGAGCAGATCATAAAACGACGCGAACAGCCGGTTCCAAACGCCGTAGTGGGTTTGTCCCGACGCGCGCGGATTGTGGCGGATGGGAATTTCCGTGACGGTGAAGCCTTCGATCTTGAACAGCGTCGGCAGGAACCGGTGCATGCCTTTGAAAAATTTCAGGTCCGCGACGCACTCGCGTTTGAAAGCGCGGTAGCAGCAGCCGGCGTCGGTGACATTTTCGCCGGATAATTTGTTCCGCACCCAGTTCGCGATGCGCGACGACACGATGCGGACAAACCCGTCACCCTCGCCGCGCGCCGCGATGCGTGAGCCGCAGACGCAGTCAAATTTTTCCAGCGCCGTCAGAAATTGTGGCACGTCGCGCGGATCGTTCTGCAAATCGGCGTCGAGCGTGATGATGAATTTGCCGCGCGCCGCCTTCATGCCCGCCCAAAGCGCCGCCGACTGCCCGCAGTTGAACGCGAACCGCAGCCCGCGCACGCGCGCGTCCGCCGCCGCGAGTTCCTTCAGCACCGACCAGGAATTGTCCGAGCTAAAATCATCAGCAATGACGATTTCGTAAGTCCGCTTCAACGGGTCGGTCGCCTCGCGGATCGCCGCGACGAGCGCGCGCAGGTTGTCCTGCTCATTGTGGCAGGGAATGACGAAGCTCACTTCAACCGAAGTTGTTTCAGCGCTCAAGGTGGCGTTAATTTTTAGCAATCCCTGCGCGGCAGCAAGCGAAAAGGCTCACCACGAATAATGCACCGTGTAAGTCACCGTGCGTTCCTCGTCGGGTTTGACCGGCACGCGGAATTCGATGGTCTGCGAATCCTTCTTCGTGAAATCGTCGGATTTGGCGGTGATGTTCCAGTTGCTCCACCGGTAAAGATGCTCGACCACGCGGATTTCCACCGGCTCCTTTTTGTGGTTGCGCAGCTTGATTTCAAACGATTCGTCAATCCACTTGTCGCCTGTGTCCACGCGAAAATTCGTCTGCTTGCGCTCGCCGACGAGGTCAAAGGCATTGCCAGTAGTCACGCGAACGGTCTCGTTGCGCGGCGTGTGGTCAATTGTGTTCTCTCCGACAAATTGCAACTGGCCGTCGTCATCGCGGCGGTAAAAGCGCAGCTTGCCCGCCGGCAGCGCGATGCCGAGCTGGTTCGTTTCGGCGTTCACAAACTCGCGCTGGACAAGGATTTTTTTGTTGCCGGACACACCGTAATCCTGATTCCAATTCACACCGCCGTAGAAACGGAAGTCGGACGCGCCATCATAAACGTAAATCGTCGGCGCATACATTTTCTCGGCGTGGACAAATTCCACCTGCTTCGTTTCGTGGTCGTGCAGCGTCGTCGGCCGCGCGATGGAATAAAGATGAAATTCGTCGAAGGCCTTTTCGGTGACGGCGGGAGCCATGGTTTCATCACTCATGGCACCTGCCAAAGCAGTGACCATTCTGTATCGGTTCTGCGGCTGGATTTTATTCACGTCGCCGGCCATCAATTTGATTCTGGCATTCTCAAACGTCTTGCCGCTCTGGTTGTTCATCGTGATCCAGCCGACCAAATCCACCATGTCGCCTTTTTCCGGTGAGACAAGATTGTAGCTGGCGCTCCAGTCGAAGCCGCCGGTGACATAGCCGACTTCGGCGTCGAACTCGCCGGGCTTGTCGGATTGCAGCAGCCAGTTGAACGCGGGCTTGAGCACCGTGTCGTCGCCAAGGTCGGGAAACAGCGGCTGGCCGGGCAGCGTGAACTGCAATTTGCCGTCCACCTCGATGATCGGCTGCTGCGCCTCGCCGCCGGGAACATAGCCGCTGCGGACGATTTTTCCGGAAATGAGTTCGCGCACGGTCGTGTTGTCCTTCAACCGCTCGATTTGAAAATCAATCGTCCGGCCCTCGAACAACGAGAGCAGCAGTTCCTGCGAGACCGGGTCGTTGCGGTAATTTTGCTCGAGGATTTGCAGCGAATGTTTGCCCGCCGGGTCACGGAGAATCACGGAGTCCGGTTCGACTTGCGCGGTAGCACCCGCGTAGGTCACCGGGTTGGTGCCGGATTTCAAGTCGAGCGGCACGGTGTCGCGCACGACGGCGAAGTTCTGGTTGTAAATGGTCAGCGCGGGCTGCGCGAAGGCCACGAGCGTCGCCGCTGCGCCGATGGAAAGAACGGAAGCGAGTGTTTTCATGTTTATTTGGCGGGTGTTTCAATTCATACCCGACTGATTGGACGGCGTCGCCAAAAAAATGCTCCCGAAATAATGCCGCCAGCGGTAAAACTTCAGCGCGCCTGAAACTTCGGGTTCACGCGGAAATCAATTTCGCGGCCTTTCCACGACGGCTTGCCGACATTCTTGAACTGCCCGAGCCGGTAGCGCCACGAAATGCCGTAAAACGGATTGCTCGTCGGCCAGAACGAAATGATGTCCACGCCGATGGCCTTGGCCATTTCAATGGCGCGGGCGATGTGCTGCGGATGGTCGTTCCAATTGAACAAAAGATATTTCCATTCGAGAATCGGCTGCTCCCGGCCGTGCGCGTTGCGATACGCCACCATGTCGCGCATCGCGGCGTAGGCTTTTTCAAAGCTGCTGCGGATCATGTATTTTTCGCACATCTCGTCGCTGATGCCGTGGACGGAAAACTGGATGTCGCTCAAATTCAGCGCCGCCTCGCGCTTGGCGTCCGTGTTCAGCAAAATGCCGTTCGTTGAAATGCGAATGTAGGCGTCGGGATTTTTCGCGCGCAACAGCGGCAGCTCCTGGCAAATTGTCGGCGACAAAAAAGGCTCGCCGAGGTTCAGGTAAAAAATCCGGTCCATCTTGAGCCGCGCCGCGAGGTCGGCCATCTGGCTCAATTCCGCCAACGGCATCTGCATCTGCCGGTTGACGCGGATGTTCGCCGCATTTTCGCGCGCGCAGCCGATGCAGTCCACGTTGCAGCGCACCGTGTTCTCCAGCAGGATTCCGCGATACGGCAGCCGCGGCTTGGGCGGCGCTTCATTTTTCCCGAGCCGGCGGAACGAGCCGCAGCGCACGCAGGTCGGAATCGGGATTTTACCCTTGGCCAGCTCGTCGCGGAATTTTTGCGCGACAGGGCCGTAGAAAATTTCCTCAAACGAATTCTGCCGCAGGTTGCCAAGATGGCCGATGCCCTCGTAATCCTGGCAGTTGCACGAGACGGTCAGGTCGGAATTGATGGTGATGTCATAGTCCGCCTCGCCGGCGAGCGCGTGGCAATAATATTTCTGCCCGGTGACGCGCGCCCGCAATTCCAGCCACCGCGATGTTGCCCAGCGGACGAAATCGCTGACGCGCCAGTTGAAACGCGTCTTGGGATTGCGGGCTTTTCGCAATGACGATGCAGTTGCCATGATTGAATTGTCGCCGCTAAAAAAATTGGGGCAAGTTCAAAAGTGGCGGGCGATTGTTTTGGTAAAATTACCTAATTCACCAGCCGATACCAGTTGTCGCGCTGATGCGGCTCGTAGCCGAGTTCGCTGATGAGCCGGTGCATGTCCGGCACGGTCATGCGGAAGGTCGTGCCGGCCTGCGAGACGACATTTTCTTCAATCATGATGCTGCCAAGATCGTTCGCGCCATATTTCAACGCGACCTGGCCGATCTCCAGGCCCTGCGTGACCCATGAGCTTTGGATGTTCTGGAAATTATCGAGATAAATGCGCGCCAGCGCCTGTGTCCGCAGATACTCGTGCGCGCCGACCGTCGGTGCCTTCAACTTCGTGTGCTCGGCCTGAAACGTCCAGCCGATGAACGCGGTGAAATGGCCGGGTTGGACAGGCGTCGCGCCTGTCTCCATTGCCGTTGAAGAGTTAGAGACAGCCGCGACGGCTGTCCTACGCTTCAGTGAAATTTCCTGCTGCGCGCGCAACCGGCTCCAGATGCTCGATGCGGTCTTCAATTGTCTCGACGTGGCCGAACATCATTGTTGCGCTGGAATAAAGTCCGAGCCGGTGTGCCACGTCCATGACTTCGAGCCAGTCGTTGCTCATCGCCTTGAGCGGCGAAATTCTTTGGCGCACGCGGTCCACGAGAATTTCCCCGCCGCCGCCGGGAATCGAGCCAAGCCCCGCCGCCTTGAAATCGCCGATGATTTTTTCCAGCGGCTCGTTGAACACTTCGCAGAAATGCACGAACTCGCTCGGACTGAAACCGTGAATGTTGAAACCCGGAAATTTATTTTTTACATGCCCAAGCAAATCCAGATACCACTGCTTCGTGAGCTTCGGATGGTGGCCGCCCTGCATCAGCATCTGCGTGCCGCCGAGCGCGATGGTCTCCTCGATTTTTTTGTCCAGCTCGTCGAACGTGATGACATAGGAATCGTCGTCCTTCTCCGTCCGGTAAAAGGCGCAGAACTTGCAATAGACATTGCAGACGTTCGTGTAGTTGACGTTGCGATCCACGTTGTAAGTGACTATCTCGTTGCCGCGACCGTCGTAGGCAGCAGCCTTGGCGAGCTGGCGGCGGCGGTCGGCGAGCGCACCGAGTTCCTCCAGCGGCAAATGATAAAGCCGCAGCGCCTCGGCGGCGCTGATGCGCTTGCCATCCCAGACTTTTTGCAGCAACTCGTCCAATGACGCGTCGTAAATCACGGCATAACACTAGCTCATCCGCTTTTTCAAGACAACCGCCAAGGTGCGACAAAAACGGCCGGCCAGTTTCGATTTTTCTTTTCCGGGGTTTGTGCCCACCATTGAGGCTTTATGAATGCGGTGGTCGTTCCAGCAGTGCAAACTGAAAAATCCTTCGTGTCGGCCGTTTTGGCGGCGATGATTGCCGGGGCCTGCACATTCCTGAATGTCTATTGCACGCAGCCGTTGCTGCCGTATTTTAAAAACCTTTTCCACGCCTCCGAATTTGCCGTCAGCCTCACGGTCGGTGTGGTCACGCTGGCGGTCGCTGTCACGGCACCGTTCACCGGGTTGTTCGCGGAAACCATCGGCCGGAAAAAAGTTATCGTGCCCGCGCTCTTCGGCATGGCGTTCACCACGCTGCTCACCGCCACGGCATCCACCCTGCCGACGCTGATTTTCTGGCGCTCCGTTCAAGGGCTGTGCGTGCCCGGCGTCATCGCCGTGATCATCGCCTACATCAACGAGGAATTTCCCGGACGCACCGGCACCGTGATGGCCGCGTATGTCAGCGGCACGGTGTTCGGTGGATTCCTCGGACGGTTCCTTACAGGCCTGATCGCCACGCACTTCAACTGGCGCATGGCCTTCGTCGTCCTTGGCGTCCTGAACCTGCTCGGCGCCTTCGCCGTGCGGCAATGGCTTCCGCTCGCGGTGAACTTTGTTCCGGCCAAACACGTCTTCCACTCGCTCGGCCATACCTGGCGGCATCTGAAAAACCCGCGCCTGCTTGCCGTGTGCGGCATGGGCTTCACCATCCTGTTCTCGCTCGTCGGCGCTTTCACCTACGCAAACTTTCACCTCGCCCGCCCGCCGTTCAATCTGACCCCTTTTGCGCTCGGCAGTGTTTTCTTTGTTTATCTGATCGGCTGTATCGTCACACCGCTGGCCGGCCGGCTGCTGGACCGTTACGGTTTCCGCCGCATGGCGGTTTTGTCCATCGGCGCGACGTTAATCGGGCTGGCATTGACGCTGGCCTCGTCTTTGCCGGTGGTCATCGTGGGGCTGACGGTGTTTGCTTCCGGCATTTTCGTCTCGCAATCGTCCGCCACCGTGCTCACCGGAAAAGTCGCGGACGGCGCGCGCTCGGCGGCGGCGGGATTGTATGTGACGTTTTATTACGCCGGCGGAAGCATTGGCACGATGGTGGCGGCGTGGTTCTGGGTGAAGGGCGGCTGGCCCGCATGCGTCGGCCTGTTTGCCGCCGTCAGCCTGGGCACGCTGGGCTTTGCCTTCCTGGGCGGACGTTCCGTGGCGGACGACCAAGCCCATGCCGGCCCGCTGGTGGACACGGCCATCTGAAAATTTCTGATGGCATGGCAACGCGACGGATGGAAGTTGACAAATTTGTTTTAAACCTGCTGTTGCAAAATTTTTGGTTTGATTCAGATTGTCGGCGTGGAGGAGGAGAAGAAACAGTTTCATATCGTCGTGCTCGGCGCAGGCTTTGGCGGCCTGACGTTCTGCAAAGAATTTCGTCATCCCAACGCGCGCATCACGCTCGTTGACCGCACCAACCATCATCTCTTCCAGCCGCTGCTCTATCAGGTGGCCACCTGCGCGCTGTCCGCCACGGACGTCGCGCAACCCATCCGCGGCATCCTGTCCAACCGGCCGGACATCACCGTGCTGCTCGACAAGGCGACCGGTTTCGACCTCGCGCAAAAAAAAGTGTTCCTCGAAAAGGACGCGCTGGACTACGACTATCTTGTGCTCGCCCTCGGCGGCCACACCGGTTACTTCGGCCACCACGAATGGGAGCAATTCGCGCCCGGCCTCAAGACGCTCGACGACGCGCTGCGCCTCCGCAGCCGCATTTTGTTCGCGTTTGAAAAAGCCGAAAGCGAAACCGACCCCGTCGAACACGACCGGCTCATGACCATCGTCGTGGTGGGCGGCGGGCCGACCGGCGTGGAACTCGCCGGCTCCTTCGCCGAGCTGACCCGCACGGTTTTGAACTTGGATTTCCGCCGCATTGATCCCGCGCAGGCCCACGTCATTTTGCTCGAAGGCGGGCCGCGCATCCTGTCGCATCTGCCGCCGTCACTTTCCGAGAAGGCCAAGTGGCAGCTCATTCATCTCGGCGTCAACGTCAAGACCGACACCCAGGTGAAAAGCATCCGCGAAGGCGTCGTGGAACTGGCCAACGGCAAAATCATCAAGGCCGGCAACATCGTCTGGGCCGCCGGCGTCGCCTCCACGCCGCTCACCAAAAAACTCGGCTGCGAACTGGATCGCGGCGGACGCGTGAAGGTGAATCCCGATTTGAGCCTGCCCGGCCACCCGGAAATTTTTGCCATCGGCGACATGGCGCTCGTGCTGAAGGCCGACGGCAAACCCGTTCCCGGCGTTTCGCCCGCCGCCATGCAGATGGGCAAACACGTCGCCAAAATCATCAAGGCCGAACTCAACGCCGGCGCGAATCCGCCGCCGCGCCCGCCGTTCAAGTATTGGGACAAAGGCACGATGGCGACCATCGGCCGTTCCGCCGCCGTCGCGCAGATGGGCAAACTCAAACTGTCCGGCTACCCGGCGTGGCTGGCGTGGCTGTTCGTCCACCTGATTTTCCTGGTCGGCTTCCGCAACCGCACCGCCGTGCTGTTCCAATGGGCGTATTCCTATTTCTCCAACCGCCGCAGCGCCCGCATCATCACCCACCAGCCGCAGGAGGTGGAGGAAGATTGACCGCCAAGCCATTCCGGCCTCGCCTCCATTCATCCGGGAACCATTTCGGCCGATTCAAGAATACCTGACGGACCACCCGGGAATGATGATGGATGGTTCGGGAAGGGCGACGGACCATTCGGGAACGTCGTCGGACGATGCGGGAGAGGCGTTGGGCAAACGGGAAAGCCTGCCGTATGAACCGGGAAGAGCGTCGGGCGGGGCGGGAACGGTGACGGAACAGGCGGGAACGCCGTCGGACGACCCGGGAAACGTGGCGGACCGACCGGGAAAGGCGTCGGACCATGCGGGAACCGCGATGGAAGACCGGGAAGTCGGGTAATTTTGACCGGGAACGACGACGGAAGAGGCGGGAATCGTGTCGGACGATGCGGGAATGGCGACGGAAGCGCGGGAAAGGCGTCAATTTGGCCGGGAACCGCGTCGGACGGCCAAAAAATCGTGAAAAACCGGCTAAAAACCGGGTTTGGACGGCTCCGACCCCTTGTGGGTGGTCAAAAACCGACAGTCAGGCGCGTTCAAAGGCGTCGTGGTTCTTCCAGTTCGAGAAATCGGGGATGTGATATTTGCGGACTTCTTCCGCCAATTTTAGCAGAGTATCGCGTAAGTTTCTGAACACATTTTTGCTCTTGTAACCTCGGTGTCGTCAAATCCATTCATGTCTAAAAGTTTTCTAACCTGCGTTTCTTGCAATGGGCAACGAAAACCCAAAATTACTCGCGTGAGATCACTTTTCGGGATTGGCCAGTAAGGAATTCCGTTGTGCTCTTGGCAGTGATTTGGATTTTTGACGTGAACGGTCAACCTACATTCATTTTCAAACCTCCAGCTTTCTGATTTCTGTTCTATGAAGCGGGCAATTATCGGTTTTATGTATTCGACAAATTCCGTCTCCCAAGAATTTGCCACTGCAAACTCATGTATTTTTTGAACATCTACTTGCGGGCGCTGGTTCGAATAAGACATGTGCAATAATTCTTTGGGCGTCCAATCATGTCTCAACTCGAACGCCACTCCATGATGTTTTTCAGCATAGAGAGACCAAAGAACAGGGTCTTTTATAGATTTACTGAAACACAAGACACCTATTTGCGAATCAAATCGCTGACGGAGCGACTGACGAGAAATTCTATTTTTGGTAAATCTTCGTGGTTCGTTTGATTGACGCCGAATTGCCATTCAAATGGATCATTGAAGCTGGAAATTTTCCCTACTTTGAAAACCCCACTGACAAGCGTTTTCAAAGCTGCGTCAGAATCCAAATAGCGATAGATTTGAATTGGTTCAGGCATCTCACTTCGGCATTTCCAGCTTCACCTTCGCCGCCACTTGCGCCACGTCTTTGTCGCCGCGGCCGGAGAGGTTCACGATGATGAGCGCGTCCTTGCCCAGCTTCGGCGCGCGCACCATGCACTCGGCCACGGCGTGGGCGCTTTCCAGCGCGGGGATGATGCCTTCCAGCCGCGCGAGTTTCATGAAGGCGGCGAGCGCCTGGTCGTCGGTGGCGTAGGTGTATTCGGCGCGGCTGGCGTCGCGCAGCCACGCGTGTTCCGGCCCGACGGCGGCGTAATCGAGTCCGGCGCTGACGCTGTGCGTGGATTGGATCTGGCCGAATTCGTCCTGCAAAATGTAGCTGCGCGTGCCTTGCAACACGCCGAGCGAGCCGCCTTGAAACCGCGCCGCGTGCTGCTCGGGCTTGATGCCGAGTCCGCCGGCTTCCACGCCGACGAGCTTCACGGATTGGTCGTCGAGGAACGGATAAAACAGGCCGATGGCGTTCGAGCCGCCGCCGACGCAGGCGATGAGCATGTCCGGCAGGCGCTTTTCCTTTTCCAAAATCTGCGCGCGCGCCTCGTCGCCGATGATGCGCTGGAAATTCCGCACCATCACCGGATAGGGATGCGCGCCGTAAGCCGTGCCGAGAATGTAATGCGTGTTGCGGAGGTTCGTCACCCAGTCGCGCATGGCTTCGTTGACGGCTTCCTTCAAGGTCTTTTGTCCCGCGTGAACCGGCACGACTTCCGCGCCGAGCATTTTCATGCGATAGACGTTGAGTTCCTGCCGCTGGCAATCCACCGCGCCCATGTAGATGACGCATTTCATCCCGAACATCGCGGCGACGGTGGCGGAGGCGACGCCGTGCTGCCCAGCGCCGGTCTCGGCGATGATGCGGGTCTTGCCCATGCGCTTGGCGATGAGGATTTGTCCAAGGCAGTTGTTGATCTTGTGCGAGCCGGTGTGGTTCAAATCCTCGCGCTTGAGATAAATCTTCGCGCCACCGAGTTCCTTGGTGAGCCGCTCGGCATAATAAAGCGGCGTGGGCCGGCCGGCAAATTCCGTGAGGTAATAGCTTAACTCCTTTTGAAATTCGGGATCGTGCTGGGCGCGAAAGTATTCGGCCTCCAACTCTTGCAACGGGTGCATCAACGTCTCCGGCACATAACGTCCTCCGTAAGGACCGAAATGGCCTTGGGCGTCGGGTAAATTCAAATTGGCAACTGCGCTCATGGTTTAATTTTCATGCAAAGGCACGCAGGGCGCAAAGATTTATTTGACCCACTTCACCTCGCCTGACGGCTGATAGTTTTTCATCCGCTGCAATAATTTTTCCACGTCCGGTTCCGCAATCACCAGTTTACGGTGCTGCGCGCGAATAAAACCTTCCCGCGTTGTGTGGTCCAAAAACTCCAGCAGCCCGCGATAAAAGCCGTTCACATCAAAAAATCCGAACGGCTTCTGGTGCCAGCCGAGCTGGCTCCACGCGAGGACCTCGAAAAATTCCTCGAACGTGCCGTAGCCGCCGGGCAGCGCGATGAACCCGTCGGATAATTCCGCCATCAGCGCCTTGCGTTCGTGCATCGTTTTCACGACGCGCAAATCCGGCAGTTGCTCGTGGACGACTTCCTTGATGACCAGCTTTTCGGGAATCACGCCGATGACATGGCCGCCGTGTTCCAGCACGGCGTTGGCCACCGCGCCCATCAATCCCACCATGCCGCCGCCGTAAACCAGCTCAATTTTTTCGCGCGCCAGCACGGCGCCAAGCTGTTCCGCCGCCGCGGCATATTCCGGGCGGACGCCCTTGTTCGATCCGCAATAAACGGCGATGCGTTTCATTTTGGGTCAGCCTGACGGACGGCTTGGATGAATGCGCGGACTTTCGCGGCGTCTTTTTTTCCGGGCGCGGATTCCACGCCGCTGGAAACATCCACGGCGAACGGCTGGACTCGCCTCACCGCCGCCGCGACGTTTTCCGGCGTCAGCCCGCCCGCGAGAAAAATCGGCTTGCCGAATTTTTGCGCCGCCACCGCCAGTTCCCAGTTGAATTTTTCGCCCGTGCCGCCCAGCCCGCCGCTGGAATACGCGTCGAGCAGGAACGCGTCCGTCTGAAAATTTGCCAGTTGTTCCAGCGATTCCGCGTCGCGCACGCGCACGGCTTTCAGGCTCATCAAGCCGAACTGCGTGCAGAATTCCGAGGTCTCGTCGCCGTGAAATTGCAGCAGGTTCATGCCGCATTCACCGATGGCGCGCGTTACAAATTCCTCCGCCGGATTCACAAAGACGCCGACGCGCTGCACGAACGGCGGCAGCGCGCGGGCAATTTCCGCAGCCGCCGCGAGCGTGAGATAGCGCGGGCTTTTTTCATAAAAATTCAGCCCGATCATGTCCGCGCCGGCCCCGGCGGCATCCAGCGCATCGGCGACATTGGTGACGCCGCAAATTTTCACCCGCGTTTTCATTTACGATTTACGATTTACGATTTACGATTGGCTCCGCTTTGAACAACCCGCGTGAATCGTAAATCGTAAATCTGAAATTGCAACTTGATGCCGCGAACCATTTATTTCGATTACAACGCCACCACGCCGCTGGACCCGGCGGTGCGCGAGGCAATGCTGCCGTTCCTCGGCGAAGTCTGGGGCAATCCTTCGAGCGTTCATCACGTCGGCAGAAAAGCGCGCGCGTTGCTGGACGATGCGCGCGACCGCGCGGCAAAATTTCTCGGCGCGAAGCCGAGCGAAATCATTTTCACCAGCGGCGGAACGGAGGCAAACAACCTCGCCATCTTCGGCACCGCGCGCGCGCTCAAGCCGAAAGGCCGGCATTTGATCGCTTCCGCCGTCGAGCATGACGCGGTTTTGCAATCGTTCGATTACCTGGAAGAAAAAGAGGGGTTTGCGGTCACGCGTTTGCCGGTGAATTCCGAAGGCCGCGTTTCGGTTGATGATTTGAAGAAGGCGATTCGGGTGGACACGGTTCTCGTCTCCGTCATGGCCGCGAACAATGAAATCGGCACGATCCAGCCGGTGGCCGAGCTTGGCGCGGTTTGCCGCGAGCGCGGAATTTTTTTTCACACGGATGCGGTTCAATGGTTTGGCAAGGAGCCGTTTGAAAACTTCGCCCAGTTCAACGCGGATTTGGTTTCCGTCTGCGCGCACAAGTTTCACGGCCCAAAAGGCGCGGGTTTGCTTTGGGTCAAGTCTCCGCTGCATCCTGATCCGCTTTTTTTTGGCGGCGGACACGAAAACGAGCGGCGGGCTGGGACGGAAAACCTGGCTGGAATTGCCGGTTTGGTTGCTTCCTTGGAAAAATTTGCCAAGCCGCCGGTTTTTTCAAAATTTAAATTGAAACCGCTCGCGGACAAACTGACGGCGAAAATTGAAAAAATTGACGGCTGTGAACTGGTCAGTCCTCGCGAACTTTCGCTGGCTAACACGGTTTCATTCGTCGTGCGCGGCGCGGACAGCATCGCGCTTCTGGCGGGATTGGATGTCGAAGGCATTTGCGCATCGAGCGGTTCGGCGTGTTCTTCGGGTTCCATCGAGCCGTCGCACGTCATTTTGGCAATTGGTAAGATTAAACTCGCAAATTCGCTCGTCCGTTTTTCTCTTGGCCGTGATTCGACGCTGGAAGAAGTTGATTTTGTCTGCGTGGCCTTGCCGGAAATCATCCGCCGCGCACAACTCGGCAAATAAGCGGCTCACTGTCTGTGAATAGCCGGCCAACAACGCGAACAACTTTAACTTTCAAATTTTTCCATTTTCTTTAACCTCACTTGCGCGATGACTCTTGATGCAAAAAACACTGTGCCCGCCTTGACACGCGGAGTTGTTTGCCTTATTCACAGCCCTTAATAATAAGAGTTTTTTAGAAAAGAATTTACTATTAACCAAACATGAACCTCACGATCTCCAAAGAACAGATCCTCGCCGGCCTGCAAGCCGTCCAAAATGTCGTCAGCACGCGCACCACGCTGCCGATCTTGTCCAACGTGCTGATTCGCGCCGATAAAAACCGCGTCGAGTTCACCGCCACCGATCTGGACGTGACGGTGGCGTGCTCCGTCGAGGCCAAGGTGAACAAGCCAGGCGCGACGACCGTGCCGGTGAAGAAGTTGTTTGGCATCGTGCGCGAATTGAATGGAAACGAGATTGAAATCGAGACCGACGAAAAAAACATCACCGCCATCCGCAGCGGCTCGTCGTTTTATAAAATAAACGGTCTTGGAGCGGATGAATTTCCACCGCAGCCAAAATTCAAGGACGACAAGAAGGTCGCGCTCCAGCAGGAAAACATCCGGGCGATGATGAAGAAGACCTCCTTTGCCGTTTCCACCGACGAATCCCGCTACGTTCTAAACGGAATTTTCATCAGCCTCAAGGAAGGCAAGATGACGCTCGTGGCCACCGACGGCCGACGGCTGGCGCTGGTGGACGAGGAAGTGGAAATCTCGGAAAAAAGCAGCGGCGAATTTATTGTTCCGGCGAAAGCGGTGAACGAATTGAACCGCCTGTTGCAGGACAAGGGCGACGTGGAAATCAAGTTTGGCGAAAACCAGGCGTCGTTTGCGCTCAAGGACGACAAGGGATTTTCCGTGCTGCTCGTTACTAAATTAATCGAGGGGAATTACCCGAATTACAAGCAGGTGATTCCCGGCGAGGCCAAGGAGCGCATCCCGCTCAATCGCGAGGAATTTTTGCAGGCGCTGCGCCGCGCCGAGATCATGACCAGCGAAAAGGCGAACTCCGTCAAGCTCACCTTCGGAAAAAACAATCTGGCCATCACCGCCAACTCGCCGGAAGTCGGCGAGGCGCGCGAAACGCTGGCGGTTAATTACAAGGGCAAGGAAATGGCCATCGCCTTCAATCCGCGCTACCTGATTGACGCGCTGGCGGCGTTGAGCGAGGACGAGGTGTTCTTCGAGTTGATTGACGAATTGAGCCCGGGCGTCTTGAAGATCAACGGCCCGTTCCTCTATGTCGTCATGCCGATGCGGTTGAGTTGAGTCACATCTGCTCCACGGCTTCGATTCCCAGAACGTCGAGGCCCAGCTTCAAAACGCGCGCCGTCAAATCGCACAGTGCCAGCCGTGATTCGCGCGTCGTGCCTTCCGCCTTCAGCACCGGACAATTTTCGTAAAAACCCGTGAACTTCCCCGCCAGCTCAAACACATAATTGCACAGAAAATTCGGGCGGTATTCCTCCGCCACCGCCTCCAGCGTCAACCCGAAATTCAGCAGATGCTTCGCCAGCGCAATTTCCTCTGGCGCGGCCAGAACAATTGTTTTATTCTCCTCATGCTCGTTCTCATCCTCATCGTCACTTTTTGAGGACGAGGATGAGAATGAGGAGGATTCTGCCTTTCTGAAAATGCTGCGAATGCGCGCGTAGGCATATTGCAAATAAGGCGCGGTGTTGCCTTGCAACGCCAGCATCTTGTCCCAGTTGAAAACATAGTCGCTCTGGCGGTTCGGCAGCAGGTCGGCGTATTTCACCGCGCCGAGGCCGACGACCCGCGCGATTTCGCGCCGCTGCGCCTCGGGCAGTTCAGCGCTCTTTTCAGAAACAATCTTGAAAGCGCGCTCTTCGGCCTCGTCCAGCAAATCGCCCAGCTTCACCGTGTCGCCGGAGCGCGTCTTGAACGGTTTGCCGTCGTCGCCAAGAATTTTTCCAAAGCCGACATGGACCAGCTTCGTGTTTTTCGCCGCCTCCGCCTTCCAGCGCGCGAATATGAGAAACAATTTCTTGAAGTGCCCGGACTGCCGGTCGTCCACGACGTAAATGATTTCCTGCGGCGACCAGGTTTTGAGCCGGTAATCAATCGTCGCCAGGTCGGTGGTCGTGTAATTGAAGCCGCCGTCACTTTTGCGCACAAGCGCGGGATCGGCCACCCATTCGCCATCGCGATGGACGAGAAACGGGTCTGCTTTCGGCGGCAGCGAGCCGTCGCTGAACACGCCGACCGCGCCTTCGCTTTCGCGCGCAATGCCGTGATTTAGCAAATCGTTGACGACTTCGCCCAGCCACGGGTTGTAAAAACTTTCGCCGAGCGCAAAATCAAATTTGACGCCGAGCCGCGCGTAAATTGCGTCGAACTGGATTTGCGAGAGCTGGATCATTTCCTTCCAGATGGAAACATTTTCCGCGTCGCCGGCCTGGAGTTTCACCAGTTCGGATTTTGCTTCTTCAAGCCGCGCGGGATTCGAGTCGCATTCGGTGTTGATGACCTTGTAAAGCCGTTCAAGTTCGGCGATGGCGTCGCGTTCGAGCGCGGACCGATCCAGAATTTGCTTCCAGCCAAGGAGCAGTTTTCCGAACTGCGTGCCCCAGTCGCCGATGTGGTTGTCGCTGATGACCCGGTGGCCGAGCAGGCGCAGCGTGCGCTGGAGCGCGTCGCCGATGCCGGTGGAGCGGATGTGGCCGACGTGCATCGGCTTGGCGACATTCGGCGAACTGAAATCAATGACGACGGTTCTCGGCTTTTCCACCTTTTCAAAAAACAAATGTTCGCCGCGCGCGGCGGCTTCGAGAGAAAGGGCGAGGGTGGAATTTTTCAGCCGGAAATTAAGGAAGCCCGCGCCGGCGATTTCCACCTTTTCACAAATATCGGAAACGTCCAGTTTTGCCAGCACGTCCGCCGCCAGCTGGCGCGGATTCAATTTCCGCGTTTTGGCGAGCGACATCAGCGCATTGCACTGATAATCGCCAAATTTCGGATCGGGACAAGGCCGGACCAAAATGGTTGAAGCCTCCGCGTCTGGAAGAATTTTGCGGGCGGCGGCCTGCAATTTCAGTTCAATTTGTTTGTGCGGAAGCAAGTTCGTTGAATCGTTGAATTGTTAAATCGTTGAACTGGGAGAATACCGGGAACGGTTCAACGATTCAACCGTTCAACCATTTAACGAAACGTGAATTATTTTTTCCCGTGTTCGCGGATGACGGCGAGCATGGCGTCGGCGTCGGGGGATTTTTCAAGGGCTTCGCGAAAATCGGCCTTGTGCAGCAGCTTCGCGATGTTGGCGAGCGTGTGGAGATGTTTTTGAAACTGACCCTGCGGCACCAAAAAAAGCATGACGAGCTTCACCGGTTGGTTGTCGAGCGCGTCGAAGCTGACGCCCTTGCCGGATCGGCCGAGCGCGCCGACGACCTCAAAAATCAAATCGGTCGAGGCGTGCGGAATGCCGATGCCGAAGCCGATGCCCGTGGACATTGAGGTTTCGCGCTTTTTGACGGCGGCGGTCACGGCGTCTCGGTCGCCGGGCTGGATTTTGCCGGTGGCCACCAAGTTGCCGATGAGCTCGTCAATCGCCTCCCAGCGATTCGTCGCTTTCAGTTCGGGCACGATTTGTTCGCGTCCCAAGATGTCGGCTAAATCCATAACTGCCGTGAGGATGAATCCAAACGCGGTCGCATTTCAAGACTGAATTACAAACAAATTTTGGCGGGCTCAAAACAACTGGTGCAGCCACAGAAAAACCCGCCCGGTTTCACCGCACCAAAGGCTAACGATTTTGAGAATTTCCGGCCGCCGCGTGAGCAGGGGAATTCCGAACAGCAGCACGCCGGCATTGCCGAGAAAAATGACTACCGCCGAAAACAAATAACCCTGCGACATTATGTCCGACTGGCGCGTTTGCAGCGTGTGGCACGTCAGCGTGACGTGGAACGCATACGCCGCACCGAGGCACAAATGGAACCAGACTAGATAGCCGTGCCAGTTCCAGAGCAGATTTCCCAGCGCGAACATGCCGATGACGAGGACGGCGTAGAGCGGGAAAAAATACGGCGCGAGCGCGATGACGAAATTGGTTTTGGAGATGACAACATGGCCGCCTTTCGAGGTGACCTTCATTTTTTTCACCTCGCCGCCGAACAGCCACGTCCACAGCGCGTGCGTCAGCTCATGGCCGAAGACGTAAATCCACATCGGTTTCGGCAGCAGGAAAAAAATTACGACCCAGCACGCCGCGCCGGCGAGCAGCGGAATCCAGACCGTGTCTGCGCCGTAACCGGCCCGCAGCACGAGCCACAGTGTCCGCGCCGCGCCGGCGCAAACCGGCAGCAGCAGGACGGCGATGAGAAATTTGATCCACTTCGGCACGCACGAAGTTTGCAAAAAAGTTTGAAACTTGAAACCTGAAACTTGAAACTACGGCGATGACACAAGATCAAGTCCTCCAGGTTTTCCGCGACAGCGGCGCGCTGCTCGAAGGCCATTTCATCCTTCGCAGCGGGCTGCACAGCCGGCAATTTTTCCAGTGCGCGCTCGCGCTTCAGCAAATGCCCGTCGTCGAAAAACTCGGCGCGACGCTGGCGGTAAAGGTGAAATCACTCGGCGCGGTCACGGTTGTTTCGCCGGCGATGGGCGGGCTGGTCATCGGCCAGGAAGTGGCACGGCAGCTTGGCGTGCGGTTCATCTTCGTGGAAAAGGAGGACGGCAAGCTCGTCCTGCGGCGCGGATTCAAGATTGCTCCCGGTGAAAAAATCCTCGTCGTCGAGGATGTCGTAACAAAGGGCGGCCGCGTGCAGGAGACCATTGACATCATCCGCGCCAACGGCGGCATCGTCGCCGGCGTGGCGATGGTGGTGGACCGTTCCAATGGAGCGGGGAACCTCGGCGTGCCGACCGTCAGCCTGATTGCGCTCCGAGTTGAGACGTTTGATCCGAACCATCTTCCGCCTGACTTGGCAAAGACTCCCGCCGTCAAACCTGGGAGCAAATAAATTGTCGCGCAAAGAACGCGAAGGTGGCGAAGGGGAATATTCTGTTTGCTCTTGCTTCCGTCGCAACCTTCGCGTTCGTCGCGCGATTCCTGACCGGGATTATGCACTTGACAAGTGTTGAGATAAATGGCATATTCGGGGCATGAAAAGTGAAATTTTAGAAACGCCGAGCAAAATTACGCTGGACAACATCAATCAGTATTTCAACACCGACTTAACGGCGCGGGAATATCTTGAAAGGCTGCTTTGGCCGAATGGCGCGGTATGCCCGCATTGCAAAAATGCCGATGCGAAATCCATTTGGAAAATCAAAGCCCACAAGGAAAAGAAAATCCGCGAAGGGCTTCATCGCTGTGCGAAATGCGACAAGGAATTTACGGTGACGGTAGGCACGATATTCGAGGATTCGCATATTCCGCTCCGCAAATGGCTCGTCGCTTGGTATCTGATTAGCACGGCCAAGAAAGGCATCAGCGCACTTTGGATTCAGCAGAATCTACCGCTTGGCAGTTACCGCTCGGCTTGGATGATGATGCACAAAATCCGGCACGCCATGAAAGACATCAGCGGCGAACAGATGAAAGGCACTCTGGAAATAGATGAGACCTACGTTAATGCACTCCCGCGCAAAAGCGAGAAACAGGAACGGCCAGTTCAGGGATTTCGCAGAGGTTCGGAAAAAGTTCCCGTGGTCGCGCCGGTGAATCGCACTGGCGGAGTGAGGACACAGGTAATGCAGCCCGTCACGCAGAAAAATCTACGTTTGTTCGTCGGTGTAAATGCAGACCCGAACTCCATTGTGAATACAGATCAGGCTGGAATGTATCGTCCGATTTTACGCGGATTCAGGCGGCATGACCGTGTGAATCATCATGTGAAGGAATACGCCCGCCATAATGATGACGGCACGGTGAGCCACACAAACACATGCGAATCGTTTTTCTCACTTCTAAAGCGTGGCATTTATGGCTCGTTCCATCATGTCAGCAAGGAACATTTGCCGCGTTATTGCGATGAGTTTTCGTTCCGATGGAATCACCGCGATTTGAACAGTGGTGAACGGCTTGTCGCAGGTTTGAAAAAATCTACTGGCAAACGGCTGATGTATCGTCGCCCGAAAAACTTACTTCAAGGCGGCACACGGTAAAATTTCTTGGCTAGTAAAATCTGACTAAAGTTTGTCAGCGTGAGTTTTTAAATTTGCGCCGCTTTAAAACATTTTTTTCGATAAGGATTTCAATTTGCATGTCAACTAATCGTCCAGCAACTGCGCTGAGTTTTTACCGTATCATTGCTGCCAGATGTAGTTGCCGATTGGTTTACAGCCGGAGAATTATTACCCGATGAAGTTGCAGTTTGATTGTGACTGTCAGACTTTTCGGAATCTGATGTAAAAATGGCAATCAATAAATATCCACCGGAAGCCACGATTAAAAACCATCCAATGACTTTTTTAGGCTTTTTCATCGCAATAAGCCCTCCAAGAATGACGCCAGCCCAAGCAATGAAGTCTGATGGTTTGAATTGCACGATTTGCAATCCTTGCGTGAATCAAACTTCGCGTCAATCCAAACTGATGATTGAACCGAGTTAAAATTTTTGGTATAATCATGGCGTTGAAAACAAAGTTGCCAAAATGGAAGCCTGAACCGGCGTTCGACGATTTGATGCGCCGCGTGCTGAAGGTGAAGCCAAAAAAGAAGCCCGCCAAGCGGAAAACGAAGTAAAAATCCGCAAGTGAGCCATCGTTTGGAACTTTGGCGCAGCTACACTTGCGATGTGCATAATCCCGTTCCTGACTGCGCCACGCAATCTGCGCCAATCGGTGTCCGGCTGTGCCATTGTGCCACGAGTGGCACAGTTTTAAGATTGGCAGGGTGCCGAGCTGATTCTGGTTTCGCCCTTTGATTTCAATACTTCCATCAGATTATTGCCATTCGCTGCGGTTCGGCACCAATATTGCGCTAGAAAAGCCGGCGGTTAAATCGAAACAATTTTATCCAACCAATTTTATGGGAAAAGTTTTAGGCATTGATTTAGGCACGACGAACTCCTGCATGGCCGTCATGGACTCCGGCGAACCGCTCGTCCTCGAAAATTCCGAGGGCAAGCGCACCACACCGTCGGTCGTGGCGTTCACCAAGAGCGGCGAGCGCATCGTCGGCGACGCGGCGAAACGCCAGGCCGTCACCAATTCGCGCAACACGGTTTATTCCGTGAAGCGCTTCATGGGCCGCAAATTTGACGAGGTCGGCGAAGAAATCAAACGCGTGCCTTACAAGGTCGTCAAGGCCAGCAACGGCGATGCCGCCATCGAAGTGGAAGTGGACGGCAAGCCGAAGCAGTTTTCGCCGCCGGAAATTTCCGCGATGATTCTTTCCAAGCTGAAAGCCGACGCCGAAACGCGCCTCGGCGAAAAAATCACGCAGGCCGTCATCACCGTGCCCGCTTATTTCAACGACTCGCAGCGGCAGGCCACGAAGGATGCCGGCCGCATCGCCGGGCTCGAAGTGCTGCGCATCATCAACGAGCCGACCGCCGCCTCGCTCGCTTACGGCCTCGACAAGAAGAAGGACGAAAAGATCGCCGTTTACGATTTGGGCGGCGGCACGTTTGATATTTCAGTCTTGGAAATCGGCGACGGCGTGTTTGAAGTGAAGGCCACGAACGGCGACACGCACCTTGGCGGCGACGACTGGGACAATTTGCTGATGGACTGGATTCTCGACGAATTCAAAAAAGAATCCGGCATGGATCTCCGCAAGCAGCCCGACGCGCTCCAGCGCATCAAGGAAGAAGCCGAAAAAGCCAAGATCGCGCTGTCCAGCTCGCAGAGCTACGACATCAATTTGCCGTTCATCACGGCGGACGCCAGCGGGCCGAAGCACATCCAGAAAAATCTCACCCGCGCCAAGATGGAGCAGCTTACGGACAAATTGTTCGAGCGCACCATCGCGCCGGTGAAGGCGTGCTTGAAAGACGCCGGCATCGAAGCCGCGAAGATTGACGAACTCGTGCTGGTCGGCGGCATGACGCGCATGCCGCGCGTCGTGGAGACGGCGCACAATCACTCGTCAATAAACAGCCGCATCAGGGCGTGAATCCTGACGAAGTTGTCGCCATCGGCGCCGGCATTCAGGGCGGCGTGCTCAAGGGCGAGGTCAAGGACGTGCTCCTGCTCGACGTGACGCCGTTGTCGCTCGGCATCGAGACGCTGGGCGGCGTGTTCACGAAATTGATCGAGCGCAACACCACGATTCCCTCGCGCAAATCGGAAATTTTCTCCACCGCCAGCGACAACCAGCCGGGCGTCGAGATTCACGTGCTCCAGGGCGAACGCCAGTTTTCCAAGGACAACAAGACCATCGGCCGCTTCCAGCTCGCGGACATTCCGCCGGCCCCGCGCGGCGTGCCGCAGATCGAAGTGACATTCGACATTGACGCCAACGGCATTTTGCACGTCGGCGCGAAGGATCTTGGCACCGGCAAGGAACAGAAGATCACCATCACGGCCAGCAGCGGTCTCTCGAAGGACGAAGTCGAGAAGATGCGCAAGGACGCCGAGGCGCACGCGGACGAGGACAAGGCCAAGCTGGAAGAAATCCAGACGCGCAACGAGGCGGACAACGCCGTGTATCGCACCGAGAAATTGATCAAGGACAACGCGGACAAGATTTCCGGCGACGACAAGGGCAAGATCGAAACGGCGATGAACGCGGTGAAGGAGGCGTTGAAAGGCAGCGACGCCGCCGCCATCAAGTCCGCGAGCGAGAAGCTCAATGAGGCGTGGCAGGCCGTGGGCGCGGAGCTTTACAAGGCCGCCGCCGCGAAGGCGCAGGCGGAAAAGGCGCAGCAGGGTGCCGGCGCAGCCGGTGGCCAGCCGCAAGGCGAAGCGCCGAAGTCCGAGGAAAAGAAGGACGAAGGCGTGATTGACGCGGAAGTCGTGGACGAGAAGAAATAATTACGAGTGCGGGAGAAACCAAAATTTCTTCCGCACTTTCCATTTACAATTTTCCCGCCGCGAGTGCGGACCGGGAGTTAATTAAGCAGTCAACAAAACAACAACCAAAACAAAGAACAAATATGGCATTGAACATCAAACCGCTCGGCGACCGGATTCTCGTTGAACCCGTCGAAGAGAAGGAAACCAAAAAGGGCGGCATCATCATCCCCGACACCGCCAAGGAAAAACCGCAGGAAGGCATCGTCGTCGCGCTCGGCACGGGCAAGACCAATGACGACGGCAAAAAAGTCCCCTTTGAAGTCAAGAAGGGCGACCGCGTGCTCGTCTCCAAATACGGCGGCACGGAAATCAAGATTGACGGCAAGGAATACAAGATTTTCAACTCGGACGACCTGGTCGCGATCCTTGAATAATTTTCAACCAACAACATTTAACCAAGAACTAATAAAATATTATGGCAGCTAAACAATTGATATTCGACGAGCAGGCCCGGCAGGCGATTCTGCGCGGAGTTTCCAAGCTCACCAAGGCGGTTGTCGCGACGCTCGGACCGAAAGGCCGCAACGTCGTCATTGACAAAAAATTCGGCTCCCCGACGGTGACCAAGGACGGTGTCACGGTCGCGAAGGAAATCGAACTGGAAGACCCCTACGAAAACATGGGCGCCCAGATGGTCCGCGAAGTCGCGAGCAAGACCAGCGACATCGCCGGCGACGGCACCACGACGGCGACGGTTCTGGCCGAGGCGATTTATCGCGAAGGCTTGAAGTTCGTCACCGCCGGCGCGAACCCGATCGGCATCCAGCGCGGCATCAACAAGGCCGTGGAAGCCGCGGTCGGCCACCTCGACAAGATCTCCAAGAAGGTCAAGGACAAGGAAGAAATCAAGCAGGTCGCGACCGTTTCCGCCAACTGGGACACCACGATTGGCGACATCATCGCCGACGCGATGGACAAGGTCGGCAAGGACGGCACGATCACGGTGGAAGAAGCGAAGTCCATCGAGACGACGCTCGAAGTGGTCGAAGGCATGCAGTTCGACAAGGGCTATCTCTCGCCGTATTTCGTCACGAACGCCGAGACGATGGAAGCCAAGCTGGAAGAGCCTTACATTTTGATTTTCGAAAAGAAGATCAGCAATTTGAAGGACATGCTGCCGCTGCTTGAAAAAGCCGCGCGCTCCGGCAAGCCGCTTGCTCATCATCGCCGAAGAAGTCGAAGGCGAAGCGCTCGCGACCCTCGTCGTGAACAAACTCCGTGGCACGCTCAACGTCTGCGCCGTGAAGGCTCCGGGCTTCGGCGATCGCCGCAAAGCCATGCTGGAAGACATCGCCGTGCTAACCGGCGGCAAGTTCATCACCGAAGACCTCGGCATCAAGCTCGAGACGGTGGAACTCACCGACCTCGGCCGCGCGAAGACCGTCATGATTGACAAGGAAAACACCACGATCGTCGAAGGTTCCGGCAAGAACAGCGACATCCAGGGCCGCGTGAACCAGATCCGCCGCCAGATCGAGGAAACCACGAGCGATTACGACCGTGAAAAATTGCAGGAACGCCTGGCGAAGCTCGCCGGTGGCGTGGCCGTCGTCAACGTCGGCGCCGCGACCGAGAGCGAAATGAAGGAAAAGAAAATGCGCGTGGAAGACGCGTTGCACGCAACCCGCGCGGCCGTCGAAGAAGGCATCGTCGCTGGTGGTGGTGTGGCGCTCATCCGCTGCATCGCGGCCATCGAAGCCGTCAAGGGTTCCAACGAGGACGAGACCATCGGCATCAGCATCGTCAAGCGCGCCGTCGAATCACCGCTCCGTTCGCTCGCTGCGAACGCCGGCGAAGAAGGCAGCGTGATCGTTGACAAGGTCAAAAAGGCCAAGGGCAACGAAGGTTACAACGTCGCCACGGGCAATTACGAAGATCTCGTGAAAGCCGGCATCGTTGACCCGAAGAAGGTCACGCGCAGCGCGCTCCAGAACGCGGCGAGCATCGCCGGTCTGTTGCTGACCACCGAATGCCTCATCACCGACATGCCGGAAAAAGACAAGCCGGCACCCGGCGGCGGCCACGGCGGCGGCATGGGCGACATGGGCGGCATGGGCGGATATTAAGTCATCCGTAAAATATCGAGGAACCGAGAAATCAGAACGCGGCTGGAAGCAATTCCGGCCGCGTTTTTTTCGTTCTTGGCAAAGAGGAATCCACTAAATTCGCCCATTTCCGCTGCAGGCGCAAAACCGTAACATGCTGATTATGAATTGACTGCAATATTTTCTGGCTGTAATTGCTCCCTTTCCCGTCGGAATTGGATGGCTTCCAGCCGGAATTGCTTCTATTCCACCTTGAAGCCCTTCTGTTCCGGTCGGAAGCGCGACAATTCCAACCGGCATGGCGGTGCTTCCAGCAGGAATCAGGATGTTTCCGGCTAGAATGGAAGTGGTGGCACAGGAAGCAGAGCTGTTCCTGTTGGAATGACAGCAATTCCAGTCGGAACGGAGGCGCTTCCGGCGGGAAGCGGGGCTGTTCCGGTCGGATTTTCTAAGGCGAAACTAGGGCTTGCGTCAACGCCAGACGAAACACGGTTGCGGTTGGCGGGAACAGGGATTTCATTGGCTTGACCGGAGGGTTTAATTGGCGGATTATGGAGTTGCCGAAAATTTTGGATGGGGGCGCACTGGTTTCGACCATGTGAACACGCCAGAGGCGGCATGCCGAGGATGGTTCGTTGGCCTCGTAAAAAATCGGACCAAAACAAAACAGCTAATCAAGAACTAGCTCTCGCGGCCTAAGTGCCACGACGTTCGCCACTGGACACCTGCTACGGTGGACGGACGCAACAGCAGGCATGACCGGCGGCGGAGACCGCGCGTTGCCGGTCAAGATCTTATCATGCGGACTAGGCAGTGCGATTCGAGCCCGGACGCCATCGCATAGCAGAAAAAATTATCCGGGATAAGCATGTAGTCGCGGCTGGTTGGTCTGCTTGGGACGCGGGTTCAATTCCCGCCGCCTCCACCATCTTGAACATGAGTGATCGACACAAGCGCTAGAGCAGATTTATTCCCTTCCAAAATTGCCGCGGTTGGAAATTGTGTTAAATTGAATGGTTGAAACGACGGTAAGCGCAATGTGAATTATGAATGATGCAGCTTCAACCGGTGCCCAGAGCCAGGCGGACAATGCCGTCTGGAAAGCGATCGTCCTCAAATACCAGAAGTCTTCGGCCTGGCGGGCGTTGTGGCAGATCGTTGACACGATTGTTCCTTACGCCGGCTGCTGGTATTTGATTCATTTGTGTCTGGCGGTTTCGTGGTGGCTGGTGCTGCCGGTGGCGGTGCTGGCGGGAGCGTTGTTGGTGCGCGTGTTCATCATATTTCATGATTGCGGCCACGGCTCGTTCTTCAAATCACGGGCCGCCAACGATCTGGTGGGGTTTCTTTCCGGTATTCTGACTTTCACCCCGTATTATCACTGGCGCTGGGAACATGCCATCCATCACAGCAATGCCGGCGATCTCGACAAGCGCGGCACGGGTGATGTCTGGACCATGACGGTGCAGGAATATCTGGAGTCGTCGCGCTGGAAAAAATTCGCCTACCGGCTCGCGCGCAATCCGTTTGTGTTGTTTGTCATTGCGCCGTTGTTTCTGTTTGTCATCCGGCAGCGGTTTCCGTCGCCCAAGGCCAGCCGGCGGGAGCGGCATTCCGTTTATGCGATGAACGCAGCGATTCTGGCGATGGCGGCGGCGTTGAGCCTGGTGTTCGGCATCAAAGATTATGTGCTGATTCAACTCATCATCCTCATGGTTGCCGGCGGCGCGGGCGTGTGGATGTTTTACGTCCAGCATCAATTTGAAGATGTTTACTGGGAGCGCGGTGAAGATTGGAGCTTTGTTGCGGCGGCGTTGCAGGGAAGCTCCTTTTACAAGCTGCCCCGCGTCCTGCAATGGTTTTCCGGCAACATCGGGTTCCACCACATCCACCATTTGAGTCCGCGCATCCCCAATTACAACCTTGAGAAATGCCACAAGGCCGACCCGCTGTTCCAAGCAGTGAAGCCGATCACATTGTTTTCCAGCCTGAAATCATTCACCTTTCGGCTCTGGGATGAAAAAGGCCGGAAGCTGGTCGGCTACAGTCATCTCAAAAAAAACCGGAACGGAAACGCCCGGTAATCTTCATGCCGCCCAATTGAAAGGTGCATGAACCAATCGCGATTTCTTCATTGATCGCAAAGACTTCGGTCTTCAAACTCGGGTTTCCCGGATCGAGTTTCTCGCCGCAAGAAATTTTTCCACGTATTTGCCAAGCAAATCCGCCTCCAGATTAACCGCATCGCCAACCTTCCTTTCGCGCAGCGCCGTCACGCCAAACGTGTGCGGAATGATCCAGATGCGGAAACTTTTTTTCTGCACGGCGGCGACCGTCAGGCTGATGCCGTCCACCGCCACCGAACCTTTGAATACCAAATAACGCATCACGTCCGCCGGGGCGGCGATGTCGAGCACGTGATCCTTGCCGGCGCGCTCCCAGCGGATGATTTTGCCGAGGCCGTCCACGTGGCCGGTCACGAAATGGCCGCCAAGTTCGCCGTTCGCGCGCAGCGAGCGTTCGAGATTTACCAGCGAACCCGGTCTGCAAAATTGAAAATTCGTTCGCTGCCAGCTTTCCTGCAACAAATCAAATTGAATCAGCTTAAATTTGCCGCGCGCGGAGATTTTCACCGCCGTCAGGCAGCAGCCGTTCACGGCCACGCTCGCGCCAACTTTTAAGCCGCGTCCGCACAAATTCGCGCGCACGGTCAGCTCGATGGATCTTCCCGTCGGCTTGATTTTTTCGATGACGCCCGCTTCTTCGACAATGCCTGTGAACATAAAATGAATTTAACGGTGCGGTGGAACTCCGTCGAGCCGCGTTTAATCAACCCGCCCCGTCAGCAACAAATCCTCCCCCAGCTTGCACCACGAGACTTCGCGAAGCTGGACAACTTCACTCAAGGATTTCGCGCCTTCGCCCGCGACGCCCTTGCGCGCGTCGCGCCCGCCCAAAATTTTAGGCGCGTAAAAAAATGCGACGCGCTGCGCCAGTCCGCCGAGCAGAAACGAGGCGTTCACCTCGCCGCCGCCTTCGACCAGCAGGCTCGTCACGTTCTCCGCGCCGAGCTTTTTCAACAGCCAGCGCAGGTCAATTGCCGATTTCTTTGCCGGCGCGATAATGACATCCGCTTTTTTTGACAACGCCTCGACGCGATTCTTCGGCGCGAGCTTGCTGGCCACAATTGTCGAGAAGGCCGTAAATTGATCGCTCAAAATTTTCGCCCCCAGCGGCGTCCGCGCCGTCGAATCCAGAACAAATCGGCGAAGCGGCTTTGGATTTTGGGCTGTCCGCGCCGTCAGGCTTGGATTGTCCGCCAAAATTGTATTGATGCCGACGAGAATTGCGTCTGAACCTTGCCGCAATTTCATCCCATGCGCGCGGGCTTTTTCGCCCGTGATCCATTTCGACTCGCCGCCCGCCGTCGCGATTTTTCCGTCCAGCGTCATCGCGGCTTTCACGGTGACAAACGGCGTGCGGTGGACAATCCAGTGGTTAAACGCCTCGTTCAACTTTGTGCATTCGCCGCTCAAAACTCCGTGAACGACTTCAATTCTCGCGCGCCGCAGAATCTTGAAACCCTTGCCCGCGTGTTTTGGATTCGGGTCGGCGGCACCAGCGACTACTTTTTTTATTCCGGCGGAAACAATGGCGTCCGTGCAAGGCGGCGTCCGGCCATGCGTGCAGCACGGTTCGAGCGTGACGTAAAGCGTCGCACCGCGCGGATTATGGCCGCGCTTTTGGGCATCGCGCAGCGCCTCGATTTCCGCGTGCGGCAGGCCCGCGCGCCGGTGCCAGCCGCGCCCGATGATTTTGCCGCCCTTCACCAGCACCGCGCCGACCATCGGGTTCGGCGAAGTCGTGCCGCAGCCGCGCCGGGCGAGCCGGAGGGCGAGTCGCAGGAAATGAAAATCATTTTCAGCCACGGATTGAACACGGAGGAAACACGGAATGCGGTTAAAACTTCGTCAGCTTTTCCAATTCCTTCGCGCGCTTCTCGATGTCGGCGCGCTTGGTTTTGGTCGTGGCGTTCAGGCCGAAGCCTTCGCAGCAGAACGACGCGGTGACGCTGCCGTAAACCATCGCGCGGCGGATGTTCGCGTCAATCGAACCCTTCGCGCTGGCGAGATAGCCCATCAAGCCGCCGACGAAGGAATCGCCCGCGCCGGTCGGATCCTCGACGGTGTGCAACGGATACGCCGGGCAGATGAAAATGTCTTTCGGGCCGGAGAGAATCGAGCCGTGCGAACCTTTTTTGATGATGACGTATTTCGGGCCGAGCGCGTGGATTTTTTTAAGCGCGCGGAAAACATTCTCTTCCTTCGTGAGCAGTTCCGCCTCGCTGTCGTTCAGCACAAAGCCGTCCACGCGCTTGAGCAGTTTCAGCAAGTCCGGCAGCGCGATGTTCAGCCACAAATCCATCGAGTCGGCGACTACGAATTTCGGTTTCTTCATCTGGTCGAGGACGCTGATTTGCAACGCAGGCGCGATGTTGCCGAGCAGCACGAACGCCACGTTCCGATACGCCGCCGGCAGCTTGGGCGTGAAGGTTTCGATCACGCCCAGCTCCGTCGCGAGCGTGCGGCGGTGGTTCATGTTCACCTCGTATTCGCCTGACCAATGGAAAGTTTTTCCCGGCAAAATTTGCAGGCCGGCGAGGTCAATTTTGTGCCGGCGGTAAAGCTCGATGTATTTCTTTGGAAAATCCTCGCCGACTCCGCCGACGAGTTTTACCGGCGAAAAAAAGCTGGCCGCGACCGCCGCGTGGCTGGCCGAGCCGCCGAGCAGGCGGGGGTTTTCCTTGGCGGGAGTTTTGATGGAGTCGAGTGCCGTGGTGCCGACGATTAAAACGCTCATGTTAAATGGTTCTGAATTTTGAGTGCTGAATTTTTAGTTGTGGCCGCGTTTGAATGAGTTCAATTTCGTAGCCTTCCGGCGCGTCAATGAAGGCGAACGTCGTCCCGCTGGAGGTCGTCGTCGGGCCGTCGGAAAATTTCAGGCCGTGACGGGCGAGGTGCTTGGAAAATTCTGCGAGACTGTCCACCTCGAACGCCAGATGCGTGAGGTCGGGCTGACATTTGACGGGTTCGCTGCCGGGGAAAAAGCAGATTTCGATTTCCTCGGGACTTTGGGGCGCCTTGAGAAAGACCAGCTCCGAGCCGCGCGGCGATTTGTGCCGCCGGATTTCCTCCAGGCCGAGGATCTCGCGGTAAAATTTAACCGTGCGTTCCAAATCGTTAACGCGGTAGCGCGTGTGCAGCAGTTTTGTGACTTTGCTCATGCGCGAAATTTAACCAGTCCAATGTCCAAAGTCCAATGTCCAAAGCCAGCGTGTGTAATTTGACTTTAGACTTTGGCCTTTAGGCTTTAGACTTGGGTTTATGGGCAAACGACGCGAAGCGCGCGAACGCGCGGTGCAATTTTTGTTTCAGCACGACCTGAACCCGCCGGAAAACCTCGAACTGGAGCTGGCGCAGTTCTGGAATTCCCAGCGCGCCGCCGCCATCGAGGACGAAAAGGGCGCGGCCCACTGGAACCAGCCGGTGGAGCTGCCGCCGCCGACCGCCGAGGAGGCCGAGACGCGGCTGTTCGCCGAGCCGCTCATCCGCGGCACCCTGGAGCATCGCGACGCGATTGACGAGCACATCAAAAAGCACGCGAAGAACTGGGATTTTCACCGCATCGCCGCCGTGGACCGCAACATCATGCGGCTGGCGATTTATGAAATGCTGCAGCGGGAGGACATTCCGCCGGTGGTCAGCATCAACGAGGCGGTGGACATCGCCAAAAAATTTTCCACGCAGGACAGCGGCAAGTTCGTCAACGGCATTCTCGACAAGGTGCGCGGGGAATTGATGCGTCCAGGAAAAACGGTCAAATGAAGTTCGCGGATCTACATCTGCACACGCAGTTTTCCGACGGAACCTTCACACCGGAGGAGCTGGTGTTGCGGGCGCAGAACTGCGGCCTGGCGTGCATCGCGCTCACCGACCATGACACGGTGGAGGGCTGCGCGCGCGCGGCGGCGGCCTGCGCGGCGGTGAAGATGGAGTTCATCACCGGCGCGGAACTCACCGCCGAATACGAGGACACCGAAGTCCACGTCATCGGCTATTTTCTCGACACGCAAAACCCGGTGCTGCTGGAGAAAATCGCGAAGTTCCAGGCCGTGCGGCAAAATCGCATCAACGAAATGTGCGCGGCGCTGAACCGGCTCGGCATCCCGCTCAAGGCGGAAACGGTGTTTGCGCTGGCGAACTGCAAATCGCCCGGCCGGCCGCACGTCGCCCGCGCGATGGTCAGGGAAAAACTCATCGGCAACCTCGACGAAGCGTTTGAACGCTTCTTGAAAAAGGGCCGGCCGGCCTGGGTGCCGAAAACCAAAATGTCCGCGTTGGAAGGCGTTGAGTTGATTCACCAGGCCGGCGGACTGGCCGTGATGGCGCATCCCGGTTTGAACCGGACCGACGAGATCATTCCCGACCTCGTGGACGCCGGGTTGGACGGCATCGAATGTTTTCACACCAAACATTCCACCGTGATGTCCGAGCGCTACCTGGAAATTGCCGAGAAATATCATCTGTTGGTGACCGGCGGCAGCGACTGCCACGGGTTTAGCAAAAAGGCCCCGCTGATCGGCACGGTCAAGCTGCCTTACGAACACGTTGAACGGCTTTACGCCGCGAAAAACAAACTGGAAACCACGGATGGACACAGGTAATCACGAATCGTTTCGACACAGATTACACAGATTTTCACCGATTGAATCTGTGTTGATCCGTGCAATCCGTGTCAAAACCATGTCCCATTCGTGTTCCTTGGTGTCCATTCGTGGTTGAAATTTTTCATGGGACTTTTTTCCAAATTCAAAGCCGGCCTCGCCAAGACGCACGCCAGGCTCACGCACGAAATCAAGCGCATCGTCACGCGCTCGCCCAAGCTCACCGCCGAATCGCTGGAAGAAATCGAGCACGCGCTCATCGCCGCCGATTTGGGCATCGCCATGACCACGCAGATTGTGGCGGCGGTGAAGCTGGCCTACGAAACCCAGGGCACCGCCGGCCTTGACTATCTCGCCATCGCACAGGCGGAAATTGAGAAGAGTTTGTCCACCACCAAGCCCGGCTTGCGCGAAATTCCCGGCGGCACCTGCGTCGTTTCCATCATCGGCGTGAACGGCACGGGCAAGACCACGACCAGCGCGAAGCTGGCAAATTATTTTCAGGCGCAGAAAAAAACCGTGCTCCTCGCCGCGTGCGACACGTTTCGCGCGGCGGCAATTGAGCAGATTAAACTTTGGGGCACGCGCTTGAAAGTCGAGGTCATCGCCGGCAATTACGGCGCGGACGCGGCGTCCGTGGCGCACGACGCCGTGACCGCCGCGCAGGCGCGCAAGGCGGATTACCTGTTCATTGATACGGCGGGACGGCTGCACACCAAGCACAATTTGATGCAGGAATTGCAGAAGCTGCATCGCGTCATCGGCAAACAGCTCGCGGGCGCGCCGCACGAGGTGCTGCTGGTGCTGGACGGCAGCACCGGCATGAACGCGCTGAATCAGGCGCGAGAATTCCACAAGGCCGTGCCGCTGACCGGCCTCATCGTGACCAAGCTGGACGGCACGAGCAAAGGCGGCATGGTGGTGGCCATCCAGAAGGAGCTCGGCCTGCCGGTCAAATTCATCGGCCTCGGCGAGCAGCCGGACGATTTGCAGCCTTTCGACGCCAGACAATTCGCGCAGGCGTTGTTTGAGGAATCTTGACGGCTAGTTTTTATTTCGCGAAAAAATCCGCCGATGTTTTAATGCCGAAATTTTCTTTTTCAACCGCACCCATCTGTGTTCATCTGTAGCCGAAATGAAAGCCGTCATTCTGGCCGCCGGCAAGGGCACGCGCATGAAGGAGCTCACCAATGAGCTGCCCAAGCCCATGCTCCGCGTCCAGGGTAGGCCGATCCTCGAACACATCGTCGCGGGCATCGTCGCAGCGGGCGTCCGCGAGATTTTCATCGTCACCGGCTGGCGTGCGGACGTGATCGAAAATCATTTCGGCGACGGCAAAAAATTCGGCGCGAACATTTTCTTTGGCCGGCAGCTCGTCCAGGACGGCACCGGCAAGGCGCCGGAACTCGCGAAGGATTTCGTCGGCGACTCGCCGTTCCTGCTGACCTATGGCGACATTCTCGTGCCGCCGGAAACGTATCCGCAGATGCTCCGGCGTTTTGGCGAAGGCGGGTTCGCGGGCGTCATCACCGTCACGCCCGGCGAGGACGTGACGAAAGGCGGCCTGAATTTTTTTGACGAGCAATTCTGCCTAAAACGGCTCGTGGAAAAACCGTCGCGCGAACAGTTGGAACAGTTGCGCCGCGACGGCTGGCTCAAGCCCGGCATTCCGGCGTGGTATAACGCGGGCATTTATATTTTCCGGCCGGCGATTTTTGAATTCGCGTCGCGCCTGCAAAAATCTCCGCGCGGTGAATACGAACTGACCGACGCCATCAGCGCGCTCATCGCCAGCGGGAAAAAACTGGCCGGCCTGGAAATCCAGGGCCGCTGGGTGGACGTGCGCGATCCCGAAACGCTGGCGAAGCTGGAAAAAGAAAGCTAGGAAACAAACTTTGGTTCAAACACCGGGCCGAGGTTATGCTTCCGCAGCAGCTCGCAAAACTTCGCGATGCCGCGTTTTTCATCCTCCGCGAGATGAAAATGGATGTTCCACTCGAAATAATCGCGCCGGAAATCCTCGTCATATTCCTCGCGGGTTTCGATGATGCCGTCCAGTGTTTCCATGCCGAAACGCTTCGCGTCGCGCAATTCCTGGCGCAGTTCCTTGTTTTCAATTCCTCGCCGCAGCGCCCAGACCGCATAAACAAAGGGCAGATTTGTGAGTTCGTGCCAGGCAAAGCCCAGATCGAAAATTTGGTGGATGTGTGGCGCGCGCTGGAAATCAATCGCCCGGTCGCCGATGAGCAGGACAAAATCTTTTTCCGCCGCCGCCGCGTAATTTTCCAGCGGCACAAACCGGGGAAACAAATTTTTTTCCGCGAGCAGCACTTTCAACAGGTTCACGCTCGTGAGCGACGCGGTGTCGCAAAAAATCTCCGCCGCCTCTTCCAGCGGCTTTCTGTGCGCGAGCAGCACGCTGTAAACCTCGCCGAGCGACGCGATGGCGATGCCGTCAAGAATATCGTAGCGGTCGTTGAGCAATACCTCGGTGATGCTGACGAGCGCGGCGTCAAGCTCGTCGCGCCGGAGCATTTCGGCGAGCTGGGCGGGGGTGGCGAAAACAATTTCGCCCTCGATGCCGCGCGTCAGCGGCACGGCGTTCAGGTATTTGACCGAGCCAATGCGGAATTTTGGAATTTCCGAGGACATGATTATTCGGGCCGCGAGCTGATGACCACCTTCAACGCCGAGGATTTTCCCGGCGCGAGGGAAATCTTGTTCTGCTTCACGTTGCCGGATTCCACGCAGACCATTAGTTTGTGCTCCGCCGGATCAAAGTCGTCCGGCAATTTTTGCGTCGTCCACGGATTCCAAACGACGGTGGACTTGGAATTGAATTTTTCCACGCGGATGATGTGCTTGAGTTTTTCGTCACGGATTTCCACCGCGCTGGCCGTGTCCAAATAAATGCGGTTGGTTTCTTCGGCAATGCGCAGCGCCGCCGCGTCCTGGATTTTGCGCCCGCCGTTGCCGCCGGCGGCGTTGTCCAGAAACGCCGCGTCTTCCAGACCGGTGAGCGAGACCGCGCCGATGTCGCCGACGGAAAAATAAGTGTGCAGGCAGTTTTCAAATTCCATTGTCGCCGCCGAACTGTTCGTGACGGTCAATTCCATCGTGAGCGTGTCCGCGACCGTGACGGCAAATTCCGCGCGCAGATTTTTCCACGTGTCGCGTCCGGAAATTTCCGGCAGGCGAAACGCCAGCATCACCGCGCCGTCTGCTGCTGCAGAGGTTTTCACCAGTTTCCATTCCGTGATGCGTGCGAAGCCGTGCGACGGCTCGCCGTCGCGGTTGCCGAACCACGGAAAAATAACCGGCACGCCGCCACGGATCGGCTGGCCCAGCACGAAATGACTTTTACGGCTCATGAAAATCATCGGAGGCTCGCCGCTTTTTTGAAAATGCGTGACGTGTGCGCCGTGCGGATAAATTTCCGCCGTGCTCCGCGGCGTGCGGATTTTCACGAGCGGCAAGCCGCCGTGGCCGGTTGTGATTTCGACAGGTTCTGTTTTCATAATTCATCGTCCAAACAAATCCATCTGCGGCGGCGCAAGCGATTTCAATTTCTCGCGGTCCTGCGCGCGGCGCGGCTGACGCACGTTGCCTTCCGGCGTCAGCTCGGATTCTTCGAGGTTGCCAAGAATTTGCTTGGCGCGCTCCAAAACCTGCCTCGGCACGCCGGCCAGCCGCGCGACCTGGATGCCGTAGCTCTTGTCCGTGCCACCTTCGACGATTTTGCGGAGAAAGACAATCTGGTCGTGCCATTCACGCACGGCGACGTTGAAATTTTTCAATCGCGGCAGCCGCATCGAAAGCTCCGTCAATTCGTGATAATGCGTGGCGAACAAAGTTTTCGCGCCGACTTGGTTGTGCAGAAATTCCACAATGCTCCACGCCAGCGAAAGGCCGTCAAACGTGCTCGTGCCGCGGCCGATTTCGTCCAGCACGATGAGGCCGCGCGCTGTAGCGTTGTTCAGGATGTTCGCCGTCTCGGTCATCTCGACCATGAATGTGCTTTGCCCGCGCGACAAATCATCGCTCGCGCCAATGCGCGTGAAAATGCGGTCCACCAAATCAATCCGCGCCGCCGCCGCTGGCACGAAGCTGCCGGTGTGCGCGAGCAGCGCGAGCAGCGCGACTTGCCGGATGTAAGTGGATTTGCCGGCCATGTTCGGCCCGGTGATGAGCGCGATTTGCGGCGGAGCGCCGGTCTCCGGCCCGGCGTGTTGCAAGATATCTTTGGTTTGAGCCGGGTCGGAGACCGGCGCTCCACTGCCCAGCCCGGTGTCATTCGGCACGAAGCGCTCCTCGACGAGCTGCTGTTCCAAAACTGGATGCCGGCCGTCGCGGATTTGCAAAATGCCTTCGTCGGCGACTTGCGGACGGCAATAATTATGCAGCCGTGCCGTTTCTGCAAACGAAGCAAGCACGTCCAGTTGCGCCAGCGCGGAGGCGGTCTGCTGGATTTTCGGCAACTGGCCCAGCACTTCTTCACGCACGCGCTGGAAAATTTCATATTCCAGCTTCACACCGCGCTCCTCGGCGCCGAGAATTTTCCCCTCCATTTCTTTCAGCTCCGGCGTGATGAAACGCTCGCCGTTCGCGACCGTTTGCTTGCGGTGATAATGCGGCGGCACCTTGTCGAGATTGGACTTGGTGACTTCGATGTAATAACCAAAAACGGAATTGAACCGGACTTTCAGCGAGAAATTCCCGTGGCCGCAATTTCGTCGGCCTGCAATTTGGCAATCCAATCCTTGCCGCCGCGCTGGGCGGTGCGGAGTTCGTCGAGCGCGGCATCGAAGCCGTCGCGGATCATGCCGCCTTCCTTGATCGGCAACGGCGGCTCGTCCACGATGGCGCGGGAAATCAATTCGACCAAGATCGGGCGACTCGGAAATTTGCGCGAGTCGAGGTTTTCCAGTAGGACAGGCGTCGCGCCTGTCTCATTCATTTTCCGCGTCTTCTAGCTTTGAGAAGATTTTTTTCTGAAATTGGAGACAGGCGTCGACGCCTGTCCTACGGTGGCAAGCGTTTGTTTTAACGCCGGAATTTGCTCCAGCGCGAGCCGCAGTGCGACCAGATCGCGCGCGTTGCCACTGCCGGAACTCAAACGGCCCAGCGTGCGTTCCAAATCGCGGACGTTCGCAAGCTGCTGGCGGAAGGCGTCGAGACCGAAGGAATTGTTGATGAATGTTTCCACCGCATCCTGCCGTCGCTGGATCGATTCCACTTTGGCCAGCGGCTGCGAGAGCCACTGGCGCAGGAGCCGCGCGCCCATCGGCGTGACCGTTTTGTTGAGCGCGCCGTAAAGACTGGCGTTGCGCGGGGCGTCGTGATGCTGCGGTTCGAGAATCTCCAAATGCCGCAGCGTCGTGTAATCCAGACGTGAGAAAATCGCTGCGCTGATAAAACGAGATGCGCGTGAGATGCTTCACGTCGCGGCGCAGGTTTTGCGTGAGATAATGCAGCGCGCCGCCCGCCGCGCCGATGGCGGCGGTCTTGTCCTTCAGGCCGAAGCCGTCGAGCGAGGCGACCTTGAACTGTTCCTTCACCGTGAAGAACGCGGTTTCTGGCGCAAAGGTCCAGTCGTCATAGCCGCTCAAAATCTGGAACGCGCCGCGCAACAAATTGCGGAGCGAAACCGCTTCGGTAGGGAAAATAATTTCCGCCGGCCGCAGCCGTTCCAGCTCGGCGAGCAGCGCGGAATCGTTTTCCAGCTCGGTCGTCAGAAAGTCGCCGGTGGTCAAATCCACCAGCGCCAAACCAAAGCTTTTTCCCGACGGACAAACGGACGCCAGAAAATTATTCCGCTCCGCGACGAGCATCCGTTCGTCGAAATGCGTGCCGGGCGACAGGATTTGCGTGACCTCGCGGTTCACGAGTTTTCCCGGCCGGGCCTCCTCGGTCTGGTCGCAGATGGCAACCTTGCGGCCGCTCTTCAAAATGCGGGCAATGTAGCCGTTGGCCGCGTGATGCGGCAGGCCGCACATCGGCACGCCGTTGCGCGCGGTGAGCGAAAGATTGAGCAGTTGCGCGCCGGCCTGAGCATCCTCGAAAAACATCTCGTAAAAATCGCCGAGGCGGAAGAGCAGCAGCGCATCCTTCGGCAGTTCGCCTTTGATGCGGCGATACTGCGCCATCATGGGAGTGAGTTGCGCTTCGGCGGACATGCGGCGGGGAAGTTACGCGGGAAAATTCATCAGGTCGAAATGAAATTGTTCACAAATTCATTTCTCCGCCCGGTCGAGCCGCAACAGTTCCGCGCTGTAGCCGATGCGGAAATTTGGATGCTTGAACCGGTGGCCGAGTTCCATTTTCAGTTTGCGGTTGGAAACGCGCTTGTTGGTCACTCCGCGCCGCCGGGTGTCGTCAGAATTTTCCGGGGCGGACGGCGGGAGCGGCTTGTCCACCGCCTGCGCGAGCCACCGGAAAAAATGCAACTGGCTGACCGGCTCGTCGTCCACGGCGTTGTAAATTTCCCCGGCCCGGCCGCTTTTCAAGGCGGCGACGATGCAGCCGATCAGATCATCGCGGTGAATCATATTTAGAAAGCGCGAGCCGTCCCCTTCAATGTGCGCGGCGTCGTGCATGAACTGTTTGAACCAATGGCCGCGGTCCGGCCCGTAAATTCCGGCGACTCGCAAAATCACGGCGGGAAACTTGCGTTCCGCCACCGCCGCCAGCAAAACCATTTCCGTCTCGACGAGAATTTTTGAAGTTTCCGCCAGCGGTTCGGCCGGGCTGGATTCCTTGACCGGCGAGCCGTCGTTCTGGCCGTAAACGCTCGTGCTGCTGGTGTAAACAAATTTCTTCGGCGGATTCGGCGCGAGCCAGTCGATCAGGTGGCGCGTGCCTTGCAGATAAATTTGCCGGTAATTGTCCGCGTCGCCGCCGGCGGCGACGCAGTTCACGACCCAGTCGAAATCGCGCGGCAACACCGCCAGCGTTACGGGCCGGGTCACGTCGCCGGTGAGCGGCCGGATGCCGGCGGCTTCCAGTTCATTGTTCGCCGCCGCATTTCGCCGCAAACCAAAAACCTCGTGGCCGAGCCGGACCAGTTCCGCGCCGAGCGGCACGCCGACGTAACCGCAGCCGACAATCAAAACACGCATGGATTTACGATACGCGATTTATGATTTACGCGCCGCTCAAAAAAAAATGCGCGTAAATCAAATATCGTAAATCGTAAATGTCTAGTCCATCACCGCCGCAAAGCGCAGGCCGCGCGTGCTCACGCGGAGTTCCTTGAACCCAAACTCTTCCATCACCATTTCGTAAATCAGCACGCCGGTCAGAATCACGTCCGCGCGCTGTTTGGGCAGGCCGACGATTTCCTTGCGCCCGGCCAGCGGCAGCCGCCACAGGTTTTTCCGGTGCGCAACGATCTGGTCGAAGCTCAAAACCGTGCGCTCGATTTTTTCGCGGTCGAAGCGGTCCAGTTTTTTCTCGATGCGCGCCAGGATGCTGGTCGTGCCGCCGGTGCCGACGAGCCGGATTTTGCCGGTTTCAATTTTCAGCGCGGGTTCAAGCTGCGGGCGGACTGCACCGTGGAGGAAATTTTTCAACCAGTCGCGGCAGGCTTGGAACTCCGAACGCGACGGCGGGTCGCCGTGCGGGAATTGCTCCATTAGCCGGACCGTGCCGAGCGGAAAGCTGCGGGCAAAACTTTTTTTCGCGCCGCGGCCCAGAATAAATTCCGTGCTGCCGCCGCCGACATCCAGCAGCAGCAGCGGCTGCGTGGCAAGCTCGGCGTCGGTGGCGACGCCTTGAAACACCCATTCGGCTTCGCGCGCGCCGGAGATGATTTCCGTTTTCAAGCCGGCCGCGCGCTCGATCGCGGAGGTCAGGTCGGCCGGATTCACCGCGTCGCGCGCGGCGCTGGTGGCGATGACACGGATGGAAGCGGCGCTCTTATCGCGGGCAATTTCCGCAAACTCCCAGACCGCCTCGGCGGTGCGGGCGACGGCCTCGGGCTGCAACCGGTTCGATTCATAAAAACCCTTGCCGAGGCGCGTCTGCCGGCTTTCCTCATGCACCGGCTGCACATCGCGTCCGCGCACATCCGCCACCAGCAGTTTGATCGAGTTGGTGCCGACATCAATGACGGCGCGGCGGACGCTTTCCATGAGGAGCCAGATTACGAGGGGCAAATGGGAAAACCCAAGTGAAAAAGTGTTACAAATTAAAAATTCTGCAAAACGGCGTGGCGGCTTTCGGCAGAAAGCCGGAAATTTCAGCGCCTGAAATAATGCGGCGGTCTGCCGACCCGCCGCTACGGTGGAATTCAGCCGATGCGGAAGGAAATTTTCTGGATCAGATTTTTGCCGAAGCTGTGCTGCAAACGGTCGAGGATTTCCTTGCGGCGGTAGCGGACGATTTCCGTCAGCCACACGCTGCTGTCCACATTCACGAACAGCGTGCCCTTGTGCAGATTGTGCGGCTGCGCGTGCGCGGTGAGGTTCGGGTCAATCAGCGAATTCCAGACCGACACCAGCTCGGCCTCGGCGCGGCGGTCGTCCATCCGCAAATCCTTCATCAGCTTCGGCAGCACGGTGGCGGCGGTGCGGGCGGGCGCGGCGCGCATTTTTTCCAGCGGCGCGAGGTCCACGCCGCGCCATTGCGCGAGCACTTTTTGCCGGGCGGAAGTTTTTCTGGGCGGCGGCATTAAAACAGTTTTCAGTTTTGAATTCTTGAATTTGAATTTGAACTAAAAATTCAAAATTCAAAACTAAAAACTCAGGTTTTCAATTTCGGCTAGACAAATCCGTCCGCCGGGCGCGTCAAGGTCGTGGAAAAAATCCCGCACGACATGAGACATCGACGGTGAACTTTTTGCAAGGCGACTGGGTCTGGCGATTTCCTTAAAAATAATTTTCGATTTTCGATATACGATTTACGCGCCGGCCGGAAGTCGGAGGCGGTCGTAAGGCGTAAATTCAGGTGTCCCTCCGCGTCCAACTGTGGTTCAATTAGCTTGTGAACATCACGAATCTGAACCCGGACACGGACATCGGCGCGAGCGCGTGGCTGGTCGAAATTGACGGTCACCGCATTTTGCTCGACGCCGGCATGCACCCGAAACGCGAGGGCCGCGACGGGTTGCCGCTCTTCGGCAAAGCCGGCCAGTCCGAGGTGGACGCGATTGCGATCTCGCACTGCCATCACGATCACATCGGGGCGCTGCCGGTGGCGCTGCGGCATTTCCCCAAGGCGCATGTGCTGATGAGCGAGTTGAGCTATTTCATCGTCGAGCGCGTGCTGCACAATTCCGTGAATGTGATGACGCGCCAGCGCGACGAGCTGGGCATCCGCGAGTATCCGCTCTACACGCACGACGAGGTGGACGACATCGCGCCGCGCTTCCAGTCCTTCAAATACAATCGCGAAGTCGAGTGGGCGTCGTTCAACAAGATGCGCGCGGGTTTTTCCTCGCCGACGCTGGAATTTCTGGACGCCGGGCACACACTCGGCTCGGCGGGCATAATGATTCGCGGCAAAAAGGAAACTTTGTTTTTTACCGGCGACGTATGTTTTCACGACCAGACCATTTTGCGCGCGGCGCGGTTCGAGGACGTGAAGGCGGACGTGATGATAATGGAAACGACGCGCGGCAACCGCGCCGTGTCGGCGGGTTTCACGCGCGAAAGTGAAATTAATCGGCTGGTCGCAGCAATCCACAACGCGCTCAAACGCAAGGGCAGCGTGCTGATCCCGGCGTTCGCTCTGGGCCGCACGCAGGAAATTCTGGCGTTGCTGGCGCTGCTGATGCGCGAGGGGAAATTGAAGCCGCAGCCGATTTACATCGGCGGGCTGGGCCGCGTGTTCACGGAGATTTACGATCTGGAGGCGCATCGCACGCACCGGCAGCACACGAATTTGCAGTTGAACGAGGCGCTGAATCTTCAGGTGCTGGAAAAAGGCCAGTCGGAAAACATGAAGCTGACCGGCGGGAAGATTTTTGTCATCACCGCCGGCATGATGAGCGAGAACACGGCGGCGCATAATCTGGCGGTGCGGATGGCCGGCGACGAAAAGCACGCCATTTTCTTCGTGGGCTACGCCGATCCGTCCACGCCGGGCGGGCGGTTGAAGGCGGCGAAGGATGGCGAGACGTTTGTGTTCAGCCCGAGCGCCGGACAGATCACGCGGCGGTGCGAGATCCAGGATTTTGATTTGACGGCGCACGCGAACCGCGAGGATCTGCTGGATTTTGTCGGCCGGGTTTCGCCGCGCGCGGTGCTGCTCGGCCATGGCGATGATCATGCGCGGGCGTGGTTTGAGGAACAGATCCGGTCACGCCATCCGAAAATCAAAATCATCCAGCCGCAGCCGGGCAAAATGGCGCAGGCATAAACTTCCGAATTGGAAAAGCAAAACCGCCGGATGAATGATTTCATCCGGCGGTTTTTTGCTTCTCAAAACTTCAGTGTCCGCCGTTGACGATGTTGGCCAGGTTGAAGATCGGCAGGAACATGCAGATGACCATGGCGCCGATGACCACGCCGAGGAACACAATCAGCATCGGTTCGATGAGCGACATCAGGCCGGACAGGGTGGACTCGATTTCTTCGTCGAGGAAGTTCGACACGCGTTCGAGCATGTTGTCAATGTTGCCGGTCTGTTCGCCGGCGCTCAACATGCGGATGACCATGCTGGGGAAGATTGGATTTTTGCCCAGGGCGGCGGAAATGCCCTCGCCGCGCTCAATGTCCACAGCGGCGGTTTTGATGGCTTTTTCCATGACGACGTTGCCGACGGTTTGGGAAACAATGTTCAAGACCTCCAGAATGGGCACACCGCTGCGGACCAGCGAGGCGAGCGTGCGGGTGAATCGGGCGAGGCAGATTTTATGCGCGATGGGGCCGAAAATGGGCAGCTTGATGCGGCGGGCGTCCCAAAATGCGCGGCCGGAATTGGTTTTGATATAATAAAGCCAGCCCCAGACGGCGAAACCAGCCGCAACGACGAGATAGAGCAGGTAATGTCTCACCATATCGCTGATGTCCATGAGCACTTGAGTCGGTCCGGGAAGCTGGGCGCCGAAGCCGGAGTAAACTTCCTTGAAGGTCGGGATGACTTTCACCAGCAGAAAGGTGGTGATGCCGATTGCCACCACCGTCACGGCGGTGGGATACATCAGGGCGGTTTTTACTTTCTTGCGGAGCCGCTCGGTTTTTTCAAGATAGGTGGCCAGCCGCGCCATGATTTCCGCGAGCAAACCGCCCTTTTCACCGGCGGCAATCATGGAAGTATAAAGCTTGTTGAACGTCTTGGGATGTTTGAGCAGCGCTTCGGAAAAGCTGTCGCCGCTCTCCACGCGCGAGCACACGTCGCGGATCACGTCGCGCATGACTTTGTTCGGGGTCTGCTCCGCCAGCGCCTGGAGCGCCTGCACGATGGCGATGCCCGCTTCAATCATCGTGGCCAGTTGTCGTGTGAACACCACGAGGTCGCCCAGCGCGACTTTGCCGCCCTGGGTCCGGCCTTTTTTGGAGATTTTTTCCTGGATGGAAACGACCAGCAGGTTCCGGTTGAGCAGCGCGGCGATGGCCGTCTGTTCGTTCGCCGCCTCGACCGTGTTGCGGATCTCGCGGCCCGTGGCCGTTTCTCTGGCAGTGTAAGCAAATGATGGCATACTTTGTTTGTTCCAAGCTGTTAAAATTTTTCCGGCTCAAATGGCTAGCCGGTAATCCGGCTTCCGGCTTTTCCAAGCACCAATTGTTCCAATCGTGCAATCCTCAAGTTTTGGGCCGCTCCCGGTTTTTGCCGGGCTGAAAAGTGTCCAAATTTGAAACAATAAACTCCTGTAATCGTGGCAAAATTGATTGACTCCGACGCAATTTGCTTTTAACCAGCGGGTTAAGCCTTGAAAATAACTTAAAATTTTTTGTTGTCAAACCTTGGGTTTTGCCATAGCGTCAATGTCAAACGCACCTTGTGGGTGCTGGGGGCAAACAGGTTTTGTCCCGCAATGCAGGTAAAACAAACAAATAACAAACAACATCGGAGGAACCAGATGAAGTTTAATAAATGGACATTGGGTCTCGCGGCAGTCGGCGTGGTCAGTTTGACCTCGGCCTCGTCGGCGCGTGCAGACGAAACAAAAATCAGCCAGTTGAATACTGCGCTGTCTAACACAACCATCAGCGGCTACGTTGATACGTCGGCGCAATTCACCCCCCAAAGCACTACCGGTGCTGCCCCGAATTACTACTATGGCAACGCCGCGAATAGCATCAACCTGAATGTGGTTGATATCGCCATTGACAAGCCGGAGGATGAAAGTCCGTGGGCTTCTGGTTACCACGTCGAATTCTTCGTGGGGCCAGTCGCTCAAGCAATGGGGCTGAACAATGACATCCGTCAAGCCTACATCACCCTGCGCACGCCGGTGGGCAATGGCATTGATTGGAAAGTCGGTATTTTCGACACCATTGTTGGTTACGAAAGCACCTCGACCTACAACAACCCCAATTACAGCCATTCCTATGGCTATAACATGGAGCCGACGACCCACACGGGTATTTTGGGCACCTACAAGGCGACCGACTGGTTGTCCGCTCAATTCGGTGTGGCTGACGAATCTTACAACGGTTTCGGTGGCTACAATGTAGGCACTCCATCCGCTGGTTTGTATCGTCCGAGCTTTATGTGGGGTCCGACCTTGACCGCTCCGGACAGCTTTGGCTGGGCCAAAGGTGCGACGTTGTCTGCTGCCACGATCATCACTGGCGGCAACACCGCCAATAATTCCGATCCTGCTCCCGGTTACCATGGTTCTGGGGCGAAGACCATCTATGTTGGCGCCACGTTGCCGACTCCCATAGCCGCTTTGACCACCGGCGCTTCATTCGATTACTTGACTGCGGCCGATGTCAGCGCAAACGAATGGGACGCTGCGCTCTATGCCAGCTATAAGTTCAATGACAAATTAAGCCTCAACCTGCGTGGTGAGTATTTTGAGGGCAGACCCCTTGATACTGCTGGTGCATACAACAATGTGACGTTTAACAACATTCCGCCGGCTGCCTACAATCAGGCTCAAGAACTCACAGCCACGCTTCAATACGCGCTGTGGGCGAACGTCCTGACTCGCTTGGAAGTCCGCTGGGATCATTCCAACGGCACAGGTTATCAATACTTCACCAACGCCGGAACAGGCGAGCAGAATGCGTTCATGCTCGCGGCCCAGGCCGTCTATCAATTCTAATCTGACTTGAATCACAAGCCCCTTCCGGGAAACCGGAAGGGGCTTTTTATTTTCCAATTTGGCTTGGCGCACGCGTCTCTCATGCCGGTTCGGGCGTCGCGCCGGAACTGTTGGTTAAAACTTTGTCAAATGCGTAATCCCACACTTTTTGACGTTTTCCGTTGGATTGCCATGTTTTTGACGGTTTTGCCTCCAGATTTGGCCGTTAAGCTATATAGAACTGTCATTCGTCTCTATAGACATGTCGTTTCCCTATATAGACCGATGACAGTTCTATATAGACCTGTCATTTGTCGCTATTGATCTATCGTTAAGCTATATTGACTTGTTGCAGGTCTATATTGACCTGTCACACCTCCATATAGACTGATAACACTTCCATATTGATCTGCCGCAAAGCTATATAGACCAACGACAGTTCTATATAGACTTTTCATTTGTCTATATTGACCGATGACAGTTCTATATTGACTTGTGACAAATCTATGTTGCCCGGTGTCCCGTTTAGACGGTTCGGTGGCTGATTTCAGGGCAGCCGGGACGGGGCGGCACGGGAGAACGAGGCACTTATCCAGTAATCTCACACCACTTTTTAACCACCCGGTCGGGCGGCATTTACGGGGAATCAACCTGCCAAGGGGGTGCCGGGTGCTCCTGCGCAAAAGCCAAAGATTGAGTCAGCACCGGCTTAAAACCAATCCTTTTTTGTTTTCAAAATTGTCGGCGGACGCCGAAAACTGCACGCGGGACGTGTGCACTCCCCATTGCATGGATTCGAAACCTTTTTATTTCCCCACCCACAGCTGTTCCGGCATAATTGTTTTCAAAATGGAATTCATTCGCGACATTTATGCGGCAAAGCGTGCGGCCAACCGCCCGGTCATTTCTTTTGAATTTTTCCCGCCCAAAACAGACGAGGGCGACCGCAACCTGCTGGAAAAAGCCATCCCGGCGCTGCTGCAAACCCGGCCGGATTTTTGCTCCGTGACCTACGGCGCGGGCGGCAGCACGCGCGACAAAACCCTGATGATTGTGGACCGCATCCAGCGCGAACACCGGCTGACCGCGCTCGCGCACCTCACCTGCGTCAACCACACGCGCGAGGAAGTCCGCGCGCTGCTCGAAAAAATCCGCGCGCCCGGCTGCAAAAATATTTTGGCGCTGCGCGGCGATCCGCCCGGCGGCGGCGAATTTAAGCCCACGCCCGGCGGCTTTGAATTTTCCTCGCAGCTTGTGGAGTTCATCCGCGAATCCGGCGATTTTTCCACCGGCGTCGCCGGGTTTCCCGAAGGCCATGTCGCCTGCAAGGAAGGCAAGTTCGCCGACTGGGCGCATTTGAAAACCAAGGTGGACGCCGGCGCGGATTTTGTGCTGACGCAATTGTTTTTCGACAACGCGGATTTTTTTGAATTTCGCGATCACGTTGCCGGCAAGCTGGGCGTGCGCGTGCCGCTGGTGCCCGGCGTCATCGCGATTTTGAACGCGGCGCAAATTCTCAAGTTCACGCAGCTTTGCGGCGCAAAAATTCCGCCGCCGCTCCGCGCCAGACTGGAGGCGCTGGGAAATGACGAGGCAGCCGCGATGGAGTTCGGCATCGAATACGCCACGCGGCAGTGCGAGGAACTGCTGCGCGCGGGCGTGCCGGGGCTGCATTTTTACACGCTGAACAAATCACATTCCACGGTTCAGGTCCTGAAAAATCTCGGGCTGGCCTGACCCGTGCAAACCGCCCGCTGCGTTCTGCTTAAAACAATCTTCCGGCGATGATGCCGATGACACTCAACGGCCCGGTGTCTTCCAGGCTGTCGGCGGCCTTGTCCAGTTTTTGCAGCGAGAGCTTGGCGTTGCTGTAAAATTCCTGGCTGTTGACCAGCTTGCCCATCGTGCCGTCGCCGTGGTTTATTTTGTAGAGGATCTGGTTCAGGTTCGTCATCGAAGCCTCGGTGGAATTGTAGAGTGCTTCGTCCGTGGCCAGCTTGCCGAGCGTGCCCTGGCCGCTGCTGATGCCGTTGACCAGTTGTTTCGCTTGAATCACGGCGTCCTGCAAATTCGTCACGGTCGAGAGCGCGGAATTGTAAAGCTGCTCCTGATAAATGACCTTGCCAACCGTGCCCTGTCCGCTGGCGATCTGCCCGGAAATGCTTTCCATGTTGGAAAGCGTGGCGGTGATGCGCGCGCTGTTTTGCTTGATCAAATCCGTCAGCGGCCCCATCAAATTGTTGATGGCGTCGCCGGAAAAACTTTGCGCCACATTCGCAATCCCGCCGGCGGCCTTGTCGAGCTTGGTCATGATGGCGCTCAAGTCCGGCTGTTCCGCAGATTCCAGCACGGTGCCGTCCACGGCCTTGGGGGCGTCGGCCGACCCGAAGCTGATGGCGACAAAATTCTGGCCCATCAGGCCCGCGAATTTGATGATCGCCTGGCTGTCCGTTTTGACGACAGAGTCGGGATGCAGTTTCATCACCACCGTGACTTTGCTGTCGGCGAGCGTGATTTTTTCGACGCGGCCGATTTCGACGCCGGCCATCTTCACGCTGTCGCCCACCTTCAATTCCTGAACGGTGTCGAACTGGGCGCTGACGCGGTAGCCGCGCTGGAGGATGCCCGCGCCGCCGACCATTTCAATGATCACGATGGCGGCAATCACCGCGAGGGCGACAAAAATCCCGAGCCGGGTTTCGAGTGAATTTTTCATAAAGTTTTGGATTGTGGGTCACGTTTGAAGTCTGCCTGCAAAAATTTCTGAATGAGCGGGTCGTTGAACCGCTTCACCTCGTCGGGCGTGCCGATGGTGAGGATGCGGCCGTCGTTGATGATGGCGATGCGGTCGGCCACGCCGAACGCCAGGTCGCGGTCGTGCGACACCACGATGGACGTGACGAGAATCTGTTTTTTAAGTTCCAGGATTTCCTCGCCGATGACCACGGCGGAGAGCGGGTCCAGCTCGCTCGTCGGTTCATCGTAAAGGATCAACTGCGGATCAATGACCAGCGCGCGGGCGATGGCGGCGCGCTTCTTCATGCCGCCGGAAAGTTCGGCGGGCATCTTGTCCACGGCGTCCGCGAGGCCGACGGTTTCCAGTTTTTCCGCGACAATTCGGTCAATTTCAGCCGGAGATTTCAGCCGGTGTTCGGTGAGATACAGCCCGACATTTTCGCCGACCGTGAGCGAGTTGAGCAGCGCGCCGGACTGGAACACCAGCGCCATGCGGTATTTGGCCGCGATTTCAGGCGATTCAACGGATTCGCCGTTGATGAGAATTTCCCCGGCGTCCGGCGTTTCAAGGCCGATGAGATGCTTGAGCAAAACGCTTTTGCCGCTGCCGCTCGGCCCCATGATGACGAAAATTTCCCCGGGCCGGACTTCGAGGTCAATGCCCCTGAGCACTTCCTGCCCGCCGAAGCTTTTGTGCAGGCCGCGCACCTGTAGGCTGACGCCGGAATTGTTGTCCGAGTGGTTCATCATTTCAACAGGAAGCGCGTGAGGATGTAGTCAAAAATCACGATCAGCACGATGGAATTCACCACGGCTTTCGTGACCGAACGGCCGATGCCGCGCGGTCCGCCGATGGTCACCAAGCCTTGATGACACGATACCGCGCCGATGATCATGGCGAAACAAAAGCTTTTGAAGACGCCGTTGGCCACATCCTTGATGTCAACAACGTCGCGCAGGCCGTCGAAAAATGCCTGGAACGGAACGCCGATGTGGCTGTTGGTCTGGGCCACCACCGCGCCGCCAAACCAGCCGACGAGAATTGCAAACACCACCAGCAGCGGCAGCGCGACGGCCATCGCGAGCACGCGCGGCAGGACGAGGTAATGAATCGGATTGATGTTCATCGTGCGCAGTGCGTCAATTTCCTGATACACGCGCATCGAGCCGATTTCCGCCGCCATCGCCGAGCCGATGCGTCCGGCGATCAGGATGGCCATCATCACCGGCGCGAGTTCCTTTGCGACCGAAATGCCGACGATGCCGCCGACCGCGCTGGCCAGCCCGCGTTCCACCAGCACCGGGCCGGTTTGCAGCGCGATGACCGCGCCGATGAAAAACGACAGCACACAGACCATCAGCAGGCTGGCGTTGCCGATTTCAAAAAACTGGTCGAAAATCTTCTGCCGCTGCCGCCACGCGAATGGCAGCGCACAAAGCGTGCGCCAGAATAGCAGGACAATTTCGCCAATGTTTTGAAACATAAATTATAAATCCGCCAGCCGGCCGGTTTTGGGATGCGCGCTGAACACCGGAATGTAAAACAGGCGCAACTTTTTCATTTCCGAGTCAGATTGATACTGGAAAAGACCGAACAGGAGCGAGCATTTTTTGGAGGCGGGCGTGGTTTGGTGGCGGTATAAATTCCACAAAAACGACTGGCTGCTCGCGCCGGTCTGCGGATTGTTTTCCGAAACCCAGATGGACCAGAGCGGCGACCAGTTGCGTTCGACGCCGCGATTGTCCGGCACGGCTGGCTCGACGGGCGCGAGGATTTGCAGGCGGCTGTTGCCATTGAAATCGCGGTGATAGGTGAAGAACGGCAGCATATCCACGCGCCGCTTTGAAACGCCGGTCGCCGTGTTTTTTTCCACCGTGTTTTCAAACAAATAAAACAGGACGCGCGTGCGCCGCAAATCCAGCGGGTCGGAATGGGTGCGCTTGAACGTGTAAACCGGCCAGAGATAGGAATCGCTTTCCAGCGTGCCGTTGTGCGACTGGCTGAACAGCGGCCAGAAGCGATTGGCGGTCTTGCCCTCGCCGCGGGCGAAAATCACAAACGGCCACGGCCCCTGCCATTCGTGATATTTTTTCCCGCGGTCGTCAATCCAGCTGAACAACGGCCAGATCACCGTGGTGGAATCGCGCTTGGGCGAACGCGAATAATCATAAAGCGGAATCACGGCCCGGAATTTTTCCGGGTCATCCGTCCCGATGCCTGTGGTGTCATGAAAGTATATTGGCCAGAATGCAAAAAAATCATCGTGGCCGCCCACGATGGACGTGTCGCCAAAGCCGTTCGTCAGGGTGGTCACATCCTTGTGCTCGCCGCCGATCAGCGGCCAGAACTGCCAGCCGGACAAGCCGTCGCCGTGCCGCACATGAAAAAATGGAAACAGATAATTGTCGGTGACCACGTCCTTCTTTTGCGACTGGCCGTAGATGGGGAACATGACAAAAAAGATTTTGTCGCGGAACAACCGGTGCTGGAGATGGCCGTAAAACGGAATCAGCGCCGTGTAATTTTCATTGGTGTCCGGTGATCGTTGTTGGAAATAAAATGGATAGATGGTAAACCGGGTTTGCCCGCCGCCGTCGGGATTCTGTCCGCCGGCAAAGCTCAACAATTCGCAGAACTGCCAGCGATATTCCTGGCCGTAGGATTCGTAGGTGAGCAGCGGGTAAAAAAAGTCGTCTTCGCGCGATTCAACCGTCGGGTCGGTGTCGTGGGAAAAAAACGGGGGGAGGGCCCAAGTCCTTTCGGTATCTTTCTGCTGGCGGTAAAACAGCGGGCCGATGGCTTCGGTGCGCTGGCCGGAAGCCAGCGTCAACGGAAACTGGTCATAAAACAACCCTGCATGAAATTCATTTTCCGCGAAAGCGGTGGTGGAAATTCCGAAGACCAGAAACAACAAGCAGACCCGGAGGCAGCTGCAGAATTTCCCGAATTCACTCAAGGAGTTCGGTGCGCGGCGACGAGATGAAACAAAATTGCTCAAGCTACGTTATCGGTAACGCCATGTTGTTTGATGGCATTTTTGCATCACTAAAAGTTAATTTTAACATTGATGTTGACTTTTATGCATTTTCGACTACCCTTCACGGACTTGAGGTTTTACCTCGGTTCCTCCTGACCCGGTGCCGGTGATGTTTTGTCGGCATCGGGTTTTTCTATGAGTGGCTTTCTGCGGCCGAGCAAATTCAGCAGGGCCGGCAAAAATGCCAGGGCCGCCACCATGCACGTTGCGATGCCCGTCGCCATCACGCAGCCCAGGCTGTGAATGCCACGATGTTTGGCGAGCATGAGGCTGCCGAATCCGGCGATGGCCGTCAATCCCGACACGAGCACGGCTTTGCCGGTGCTGCGCGATAAAATGCTGGGCGTGCGTTCCTCGGCAAAGCGGTTCAGGATGTGAATGCCGTTGGTGACGCCGATGCCGATGACCAGCGGCAGCGTCATGATGTTCGCCGGATTGAACGAAATTTTCAACCAGCCCATCATGCCAACCAGCCACAGCGTGCCGATGCCGACCGGCAGCAGCGACAGCATCACCGCGCTGAAACTGCGGAAGTGGATGAAAACCAGGATGGCGATTGCCGCGAGCGAATACCACGCGGCATTTTGATAACTGTTTTTCAGCAGCGTCGTATATTCGTAAAGCTGCACCGGCGTGCCGGTGACGTTCGGATCAATAGTCCGCAGGTTGGCGATGAATTCCTCCTGGTTTTTCCGCTGCCACACGTCGTATTTGGGATAAACCTGCAACAACAGTTTACCGGTCACGCCGACAAAACGGTGGCGCAACGCCGGCGGCAAATCCTCCGCCCGCAGCGGGGCGCTGTCATCCTGGTTTTGCAATGTCTGAAAAGTCTGCCGGATGTCGCTGAACAGCGCCCGCTGGAATTCCCCCAGCTTGTCGGCGTGCGCCGCGCGCGCCGCGGCGTCGCCGCTCAACATGTCCTTGCGCAGATTGTTGATGGCTTCCCGCAATGAAACCAGCCTCGCGGTCAGGCCGGGGTTGCTATCCTTGATCTCGTCCAGCGCCGCGCCCAGGTAGCCGTAAAGCGAATACAGCGTGCTGCTGAAATTTTCGATGTTCACCGGCTGGGGGTCGGTCGCGCTGAATTTCAGCGGAGCGACCTCCTGTTTGATCTGGCCGATCAGAGCGAGTTTTCCGGTCTGGTTTTCCGTAAGAAAAGAGGCGATGGACTGGACGCCGTTGGACGCGACCGTCGGCAACTTCTCAATCTGTTTTTGAAGCTCGACGGCCTGCTGTGCCGAATCGGCGACCACCGCGCAGTAAATCACCGATTTGTCGGCCGAATCAATCAGCTTCTGCTCGAACACCACTGCGGGCAATCCCGTGCTCTGCATGTGCAACAGGTCGTAATCGAAATAAACCTTGCGCGCCTGCGTCAGCGCCAGTGCGCACAGCGCGACGACTACAACCGTCACCAGCACGGGGCGCTCCAGCCAGATGTTTTCAATCCGTTTACGGCGTTCCACATCCTGGAGATTATGGTCAAGCACGTTTTGCCGCCCGCGCAGGAGCAGCACCGGCAGCAGCGTGATCATCGGAATAAAACAGACCAGCAGGCCGCCGCCGCAGATGATGCCCATTTCCTGGATGCCCTTGAAATTGGTCAGCCACATTGCCAGAAACGCCCCCGCCGTGGTCAGCGCGCCGACGAATATTCCCTGCCCGGTGAAAACCATCGCTTTCGTCAGCGCCTGTTCCTCCGTTTTTCCGTGGCGCAATTCCTCCTCGTAGCGCGTGACCAGATGCACGCCGAAATCAATCGCCAACCCGATGAGAATCGGCACGAACGTGATCGTCAAGATGTTCAAGTGCCCGACCGTTGCCGTTGCGAACGCGAGCGTGTAGGCCAGCCCGACCACGAGGCAAATCGTCGCCTTCACCGGCCGGCCGGTTTCATTGTAGCCGTAAATAAAAATCAGCGCGCACAACACCAGCGACACGATGCTGGCAACCGTCGTGTCCTTTTGCGACTGCGCCATTTCATCATGTTCCAGCACCGGCTCGCCGGTGAGGCCGACGTTCAAACCGGGCACTTCGTCCTGGGTTTCCTGGATTAACTGCCGGAGACGTTCCACCGCCTTGCCGTTCAAGTCGTGCGTCGGCGCGTGCGCGGTCACGAGGAAAATCCTGCCCTTGGCGAACGTGATGTAAGTGTTGCGCACGGCCTCGTCGCCCGCGTTGAACAAAGCCATGACGCCCGGCGACGGCGGCGTGCCGGTCCGATCCAGGCTGGCGTCCGCCTGCGTCACGATGCGCGTCAGCGCCGGCAGCGACTGGATCAGCGATTCCGTCCGGGAGTTTGTTTCGCGCGGCGCGGTGCGGAAGTCCGTGTTGATCTGCTCAAAAAACGTGATGAGGTTCGTCGTCTCCGTGAACTGGCGGATGAACGGCGCGTCGTCCTGCAACATTTTTTTCAGGTTCCCCAGATCCTTTTCCGGCACGAATAGCAGCGCCTTTGCGCCCATCATCGGCAGGTCGCCCTTGTAAAAAACGTCCGTGAACAAATTGGTCTCCGCCTCCAGCTTCGCGCCGATCCGCTCGGCGAACTGCCGGTTTTTTTCGAGGTTCTCGCTTTGGATGACGACGACGAGGTCGCTCTGCTGGGGAAATTCCGTTTTGAGCCGGAGATAATTCTGGTGGTATTTTTTGTTCGAGCCGACCAGGTCGTCGCGGCTCGTGTCGAACTGGAGGAAACCAACCGTGTAGAAAATACACGCGACGAACAGCGCGATCTGCGGGTAAACAAACCAGCGCGGATGGCGGCACACCGCTGCCGCCAGTTTGGCCAGCAACCGCGCCAGAAAAGAGTCGGTGCTTAATGCTTTCATGCTTCAGGCAGCCGCGCCGCGTCCGATGCAACAATTAAACAATTCACGTTTCAGTGAGTTTGCGGCTCGACCGCCACCGCCGTGCCGTAGCACAGCACCTCGGTGATGCCCGGTGCGATTTCCGTCGCGTCGTAGCGCACGCCGACGACCGCGTTTGCGCCGAGCTGGCCAGCGTGCAGGATCATTTTATTAAACGCCTCCTCGCGCGCCTGCTCGCACAAATCCGTGTAAAGCGAAATGTTTCCGCCGAAAATCGCCTGGATGCTCGCGCCGAAATTCCCGACGATGGAACGCGACCGCACCACGATGCCGCGCACGACGCCGAACGATTTGACCACGCGGTAGCCGGACAGTTCAAACGTCGTGGTCGTCAATGGATGTGTCATGCTCATGTGGAAGATTGAACACGAGGGAACGCCGCCGCAAAAGCGAAAACTTCCCGTGCCTCACGGCGAAAGCCAGTCAAATCCCGGCAAATTCCTGATCACGGTGAAAACAAGCCCGATGACGAGGACCGCCCACAGAATTTTCGGTGCGATAATAAATTTCGCCGGCTGCCGCCGCAATTTTCGGACGGCAAGCTTCGCGCCCCAAATCGTCATTGCGGCGAGCGCCGCCACGAACAGCGCGTTGTCCTTCAGCGCCAGCCGAAAATCTCCGTGGAGCAGCGCATACAGTGATCGCGTCATGCCGCAGCCGGGACAATTCAATCCCGTTAGCGTGTGGAACAAGCAACTCGGATAAAAGCCATGCGTGCTGGGATTGAAGAAAAACACCATCGCGCCCACGCCGGCGGCCGTTGCACCCAGCGTGATGCCCGCAAAAATTACCGGCGACGGAGGCGCGGATTTTTTCCCCGGAATGAATTTTGGCTCGGCTTGCATGACGCCATTTTAGAATCGCCCAAAGTTCCACATGACGTGCGGATGCATCGTGGCCAGCCGGAAAAGCAGCGAACCCGCGCCGAAGAGCAGGCTCAATCCCGACAGAACCAGCCCGGCGATGGCCATGCCGCGACCTTCGTGCAATTCGGGGTCGGCGTTGATCTGCGACAAGCCGACCAGAGAGAACACCAAACCGAGGATGCCGAACGGAAAACCGCAGCAACAACAGGTCAGCGACAAAATCCCAAAAATCATTCCGGCCTGCGCGTAGGAATTGGTCTTCGCCATTTGTCCGGCGGTGGAGGCACCGCGCACCGGCGGTGCGATGGCGGGCGGCGTGCCGGCGGCGGCAAAACAGTTCGTAAATTCCGGCAGCATTCCGACGAAATTCCAATCCTTCGCGCCATCCACAAAAACCGGCGTCCGGCGCTCGACGCGGCCCTCGGCAATCCACGCGCGGATCTGTTCGCCGCTCACCGGGCCGTATTCTTGCCCGTCGTTGCCGATGATTTTGTATAGCGCATTCATAAGTCCTCGCTTTCGCTGGTTCCGCGACCGGTGTCGGAGCACAAGCCGCGTTTTGCTTCCGCGACAAATTCTAACAAAATTTTCGCCGCCGGGCTGCTGAAATTTTTCCGCGCCCCGGCGATGACCGTTTGCAAATTTTCCCGGCCGCGGAACAAGGCGTGGTAAAGCTTCCGCAATTCCAGCCGCTGCTCCGCCGCGAAACCCGCGCGCCGCAGGCCGACGGCGTTCAATCCGCAGATGCCGTTGTCGCCGCGCGCGACGGTGAATGGCGGCAGATCTTTGCTGATGGCTGAGCCGCCCTGCATGATGGCCAGCGTGCCGACGCGCACGAACTGATGCACGAGACAATTGCCGGAGATGAACGCGCGGTCCTGCACCGTCACATGCCCGCCGAGCAGCGCGCCATTGGCGATGATGACGTGGTCGCCCAATTGCGAGTTGTGGCCGACGTGACAGTTCGCCATCAAAAAATTGTGCGAGCCGATGACCGTTTCGCCGTCCGCCGTGGTCGCGCGATGCACCGTGACGTGTTCGCGGAAAACATTGTGGTCGCCGATGCGCACGCGCGTCGGTTCGTCCTTATATTTCAAATCCTGCGGCGCGTCGCCGATGACGCAGCCCGCATGGAATTGATTCTGCGAACCGATTTTGGTGATGCCAGTGAGATAAGCGTGCGGCCCGACAATGCAATGTGCGCCCAGCTCCACGCCCGCGTCAATCACGGCATACGGCCCGACTTGCACGGTGGCGTCCAGCTTCGCCTGCGGATGAATGATGGCGGTCGGATGAATCACGCTGCGTTGAATTGTTGCATCATGGCATCATTAAATCGAGTTTTCTTCGCGCGCCGATGCGCCGGTTCACGGTTCAACTGCACAACGATTTTCCCCTCACGCATAAAAATATCCCAGCTCGCGCAACGACGAATAATCCTTGGTCCGCTCCGCCGTCGCGCGGCCGATGATGACGTGGTCCACCACCTCGATTTTCAAAAGCTGGCCGGCGCGGATCAAATCCCGTGTGACCTTGATGTCCGCCTCGCTCGGTGCCGGGTCGCCGCTCGGATGATTGTGGACGAGCACGATTCCCGCCGCGTTTGCCACGATCGCCGCGCGAAACACCTCGCGTGGATGCACCAGAATGGTGTCGAGCAGGCCTTGGGAGATTTTTTCCACGCGGATGAATTTTTTCCGCACGTTGAGCAGCAGGGCCTGGAACGACTCCACATTTTCCAGCCGGTTCGTCTCGCGCATGAAGTTCACGACCGTCGCCGGATTGTCCAGCACCGGCGACTCGGCAAGCCGCTCCTGTTCCATGCGCCGCGCCAGCGCGAACGCCGCCACCAGCGTCGCCGCCTTGTCCGGGCCGACGCCGGGAACTTGTTTCAATTCATCCACCGTCGCCAGCGCCAGCGCGTTCAGCGAACCAAATTTCTGCAAAATGGTTTGCGCCACCTGCACCACGTTCGCGCCGCGCAGGCCCGTCCGCAGCAGGATGGCGATCAGCTCCGCGTGCGTCAGCGCGTCCGGTCCGCGCGCCACGAGCCGTTCGCGCGGTCGCTCGCCCACCGGCTGATCTTTGAGCCGCAAGCTGTCTGCCATTAAAATGTTGTAAGCGAACCCGCCGCCAAACACACGCGGAAAGTTTAGGGTCCGCCCGGCGACGCGGCGGTTGAAATCCAAAATTGTGCGGCCGCGCGATTTGAGCTAGACTTTGCAAATGTTCGATTCGTTAAGCAGCAAACTCCAGAACGCCTTCAGAAATCTGCGCGGCCTCGGGAAAATTTCCGAGGGCAACGTCGCCGACGCGCTGCGCGAAGTCCGCATGGCGCTGCTCGAAGCCGACGTGAATTTCAAGGTCGCGCGCGATTTCATCGAACGCGTCAAAACCAAAGCGCTCGGCGCGGAAGTCATCGCCAGCGTCCAGCCCGGCCAGCAAATCATCAAATTTGTCAGCGACGAACTGACGGATTTGCTCGGTTCGCAAAATGCCGGCCTCAAGCTCGACGGAAATCCGAGCTCCATTTTGATGGTCGGCCTGCACGGCTCCGGCAAAACCACCTCGAGCGGCAAGCTTGCGAAACTGCTGATGAAACAGGGCCGCGCGCCGCTGCTCGTGGCGGCAGACGTTTACCGCCCGGCGGCGATGGACCAGTTGGAAACGCTCGGCAAACAAATTGACGTGCCGGTTTTTCTGAAGCGCGGCGAGACGGATGTTTTGAAAATTGCGCGCGAAGCTCTCGATTTTGCCAAGGCGCAAAACCGGAACGTTTTGATTTTCGACACCGCCGGACGATTGCAGATTGACGAGCCGCTCGTGCAGGAACTTGTCCACCTGCGCGACCTCGTGAAGCCGCAGGAAATTCTGCTCGTGCTGGACGCCGCCACCGGCCAGGAAGCGGTGAACGTCGCCACGCATTTTGACCAGGCGCTGAACATCACCGGATCAATTCTCACGAAGCTCGACGGCGACGCCCGCGGCGGCGCGGCGTTAAGCTTGAAGTCCGTCACCGGCAAGCCGATCAAGTTTGCCGGCGTCGGCGAAAAGCTGGACGAGTTCGAGCCGTTTCATCCCGAACGCATGGCGTCGCGGATTCTCGGCATGGGCGACGTCGTCAGCCTGGTTGAAAGAGCCGCCGAAGCCGTCAGCGAGGACGATTTGAAGCGCATGGAGGAAAAAATGCGCCGGGGCGAATTCACGCTCGAGGATTTTCTGGAGCAGTTGCGCCAGATGAAAAAACTCGGCCCGCTGGAGAACGTTATGAAAATGCTTCCCGGCGGCGCGGAAATGCTGAAGCAGCAGGGTGACCTCTCGAAACAGGAAATGGAATTCCGGCACATGGAGGCGATGATTTGCGGCATGACCTTGAAGGAGCGGCGCAATCCGGCGATCCTGAACGCCAAGCGCCGCATCCGCGTGGCCAAGGGCAGCGGCGTAACCGTGACCGAATTGAACACGATGATGAACAAGTTTGGCCAGATGCAGCAGATGATGAAAAAAATGGGCAAGTTCCAGAAAATGATGGGCAAAATGGGCGGCGGCCTGCCGGGAATGTTGCGCAGATAATTTCCCACCGGCGCGGCGCTCCCACAAATTTTTCGTGCGGCGGGGCCGCCACGCGTTACGATGAAGCCATGTCCGACGCTTACGGCCAGTTGCTCGACGCGACCATTCAACATCTGGAAAATTTGAAATCGCGCGGCGTGCGGCATGTCGCCGTCTCGCCGCAGACGCTCCACGAGCTGGCGCAGCCGGCAAAAACTCTCCCCGTTCAGCCCGCTGCTCAAATTCAAAAACCTGCGCCGGCGCCGGAAATTTTCGCGCCGGTCCAATCCGCAATCCGCAATCCGCAATCCGAGATCGAAAAATCCGCCGCGTTTGCCGCGTTGCGCGAACGCGCGCTGGCGTGCGTGAAATGCCCGCACCTCGCTTCGTCGCGCAAAAATGTCGTGTTCGGCGTGGGCAGCATTGACGCGCAACTGATGTTTGTCGGCGAAGCGCCGGGCGCGGATGAAGATGAACAAGGCGAGCCGTTCGTCGGCAAGGCCGGACAATTGCTCACGAAAATCATCCAGGCCACCGGGCTTTCGCGCGCGGAGGTTTATATCGCCAACATTTTGAAATGCCGGCCCGACACGCCCGGCCAGTCCGCCGGCAACCGCAAACCGAAGCCGGAAGAAATGCAGACTTGTATTCCGTATTTGCACGAGCAGATTGATTTGATCCGGCCCAAAGTCATCGTCGCCCTCGGCGCAACGGCGGTGGAAGGATTGCTTGGCAAAACCATTGGCATCACCAAGCTGCGCGGAAACTGGCAGACGTATCGCGATACGCCGCTGATGCCAACATATCATCCGGCGTATCTGTTGCGCAACCAGGCGATGAGCGAGAAACGGCGCGTCTGGGAAGACATGCTGGCCGTGATGGAAAAGCTCGCAATGCCCGTCAGCGAAAAGCAGCGGAATTATTTTCTGAAGGCATGAAATTCAGTCGCGTGCTTCCAAAAACTTTTTCAATTCCGCCGCCGCCTTGCCGCCGAAACCGGGAACGGCGGCGATTTGTTCCAGCGTCGCCGTTTTTAAACGCTGCACCGAGCCGAATTTTTTCAGCAGCGCCGCCTTGCGCCGTTCGCCGATGCCGGGAAATTCATCCAGCACGCTCTCGGAAATTTTTTTGAGCCGCAACTGCGCGTTGTAGCTGTTCGCCACGCGATGGCATTCATCGCGCAACCGCTGCAACAATTTCACCGCCGGATGATCCAGGCCCAGCCGCAGCGGCAAACTTTTGTCCGGCAGATAAATTTCCTCAAACTCCTTCGCCAGGCCGATGACGGGAATTTTTTCCAAGGCCGAGTTTTTTCAATTCAGCGCACGCCATGCCCAACTGGCCTTTGCCGCCATCAATCAAAATCAAATCCGGCATCGGCTTGGCTTCGCGCTTGAGCCGCGAATAACGCCGATGCACCACTTCCGCCATGCTGGCAAAATCATCCTGGCCGTAACAGTTTTGATTTTGAACCGGCGATAATTCGCGCGGTCGGGCCGGCCATTTTTGAAGCTCACCAGCGACGCCACGGCGAACGTGCCGCTGATGTTGGAAATATCAAAACCTTCAATCCGCTGCGGCGGCGCGGGCAAATCCAAAATCTTCGCCAGCTCGACCAAATCATTTTGCGGATTGATGGCCAGCGGCAAATTGTAAGGCACGCGCTCGAATTTTTCCGTGCGTTTCCAGGTGTCCTGCAAGTCGCGGAGGAGGTCGCGCAGGTCGGCGGCCTTTTCAAACTCATGCGCGGCGGCGGCCTTTTTCATTTCCGCTTCAAGCTGGCCCTGCATTTCGCGGCACTGGCCTTCGAGAAAATTGCACGCGGCCATGACCTGTTCGAGATATTGCTCGCGCGTGACGTTGCCGACGCACGGCGCGGTGCAGTATTTCAGATGCGCGTAAAGGCAATGCTTGTAATCCGCCTCGCCCGGCGTGAACACGCGGCAGCCGCGCAAATTGAACATGCTTCCGCGCGAGCGCGACGGTGTTGCGCAGCGCGACGGAATTCACGAACGGCCCGAAGTAGCGCGCGCCGTCGTCCTTTTTTCAGCCGCGTGAAGGTGAAATTCGGAATCGGGTCGTTCAAGTTCACCTTGAGCATCAGGTAGCGCTTGTCGTCGCGCAGGCTGATGTTGAAGCGCGGCTTGAATTCCTTGATGAGCTTGCTTTCGAGCAGCAGCGCCTCCGGTTCGCTGCGGACGACGTGGACATCAAAATCGCAAATCGCCTCGACGAGCGCGTTGAATTTCAAATCCCAGCCCATCCGCCGGCTGGATTGAAAATACTGGCTCACGCGCTTGCGCAAATCGAGCGCCTTGCCGACGTAAATGACCGTGCCGAAGCGGTCCTTGTGCAGATACACGCCCGGCTTGTGCGGGACGGTTCCCAGTTTTTTGCGGATGGCTTCGGCGACAGGCACGCGGAGAATTTCCACGCAAAGGCGCCAAGGCGCAAAGGAATTTTATTTGTTGAATTGTTAAATCGTTGAATCCGGAATTTCCGATCCAACAATTCAACGCTTCAATGACTCCGCTTTTTTCTTCATATGCCGGTGGACGAAGAAATAATACAGTCCGCCCAGCACCAGCGCCGTGCCGCCGACGGAGAAAATGACCTTGTGCATTTCGCCCTTGGTGATGTCCGCGCCGATTTTCACGCCGAGCCAGCACAGCACCGAGCACCAGATCGCCGCGCCGAGCAGCGTGAAGGCGGAAAACGTCAGGTAATTCATCCGCGCGATGCCGGCGGGAATGCCGACGAGCTGCCGCGCGCCCGGCAGCAGCCGCGCGATGAACACGCCCGCCGCGCCGTAATGCGACATCCAGTTTTCGCTTTTCTGGATTTTTTCCGGCGTGATCAAAATAAATCGTCCGTAGCGCAGCAGCAGCGGCCGGCCAGCCAGCCGCGCGAGCCAATAGACAATCGTCGCGCCGAGCCACGAGCCGAGCGCGCCGGCGAGGACGATGCCCGGAAGGCCGATGTGGATTTTGCCGGCGTGCGACCAGCTGGCCGCGAGCGGGATGATGCTTTCGCTCGGCAGCGGCAGCACGGAACTTTCCATCGTCATCAGCAGGCCGACGACCCAATAGCCGCCGGTTTCGAGCGCGTGCTGATACCAGTCGAGCAGCGGCTGGAAAAGATGTTTCAACATCGCGCGGGTTTATAGCGGAAAATAAAAACGGAGCAAGTGGCAAAAATCACGGCACCACCACGCGCAATTTTTCGCGCTCGACGGAAAACGTCGCGGGAGGTTCCCACCCATTCGCCGTCCAGCTCAAACGCCGCGGGCGAAGTGCTCGT
>CAVTWB010000004.1:0-254830 GCA_963738245.1 uncultured Verrucomicrobiae bacterium
CAGAAAAAAATCAGCGCCAGCGTGTCGTTATATTTGAAGCTGGAAAACATCGCCCAGAGAAAAACCACCGTCAGGCCGAAGCGCGAGACGGTGAGCTTGTTGGGCAAATTCATGTGGCGAAAGCTTGGCGAGTCGAAGCGGAGGTTGGCAAGTTCCAAAAACAAAAAAGGCGGGCTGCCTGACCGCAACCCGCCTTTCATTTCAATTGTTCATGCGCCGAACTTGTCGAACATCTTCGCGTTCGCCTGCATCAGGCGGATCAGGAATTTCGCCGGGAAGATGCCGAGCGAGCCGCTGTTCGCGCCGGTCTCGGTGAAACGGTCAAGCTTGTCCCAGCCGCTCGTGGCGGAATGGATCATCACCGGCTGCGGATGCCACGAATGTCCGTGCAACGCGCACGGCGTCGAATGGTCGCCGGTCACGACGAGCACGTCCGGTTTTTTCTTCAGGAGAATCGGCAGCGCGGCGTCGAAATCTTCGATGGCTTTTTTCTTCGCGGCGAAATTGCCGTCCTCGCCGTATTTGTCGGTGTATTTGTAATGGATGAAAAAGAAATCGTAGTTGTCGTATTCCTTCAGGTAGCGCTCGAACTGCTCCTTGATGGTCGCCGGCCCTTCAATCTTCACCATGCCGACGAGCTGCGCGAGGCCTTTATACATCGGATAAACCGCGAGGCACGCGGGCTTGAGCTTGTAGCGGTCCTCGAACAACGGGATGTGCGGCTGATGCGCGATGCCGCGCATGAGAAAACCGTTCGCCGGCTTTTCCTTCGCGAGCACCGGCAGCGCGGCCTTGTAAAAATCCGCGATGAGCTCCGCCATTTTTTTCTGGCCGGCGTTGTTGTCATCGCGCGGCTTGACCGTCGGGATCGGAAACCCTTCGCGGTTCGGGTCGGCGTCGGTCAGCGGCCCTTCCAGCCCCTTGCCGCGAAAGATGACCACAAAGCGATGTTCCTTGCCGGCCTTGATGATGACCTCCGTGTCGCCGATTTTTTTGATTTTGGCGGAGAGCAGCGCGCAAAGTTTTTCGCACGTCTCGGTCGGGATGCGGCCGGCGCGGCGGTCGGTGACAATGCCCTTCGCGTCGAGCGTGGCGAAATTTGCGCGCGCGCAAACATCGCCCGGTTTCAATTCCAGTCCGAGGCCGAGCGCCTCGATGACGCCGCGACCGACCTGGAATTCCAGCGGGTCGTAGCCGAACAAGCCGAGGTGGCCCGGCCCGCTGCCGGGCGTGATGCCGGGCGCGGCGGGAATCATGCGGCCCTGCGCGGAATCCTTCGCGAGCCGGTCGAGGTTCGGCGTCGCGGCGGCTTCGAGCGGCGTGAGATAATTCTGTTCCTTCGTCGCGATGTCGCCGAGGCCGTCGAGCACGACGAGGACCAGTTTGGATTTGGTTTTAAGTGTCAGCTCCGAGTAAAGTTCGTCTAAATTCATAGACGGACAGTTTAGAAAAAAATTTCCGCGACGCAATTCGATTCCATTTTGCGCCGGAACGAAACGGTGACATCATTTTGCCAGCGATGAATCCTCTGATGCTGCACGAATTTCACCACGGCCTCGGCGCGCGGTTTGCGGAACTGAACGGCGCGGAAGCCGTGAGTGATTACGGCGACTGGCTGGCCGAGCACTCCGCCCTCCGCGAATCCGCCGGCGCGATTGATTTGAGCTTCCGTTCGCGCCTCTGCCTCGTCGGTGCCGACCGCGCGCGGTTTCTGCACGGCCAGGTGACGAACGACGTGAAGAAACTTCAGACCGGCGAAGGCTGTTACGCCGCCATCACCACCGCCAAGGGTAAAATGGAAAGCGACCTGAACATTTTCTGTCTCGCGGACGAATTGCTTTTGGACTTTGAGCCGGGCCTGACGGAAAAGATTTCCGCGCGGCTGGAAAAATTCATCGTTGCCGAAGACGTGCAAATCGTGGACGCAGCGCCGCACTACGGCTTGTTGAGCGTGCAGGGGCCGAAAGCCGGAACCGTCGTCCGAAGCTTGGATTTATTTGAAGAAATTCCAGCGAACCAATTTGGCTCCGTGAAAATCTCCGACGGCACGCTCGGCGAAATTTATCTGGCGAACAATCCGCGCCTTGGCACAAGCGGCTTTGATTTGTTCGTCCCAAACAATTCCCTCGGCGCGGTGGCGGACAAATTGATTGCCGCCGCGAAAGCCGTTGGCGGACGCGCCGCCGGCTGGCAGGCGTTCGAGACCGCGCGCATTGAGGCGGGCATTCCACGGTTTGGCGCGGACATGGACGAGACGAACATCCCGCTCGAATGCGGCATCGAGAGCCGAGCCATCGTTTACGACAAGGGCTGCTACATCGGGCAGGAAGTCATCAACCGCATCCACAGCGTCGGCCACGTAAACCGCGAACTGCGCGGCCTGCGCCTCGTCAACGATTTGCCTGCCCTGCCCGCTCGCGGCGACAGATTATTTTTCAACGGCAAGGAAGTTGGTCACATCACCAGCGCGGTGAAATTGCCGGTGCTGAACGCGAACATCGCGCTGGGCTACGTGCGCCGCGAGGCGAATCAAATCGGCAACGAACTGACGTTGCGGACGGCGACGGGCGAGAGCGCGGCGATAATTATGGCGTTGCCGTTTGCTCCATCAAAGCCCCCCAAACCTTAAAGCACACATCCCATTGCTCGGCGGGCACATTCCACGGCGAAAGGGGCACGCCCGGCATCGGCGGGGACACGCCTGACGTTGCCGGGGACACGCCCGGCCTACCCGACCGCACCTCCGGCTACACCCCCCCGGAGGCATCCCCGGCATCACCGGGGGTGCCTCCGACGACGCCATGAGCACTCCTGACGGCAAAAGATGCACGCCTGACATCTCCACGAGTGCCCCCGGCGGGAAAAGATGCGGCCCCGACGACGCCGGGGACGCCTCCGGCGAGAAAAGATGCACATCCGACGACGATAGATGTATTAAAATAAACGATTTATGTAAATTCGACCCAAAACGGCTTCAAACCGCCTTATTGACCACACTTGGGGTAAATCGGGCGATTGGTGTCGCGCCGATGATTACTGTCTTTGGTTCTCTTGGTTACGGACTTGCTTACGGAAAGACAATTAAATTTACAAGCCAAGGGGCCTGATTTAGGTGATAAACGGCGCGTTTCTTCCTTCTCACCGGCCCGCCAAGATTCAAAGCTTCTTCAACTCCGTCCCGGCGAGCTGAATCAGCGGACGGATGGTCGCGGCGTCAAATTGAAACTTGCAACCCGCCGCCGCAAACAGTTCCGGCAGCGGTCGCGAGCCGCCGAGCGCCAGCGACTTTTTGTAATCGGCCAGCGCCTTCGCCTTGTCGCGCCGCGAATTGGCCCAGACTTGCAGCGCACCAAGCTGCGCGATGCCGTATTCGACGTAGTAAAATGGATACAGGAAAATGTGGAGCTGCCGGTGCCACGAATATGCCCGCGATTCCTCGTAGCCGCTCCAGTCCACGTCGCCGCCGAAACGGTCCAACAATTGCAGATACGCCGCCTTGCGCTCGGCGCGCGTGTGGCCGGCGTGCGTGTGAACCCAGTGCTGGAACGCGTCCACTACCGCCATCCACGGAAAAAATCCGATGATGCCTTCGAGATGCGTCTTGCGCGCACGGTTCGCCTCCGGCGTAGCATAAAATTCATCCAAGAAATCGTTGCCGAGCAGTTCCATGCTCATGGAGGCGACTTCGCAAAACTCAATCGGAGCGCTGCGATACGGATACAAATCTTCGTCGCACGCCGCCTGCGCGTGGAACGCATGGCCGGCCTCATGCAAAAGCGTCTCCACGTCGCGCTGCAGGCCGATGGCGTTCATGAAAATGAACGGCACGCGCGCCTCGGAAAGATTCTGTTGATAACCGCCAGGCGCCTTGCCCTTGCGATTGTCGAGGTCGAGCAGCTTCAAATCCTGCATCTGCCGGAAATCCGCGGCGAGTTCCGGGTCGAGGTGATTGAAAATCTTCTGCGTGCGCGAAACCATTTCGCCGACTTCCGCGAACGGTTTCAATGGCGGGCGGTTCTGCGGGTCCACGCCCAGATCCCACGGGCGGAGCTTCTCCAGCTTCAACTGACGTTTGCGTTCGTTCTGAATTTCGCGGACGGCGGGCATGATTTCTTTTTCAATCGCGTCGTGAAACTGGGAACAGTCTGCCGGCGCGTAATCGAACCGGCCCATTTTGCGGAACATGAAATCGCGGTAGTTCGCAAAGCCCGCGTTCCTGGCGATCTGCGCGCGCAGCTTGACGAGTTCGTCAAACAGCTCCTCGCATTTGTCCACATCCTGCAACCGGCGTTTGGCGACCAGCTCCCAAGCCTCCTGCCGCAGCGCCCGGTCCGGCTCTTCGAGATAACGGCCCATTTGAATGAGCGTTTTTTCCTCGCCGCGAAACGTCACCGTCTGCGCGCCGGTCAATTTCTGATACTGCTGACACAGCTTGGCGTCCTCCGTTTCCAGCGCCACGTTTTCCGCGCGGAACAGCTCGACATGATTCTTCACATCGCGGTTAAAAACCTCGAAGCGCGCCTTGGGCAAATGATTGAACTGCGGATGTGCGACGTAAATGTTTTCCAGCGCGAACTGGCGCGGCTTGAGCTGCGGCTCCACGTGCTCGACAAAATGCAGATATGCCTTCTCCGCGTCCGCGTTGTCCGTGTGACACGTCATGGCGATGTAACGGCGCGACGCCTCCTCGTCCAGCGCGGCGTTGAGTTCGCTCCAGTCCAACAACCAATGCTCAAGCGCGGCAGCGCTGGTGGCCTCGGCGGCACGCCGTTCAAGCTGGTCGAACAGCGGCGCAATCTGCGGCCAGTCGCCGAGGTCAATGTTTTGCGGAACGAACGTGCGCGGCCGGTGCGCGGCCAGTTTTCCAAACGGCAATAAATTCATGGCGGTAGGATAAATGGATTTGCCGCGTTCGTCACTTCCGTTTGAGCACGATGCCGACGAAACGCCATTTCTGCCCGAATTCTTCGTAGGACAGTTTGTCCAAGCCATCCAACGGATCGCCAACGATTACTTCGGAATCCGTGACTTCGAGCACAGTCACATAATGGTCAACAAAAAAAGCGTATTTAATGACGGCGAGCGTCAACCCGGCTTGTTTCAATTCGGAAATGTTTTTGAACATGCGATATTCAACCGCCAGACCGTCTTTGCCGTATTGTTTTTTCAAAACTTCGGCAAGAATGTCCGGCGGCGTCCCCGTCATTGAACTGGTGAAAGAAAGAATGGCCAGTTGGCCCTCATCGCCAGGCAATCCGAGTTTATGCAAGGCGGTAACCGCCGCTGCAGGGCCACAAGTGTAATCGGTTCTTTGACGGCAGACTCCATTTCCATCAATTTGCGTTTGCAAATGCGCCAGTTCATTTCGATTGAACGCAGGCGCAAGAAACGGCCAAACGGACATGAAGAAAATTATGACGGTCATCAGAACAGAAATCACAATGCGGTCGCGCTTCAACGGAAGCCGGGAGAGTGGCGTCGTCAGAACCATTGAGGCGATAAAACCAAGAATGGCAAACTTCTTCCGCCCCATCATCATCCACGAAACCGGTGGTGTGAAAGTCAATGTCGGAAAATGAATGGCGATTCCGTAAATTAAAACCAGCGCAAGGGGGATGAAATAGCCAAAAGTCCAATATGGTTTCCGAAGGCGGGAGAAAAAATATCCCAGCAAAACTCCGGCAAACGCAAACGTTGCCGCAGCCGCCGCCTCAAGCCAAAGATTCATTTGCATCAAGCATAAACAAAATCATCTCGAAGAAAACAAATTCTGCCCATCGGAATCTCATTTTCTCCCGGCACGGACGTTGCGGGAAAGCCGGCTGTTGCAGAAGCGGAATGTCAGCAGCATACTGCCGTCGTGGACACGCAGAATTTCAAATTCCTGATGGACCAGAATTTTCTCTGGGCCTCCTGCATCTGGGGCGCAGTGGCAAGCGGCTATTGCGTTTATGGATGGAAACAGCGGTCGATCATCCCGTTTCTCGGCGGGTTTGTCATGACCGCGATGTCGTTCATCGGGCCGAACGCGCTGATCATGTCGCTGGTCTGCCTCCTGGCGGTGCTCGCCGTGTGGTGGCTGATGCGGCAGGGCCATTGACCGGTTCATTCGAGATGAAAACCTTCAAATCTATTTTTGCCGGCGTAATTGTTCTTGCGCTTCTGGCGGTGCAATGCAAGAGCGAGCCGTTTGCGTCCGCAGCGGCGAATGTTTCGCCGGAAAAATCCACGCTCAATCAAACGACGAATTTTATTTCCGCCGCCGACGCGCGCTTTCGTTACGAGGGCCGGTTTGATTTTTCCGATTCCAACGCGCCGGTCGTCATCTGGCAGGCGAGCCGGATCAGTCTGGATTTCGAGGGCGGCACGCTCGTTTTGCTTTTCGGCGACGCCAAGGGCCAGAATTTTTTTAATGCCCTGGTGGACGGTTCGAACACGGTGGTTGAAGTTCGCGAAGGAATGGCGGCGCAGCCCGCGACATTTTCCGGCCTCGGCGCCGGGCGCCATCAGCTCGTGCTTTTCAAACGCAGCGAGGCCGCGGCCGGCACCGTGCGCTTCCGCGGAATCGAAATCGGCCCGGCGATGCAAGCCTGGGCACCGCCTGAAATTTCTTACAAGGTTAGGATGGAGTTTATCGGCGATTCCATCACGGTCGGTGCCTGCAACGAGGACGGCGCGGCCGACCAGTGGGAAAATCGCCGGACTCACGACGGCGCGTTTAGTTACGCCGCTTTGACCGCCGCAGCATTTTCGGCGGATTATCGCAACATCGCCGTCAGCGGCATGGGCATCGCGACCGGGTGGATTGAACCGAAGGCGGGCGAAATCTGGGACCGGCTTTATCCCGAAACGAATTCGCCGCGCGCCGACCTGTCGCGGTGGACGCCGCAAATCGTTTTCATCAATTTTGGGGAAAACGACGCTTCGTTTTCTAGCGCGCACGGGCAATCGTTTCCAACCAATTACACCGCCGGTTACGTTTCGCTGGTGCAGGCGATCCGTAAAAATTATCCCGCAGCGGAGATCGTTCTCCTGCGCGGCGGCATGTTTAATGGCGCGCAAAGCGAACCGTTCCGCCGGGCGTGGGAATCCGCGGTTGCACAAATCGAAGCCGCCGACCAAAACGTCAGCCATTTCGCTTTCAAACACTGGACCGGAAATCATCCGCGCGTGGCCGACGACCGCGCGATGGCCGACGAACTGGTTGCCTGGCTGAAGGGGCAGAAGTTCATGCAGCCTTACCGCTCGTAAAATGAAAAACCGGAAACCAGTTTCCCGCTTCCGGCCGGGAATTTTATCCGTCGGGCTTAGAACGACCAGTTGACGATGGGAAAGCCGGTGGCGAGCTTGCCGGGGAAATCATCGAACCACGGATTGTTCAGCGCGATGTTGACCAGCCCGACTTGCACGCCGTGAAGATTTTCCGTGTAGTTCACCAGGGCCAGTTGGAAGCCGTGAAATTCCTGGGCGCAGTTGACAATGCCCTCCTGAAAACCAGTGAACGTGCCTTGCGAAACGTTGACCAGGCTGGGCCAAAAAATAAAACCGCCCTGCCAGCCGGTAAAGCTGGTCTTGCTGTAATTGACCACCCCCCACGAAACGCCGGTGTAGGAATCCGCATAGTTGAACAGTCCCAAGGTGAAGCCCTTGCTGTCGCCGCTGCTGCCGTTGACGAATCCGATGGCGGCGCCCTGTTGCGGATTTTCACCCCAGATATTTAACGAGAGACCGCGAATCTCGGTGGTCTTGGAATAAATGGCGATGTCCGGCGTCAGCGATGCCTGAAAACCGTGGGATTCATCCGCCCGCAAACCGGCGGCACCGATGGCGAGCACGAAAATAAATAATAATTTTTTCATGTTGCTGAAAGCATGAGGTCAGACGGGGCCGGGACGCAAATTTTTAATCAAAAAAAAACCGGAAGCCAGTCGCCCGGCTTCCGGTTTTAAGTTTGGATTTTTAGAACGACCAGTTTACGAAAGGAAAGCCAGTGGCCAGCTTGTCCGGGAATTCATTGAACCACGGATTGTTCATGGCGATGTTCGCGAGGCCGATCTGCACGCCGTGAAGATTTTCCGCGTAGTTCACGATGCCCATCTGGAGGCCGTTGAACGTGCCTTCCGAGTAGTTCACCATGCCCGCCTGCCAGCCGACAAAGCTGGTCTGGCTGTAGTTCACGATGGACCATTCCACGCCGGTGTAGGAATCGGCGTAATTATAAAAGAACGCCCAGCTGAAACCGCTGCTGTCGCCGGTGCTGCCGTTGACGAAGCCGAGGGCGGCGCCGTGCTGCGGGTTTTCACCCCAGATGTTCAACGAGAGACCCCGAATCTCGGTGGTCTTGGAATAAATGGCAATGTCCGGCGTCAGCGAAGCCTGAAAACCGTGGGATTCGTCCGCCTTCAAGCCGGCGGCGCTGATGGCGAGAGCTGCAATGATGAGGATTTTTTTCATAGTTGTTGTTTGGTTCGGCGGTCAAAGTCTAATCTCAAACATGATTGGCGCAACCGTAAAATGGAAAAACCGGAAGCTGGTTGCCCGGCTTCCGGTTTTTTGAATTTCGGTGCGGCTTACTTGCTTTTCTTCAGCACGCTCAAGCCGGCATAAACCGCGTTTTTGCCGAGCAACTGCTCGATGCGCAGGAGCTGGTTGTATTTCGCCAGACGGTCGGAGCGGCTTAAAGAACCGGTCTTGATTTGGCCGCAGTTCGTCGCCACCGCAATGTCGGCGATGGTGGAATCTTCCGTCTCGCCGGAGCGATGTGAAAGAACGGCGGTGTAGCCATTGAACTGCGCGAGCTGCACGGCGTCGAGCGTTTCGGTGAGCGAACCAATCTGGTTCACTTTCACGAGAATTGAATTCGCCGTGCCGGTATCGATGCCCTTTTGCAGGAACTTGACGTTGGTCACGAACAAATCGTCGCCGACGAGCTGCACCTTGTCGCCGATTTTGTCGGTGAGCTTTTTCCAAGTCGCCCAGTCGCTTTCACCACAGCCGTCCTCGATGGAGACAATCGGATATTTCGCCACGAGCTTCGCGTAAAACGCCACGAGGTCGTCGCCGGTGATGGTTTCGCCGGTGCTTTTCTTGAAAGTGTATTTTGAATTGCCGTCGTAAAATTCCGAAGCAGCGGGATCGAGCGTCAGATAAATATCCTTGCCCGGTTTATAGCCCGCGTCCTTGATGGCCTGAATGATGGTTTCGAGCGCTTCCTCGACGCTGCCGAGTTTCGGCGCAAAACCGCCTTCATCGCCGACGGCGGTGCTGCAGCCTTTCTTTTTCAAAACCGATTTCAGCGCGTGAAAAGTTTCCGTGATCGCGCGCAGACCTTCGCTGAACGTCGGCAGGCCGAGCGGCATGATCATGAATTCCTGGAAATCAATCGGCGCATCCGAGTGCGCGCCGCCGTTGATGACGTTGGCCATCGGCACGGGCAAAACTTTCGCGTTCGGTCCGCCGAGATATTTGAACAGCGGCTGGTTCAACGCGGCGGCGGCGGCTTTCGCGTTCGCGAGCGAGACGGCGAGAATGGCGTTCGCGCCGAGCTTGGACTTGGTTTCCGTGCCGTCGAGCTTGAGCATCGTGGCGTCCACGGTGAGCTGGTCGAGCGCGTCCACGCCGATGAGCGCGTCCTTGATTTTGGTGTTGGCGTTGGCGACGGCCTTCAGCACGCCTTTGCCGCCGAAACGTTTCTTGTCGCCGTCGCGGAGTTCGATGGCTTCGTGTTCGCCGGTGCTGGCGCCGCTGGGGACGGCTGCGCGACCGACGGTGCCGCATGAAAGCGTCACGTCCACTTCCACGGTTGGATTACCGCGCGAGTCCAGAATTTCGCGCGCCTGTATGTTTTGAATGTTTGTCATAAATAAATTCCTTTTCAATACCGCAAATCAAACGCGCATGATAAAAGCCGCGCGCGCTGAGTCAAGAAAGACAAGTTCCTTCCAAAACAACAGCCGGAGCGAATTTCTCCACTCCGGCTGGCTAGGGGCATTTACCTTCGTCCAATGGATTAATAATTTTTTTGTTCTCCAAACAAATGAAAACCGGAAAAGAAGCCCTGACCATTTCGAATTTCGAATTGCGAATTGCGGAGAGCGCGACCAGTCCGTAATGGGGAGCGCGACCGTCCCGGTTGCCGTTTTCGGCGTCGCGCCGAAAACCCTTCCCAAATTGAATGGTTCCACCAATGGTTCGGGCGCGACGCCCGAACCCGCACGCGGGACGCGCGCGCTCCCCCCAATCGTCCATCCCAAAATGAAAACCGGAAAAGAGCCGTTCAAGTGCGGAATGGAGAGTGCGGAGTGCGGAGTGCGTGACCCGGCAAGGCCATCCGCAGATTACGCAGATTGCACAGATTTTTTCTTCATCTGCGTCATCCGCGAAATCTGCGGATGAAACTTCGGCGTGAGTGCCAGCGCGGTCCGTCAAGAAAGCGTTGCAGGTTCTGCGGTTCGCTTTACAGTTGCCAAATCGCGGCGGCGCGGCAAATCTACTTTATGTTCGCGTATCTTTGGGTGGCACTCGGTGGCGCGCTCGGCAGCGTGGCGCGGTTCTGGATCAATGGCCTGGTCATGGAACAAACTAGCGCGACCTTTCCGTGGGGCACGCTCGTCATCAACGTCACCGGCTCGTTCATCATCGGCGTCATCGGCGCGCTGGCGGTTCCCGAAGGCCGGATGGACACCCAGTCGCGCGTGTTCGCCACGCAATTTCTGATGATCGGCGTCTGCGGCGGCTACACGACCTTTTCCTCGTTCAGCCTGCAAACCTTGAACCTGCTGCGTGATCGCGAATGGCTTTACGCCGGTGGCAATGCGATTCTGTCCGTCGTCCTCTGCATGATTGCGGTGTGGCTCGGCTGGCTGCTCGGTTCGACATTCAATTCAATGAAAGGAAATTAAAATGGAAATTCCAAACGACGCCGTCCTGCTCCGCATTTTCATCGGCGAAAGCGACCGCTGGGAACACAAGCCGCTTTACGAAGCCATCGTGCTGGCCGCGCGCGAACAACATCTCGCCGGCGCGACGGTGCTCCGCGGTCCAATGGGTTTCGGCAAGGCCAGCCGGCTGCACACGGCGAAAATTTTGCGGCTTTCGATGGACTTGCCGCTCGTCATCGAAATCGTGGACAGCGAGGAGAAAATCAATTCATTCCTGCCCACGCTGGACAAAATGATCGGCGGCGGCCTTGTCACGTTGGAAAAAGTGAAGGTGCTGCACTATCGGTCGGGCGAAATCAAACCATGAACGAACCGTTCGAAAAAGTTTTGCGCGACACGCTCTCGAAATTTAATTCCGAAACCGGCACGATTCACCGGCTCGATGCGCAAACGCAATTGCTGCATCTCGTCGCTCAAATCGGTTTGCCTCCGCAACTGCTGGAAGTTGTCAAAACCATCCCCGTCGGCAAAGGCATCGCCGGCGAAACCGCGCAGAAAAACCGGCCGGTGACGATCTGCAATTTGCAGACCGACACCAGCGGCGTCGCCCGGCCCGGCGTGAAACAGACCGGCGTCGGCGGCGCGGTCTGCGTGCCCATCCGCAATGGCGACAAAATCGTCGGCACGTTTGGCATCGGCACCGTGCGCGAATACGAATTCTCGGCGGCGGAAATCAATTCGTTGCAGGACATCGCCAATTCAATAGCTGGATCGTTGAATGGTTAAATCGTTAAATCGTAAAAAATTTTCCGCATGGCGCCGATTCGACGATTAAACAGTTCAACCATTTAACAAACATGACATGGCTCAACCGCACGGTGTTCGGCATCGGGCTGGCCTCACTTTTCAGCGACTGGGCGCACGAAACCGCCACGACCATCCTGCCCGCGTTCCTCGCCAGCATGGGCGCGGCCGCCGCGTGGCTGGGCGTGATTGAAGGGTGTTCGGATGGACTGGCGAGCTTCGCCAAAATGGCTTCCGGTTTTTACACCGATAAATTCAAACGGCGCAAACCCATTGCGGTCATTGGTTATCTTGTCACAGCGGTGGGCACCGCTTCGTTTGGGCTGGCGACGACGGCTTGGCAGATTTTGCTGTCACGCTCGCTTGCGTGGCTGGGGCGCGGCGTGCGGACGCCGGTGCGCAAAGCCCTGCTCGCAGCCGCCGTGACGAAAGAAACTTACGGCCGCGCGTTCGGTTTCGAGCGGATGATGGACACCATCGGCGCCATCGCCGGCCCGGCAACCGCCCTGTTGCTGCTGGCGGTCTTCGCGCACAATTACCGCCGGGTTTTTCTCGTGACGTTGATCCCCGGACTGCTCGCCGCCCTGCTAATCGCTTTTCTGGTCAAGGAAAAGGAGCGCAAACGCGTGTCGCATATTTCATTCAGCGAACGCTTGCGTTTATTGCCGGCGGCCTACCGGAAATTTCTCGTGGCTGTCGGCTTGTTCGGCGCGGGTGATTTTGCGCCGACTCTTTTAATCCTGCTGGCCACGCAAAAATTGACGCCGGAATTTGGCGCGGCCAAAGCCGCAAGCTTCGCCGTCGGCTTTTACCTGCTGCGAAATGTTTTCAACGCCGCGTGCGCGCCGCTCGCCGGCTGGCTGGCGGATCATTTCAAAAAAAATCTCGTCCTCGCCGCCGGCTACGCGCTCGCGGCGGCGATGGCCCTGCTCATCATCCTTGCACCGATGAACCTCTGGACGCTCGGCCTGGTGTTTGCGCTCGCGGGAATTTTTGTCGCCATCACCGAGACGCTGGAAGATTCGTTCTGCGCCGAACTGGTCGGCGAGGAGCATCACGGCACGGCGTTCGGCGTGCTGGCGACGGTCAATGGCGCGGGCGATTTTCTTTCGAGCATAGCGGTCGGCACGCTCTGGACGGCCTTCGGCACCACGGCGGCATTCGGTTACAGCGCGGTTTTGTTTTTTTCCGGCGCAGCGCTGGTTTTGACGACGCCGCAGCGCTGATACGAATCCAAAATTGAATTGTCCCCTGCTCCATTTCGCGGCAAACTGCGCGTTCTATGCAGCAAGTGAACCTCGGCATGATTGGCGGCGGAACGGTCGGCAGCGGCGTCTTCCACGCGTGGCAGAAAAACGGCGGCCTCATGGCCGCGCGCCTCGGCGTCAAAATCAATTTCCGCAAAATCGCGGTCAAGGCGTTCGACGAACCGCGCCCGTATCCCATCGCCCGCAACCTGATGACGACCGACTGGCAGGAAGTCGTCAACGACCCGGAAATCCACGTCGTCATCGAACTCGTCGGCGGCTGCGGCATCGCCAAGACCATGGTGCTGGCCGCGCTCGCGCAGGGCAAAACCGTGGTCACGGCGAACAAGGCTTTGATTTCCGCGCACGGCCCGGAACTGTTTGCGGCGGCGGCCAAGTCCGGCGCGAATCTTTATTTCGAGGCGAGCGTCTGCGGCGGCATTCCCATCATCAAGTCGCTGCGCGAAGGTTTTGTCGCGAATCAATTTCCCGCGATCTACGGCATCGTCAACGGCACCTGCAATTACATTTTGTCGCGCATGAAAGCCGAGGGCGCGGATTTCGCCGCCGTGCTCGCCGACGCGCAAAAGCACGGTTACGCCGAGACGCCGCCGGACTTGGACATTGACGGCCACGACGCGCAGCACAAGATCGGCATTCTCGCGTCGCTCGCGCACGGCTTCTGGGCGGATCACCACCAGATTCACACCGAAGGCATCCGCGACGTGTCGAAAATTGACATGCAGTTCGCCGACAAGCTCGGTTACACCATCAAGCTGCTCGGCATCGCCAAGCAAATTTCCGGCAAGAAACCGGGCGTGCAGGTTTCCGTTTATCCGACGCTCATTCCGAACGCGCACGTGCTCGCCAGCGTCAACGGCGTGTTCAACGCGTGCTTCGTGCGCGGCGACATCGTGGGCGACACATTGTTTTACGGTCGCGGCGCGGGCAAAGACGCCACCGCCAGCGCCGTGTTGAGCGACGTGGCCGACGCCGCGCTGGATTTGAAAAACGGAACGAAGGTTCGCGTTCAGCCGTTTGTCGCCTGCGAGAAGAAAGGCCGCGTCATGCCGATGGATGAAATCGTCTCGCGCTATTACGTCCGGTTCAGCGTGGTGGACAAGCCGGGCGTGCTGGCGAAAATCGCCGCCATCTTCGCGGCGGCCAAAATCGGCATCTCGTCCGTCATCCAGCCGGAAGGCCACGAAGGCGAGAGCGTGCCGCTGATTTTCATGATTCACGACGCGCCGAACGCGGCGATGCGCAAGGCGCTGGCAAAGATTTCCAAGCTGCCCGCCGTGAAAGGCAAGCCGGTCATGTTCCGGGTGGAAAGTTTTGAATGAAAAATTGTCGCGCGAAGGACGCGAAGGGGGCGAAGGAAAACAAAACTCTTCCCACCTTCGCTTACTCCGCGACCTTCGCGCGACCCGGAAAATAAAATGAACGATTCCGACATTGAACGCACCGGCAAGGCTGTTCTCGACGCGGCTTTTCACGTGCATTCCGTGCTTGGCCCCGGTTTGCTGGAGTCGGTTTATGAGGCCGCGCTGTTTGTGGAGTTGAAAAAGCGTGGACTTCAGGTCGAACGGCAAATCCCGATTGCCGTCAGCTATGAAGGTGAACAATTGGAGGTTGGTTTTCGTGCCGACTTGATTGTGGAAAATCAAGTTCTGGTTGAATTGAAATCGGTCGAAGCCGTCACGCCGCTGTTCCAAAAAATTACGACCAATTACCTGAAGCTGATACCGCTTAAGCTGGGTTACCTCATCAATTTTAACGAAATTCATTTGAAAGATGGCCTCACACGCATTGTGAACGGTCTTGAAGGAAAATCCTTTTTCTCTCCTTCGCAACCTTCGCGTCCTTCGCGCGACACATAATTTATGCCTTTGCTTTTTCACAGCACCAACGGCCAGTCACCCGCCGTCAACCTGCGCGAGGCGTTGCTTCAAGGCCAGGCGCCGGACCGCGGGCTTTATTTCCCGAAAGAATTTCCGCAGCTCACCCGCGACGAGATTGCGGCGTTCGCCAAACTGCCGTATCACGAAATCGCCTTCCGCGTGCTGTCGAAATTCACCGACGGCATCATTCCCGACGGCGATCTGGCCGCGATGTGCCGCGAGGCCTACAACTTCACCATCCCGCTCGAAGAAATTTACGACCGCGTTTTTCTGATGCGGCTGGATCAGGGGCCGACGGCGTCGTTCAAGGATTTTGCCGCGCAGATGATGGCGCGGATGTTCGGCCGGTTTCTCCGCGAGGAAGGCAACCGGCAGGTGACGATTCTCACCGCGACCAGCGGCGACACCGGCGCGGCGGTGGCGCACGCGTTTCACAAGATTCCCGGCGTGCGCGTCATCGTGCTGTTTCCGATTGCCGAAGTCAGCGAAAGCCAGCGCAAGCTGATGACCGTGCTCAAGGACAACGTCCGCACGGTGGCGATTGACGGCAAGTTCGACGACTGCCAGGCGATGGTGAAACAGGCCTTCTCCGATCCGGCACTGAATCACATTCCGCTCTCCTCTGCGAACTCCATCAACATCGGACGGTTGCTGCCGCAGAGCGTTTATTATTTCTACGCCGCCTCGCGCGTCGCGCAGCCGGGCGAGCCGATGGTGTTTTCCATTCCCAGCGGCAATTTCGGCGACATGATGGGTTCGGTCGTCGCGCGCGAAATGGGTTTGCCGGTGAGAAAAATCATCGCGTCGGTCAACGACAACGACGCGTTCCCGAAATTTCTGGCCACCGGCAGTTATCAAAAGATTTGCCCGTCGCGCAATTCGCTGTCCAACGCGATGAACGTCGGCCATCCGAGCAATCTTGCGCGGCTCGTGGCGGTTTATGGCGGGCAGATGGACGAGACTGGAAAGATTTTCAAGCAGCCGGACCTGGCCGCAATGCGCCGCGATTTATTTTCCACTTCGGTCACCGACGAACGCACGGTTGCCGGCGTGCGCGATTTCTGGAACAAATTTCAACTGCTGCTGGAACCGCACGGCGCGGTGGCGTGGCAGGGATTTCAAGACTGGCTGGAAGCTGAAAAGATGTCGCGCGAAACCTTCCCTGCTGTCATTGTTGAAACGGCGAATCCGGCGAAATTTCCCGAAGAAGTCGAGAAGGTTGTCGGCTGGCCGCCGGATGTGCCGGAGAACATGCTCGCCGCGCTGAAACTGCCGGAAGATTTTGACCGCATGGACGCGGATTACGAAAAGTTCAAAGCTTATTTGCTTCAGAAGCACGCTTGAAATCAGCCAGAAGCTGGTTAGTTCCGACTTTTCAAACGCTGCGCATCTGACTATGCTTCCATTTCCATTCTGCGTCGCTTCATGTTTTTTTGTCGGCGCGATTCGGAAGAATTTTGTATGGCATTGATCGTTCAAAAATATGGCGGCACCTCGGTGGGCAACACCGACCGCATCAAGAATGTCGCCGAACGCGTGGCGGAATACACGCAATCGCGGCGACCAGGTTGTCGTCGTCGTCTCCGCGATGAGCGGCGTGACCGATGGCTTGATCAAACTCGCGAAGGACATCGCGCCACTGCCGAGCGAACGCGAAATGGACATGCTCCTGGCCACCGGCGAACAGCAGACCATCGCGCTCACGGCCATTGCGCTGCAAACCATCGGCATTCCCGCCGTTTCCATGACCGGCGCGCAGGCGGGCATCGTCACCGACGGCGTTCACACGAAGGCGAAAATTCACAACATCACGCCGAAACAAGTTCACGAACATCTCGACGCCGGCAAAGTTGTCATCGTCGCCGGTTTTCAAGGCGAAACCGCCGCCGGCCAAATCACCACGCTCGGCCGCGGCGGTTCGGATTTGACGGCCATTGCGCTCGCCGCCGCGCTCAAGGCCGACCTTTGCCAGATTTACACGGACGTGGACGGCGTTTACACGACCGACCCGCGCATCGTGCCGAACGCGAAAAAACTTGCAGGAAATTTCCTACGACGAAATGCTCGAACTCGCCAGCCTCGGCGCGAAGGTGATGCAGAGCCGCTCGGTTGAATTTGCCAAAAAATTTGGCGTGGTGTTTGAAGTCCGCAGCAGCTTAAACGAAAACCCAGGAACCATTGTGAAAGAAGAAACGAAAAGCATGGAAGGCGTCGTCGTGCGCGGCGTCGCGCTCGACAAAAACCAGGCCAAGGTCACGCTCGTCGGCGTGCCGGACAAACCCGGCGTGGCCGCGAAAATTTTCAAGGCGCTCGGCGACGCGACCGTCAACGTGGACATGATCATCCAGAACATCAGCCACGGCACCGGCACGCCGGCCACGGACATTTCCTTCACCGCCGACAAGCCGGATTTGCTCAAGGCGCAGAAGGTCATTGAAGGTTTGAAAAAGGAAGTCGGCTACCGCGAAGTCATCACCACGGAAAAGATCGGCAAGCTGTCCATCGTCGGCGTCGGCATGAAATCGCACACCGGCGTGGCGGGAAAATTGTTTGAAACGCTCGCGAACGAAGGCGTGAACATTGACATGATTTCCACGAGCGAAATCAAGATTTCCGTCGTCATTGATCTGGCGAAAGGCGAGCAGGCGGTGAAGGCCGTCCACGCGGCGTTTATTGGTTAAACTTGACCTCCGCATCCGCCGACGTATAATCAATCAACATGAATTGCAATTTGAACCTGCTGCTTACGAACGCGCTGCTGACCAGCGCGGCAGTCGGGTTTTGATTCGTTCACGGAATTTATCAAACCCACTGCCAGTCATGGCGGTGGGTTTTTTGTTTTAACTTCACCGCCGGACGGCAATAATTAGAAAGCCAAACGACCATGCAAAAAAATCCGTCGAAAAAATATCGTCCGTTCCCGCCGGTTGCAGTTGCCCGACCGGCAATGGCCCAACCGCGTGCTCACCGCCGCGCCGCGCTGGTGCAGCGTGGATTTGCGCGACGGCAACCAGGCGCTCGCCGTGCCGATGAACGTGTCGCAGAAACTGGAATTGTTCCAGACGCTCGTGAAAATCGGTTTCAAGGAAATCGAAGTCGGCTTTCCGTCGGCGTCGAATACGGAATTCACCTTCAACCGCCGGCTCATCGAGGAAAAACGCGCGCCGGACGACGTGTGGCTCCAGGTGCTCGTGCAGGCGCGCGAGGATTTGATTGAGCGCACGGTCGAATCTTTGATCGGCGCGAAGAAGGTCATCATTCACATGTATAATTCGACTTCGCCGGCGCAGCGCCGCGTCGTGTTCGGCAAGTCGAAGGAGGAGATCAAGGCCATCGCCGTCAAGGGCGCGCAGATGATCAAAGACCGTTTGCACCGGCTCAAAGGCACGGAAATCATGCTCCAGTATTCACCGGAAAGTTTCAGCATGACGGAGGTGGAATATGCGAAGGAAATTTCCGAGGCGGTCATGGACGTGTGGCAGCCGACACCGCAGCACAAGATGATTTTGAATTTGCCGGACACGGTCGAGGTCGCCATGCCGAATGTTTATGCGGATCAAATCGAATGGATTTGCCGGAACATTAAGAATCGCGATTCGCTCATCATTTCATTGCACACTCACAACGACCGTTGCACCGGCGTGGCCGCGACGGAGCTTGGCTTGCTCGCCGGTGCGGATCGCGTCGAAGGCACGTTCTTTGGCAACGGCGAACGCACCGGCAATTTGGACATCGTCACCGTGGCGTTGAATCTTTACATGCACGGCATTGATCCGAAACTGGATTTCTCGAATCTCAATTCCATCATTGATGTTTATGAGCGTTGCACCGGCATGACCGTTCCGCCGCGCCAGCCTTACGCGGGCGAACTCGTATTCACGGCGTTCAGCGGCTCACATCAGGACGCGATCAAAAAAGGTCTCGCGGAATGGGAGGAAAAAAAACGCGAGCACTGGGACGTGCCGTATCTCACGATTGACCCGGCGGACATCGGGCGGGAATACCGCGAAGTCATCCGCGTCAACTCGCAGTCCGGCAAAGGTGGCGTCGCCTATCTGCTTGAAAGCGAGTTCGGCATCGAATTGCCGAAGGACATGCAGCGCGAGTTCGGTCCGATTGCGAACGAAGAAGTGGACAAGCTCGGCCGGGAGGTCAGCGGCGCAGAATTGAAAGCAATGTTCTGGAAAGAATATGTCGAGCGCACGCAACCGTGGGAACTTATTGGATTCAAAACCGAAAGCGAAAACGGAAAAGTTCGCTGCATTGCACGAATTGTTTGTCACTCAGGCCCAGTTGCGACACTGGAAGGCGAAGGTAATGGCCCACTGGCTGCGCTCGTTCATGGATTTTCACAAGTCAGCAATGTTCCGCGTTTTGAAATTTCCAATTACAGCGAGCACGCCTTGAGCAGCGGCGAAACAGCGGCGGCGATTGCCTACATCCAAATTAAAACCGCTGACGGCAAAACGCGCTGGGGTGCGGGTGTGGACACGAACATCGAACTCGCGTCAGTCAAGGCGGTGTTAAGCGCTTTGAACCGGATGTAGTTGTTTCTGGTCAATCATACGCCGAGTCATTATGCTTAAAATCCATTTATGAATATCGTTCGCCAATGGGTTGTTTTGGGAGTTTTGAGTTTTGCCCTCTTGGGTCTGGTTTTTGGTTGCGCCTCAAAGCAGGAAAAGCCGCAAGGTCAACCAACTGCCAACCCGGCTGCATCCGTATCTGCCGTTCCGGCGACGCCGGCTGTTTACAAGCCGGACACGAGCCACGCGAATGAGCCGATGCCGGAAGGCGTTTTCGCCTGGGACGAAACGCTGAAGTCCGCGGAGGTCACGAACGGCCAGCCGTTCGCCCGGTTCGTCTTCAACTTCACCAACATCGCCCTGAACATCGAGACCGGGCTGGTGACCAACATTACTTGCGTCACCAACTTTACCACGGTCACCAATGCAAGTTTCTGGGGACATAAAATCGTCCGGGTTCCAAATGTTTTGAAAAGCGCCACGGTGGTAACGGTCACAAATTCAATCACGCCCATTCCCGTGACAATTCTTTCCGTGCATCCATCCTGCGGCTGCACCACCGCCGAACTGCCGCCGGTGCCGTGGACGATTCCACCCGGCTCGAATGGCCTGATCAAGATCAGCGTCAATCTCGGCGGCAAGAGCGGCATGATATTCAAAACCGTCAATGTCACAACCGATCGAGGCAACAAAATCCTCACGTTGCGGATCAACATTCTGGCCCCGATGATGCCAGCCATGACCGACGCCGACCGCATCCGCGACATGGCCGTCGCCAAAGTTGACCGGCAGGCCGTGTTCAAAGATGATTGCGCAAGATGCCATTCCATTCCCGGCAATGGCAAATACGGCAAGACCCTTTTCGACTCCGTTTGCGCCGTTTGTCACGAGGCGCAAAATCGCGCCACGATGGTGCCGGATTTGCACGCGCTCAAGATTCCGACCAACGAGGATTTCTGGCGCACATGGATCACGCACGGCAAACCCGGTTCGCTCATGCCGGCGTTTTCGGCCGCCGAGGGTGGCCCGCTCAACGACATGCAGATTGCCTCGCTCGCCGTTTACCTGAATGCGGCGAATCCATCAAAGGTTCCACAGCCGCCGCAGTAACCGCCAGTCTCCTGACGGATAAATAGCCGGCATTGTTAAATCCAACCACGGTTGACGGCAGGTTATCTGCCGAACACCAGCGGAATCATTTCTATATTTGTCTCCAATGTTTTGCCTTGAGCCTTTGAAATTAAAAAACTTTTGCTATTTAAAAAATAATCAGAGATTTATTTTGCAAAATGTTGGACATGTCTTAAATTGAGACAGTAGAATTTTTATCGTCTATAAAGGCAATGACTTATAATTGAGGGTTTATGGCAAATTCGGCGGATATTAAGCTGGGTGCAAACCCTTTTGGCAGTTTGGCCAAAAGTTCCCGCCTGTTCCTTTCGTGGTTTTCCTGGTTTTTGAAGCAATGTTGGATTGTGGTGGTTTTGACCAGTTTGGGGACGGTGAGCTACACGATCATCACTCATTTTGTTTTTCAATCGGTGCAGGTGGACGGCCAAAGCATGGTTCCCACGCTGGCAAATTCTGGCAGCTACTGGCTGAACCGGCTCGCATACATCAAGAGCGAACCGCGCCAGTCCGACATCGTCGCCCTCAAGGATCCGCAGGACAACGTGCTGGTGGTCAAACGCATCATTGCCCTGCCGGGACAATCGGTTTACCTCGACCACGGCAAAGTTTATGTGGACAGCCAGCCACTGGACGAACCGTATCTGCCCGAAAGGACCCTGACCTTCGCCTACGAGAAAAATGAGAGCGAATTCTTCGTCATGGGCAAGGATGAGTATTTTGTCCTGGGTGACAACCGCAACAACAGCACCGACAGCCGCATCTTCGGCCCCGTCCCGCGGCAGAACATTCTCGGCAAGGTGATGGATTAAACTGCGCTTGCGGATTTTTTCCCGCGAACTATGCTGTCAACCATGACAGCGAAATCGGTTGACGCGACGAATCACGAGAAACTTTCCGAACTCGGCCACCGGGTTTTGGGCGGCGACCACATTTCCCGCGACGAAGCCGCGTGGCTCTTCAATCTTGAAACGTCCGCCGACATTCTCGATTTGCTGTCGTGGGCGAACCGCATCCGCGAGCAGTTCAAGGGGAACAAAATCCACCTCTGCTCCATCGTCAATGCCAAGGCTGGCGCATGTTCGGAGAATTGCAGCTTCTGTTCGCAATCGTCGCATTACCAGACCGGCTCGCCCAAATATGGCTTCGTTGATCCAGAGCCCGTCGCCGAAGCCGCAGACGAAGCGAACAAAAATTCCGTCACCGCCGTCGGCCTCGTCGCCGCGTGGAAAGGTCTCAACGAAGGCCCGATGCTCGATGAAGTCTGCGACCGCATCCGCGAATTGAAGGCTGGCGGCAAGACGCGCCCCGACGCCTCGCTCGGCATCATCAAGAAACAGGAAGTCGCCAACCGCCTGAAGGAAGCCGGCCTCGAATGTTACGGCCACAACCTCGAAAGTTCGCGCCGCTTTTTCCCGAACACCTGCACAACGCACACATTCGACGACCGGCTGGAGACCATCGGCTATCTGAAAAAGGCCGGCATCAAGATTTGTTCCGGCGGCATCATCGGCATGGGCGAGACGCGCGCCGACCGCTGCGACCTCGCGTTTGAATTGAAGGCCATCGGCGCGAACGTCGTGCCCGTGAACATCCTCAACCCGATTCCCGGCACGCCGTTTGAAAATAATCCGCCGCTGCCCGTCATGGAAATTTTGAAGACCATCGCGTGCTTCCGTTTCATTTTACCACGGCAGGAAATCATGATTGCCGGCGGCCGCACCGTGAACCTGCGCGACGCGCAAAGCATGATCTTCATGGCCGGCGCGAGCGCGCTGATGGTCGGCAACTATCTCACCACGCTGAACCAGCCCGTCGAAAAAGACCTCCAGATGCTCAAAGACCTCGGCCTCGACCCGAACTGGGACAGCCACGATTTCAGCGATCAGGAAGAAGACCGGTTGCGGCTGTGGAAAAGAAAGTTGTGAAACGGAAATGGTATGAACCTCGCAAAGAAACAGAATGTGATTATTCCTGGATTGGTGTTTATTGGAATCTTCTTGTTCTTTTTTAGTGCGTCGTTTGATCAACGCCATAAGTATGAACGCTTGGCACACGAAGGAATTCACACGTTTGGCACAGTGACCGCTAAAGAGCCTGCAATACACAATAGCATTCGTTATGAATACTCCGTCGCAACAAATAGGTATTCGGGAATGAGCAGCGCTGGTCATGGGGGATTACCTCAACTTGAACAAATAAGTATTGGCGAGCAAATTCCAGTTACTTATTTGTCCGACAATCCGCAAATTTCCGTTCCCGGCGATCCCCAAGAAATCTATCAATCACAGTTAATGTTGATATTTCCAGGTGCGCCATTGTTAGCCCTGTTCGGCGCAATTGTAACATATTTCAGACTCCGCAAAAAACCGTTCTTCAAATAACTAGGCCACGTTTTTCCTAGCACCGTAGGCGCGACATCTTTGTAGAAACCCAAACCAAAAATTCCCCAGCACCGTCGGGGCGGCATCATCGGTTGTAGCGGTGCTGTGTCGGCACCGTGTTCGGTCACAGACCGACGCCACAGGATTTAGCTCCTGCCGCAGAACCCAACGATATTGGAACCTAGCCGTCATTTCGTTGAGACAAACCGGCGCGGCAAAACTGTCCGGTTCGGACGGCAGCTACCATCCCGGGCCAGAGAATCCCGTCTTTAAAGACTTCCGTCAGGGCAGGTGGTCTCAAAATCGATAAAGGCAGGTCATTTTTGCCAGAAACGGGCCAAATCCGCCTTGGAGAGCCAAAAATCAGCCTCTGAGAGACCCTTCTCGGTCTCTGAGAAGCCCTTCTCCATCCTTAAGAAGCCTTTTGGAAGCATTATTAAGCCCTTGTCTGTCTCTGACCAGCCCTTGTCAGACGTTAAGAAGCCTTTGTCAAAGACGGAGAAGCCCTTCTTGCTCGTGGAAAAGGGCTTTTCGTTCCTTGAGAAGCCCTTGTCAAAGGTTTCGAAGCCCTTCTCGGTTCCTGAGAAGCCCTTGTCAGCGCCTGAGAAGGGCTTAAAAATGGCTCTTTTTATACACTTGAAGGAGGATTTTGGCCGTTCAAAGAGACAGATTGGCGCGTTAAAGACCGGCAAACGGGCTTATCCACCGGAAAAATATCCATCTGAACCGGGTGTGGTGCGACCCGGTTTTACTGACGGCAATTTCCGACGGGACAAAATCTTCCGCGAGATTTTCTTTGCGTCCGGGCGGCTTCCGCCTTCATTGCATTTTGGCGCGACAAGTTGCATGAAATTCTCCGCGTGCAAAAGCTTGGCAAAAATCATGGCGGCTACCATGGCGAGACGATTGACATCCGCGCCGTGCTGCGCGACATCAAGACTGCCGCGCAGCAACACGGCTGGTCGGCGGAATTGTTTTACAAAACGGGCGATTTGGAAATGTTCGCGCTGCACCGCAAACTGGTTCGCCCTTCGGACATCCCACTTCGCATTTACATTTCCACCGGCATTCACGGCGACGAACCGGCGGGGCCGCTCGCGGCGTTGAAATTGATTCAGGAAAACCGCTGGCCGGCGAACGCGGAAATTTTTCTCGTGCCCTGCCTGAACCCGGACGGCTTTGTCCTGAACACGCGCGGCAACGCCGACGGGATTGATTTGAACCGCGATTATCGGCATCTCGAAAGCAACGAAATCACCGCGCACGTCCGCTGGCTGGAGCGGCAGCCGAAGTATGACCTGACGTTGTGCCTGCACGAAGACTGGGAGTCGCACGGCTTTTACGTCTATGAATTGAATCCCGACGGTCACGCGCCGCTGGGCGAGAAACTGGTGGCCGCCGTGGCGCGCGTCTGCCCGATTGACCTGTCGCCGGTGATCGAAGGCCGCGAAGCCAGCGGCGGCATCATCCGGCCGAGCCTTGATCCGGCGACGCGCCCGCAATGGCCGGAGGCGTTCTGGCTGCTGCAAAACAAGACGCGCCAGAGCTGCACGCTCGAAGCGCCGTCGGATTTTCCGCTCGCCGTGCGCGTGGACGCGCTCGTAACGGCGGTCAATGCCGCGCTCGAAGTTTGGCAAAGGTAAGTTCGCGGCTGGAAAGCCATTGCTCGCCGAGCTGGCCCAGCGTCTTGGCTTTGAGAATGCGCTCCGCCAGCGGGAACACGAGGCGTTCTTCCTTGTCGAAGTGCTTGCGTGTCGCGGCGATGGCATTCAGCAGAATTTTTTTTGCGTCCTTGAGCGTGCGCGCATTTTGCACCCGCGCCAGCGCCGCCTCGATGTGCTCGTGCTCGGCGTGAAAGGTTTCGCGCTGGCCCATCTGGTCGAAATACGGTTCCAGCGGCTCCATGAACAGATCATCCTCCAGTTTTGAATGCGGCGCATGAACCTTGTCCACCACGCCGGCCAGCGACTTCACCTCGCCGAGCGTCTTGAGCTTGGGCACGACGGCCTCAATGTGGTCAAACAGATTGTGGAACACCGCGTGTTCCGCGCGCAGGACGTCCGTGATTTTCATGGCTTCAAGTTGTGTGAGCTTCCATGCCGACGCAAGAGCAAATCAATTTGCCGTTGCACCGGATTGCCGGTAAAACAAGACCATGAGCGCGATAAACAATGAACTGCTTAAAGCGATTGAGCTGGCGCTGGCCGGCGAATGGGATGCCGCGCATCAACTCGTCCAGCAATACGAAGACGGCACTGCTGCGTGGATTCATGCCGTGCTGCACAAGATCGAAGGCAATTTGGGCAACGCCCGCTATTGGTATCACCGCGCCGACCGGATGGACCAGGTCGCCGACGAACCGCGCGCGGAATTGGCTGCCATCCGGGCTGAAATAACCGCAGATTGACACTTTCCTTACGCCTCGCTAGTGTCGAGTTCAAATCACCACCCTCTTTTCATGAATACACGAAATCTCCTGCTCATTTGCGTTTCTCTCTCCGCCCTGGTCCCGTCAAATCTTTGGGCGGCGCCAGCGGCGGTCATCAAAATTGATCTGGAAAAAAAAATCGCGGATGTGGACCCCAACATTTACGGCGGTTTTCTTGAGCCGATCCGCACGGTGGTCTATGGCAGCATTTACGATCCCAAATCGCCCCTGTCGGACACGAATGGGTTTCGAACGGATTTTATCCAGTTGGTCAAAGACCTTCACATTCCGGTAGTGCGCTGGCCCGGCGGAAATTATGTCTCCGGCTACAACTGGGAGGATGGCATCGGCCCCAAGGACCAGCGCCCGGCCCGGCTCGACCTGGCGTGGAATCAGATTGACCGCAATCAAATGGGCACCGACGAATACGCCAAGCTTTGCAGCCTCATCGGCGCGGAGAATTTCGTCTGCATCAACGCCGGCCTGGGGACGCTGGACCAGGCGCGGCATTGGATCGAATACTGCAATTATCCAAAAGGAACCTATTACTCCGATCTCCGGCGAAAATATGGCAGTGAACAACCGTTCAACGTCAAATACTGGTCGCTTGGCAATGAGATTGACGGCCCCTGGCAGATGGGACAGAAGAACGTCGAGGACTACTGCAAATTTGCGCTGGAAGCCGCCAAGCTCCTGCGGTGGGTGGATCGGAACGTGAAACTTGTTGCCGACGGTGCCTCTAATTACCAGCCCGACAACAAATGGATGGAGTGGAACGATTATGTGCTGCAGCACATGGCCGGCAGTATTGATTACCTGTCCGTTCACCGATACTTCCAAAACGCGCTGAATGGTGACACCCAATACCCCGACGTGATTTCCATGGGGCTGGAGATTGATCAAAAGATTGACGTAATCAAGTCCGAGATCGAAAAAGCGGCGGCGAATTCCAGTTCCAAACGCCCGGTGTATATTTCCTTTGACGAATGGTCGGCCGGTTTTGGACCCGGCGGCGCCAACCTGACCGGCTCCCTCATGATTGCCGAGCACCTCAACTCCTTTATTCGCCATGCCGACATCGTCAAGATGGCGAACATCACCATGCTTTCCAGCCTGGTGGGCAATTCACCGGACGGCGATTACAAGAACGCGTTGTATCTGCCGTTTTACCTGTATTCCAACAACGCACGCGGCACCTCGTTGGACGTGAACGTCGCCGGTCAAAATTATACCAACCAATTTTTTACGAACATCCCCTATCTCGATGTGACCGCAGTGCTGAACAACGACGCCAAAAATCTGATCGTCAATGTGGTCAACCGCAGTGAAACGAACGCGATGTCCGCCGACATCATGTTGCAGAGCGGAGAATTCACCGGCAGCGCCACCGTGAAGGAGATCAACGCCGAGTCCGTCACTTCAACGAACACACGAACCAACGAAGCGGTGGCCATCACCACCAAGGAAATCCAATTCAGCGGCCACGATGTCAATTACAGTTTCCCCGCGCATTCATTTACCCAGATGCTGATTCCCGTCAAATAAGCCCTCACACAACGCTGGCGCGCGCGGAACTGGCCGTCATCCGGGGTGAATTAAGTTCCCAAGGAGAAAGTTTTAAGCTGGCTGACGTTCGTTCTGCCTTCGTTTTAATTCTTTTTTTGCTTCGTCCACCAGCTTTTTATGTTCGGCATGTAATACCGTCGAATGTCCAATATAAATCGGATGAAGTGCGTCAATAACGGATGGCTGGCCAAACTATCTGACGCTGCCATAACTAACTTTGGTAATTCTCCATCCCCGCGCACGAGCAGACTGGGTTGCGGTCGCCGAAGACGTTGTCCACGCGGCTGACGTGCGGCCAGAATTTATATTCGTGCAAATCCTTCGCCGGGAACGCCGCCTGTTCGCGCGAGTAAGGGCGATTCCAATTGTCGCTGGCAATCTGATCCGCCGTATGCGGGGCGTTCTTGAGCAAATTATTTTTGGCGTCGGCAGAACCGTTTTCCACGGCGGTCATTTCCGCGTGAATGGCAATCATCGCGTCGCAGAAGCGGTCGAGTTCATATTTCGATTCGCTTTCGGTCGGTTCGACCATGAGCGTGCCGGCCACCGGAAAGGAAAGCGTCGGCGCATGAAAGCCATAATCCATCAGGCGTTTCGCCACGTCCTCGGCAGCGGTGGCGTGGAACGCGCGCAAATCCAGAATGCATTCGTGCGCGACGAGGCCGTGGCTGCGATAGAGCGTCGGAAAATAATTTTCCAGCCGCTTGGAAATATAATTCGCGTTGAGGATGGCGAACTTCGTCGCTTCGGTCAGGCCGTCCGCGCCCATCATGGCGATATACATCCACGAAATCGGCAGGATGCCCGCGCTGCCCCACGGCGCGGCGCTGACCGGGCCGATGTGCTGTTTGGAATGTTTTAAATCTTCCAGCCGCGAGGTGAACACCGGATGGCTCGGCAAAAATGAAACCAGATGTTTCGCCACGCCAATCGGCCCGACGCCGGGACCGCCGCCGCCGTGCGGGATGCAGAACGTCTTGTGCAGATTCAAATGGCAGACGTCCGCGCCGATGAAGCCCGGCGAAGTCAAACCGACCTGCGCGTTCATGTTCGCGCCGTCCATGTAAACCTGTCCGCCGTTCGCGTGAATGATGTCGCAAATTTCGCGGATGGTTTCCTCGAACACGCCGTGCGTGCTGGGATACGTCACCATCAGGCACGACAAATCGTTTTTGTGCGCCTCGGCCTTCGATTTCAAATCCAAGACGTCAATGTTTCCGTTCGTGTCACACGCGACCGCGACGATTTTCATGCCGGCCATCGCGGCGCTGGCGGGGTTGGTGCCGTGCGCGGAAGTGGGAATCAGGCAGACGTTGCGATGCGCCTCGCCGCGCGATTCGTGATAGCGCGCGGATGACGAGCAGGCCGGCGTATTCGCCCTGCGAACCGGCGTTGGGCTGCAATGAAATTCCCGCGAAGCCGGTGATTTCCGCGAGCCAGTCCTCGAGATTCTGAAAAAGAATCTGGTAGCCGCGCGCCTGCGCCAGCGGCGCGAACGGATGAATCTTCGCAAACTCCGGCCACGACACGGGAAACATTTCCGCCGCCGCGTTCAGCTTCATCGTGCAGGAGCCGAGCGGAATCATCGAGGCCGTGAGCGAGAGGTCGCGCGATTCCAGCCGCTTGATGTAGCGGAGCATTTCGGTCTCGCTGTGGTAGCGGTTGAAGACGGAGTGTTGAAGGAAGGCGGAATTGCGCGATTGCGGATTGCGGAATTGCGCAATGTTCTACTGCCAGCTCGGCGAGAACGTCCATCGTGTAGTCTGGCGTCATTGGCACGATTAAATGCAGACAATATCTCGGCGACGTCCTTCAGTCGTCGTTTCGTCGAGAGAAATGCCAATTGATCCTGTCATCAATTGCACGAAAGTTCATCCAGTCGCTTGCTTTTCAAGAGCCACCGACAGGATTTGCCATGACTCAATCTTCGTAGCTTGTCGAATCGTGATCGTGTCGAAGAACTCTTTTGCTACCAGCTCGAAGCTTTGTCCCCAACGCAACGCTTCCGCCAGAGCTTTTGTCAGCGTGTGAACCGCTGTCGCAATTTTCTTCAACCCCTCCGGTCCGTGATAACAGGCATAGAGCGACGCCATGTTCGCGAGCAACGCCTGCGCGGTGCAGATGTTGCTCGTGGCTTTTTCGCGGCGGATGTGCTGCTCGCGCGTGCCGAGCGCGAGGCGCAGCGCGGGTTTGCCGCGCGAATCTTTGGAGACGCCGACGATGCGGCCGGGCATCTGGCGTTTGAACTCATCGCGCGTGGCGAAAAACGCCGCGTGCGGTCCGCCGTAGCCGAGCGGCACGCCGAAGCGTTGTGCGCTGCCGACGGCGATGTCCGCGCCGAATTCGCCCGGCGGCTTGATGAGCGTGAGCGCCAGCAAATCCGTGGCGACGGTGAGCATCGCGCCGGCGGCGTGCGCTTTTTCCGCGAAGCCGGAGTAATCGTGAATCTCGCCGAAGGTGTCGGGATATTGCACGAGCGCGCCGAAAACTTTTTCGGTGAACGCAAAAGTTTCGTGACTGGCGACGACGACTTTCACGCCGAGCGCCGCGCCGCGCGTGCGGACGACTTCGATGTTTTGCGGATGGCAGTTTTCGGAAACGAAAAAAATGTTTCGACCATCGGTGGCTTTGAGACGATGCGACATCATCATTGCCTCGGCGCAGGCGGTGGCTTCGTCGAGCATCGAGGCGTTGGCGATGTCGAGCGCGGCAAGTTCGCTCACCATCGTTTGGAAATTCAAAAGTGCTTCAAGCCGGCCCTGGGAAATCTCGGCCTGATACGGCGTGTATTGCGTATACCAGCCGGGATTTTCGAGGACGTTGCGCTGGATGACCGGCGGCGTGATGCAGTCGTAATAACCCTGGCCGATGAACGAGCGGAAAACTTTGTTCTCGCCGGCGATGCGGCGGAGTTCGGCGAGCGCTTCAAATTCGCTGCGCGCGGCGGGCAGATTTAATTTTTTGCCGAGACGGATTTTCTTCGGGACAGCGGCGTCAATCAATTCGTCCAAATTTTTCTGGCCAAGCAGAGCCAGCATTTCGCCGGTTTCGGCGGCGTTGGGACCGATGTGGCGGCGGACAAACGGGTCGGGATGATCCATAAAATCTTGCAGCAAAGACATTCGCCAAAAATAAAGTTTGCGCGGGAAAAAAGCGAGTTGGATTTGCGGAGGCCGCAGGTTGGAGCCGGACTTTTGGGTGCCACAACCAGTTTGGCTGGCAGGAAAAAACGCCCACAACTAATGGTGTTTTCCCGCCAAAAAAACCGCAGTTTCGCATTGTGGAAACGGGCGGATTTTCATAAGCTTTTCATATTCGTTACCGCACCACATTTGGCCCGGAATTGCACCGAAATTATGTCGAGCATTTCTGATTTGCCTGAAGAAAAAAACACGTCGCCGGACCGGATCGCCGATGGCAATTATGACGCTTCCAAGCTGTCGCAGTTGAAAGGGCTTGAGGCCGTCCGCAAAAAACCCGGCATGTATATCGGCGGCACGGACGAGCGCGCGCTGCATCATTGCGTGAGCGAGGTGCTGGACAATTCCGTGGACGAACATCTGGCCGGCCATTGCGACCACATCGAAGTGACGATCCATGTGGATGGTTCGATTTCCATCCGCGACGACGGGCGCGGCATTCCGGTGGACATCAACAAGGATTCCGGCCTGCCCGGCGTGGAACTGGTGCTGACGACGCTGCATTCCGGCGGCAAATACGGCCAGGGCGGCTACAAATTTTCCGGCGGCACGCACGGCGTCGGCGCGAAATGCGTGAACGCGGTGAGCGAATGGTTCGAGGTGGAGGTGTCGCGCGACGGCGAGGTGCATCACATGGAATTTGAGCGCGGCAAGACGATGCAGAAACTTCATGTCATCGGCAAAACCAAAAACACCGGCACGCTGATCACATTCATGCCGGACCCGGAAATTTTCCGCGACACGACGGAATTCAAGGCGAACATCATTTCTCAGCGCTTGCGCGAGCTGGCGTTTTTGAATTCAGGGCTGGAAATCATTTTTACGGACGAACGCCAGACGGCGGCCGAGCCGGAAAAATTTTATTACAAGAACGGCGTCGAGGAATTCGTCAAGCAGCTCAACAAGAGCAAGGAGCCGCTGCATCCCAAGCCGATTTCCTTCCGCAAGGAAATGAAGGAAAAACTGGACGACAAGGAAATCGAGGTCCATGTCGAGGTCGTGCTGCAATACAACGACAGCTACAACGACCAGGTGCTGTGCTACACGAACACGATTCACAATCCCGACGGCGGCACGCATTTGTCCGGCTTCCGCAGCGCGGTGACGCGCGCGATCAACCAATACGCGAAGTCGAACGAATTGCTGAAGGAAAAAGATCCGCAAATCACCGGCGACGACGTGCGCGAAGGTTTGACGGCGGTGATTTCGGTGAAACACAGCGATCCGAAATTCGAATCGCAGACAAAGGTGAAGCTGCTTTCGCCCGAAGTGGAAAAAATTGTCGGTTCGATTTCTTACGAAGGCTTGATGGCTTATTTCGACGCGAATCCGCCGGTGGCGAAACGCATCATTGACAAAGGTCTCACGGCGGCGCGGGCGCGCGAGGCGGCGCGCAAGGCGCGCGAGGCGGTCCGCAAATCCGCGCTGACCGGCGGCGGTTTGCCGGGCAAGCTGGCGGATTGTTCCGACCGCGATCCGGCGAACACCGAGCTTTACATCGTCGAAGGTGATTCCGCCGGCGGCTCGGCCAAGCAGGGTCGCGACCGGAAATTTCAGGCGATCCTGCCGATCCGCGGCAAGCTCATCAACGTCGAAAAGGCGCGGCTGGACAAGGTGCTTCAGAACAATGAAATCCGCACGATGATCACCGCCATCGGCACGGGCATCGGCGACGGCGAGGGCGAAGGCGCGTTCAATCTGGAGAAATTGCGCTACCACAAAATCATCATCATGACCGACGCCGATGTGGACGGCTCGCACATCCGCACGCTGCTGCTGACATTTTTCTACCGCCAGATGCCGCAGCTTGTGAAGCAGGGTTTTGTCTATATCGCGCAGCCGCCGCTTTACTCCATCACACGCAAGAAAAAGACCGATTACATTGACGACGACGTGCAGCTCAACCGGATTCTGCTGCAAAACGGCACGGAGGAAGTGAAGTTGAAAAATCTCGCGGATGGCCGCGAATTCACGCCGAAGCAGCTTGAGGAAATTCTCACGCTGCTCGAATCGCTCGACAAGCACGCGACCTACATCAAGCGGCTTGGCGGCGATTTTGCGAACTATGTGGACAAACGCGCGAAGGACGGAACGCTGCCGCAATTCATGGTGAAGGTGCGCGACGGCAACGACGACACGGTGCATTATTTCATCACGAACGATGAACTGGAGGAGTTCAAGTCAGCGAACGGCGACCTGTTCAACGGCGACACCGAGACGCGCAAAAAGGACGGCCCGACGCGGCGCGCGAAAATTTCCGACCTGCATCTCGAAGGCAAGGCCATCGCGGATTTGCTCGGCAAACTTTCCAAGAAAGGGCTCGCCGTGGATCATTACGCGGCGCAGGACAAGCCGTTGTTTGAATTGACCGAGGGCGAAGGCGAGCGTGCGTCAGTGACGCCGCTGTTTTCGATTCCGGAAATCCTCGACGGCGTGAAAACCGTCGGCAAAAAAGGCATCCAGATGACCCGCTTCAAAGGCCTGGGCGAAATGGACGCCAAGGAACTTTTCGAGACCACGATGAATCCGGTCCGGCGCAAACTGCTCCGCATCGAGCTTACCGACGCGATTGAGGCCGAAGAAATGTTCGTGCGGCTCATGGGCGACGAGGTCGAGCCGCGCCGCCAGTTCATTGAGGACAATGCGCTGAACGTCCGCAACCTCGACGTTTAACCTTACGGACAGAAAACTTTTTTAGAATTCTCACCATGCCAGACGAAATTGAACCGACACCGCCAGTCCCACCGCAACCACAGCCAAGCGGCGGCGCTTACACGCAGGGCGAGAAAATTTCCAAGATCAACGTTGCGGATGAGATCAAGAACTCGTTCCTCGACTATTCGATGTCCGTCATCATTTCGCGTGCGCTGCCCGACGTGCGCGACGGGTTGAAACCCTCGCAGCGGCGCATCCTTTACGCGATGCACGAGCTGTCGCTGTTTCCCGGACGCAAGCCTTATAAATGCGCGAAGATCTGCGGCGACACTTCCGGCAATTACCATCCGCACGGCGAGGCGGTGATTTATCCGACGCTCGTCCACATGGCGCAGCCATGGGCGATGCGCGAGAAGCTCGTGGATGGAAAAGGCAATTTCGGTTCGGTCGAAAATGATCCGCCGGCGGCGATGCGTTATACCGAGGCGCGGCTGACGCATCTCGGCGCGGCGCTGATGCAGGACATGGACAAGGACACGGTGGATTTCGTTCCGAACTACGACGAGCGCCTCACCGAGCCGACCGTTTTTCCGGCGGCATTTCCGAATTTGCTCGTCAACGGCGGCACGGGCATCGCGGTCGGCATGGCCACGAACATGCCGCCGCACAATCTGGGCGAGGTCGTTGACGGCATCTGCGCGCAGATTGACAAGCCGAACATCACACCTCCGCAATTGATGAAATTCATCAAGGGCCCGGATTTCCCGACCGGCGGCTTCATCTGCGGCGTGGAAGGAATCAAGAATTATTTCGGGTCTGAAAGACAATTGGCGGCAAGGGCAGCCTCAAGTTGCGCGGGCGCATCGGCGTGGAGGAGATGAAAGGCAACCGCGAGCAGCTCGTCATCACTGAAATTCCTTTCAACGTCAACCGCGCCGCGCTGGAAGAACAGATCGCCAACCTGGTCAATGAAAAGATCATCACGGAAATCTCCGCGATGCGCAACGAGTCGGATGAACATTGCCGGCTGGTCATTGAATTGAAGCGCGACGCCACGCCGAAAGTCGTCATCGCCAAACTTTTTCAGCACACGCAACTGGAGGTTTCGTTCAGCGTCAATTCGCTGGCGATTGACCACGGCCGGCCGAAGACGCTCAATCTCAAGCAAATCATCCAGTGCTACATCGAGCATCGCCGCGAAGTCATTTTGCGCCGCACACAATTTGAATTGAAAAAGGCCGAGGAGCGGGCCGAGCTGCTGGAAGGCTACATCGCCGCGCTTTCAAATCTCGACGAGTTCATCCACATCATCCGCTCCAGCAAAAACCGCGACGAGGCGCGCGTGAAGCTGCTCGCGTTCGAGTGGTCGCGCGCGCAGGTGGAAAAATGGGGCATTTTGATCCGCAGCGAAGCGCGGCTGGAAGCGGGCCGTTACGCGCTGACCGAGCGGCAGGTGGACGCGATTTTGGAATTGCGTTTGTATCAGTTGACCGGCTTGGAAATTGACAAGATTGACAAGGAATACAAGGCGCTGATCGAAGTCATCAAGGATCTGCTCGACATTCTGGCGAAGGAATCGCGCGTGATGGCGATCATCAAAGCCGAGCTTCAGGCCATCAAGGAAAAACACGCGACGCCGCGCAAAACGGAAATCGTGCCGGACGAAGGCGAGATCGCCATCGAAGATCTGATCGCGAACGAAGGCGTCATCATCACGCTCACGCACAACGGCCTGCTCAAGCGCACGAACGTCAGCCAGTATCGCGCGCAGCGGCGCGGCGGCAAGGGCGTCATCGGCATGACCACGCAGCGAAGGCGAGACGCCGAGGCAGACAATGATTTCGTCGAGCATCTGTTCACCGCGAGCACGCATGACTACCTGATGTTCTTCACGAACACCGGCCGCGTGTATGTCGAGCGCGTGCATGAGATTCCCGACATGGGCCGCGCCGCGAAAGGCCGGAGCATCGCGAATCTGTTGGAATTGAAGGCCGACGAAAAAGTCGCCGCGCTCATCCGCATCCTGTCCAAGACCGACGAGAACAAGGAGGACGTGACGTGGTCGCAGTCCGGCGAACTGTTCTTCGCGACGCAGCAGGGCACGGTGAAGAAAACCTCGCTCAACGAATTTTCCAACGTCCGCAAGGGCGGCATCATCGCCATCGGCATCGAGCCGGGCGACACGCTGATCGAAGTGAAATTGACGCGCGGCAGCATCGGCGAGAGGCGATCCGGGCGACGACGTGGTGTTGATCACCAAGGACGGCATGAGCATCCGCTTCCAGCGAAGCCGATGTGCGTTCGATGGGCCGGGCCGCCGGCGGCGTGCGCGGCATCAGTTTGGAAAAGGGCGACGCGCTGGTCGCGGCCACGATTGTGGTTCCCGACGCCGCGCTGCTGGTGGCCGGCGAAAACGGCATTGGCAAGCGCACTGGCTTTGACGAATACCGCGTCCAGTCGCGCGGCGGCAAGGGCATCATCACCATGAAGACCGGCGACAAGACCGGCGGCGTGGTCGGCGCGCTGACCGTGCGCGACACGCGATGAAATCATGCTGATCACCACCGGCGGCCAGATGGTGCGCATTCCGGTGCAAGGCATCCGCGAAGCCGGCCGCAACACCATGGGCGTGAAACTCGTGAATCTCGACGCCGGCGACAAGCTTCAGGCCATCGCCCCGGTGATCAGCGAGGACAAGGAAGATTCCGCCATCGAAAACGAGCCGGCAAAATAATTGTAAAACCAGCTTGCACTGGCCGCACAAACCATGTTTTTTATGCGGCCTTTTTGATGAAGAAACAAATCGCAAATCTGTTCGTTGCCATCAGTGTTTTGACGGCGTTACATGCGTTCGCTCAAACCGATGTCATTGTCACGACCAACATCGTGACGGTTACGGTGACCAACATCGTCTTCGTGACCAACGTCGTGGTGAAGGCTGAAGTCGCTCCGCCGTCCGACGCCACGAACAGCCCCAGCCTGCTGGCGCAGCCGCCCAAATATCCGTGGCAAAGCAGCGTGACGGCCGGCCTCACCCTGACGCGCGGCAACAGCGATACCATGTTGTTCACGGCTGGCGTGTTGACATCTAAAAAGACGCCGGACAATGAATTCAAGCTGGGGGCCGATGGCGCCTACGGCGAGAACAGCGGCGTGAAAAACGTGGACACTGAACACGCCTTCGGCCAATACAATGATTTATTTACCGACCGGTTTTATGCATACGCCCGGGCGGAAGCGCTGCATGACGGCATTGCCGATCTGCAATACCGTATCACCGTCGGTCCCGGTGTCGGCTATTATTTCCTCAAGGAAACGAACACCACCTTCGCGGGTGAATTCGGTTTCAGCTATGTCAACCAGCGCCTCGGCGATGTGGACGACAACTACGCCACCCTCCGGCTGGCCGAGCGGTATGAACACAAGTTCAAGAATTACGGCGCGCGCGTCTGGGAAAATGCCGAGATTCTGCCGCAGATCAACAAGGTTGACAATTACATCGTCAACGCGGAAATCGGCATCGAGGCCGCGCTCAACGCCCACTTCAGCCTGAAAACTTTCCTGGATGACAATTTCAACAACCAGCCGGCGGCCGGCCGCGAGAAAAACGACGTCAAGCTCGTCAGCGCCATTTCCTACAAATTTTAAGCGTGTTTGAAAAATCGAACGGCGGTTCTGGTTTTCCGGAGCCGCCGTTTTGTTTTTACAAAGTAAGGTGGGGCGGGACTCCGTCGGACGCAAATTAATTTACGGCGCAAGCCGCTCAATTTTCCACGAACCATCCGCCTGCCGCGCGTAGGAAAACCGGTCGTGCAGCCGGCTCGGCCGGCCCTGCCAGAATTCAATCCGCTCCGGCTTCAAGATGAAACCGCCCCAGTTCGGCGGCAGCGGAATGTCGTCGGGAAATTTCTTTTCCAGTTCGCGCCACTTCGCTTCGAGCGCGGCGCGGTCGGGAACGGGATCGCTTTGGTTTGAAGCCCACGCCGCCAGCCGGCTGCCGCGCGGACGGCTCTTGAAATATTTTTCCGATTCCGCCACCGGCAGTTTCGTCACCGTGCCGGCCACGCAAACCTGCCGTTCCAAATCCGGCCAGAAAAAAGTCAGCGCCGCGTTCGGATTCTCCGCCAGTTCACGGCCTTTGCGGCTGTCGTAATTTGTGAAAAAAACGAAACCGCGCCCGTCCACCGATTTCAACAGCACCGTGCGCGTCGAGGGCCTGCCGGATTGATCCACCGTCGCGAGCGTCATCGCATTGATGTCCGGCGGACGATGATTGCAGATGGCGCTCCAGAGTTTGAACAGCGCGATGCCGATTTTCCGCCAGCGGCTTTGCGACTGCTCGCCGGTGGCGTCGCGGAACCACGACTCAAACTGCGCGACGGGATTCGCGTCCAGCCCCGCGCGGTCGAGCGCGCCGCGCCGGTAATCTTCGCGGAAGTCACCGAGGTTCATTTTACATTTGGCGGAACACCGTCAGGCCGAGCGCGACGATGAACAGCGCGAACGCCAGTCGCGCCACGCTGCCGATGCGGAGGCGATTCGGCGTGGCGGTGCCAAACTCAAGCAGGTCGCGCAGTTTCCACGGCGTGACGGTGAACCAGATGCCGGCGACGATGAGAACGTAGGCCCACGCCTGGATCAGCAGCACGAACGGCGACTGGCCGAGGTGCGGACGCCCGGTGTCCAGCATCAGTTTCCCCAGCAGCAGCACCACCACGGCGAGGCCGCGCGCGGCCAGAAAATCCTGCACGAACACGCACGTCAGCAGGCCGACCGCCGCGAAGGCGATCATCATGATGGGTTTGTAGGCCGAGAAATCCGCGATCGGCTCCGCGTTGACGATCCACAGGAACCACGCGGTGCCGAGCAGCATGAGCGCGATGCCCACCGGCACGTTGCGCGGCAGCCGGCGCGCGGCGGCGGTGAACTGCGCGGGCTTGGTCAGCGCATAAAGCTGCGGCACACTCATGCCGGCCCCGAGTAAAATGGACAACAGCGACAATTTCATTTCAAAAATTAAACCACGAATTCAGCTAATGGACACGAAGAAAATCAATCCGTTCATTTCCGGCAATCACGATTTCCAAGATTTGGTCTGCTCAAACTTGTTCGATGCGTTGCGCAGCGTTGCGGGAAGGAAATCAAAGGCGGTTCAGTTCGCCACTCGTGGAGTATTGCTGGATCACGCCGGTCAGCCGCTTGTTGGCGGCGCGGATGCGTGCGGACAACGTGCGCGAGGTGGCCTGCAAAAACGGCGTCGCCAGGCTCGGCATCTCCCGCGTGAGCCGCTCGAAGGCACCGGCGGAGAGCCTTAAAACGGTGCTGTCCTCGTTGGCAACAACGTCCGCCGAGCGCGGGCCTTGGTCGAACAGGGACATTTCGCCGAAAAAATCTCCCGGCCCGAATGTGATCAAAATCGTTTCCTTGCCGCCGATCATGGTTCGCGCCCGCAATTCGCCGCTCATGACGAGATACATGGCGTCGCCCGGCTCGCCCTGCCGGACGACTTCGGTGTGATGCAGTATTTGTTGAAATTCCAAAAAGTCGGCGAGGTGGGCGAGTTGGGCGTCCTTCAAACCGGCGAGAATTTTTATCCGGCGCAGGGCGCCCGGTTTGATGGAGACCGCCGACGGAGCCACGGAAACCGGTTCCATTTCCATTTTGAACAAATCCTTTAGCTGGCTGAAATCCGAGGCTTTTTTCCAGACGCCGTCCTGCCGCGCAAAGATCCAGGTGTCGGGCAGAACCCGTTCGTCCTTGATCCATTCAATCAAGGTCGACAACTGCACGGGGCCGTAATGAGAATCGTCAATTCCCCAGATGAAGTAATCATTCATGGACGCCTGCGACTCCATGCTATGACTTTTACCACTCACGCAGAATTATGCAAGCTAAAAGTGGCGCAAGCCGTCCGAACAGGCTTGTCCGCTTCACGCTTGCGTCCGGCGCTGCCCGGCGGCCATTTCCCCGGTGCCGGCCCGGCGCAAGCGGTGAAAGAAAACTAATCTTGCCCGGCACCGGCTTAACCGTTGTGGAAGCTGTTTTCAGTCATCTTGGTTTGTTTGCCTGACGGCAGCCGCCGGCGAATCTTGAGCCTCAAAAAACCAGCCGTAAAGGATGGCATTGCGGTCGTCTTCCCATTTTTCCCTGCGGGTTGGATCCATGGTCCGCCAATCTTTCGCCAGCCGGATTTCCAGATCGTCGTCCCATTCGGGATAGGCGCCGCCGAATTTCAGCCGCGCGCCGTAACCAAAGCGGAACGCGGGCTCCAATTCTTCAAACGTCGGATGGCCCGCCGGCGGGAAGGTAAAAGCCCTCATGCCGCCCGCCCCCCTGACGGCATTATTGTCATTTTTATTTTGCCGGGCCTCCGGCGCGGTGCCGCCCTGGCCATGCTTTGTTTGATCCCAGTCGCGCTTCATCGCCTTCTTGACGTGGTTCCAGGCGAAGTCATCGTCGGGATCCCACCATGCTGGATTTTTATACCGGTTCATAACACCACCTTTGCAACGGTTTCATTCAAGTGAAATGTATTTACCATGGCTTTATATTTCCACGGGAAGTTTGGTTTCCTTCCAAGCCTTGAATCCACCTTCCATCTCGATGACCGGATAACCGTTCCGGGCGAATTCCTGCATCGCCTGGCCGGCCAGCGGACAGTCGCTCGAATAGGAATAAAGAATCATCGCCTGCTCAAATTGCAAGCCGCTGATTTTACCCCAATTTCCTCTGGGAAGATTGATGGCATTCGGGACATGTCCCTGGATGAAATCCTCCGTCTCGCGGACATCAACGATGATGGATCTGAAATCTTTCCGGAGAAGCTGGTTCACCTCTTCCGGAAGAATGGTGAAAAAATCCTTTCCGGCAAAAAATCCCCCTGGTTCGGGAATATTCAAAGTCGCGCTTGTCATATTATTAAAATTTAATTTGTCAAAACTCAAACTGAAGGCGTAGGCCATGAGCATTCCAGGCCGTGCCGGATTCTGGTTGGTCATCATCTATCACGCCTGTCCTACATCATGCACCACACCCTCCGTCTCCATTTTAGCTTCAGACATGCCAACAGAATTTCCGCCGTCAATCGCGCGTTTTTGGGGAAATTGAACCGCGCATTTTTGAGTTGCGATAAATGCGAAATGCAGATTGCAACGCGGGCAAAAAATGAAGTTGTATATTGCAATCCGCTTGCGCGGCGGCGCGGCAGCCCGCCTGTTGGGACAACATGGAACCGTTTAAGGCGTTCGGGTCTGCCAATACGCGCCGCGCGTTTGCGCCGGCATCCTCTCCCCGCCCGCCAATCCGTTCCATGCGCCAATGTTGCGCGCCAAGACGAATTGACGGGCGGCTTCACCGACCCCACGAACCGCCACGGCATCTCTTCCCACCCTGGCTCCTCCGGTGGCGAAAAAATCCATGTGCCCCAAGGTCGCCAGCTCCTTTAACCGCGAAAGCATTTCCGGGGCGGTGTCCGAGTGGTTCAGTTCCGCCTCCAGCACGGCCACCAGTGCTCCGGGCCGGCCCCTTCGGAGATTAATCATCCGGTTCATCCAGGCAATGACACTGTCAAATACTTGCAGCCCTTTGCGAAGACCGATGATGACCATGTCGGCCTTCGCCATTTCGACCGAAGCCAGCGCCTGCAATTCGAGGCAGTTCAGAGTTTCAATAGTCCACAACTGGTATAGCAGCCGGCCCTCTTCCAGCTTAAGATTTTTTTTGAGCAAATCCATGACTGCGCCCGCCCTCTCGCCGGTGACGCCATCGCAACAAATGACCACGCTGAAATCTTTTCCGTTCCGGTAAGGCACCCTGTCCGGGGTTTTCAAAACCAAATTCATACGAGAAAAACTACTCCATGTCTGCTCACAGCCAATTGGCACATTTTCCCGATGTGCAGTCGTAAATAATTTATTCGGCCTAAAGAATTTACCTAGTCGGTTCCGGCGGTCGGATTTTTGCACGGGCGCCAACGCCGGCGGCGAAATTCGCGGCCAGTTGATTCCGCTGCCGCCCACCGTCACCTGCCCCGCCGCATTTACACCATCACCGTCCAGGCGTTTGACGCCAGCGGCAACCTTTCCACCCCCGAAGACGGTCACGGTGACGGTGCCGAAATGCCAGGGGCATTGAGCGTGGTCTTGCGGCCGGTTAAAAAATTGTTTGGCAAAAAAGCCCGCAGAATTCTGCGGGCTTTTCCTTTTCTCCCCGGCGAATCAGCAGTTCGCTGAAATTCACGGCGTCACGACGTAATTGGGCGAAGCCCGGTCCGCATCGCTCAAACACCAAAGGTTCAGCGGATACAGGTCCGCATATTTTTTCAGATACCGCGCGCTGCCGTCGGTGAAGGCGTAATTCGAGCCGGAATTCCCGTCATGGCGGGCCTGCTCAAGAATGCCTTCAAAGTCGTTTCCTTGACCTTCGAGCAGATCCATATAGAAATCACCCTTTACGGAAGCCTTTTCGCCCAGAACAATCGTGTCGCTGACGTGGACAATCAGGCTTTCCTTCAAACCCAGCGGATAGGTGCCGCTCATGTAAGTGCTGAAATCAGCGGCGCTCAGAGTCTCATTAAAATAATCGTTCCAGCCATTGATGAAATAGCTGCGCGGCGCGGCGTCGGCCACGTTGTTCGACGGGGAATTGCCGCCGGTGACCGGCGTGACAGTCTCGGTCGGGCAGCGCAGCAGGTTCAGATTTTTCCCGTAGGTGTCGTAAAACTTGTCCGGCCAGCGGTCGGAGGAGGAACGCGGCGGATAAAAGCCCTGGCTGTCGTTCACATACATCTGCGCGGCGAGGCTCAACTGCCGGAGATTGTTCAGGCACGATATGCGCTTGCCGGATTCCTTGGCGCGCGCCAGCGCGGGCAGCAGCATCGCCGCCAGGATCGCGATGATGGCGATTACGACAAGCAGTTCAATCAGCGTGAACGCCCGCAAAAAATTTCCGCGCGCTTTTGTTTTTATTACCATAACCTTTCGTCTAACTTGCACGTCTTGATGAATGGACGCGCGCCGCCGTCCGCACGTTTCAAAAATTTTTATGACAAAAAAGAACTGGCTGATGACAATTGTCCTGGTTGTGCTGGCGGTCGTCTATGTTTTTTATTTCACCGACTGGTTCAAGCCGAAGATCATCCAGATCACGCATACCAGCCGCGCCTTCGGACGGCGGCCCGGCGCGACGGCAGACCCGGCGATGAGGCCCATCACCTTCAGCCTGGAGCCGCCAAGCAGAATCACCGAGCTGAAAGTGGTCCCGCTCGCCGCGTGGCAGACCAACCAAAACACCCTGCCCTTGTGGCATCTCGTGGCCAGCTCCAATGCCGCGCCGGTCAAAATATTCGTTTACGGCCAGCGCCTGCGCGGGCTGAAACCGGCCATCGCGGGCACGCGCGCCGAACCGCTCCAGCCGAATGTCACCTACCGCCTCTTTCTCACCGCCGGCAAGGCCAAAGGCCAGCACGATTTCGAAATCAAATCGGCGGAATGAAAATCACGCTGCCGCGAAATGGCCCGGCTTTGCGTGCGCCTCAATTTTCCTTCCCGCAAAATGGCACGACGCGAAATGATTTTTTGAAACCTCACGCAGAATTGGAATTTCCGTTTTGCATTTCTCCTCCGCAATCGGGCAGCGCGGATGAAACGGGCAGCCGCTGGGCGGATGAATCGGCGACGGCACGTCGCCCGGCAAAACAATGCGTTTCCGTTTCGTTTCGGGATCCACTTCCGGCACGGCGGAAATCAGCGCCTGCGTGTAAGGATGCTGCGGGTCGCGGATGATGGCTTTTGCGTCCGCCGTTTCCACGATTTTGCCGAGATACATCACCATCACGCGATGGCTGATGTGCTCGACCACCGCGAGATCGTGCGCGATGAAAAGATATGCGATGCCGCGCTGCTGCTGCAAATCGCGGAGCAGGTTGATGATCTGCGCCTGCACCGAAACATCCAGCGCGCTCACCGGCTCATCGCAGATGATCAGCTCCGGCTCGACCGCCAGCGCGCGCGCAATGCCGATGCGCTGGCGTTGGCCGCCGGAAAATTCGTGCGGATAACGCTGCGCGTAAACCGGATCGAGACCGACATCCTTGAGCAGTTCAAAAATCCGTTTCTGCCGCGCGGATTTGCTGTCCGTCAATTTGTGGATGTCCAGCGCCTCGCCGACGATCTGCTCGACGGTCATGCGCGGATTGAGCGAACCATAGGGATCCTGGAAAATCATCTGGAACTTGCGCCGGCGCGCGCGCAATTCCGCGCCGCTCATTTTCAGGATGTCCTCGCCGTCGAGCGAGATTTCTCCCGCCGTCGGTTCGACGAGCCGGACAATGGCGCGGCCCAGCGTCGTCTTGCCGCAGCCGCTTTCACCGACGAGGCCGAGCGTCTCGCCCGGCGCGATGCTGAAGCTCACGTCATCCACCGCCTTCACGAATTCGCGGACGCGGCTGAACATCCCGTGCTTCACGGGAAAATGCACCTTCAAATTTTTGACTTCGAGCAGCGCGTTCATTTGACGCCAAAGATTCAAAATGAAGCGGCCCCGGAGCGCAATCTTTATAGCCGCAAATCAGTTTTGCACGCTCCCGGCCGGCTCCCAGCCCGCCGACCAGACTTGCGCGGGTCTAATAGCCAGCTTCTCCAGCCGTCAAAACAACCCGCGCGACGGCTGAAGGAACTTATTTAACGGCTGCGAGAACTTTTTGAACCTTCCAGACAACTTCTTGGACGGCTGCGGTAACTTCCCGGACGGTTCCGCCAATTGTCCTGGATGGTTCCGGCAACTTCCTGAAGGTTTCAGGCAACTTCCCGAACCACTGCGCCAACTTCCCAAGTCTCCCGGGAAACTTCCCGAACGTCTGCGGCAACTTCCTGAAACGCCCGGAGAATTGTCTGGAAGTCTGCGACAACTTCCCGAACGGCTCCGGCAATTGCCGGAATCTTCCGGCGAACTTCCTGAAGGCTTCCGGCAACTTCCTAAACCATCCAGACAACTTCCCGGACGGTTGGGGAAACTTCCTGAACGGTTCCGCCAATTGTCTGGACGGTTCCGCCAAGCCTCGGAATGACTGAAATAACCCAATAAACCGCCAAAACAAGCCCTGCGGCGGCTGGAGGAGTTGCCCCAAGCTCTCCGATAACCCGCTGAATCATAGCAGAATGGCATAAAAATCGGCGGAGGGCCGCCGCACTCCAAGACGCTGCGCGTGGAATTATGCCGTGGGAACCTCGCGAAGCGTTTTGGAGTGCGCCAGTCCTCTGGCGCTTTCCGGCAGGAAACCGGCGCGGAGGCACCTTTTAAGTGAGGTTTGGCGATTTAGCCGGATTCATTTAATTACAATACTTGAAATTACGTTGGCAACATTTCTGTCGTTGACTATTTCTATATTTTGTCCCTCCGCTTCATAAGTTACAAAAAATCGTTTTTGCATCCAACCTTGGCAAATTATCTCTCGCGTTAAATCGTCCTGCCATGTTCGCTGCTGCTTGGTGTTTTTTCAGCAAGAAAAGTTGGACTTGGGTTAGATTTGCAATTGCAGGAAAACAAATTCACAGTGGACATGAAGCGCGGACAAAAAGTTGCCACAATTCATTTGCGTGTTCAAAAGGGAGGAAACTAACGAATAAAATCCGCTCGAATTTAACGAAATAGAATTCTTGAGTTTTAACAAAAACAAATAGAAGAAAGAAAACGACGATGAATAAAAGTGCTCCGCAAGTAAAACCTTTCTGAAATGGCTTGTCAGACTTCATTTGAAAAATCAGTGTTTAGAAAGATTGCGGAATTTGCAGAAATTTGTCAGCACGTTTTCCATTCGTCGCTTTGCGCCTCTGCATTAAAATTTATTCACTTTTCCAAAACGGACATCTCACAAAACGTCCGGGTTCGACTTCGAGCAGTTCGGGAATTTTCTCCGAACATTCCGGTTTGGCAATCGGGCAGCGCGGGGCGAACCGGCAGCCGGGCGGGAAATTGCCGATGCGCGGGACGTTGCCGGGAATGGCCGAGAGGCGGTCGGCGTCGCCGCGCAGTTTCGGCACGGAATTCATCAGCGCGCGGGTGTAGGGATGCAGCGGGCGGCGCAGGAGTTCGCGCGCGGGCGACAGCTCCACGATCTGCCCGGCATACATCACGGCCACGCGGTCGGCCATGTCGCCGACGATGCCGAGGTTGTGCGTGATGAGCAGGATCGCCATGCCGAGCCGCTGCTTCAGCTCGCTCAACAAATCCAGAATCTGCGCCTGGATCGTCACGTCGAGCGCGGTGGTCGGCTCGTCGGCGACGAGCAGCTTGGGCTCGCTCGCCAGCGCCATCGCAATCATCACGCGCTGCTGCATGCCGCCGGACATCTCGAACGGATAATTTTTGATGCGCGATTCCGGCGCGGGAATGCCGACGAGTTTCAGCAGGCGGATGACTTCGGCATCGTTCGCTTTTTCCGGCTTGTGCAGCTTGAGCGATTCCTTGATCTGGTTGCCGATGCGGAAAACGGGATTGAGCGACGCCGTCGGGTCTTGAAAGACGTAACTGACCACACCGCCGCGGATTTGTTGCAGTTCGCGTGACGACATTTTCAAGGTGTCCTGGCCGTTCAGTAAAATTTCTCCCGCCGACGTAATTGGCCGGCGGCGTTGGCACGAGCCGCGCAATGGAAAGCGCGGTGACGGTTTTGCCACAACCGCTTTCGCCGACGAGACAGACGGTTTCGCCTGCGCCGATGGTGAAGGACACGTCGTCAATCGCCCGCAACGCTTCAGCATTTTTGCCGAAGTCCATCTTCAGATTTTTTATTTCGAGCAGATTCATGACGACTTGGTGTCCGCCGCGTCGCGCAGGCCGTCGCCGAGGAAGTTAAAGGCGAGAACGGTGATGAAAATGGCCGCGCTCGGCGCAAGCAGCCACGGATAATTTTGCAAATACTGAACGTCTTCGGCGGCGGTGAGCATGTTGCCCCAGCTAGCATTTGGTTCCTGTATGCCGACGCCGAGAAAGCTCAAGACAACTTCGCCGAGAATGTAATACGGCACGCTCAACGTCGCCGCGACGATGACGTAGGAAAACGTGTTCGGCAAAATGTGGCGGACGATGATTTTGAAATTCGACTGGCCGAGAGCGCGCGCGGCGAGGATGAATTGCTGTTCGCGCAGCGAGAGCGTCATTCCGCGAATCACGCGCGCCATGCCCGCCCAGCCGATGAAACTTAAAATGATCACAATCATCGCGTAAATTTGCGACGAGCTCATGTCCGGCGGAAAGGTGGCGCGCAGCGAAATGATGAGATATAGCGCGGGAATGGACATGATGAGTTCGCACAGGCGCATGATGACGGTGTCGGTCGCGCCGGCAAAATAGCCGGAAATGCCGCCGATGGTCATGCCGAACACGAACGACAGCAAAATGCCGACGACGCCAATGGAAAGGGAAATTTGCGAGCCGTAAAGCAGCCGCGAAAAAATGTCGCGCCCGAACTGGTCGGCGCCAAAAAGAAAAACCGGGTATTTTTGGTCGCCCGTGCCGAAAAGATGGATTGAAGCCGGAATCAAGCCGAACAATTTGTATTGATCGCCGCGAATGAAAAAATGGAGCGGCCTGGTGTCGTTCGGAACTTCGTGGTAAACAAAATCGCCGGGCGCCGGTTCGTAACGCGGCATGACCAGATGAAAACCCGACAGCTTCGGCCAAATCGGCTGGTGGAAGGAATAATCGGTGTCCAAATGGTCGTAGCGATACGGTGCGATGAATCCGGCGAACAGCGCGACGAGATAAAGGAAAATCAAAATGCCGCCGCCGGTCATGGCGATTTTCCGTCGCCGGAGCCGCTGCCAGAAAAGCTGCCACGGCGAAAGCGCGAGCTTCGGTTCGGTGATTGAAATTGGCGCAGCAGTTTCCATTTTATTTCAGCCGGATTCTTGGGTCGCTCCACGCGAGCAAAATGTCGGCGATGAAATTTCCGATGACGAGCAGCGCCGTGGCCATGACGACGCAATCCACGACGAGGTAGGAATCCTTTGCGAAAAACGCCTCCATCGTCAGGCGGCCAAGGCCGGGCCAGGCCATGATGTTTTCGACGATGAACGCGCCGCTCAACAGTCCGGCGAGCGAGTAGCCGAAGATGGTGAGCAGCGGATTGATGGCGTTGCGGAGCGCGTGTTTGTAAATCACCCAGCCTTCGGCGAGCCCTTTGGCGCGCGCGGCGGTGACGTATTCGGCGCGCAGCGTGTCGAGCAGATTCGAGCGCATCTGGCGCATGATGCCGGCCATGTCGGACGCGGCGAGAACGAGCGCCGGCAAAATGAGATGGTGGACGAAATCCCAGAATTGCTGCAGCGGCGACATCAAATCGTGGATCCGGGCTTTGCGCGCCGCCGATGGGAAACCAGCCGGTTGCCGCCGCGAACCACAGCGCGAGCAGCGACAGCAAAATGTCGGAGATGGACAAGCCCACGAACGAAATCAGCGAGCAGGCGCGGTCAACCCACGAATCTTTTTTCACCGCCGCCGAAATGCCGAGCGGAATGGCGACGCCCCACGCGATGATCATTGCGGAAAACGACAGCAAAAACGTGTTCCACAGCCGCGCGAAGATGAGCGACGTGGCGGGAATTTTGTAGGCCATCGAGTAGCCGAAGTCGCCGTGCAAAATGCTTTTGAACCAGTAGAAATATTGGACATACCACGGCCTGTCGAGGTGGAATTGCGCCTTGAGATGCGCGATGGTGTCCGGCGAGATTTGCGGATTTTGCGAGAGCGAGGTGAAATAATCGCCGGGCGCGAGCGACATCAGCAGAAACGTCAGCAACGAGACTCCGATCAACAGCGGAATCATGTGCAGCAGCCGTTTCAGAATAAATGTCAGCATCGCATTGGCCGTGGCAACGTGGCAAAAAATTTGCGCGCGGGCGAGTGAAATAAACCATGGCAGCAAACGTCAGTTCGCTCTATTTTGAAGCCGGCCGGATGCTGAAATTCAGGCGCATGAAAAAAATCATCCAGTTGTCCGCAATGTTTGCCGCGGCGGTTTTTTGTTTTTCCGGCTGCGGAAAAAATCCGGCGCCGCCGGAAAAATCCGCCGCCAGTTATCCGCTGCCCGAACCGCCACTGGTGGCGGATTGCGAGCCGGGCAATTTGGGCGGCAGGTTCATCGTCTCCGAAGTCGGCGATCCGAAGACGTTCAATCTATTTCATGGCAAATGAATCATCGTCCATTGACATCGCGCGCTTCCTGTTTTGGGGTTTGCTGAAATTCGACGTGCCGACGCAGCAGGCCCGGCCCGGCCTCGCGGAATCGTGGACGAATTCGCCGGACGGCAAAACGTGGACGTTCAAGCTGCGGAAAAATTTGCGCTGGAGCGACGGCGCGCCGCTGACGGCGGACGACGTGGTTTTCACCTGGAACGACATTGTTTTCAACACGAACATCAACACGGTCACGCGCGATCCGTTCATCATTGACGGAAAAAAATTCACGGTGACGAAGGTGGACGATTTGACGGTCCAGGTCGTGACGCCACAAATTTACGCGCCGTTTTTGACCGCCTTTGGCGCGGGCGTGCCGATTATGCCAAAACACGTTCTGGCAAAATCCGTCGCGGACGGCACGTTCGCCTCGGCTTACGGCATCAATGCCGACCCGGCGCAAATCGTCGGCAGCGGGCCGTTTCGCCTGAAGGAATACAAGACGGCGCAGTTCACGATGCTGGAGCGCAACCCGTATTTTTGCGAGGTGGACAGCAACGGCCAGCGTCTGCCGTATTTCGACAATGTCATTTTCACCGTCGTGCCGGACATGAACGCGATGACGCTGCGGTTTTTGAGCGGCGAGAGCGACGCGGACGATTTGATTTATCCCGATCAATATGACGAATTCAAATCCGAATCCGCCAACGGGAAATTCAATCTGCTTGAACCGGGGATCGGCCTGGAAATGGGCTGCTTCTGGTTCAACGAAAACACGAACGTGGATCAAAACGGGAAGCCTTATGTTGACCCGAAAAAATTGAAATGGTTTCGCAACGTGAAATTCCGGCAGGCCTGCTCCTACGCGATTGACCGCGAAAGCATCATCAAGTCTGTTTTGTCGGGCCGAGGCATTCCGGCGGACGGTTTTCTGACGCCGGGCTACAAAAAATGGTATGATCCGAACACCAAAAAATATCCGTATGACGTGGACAAGGCGCTCGCGCTGCTGAAGGAAATCGGCATTGAAAAACGGAACGGCGACGACTTTTTGACCGACGCCGACGGAAACAAAATCGAATTTGTCCTGAACACGAACACCGGCAACGGCGTGCGGGAAAAAACCGCGATCCTCATCGCGGCGGATTTGAACAAGCTGGGCTTCAACGTCATTTTCCAGCCGATTGAATTCAACACGCTCATCTCGAAACTGGACGACACCTACGATTACGACTGCGTCCTCCTGTCGTTTTCGCCGGACACGAGCGCCGATCCGGCCGACAGCATGAACATCATCAAGTCCGGCGGCTATTCGCACGAATGGTTTCCGCGCCAGAAGACGCCCTCGACCGCCTGGGAGGCAAGGTTGGATCAATTGATGGACGCGCAGATGCAAACGCTGGACAAAGCCGAGCGCAAAAAAGATTTCGATGAGGTCCAGGAAATCCTGGCTGAACAAGTCCCGATGATTTACACCGTCACGCCGATTTATTACGCCGCGATCCGCTCGGACGTCGGCAACGTGCGCGCGTCGGCGTTGAGCTACTACCGCGCGACGTGGAATTTGCCGGAACTTTATTTCAAGAAATAGTGCGTCGGCGATTCAAAAAAACTCAACTTTCATCGGACTGAAGAAATTGCTAGTCTGCAACGCATGAAGAGGTTCATTGGAACAGCCGCGATTTTGGCCGCGGCAATTTTTTGTTTCTCCGGCTGCGGAAAAAAAACGGCCGTGCTGGAAAAATCCGCCACCAGTTATCCGCTGCCCGACCCGCCGCTGCTGGCGGACTGCCAGCCGGGCATTCCCGGCGGACGGCTGGTCCTGTCAACATTCAGCGATCCGAAGACTTTCAATCCCATCACGGCCAACGAAGGTTCGTCGCTGGAAATTTACCGGCTCATGTTCACGCCGCTGCTCGGCGATGATCCGATCACCCAAAATATCGAGCCGGGCCTCGCCGATTGGTGGACAAATTCGCCGGACGGCAAGACGTGGACGTTTCATTTGCGGAAAAATTTGCATTGGAGCGACGACCAGCCCATCACGGCGGACGATGTCGTTTTCACCTGCAACGATTTGATCTACAACACCAACATCAGTTCGTCCATGGCTGACTTGGAGCGCGTGGACGGAAAAAATTTCACGGTGACAAAAATTGACGATCTTACCGTTCAGGTCGTGACGCCGGGTATTTACGCGCCGTTTCTGGAGGCGTTCGGCGCGTGCGTGATCATCATGCCCAAGCATGTTTTGGAAAAAACCGTGGCCGACAATTCCTTCTCGTCGGCTTACGGCGTGAACTGGAAGCCCGAAGACATTGTCGGCAGCGGGCCGTTTGTCCTCAAGGAATTCAAGCCGGCGCAATACACGCTGCTCGCGCGCAATCCGTATTTTTTCGAGGTGGACAGCAACGGCCAGCGCCTGCCGTATTTTGACAACGTGATTTACAGCGTGGTGCCGGACTGGAATACGATGTCGCTGCGGATGCTGCACGGCGACAGCGACGCGGACGATTCTGTGAAGCCGGATGAATACGACACGTTCAAGGCGGCGGAGGCGGGCGGAAAAATCAAGCTGCTCGATCCGGGCATCGGGCTGGATACGGCGTTTTTCATGTTCAACGAAAACACCAACACGAATCCCAAGACCGGCCAGCCTTACGTTGACCCGAAAAAGTTGAAATGGTTCCGCGACACAAAATTCCGGCAGGCGTGCGCGTTCGCGATTGACCGCGACGCCATCATCAAGGCGGTTTACTCCGGGCGCTCCAAGCCGAATTACGGTTTCGTGACGGAAGGAAATAAAAAATGGTTCAACCCGAACACGCCGAAATATCCGCACGATCCGGCGAAGGCGCTTGAATTGTTGAAGGAAATCGGAATTGAAAAACGGAACGGCGACAATTTTTTGACCGACGCGGATGGAAATAAAATTGAATTTACCTTCAACACGAACACGGGCAACGGGCCGCGCGAAAAGACCTGCCTGCTCATCGCGTCTGATTTGCAAAAACTCGGAATGCACGTCATTTTCCAGCCGATTGAATTCAACACGCTGATTGACCGGCTGGACAACAGTTATGATTTCGACTGCGTGCTGTTGTCGCTGGGCGGCAGCGCCGACCCGGCGTTTTCCATGAATGTTCTCGAGTCCAGCGGCTTCACGCACCAGTGGTTTCCGCGCCAGAAAACGCCCTCGACCGCCTGGGAAGCGCGGATTGATTATCTGATGGACGCGCAGCTCAAAACGCTGGATTTTGCCGAGCGCAAAAAAGATTTTGACGAAGTGCAGGAGATCATGGGCGAGCAGCAGCCGATGATTTTCACCGTCGTGCCGGTCGTTTACGCCGCCGTGCGCACGGACATCGGCAATGTGCGCCCGACGCCGCTGGATGAATTTCGCGCGACCTGGAACGCCGAGGAGCTTTATTTCAAAAAGTAAATCCGGCGGAGAAGTTCAGCCCGGCGGGAACACAAAACCCAATTTTAGCAAACCCATTGTCAAGCCCACCGCCATGCCCAAGAGTTCGCGCACCAGCGGAATTTGCAGCACGAGAATGATCGCGATGAAACCGAACCGCGAAAAATTGAAATAGGTTTCGTAGCTCATGCCGGTCAGGTTCCGCAAAACGTGCGAGCCGTCCAGCGGCGGAATCGGAATCAGGTTGAAGAAGCAGAGCATTAAACTCAACGACGCCATTTGCAGCAGCAAATCTGTCACAACATCGGACCCAAAAATCACGGCGACACGCGCGAACGCCACCAGCGCGACGGCCAGGATGACATTCATCGCCGGGCCGGCCATGGCGATGAGCATCTCGTCGCGCCAGCGGTGGTTGAGGTTGCTGGGATTGACCGGCACCGGCTTGGCCCAGCCAACCAGAAACCGGCCGACGGACGGCGACGCAAAAATCATGATCAACGGCAGCAGCACCGTGCCGATCGGGTCAATGTGGACAATCGGATTCAGTGACAGCCGGCCTTGCAGCCGCGCCGTGTCGTCGCCGCATTTCCACGCCGTCCACGCGTGGGCGAATTCGTGGAACGTCAGCAGCGCGACCAGTCCCAGATAAAAAACCAGCCCGTCGCGAATGTGATTTGCGTCCATTCGCGCCAGCTTAATTTCACCGCCGCGATGAGTCGAGGCTGTGAATTTTCTTTGCGCGCTGGAAAAATGTTTTAACCTTTCGCCGACTTAACGATTCAACCATTCAACGAATAACGAATTTATGCCATTGCTCGAAGGAAAAACCGGGATTGTCTTCGGCGTCGCCAACAAACGCTCCATCGCGTGGGCCATCGCGCAGGCGTGGGCGCGCGAAGGCGCGAAGCTCGCGTTCACCTACCAGGGCGAGCGGCTCAAGGACAACGTCGAGGAACTCGCCGGAACTTTTGGCGCGGACACGTTGATCCTGCCGTGCGACGTGACCAAGGACGAGGACATCGCCCGCGTGTTCGACGAAGTCGGCGCGAAGTTTGGAAAATTAAATCTGCTCCTGCACTCCGTCGCCTATGCGCCGAAGGACGCGCTCGAAGGCTTGTTCGTCAACACCAGCCGCGAAGCCTACCGCATCGCGCACGACGTCAGCGCGTATTCGCTCGTGGCGCTGGCGCGCGCCGCCGCGCCGCTGATGCCCGACGGCGGCAGCATCGTGGCGATGAGCTATTACGGCGCGGAAAAAGTCGTGCCGCATTACAACGTCATGGGCGTCGCCAAGGCCTCGCTCGAAGCCAGCACGCGCTATCTCGCCTATGATTTGGGCCCGAAAAAAATCCGCGTCAACTGCATCAGCGCCGGCCCGGTCAACACGCTCGCCGCGCGCGGCATCGCCGGTTTTGGCGAAATGCTGAAACATTACGAAGCCCACGCGCCGCTGAAGCGAAATGTGCTGCCCGAAGAACTCGGCGCGACCGGCGTCTTTCTCGCCAGCGACGGCGCGGCGGCGATCACCGGCCAGGTCATTTACGTGGATTGCGGCTACTCAAATCATGGGGATGTGAAAAGCAAAGGAAGAAGGCAGAATGATGAATGAAGAATAAGCTACGGCAGACGTCCGTCTTGTTTTATTTCTTCATTCTGCATTCTTAATTCTTCATTGCCTTTCAGTCCGGCCGCTTCATTTCAAACCGGTCGCGTCGTTTTGCAATACCAGTGCGGCGACGCCATGCGGCCGATGGTCAGCAGTTTTTCCGTCCGAACCCGTTTCTTTTCCGCGTCAAAAAGTTCGTCGCGCAAATGCACGCGCTTGATGAGGCCGATGACCACGCGGTTGCCGCCGATTTGCAGCGTGCCCCATTCGACACATTCCAAACTGGCCGGCGCTTCCGCGATGCGCGGCGGCTTCACGACGGACGACGGCGCGGCGTCAGGCCGGCGCGAACCAGTTCATTTTCACCAAACGGCAGCGACGCGGCGCATTGGTTCATCGCTTCGGCAATGGATTCGTCCACGAGGTTCACAACAAATTCGTGCATGGCACGAATGTTGAGCGCGGTGTCCTTGGGCGTGCCGTTCTCGCGGTCGCCGGGCGCGAACGCGCAGATGGGCGGATTCGCGCCGAGCAGATTGAAGAAGCTGAACGGCGCGGCATTGATTTTTCCGTCGGCGCTGATGGTCGTCACCAAAGCAATCGGTCGCGGCGTGACGAGGCTGGCGAGAATCGGATAGGCCCGATCGGCAAATTCTGTTTTCAAGATCGAGTTCCATAATTCAAAATCAGGCTGAATGTTTCAGGCGCGCAACATACGCGCCGTCCACGTCGTCGGCAAACGGCAACAACTGCCGTTCGGTTTCCAGTTTGAAATCTTGGTGTTCGCGCAAAAATTCTGCCACCACTTCGGAATTCTCCTCCGGCTCCAGGCTGCACGTGCTGTAAGCCAGAACGCCGCCGGGTTTTAATTTCGTCGCGGCGAGTTTGAGCAAATCCAATTGCGTCTGTCGCAGGCGCAAAATCTCCTCCGGCGAAATCCGCCAGCGCAAATCCACGCGGCGGCGCATGACGCCGGTGTTCGAGCACGGCGCGTCCACCAAAATTTTATCGAATTTTGAATTTTGAATTTTTAGTTTTGAGTTTTGTATCATCTCAACGCACGTCACGCCGAGACGCGCGCAATTTTCCTGGATCAGTTTCAGCCGGTCTGCCGAAACATCCTGCGCGACGATTTTGCCATCGTTGTTCATCAATTGCGCGATGAAGGTGGTTTTGCCGCCGGGCGCGGCGCACAAATCCAGAACCGTTTCGCCGGGCTGCGCGCCCAGTTCGCGAACGGCGAGCAGCGTGCTCGGGTCTTGAATGTAAAACCAGCCGTCGCGGAAACTCACCAGCGAATGCAGCGGCGAATGCGATTTCAGCTCGAAGACCAGATTTTCTTCCAGCCAGTCGCGGCGGACAAAATCGTAATCCACATTTTCCTCGCGCCATTTTTCTACCAGCTTGCTCGCGTCGGTTTTCAAGGTGTTGACGCGCGCAAGGGTTTTGGGCGGCGTGTTGTTCCATTCAAGCAACCGCCGCATGGGTTCGTCGCCAAATTGTTTTAACCATTTTTCCACGAGCCATTGCGGATGCGACCAACCGATGGCCGGGTTGGAAATTTTCAATTCAGCCAGGAGCTTTCTGGTTTCGCCGGCTTCGCGCAAATAGCCGCGCAAAACGGCGTTCACGAATCCGGCCTGCGGGCCGAAGCCGCTTTGCTTGGCGAGTTCGACGGTTTCGTGGACGGCGGCGTGGTCGGGAATCCGGTCGAGCCAGAAAATCTGGTAGAGGCCGAGCCAGAGCAAATTTTGCAGCGCGGATTTTTGTTCGCGGCCATTGGTTTTGCGCGCGATGAGCCAGTCGAGCGCCGCCTGCCAGCGGACGACGCCATAAACAATTTCCTGGCAAAGCCCGCGGTCGGCGGATGAAAGCCGTGCGTTCGCGAGCGCGCTTTCAAGCAGGTCCTCGACGAATTCCCCGCCGGGCCGCCGCCGGTTCAGAATGCTTGCCGCAATTTGTCTTGGATTTTGGTCGTTCACCGCGTTTAATGGAGCCATAGTGAATCCGTGACGACAGAAATACGATTTTATATTTATGAAAGAAGAATTCGAAAAACTCGCCGCCGCCGGGAAAATTGAAGGCCGCCATGTCGAACCGCTCACACAACTGGCCGAGGGCGGCTGCTGCACGCACCGCAGCTGGGGCTTCGGCAAAATCAAAACGGTGGACACGGTGTTCGCGCGCTTCACGATTGATTTTCCGGGCAAGCCGGGGCACACGATGGACCTCGCTTTCGCCGCCGACAACCTCAAGCCAATCCCGAAAAACCACATTCTCGCGCGCAAGGCCGCCGACCTCGAAAGCGTCCGCCAACTGGCCGCGCACCACCTTGAATTGATCAAGCTGGTGTTGAACAGCTATGGCGGCCGGGCGACCGCCGACCAGATCCAGGCCGCCCTCACGCCCGATGTCATCCGCGACGACTGGAAGAAATGGTGGGAAACCGCCAAGCGCGAAATGAAGAAGGACGGGCATTTCATCGTGCCGCTGAAAAAGACCGAGCCGGTGGTTTTTCAGGTGCAGGAAACGTCGTTGCAAGACCGGCTGCTGGCGGATTTCCGGGCGGCCAAAGGTTTGAAGGCGCGCATATTGGTTGTCGCCGAAGTCGTCAAGCTCGTGTCCGATCTTACCGATAAAAAGGCGGCGGCCGGAGAAATCATCACGGCGTTGAACGCGGACATCACTTCGTATTTGCGGACGCAGCCGGCGGTCGCGCTCGAAGCAGTTTTTGCCCGCGACGAACTGGCCGAGGCGGCCGAGCTCCCGCCGACCACCGTGGAAATTTCCGCCTCGCAAATCTGGGGCCAGGACATCAAGTTCGGCCCGATGCTGGAATTGATTCCCGCGGCGAAACATCACCGCGCGCTGACGTCGTTCAAGCTGGCGAATCCCGACCGCTGGCAGGAAATCCTGCGCGGCTCGCTGAATTTTGTTTCCGCCAAGCTGGCCAAGGAATTCGCCAGCCTGCTCATCGCGGAAGGCAAAATGGAGCTGCTCAAGGAGACGCTGGCCAAGCTCGTCCGCCAGCACACCGCCAGCAGCGAGCTGCTGCTCTGGTTCGGCCGCGAACGCAACGACGCCTTCGCCGACATCCTCGGCCCGGAAGTCTTCCGCGCCATGCTCACCGCGATGGAGCGCGACCAGTTCAACGAACGGCGCTCGAACCGGCTGCGCGATTTCATCCTGGAAGACCAGGATCTGCTGAACGAACTGACCGCGACCGCCGACATCGAAGTCATCAAGGATCTGACCCGTGCGCTGCAGCTCTCGCCCGTGTTCGACGACATGGACAAGCGCTCGCTGCTCGCGCGGCTCGTCAAGGCGCATCCGACCGTGCAGTCGCTCATCACCGGCGACCAGACCAAGCAGGAAACCACCATTCAAGTTTCGTGGGAAAGCCTCGAACGCCGCCGCGGCGAATATCAGGAGCTGGTGCAGAAGAAGATTCCCGCAAACTCGAAGGAAATCGCCATCGCGCGCAGCTACGGCGACTTGCGCGAAAATCACGAATACAAGGCCGCGAAGGAGATGCAGAAAATCCTCATGCGCCGCAAAGACGAGCTGGAAGCGCAGATGATGCGCGCCCGCGGCACGGATTTTTCCAACCCGAAAACCGACACCGTCAACATCGGCACCGTGGTGCGGCGCCACCGACCTCGCCACCAACCAGCACGAAAACTTCACCATTCTCGGCGCGTGGGATTCCGACCCGGACAAGGGCATCATCAGCTATCTCACGCCCATCGGCCAGGCCCTGCTCAACCGCAAGGTCGGCGACGAGGTGGAATTTGAACTGCAAGGCACGAAGCGCCGGCACCGCATCGAAAGCATCGAGGCGGCGAAAATTGCCGCGCCCGTCGTGAATGAACTGCCCGCTGAAGCAAACGCGCAGCCGGTGAATTGAGTTTCGGGGAAAATTGAAAGGCGCGAAGATTAATTCTTCGCGCCTTTTAAATTTCGCGTTTGGAAGATCACGCCTTGCCGCCAAAGCTCACATGATCGTCCAGGTCCAGCACGTCGAACCACGTCGCGATGTCCTCGCGTTTTGGCCCGGCGGTTTTGTGCAGGCCGTTGAAAAATTCGCGCGATTCCACGTCCATCGGGACACGCTCTTCGGCAAATTTCGACCACGCGGCGATTTCCAGTTCGCTGCGCCTGTGTTTTGCGTTCGCGTTGATCCACTCCAAAATTTCGCCGTCACTTTTGTCCAATTGCTTTTTCAATGCCTCGGGATCAATGCCGGCGAATTCAAGAAACCGCTGGTCCAGCGGGCAGGCGTAATGATACTCGCCGTTTTTGCCCGCGAGCGTCGCGCGCCCTTTGTCGAGACAGCGCGGCAGGATCGCATAACCGCCCAGCCGCACGCGCGGGCTGCGCGGCGGAAATTTCGTCAAGTCAGGTGTGTGGAGTGACATAATTTTTATTTTAATGGTTAATTCCTTTTCACGCCTCCGGCACCGTGCCGGATTCAGTGACGGAACTCAAATTGCACCCAAAATGCCGAATTGCAAGTGGCGCGTATAATTTTTATCCTGACGTCGTGAAGCATTCGGGAAAAGCATTGTTCGCCGCGTTGAAAATGACCGGCTGGTCGGGCGCGGCGGTGGTCGCGCTGCTGGCCGCCGCGTGGCTGGGCGAACACATCGGCGCCCTGATTCTGGGCGCGGCGGGCGTGCTGGCGGGATTGTGGGTGCTGTTCGCGCTGTTCACGTTTTATTTCTTTCGCGATCCCGACCCGATGGTGCCGACCGGCGCGAACCTCGTCATCGCGCCCGGCCACGGCAAGGTGGACGCGCTTGACACCACGACCGAACCGGAGTTCATGGGCGGCGAATGCCAGCGCATCTCGATTTTTCTGTCCGTGATTGACGTTCATGTGCAAAACGCGCCGGTCACCGGCTGCGTCGCCTATTTCAAACACACGCCCGGCCAGTATCTCAACGCGCTGAACGCCGACTCGGCAAAATTCAACGAAAACGTGCTGCATCGGCCTCGAATCCACCGACCCGCCCGGCGAAAAAATCGGCGTGCGGCTCATCGCCGGCTTGATTGCGCGGCGCATCGTGCCGTGGGTGCGGCAAAACGACGCCGTCCAGCGCGGCGAACGCATCAGCCTCATCCAGTTCGGTTCGCGCGTGGACGTTTATCTGTCGCGCAACGCGAAAATCAAGGTGAAGCTCGGCGACAGGGTGATTGGCGGCGAAACCGTGCTGGCTCAATTTGAATAACGCCATGGCCACGATCCCGGAAAAATCCCCGCCCGTCGAAAGCGACAAGCTGAAAATTTATTTTCTGCCGAACCTGCTGACGGCGGGAAATCTTTTCTGCGGTTTCGTGGCGCTGACCAAAATTGTCGAGGCCAACCTCACGCCCGATGCAAGCGGCTTCGTGGATTGGATGCCCATCAAGTTCGCGCTCGCCGCCATCCTGCTGGCGTGCATCTTCGATTTGTTCGACGGCCGCGTCGCGCGCATGGGCGGGCACGAAAGCCCGTTCGGCCGCGAGTTTGATTCGCTGGCGGATTTGATTTCGTTCGGCGTCGCGCCGGCGTTTCTGGTGCATCGCGTGGTGTTGCACGACGTTTTGCCGGACGAATACTCGGAGCTGGGCTGGTTCATCGCCTCGATTTATCTCATCTGCGGCGCGTTCCGGCTGGCGCGGTTCAACTGTCTTTCGGCAATGAACGCGCCGGGCGCGGGCAAGGATTTCCTCGGCTTTCCCATTCCGTCGGCGGCCGGGCTGGTGGCGTCGCTGACGCTGGTCATCATCAAATTGAACGAGAAGGAAAAAGACCTCGGCCACTGGGGCTATCTGCTGCCGGTCGTGCTGGTGTTTTTGTCGGCAATGATGGTGAGCGAAGTCCGCTATCCGAGCTTCAAATCGCTCGGCCTGCGTTCGACCACCACGTTTTTAAAAGTGATCGTCGGCGCGCTGTTTGTGGGGCTGCTGCTGGTGCTGCGCGAGAAGATTTTGTATTTCGTCCTGCCGCTGTTCTTCACGGCCTACCTGCTCTACGGTTTTGTGCGGCCGCACATTTCGCGTGCCTGGCGCAGGGAAATCGAAGAGGAAGACGACGAGCCGGACGCGGCGGAATAGCCATGCTGGAATTGCATCCCATTTTGCAGGCCGGCCTCGCGGGATTTGTCTGCGGACTCATTTTTTCCTCGATCCCGTTCGGTCCCGTCAACCTCACCATCCTCAACGAGGGCGCGCAGCGCGGCTTCGCCTGGGCGCTGCTCATCGGCCTCGGCGCCTCGGCGATGGAGACGATTTACTGCGCTTTTTCATTCACCAGTTTTTCCTCGCTGCTGGACCACGGCATCGTGCAGGCGTTCCTGCAGGTGTTCGGCTTCGTCTTCATCTTTTTTATCGGCTTCAAATTTCTGCTGGCCAAAACCATCCACCAGCCGACCAAGCTGGAAGCCGCCTCGGAAAAAATCGAGACGCGCATCGAGCAGAAATTTCACCCGCACTCGGCGTTCATGACGGGCTTTGTGCGCGTGCTCGGCAACCTCGGCGTGCTGCTGTTCTGGATTGTCCTCGCGGCCAACCTGATGACGCGCGAATGGGTTGACAGCGATTCCTGGGCCGCCAAGGCCGCGTGTGTCGGCGGCGTCGCGCTCGGCACGAACACCTGGTTTCTGACCTTGAGTTTCGGCGTGTCGCGCGGGCACGGCCGGTTCAGCGAAAAAACGCTGCTGCGCCTGCAACATTTCTCCGGCATCTGCCTCATCATTTTCGGCCTGCTGCAAGGCACACACATCGCGTGGCAACTGGCCCGGCACAACCGGCATCATCCACCGATGGAATATCGCGTAACACCGGATCAGAACAACAATTAAATTATGCTCAAAGCTGGAATCGTCGGACTGCCCAATGTCGGCAAATCAACCCTGTTCAACGCCGTCACGCGCACGCGCAAAGCGGAAGCCGCGAATTATCCGTTCTGCACCATTGACCCGAACGTCGGCATCGTCACCGTGCCGGACGAACGAATGTATGTCCTGCAAAAAATCGCGAAAACCGGCGTCGTGATTCCCGCGGCGATTGAATTCGTGGACATCGCCGGCCTCGTCAAAGGCGCGAGCCAGGGCGAAGGTCTCGGCAACAAATTTCTCACGCACATCCGCGAAGTGGACGCCATTGTGCAGGTCGTGCGCTGCTTCGACGACGCCGATATTCATCACGTCACCGGCAGCGTGGATCCCGTGCGCGACATCGAAATCATCACGACCGAACTTGTGCTCGCGGATTTGGAAGCCGTTCAAAAGCGGCTGAACAGCGTCGCCAAAGACGCCAAGCGCGGCGACAAGGAAGCGCTCGCGCAGGAAAACGTCCTGAAAAAAATCGAGCCGCATCTGAACGCCGGCAAACCTGCGCTCACGCTCGAACTCACGCCCGAAGAAAAAGCCATCTCGCGCCTGTTCTGGCTGATGACCGACAAGCCGACGATTTTCGCCTGCAACGTCAAGGAATCCGACCTCGCCACCGCCGACCAGAATGCCTACGTCCTCAAAGTCCGCGAATACACCGCGCACCATTTCGCCTGCGAAGCCGTCGTCATCAGCGCGCAGATCGAAAGTGATTTGATTGATTTGTCCAACGCGGAGGCGAAAGAATTTTTGAAGGAACTCGGCGTCGCGGAATCCGGCGTCGGCGCGCTCATCCGCGCGACGTATCATCTGCTCGGCTTACGGACGTATTTTACGGCAGGCGAAAAAGAAGTGCGCGCCTGGACGATTCACGTTGGTGACACCGCGCCAAAAGCCGCCGGTGTCATTCATTCCGATTTTGAGCGCGGCTTCATCAAGGCCGAAACCGTGGCTTACGACGATCTGGTGAAATGCGGTTCCGTTGCCGCCGCGCGCGAAAAAGGTCTTTACCGGATGGAAGGCAAGGAATACATCGTGAAAGACGGCGACGTCCTGCTGTTCAAGTTTAACGTGTAGCCGCCGACGTGAGGAGAATCTGATTGAACACCGCAAACCGGGTTCGAAATGAACCTCGTCACTCCGTCTCCTGCAATCGAATCATGGGTGGCAGAGACTTTTTCCAGGGACTCCGCTTCTAACTCCACTCAGGAAATTGAGTGGTATTTAAATCCAATGTGGCAATGGAGGCCATGTCGGAATCTTCCAGGCTAAAATCAAAAATGTTCAGGTTTTCCGCGATGTGCGCTTTCTGGCGGGATCTAGGGATGGCAATAATTCCCCTTTGGTAATGCCATCGCAGGCACACTTGCGCCACCGTCTTGTTGTATTTCTTGCCGATGGCTGCAAGAGTGGCATTGGTGAAAAGCCCATTACGGCCTTCCGCAAAAGGCGCCCAGGCTTCATGTTGTATGCCATGTTGCTTCAAGTATTCCAGTGCTTTGCCTTCCTGGAAAAACGCATGGGTTTCGATTTGATGGACTGCGGGTTTCACCTCGTTATTCGCAATCAAGTCGTCCAGTTGCGCGGGTTCGAAATTGCTCACGCCGATGGCCTTGATTTTGCCCGCATGATAGAGTTCCTCCATGGCCTTCCAGGAGCCTTGTATATCGCCGGCCGGCCGGTGAATCAGGTAGAGATCCAAATAATCCGTCCCCAGTTTGTTGAGGGAAGTTTGAAATCCTTTCTTGGCCGGTTCGTAGCCCATGTCGGCCTTCCACAGTTTTGAGGTAATAAAGAGTTCTTCACGTTTGATTCCACTCTGTTTAATCCCGGCACCTACTGCCGTCTCCGTATTGTAGATCATGGCGGTATCAATCAGACGATAGCCCAAGCCGATGGCATCGGCCACGCACCGTAGTCCGACGTCGCCGCCAAGCGTCATCGTGCCCAAGCCCAGACGTGGCATTTGCAGGCCGTTATTGAGGGTCACGAGCGGGATCCCATTTTTATTGGTATTGGCCGCAGCAAATGACCGCGTGCTGCCGAGGCCCAGGAACATGGCCGAGGCGGCACATCCCGCGCTGGTCTGCAGGAACTGGCGGCGGCTCATTCCGTTGGAGTTGCGTTCTTTATTCATATTGGTTGATTTCCCATACAGTTTTCAGCCTGCGACCAGCGTGGGCTTTTTTGTGATTCTCTACCTCCGCCACGGATTGGCCAAGCTTTTTTTGGTTCGCCCGCGATTTTTTCTCTGGCCCTTCGCAATGGTGGGCGGCGGTAAAGACTGGCCCTTCGCAGGGAGCTGGGGAAGGCTCGATGACGGCATTTAAATTTCATTTCATCGCTGTGCCGTGTAAAATCATCTCCAGCAGGAGCAATTCACAATCAATCACGTCAAACTTAATCCCAAATCCTTCGTGAACACCACCCACGCTCAAAAACCATTCACCTGCCGCGGCGCGGCTTCAATGCGAAGCTGGGTTCTGCCCGCGTCGCTCGTCGGGCTGGGATTCATCCTGACTGATCCGGTAGTGGGCGGGTTTTGGTGAAGTTCTGCCGAATAGTGGCGGATGCTTAATCCTAGCGCCCTTTTACTGACAGTTTTACTGACACCCGGCCTCCAAGCTTTCGCAACTAACTGGACATCTGTCACTTGAAAGTGGAGCCAGTTGTCGGATTTGAACCGACGACCGACGGTTTACAAAACCGTTGCTCTACCACTGAGCTAAACTGGCTTTTAGTTAATAATCACAGGCTTTATGTGCAATTATTGAGATTTGCGATTTTAGGCTTGTCGCCCGTTATTGTCACCCTGTGCTGCAGGAATGCAATCAAGCCTTGTGTCAGCAAAGCCTGCTTAACGCCATGTGGGCCAAAACATGTAGCGTCGCGTATCTTCCGGGACATATTACGCACTATTTAAAAAAGGCGGCAAGCAGTTTCGACGTTCACTTAAAACCAACGACCATGCTCTGGCCCGCCGTCGCTTGAACGAATTGCGCGAGGAAATCTCCAGTTTGGTTAGTAACGACGCTGGAGCCTTGACCTTTGAAATCGTCGCGGAACGTTGTCAGGCGAGCGTCCGGCATGCGGTGAAGGAAAGAACGGCCAAATGTCGCCAGTTATGCCTGAATGCCCTCGCGCCGTTCTCCGCTGGCCGGACCACTCGCTGCGAATGGATTTGGGTTCCGGGAACCGGCATGGCAAAAAAATTCACCGATGCCGACGATGAATTCAAATGCAATGTGCCGGATGGCTGGGATTGGCGCAGCCCGCGCTCCGCGCGCTCAATCCGCCTTCAGCGATGCCAAGTCAATCACGAAGCGGTATTTCACGTCGCTCTTGAGCATGCGCTCGTAGGCGGTGTTGATCTCGTCCATGCGGATCATTTCGATGTCGCAGGTGATGTTGTGCTTCCCGCAAAAATCCAGCATCTCCTGCGTCTCGGGCAGGCCGCCGATGAGCGAGCCGGAGAACGAGCGGCGGCGGAAGATCAGCGGGAAAGCCGCCACCGGCAGCGGTTTCTCGGGCGCGCCGACGAGTGTCAGGTTGCCGTCGCGTTTCAGCAGGTTGAAATAGGCATTGAGGTCGTGGGTGGCGGACACGGCATCGAGGATGAAGTCAAAGCTGTTGGCGTGCGCGGCCATCTGTTTCTCGTCCTTGGAAATCACCACTTCGTGAGCGCCGAGCCGCTTGCCGTCCGCCACCTTGCCCGGCGACGTGGTGAACAGCACGACGTGTGCGCCAAAAGCCTTCGCGAATTTCACGCCCATGTGGCCAAGACCGCCGAGGCCGACTATGCCGACCTTCTGGCCGGGACCAACTTTCCAGTGCTTCAGCGGGGAATATGTGGTGATGCCCGCGCACAGCAGCGGCGCGGTGGCGGCGAGGTTGAGGTTGGCCGGCATGCGTAGCACAAAATCCTCCGTCACCACGATGCTCTGTGAGTAGCCGCCGAGCGTCGGGGAGTTGAGATGTTTGTCCATGCTGCCATAGGTCATGGTCATGTCCGGGCAGAATTGCTCCAGCCCCGCGCGGCAGTCGGGACAGGTGCGGCACGAATCAACGAGGCAGCCCACGCCGACGGTGTCACCCACCTTGAATTTCTTCACGCCACTGCCGACCGCCGTCACGCGGCCGACAATCTCGTGGCCGGGCACGGCCGGATACTGGGTGAAGCCCCATTCGTTGCGAACGAAGTGGAGATCGGAGTGGCAGACGCCGCAAAAAAGAATTTCAATCTGCACATCATGCGCCGTTGGTATGCGACGATTGATTGTGGTGGTGGCCAGTGGTGAGGTGGCGCTGACGGCGGAATAGGCTTTCGTGTTATTCATAGATAATGTCTTTGTTAAATTCAACTTTCGAGTGAGATGTTACCTCATCCGGGCGCGCCTGTCGCCTACGGTATTACCCTGCCTGTTACGGGATTGCTCGAAAGTTTGGCTCGGATGCGGGGTCCGAATTCAAAGATTTCCGACTCGCGACTGGCTGCCTCGCCGGTCAAATCTCAGTTCGCATGAACCGTTAAAAATGAAGGTTTTTCGGTTACTTCGTCCAAAAAACATTGAAGACTGCCGGCCAGATTTGATAATAAACTGTTTTTATTGCCACCTTCCACAAATTTTCTTACAAGCGGTTTTGGCAATCCTTGAAGATTTTTGAGTTTTCCTATTTGATTTATCGTGATTCCTAGAAGTTTGGTCAGTTTTTCAACTTGGTCACGAAGATTTCCAACAAGGTTGAACGCGTTTTCTTCATTAAACGTTCCAGGTTCCTGGTTGATCACTCCCGATTCCTGATTGATTACTCCTGATTCAATGTTGATTTCTCACAGATCAAATCTGATCTATGAACGACATTGGAAATAAAAATTGATTATTATCAAAGTCAGAGGCCAAACTGGCTGATTGACCGGTCAATAAAACTTGTTTTTCCGTTGAAAAGATAAGATTTTCACCTTAATTGATGATTTTGGCGGGATTCCAATGCCGGTCGGTAGCTGTTTTTATCCTTTCGCCCCCAAAAATGGTTAAATTTATCCATTAACCCAGTCAACAAACATGAAACGCTTCAAACTCGGCTTCGGCAATCGTCCGATCCTTGACCAGATTGCCATATGCACTCGCGTCGCCAGCGGTATTGGCAAGCTGTCCGGCCGAACAGCGCCAGAAACTCGTCCGCCATCCAGTCGCAGCCAGCGTGGCCGAGGCGGCGGATGCGGTGGCCGAAGTGGAGATCGTTGAAAACCACCTTGCGGGCGGCCTTGGTCAAGCGGGATAAAAAAGTGGGCGCCATGCGTCGTCCACACAACCCGTGCCGCCACCGCCATCACCGACGCGACCGGCGGTGATCCGGTGGCACTGCTGGCGGCGGGCGTGGGCATCGCGAAGGCGAAACAGCCGGTGGGCAAACCGGGTGCGCCCGACCTTGTTGCGCGTCATCAGCACGGAATCCGAAGGCGCGGTGTGTCTGCGCTGGAAACGGCCCGTGCGCCGCTGCACCTTCCTCATCCAGATGACCACCGCCCCGGCGGCGACGCGCGGATGGAAACAGGTGGCCATCAGCATCCGCCAAACCTGCACCGTGACCGGATTGAAAAGCGGGCTGAAATGCTGGTTCCGCGTGGCCGCCAGCAACGCCCACGGACAAGGCCCGTGGAGCCAGCCCGTCAGCGCCCGGGTGAAATAGTTTTTGCCACGGCAACCGCCCGCGGGATTGACGTGGATTCACGCTGATTCACAGGGCTGAAAGCCCGAAAGATAATAGCCTAGGGCAACGCCCTGGGTTAATCGTCAGAATGATTTCAAGCCCTGTATGGGCGACACTCAAAGGCGTGGATCAACCGGCTCGCTCTCCAGCGCCAGCACGCCGAAGACAGCTTCATGCACGCGCCGCAACGGTTCTTTCCGAACGAACCTTTCGAGTGATTCAATACCGAGGGCAAATTCTCGGAGAGCCAATGAGCGTTTTGTGGAAAGCCCGCGCGCACGAAGGCGTTCGAGGTTTTCCGCCGCTGTGTATTCCGGGCCGTAAATGATGCGAAGATATTCGCGCCCACGACACTTCACGGCAGGCTGCACAAGTCCACGCCGGCTTTTAGCGATGAATTCCAAAGGCTTCACGACCATTCCTTCACCGCCGCGACCAGTTAGTTCCTCCCACCAACGGATGCCTTCGGCTTCGCTTTCGGGATTAGTCACGTCAATGACACGGAACGGTGTTGCGACAATGATGCCGCCTGCGAGTCGCGCCAGTGTTTGCATGTGCCAGTCGTTTGGTTTGTCAGTGTGAACTGCTCCCTCGCTGGCGAGCAGGTGAAACGGCGCGAGTTTCAAATCATTCACCGAGTTCACCGGCCAGCAATAGCGGCGATATGCTTCGATGTAATCGTTCACCATCTGCCGCCGCGCGGATGTATGCGTTAGCAGTTCGTTCACATCGAGGCCGCGCGCGGTGGCTTGCTCAAGTGCTGCGACTTCAGCCGCGAGCGTTGCTTGCGCTGATGTGCCAACAGCGGCGTATTGTTGTTTCAAAAGTTCTTGTGCTTTTGCTGACCACGGCATCAATTCGCAGTCAAGGCAGAGCCAATCGGTTTTGAATTCATCCCAAAACCGGGCGGAAGTTGCGGCAGCGCGGATGCGCTCAAGGAATTCTGCTTCCAACGTCGCGTTGTCGAAAAATCTTCGACCAGTGCGTGTATAGCAAATGCCGATGCCTTCGTCGGTCACACCGAAATTCTTTCGCGCGGCATCTTCGTCGCGGCAGATGATGACCACGGCGCGCGAACCCATGTGCTTTTCTTCGCAGACAACGCGCGGCACGCCCGCATGGCGAAAGTAAGCGAACGCTTCCGCCGGATGTTCGAGCAATCCGGGAGCTTGGCTCGTCTCACACGGCGACATGGTGGGCGGAAGATAAATCAGCCACTTGGGATTCGCGGCGAAACGACTCATCACTTCCAGCGCGGCGATGGAGTTCTCCTCGCGGATGGTCACGTTGCCATGCAATCGCGTGCTGACGATGCGTTTGCCCGTCACGTCGGCGAGGTCGAGCAGGTCGTCGTTCTGCTGCTGTGCGGACAACGTCGGTGCTTGATCTTCCGGCGGCAGAAACGGTTTGCGCGACTCGGCGTAAGTTTGCTTGGCTGGAATGGAAACCAGTTCTTTTTCGGGGTAGCGAAGCGCGGTGAGTTTCCCGCCAAAGACGCAGCCGGTATCAATGTTGATGGTGCGGTTCAACCATTCCGGTTCGGGAACAGGAGTGTGTCCATACACGACCGTCGCCGCGCCGCGATACTCGGCAGCCCAATTATAACGCACGGGCAAACCGAACTCGTCCGTCTCGCCGGTCGTTTCGCCGAACAACGCGAACTCGCGCACCGCGCCAGAGCCGCGTCCCTGCATGGATTCCTTCATGCCCGCGTGAGCGACGACGAGCTTGCCATCGTCGAGGACGTAATGACTCACAAGGTCGTCAATGAATTCCGCGACGCTTTTGCGGAAATCTTCCGGCTCATCGGCGAGTTGCGCCAAAGATTCCGCGAGACCGTGCGTGATTTGAACTTCGCGACCGCGCAGCTTGCGCATCAATTTTGCGTCGTGGTTGCCGGGCACGCAGAACGCCGCACCGCTGGCGACGGCATTCATCACAAGCTTCAGCACTTGCGGAATTTTCGGGCCACGATCCACGAGGTCACCGACGAACACCAGCTTGCGACCATTGACGGGCTGAACCGTGAAGGTTGCTTCATCCATGCCATGTCCGAGTTGGCGAAGCAACTCCACGAGTTCATCAAAACATCCATGCACGTCACCGACGATGTCGAACGGCCCATGTTCCTGCTTCAAATTATTCCACAACGGCTGACGCTCAATGACAGCGGCCTCTATGTCCTCCAACGATTTCAACACATGGACATGGCGGAAACCTTCACGCTCCAACCCGCGCAACGAGCGGTGCAATTGTTGCGATTGCTGGCGAATAACGTGTGGGCCAAAATCTCGGTCGGGGCGTGTCTTATTGCGGTCATGCGCGACGCGCTCTGGCAAATCCAAAACAATCGCCACTGGCAAGCAATGAAACTCACGCGCAATGGCGATGAGTGATTTGCGCGATTCCGGCTGCACGTTCGTCGCATCAACCACGGTAAGTTTTCCCGCCGCGAGGCGTTTGCGAGCAATGAAGTGAAGCACTTCAAAAGCATCCTTCGTCGCCGCCTGGCTGTTCTCGTCGTCGGACACCAAACCACGACAATAATCGGACGACAAAATCTCCGTCGGCTTAAAATGTTTCCGCGCGAAAGTGCTTTTGCCCGAACCGGACACCCCGATCAGCACAACGAAAGAAAGTTCTGGAATTGTAAAGTTCATCGCGTAAAGACGGCCATCTGCGTCGGCGAACCAACCGCCAAATCTTCCGGGCCAACTGGCAGGAAGCGCGCATTGTAACCGAAGCGAGTGGCAACATCATTTGCCCAACCTTGAAATTCCGCACGTGTCCATTCAAAGCGATGGTCGCGATGACGAAACTTCCCTGCGGGCAGTGTTTCCCATTTCACGTTGTATTCGGAATTGGGCGTCGTGATGACGATGTGCTTTGGTTTGGCGCACTCGAACAGCACGCGTTCAAACGCAGCCAGTCGCGCGGCATCAAGGTGTTCGATAACTTCCACCACGGCGGCGGCATCAAAGCCCGCGAGCCGTTGATCGCGGTAAATGAGTGAGCCATGCAGGAAGCGCAGACGTTCTTTCTGAACCGGCGGCAAGCGGTCGTAATGCAATCGGTCGTGGGTGATTTCGAGCGCGCGGTGCGACACGTCCATGCCGACAATTTCGGTGAACTGTTTTTCCTTTAGCAGAGCTTGGAGCAATTTTCCTTCACCACAGCCCAAATCCAAGACGCGTGCCGCGCCAGTGCTTTTCAATGCGGCCAGCACCGAGCCAAGACGCTGTTCGTTGAGGCTGATGCTGCGCTCAATCGTTTCTTCTTCTGCTGCGTGGACTTCTGCAACGGCATCTGGATTTGGTTCGCTTTCATCCGCGAGTTGCGCAAGCGCGTCGTCCACCAAGCTGCGCTGGTGTTTAAGATAGCGACGCGTGATGGCGTCGCGTTCGGGATGCGTCGCCAGCCAGCCTTCGCCATGACGCAGTAGTTTTTGCACCTCGTCATCGCTCACCCAATAGTGTTTGTCGTTGTCCAGCACCGGCACGAGAACGTAAAGATGAGATAGAAGCTGTTGCAACGGCAGTCGCACATTCAGCTCGACTTGGAAATACGCGCTTTCTCCCCAGTCAGGAAACTTCTCATCAAGCGGCAACCGGCGCGCAGATAAGGTGTAGCCAAGCGGCTCGAACATCTTCCGCAAAAACTCCTCGCCGCCTCGACACGGTAGCGCAGAAAATGTTACGCGCAACGGCAATGGAGTGTCAGCAAGTTCGGGACGCTCCTTGCTTTTGCCGGAGAGTGCGCTGCCAAAAACATCGGCGATCGCCACACTCAAAAATGACGAGGCCGCGTAGGGTCGGTCGTTGACGTATTGTTCTAACGCCCCGCCTTCGCCCGATGGCCCGCGACGATTTCGCACCAAACCGACCGGATCAACTTCCACCAGCAGCGCGACTGTGCATCGCTCTGATGTGGCTTCAGGATAAAAGACATGGGCTTTGCCGAACGAGAGACTGAATGACTGCGGACGCGCCGGATTCTTGCGGAGCAAGAATCCGATGTCAGTCGCGGCCTCGTGCGTTGAGGTCAATGTCATCAGCATGGTTGGAGGCTACCGATTCACTCCTCACTTGACCATTCCGAATCAAGGCCCTGCCGCCCTTACAGGGCTTGAAACATTTTTTGACGATTAACCCAGGGCGTTGCCCTAGGCTATTATCTTTCGGGCTTGCGGCCCTTTGAATCTGCGTTACCTCTGCCGGCGGTAATCGCCCGGGGCCAGGCCGGTTTCCCGGCGGAAGCATTGCGCGCAATGGCCGGGCTTGCGCTGCCGCCGGTTCACGGCAAGACTTTCCGCGTGAAACATGAAACCCGTGAACCGTGGTGGCGCGAATGGCCGCTCGCGCTGGCCGTCGTCACCTTGACGCTGGCGTTGCTCGCCAAAAGCTGGATGGTCACCGCGCTGGACCAGTCCGGGTTGCTGGTGCTCCTGCTCGCAGTCATCTGCGGGGTCATCCTGGCGGCGGCCATTGCCATCGTGCGCCATGCGGAAATCCTGGCGCACCGGCTGGGCGAACCGGCGGGCACGCTGCTCCTGACGCTGGCGATCACCGGACTGGAGGTGGCGATGGTGGCGTTCGTGATGTCCACCGGCTCGGACAAGCCCACGCTGGCGCGCGACACGATGTTTGCCGTGGTCATGCTGGTGCTGAACGGTTTTCTGGGACTGGCCCTGCTGCTGGGCGGCCTCCGCCATCACGAGCAACGCTTCAATCTGCAAAGCGCAAACGCGTTTCTGGTGATGATCCTGCCGCTCACCGTGCTGGGCCTCATCCTGCCGGACTTCACGCAGGCCACGGCGGGGCCGACGCTCTCAAAATTTCAGATGGTGTTTCTCTCGGTGATGTCCGTGGGCATCTACGGAGTTTTCCTGTTTGTGCAGAACCGGCGGCATCGCGGATTTTTCATGGCCCCGGAGGAGGCGGCGGAAGCGGCGGCGCCGGAGCTGGAACATCATTCCGCGCATTCGACGCTTTACCATGCGGTGATGCTGGGGGCTTACGGACTGCCGCTGGTATTGCTGGCCAAGCAGATGGCGGCACCGCTGGATGCCATGGTGTTCAAGCTGGGAGCGCCGGCCGCACTGGGCGGGTTCATCATGGCGTTGCTGGTGCTGACGCCGGAATCCATCGCGGCCATCCGCGCAGCCCTGGCCAACCGGTTGCAGCGTTCGGTGAACATCCTGCTCGGCTCGGTGCTGGCGTCCATCGGGCTGACCATTCCGCTGGTCATCGCGGTATCGCTGGTCACCGGACGCACGCTCGTGCTGGGAGTGGATGCGGTGGGCACGGTGATGCTGGTGCTCACGCTGCTCACGAGCATCCTGACCTTTTCGCTGCCGCGCACCAACGTGCTGCTCGGCTGTGTCCACCTGCTGCTCTTTGGCGCGTATGTCATGCTGATGTTCGACCGTTGAGTGCCGGCGGCCGGGCGACGTGGCGGTTTCGGCCCGGCCAAACTTCTCCCCATCCGCGGCGAAGAAGGAATTCACCGTTGCCGGCGGTAATCGCTCGGGGCCAGGCCGGTTTCCCGGCGGAAGAGTTGCGCGAAATGGCTGGGATTGGCGTAGCCCACGTCCAGCGCGATAACATGTAAGCACTTTCAGATTGCTGATGGCGACGGGCAGGGGCTAACTTGGCGAAAATAAACGGAGAAATTTAGATGTCCTTCCAAACATGGTCATCGCACTTCTGGCAGCAAATCAGAGGGGTGAATCCTTTTGCCGGCGACTGCCTGCCGTCGCGGGTCCCGCTGATCGGATTTGGACGACCGACGCTGCCGTTTCCACATCTGTGGAATTACAAAAACCCGATCAAGATATTTGAGACTTTCTATTGGGGCTCCGAAAAGGAAACCGGATCGGGCAAACACAACCGCTATATCTATGTGGCAGGATTGCCGCCCGTGTTGCTGACCCGCGAGCCGGCCGTCATCAAGGCGGTGCTCGGCGCCACCGGCGACAAGCCCGGCCAGTTTGACCGGGATCAAAGCCCGATGGCCGGCATCGCCCGGGCCACCGGCAAGGATTCGTTGTTGTATTCCAACGGCCTGGTGTGGCGGCGGCAGAAAAGATTGTCCGCCGAGCCTTTCAGCCGCGCCAATTTGTTTCAGCCGGAAAAGTTTCAGGGCTTTGAGCAAACCTTCCGCAGGACGGTTGCGGAAAGACTCGAAACGCTCCGTTCCCTTCAGCAGGCGAGCGGCAAGAAAGTCAGCCGGATCCGGCTTGAGCCCGAAATCAAAGTCGTGATGCTTGAGATGCTGGTGAATAATTTTTTTGGCGGCAGTGTTTCCGAAAATGAATTGCGCAACCGTTTTGTTCCCGCCCTCGAAATGCTGATTGATCACATGATCAGCTCCACGGTCGCGCCCACCACCCTGGCGATTTACGGAGCGCTCACCGGCCGCAACGCGATTCTCAAACAAAAGATGGCCGACTACGAAGCCTTGACCGACATCGCGTTGTCCGGGCGCGCGAAAGGTCTCGGCTTATGGAAACAGTTCCAGTCCGACGCCACCGATGATGCGCTCCGCAGTAACATCCGGGTTTTCCTGGCCGGGGCCATGGAAGCCACGACCTCGTTTGCGAGCTGGGCGATTTCGCATTTGTCGCACGCACCCGGCATCCAGGAGCAAATTTATGCGGAGGTGAAAGACATGAACACCTACGACCCCGACAATCTGGCCGGCGCGGTGACGCTCAACCGGGTGCTGGAAGAAACTTTGCGTCTGACTCCGGCACTTTATTTCCTCCCGCGCCGGGCCCCGGTGGATATCTGGATTGAGACGGCGGATCACCGAAAGATGTTTATTCCGAAAGGGACCCAACTCCGTCTCGATGTGTGGCACGCCAACCGGTGCGAGGAGTTTTGGGGAAAAGCGGTGTCGGGTTATCCCGCCGATGCTTTTGCCCCGGAGCGATGGGAGTTTCTGGCCCAGAAAGGAATCACAGCGAAGGACATTCTGCACTTCGGCTTCGGGCATGGACCGCGTTTCTGTCCGGGAAGATATCTGGGACTGCTGGAAGTGGGCTTGGTCGTTGGTGCCATGGTGAAAATCTTCAAGTTCACCGCCGTCAATAAAGAAACCCAGCCGAAAGCCGGTGTGTCCACCAAGCCCGCCGACGGTGTATTGGTAGATTTGGAACTCAGGACGTGAAGCATTCCGGCGCAAGCCATCGTGAGCAAGCCATCGAAATTTTATGCGGCCACGATTTCAGCCGCCTTGTCTCTGCTGTTCCTGGCGTCTATGGTGGCTGCAATTGGATTATCGCCCGCCGCTCGGATGTTGGAACCTGGTATTACACATGGGAGAGCTTCATCCCGTTCGTGCCGGTGATGATCATACCCTATATGTCCATCAACCTGTTCTTTGTCGGCGGGCCGTTCTTGTGCCAAAGCCGGAATGAATTGCGCGTTTTGGCACAGCGAATCACCTTTGCAATCCTTGTTGCCGGCGCTTGCTTCCTGCTGATACCCCTGCGGTATTCGGCTGTGCGTCCGCAACCGAGCGACTGGACGGGGCCGATTTATAGATTGTTATACATCTGCGACCAGCCCTATAATTTGTTTCCGTCGCTGCACATTGCCTTTCGCACCTTTCTCGCGGCTCTCTACGCGAAACACACAAAAGGCGTCATCCGTCTGGCATCTCACGCGTGGTTTATTTTGATCGGTTTTTCAACGTTGCTGACCTACCAGCATCATGTTGTTGATATCGCCGGCGGATTTGTTCTCGCCGCGATTTGTTTTTGTCTCTTCCGAGAAAAAAGAGAGCGGATGTCATGATACGCCAAAAGCCATCGTTCTTTTAGGACGGGTGAATCTGGCGGATGCGTTCCAGTCGCTGCATGGCTGGCAAATCTCTGGCGTCACTCCGTGACGATTCAGTTCGCGTTTATTCGTGCCATTCGTGTCATTGCGGCAATCAATAAAATAGTCACTCATGGTCTGTTGCCGTGGCTGCTACAATGCCAGCAACCATAAACACATGTGGCCAAAAGCAAAATCAAAATAATGTTCGGGGCGTCCGTCAAGGGCTGGCGGGTTCGAATGGGCATTTCCCAGGAAAAACTGGCGGAACGGGCAAATTTACACCGGACGTATGTTTCCGCTGTCGAAAACGGAACCCGCAACCTGTCATTGAATGTCATGGACCGGCTGGCGAACGCGTTGGAAACTTCGGTTGCCTCACTTCTCAAGCAATCTGGACTCTTGGAAAGCAGTGCCACCGTGATCAAGACCGGCGGGCACCACAATTCAATGGTCGAAATTCTTTTGGTGGAGGACAACCCCGACGATGTGGAAATGACCTTGCACGCCTTTAGAAAGGCACGTTTCACCAATCGTGTCCATGTGGTCACCGACGGTGCCGAGGCGCTGGACTACGTTTTTTGCCGGGGAAAACATGCCCGGCGCAGTGACCGGGATAATCCCCATGTCATCCTCCTGGATCTGAACCTGCCGAAAGTGGACGGCATGGAAGTGTTGGGCCGGATCAAGGCCGACGAGCGGACCCGGTCCATACCGGTTGTGATTCTGACGATGCATCAGGACGACTTCAAGATTGCGGAATGTCTGGAACTGGGCGCGGCAATTTACATAACGAAACCGGTGGACTTTCAGCAGTTATGTCAGGTGGCGCCGCGGTTGAACCTTGATCTGGCGCTGCTTGAGGCGCCTAAACCAGGGTTGCGAAGCAAAATCCAGACCCGGTAACGAGAGTAAGTGTTCTTTTGCGAACTTCCGCCAGCTTCATGAAAACAAGGAATCATGATCCGCGAAATACTCAAAAAGGAATTTTGAATTTCTTGTTTGCGCGGTTCGCGTGGTTCACGGTTGAAAGACTTCCTCTAAATTTGAGACAGGATTCCTTTGTCTTTGATTTCCGGCCCGAGGTGTGCAATAATCATTGCAGTTCCAACAAAAATGCAACAACCATCACGAAGGCATATTTATTAAAGGGAACTGGCAGTGCCACACTGCCGCATCAGGTGCCACCATGCTGGTTCATCCCGGCAAAAATCCCATCACGAATATGGAATCCCGCTTGCTCGCCGTCATTGCCGCCCTCGGTCTCGGCCTCGGCTCCGTTACCGCCCAGACAGTTGTCTTCGACGAAAATTTCGACGGCGGCTACACCGGCTTGTTCGGCCTGTCGCATTATTCCGGCGGCAGCCCGAACAACGCCACAAATCTAGTGCTGACCAGCGGCGGCAACCCGAATGGCTGCTGGCAGGAGATGATGACGCCGACCACCACCGGCGATTACTACGCCGGTCAGGTGCAGTTGATGTCGGTCACGGGCAACACGGATACAAACTCCAACAACTATGTGCTGTCGTTTGATGCCAAAGGCAGCCAGGCGGCCAACATTCAGTTGGGAATCCAGACGTGGCCCAACAATGGTTTCGGCGGCACCGGACCGGTCATCAACGCCACGGTCAACAATCAGCTCACCGCCGCGAACACCTGGCAGACCTTCAGCGTGAACCTTGGAACCATCACCACGGCCAGCGCCAGCGGCGCGACGTGGCAGTTGAATTTCAGCATCAGCGCCAGCCAATGGGGCGGCGTCGGGCCGGTGGACGTGCTGACGGTTGACAACATTGTGCTGACGCATTTGAACAAAGGCCTGTCAATCTATTCGTCGGCCAACCCTTCAGCCTACAATGCTCCGGTGACGTTCACCGCCGCAGTGGTGACCAACGGCGTCACGGCGGGCAACGCGACCGGCACGGTGGTGTTTTCGTCCGCCACCGGGCCATTCAGCACCAACGCCGTGTCCAGCGGCACCGCGACGAGTAGCGCGCTCACGAATCTGCCGGTTGGCACCAGCACCATCACCGGAGTTTATTCCGGCGGCAACTATCCGGCCGCCACAAACACGCTGACGCAGATGGTGAACGCACCGGCCACGCCGGGCGTCGCGCAGTCCGGCCTGTCGCTCTACACGGACAACCTGGTGAACGGATTCCAGAACTGGAGCTGGGCCACGGTGAATTTGTTGAGCGCGACACCGGTGCATTCCGGCAATTATGCCATCGCCGTGACCGACGCCGGCAACCAGGCGCTGGCCTTCATGCGCCCGGAATTCAATTCCAGCCCCTACTCGAACCTCACTTTCTGGGTCAACGGCGGCAGCAGCGGCGGCCAGTTGTTGCAGGTTTGGGGATTACTGGATTACAACCAGCAAACGGCCATCCCAATCTCAACATTGCAGCCGAATACCTGGCAGCTGGTGACCATTCCGCTTTCAACGCTCGGCGTGGCGAACAAGTCCAATCTGACCGGTTTTTGGATTCAGGGCCGGTCGGGCGGCGCGCAGCCGACGTTTTACGTGGATGACGTGCAACTGACCCCGGCCGCGACGCCGGCGGTGGTGCATCTCGGCGCAGACGCCGGCCAGGTGCTGCACCCGGTGGACGCGCGGCAGTTCGGCCTCAACACTGCGACCTGGGATGGCAGCCTCAGCAATTCCTCGACGTTGCCGATGCTCCAGCAGATCGGCACCAGAGCGTTGCGCTGGCCAGGAGGTTCCACATCCGACGGCTACCATTGGGCCAGCGACCCGGCGGGCAACGCCACTTTTCAGAACCTCGCGACAAACCTCGGCGCGCAGGTGTTCACCACGATCAATTACGGCACCGGCACGCCCGCCGAGGCGGCGGCGTGGGTGCGCATGGCCAACCAGACGAACCACTGCGGTTTCCAGTATTGGGAAATTGGCAATGAGTGCTACGGCAACTGGGAAACTGACTCGCACGCCATCCCGCACGATCCCTACACTTACGCCACCAACGCGGTGGCCTGCATCCAGCAGATGAAGGCGGCGTATCCGGCCGTGTCCATCCAGATCGGTGTCGTGGTCGTGCCGGGCGAAGGCAGTTATTCCAACAACGCGACCCACTTTGCGATCAACCCGCGCACCGGCACCACGAACTACGGCTGGACGCCCATCGTCCTTTCGGTGATGAACAGCCTCGGTGTCACACCGGACTTTTTGATCTACCACGATTATCCGCAATACACGACGGCCGGCTGGACATTTTATTCCGGTTCGGCGGACAGTGATCCGTTGCTGCTCCAGGTGGCCAGCAATCCATCGCCGTTGAACTGGAGCGACTGGGCCAGTGCCGCCGCCGACCTGCGCCAGCAGATCACGGACTACATCGGCACCGGCGGCAGCAACATCGAATTGTGCGTGACGGAGAACAACAGCGACGCCGGCGCGATGGGCCGGCAGTCCACCAGCCTCGTCAATGCGCTCTACCTCGCGGACAGCACCAGCACCCTGATGAAGACGGAGTTCCGCTCCTACCTCTGGTGGGATTTGCACAACGGCTACGAGACGGACGGCAATTTTGACCCGACCATCTACGGCTGGCGGCCGAACGGCGACTACGGAATTTTGAACGCGTCCAACTCCCCCTATCCGACCTTCTACGCGGAGAAACTGCTGCAAAATTTTGCCCGGCCCGGCGATTCCGTGCTGGTCTCATCCAGCGACAATCTCCTGCTCTCGGCCTACGCCGTCCGCCGCACCAATGGCGCGCTCACGCTGCTGGTCATCAACAAGGACATGACGACGAATCTTAATGCCCAGATTGCGCTGACAAATTTTGTGCCGTGGCCCAATGCAACGCTGCTGTCCTACGGCATCCCGCAGGACCAGGCGGCGGAGACGAACGGCGCGGTGGCGTTGCAGGATCTGGCGGGTGGGAGCTATCCATCGGCAGCGGCGAATTTCAGCTACAATTTTGCGCCGCTCTCCATGACGCTGTTCACCTTTGCGCCCGGGCCGGCGGCGCTCGTGGTGCAGGCGGTGCAGCCCGGCCAGGTGCAACTGCTGTTGTCGGGCCAGCCCGGCACGCCCTACGTCATCCAAAGCTCACCGGACCTGTTGAACTGGAGTTCCGTGGCCACGAACAACCTGACGGGCGGCAGCGCGAGTGTTCCCGTGCCGGTGCCGGCGGGCGCGGCCACGCAATTTTTCCGCGCGGTGTGGCAGCCCTGATTGGGAGCGACCATTCAGGGCTGCGATGTTCTAGGCGGGCGGGATTTTTGCCCGTTCATTGCCGCTGGGGTTGCGGAAATCGCTGAGGCGGCCTTTTTTCAATGTGCCGCCCGGCAGCTTCAAGGTGATCTGCGGCGGCCAGCCGTCCCGCGACTCGGTCACGCCGGCCACCACGCCCACGACGCGCGAAATCTTGTGGACCATGATTTCGCCGAGGAAGCCCTCGCCGGTGGCGGGATTTTTGATTTTGGCCATGCGGCAGTGTGGCGGAAAAATCCGGCGCGTTCAATTCATAACCGCGATATACGCAAAAAGGAATTTTGAAATTACTGTCCGCGGGGTTCGTGGTGAAAATATTTCTCCGCCCGGTTCACGCCGCCGTGTGGTGGTCGTCGTTCCACAACTGGATCACCGGATGGGAGGGGTTGTGTTCATAACCCAGCGCACTCAAGCTGGCCGTGCTCAGGGTGAAAAATCTTCCGGCGGCCGGTTCCACGCCCAGCCAGCGGGCCGCCAGCACCCGCAGAAAATGGCCGCTGGAAAACAGCAGCACGTCTCCCCGGATTTCGCGCACCCGCCGCACCACGCGGTCAGCGCGCGCGGCGACCTCATCCGGCGATTCGCCACCGGGGCAGCCGTCGCGGAACAACTGCCAGCCGGGACGTTCCTTGAAAATATCGGCGGTGCGCCGGCCCTCGTATTCGCCGTAGTTCCATTCCACCAAATCGGGGTCCACTTCCGCCGCCCGGAAACCGGCCAGCTCGCAGGTCCGGAGGGCGCGTTGCAGCGGGCTGGTGAACACTTTTGCAAACGTCAGTCCGCGCAGCCGTCCGCCGAGGTTGCGGGCGTTGCACTCGCCGCGTTTGGTCAGCGGCAGATCCGTCAGCCCCGTGTGCTGGCCGGTGAGGCTCCACGCCGTTTCGCCGTGGCGGGCCAGATAAACGGCTGGAAGTTTTTCGCTCATGATTTCTCCTCCGGTTGTTTTGGACAGGCAGTCGGCGCATTGACCGCGCTAAAAACTGAAGCTCCCGCCGATGCTGGGATCAAGGTGGTTTGGCAACAGCGAGTCCGGCGTGGCATAAGCCGGTTTCAAATTGACCGTCAGCTTGAAACCGCCGCCGGAAAAAATCGCGTAGGTGGCCTCGCGGTCCTGCACCGTGAGCACCGGCTCGGTTTTCACCCCGGGCCTGACAAGGATTTTTTCAGAACCCGCCGGAACAAGATCCTTTTGAAAGGTGAGGCTTGAGTAGGCCAGATCAGGGTCGGGATTTTGCGTCCAGGGACTGCCCCAGAGACTGGCATAGTCCGCGAAATTGGTCTTTGTCTCCGCCGGCTGCCGCAGGAGCCGGGCATATTCCAATTCCGGCGGGGCAATGTGATTTTTAAATGTTTCCGCCCGGTGCTTCTCTTCAAACAACACGCCGCCCACCACCAGAATAATTCCGACCAGCATCACCAGATATCGCCTCATGATAACAGCCCGTTTTCCATTTTTCCATTTTCCAACCACAGGGATCAACCCTAACCCAGAACCGCCCCTTTGTCAGCAAATCCCTCCGTTTTGCCGGGCCGTTGTAAAATTGATTTGGCAAACGCCGCGCCCGGTTTAATTTTGGTCATGGCAAAACGGCCTTTGATTCTGATTTCGCCGGGCATCGAGAAGCGCGGCTTTGAATTCGGCGACCTCTCGGTCAGCCTGTCCGTGCGTTACGAAAACGCCGTGCTGGCGGCGGGCGGCATCCCGCTCATCGCGCCCGTCACGACCGACCGCGCCCTGCTCGCCGAGGCCGTCCGCCGCACCGACGGCGTCATGCTCACCGGCGGCGACGACATCAATCCCCGCCTCTACGACCAGACGCTTCCCAAAATAATCCTCGAGACTGTCGGCCAAACGCCGGACGGCGGCGCGCGCGACGAGCGCGAGCTGGTTTTGATCCGGGAAATTTTCCGGCAGCGCAAGCCGCTGCTGGCCATCTGCCGCGGTCACCAGATGTTGAACCTCGCCTTCGGCGGCAGTCTGGTCGCCGACATCCGGCAGCAGGTTTCTGGCGCGTTGAAACACTGGGGCATGGATCAGGCGTATCACTTCAAACACGAGGTGACGGTGACGCCCGGCTCGTTGTTCGCAAAAATTTGCCGGCCGGAAAATTGTCGGCGTCAACAGCACGCATCATCAGGCCGTGCTGGAACCGGCCGCGCCCTTCGCCGCCACCGCGCGCAGCCGCGACGGGATCGTGGAGGCGATGGAATTGAGGCCGGCGTTCGCCGCGCAATTGCCGTTTCTCTTGAGCTTGCAATTTCATCCCGAACGGCTGACGCACAAACACGCCCGCTACCGCGCCATTTTTGAAAAGTTCATCGCCGCCTGCGTCAAGGCCGGGAAAAAGTAAAAGCCGGCGATAAATTTTGACGAAAATCCGCCGGCTGTTTTGATAAAACCGTGCTGACAAAGGGCATTCCCCAATCTACGTCAGCCTTCGTCGGCGCTTGACATCCGGTGGGAAAAGCGCAGCTTCAAGCCCATTCCAGAATGCAAGCCCATGACGCCATGAAAATGCTCCTCCTCGTGGCCTGTCTTCAGACAGGCACCAGGTTGTTCGCCCGGGAAATCGTCGTCTTCTCCAAGGATGACAGCCTCGTGCTTGGCTCTGCGGCCGCCGCGGCCGAAATAAAAGACCCGGCGCAGGCCGCTTTCCTGGCCGCCTTCAAGTCTGATCTCGCCCATCCTTCGCCGTTTGTGGGGCCGGACAAAATGTCGGATCTGTCCGAATTCGGACGCAAGGTTCCGGACGCCACCGGCGAGATTCGGTATCACGGCTCGTTTCCGGGCGGGCTGGTGATGGGCGTGACCCTCGCCGGCCTCACCCCCAACCACAAATACATCCTCACCCTCAACGGCAATCCCGCGCGCGCGGGAAACGACAAATTGATGGAGACGGTGGATCACAACCCGCAGGAGAAGTATTACGATTTTCTGACCGTCACGACCGACGCCAGCGGCCGTTATCACGCGGCCTTCGGCATCCGGCTGCCGGCCAGCCCGTATGATGTCCGCTTTTATGTGAAGGACACGACCGACTTCAAGATTGTGCTCTACCACGACTTCTTCAAGTTCACGGTCAGGTGACTTTCCGCGGCGCGTGGACCAGCGAAGGCGGAATCCAGGCGGATGGTTTGACAAACCGATCGCGGGCGGCTGACTTACGCGCCGGTGCCGCGGCCGTTGCGAAAATTGATGAGCTGTCTGGTTTCGACAATGTAACCGGCAATGTTGAACTTGCCGATGGGTTCATGTTTGGCCGCGTTGTAAGCCTGGGTGGTTTCCGTAAATTTTTTGCCTTCGGCGGCATTTTTGCTCCACCGGCCCTCGCCGGTGAAAAATTTAAGCGATTCCGCGTCTTCGATGATGATATTCATAGATGCACAGGTTAGCAGACTTTCCGGCTTAACCACCATACTAAATCAGATTATAAATTAAGATTTGGACGTGTAAAAAGTCAGCATCAAAAGCACGTTCGGCCGTGTGGTCAGGTTCAACAACGCAACTCGTGCTGGCGCAGGAGGAACTGGCCGCCACGCTGCAAACCACCATTCCCGAGAAATTTCAGCCATTTGATCTAGAACAAATGCGTGCGCATCCCCGGTGCGCCAGCGGATTAATCCGAAGTTGCGCCGCCGGGCAATGCTGATAACCTTTTTTGCCTTGATCAAATGAACCCGACACCCGGCCCATCCCGAAACAAGAATAATTATTTTTGCCGGTTCTGTTTTTGTTTTGTCGGTATCGGCATTTTATTCCTAACCGTGGCGTTGACGGGTTGCGGGTTCCTGCGTTTCTCCACCGCGCAACCCAAGGCCCAGGTGGGTTCGCTGCAGCTTACCAACCGGCCGACGGGGCTGGTCTCGCTCGACGTCTTGCAGGCGCAGGTGATGCGTTTTGCCGACACTTACGTCGCAACGGTGGCCCAGGCGTGCGATGATGTTTCGGCGCAAGTGGCGACCAACGCGCCGCTCCGCCTCACGGTGCTGCGGTGGAAGCTGGGGCAGGCCACCTCGGTTTACACGGACGCCACCGGCGAGAATCCGGCGGTCAACGCGCTGGACCTGCTGGTGCTGACCACCATGGCGCGGATGGTGGTGGAAGATTACGGCGTGCAAACCTACGGCGACGCCATCCAGCCGCTGCTGGACGCGCAACGCAGACTGGAAACGAACGCGTGGATGCTTGCCGGTGGCGTGCTCAAGCCGTCGCAGCAACAGGAATTGAAGGATTTGATCGCGGAATGGCGGGCGAAAAATCCCAACCAGCGCTACGTCGGGCCGATCCGTTTCCGCGAATTTGTCTCGGCCTTGGGCAAAATGCCGACGCAATCTTCTTCCTCGCCCACCAGCATTTTTAGTTTGCTCTATCTCGACCCGCTGGCCGGGCTGGACCCCACCGCCGCCGCCATCCAGGAAACCCGTGATCTGGGCGAGCGCGCCATGTATTACAGCCAGCGGATGCCGATGCTGTTGAGCTGGCAGGTGGAGGTGCTGGCCTATCAACTCGCCGGCCAGCCGGAATCGCAGCAGGTGCTGAACGATGCCAACCGCCTCGCCGCATCCGCCGATGTTTTTGCGAAGACGGCGCAGCAACTGCCCCAGCTCGTCAACGACCAGCGGCAGGCCGCCATCCAGCAGATTCTCGACGGCCTCACTTCCGAGGCGAACAAATCAAGCGCACTCCTGGCCGACACGCGCTCAACGCTCGACTCGGCCGGTGCCGCGGCGACGAACATCAACGCCGCCATCCAGTCGCTCACGGAATTTGTCCGCTACGTTTCGCCCACGAATGCGAATCCGACGGCCGTGACAAATAGCCATCCGTTCAACGTGCTCGATTACGGCACGGCGGCGGCGCAGATTGGAGCCGCCGCGAACAATCTCAACGCGCTGCTCGCCACCGTGGACAAAAATGCGCCGCAGATCGAGAAGCTCGGCCAGCAGACGAAGGCCGACGCCGATGCGGTCGTCCGCCATGCCTTCTTTTATGGAGTGGCGCTGGTTTTGATTTTATTGATTGGCTCGGTGCTGGCCGGCCTGGTTTATCGCCGGCTGACGAAGGGCGGGCGCAAGCCGGACGTGTCTTGACCCCGGCCGGTTTCGGCGTATAAATCTTGTCGCGTCATTCTCCAAATCGAAAAGCCGGACAATTTAACAATTCATCCACCTGAATTTATGAAACATCTCTGGTTTCTGCCGCTGCTGCTCACGGGCCTGCTCATCGCCGGTTGTGCCTCCACGCCCACGCGGGTGGACAAGGGTTCGTTGAAGGTCCACACCTTCAACTTCATCAACGGCGGAATTGCCCTGACGCCGACGGCCACCGACCGCCGGGATGCCATCCACCAGTTGATCCAAAAGGCCATCATCAACAATTTGGTGGCGAAAGGAATGGAGCGGACCGATGGCACGGGCGACGTCATCGTGGCTTACATGGTCATCGTCGGCAACAATGTCAGCACCGAGGCCATCACCACTTATTTCGGCGGCGGCCGGAATTCCGACAAACTTCAATCCCGGGCGGAGGACGCCTATTCCAGCAGCCGGAACCCGAACCACTTCGAGGCCGGCACGCTGGTGATTGATGTTCTGGACGCGAAGACCTACGAGCTGCTTTATCGCAATTATGTCGTGCGGCCCATTTTGGGCGACGAAACGGCGACCGTGCGCGGCGAACATATTCAGGCGGCGGTGAACGCGGCGCTGGCCGATCTTCGAATCGTTGAGTAAATCCGTTCTTTGGAATGCGGTTGCACGACACCGCTTTCCTCCGGCGACACATGTCTCGCAACGCCAAAGCGCGAACATGTCCGCGCAGTCCAAAACCCGCGTCATCTGGTCGTCACCGAAAAAAACTTTACAAGTCACGTTCGCGGTGTCTTTAATGGCGGCAACGAGAAAAGAATCCACCTGGCATCCTCACGAGCTTCTGAATTCTTGCCGCTTCTCAAAAGTAACAAACACAACCAGCAATCCAGTTATGAAAGCATCAACATTATTCAAGCACGGTCTGACCGCGTTTGCGGCGACGGCGGCGCTCATGGGCGCGGCCGGAACGGCGCAGGCGCAGGCCACGAAACCCAACATCGTCGTCATCATGGGCGACGACATCGGCATGTGGAACATCGGCGCCTACAGCCGCGGCATGATGGCCGGCACCACGCCCAACCTCGACAAGATGGCCAAGGAAGGCATGTTGTTCACCGACTATTACGCCGAGGCGAGCTGCACGGCGGGCCGCGCGAACTTCATCACCGGCGAACTGCCCATCCGCACCGGCATGACCACGGTCGGTCAGGCGGGCGCGCCCATCGGCCTGCCGGCGGAAGCCTGCACCATCGCCACCGCACTCAAGGCGCAGGGCTATGCCACCGGCCAGTTCGGCAAAAACCATCTGGGCGACAAGAATGAATTTCTCCCCACCGTCCACGGCTTCGACGAATTCTTCGGCTATCTGTATCACTTGGACGCAATGGAAGACCCGTTCCATCCGAATTATCCGCAGAACTTGTTGAACGTCGTCGGCCCGCGCAATCTGGTTCACTGCTGGGCGACGGACACGGACGATACCACCGAGATGCCGCGCTGGGGCGCCATCGGCAAGCAGAAGATTGAAGACTGCGGCCCATTGCCGCCGCACCCGATGGACGGCATCAAATACAACATGGAGACGGTGGATGGCGACATCCGCGACTTCTCCCTCAACTTCATGGACAAGGCCAAGGCGGACGGCAAGCCGTTCTTCGTCTGGATCAACCCCACGCGCATGCACATTGTCACGCACCTTTCGCCGAAATACACGGCGTTGGAAAACTCGGAGAATGGCTGGTCGGAAGAAGAGGCCGGCATGGCCCAGCTCGATGACGACGTCGGCCTGATCATGCAACACCTTAAGGACATGGGCGTGGACGACAACACCATCGTCGTCTTCACCACTGACAACGGCACCGAAGTCTTCACCTGGCCCGATGGTGGACAAACGCCGTTCGCGCAGAGCAAAGGCACCACCATGGAAGGCGGCTTCCGCGTGCCCTGCATCGCCCGCTGGCCCGGCCATATCCCGGCGGATTCCGTCGCCAACGGCATCATTTCCGGCATGGACTGGTTTCCGACCTTCCTTGATGCCGCCGGCAACCCGGACATCACCACTCAGTTGCTCCAGGGCGTGCAGCTTGGCGACCGCACTTACAAGAACCATCTGGACGGCTATGACCAGATGGCCATGATTACCGGCAAAGGGCCGTCCACGCGCCATGAAATCTTCTACCTCGGCGAAAGCACCGTCGGTGCCGTGCGCATTGACGATTACAAATACACCTTCATCCAGCAGCCGCAGGGCTGGCTCGGAGCCAAGGTCCATATGGACGTGCCCATCATTACCAACCTGCGCCTTGATCCGTTCGAGCGCACCGGCTGGCCGAACGATGGGACGAAAGAAGGCGCGCAGCAATACTTCGACTGGTTCAAGTATCAATTCTGGCGCTTTGTGTTCGTCCAGCAGGTGGTGGGCAAGGAACTCCAGACCTTCCTCGAATACCCGCCGATGCAGAAGGGTGCGAGTTTCAATCTGGAAGCCATCAAAGCGGAGATGGCGGATAAAATGAAACAGGCGGAGATGGCGAGCCACGGTGCCAGCGACTAACCGCAAATGACTTCACAGCGGGCGGCTCGCAAGGGCCGCCCGTTTTTTTGTCTTGAACACTCTCGCACGCCGGCGGAGGCGGAACCTGCGGATCCACATTGACGGCGACCCTCCCTTTTTGCTCAATCATGATTGAGAGTGGAGCCTTCGATTCTTGACGTTGTATGAGAAGTAATTGTTGACGGCGGCACGGACGGAATGAAACCCTTGCTGAACTCCGATGAAATCCCAAAAAATCCTGTCCTGTGCGGTGGCCGTTTTGATTTGGGCCGTCCTCGGCCTGGCATCGCTCTGGGCGGTGGCGGCGCTGTTCATTGATGTCAGGATTTCGTGGCTGCGGGTTCCGCTCGCGGCGGTTTACGGGCTGGGAATTTTGGCGGTGTGGATTTTTGATCGTCGCCGCTGGAAAATGATTCGCACCGCTGCCGGTTTTATGGTGGTGTTGATATGGTGGCTTTCGCTGCAACCTTCCAACAACCGCGACTGGCAGCCGGACGTGGCGGTGCTGCCTTACGCGGACATCGCCGGCAACCAAGTCATCCTGCACAACATCCGCAACTGCGACTACCGCACGGAGACGGACTACACCGTGCGGCATTATGACCGGACCTTCGACCTCGACGCCTTGCGCACGGTGGATTTGTATCTGGTCACCTGGGGTTCGCCGGACATCGCGCATACGATGGTCAGCTTCGGTTTCACCAACGGGGATTATGTCTGTTTCTCCATCGAGACGCGCAAGCGGACGGGGCAGGAATACTCGGCGTTGAAGGGATTTTTCCGCCAGTATGAACTGACCTACGTCATCGCCGATGAACGCGACGTGGTGCGGCTGCGGACGAATTACCGGCAGGGCGAGGAAGTTTGCCTCTATCGTTTGCAGGTGACGCCGGAGCAGGGCCGGAAATTGTTCCTCGACTATCTGCGCCGCGCGAACGAACTGCACGTGCGCGCGGAATGGTATAATGCGCTCACGGACAATTGCACGACGGCCATCCGCGCCCAGCGCGCCGCCGCCGACCGCGCGCCGTGGGACTGGCGGATGCTCGTCAACGGCCATCTGGACGAACTGCTTTACGAGCGCGGAACGTTCGTCACCAATTTGCCGTTTGCGGATTTGAAAAAATTGTCCAATATCAACTCGCGGGCCAAAGCGGCGGATTCGGCGGCGGATTTTTCACGGCAAATTAGAAAAGGTCTTCCCGGCTTCGGCGGATGATTTCAGTTCGCCGGCGCGACGACATGAACAAATTTTTATTCCACAGTTGCGCATTGGTGGCGCTGGTGTTGGTGGCCGGCTGCACCACGCCCATCGGCGCGACCAAGGTTTCGCCGCGCCAGGCCTACGAGAACCTCCACGAAAACGCGCTGAACAGCGGGCATTACAGCGCGGATTCATTGCGCGTGCTGAATCGTTATGGCCTCGAAGACACCTTCAGGAAAAATCCCGGCGCCACGCTGGAAAAACTCCAGGCCATCGCCTGCACGGATGACCGCCGGGATTTGCTCTACGCCCTGTCCGAGCTGAATTATTTCAACGCGGACTGCCAGAGCCGGAGCGTCAAGCCGGGTGTGCCGCGTCTCGCGCGCAACGGCTACTTCACCTCGGCCATTTATGCCTATCTTTATTTGTTCGGCGAGGGCAACCAGCCCCCGCCAAGTCCGTTCGATCTCCGCTTCCGCGCGGCGGGCGATTTTTACAATCGCGGCCTCGCGCAGGGCTTGATGGTCGGCACCAATGCGCTGGTGGAAATGGCCGGCGGGCCGCGCCAGACGCCGCCCGGCGTGGTGGAGGTGCAGTTCACGCAGCCGGGATTTCCCTGGAGCCTGAACTTTATCCAGTCGTTTTATTCCGCCGATGAATTTGTCGTGCGCGGCCTGTCCACGCGCAACCGCGATTCCGGCCTGGGTTCGCCGCTGATTGCCGTCACCAGACGGGTCGGGAAATTTCAGGAACGATATTACGCGCCGGCCACGGTTTTCCTCCGCGTGTCCGGCGGCGTGCGCGACTGGAGCGCGGGCAAACTGACCGCCACGCTGGAACTTTATTCCGCGTTTGATTCAAAGCAGGTGGAGGTCAATGGCAAGCCGGTGCCGTTGCAGACGGACACCACCGCGCCAATCGCGCTGGGATTGAACAACAGCGCCATCTGGAGTCTGGGGCTGGCCCAGTTCTTTTCGGCAAATTTACAGGACAAGACCGGCATCCGGCGCATGGAGCCTTACACGCCCGGCCAGATTCCGGTGGTGTTCGTGCATGGCACCGCCAGCAGCCCGGTCTGGTGGGCCGAAATGTGGAACACGCTGAACGCCGACCCGGTGCTCCGCTCACGCTACCAGTTTTGGATGTTCAATTATGCCAGCGGAAATCCGATTACCTACACGGCGGGAATTTTGCGCAACGATTTGATGGATGAAATCAAGAAGCTCGACCCGGATGGCAAGGACCCGGCGTTGCGGCACATGGTCATCATCGGCCACAGCCAGGGCGGATTGCTGGCGAAGCTGACGGCGACCGACACCGGCGACAAGCTCTGGCAGCTCATTTCCAAGACGAACATTGACGAGCTGAACATTGATCCCAAGACGCGCGAACTCATGCGGGCCAATTTTTTCTTCAAGCCGCTGCCGTGCGTTTCGCGGGTTATTTTCATCGCCACGCCGCACCGGGGCAGTTACCAGAACACCTCGTTCGTGCAGAGATTTCTGAACCGTTTCATGGAATTTCCCAGCGACGTGGTGGAAGGCACGGCCAGCCTGTTGCAATTGAAGGACACCATCCAGCTTCCGGAGTCGGTGAAAAATGGCGTGCCGTCCAGCCTCAACGGCATGGCCACGGACAATCCGTTCATGCTCACGCTGGCCGACATCCCCGTCGCGCCCGGCATCAAATGCAATTCCATCATCGCCATCAAGGGCAACGACCAGCCGCCGAACGGTGCCGACGGCGTCGTGAAATACACCAGCGCCCATGTGGATTACGCGGAGTCGGAATTCATCGTGCGCAGCGGCCACTCCTGCCAGGGCAATCCATTGACGATTGAAGAAGTCCGCCGCATCCTGCTCGAAAATCTGGGCAAGGATGATTCTGCAAAGACCGCCGCAACACATTAAAACTAGATGAGCCTCGAACAGCAAACCAAGTCCCGCTCGTCCAGCTATCTGTCGCGCACGCAGGGTTTTCTCCGCACGCAGCTCTGGGTCTGGCCGCTGGTCGCGGCGGTGGTGCTGGCGTTCGTGGCGGTCACGTTGCGCCTGAAGGTGGAGGGCGCGCTCAAGCAGCAGATCGCCTCCAATCTTCAGGTCATCCTCAACGCCAACGCCGAGGCGCTGCGCGCGTGGTCCGTTACGATGAAGTCCGACGCCCAAAGTTTGGCGGAGGAAGCGCGGGTGCGCGAACTGGTCACGGCCCTGCTGCAAATAAAAATTGAGCCGGGCCAGTCCGCCCAGATACAACTGCTGTCCTCGCAGGAGCCGGCGGCCTTGCGCACGGAGCTTGACCCGTGGCTGGACCGGCAGGGCTTTGGCGGGTTCGTGTTGGTGGACACCAATTATATGATCCGGGCGGCGCAGCACGACGAAATCATCGGCATGGCTTCACCGCCGGGTTACGAGGAATTTTTTTCCAACTGCTTTGCCGGCCAGGCCGTGGTCACCCGGCCGTCTCCCAGTCTGGCGATGCTGCCGGATGCGAAAGGCAAATTGCGTGCCGCCGTGCCGTCGATGTTCGCCGCCGCGCCCATCAAATCGGCGGACGGCACGGTCATCGCCGTGCTCGGTCTGCGCATCGCGCCGGAAAAAGATTTCACGCGCATCCTCGCGACGGCACGCGCCGGAGAGACCGGCGAGACGTATGCCTTTTCGCGCAACGGACTGCTCCTGTCCAACAGCCGTTTTGACGACGAGCTGCGCCGGCTTGGTTTGATTCCCGACTCGGACGACGCGCAATCAATTCTCAACTTGGAACTGCGCGATCCGCTGGTGGATTTGAGCAAGGGCAAGTCGTCGCCCAAACGCCGTTCGGAACAGCCGTTGACGCTGCCGGTGCGCGAGGCCGGTGCCGGACTCACGGGCGTGAATGTGGACGGCTACCGCGATTATCGCGGCGTGCCGGTGGTCGGCGCCTGGGAATGGCTGCCGGAATTTAATTTCGGCCTGGTCACGGAGATGGACGAGTCCGAGGCGTTCCGTCCATTGCACATCATGCGCATGGGTTTCGGGTTCATCTTCGCACTGCTGGTTGCCGGTTCGGCGGCGATTTATTTTTTGATGCGCATGGCCAACCGACTGCAGGCCGCGGCGCGCAAGGCGGCGTTGAAGGCGAAGCAGCTCGGCCAATACGCACTCGACGACAAGATCGGCGCGGGCGCGTTCGGTTCGGTGTATCGCGCGCACCATGCGCTGATGCGGCGGCCGGTCGCGGTGAAACTGCTGGAGTCGGAAACCGCCGACCAGAACACCATGGCCCGGTTTGAGCAGGAGGTGCAGATGACCAGCCAGTTGACGCATCCGAACACCATCGCGCTCTACGATTACGGCCGCACGCCGGAGGGAATTTTTTATTACGCGATGGAATATCTCGAAGGCCTGACGCTCGACAAGCTCGTGAAGAACTACGGCCCGCAGCCGGAGTGCCGAGTAATTTCCATCCTCTGCCAGGTGTGCGGTTCGCTCGCGGAGGCGCACGGCATCGGGCTGGTTCACCGCGACATCAAGCCGGCGAACATTTTCCTGACGCGGCGCGGCGGCCTGCCGGATTTTGTGAAGGTGCTCGACTTCGGCCTGGTGAAGGCGCGCGCGGGCCAGGGCCAGGTGGAATTGACCATGGCGGAAGCCACGCTCGGCACGCCGCTCTACATGTCGCCCGAGGCCGTGGAGCATTCCAATTCGGTGGACGCGCGCAGCGATTTATACTCACTGGGTGCGGTCGGCTATTTTCTGGTCACCGGCCAGCCGCTGTTCGATTGCGCGACGCTGGGCGAAGTGCTGATGCACCAGGTGAAACATCTGCCCGCAAAACCGTCTGAACGATTGGGCAAACCCGTTTCACCCGAATTGGAAAATCTGCTGATGCGCTGTCTCGCCAAAAAGCCCGCCGACCGTCCGGCCAGCGCCCGCGAACTGGCCGATGCGCTGATGAAATGTCCGGGCGCAACCGACTGGACGCGCGAGCGCGCCGAGGAATGGTGGAGCCGGCTGGCGGCGGCGCAAACTGAAAAAACTTTGGTCATGCCGGCCAAATAAACCTGGCAGGGTCGTCGCACTGCGAAGATCGGATGGCGCTCCGACGGAGCTTGATTCAATTTTGAATCTCCAACCTACAACGATTCCAGCCCTATGGGCTTTTCTGCAAATTAACCAGCCGTCCGCCGTCCCCTCGAAAATCCGCGCGCGGGATTTGCAGGAGGTCAACCGAATCATTTTTCAAGCGCAGCCACAAAGTCATCGTCGCCCTGACCGCGCAGGAAATCCTGGACGAGCACATTGCCAGGAAGCTGCTGTGAGCTTGACACATTGCACGCCGATGGCACGCTGGCCGTCATGCCGGAAGAACAAAAACCTTCGCTCGCAGAAACGGTTGAGCATCTCGAATCACTCCGCAGCCAATTGCTGGACTCCGCCGCCCTGAACCAGCGCGTTAATGATGCGGTGGAAAAGGAATTGGGCCGCATCGCGCGGGAATTTTATCCGGGCATGAACACCTGCTGGCAGGCGGAGCAGTTCCGCGAATTGCAGAAAGAGATTTCGTTCCTGGCGTCGCTTTACTGGCAGAAACTTTCCAGCCTGGATTATCAGGCAAAACAATCGGCGTCCCCTTGAACCATCGCCCGCCACATTGACGCCGCCACCGCCCTGCCCTAATCTCCCGCATGGCCAAGCAATCTTCCGTGGCGGCGGACGGCAGTCCGCCGGTAAAATCCGCGAAGTCAGCGGCGCTCTCCCGAACGCCGCTACGCCCCTCCGCGCTCCTCGACACCCGCGTCGTTTATTGCGGCGACAATCTGGAACAGCTCGCCAAGCTGCCCGACGCCTGCGTGGATTTGATTTACATTGACCCGCCCTTCAACTCCAACCGCAACTACGGTCCGTGCCGGACTGGCCACCATTGGGGCTTGCCCCGTGAAATATCGTCCTCGCGTTACAAATGTCAATCTCCCGTATTTCACGGGGCGAGACCAAGGAGAAGCGCGCCTTTGAAGACCGCCACGAGAACACCAAGGCATACATTGACTACATGCGCCCGCGCTGCGTGCAACTCGCCCGCGTCCTCAAAAAGACCGGCAGCTTTTATTACCACTGCGACTGGCACGCCAGCCACTACGTCAAGGTCATGCTCGACCAGATTTTCGGCGAGAATAATTTCCTAAATGAGATCGCTAATTGGCGAAACAATGCAAATGCCCATTCCCGCAAATGACTATGACAAATTGCGTTGCCTAAATTGCAAGAAATGAATAAATCTCCGTCTTGAAAACTGTAAAATAATATGAGAATCCGAATCCAGAAATTCTCCATTACGAATTATCGTTTCGGAGAGAATTTCAAGACTATTGCATATTATTCTATCTTGTAATTGATAAAGGCAGTTTGCTTTTAATTGAAGAGCCTGAAGTGTGCATTCACCACGGCCTTTTGAAAAGTATTTTGGGTCTTGTAAAATCTTATTCAGCATCTAAACAAATAATTATTTCTACACATTCTGATTTTGTGCTCGATATGCTTGTGCCTGAAAATGTCTTTTTAGTTCGCAAAGAAAGGAGAATCGGCACAAAAGTTAGACCCGTAACCAAAACTTTATCCGCGCGTGATTTTGAGGCATTAAAAACGTATTTGGCAGAAACAGGCAACCTTGGGGAATACTGGCGTCACGGAGGCTTGGCACATGATTAGAATCGGCGTAATTGCAGAAGATACCAGTGACGTTGATGTTGTTAAGGAGATAATCCGAAAGTTAAAATCTCCGAACAGTTTTTGCGTTCGTTACTTTGTTGGAATGGTTGCGGCAAGTTGCGCAATAAATGTCGAGCATGGGCCAATCAACTTCATCTTACGGGCTGCTCCGCTCTTTTGTTCATTCATGACTTGGATAGACATAAGCCAGCACAACTTCGTAGCGATTTAGTTGCAGCACTAAAGCCATGCCCAATTGTTAAGCATACGATTGTGATCCCCATTGAAGAAATTGAAGCGTGGTTGATGTGCGATGCAAATGCGTTAAAGCGTGTCTTCTCCCTAAAAAGGCCACCCAATCTTCCTGGAAATCCTGAATCTATTGTTAGTCCAAAAGAAAAACTCGAATCGCTAGTCTGGCGACATTCAGGAAAAACAAGACGTTACATAAATACCGTGCATAATGCGGCTATAGCTAAACAGGCTTAACAGCCTCCCGATGCTGCGCTCGTCAGGCTTTGAGAGCGTGCCCACGCCCTCGGCACAATCACCGTTGGATGTTCCCACCATCAACTATTTGGGGAACCTCGCCACGACGCAGTTGCTCATGCGCCTGTCGTCGGTGGACAATGCCAACTCGTATGAAGTCCGCATCAGTGTGGACGGTGGCAAGACCTGGGTGAGTGGCGGCATTTCTTCGCAGGCCCGCCGCATCGTGCTGTCGAACCTCACACCGGGGACGATCTATAACGTCCAGGCGCGCGCCTTGGGCGGCAGCACCGGCCAGAGCGCCTGGAGCACGTCCGCCTCAATCATGGCGACATGACAGGCAGGGCCATCCGCCCTCGCAGACGGATTGAGGGAAGAACAAAAGCCGGAACGAAAATCTCGTTCCGGCTCTTTTGCTTTCCCATGACAATGCATTCAATCGGTGCCGCCGGTGCCGCCGGATGAAAAAGGCAAAGGCCGTTTCCAATGAAGGAAACGGCCCGCACAATTCTTGACCGCATCAAGTTTGATCGTCTTGATTAAACCGGTCCAGTTGCTGTTACCAGTGGAAATTCAACAAGACCAGCGCGCCATTGAAAATGAGGTTCACGCCAGTCTTGCCACCGGCATCGTTCTCCGACTCGTCCAGGGCCAGGGCCTGATAGCCGGCGGAGAGGGTGAAATACTTGCAGAAGTCGTAACTCAACGCTCCCATGGCCGACCAGGTCCAGTCGGTGTTGTGCGAAATGTCGAATCCGCCGCCGTCGCCTGCAAAATCCAAGTGCAGCTTCGGGGTGAAATACTGGCTGCCGCGCAGGCCGATGACCGGATCCACCAGATTCCAGGTTTTGCTGCCGGCAAAAAGGGTGTTGCCCGCATTGTCTGAGAACCTGACCGGCATGCTGGCATACCAGTAGCGGACGCCAGCAGTGCCTTCGAGATAGAAGGGATGGTCTGACCCGGTTTTGATGAGTTGATAACCTGCTGCGGCGTCAGAGTAGAGAAATTTCAAACCGGCCCATGCGGTCACGTGTCCGGCCGGTCCGGTTTGGTCAACGGAAAATTTCATGTAACCAACGTCGCCGTAGAAGTCGTATTTGCCGTAGCGCGCACCGACGCCAATCGCAAAAACGGCGTCGAGATGATCCTTGAGTGTATTATAACTGACGTTCACGTTCTCCTGGTGGCCGGAAATCGTGACATTCCCGTCAATTTGCGGAGCCCAGAGGGGAACAGTGAGGCCGAACTGCCATTGATCCTCGCTCATGGCCGGCTTGAGGGCGTCGGCGGCGGACGCATCCGCAGCCGCAGCCGTGGCCGAGGCGGCGGCGGTCGGAACGGCGTTGGTGTCATCGGCGCGGGCGGAATATGCTGCGCCTGCGAACGCGAGCGTCGAGAGGGAAAGAATGATGATGCGTTTCATAATGTAATTGATTTACCCCAATTGGCCGTCGGTTGTCAATTGTTCCGTGGCAACAATTTCGTGCGGTTCAAATCAACGCTCAATCTTCTGGTTTGCTCACTTCGGAGCCTTGGGAAGTATACATCGCCACGAGCCGCGAAATCAGCACCGCCATGTAAAGCGTGCCGGTCATCGCCTCCATCATCGCCAGCGTCCGCGCCCCGTTCGAGAGCGGCGTGATGTCGCCGTAACCGACGGTGCTCAGCGTGATGTAGCTGAAATAGTAGGCCTCGAACTGGGCCAGCGGATGTGCGGACGACGTGCCGATGTTGAAGGAGAACGCCGCCGGATTCAGCAGCGACACCAGCCGGTAGGCCGTCATCCACAGGATGCCCAACAACAGGTAGCCGGAGATGCCGGCGCACAACACCTCCGAATTGACCCGGGGAGCGCGAAAGATGAAATGCAGCAATTGAAATTCGACAAAGCCGATGAAGACCAGCGCGGCAATGCTTTGAACCGCCGGCGGCAACAGGTCCGGCCAAAGATGGTGGCACCACCGGGTCACGACCGCCGGCACCATCAGCACCACCGCCAGCACCAGCGTCCGGTGGCTGCGGCCCACGGCCAGCACGCCCGCGACCAACACCAGGGTGAGGAGCGCGGTATCAATGGCCGGGCCGTATTTGATTTCTTCCACGAAAGGCGCCGCGATGAGCATCAAAATCAGCGCGCCCAGAAATTGCGCCACGGACGTGCGGAAGTTGCCGATGCGCGACGGCCGGTTCGTTGGCGGACCCGGTGCGGCGGCTTCGGTTGGTATTGGTTCGGACATTCAGGGCAATGTTTGAGAGTTGAAGGTTGAGAGTCAAGCGGCAAGCAATGAACCCGTGCTGGACATCAGGCCAAACGGGAAATATTCTCGCGGCAGATGAGTTCATTGACAATTGCCGCAATCAGCGCGGTCTGCATTTTTGGCGGGGTGCTGCTGGGGTTGCTGCTGCAAAACCTGCTGCCCGGTCATCATTTGAACAATGACTCCAAGGAGACCGTGAAACTGGGCGCGGGAATGATTGCCACGCTTTCGGCGCTGGTGCTCGGCCTGCTGGTCAGCTCGGCCAAAAGCACTTTCGACACGATGAACGCCGAGATCACGCAAGGCGCGGCCAAAATCATCTACCTTGACCGCGTGCTCGCCGATTACGGCCCCGAATCCAAGGCCGCCCGCGAACTGCTGCTCCGCAACACCGCCGCCGGCATCCAGCTCCTGTGGCCCGGAACAAAAACCGGCGTGACGGGATTGACCGCCTTTGAGCGGATGAACGGGATGGAGATGCTGCAAATCAAATTGCACGAACTCACGCCGACAAATGACTTTCAGCGGCTAATGCTCCAACAAGCTGAACAGACCTGCACCGAACTGTGGCAGTCCCGCTGGCTGGTGATTGAGCAGGCGCAAAATGTGTTGCCGACACCATTCCTCGTGATGCTGCTCTTCTGGCTCACGGCGCTGCACATGAGCTTCGGCCTGTTCGCGCCCCGCAATGCGATGGTGATTGTCGTGCTGCTTATCTGCGCGCTGTCGGTGTCCGGGGCGATATTCCTCATCTTTGAAATGAACCACCCGCTCTCGGGCATCATCAAGGTTTCCAGCGCGCCGATGCTCAAGGCGCTGGAGCATCTCGGCCAGTAGCCCTTGCCCGGCCTTAGACCGTTCCACCGCAGAAAAAAAGCCGGAGCAAAAGACAGCCCCAGCTTGTGCAGAACAATGGTTGGCGCAGATTACTTCTTGGCCGCCTTGCGCGCCGCCCACAACGCCTTCATCTTGGCGGAGAGTTTGGCTTTGGCCGCCGCGCTCATCTTGCCCTTGCCTTTGGCTGCGGGTTTCGCCGCCGCTTTGGCCGCCGGCTTGGCCGCCTTGACCCTCGCCCAGCGCGCCTTGGCCGCCGCAGAAATCTTGGCCTTGGCCGCCGCGCTCATTGTGAATTTCTTCTTGGGAGCCGAACTGGCCGCGGGAGCCGCAGGGGCGCCCAACAACTGGTTTAGCTCTTTTTCCAGGGATTGAATTTTTTCCTTCAACCCTGCCGCCTTGCGCAACTGTTGAACCGATAGACTTGTAATAGAACTCATAGGTGCCCACTAAAGCATTTTTACACGAGTAGTGTCAAGTAGTATAATAAAGAAATTTCAGCCGTCCGCCTATGCCTTTTCTAGCAGAATCACCGCAGCTTCGGTGGATTGCACGGATACATTGTCACCCACGCTGACATCCGCCAGGTTGACGGCTTCGCTCACCTTGATGGTCTTCATCGAACCATCGGGCAATTGCAGGGTCACGGCATCGTTCCAATCATCAATGGCCGTAACCTTGGCGGTAAATGACAAGATCCCCACTTCGGTGGCGACGGCTTGTGTGCCGCCCGGCAGGCGGACGCGAAGCTTGGCGGCATGGTTGACGGCGCCGGCGGGCACGCTGTTCCTGCCGAGGAACACCGCGAGCTCCTCCGCCACCGAAACCTTGACCAGGTCACCGGCCTTGATGTCGTCGAAGGCAAATGCGTTCGGCAGGGCTTTATAGGTGACACTGCTGCCATCCGCCCGCTTCAACACGACCAGGCGTTTTATGCGATCAACGGATATGACCGTCGCCGTGGTGGAGATGGCATCTGTCACAATTTCACCATCAAAGCCGGAGCCGCTGTCATAGACTGAAGGCGAGAACGGCTTGCCCGGCGCGGCCGGCGGTGGAGTTGAAGAACAGGAGGTCAAAAGCACAGCCGCCAGCAGTGATGCGGCGGCTAACTTCTGGGTTCCGAGCATGGTTGAAAATTGAATCGTCATAGTATTGATGAAAGAGTTGCTGATGTCTCAAGGCTTCTCGATTGTGATGGCTGTGATCTCGTTGGACCGCATGACGACGTCATCACCCGGCGCCATCTTGTCGAGCTTCACGTCCAGGCCGGTCTTGATGGTCAGCTTCTGGCCGTTGGAAAATAAAAGAGTGAGGATGCGATAGCTCGGATCCACTTCCAGAATTTTGGCGTTGAAATTAATGGTCTTGGGCCGGGTGGATCCATCGGCATTTATCAGCCGGCCGTTTTCCAGAATATAGACTGAGAGTTCCGCCTTCACCAAAGCCTTCACCGTGTCGCCCATCTTTATCTGATCCAGATTATTGACCGATTTCCCCAGGGTAAAAGTCTTCGTCGTGCCATCGTTTTGTTTGAGAGTGATTGTGCGCTGGCCGGCGTCAACCGCTTCCACCGTCACCGGATACTGGATGACTTGCACCGGGATGTCGCCCTGGATCAAACCCGGTTTGCCCACCGGCTGGACATTGGCGTTGGGCGGCGTCCAGCAACCGGTCAGGGCCAGCGCGACGGCCGGCAACAAAATTGTAAAGTGTGCGAACTTCAGGAGTTTAATGTTCATGATTATTTTGTCTTGGTTGACCAGACAGGCATTTCAAGGGGCTGGCTTTTAGCTTCAACCATTTTATTCGACTCTATCGCTGTGCCATGGGGTGTCAAGCTTCAAGCGGCAAAAGTGGCGGGAGGCTCGATCCGAACAAGTCATGGCTGGCGCTCTAACGAAGGCACTGCCTCCAGCTTTAAGGTCGTAAGCGTCCACCGGCGACGATTCCGAAGGCAGCGTGTCTTACCAATCTTTCACCACCGGATGGTTCTGCTCGGGCTTGCCCGGCGGTTTCATTTGAAGAATCTGTTCGTTGTCCTTCTGCGCGTCCAGCAGCCGCTTCGCCTCCTCCGGCGTCATTTGTCCCGGTTTGACAGGCTGGCCTTCGGCGTTTTGATGATCCTGCTTTTCGCCTTCTTTCTTTTGCGCGGAAGCCTGCTGTTGTTCTTGCTGCTTTTGCTGTTCGGCTTTCTGCTGCTCCGACTGGTTTTGCTTCTGCTGATCCTGTGAATTCTGCTGTTGTTGCTGTTGATTCTGCGACTGCTGGTTGTCCTTCGACTGTTGAGACTGGTTTTTCTGGTTTTGTTGGTTTTGTTGTTGCTGATTTTGTTGCTGTTGTTGCTTGAGCAGTTGCTCCAGTTTTTTTAGCTTCCCGTCGTCGGGATAAAATTTCAGTCCGCTTTCCACTTTTTCCAGCGCGGATGGAATGTTGTTGGAAATGTAGAATTGCGCGCCGCTGTTGAAAAAATCATCGGCCGGCGCAAGCTGCGCGCAAACCTTCTGCGCGGCAAAAATGAGCAGCAGAGTCAAAAGACTATTTTGAATCGGGCGTGGCAATCGCATCAATGTCCTTCAGTTTTTTGGTGTAATCTTGAAATTGTTTCGCCGCAATTTTATTTTGCGTGAGCTGCTCCATGATTTCCAGCGCGCGATGAAACTGCGCCCGGCGCACCGCGTCGTCCGCATCCATCTTCGCGCGCCGCATGGCCTCGCGCAATTGCGCGATCAAATCAAGCTGGCTTTTGACGAAGCCGAAATTGAACGCCGCATCCACGTCGTTCGTGTTCAACTGCGCCGCGTGGGCGTAACTTTGCAGCGCGTTCGTCCACGTTTCGGTCATCGCGCCCAGGCCGTCCGCGTCCGGCGTGAATTTCAACTCGCCCATCCGGTAAAGCGTGTTGCCCAGATTGTAAAACGCCTGCTGCTGCAATTTCAAATCCGGTGACAGCGTCACCTGCTGGAAATTCCGCAGCGCCTCGTCGTAATTCGTCGCGCGATACGCCGCCGCGCCCGCGTTGAAAACGAGGCGCAAATCGTTCGTCTGGATTTCCGCCAGCCGCTCGTATTCCGCCAGTGCATTGGTGTAATTGCCCGACTGGTAATCACGCCACGCATCCGCCGGCGAAGCTTTCACCGCAACCGGCAAAAGTAAAAGCGCCGCAATTGCCAATGTGCCGGTAGGGGCGCGCTGCCGCGAGTCCTGGCCGACCGGCAGGTCGGCCCTACCATTTTTGCGTTCACGTTTTCTTTCCGGTAAAAACATTTCCGCCAGCAGCAACAATATCGCCACCGCCAGCGGCCACTGGAATTGCTCGTGATAGCGCCGGATCAATTTTTCCTGCGACTCGGATTTCGGCATTGGGGCGAGGCCGCGCTCGTAAAGTGTGTCCATCGTGTTCGCGCCACGCAACGGCAGGTAAAATCCGCCGGTGATCGCGGCAATCTGTTGCAGCAACGGCTCATTCAAGTGCGACTTCACGACGTTGCCGTCCGGGTCGCGGACATAATCGGAATTTCCGTTCGCGTCCGTCACGCGGATCAAATCGCCCGCCGCCGTCCCGATGCCGATGGTAAAAATTTTCAGCCCGGCCTTCGCCGCGTTTTTTGCCGATGCAATCACGGCGGCTTCATCAACATTGTCCTCGCCGTCGGTCATCAGCACGAGCGCCTTGTAATGATCCTTTTCCTTGAAGGAGTCGAGCGCCGTGTCAATGGCCGACGCGATGGCCGTGCCGCCTTCGGGAATGGAGTTCACGTCGAGCGCCTGCACATTTTGCTGGAACGCCGTGTCGTCAATCGTCAGCGGGCATTCCAAAAACGCCTCGCCGGCGAACGCCACCAGCCCGAGCCGGTCAGACTTGGCGTCCTGCATCAATTCCAGCGCCGCGAGCTTCGCGCGCTCCAGCCGGTTTGGCGCGATGTCCGCCGTGAGCATGGATTTCGACGTGTCCACCGCCACGACGATGTCCAGTCCGCGCTGCTCGACTTCTTCCCAATCGTAACCGCGCTGCAGCCCGGCGATGGCAACAATCAACGCCGCCACCGCCAAAATCAAAAGGGCAAAACGGATTTTTCTCCGCGCGGGTGAAATGCCGGCGGTCAACTGTGACAGCAAACGCGCCTCAACAAATTGTGTCAGCAGCCTTTGCCGCACCCGCGTCGCCCACCAGAAAAACAGCGCCAGCGCCGGCGGAACCACCAGCAGCAGCCAAAGAAATTGTGGATGCTCGAAGCGCATTTTCAAATCGTAAATCGTAAGTCGTAAATCGTAATTTTCACGGCAGCCTCCGAAAAGCTGTTTGTCCCAGCACAATTTCAATCAGCAGCAGCGCCAGCCCGCCCGCGATGAACCACGCGAACAGCTCGCGGTATTCCGTGTATTTGTTGATGACCGCCTCGGTTTTTTCCAGCTTGTCAATTTCCGCGTAAATTTTCTGGAACTTTTCCGCGTTGTCCGCGCGATAATATCTGCCGCCGGTCATGTCCGCGATTTGCTGCAACGTGTCCTCGTCCGGCAGATAGCCCGGCGGCAGGCCCATCTGCTGGACGATCTCGCGGTTGCCGAGGCCGATGGTGTAAATTTTCACGCCGAGCGCCTGCGCCGCGTGCGTCGCCGTGATGGGATCAATCTTGCCGGAATTGTTTCCGCCGTCGGTCATCAGCACGATGATTTTGCTTTTCGATTTCAACTCGCGCAGCCGGTTCAGCGCCGTCGTGATGCCGTCGCCAATCGCCGTCGCGTCCGAGTTGATCGTGCCGATGCCGATGCGGTCAACGGTTTCGAGCAGATAATCGTGGTCGAGCGTCATCGGTGTGGCGATGAACGCCTCCGCCGCAAAAACGACAAGTCCGATGCGGTCATTGGGCCGGCCTTCGATAAACTGCTTCAGAACCGGCTTGGCCATGTCAATCCGGCTGACTTGCTGGCCGTTGACGATGTAATCGCCGGTGGTCATGCTGCCCGATAAATCCAGCGCGCACACAATGTCAATGCCGCTGGCCTTCACCTCCGTCGTGCTTTTCGACAGCCGTGGCTGCGCGAGCGCAAAAATAAAAATTGCCAGCGTCAGCCAGCGCAAAGCCGCTAAAAAAGCTCCAGAGCGCGAACGGCGCACGCTCGTCAAGCCCTCAACCAGCTTCACCGACGAATAGACAAACGCCGGCGTCGAACCGCGCCGGCCTTTCAGCCACGCCGCCAGCGGCAGCAGCAACAGCAGCAACAAGAAAATATGGATGGGCGAAAGTCATTTACGATTTACGATTTACGATTTCTTCCGGTTCGTTGTCGACCGTTCCGCATTTGAAATTTGGATCTGCATTTGCATCGGCTGCCGTTTCTTCCACCAGCCGCACCGCCGAGCCGTGCAACTCGCGCAACTCCGGTTCGCGCGGTTCGTATTTGGCAAACTTCACGAGGTCGCAGCTTTCCAGAAAATTCTCCGAGACTTTCCTTTTGTTCGCCGGCAAAAGCAAATCCGTTCCGCCGAGTTCGCGCAAAAATTCTTCCGTCGTCCGCTCCGGCGCGCGGAAATTCAAACCGCTCTTCCAGATAAGTCCGGACCGTGTCGGAAACCGCGACGCAAAATGGCTTTCGGCTGCGAAATGAACGCGAGCGCTTCCTCCAGTTTTTGTTTCGCGCGAATGTGCGCGGGAACGGGCGGCACGAACGCAATCTGCGTCGCGCCGCTTTTGCCACCAGCGCCAAAACGCAAAAAATGCAACTGCCAGCCAGAATAACGATGGCAAGTGCCGCCAGCAGCCATTCCCAGCCGTTGGGAATTTCAATCGGCGGCTTGATGTCGCGGATGTCGTTGGCGACCGGAGCAACGGATTGACTTGTTGTGTTCGTGATCATCCGCGCAACCTCCGTTTTTCGCGGTTCTCAAAAAATCTGCCCAGCGCCGCCGAATATTGTTCATCCGTGCGCAGTTGAATCGAATCAATGCCGGACGAACGAAACTGTTTGGCCAGACCGGCGATCTGTTTTTGCTGGCGCAACGCAAACGCATCGCGGCTGCTCGCACTGCCGGTGTTCACTTCCAAAATTTCGCCGGTCTCCGCGTCTTCCAAAACCAAACGGCCCAGCGCCGGCAATTCCAGTTCGTGTTTGTCCGTGATTTGCACCGCCACGACATCGTGCTTGCGATTCAACATGCGCAGCCGGGTTTGCGTCAATTTTGGCAGCGCGCCAAAGGAATCAGCCGAAATGAAATCCGACACGACCACCGTGATCGCCCGATGCGCGGTGACGCGCGCCATGAATTCCAGCGCTTTCACCAAATCCGTCCCGCGCCGCTTCGGTTCAAAGAATAAAACTTCGCGGATGACGCGCAGGACGTGGCTGCGGCCTTTGCGCGGCGGAATAAATTTTTCCACTTCGTCGGAAAAAAGAATCAAACCGACTTTGTCATTGTTCCGAATCGCCGAGAACGCGAGCACGGAAGCGATTTCCGCCGCGAGTTCGCGCTTGGACTGGTCGCGCGAGCCGAACAGGCCCGAGCCGCTCACGTCCACGACGAGCATGAGCGTGAGTTCGCGTTCCTCGACGAACTTCTTGATGAACGGATGGTTCATCCGCGCCGTGACGTTCCAGTCAATCGCGCGCACGTCGTCGCCGGGCTGGTATTCGCGCACCTCGTCGAAATTCATGCCCTGGCCCTTGAAGACGGAATGATACTGGCCCGCGAGCGTCTCGGTCACGATGCGGTTGGTGCGCAGCTCGATCTGGCGAATCTTCTTTAATATCTCTCGCGGGATCATGCGAATAAAGTCGGTTGGCCAACGCCTTGGCAACATTCCTGGAATAAAATGGCTGCGCCCCCGATGCCAGAGGCATTGCCTTCATTTTCTGAAGCATCCCCCCTCTTTTTGGAAGCACTGCCGCTATTATTGAAAGCGCCGCCCTTATTTTTAGAGGCGTTTCTACTACTATTGAAGGTATTGCACATATTTCTATAATCAACAACACTATTGCTACGAGCGTTCCCCATGTTCTTAAAATCGATTTTCCTATTTCTGAAACTTATGCTCCTATTTCTTAGAACAATTTCCATATTATAAGAATCTAATCCCCTATTATTAAAAGCATTTCCAGTAGTATTAAAGTCTTCCCCCGGCTTCTTGGAGGCGTTTTCAGAAATGTAAATTTCGCTCAGACCGCCAAAAAATTGGCTTAAAACATCAAAAAATGGCATTTTCACGGCATTTTTCCTCTGCGCCGTCCCAAAATTGCCGTTCGCGAGCGAGTTGTTATGGTCACGCCCTCCCTCATCCCGGCCTTCTCCCCAAGGAGAAGGAGAAACGCCCGCCGCGTCGTTGTAAATACCACTGTCAGGATTGGTCGGACGGCCTACCTCTGGTAGGGCGGGCAATCCCTTGCCCGCCGGAGCGTGGCCAGGCCTGACAGCCGGCGCGCACGGAGTGACGCGCCCTACCTCGCGGTTCGCGCGCAATTCAATCTGCCGGATTTTATTGAGAATCTCGCGGGGAATCATGGGGAAATGATGAAGGAAGAATGCAGAATGAAGAATTGGCGGACAATCCTCATGACTTTTTCAATTCGCTGACGTGGCGTTGAAGTTGTTCAACGGTCTGCGGCGGTTCAGTCTGGTGAATCATCGCATGACAATTCGGGCAAACAGGAATTAGATCCGCAACCGGATCAATCTTGTATTCTTTGCCAACTTTCCCAATTGGAACGACGTGGTGAACGTGAATGAATCCTTCGCCGAGAGTTCCGAAGACGCGGCCAAAATCGAATCCGCAGACGGCGCAAACATGACCATGATGGGCGATGCAAGCTGCGCGGGCTTTCGCACTGCGCTCGAAAGCGTTAATCGTGACTGTGAGCCGGGCGCCTTCAGAATATTTCAGGGGCGTAGAAAGCTCCTCCGCAAGCGGGCTAGTAGCGCTGGAGTCATCAGCCCACCAATCAGTGCCATCCCTCGTTAGCGTCCTTTCAGTAAGCTTTTGGGTAAATCCCCCAATTTTTGCACGCTTTGCGCGGCCATCATCGTCGCCAATATCTGCACGCTCCATTGGAAAGGTTTTCAAACGGTATTCCTCTTCCTCAATCAGGCGTATGTGTTCCCGCGATTGGTCGTAGCCTGCTTGTTTGAATCCTCGAGGTCTTTCCCAATCCTCGGAAAAAATCCTAGTGCGTCCGCCTATTGTATCTCTGTCCCAAGCTCCAAAGATGATGAAACGCTCGGGCTTGTTGATAAACGACCAACTCCACTGCCAGTTCTTGCAGGTCGCGCCATGAGATTCGATGAATTCTCTTCGATTCATTTTACGCTACGGTGATTTCACTCTGCATTCTTCATTCATCCTTCTGCCTTCGTTTTTACGGCACGGGCAGTTCATCGAAGATTTGCTGGATGACCGTTTCGCTGGTCTTTTCCCCGGCCCCGGCTTCCCGCTTGCAGCGGGAGACGGCTGGTGTAAGGTTGTCGTCATGTCGAACGCCCAATTGCTCGCGCGCATCACGATGGACCCGAACATCTGCCACGGCAAGCCGTGCATCCGCGGCCTGCGCTATCCGGTGGAGTTTCTGCTGGAATTGTTGAGCGGCGACATGACGGAGCCGCAAATCCTGGCGGATTATCCCGACCTCGAAGCGGCTGACCTGCGCGCCGCCATCGCCTACGCCGCGCGTTTGAGCCGCATCAAAAGCATCGAACCCGTGGCGGCATGAAATTTCTCGTGGACGCGCAACTGCCCCGCCGTTTGGCGCGGGAACTGGCCGCATCCGGCCATGACGCGGTTCACATTTCGGATTTTCCCGCCGCGAACCGCACGCCGGACAAGGAAATTGTCGCGCTGGCGATTCGCGAAAATCGCGTCGTGGTGACGAAGGACAATGATTTTGTGACTTCATTTCTTTTGCATGGCCTGCCGCCGAAATTGCTTTTGATTTCGACCGGCAACATTTCAAACGATGATTTGTCCAAACTTCTGGCATCAAATTTTTCAGCTTTAGAAAAGGCGTTCAGCAATTATGACTTCGTGGAATTGAGCGCATTGACGATTACAATTCACGCGTAAGTTCATTCGGCATTCTTCATTCATAATTCTGCCTTCGTTTTCACGGCACGGGCAGTTCATCAAAGATTTTCTGGATGACCGTTTCGCTGGTTTTTTCCTCGGCCTCGGCTTCGTAGGTGATGGCCACGCGGTGGCGCAGCACGTCCATGCCGATGCTCTTCACGTCCTGCGGCGTCACGTAGCCGCGGCCTTTCAGGAAGGCGTAGGCCTTGGCCGCCAGCGTCAGCGCGATGGTCGCGCGCGGCGACGCGCCGAGCTGGATGAAATCTTTCACCGCGATCTTGTAATGGTCGGGGTCGCGCGTGGCGCAGACGAGGTCCACGATGTAATCCTTCACCTTGTCGTCCACGTAAATGTCATTGATGACTTCGCGGGCCTTGAGGATTTGCTGCGGCGTGACGACGGCGCTGCACGTAGGCGTGCCGGACGTTTTCGCCATCACTTCCAGAATCTGCCGCTCCTCGGCGCGCGTCGGATAGCCGATTTTCAATTTCAACATGAAGCGGTCCACCTGCGCCTCGGGCAGCGGATACGTGCCTTCCTGCTCGATGGGATTCTGCGTGGCGAGCACGAGGAACGGTTCGTCGAGCTTGTAGGTCTGGTCGCCGATGGTGACCTGCTTTTCCTGCATCGCTTCGAGCAGCGCGCTTTGCACCTTGGCGGGCGCGCGGTTGATTTCGTCGGCGAGCACGAGGTTGGCGAAGACCGGGCCTTTGCGCGTGGAGAAGCCGCCGGACTGCGGATTGTAAATCTGCGTGCCGACGACATCGGCGGGCAGCATGTCCGGCGTGAATTGCAGGCGCGAGAACTTGACGTGCAGGCAGTTCGCCAGCGATTTGACGGCGAGCGTCTTGGCCAGGCCGGGCACGCCTTCGAGGAGGACGTGGCCGTTGGCCAGCAGGCCGATGACCAGCCGCTCGGTCAGATATTGCTGGCCGACGATGACCTTGCCGAGTTCGTTAAACAGCGGGTGCGTGAAACTGCTCGCTTCCTTCACCGCTTCGTTGATTGCATTGATTCCTGTGCTCATGTTTTTCTTAATTCAATTTTCCGTGGACGACATTCTGACAAAAAGTTTCCGATCATGTTCAATCAAATTTGAATTGGGAGCACACGCGTCCCGCGTGTCAAATCCGGCGTCGCGCCGGATTCACGTCAATCTGACTTTTCGCAAAATCAGTTAAACGAGCTTTCGGCGCGACGCCGAAAATCGCACGCCAGAGGCGTGCGCTCCCAAATTCATTTTCATTCATATGCCGGGCAAAACTTCAACCTGCTTCACCGTCAGCCAGCCGGTCTTGCCCGCGCCGTTGGCGACTTGCACCCAGTCGTCATGCCGGTCCAAAACGGAAAGCTCCGCGCCGTCGTGGACGATGAACACGCTCTGCGCATCGTCAAACGGCCCGCTGCGCGCGGTCGCCTCGGCGGATACCACCACGGCGGTGGCCGACCAAAAATGATTCGCCGCCTGCAGGCCCAGCACGGATGCCGGAAAAAAGGGCCAGCGATGGCAAACAGCCGGGTCGCGGTTCTCAATTTTGGAACTAGCGCGGGACGGAGCTGGCGCGCGACGAGCAACGCCAGCGTCACCCAGAACAAAACCGCCGTCAGCAGCGCGCCTTCGTTCAGCGTCAGCGCGCCGAACCAGCTTTGCCAGCGGCTTTCGCGCAGCGTCGCGCCCTGCACTTGGTTGCGGACGAACGCGAGGTTGGCGCGAATCTCGTCGTCACGCGGCGACAGTTGCGCGGCCCGGCGATACGCGGCAATGGCCTGCCCGAGATGGCCGGCCTTAAATTCCGCGTTGCCCGCATTGAACAACAGCGCGGGCGACTGTGCGCCGGTCTGGAGAATTTTTCCGTAAGCGTCCGCCGCATCGGAAAATTTCCCCTCGGCGTAAAGCTCGTTGGCGGCGGAAAAATCGGCGGCCACGTCGGCAGCGAAGAGATTGCCGGCGAAGAGCAGCCCGGCGAGCAAGGCCAAAATCTGGTGGCAGCCGAGGTGACGAGGCTCGAATTGATTGCCGATAGCCGATGGCCGATGGCCGATTTTAAATTGAGCCTCCTGACGTCGGCTGCTGCCAAATAAAAAGGTTTTCATGCCTTCACCTCCTGAAGTTCGCCGACGGCTTTCTCGAATTTTGCCGCGACGGAATTCAGTTCACTGGTGCCGCGCACCGGCGCATAGCGCGCCTGGTTGCAAAGCTGAAACAGCTCGCGCAGGCCATCAAGGGTTGTCTTTGGCTGCGCCGCGCAAAACGGGATGCTCGTCAATCACATTTTCCGTGATGGCCGACGCCGGACAATCCAGCCGTTCGCCCAGCTGTTCCTGCAACAGCCGGAACAGCGTGGCAAAAAATTCGTCCGGCTGGTTTGCCGCGGCATATTTTTTCAAATCATCCAGGCCGCTGGCGACGAGCGCGGCCACGGCGCGCTGGCGGCGCAGGCGCGGATTGTTCGCCAGATGTCCGCGCGTTTGCGCCAGATGAACGCGGCGAGAAACGCCAGCACCGGCATGGTTTGCGCTGCGAGAAACACCGGCTGCGCGACGAGCGGAATTTTATTTTGCGAAAGCGTGCCGAGGTTTTCCTTGATGGGCAAAATGTCCTGCGGCGCCTGGTTTTCCGGCGCGGAATTTTTGTTTGCGGCCAGCGCCGGCATCGGCGAAGCGCCGGCGGCCTTGACGACGAGCGGCACGGCGGCCTGCGTGAGCGTGTGATATTGGCCGTCGTCGGGATTGAAAAACGAGAACGAGAGCGCCGGCAGTTCATGCACGTCGGCATTTTGCGGCGAGATGATCTGCTCAAAGGTTTTCGTGCCTTGAAAACCGAACGGGTCGCTGGTCTCCAGCTTGGTCGTGGGCGGATAGGTTTTGAAATTCTGCCACGCGTCCTGCGCGGGCAGCGTGACGGCGTCGAGCGCGCCGCGGCCGGAAATCTGCACGCGCACGGTGATGGGGTCGCCGACGGTGACGGTGGTCGGGCCGGCGGTGGCGGTCATCGTGAAATTGCCGACGGCACCGGTGAAATTCGCCGGCTTGTTTTGGTCCGGCAGCGGCAGCGATTCCACGCTGACCGGCTCGCTCGCGAGCGTGACCTGTTTTTGTTCGCCCTGGTTGAAAAACTGCCGGAAGAACGGGTCGCCGTTGTCATTTTGCGACGGCAGCACGACGACCAGGCTGGCGGTGAACGGCCCGAGCGTGAGTTCGCCGGTTCGGACGGCGGTGAGCGGAACGGCGAGCGGGATGACGGTGTAAACGCGGTTGCCGACCTGCACGCGCCGGCGCTGGTTTTGCAGTTCGGTGATTTTACCCGCGCTGAAACCGTCGGTGGGCGTGCCGGTCAACTGGAAGTTGCCGAAATTCTGCACGTCGCTGCGCAGGTAGAGATCAAGCTGCCCGACCTGCGATTCACCGAGATAGATTTTATTTTTCGGGAGGGCAAATTTCAAGAAAGCGACTTCGCTGCCGGAATTCACGGCGTCGGCGGACGGCGCGCTGGCCGCCGTGACGGTCAATTTGAGCGGCGCGGTGGCTAACTGCTGGCCGTTCACGTCCGCCGTCAGCGCCGGGATGGTGAACTCGCCCGCCTGCCGCGCCGTCACGGAGAACGCGACGGTCACGGTCGAACTCATCGCGCCGTTGATGATGCTGAAATTCTGCGAATTGCCCGTCTGTGTGAATTGCAGGCCGGGAACGCTCGGTGTCGGAACATTTTTCGACTGGCCGCCTTCAAACGTCAACGACAGGGTTGCGCTGTCGCCCAGCGTGATCGTGTCGCGGTCGAGCGACGCGGTGAATGACGCCGCCCACGCCATGCCCTCCGTCGCCAGCATCAAAATCATCGCCGCCAAAATGAAATTTGGCTTGCGGCCCAATCGGCGAAGGAATTTGTTTGTGTAATGGCGTTCCATGTTTTGCCCGGCTAATGCAGCAGCGGCGGAAGGTTTTCAAAAGTCGGCTTCCAAACCCGAAATCAGCCAGCCCCGTCCGGATTCGGACTCAATGTGCAAATTTATCAATTTCATTTCTGGATCACCTGTCATGTGCTTATCCCAGCAATTCAGACCGTGCGCCGGTCGGAATGTTCACAAGTTTTATGGTCGCGAACGACATTTTTTATTGAACATCGCCGTGATGTTCATGGTCTGGTTTTGATTGCGCCAATGATTGGCCTGGCCGCCGGCAAACGGCCCGGCCGGGACTGGTTTCGCCCCGCTTCTGCTGAAGCTTGACCAAGCCAGTCCTGTTTTGTCGAACGCAAGGAACCAATCCCGGCAGATCCGCCGCTTTTTTTAGGAAAGACAACTAACTCGACTGCGTCCACGAAACAACCATTTTTTGCAGTTGGCCGCCGTGTCCCAAATTTTTACATAATCGTTGAAAGGCAGGACACCCGCCGGTGCCGGAAATTCCGGCACGGGCGGGTGCCGGACTTGAAATGCTGATTTAATTGGGTTTTTTGAACAATCGGACGAGCATCCTGTCCACGGATTTTGAGTTGGGCGTTTGGCACTGGGTGTGCTACTATGCCTGACAGTTGCGGATGCGACGGGCAATCAAGTGGACAAAGTTGTAATCATAATAACCCGCCGGTCGCGAAGTTCACGCCGCACCAAAGAAAGAAAACAAAAATGAAGACAATGAAAAACATCCGCAAGGCCGGCTTCACGCTGGTTGAAATCATGATCGTCGTGGCCATCATTGGCCTCTTGGCGGCCATCGCGATTCCCAACTTCGTGAAAGCCCGCGCGACCTCACAGGCCAACGCCTGCATCAACAACCTCCGCCAGATTGACGCGGCGGCCAACGAGTTTGCGTTGGAACAAAAGAAAACCACCGGAACGACCATCAGCTTCCCGAGCGACTTGACGCCTTACATCAAGTTGAACGCGAACAGCAGCCTGCCGGCCTGCCCGGCTAGCGGCACCTATTCCGACGGCTCGGTGGGGGCGACTCCGACCTGCTCGCTGGGTTCGACGGTCACTCCGGCGCACGCATTGCAGTAATTTTAAACCAAGTTTGAATCACCAGCCCGGGGCGAAAGCTCCGGGCTTTTTTTGGGGCATCAAGCCTAGCGCGCGGCATTCGGTCCTTGTGATCGGTTTTTTGGGTTGGAGGTTGGCATCCATGCTGCTACTTACAGATTGAATGTGGACACATCAGGCCATGGGGGCTGCTGAAAATTGTTCTTAACCCGTTTCACATGTGTTTCATTCCGGATAAACGTATGAAAACTTTCAGAGTTCAGGCTAAAACTGGTTTCACGCTGGTTGAAATCATGATTGTGGTCGCCATTATCGGTCTTCTGGCAGCCATTGCGATTCCCAACTTCCTGCACCACCGTGCGGTGTCACAAGCCACCGCCTGCATTAACAATCTGCGGCAGATTGATTCCGCCGTTCAGCAATTCGCCATGGAAAGCGGCAAATCGTCCGGTTCGGCCATCAACTTCCCCAGCGACCTGACACCCTATATCAAATTAAACGCCGACAGCAGCATTCCCGGCTGCCCGGCCAACGGCACCTACATCCTGACCCTGGTCGGAAACATCCCCTCGGTGCTGTGCTCGCTCGGCAGCACGGTAAACCCGCCGCACATCCTGCCGTAATCATATTTCCAGCCGGCAGCCGCGCGCGAACCCAAAAACTCCGGGCATTTTGGTTTCCACGGTTGGGTTCGTTGTAGTTGACCTCGTTGATGATTTGAATTAGAAGATGGCCGTGATTTTCAACCACAGTCGTCGGCCATGAGCGTGATCCTCAAGACGGAAAAACTCCGCGTCGAATTTTCCAGCCGTGAATTCCGGCAAGCCACCAAAGTCGCCCTGACCGGACTCGATCTGGAGGTCAACGCCGGCGAAGTTTTTGGTTTCCTCGGCCCGAACGGCGCTGGCAAAACCACCACGATGAACGTCCTGCTCGGCTTCGTGCCGCCGACCAGCGGCGCGGCGTATCTGTTCGGCATTGACGTCCGCCAGCCCATCGCCCGCCAGCGCATCGGCTACCTGCCGGAGATGACTTATTATTATAAATTCCTCACCGCCGAGGAGCTGCTCCGGTTTTACGCGAAAATTTTCAGCCTGCCGCGCGCCGAGACAGACAAGCGCATTGATGAACTGCTCAAGCTGGTCGAGCTCGAACACGCGCGTAAACGCCCCATCAAATCCTATTCCAAAGGCATGCAGCAGCGCGTCGGCCTCGCCCAGGCGCTCATCAACAACCCCGATTTGCTGATTCTCGACGAGCCGACCAGCGGCCTAGATCCGCTGGGCCGCATGAAGGTCCGTGAAATCATTCAGCGCCTGAAGAACGAGGGCAAAACCGTTTTCTTTTCGTCGCACGAACTCGGCGAAGTCGAGACCGTCTGCGACCGCGTTGCCATCATTCATCAGGGCGAATTGAAAGCCATTGGCCGCGTCAATGAGCTCACCGGTGAGCACGCCAATCTTGAAAAGGCATTTTTGAACACCATCGGCTATCAACCGCAAACCGCGCCATGAGAAATATTTTCGCCGTCGCCGGCATCGTCATCAAGGAATTGTATCGCCGGAAGGATTTTTACGTCCTGTTCATCCTGACCGTCCTCATTTGCCTGGTCATGGCCTCCGTCAACATTTTCAACGACAAGCAAATTGTCCGCTACCTCAAGGAACTGTGCCTGCTGCTCATCTGGGTTTCCTCGCTCGTCATCGCCATCACCACGACCGCGCGCCAAATCCCGGCGGAGCGCGAACAACGGACGCTGCTGCCCCTGCTCGCCAAGCCGCTGACGCGGACGCAGTTGATTTTCGGAAAATTTCTCGGCTGCTGGCTCGCCTGCGGCCTGGTGTTGCTTTGCTTTTATGTTTTCTTCGGCGCGCTCGCCGCCAGCCGCGAACACGCCTGGCCGCTGCTGAATTATTTCCAGGCCGCGTTTTTGCACTGGATCACGCTGGGCGTGGTCGTCGCGCTCGCGCTGCTCGGCTCGCTGGTGTTTGCCGCGCCCTCTTCCAACTCAACGATCTGCTTCGTCATCGTCGCGACCATTTTGACGGTCGGCCGGTATCTCGACGCCGTCGCGCTGGCGCAGACCGAACCATTCCGCTCCATTGTTTATGCGACTTATTTTGCCATCCCGCATCTCGAAATCCCGTTTGAAATGCGGAACCTGATTGTCCACGACTGGCCGCTCATCGGCTGGAAATTCATCGGCCTCGACACCCTTTACCTGCTGGCTTACGCAATGGTTTTTCTCGTCGCCGCCTGCCTGGTTTTCCGCCGCAAGCCCGTCAATTGAATCATGAATTCGCCGCGCCCATTTTTTCTGCTACTGCTCGCGCTGCTGATTTTGTGCTTTGGCCTCGCCGCCGGTTTGCAGCCGCGGTTTCAAGCGTTGGAAGACCGGCGCCACCAGTCGGATGATTTCTTCAACCTGCTGCTCGGCAACAGCAGCCGCATGTTTGCGAACAGTTTTTACGTCAAGGCCGACGCGTATTATCACAGCGGCTATTACCCGACCATTTTCGACAACAACGCGGCCTTCAAAACGCCGCACATGGCCGAGGACACCGGCACGGTCGTCAGCCACAACACTCACGACGAGGCCATGGAATCCAGTTTCATGGGCCCGCCGCGCGACTGGATTGATGCCTTTGGCCGCCATTTCATGCCGAACCGCCACACGCATCTGGACGAAGGTGGGCCGACGGATGATTTGAGCACCAGTTCTGACGTGCGCGAAATTCTCCCGTGGCTGAAGCTCTCCGCCAAGCTCGATCCCGACAACATCCAGACCTACACCGTCACGGCCTACTGGCTGCGAATCCGGATGCACAAGGACAAGGAGGCCGAACAGGTTTTGCGCGAAGGCCTGCGCAACAATCCGCAGAGCTACGAAATCTTGTTTGAACTGGGGCGGCTCTACAACGAAAGCTATCACGAGACTGACCGCGCACGAAATGTCTGGGAACTCGCCGTCCGCTACTGGCTCAAGCTCACCCCCGGGGAACAGGAGGAAAACAAACTTCTTTTCGAGGAGATCACCACAAATCTCGGTCAGCTCGAAGAAAAAGCCGGCAATTATCCACAAGCCATGAACTGGTATCAGGCCGCCCAGAAGGTGTCGCTCACGCCCGGCGAATTGCAAAAGCTGATAGATGGCGTGCAAAAGAAAATGGCCGACCAGTCGCAGATGGTCATGCCCAAGTCCATCTACTGATTGCAGTTTGTTTTTCCCGCGCGCTTTGGTTTAATCCTGCCATGAAAATCCGGCAGGCAAAAATTTCGCGCCACACGAAGGAAACAAAAATTTCCGTCAGCCTCAACCTTGACGGCCGAGGCAAATCCAACATCAAAACCGGCATTCCGTTCTTCGACCACATGCTCACGCTGTTTGCGAAGCACGCGACGATGGATTTGCAGCTCAAGTGCGACGGCGACCTGGAAGTGGACGCGCACCACACCGTCGAGGATTGCGGCATCGCGCTCGGCCAGGCGTTTGCAATTGCGCTCGGCGACAAGCGCGGCATCCGCCGGTATGGCGCGGGCTTTCACCCTGAAAATCCGTTCACCGGCGAGGCCTATGTGCCAATGGACGAATGCCTCGCCCGCTGCGTCATTGATTTCAGCGGCCGGCCGCACCTCGTCTGGCGCGGGCTGGATAAATTTTCGCAAAAGCAAATTTCCGCTGCTGAAAAAAAACAGGACGTTTCCAGCGCGTTCCGTTTCGGACTTGCGCGCGAATTTTTTCAGGGCTTCACCAACGAGGCGCGTTGCAATCTTCATCTGGAACTGCTTTATGGCGGCGAGCCGCACCACATTGTCGAGGCGCTGTTCAAGGCGTTCGCCCGCGCCGCCGACGCCGCCTGCGCCCGCGACCCACGCATCGCCGGCCAGTTGCCAAGCACCAAGGGAAAATTGTAGAAAGCGTTGAATAAATAATTTTCCGCGCCGTCAAATCCATGTCTGGACAGAATTATTCCTCCGCCGACGATGATGCGTTGGTGAAAGCCGCGCGGCGCGGGGAGCTGGCGGCGTTTGAGGAACTGGTCTTCCGGCATCGCGACCCGATTTACGCCCGCGCCTTCAGCATGACGCGCAACGAGGAAGACGCGGTGGATCTTTCACAGGAAGCGTGGATCAAAGGCTGGCAGCGGCTCGAACAGTTTCAAGGCGATTCCAGCTTCACGACGTGGATGACGCGCATCGTCATCAACCTTTGCCTTGACCATTTGCGGAAGCAAAAGCGGCAGCGTGCCGAATCCATCGAAGAAATGGACGACGAAAGCGGCGGCGTGGAACGGCAGATGCCGGTCGTGACCGTGAATCCAACCGCTGGTCTGGAACGCGCCGAGCTGCGTAAAAAAATTGACGACGCGCTCGGCCAGTTGTCGGCGGAACACCGCACGGTTTTGGTATTGCATGAATTTGAGGATATGGAATACAAAGAAATCGCCAGGACAATTGGCTGTTCGATCGGCACGGTGATGTCGCGGCTGTTTTATGCGCGGCGGAAAATGGCCGCATTGCTGGCGGAAATGCGGAAAGAAATATGAATCACGAGCAACAACTGAAGTTGCAGGCGTTCCTCGACGGCGAACTGCCGGAGCGCGAGGCGCGTGAAATCCTTGCCTGGACGCAGCGCGATGGCGCCGCCGCCGCCTTGCTCGCAGAATTGAAGAACACGCGGCAGGCGATGGTGAATTCCGAGCCGCATTTGAGCGTGCCGGAATCGCGCGAATTTTTCTGGTCTAAAATCGAACGCGAAATCCGGCGGCAGGAACCGCAGACCGCGGCCACGCCGGGCGTTTTAATTTTTGCCGGCCTGCGGCGCTGGCTTCTGCCGGCCAGCGCGGCGGCTTTGGCGCTGATCATCGGCGGAATGTTTGTTCATTTCAACAACTCGCAAAAAGCCGCCGTGGAAAATGTGGCCGACGCTGACACGCCGACCGTCGAAACAACACTGGCCAATTCCGACGCAGCCACTTATCGTGACGCCAGCGAGGGCACGACGCTGGTGTGGTTTTCGCCCGCGGCGGACAACAGCCCTGCAAACAATATTACACCGGCAGCCGTCAACTGACGCATGAGCATAAAATTATTATTCACCACCCGGCTGGTTTGCGCCACGCTGTTTTTTCTTTTGCTCGCAGGCGCGACCGCGCACGCCGCCGACCAGCCGCTCAAGCTGGAGGCGCAACTGGTTCTCGGCTCCAACGAGGTGCCGACCAACGGCCGGCCGGTTTCAGCACGAATTGAAAAGAAGCTCCAGCATCTGCCGCTCAAGTGGCAGCACTATTCCGTCGTCAACGCGCAGCAATTTTCCTTGGCGAAAGATGAGACCAAAGAGGTCAGCTTGAGCGGCGATTGCCAGATTGCCGTCACCGGCCTCGGCGGTGAACGGGTAAAACTAACCTTGAAGGGCAACGGTCAGAACGTCGGCAACATCACCCAGACGCTCAAAAAAGGCCATACGCTCGTGGCCGGCGGTGGCGCTGGAAACACCATCGTCGTGCTGCGGCAGATGGATTGACCGGCCGCGCCGGAAATGCGCGCGGCCTGGTTTTTCGGCGGTCTTGAACGTGAGCAGATCAGGAATCGCCGGATGATTTTGCGTGTCGCGGAAGCCGTGAACGTTCTGGAGGTTAATTCCCGGCTCATCGGCGGCCTTCCCGAGACGCAGGAGATGCTCGATTTCTGCGGGCAGCACAACATCACCTGGGATATCGAAATGATCCGCATGGACCAGATCAATACCGCCTGCGAGCGCCTGCTCAAGAGCGACGTGAAATGCCGCTTCGTGATTGACAAGGCCTCGCTCGGGTGAGCCAGGCCAGCAAATGATCGTGTCTGTCGAAATCCGCCCGACCTCGCTTCAACATTTAACAACAAGAAAGGATTCAATGATGCAAAAGCGCACTCTCGGAAAAAGTAATTTGGAAGTCTCGGCCATCGGCCTGGGCTGCATGGGCATGAGTTTTTCCTACGGGCCGCCCAAGGATAAAAAGAGATGACCGCCCTGCTTCACGCCGCCGTGGATCGTGCCCATCCCCGGCACGACCAAGCGGCATCGGCTTGAAGAAAATATCGGCGCCGTTTCGGTTGAGCTCACGCCGGACGATTTGCGCGAAATTGACAGCGCGGCTTCAGGGATTAAGGTCAAGGGTGCGCGGTATCCCGAAAAGCTGGAGCAGATGACGGGCCGTTGAGAAAAGCAAACGATGGATGATCAAACGGAGAAATTCGAATTATGGAAATCAAACGAAACGGATCGCAGCCGTCCAACAAGGGACCGGCGGACTGGTTCACCGGCACGGTGCGCATTGACTCGCCGTTCAAGGGAGGCGAACCCGCGCGGGTTTCCGGCGCCGTCGTCACCTTCGAGCCGGGCGCACGGACCGCGTGGCACACCCATCCGCTGGGCCAGACCTTGATCGTGACCGCCGGCTGCGGACGCGCGCAGCGCGAAGGCGGACCGATTGAAGAAATCCGTCCGGGTGACATGGTCTGGTTTCCGCCGGGTGAAAAACACTGGCACGGCGCCGCGCCGACCACGGCCATGACGCACATCGCCATTCAGGAAGCGCTCGACGGCAAGGTGGTTGACTGGATGGAAAAGGTCGGCGACGAGCAATATCAGGGCTGAAACTTGCGGGTGTTTTTTTACGCCGGTTCACCCGCGTGCGATCATTGTCCTGCAAGGCAGCCTCCTCGTGGCAGCCGACGTAATTCGGCTCATAATTTTCGATTGACGATTGACGCGCAGTCATCCTCGTCCTCATCCTCGTCCTCATCCTCGTCACCCTTCAACAATTCAACAATTCAGCCATCCAACCATTCATGCCACCCGCCACCCGTCACCTGTCTTGTTTGAGCTGCCGCGCCATTTTCAAATTGTTTTGGGCCGCCACGAGGGAAGGATCCAATTGCACGGCGGTTTGAAATTGCGCCGTCGCTTCCTCCAGACGGTTTTGCTTGGCCAGGGCGACGCCGAGGCTGTTGTGCGCCGGGGCGTAATTAGGCATCAACCGAACGGCTTCCTCGTATTCGCGGGTCGCCGGTTCGAGCAGGTTTTTCTGTTCGAGTGCCATGCCAAGGTTCTGATGCGCCAGCCCGTTGCCGGGATTCAACTGCACCGCGAGCTGGAACTCGGCCAGCGCCTCGTCCATGCGGTTCAGGCCGGCCAGCACGACGCCGAGGTTGCAGTGATTTTCGGAGGAGTCGGGCTTCAATCTCACCGCCAGCTGGAATTCACCCAGGTCTTTCTGGGGGGCGTCCATTGCTTAACAAGGCGTTGCCCAAACTGCAGTGCGCGCTGTAATTGTCGCTGGTGGCCGCGATGGCGTGCCGGAACAGGGTTTCGCTGGATTTCCAGCAAGCGATGTTCTGCCGGGTCAGCACAATGCAGGCTGCGATGATGAGCAGGCTCGCGGCCGGCAACGCGAAGGCTTGATATCGCCAGCGGCGCGTCAATTCCTCGACGCCCTACGCGACCATCAGCAGCACGCCGATCAATGGAAAATAGGTGTAGCGGTCGGCCTGTGGCCGGATTTTTCGCCGACTCGCGCCGGTTTTTCGAGCCGGATGCTCGACGCTACAACAAGAGCAGCTTTCTTGGCCATGCGGGAGATTATGGGACCGGCGCGCCGCCGTCAATGTGGTGGAAACCGCCGCCGCAAAAGAGGGTTGAATGCCGGACGGTGTTCGTTAGCATGACATAAATTTGTTATGGCAATTTCTCCACTCGCGGGCAAACCGGCACCCAAGTCAATGCTGGTGGATCTTGCGCGGCTTGAACGCGATTATTACGAACGCAAGCCGGACGTGGCCGACCCGAACCAACTGGTCAGCTTCGGCACGAGCGGGCATCGCGGCTCGTCGCTCAACGGCACGTTCACCGAGGCGCACATCCTCGCCATCACGCAGGCGATTTGCGATTACCGCAGCAGCCACGGCACCGACGGCCCGCTCCAGATGGGCAAGGACACGCACGCGCTTTCCGCGCCCGCGCAACGCACCGCGCTCGAAGTTCTCGCGGCCAACGATGTCGAGACTGTCATTCAACAAAATGACGGCGTGACGCCGACGCCGGTCATTTCTCGCGCCATCATCGTTCACAATCGCGGGCGCAAGACCGGACTCGCGGATGGCATCGTCATCACGCCGTCGCACAATCCGCCGGAGGACGGCGGCTTCAAATATAATCCGACCAACGGCGGCCCCGCCGACACCGACGTGACCAAGTGGGTGCAGGACCGCGCGAATGAATTGCTGCGCGGAAATAATTCCGGCGTGAAGCGCATGCCGTTCGCCGCCGCGCTCAAGGTGGCGACCACGCACGAGATTGATTTCATTCTGCCCTACGTCGAGGATTTGAAAAATGTCGTGGACATGGACGCCATCCGCGCCGCCGGTTTGAAGCTGGGCGTGGATCCGCTCGGCGGCGCGGCGCTGCCCTATTGGGAGCCGATCAACTCCATTTACAAACTGGACATCACGGTCGTGAATCCGAAGCTCGACCCGCAGTTCGCGTTCATGACGGTGGACCACGACGGAAAAATCCGCATGGACTGTTCCAGCCCGTATGCGATGGCCAGCCTCGTCGGGCTGAAGGACAAATTCCGCGTCGCGTTCGCCAACGATCCCGATTCCGACCGGCACGGCATCGTCACGCCGTCCGCCGGCTTGATGAACCCGAATCATTATCTCGCGGTGGCCATCGGCTATCTGCTCACGCATCGCCCGCAATGGAAGGCGGACGTGGCGATCGGCAAGACGCTCGTGAGCAGCAGCATGATTGACCGCGTGGTGAACAAACTTGGCCGCAAGCTGTGCGAAACGCCGGTGGGTTTCAAATGGTTCGCGCCCGGACTGTTCGACGGCTCGTTCGGTTTCGGCGGCGAGGAAAGCGCCGGCGCAAGTTTCCTGCGGCGCGACGGCACGGTGTGGACGACGGACAAGGACGGCCCGATCATGGATTTGCTCGCGGCGGAAATCACCGCCGTCACCGGCAAGGATCCCGGCGAACATTTCCGCGAACTGACGGCGGAGTTCGGCACGCCATATTACACGCGCATTGACGCGGCGGCGACGCCGGAACAGAAGGCGAAGTTGTCCAAGCTTTCGCCCGAAGCGGTGAAGGAATCGAAGCTGGCCGGCGACGACATCACGGCCAAGCTGACCAACGCGCCGGGCAACAACGCGGCCATCGGCGGATTGAAAGTGGTGACGGCGAGCGGCTGGTTTGCGGCGCGGCCGTCCGGCACGGAAAACATTTACAAGATTTATGCGGAGAGTTTCCGCGACGAACAGCATCTGCAAACCATCGTCAGCGAGGCGCAGCAAATCGTGAACAATGCGCTGGGCTGAAATTTCAAAATTAAACCATGAGCACAAAATCTCCTATCAAACCCCTGACGCAACGCCCGGCGTGGAAAGCGCTCGCCGCGCACCACAAAAAAATCTCAAAGCTGCACCTGCGCGAACTATTCGCCAAAGACGCGAAGCGCGGCGAGCGCATGACCGCCGCGGCTGCCGGACTGTTTCTGGATTACTCCAAGAACCGCATCACAGACGAAACGCTCAAGCTGCTGCTGAAGCTGGCGGAGGAATCCGGTTTGAAGCCGCGCATCAAGGCGATGTTCAGCGGCGAGAAAATCAACATCACGGAAAACCGCGCGGTGCTGCACACCGCGTTGCGCGCGCCGAAGGGTGCGAAGATTTTCGTGGATGGCAAAAATGTCGTGCCGGAAGTTCACGCCGTGCTCGACAAGATGGCGGCGTTTTCAAATCGGGTCCGCAGTGGTGCATGGAAAGGCCACACCGGCAAGCGCATCAAGAACCTCGTCAACATCGGCATCGGCGGCTCCGACCTCGGCCCGGTGATGGCTTACGAGGCGCTCAAGCATTACAGCGACCGCAGCCTGACCTTCCGTTTTGTGTCGAACGTGGACGGCATTGATTTCGTGGAGGCGACGCACGACCTCGACCCGGCGGAAACGCTGTTCATCGTTTCGTCCAAAACTTTCACGACGCAGGAGACGATGACGAACGCGGAAAGCGCGCGCGACTGGCTGCTGAAAGGTTTGGGTGGCGATGTCAAAGCCGTGGCGAAACATTTCGTCGCGGTCTCGACGAATGCGGAAAAGGTTTCGGCGTTCGGCATTGATACGGCGAACATGTTCGGCTTCTGGGACTGGGTCGGCGGACGTTACTCGATGGATTCGGCCATCGGCCTTTCGACGATGCTGGCCATCGGGCCGGAAAATTTCCGCGCGCTGCTCGCGGGCTTTCACGAGATGGACGAACATTTCCGCACCGCGCCGTTCGCGAAAAATCTGCCGGTGCTCATGGGGCTGCTGTCGGTCTGGAATAATGACTTCTTCGGCGCGGAAACCGTGGCGGTGCTGCCTTACGAAAATTATCTGAAACGTTTCCCGGCGTATCTCCAGCAGTTGACGATGGAGAGCAACGGCAAGCACGTCACGCTCGCACGGCAAAAAAGTGAATTATCAAACCTGCCCGATTTACTGGGGCGAGCCGGGCACGAACGGCCAGCATTCGTTTTATCAATTGATTCATCAAGGCACGCGATTGATTCCGTGCGACTTCATCGCGTTCGGCCACGCGCTCACGCCGCTGGGCCGGCATCATGACATTCTCATGGCGAATGTTTTCGCGCAGGCCGAGGCGCTGGCGTTCGGCAAGACGGCGGCGGAAGTGAAGGCCGAAAAAGTTCCGGACGCGCTGGTGCCGCACAAAGTTTTCGAGGGCAACCGTCCGTCGAACACGATTCTCGCGGAAAAACTCACGCCGGCAGTCCTGGGAAAGCTCGTCGCGCTTTACGAACACATCGTCTTTACTCAAGGCGCAATCTGGAGCGTGAATCCGTTCGACCAGTGGGGCGTGGAACTCGGCAAGGCGCTGGCGCAGCGGATTGTTCCCGAACTGGAAAGCAAGACCGCGCCGCAGCTCAAGCATGACAGTTCGACAAATAATTTAATCCGCCATTACCGGAAATTGAAAGGAACACTATGAACCCAAAAGAACAACAGCAGCGAAAAATCAGGACGCAGGCCGGCTTTCTGGCCGCGTTGGACCAAAGCGGCGGCAGCACGCCCAAGGCGCTGACGGCCTACGGCCTCAAGGAAAACGCCTGGTCCAACGACGAAGAGATGTTCGCGCTGGTCCATCAGATGCGCGCGCGCATCATCACCACCCCCAGTTTCAACGGCGACCGGATTCTCGGCGCGATTCTTTTTGAAGGCACGATGGACCGGGACATCGAGGGGCAGCCCACGGCCGACTATCTTTGGAACCGGAAACGGATCGTGCCGATTCTGAAAGTGGACAAGGGGCTTGCCGACGAGAGCGACGGCGTCCATTTGATGAAACCCATGCCGGGCCTGCCGGCGCTGCTGAACCGGGCAAACGCGAAGCGCATTTTCGGAACCAAGATGCGCTCCGTCATCAACCAGGCCAACGCCGCCGGCATCAAGGCCGTCGTCCGCCAGCAATTCGAAGTGGCGGCGCAAATTCTCGCGGCGGGACTCGTGCCGATCATTGAACCCGAGGTGGACATTCATTGCCCGGACAAGGCTGCGGCCGAGGCGCTGCTCAAGGCGGCCATCAAGGAAAAACTCGACACGCTGCCGGCGGATCAGATTGGTCATGCTCAAACTCACGCTGCCGGAGCAGGACGACTTTTACATCGAATTCGTCAAGCATCCGAAGGTGCTGAAAGTGGTCGCGCTGTCGGGAGGTTATTCGCGGGACGGATGCCGACAAACGCCTCGTCAGGAATCACGGCGTCGTCGCGAGTTTTTCGCGGGCGCTGGTCGAAGGTTTGTCCGCGCAGCAATCCGATGCGGAATTCGACGCCGTGCTTGATTCATCCATCCAGAGCACTTACGAGGCATCAATCACATAAACACCGGCTGGCATCCGGCCGGCATCAAATTAACCACAAGAAAGGAATATAATATGCAACTGGGAATGGTTGGGCTGGGCCGGATGGGCGCGAACATGGTTCGTCGGCTCATCAAGGCGGGACATCATTGCACCGTGTTCGACATGTTTCCAAAGGCGGTCGAGGATCTGGCGAAGGAAGGTGCCACCGGCGCTTCGTCGCTGGCGGACTTTGTCAAGAAGCTCGAAAAGCCGCGCGCAATCTGGCTGATGGTTCCGGCGGCGGTCGTGGACAAAACCATCGCCGACGTGCTGCCGCTGCTGGAAAAGGGCGACACCCTGATTGACGGTGGCAATTCTTATTACGTGGACGACATCCGCCGCGCGAAGGAACTCGCGCCGAAAGGAATTCATTATGTGGACGTGGGCACGAGCGGCGGCGTGTGGGGTTTGGAACGCGGCTACTGCATGATGATCGGCGGCGAGGCGGAAATAGTTAAGCGTCTTGATCCGATTCTGGCGACGCTGGCACCGGGCATCGGCAACATCCCGCGCACGACGGGACGCGACAAACTCGGCGGCACGGCGGAACAGGGTTATCTGCATTGCGGTCCGAATGGCGCGGGACATTTCGTGAAGATGGTTCACAACGGCATCGAGTATGGAATCATGGCGGCGTATGCGGAAGGGCTGGGTATTTTGCAAAACGCCAACGTCGGCAAGAAGCAAAGCGAAGTGGATGCCGAGACGACGCCGTTGCGCGAGCCGGAACATTATCAATATGACCTCAACCTCACCGACGTTGCGGAAGTCTGGCGGCGCGGCAGCGTAATCGCGTCGTGGCTGCTCGACCTGACGGCGGACGCGCTGGTCAAGGACCCGGCGCTCGCGGGATTTGCCGGGCGCGTTTCCGATTCCGGCGAAGGCCGCTGGACGATCAAGGCGGCGATTGACGAGGGCGTGCCGGTGCCGGTGCTGACCACGGCGCTTTACGAACGGTTCAGTTCACGCGGCGAGGCGGACTTTCAGGACAAACTGCTTTCGGCGATGCGCTTTGGCTTCGGCGGTCATCTGGAGAAACCTTCCAAGTAGGAAATTATGAAAGCAATCCATTCCGATGCCCTGGTTTTTTTCGGGGCCACCGGCGATCTCGCCTACAAGAAAATTTTTCCGTCGCTGCAGGCGATGTTGAAGCGCGGCAACCTCAACGTGCCGGTCATCGGCGTGGCCAAGGCCGGATGGAATCTTGACCAGCTCAAGGCCCGCGCGAAGGACAGTCTGGAAAAACACGGCGGCCTCGACCCGGCGGCGTTTGAAAAGTTGTCCGGACTGCTGCGCTATGTGGATGGCGATTACAACGACGCGGCGACATTTCAAGCCTTGCGCAAGGAGCTCGGTTCGGCGCAACGCCCGGCCTATTATCTGGCCATCCCGCCGGCCGCCTTCGCCATCGTGGTGGAGCAGCTCGGCAAGGCCGGCTGCACCAAGGGTGCGCGCGTCATCATTGAAAAACCGTTTGGCCGCGACCTCGCTTCCGCCGAGGAGCTCAACCAGATCCTTCTCCAGACCTTCGACGAGAAACGGATTTTCCGCATTGACCATTACCTCGGAAAAAAGCCCGTGCACAACATGCTGTTCTTCCGCTTCGCCAACGCGATGCTGGAGCCGTTCTGGAACCGCAACAGCGTCGAGAGCTTTCAGATCACGATGGCGGAAGATTTTGGCGTGCAGGGCCGGGGCAGCTTTTATGATCAGGTCGGCACCATCCGCGACGTGATGCAGAACCATCTGTTTCAGGTCATGGCCCATCTGGCGATGGAGCCGCCCGTCCGCACGGACAGCGAATCCATCCGCGACGAGAAGGTCAAAGTGTTGAAGGCCATCCAGCCGCTGGAGGCAAAGGATCTCGTGCGCGGCCAGTTCCGTGGTTACCGGCAGGAACCCGGCGTCGCGCCCGATTCGAAGGTGGAAACGTTTGCGGCGCTCAAGCTGGAGATTGATTCCTGGCGCTGGCGCGGCGTTCCGTTTTACATCCGTGCCGGAAAATGTCTGCCGGTCACCTGCACGGAAGTGGTCGTCCGACTGCGCCAGCCGCCGACGATGTATCAAGGTTACGATCTGAAATCGAATTACTGCCGCCTGCGCATCAGCCCGGACATCGCTTTCGGCATCTGCATGAACACCATTTCCGTGGACGATGAGAAAGCCAGCGTGCCGATGGAAATCGAAGGCGGCCGCAGCCCGCGCGCCGGAGAGATGGACGCCTACGAACGCGTGCTGGGCGATGCGATGGCGGGCGATTCCACGCTGTTCGCCCGCGAAGATTATGTGGAGGAAGCGTGGCGCATCGTTGACCCGGTGTTGAAGGCCGGCACGCCCGTATTCGAGTATGAACAAAAAACCTGGGGACCGGCCGAAGTCGAACGGGTAACGCCGCCGGGCGGCTGGCAGAACCCGGTGGTCACTCCTTAAATGTTCGCCTGAAGATTTGGCTGCCGGTGCTGCTGCGGAAAATTGGAGCCGGAAGTCGGATGTAGAAGCTGGATTATGACGCTCATCACCATTTTCATCGTGCTGATTTTTCTGCACAGCCTGTTTTCCGCAAGGCTGGAGCGGACGGTTTTCACGCCGCCGATTTTATTCACGGCGGCGGGGATGCTGACCCTGTTCCTTCTGCCGGAATTGCGCGACCGGAAGGCGAACATCGAGATTTTTCTCCGGGTTGCGGAGGTGGGGTTGACGCTGCTGCTCTTCACCGATGCGAGCCGCACCGACCTGAAAGTGTTGAAGCACATTCGCAACCTGCCCGCGCGGTTGTTGAGCGTCGGAATGCTGTTGACACTGCTGCTGGGTGCGCTCGGTGCGTTGGTGGTCTTTCGCCAGCTCTCCATTTGGGAAGCCGGCATTCTGGCCGCCATCCTCGCTCCCACTGATGCCGGGCTGGGACAAATCATTGTGAACAGCCCGCGCGTGCCAATGAAAATCCGTCAGGCGCTCAACGTGGAAGCCGGATTGAACGACGGCCTTTCGGTTCCGTTTCTGCTGTTCTTCATCGCGCTGGCCGCGCCGAACACGGATGGCCACAGTGCGAGTTTGCTGCGCTTCATCATTGAACAACTCGGTTATGGCGCGATAATCGGCGCCGGCATCGGTCTGGTCGGCGGCTGGCTGCTGGGCTGGGTTGGTCGAAATAATTGGATGGCGGAATCCTCGCAGCAACTTGGCGTGGTGGCTCTGCCGTTGTTTTGCATGGTCGCATCGGAGGCGGCGGAGGCGAGCATGTTCATCGCCGCGTTCGTCGCCGGACTGGCGGTGCAGGTGAAATTCAAGGAAGCTGGCAAGCACAGCGTCGAGTTCACGGAAGAATGGGGACAGTTGTTCAACCTGTCCGTGTTTTTTCTCTTCGGCCTGCTGGTCGCGCGCGACTGGCAGTTGTTCAACTGGTCGCATGTGTTGTATGCGGTCATCAGCCTGACGGTGGTGCGGATGCTGCCGGTGGCGGTTGCGCTCATCGGCACGCGGTTGAGCCGCGCCACGGTTTTGTTCATGGGCTGGTTCGGGCCGCGCGGGCTGGCGTCCATCGTGCTCGGTCTGGTTTATCTGGAGCAGGGCACACATGAGCCGGGCGAGGCCACCATCCGGCTGGCGGTGATGATGACGGTGTTGTTAAGCATTTTCGCCCACGGCTTCAGCGCGCTGCCGGGCATCAATTTTTACGCGGCGAAGGTGGCGACGCTGAAAGCGGACGCGCCGGAGAATCAGGAAATCGGCGCAAAGCTTGCGGCTCGAAACCAAATCGGTTAACGAATTGTGAAACGACTAAAAATGCCAAAGCATTGAAACGCAAAATAAAACCGTAAGAAAAACCTCCACATGACCAATTCATCCGACCTGACGCGCACGACGCTGGCGGTGCTGTTCATCGGCATCCTGATCGCCGCGTGCTTCTGGATCATTCATCCGTTCCTCTCGTCGCTGCTGTGGGCCGCCATGATTGTCATCGCCACCTGGCCGTATTTTCTCAAGCTGCAGACCCGGCTCTGGGGCAAACGCTGGCTGGCCATCCTGGTGATGACCGTCCTGTTGCTGCTGGTTTTGATTGTCCCGGTCTGCTTCGCGGTCCTGACCATTCTTGAGCATACCGATGAAATGGTGGGTTGGTTCAAGTCGTTGTCCACGGTCAAAATTCCGCCGCCGCCGGGCTGGCTCGAAAAAATTCCGGTGGTCGGCAATTCCGCCGTCGAGCGCTGGCAGCAGTTCGCCGCCATCAGCCCGGAGGAACTTTCCAATCGGCTGTCGCCGTATGCCAGCAAGCTGGTCGCCTGGTTCGTGGGCCAGGCTGGCAATTTCAGCATGCTCGTCCTGCACTTTCTCTTGAGCATTTGCATCGCCGCCGTGCTTTATGCGAATGGCGAAACCGCGGCCAGCGGCATCCGTAGTTTTGCGCGCCGTCTGGCCGGCCCGTCGGGCGATGCGGTCGCGGTGCTGTCGGCAAAGGCCGTCCGCGGCGTTGCGCTGGGCATCGTGGTCACGGCGTTCGTGCAATCCCTGTGCGGCGGCATCGGTCTCTATTTTGCCGGCGTGCCCGCCGCCGCGCTGCTCACGGCGGTGATGCTGATCCTCTGCATCGCGCAGATCGGGCCGGGGCTGGTGCTGATTCCCGCCGCCATCTGGCTGTTTTATAGCGGTCACAACCTGGCCGGTTCCCTGTTTGCGGTCTGGTCAGTTTTTGTCTGCATGATTAACAATTTTCTCCAACCGGTGCTCATCCGCAAAGGCGTGGACCTGCCGATGGTGCTCATCCTCACCGGCGTGATCGGCGGTTTGATCAGTTTCGGCATCATCGGCCTGTTCATCGGCCCGGTGATTCTCGCCGTGACATACACGCTACTGCGCGCGTGGGTTTCAATGGGTGAAAATGTCGCGGCACCGGTCGCCGCAGAAAATCCGCCGCCAGCCTGCCAAACCATGATCCCTGAAAAATAATATGAACCTCGATAAAATCAGGGACTTCTTCAACAGCCTAGGCACTCATGACCTGCCATCGGGAGGAGCCGGGTTGATTGGGATCATTCTGCTTTTTCTGGTGTTCAAAGCGCGTCGAACGACACACCGGTTCCTGCTCTTCCTCATCGCCATCGGGTTGTTTGCGGGTGCCTGGTGGTGGCACACGCACAAATGACAAGCCGTCAACATTCGCCCAGCCTCTTTGCCAGACATTGCTTGGCCCTGCCGGCGCTGGAATGGCTGCAAGCATACGACCGAAGCTGGCTGCGCGGCGACCTGCTAGACGCCGGAACGCCGGAACGGCAGGATTAATTCCGAACTGCGGCAAGGATAATTCTTGCTGAAAATTCAGTTCCAAAACAAGATGTGCGCCTATGGCAAGATATCTGACCTTCAAGGTGGCGCTGCCGGTTTTGTCGCTGGCCTTGTTGATTCCCATTTCCGGCTGTAAAAAAAGTGAAGCACCGTCGGCCGCGCCGCCGGAAGTCCAGGTGGTTGCCGTCGAGCAGCGGGACGTGCCGATTTACCGCGAGTGGGTCGGCACGCTGGAGGGCGAGGTCAACGCCACGATTTCCGCGCAGGTGAGCGGTTACCTGCTCACGCGGAATTATGAGGAAGGAAGCATGGTGACGAACGGCCAGGTGCTTTTCCAGATTGACGACCGCACTTACAAGGCCGCGCTGGACCAGGCGCTGGCCAAGCTGGGCAAATCCGAAATGGATGTCCAGCGCTACACGCCGCTGGCGAAGACGCAGGCCATCAGCCAGCAGGAACTCGACGACGCCATCCAGGCGAACCTGGCCAACGAGGCTGCGGTCGAATCCGCCCGGCTGAACTATGAATTTTGCCGGATCATTTCACCGATTGACGGCGTGGCCGGACTGGCGCAGGCGCAGGTCGGCAATCTGGTCGGCCCCGGCTCCGGCCAGTTGACCACCGTGGTGCAGGTTGATCCGATCCGGGTTTATTTTTCGGTGGACCAGGCTTTGTTGACCAAAATTCAGGAGGCGATGCTGGCCGAAGGCAAAACTTTGCGCGCACAGAACGGTGAATATCAGGGGCCGGTGCTGGAATTGAACCTCGCGTCTGGTTCAATTTATCCGCTGAAGGGGCGGGTCCGGTTTGCAAACAACCAGGTGGATGTCAAGACCGGCACGATCACCATCGTCGGGGAATTTCCCAATCCGCAGGGGCTGCTCGCGCCGGGAATGTTTGTCCGCGTGCGGGCGTTGTTGACCACGCAGAAGGACGCGCTGCTCGTGCCGCAGGCGGCGGTGGCGGACATGCAGGGCCGCTACCTCATCGCGGTCGTGGGCGCGGACAACAAGGTGAGCATCCGGCCCGTGACCACCGGCGAGCGGGTCGGGCAGCTGTGGGTGGTGCAGGGAAATTTGAAAGCCGGGTGACCGCGTGGTCGCCGAGGGCATCCAGAAAGTGCGCGACGGCGTGGAAGTGAATCCGGTGCCGTTCACAGGGGATATTGCAGCGGTTCCAGCACCGGGTGCGGAGGAAGCGAAACCTTGAACGGTTTGTCCATTTCCAACCGCTGACCTATGTCAAAATTTTTCATCAACCGTCCGATTGTCGCGATGGTGATTTCCATCCTGATGGTCATCATCGGGCTGGTCGCGATGTCCGGCCTGCCCATCGCGCAGTTCCCCAACATCGCCGACCCGCAGATCCAGGTGAACGCCACCTATCCCGGCGCGGACGCCACCACCGTTGAGCAGTCGGTCGCCACGCCCATCGAGCAGCAGATGTCCGGCGTGGACAACATGGAATACATGTATTCCCTCAACGCCAACAACGGCACGATGAAGCTGACGGTGGATTTCGACGTCAAGACCGACCCGAACACCGACCAGATTCTTTCGCAGATGCGGCAAAGCCAGGCGGCCTCGCAGTTGCCCAGCGCGGTGAACAACCAGGGCGTGACCGTCCAGAAATCCACTATCCGCGCCGCTCATCATGTTCGCGCTCTACTCGCCGAACAACACCTACGACGGCGTGTTCCTCGCCAACTACGCCTACATCAACATCAACGACCTGATGACGCGCGTGCCGGGCATCGCCAGCGTCTCGGTGTTCGGCGCGGGCAACTACGCCATCCGGTTCTGGGTGCGGCCCGACCGCCTCGCGCAGATGGGCGTCACCGTGCCTGAAATCATCAATGCGATTCAGGCGCAGAACACCGTGAACCCCGCCGGCCAGATTGGCGGCGAACCGGTTCCGCCAGGGCAGCAATTCACTTATGCCGTCCGTTCGCAGGGCCGTCTGGAAACCGCGGAGCAATTTGAGAACATCGTCATCCGCGCGCTCTCCCGGCGGCGCGATTGTGCGGGTGAAGGATGTCGCCCGCATCGAACTCGGCGCGCAGAACTACAACATGATAGGCGCGCTTGAACGGCAAGCCCGCCGCGCTCATCGCGCTCTACCAACTTCCGGATTCCAACGCCGTGGATGCCGCCAACGGCGCGCAAGGCAGCTCATGGAAAAACTCAAGCAGAGTTTCCCGCCGGACCTGGATTACGTGGTGGCGCTCGACACCACGCTGGCGGTGACCGAGGGCATGAAGGAAATCGAGCACACTCTGGTCGAAGCCATCATGCTGGTCATCATCGTGGTCTTCATTTTCCTGCAAGGCTGGCGCGCGACGCTGATTCCGCTGCTGGCCGTGCCGGTGTCGCTGATCGGCACGTTCGCGCTGTTCCCGCTGTTCGGTTTTTCCATCAATACGCTCTCGCTCTTCGGCCTGGTGCTGGCCATCGGCCTGGTGGTGGACGACGCCATCGTCGTGGTCGAGGCCGTGGAGCATCACATCGAAAAAGGATTGTCGCCGAAGGATGCGGCGCTGCAAGGCCATGGAGGAAGTCTCCGGGCCGGTCATCGCCATCGCGATCATTCTCGCGGCGGTGTTCGTGCCGACGGCATTCATTCCCGGCATCACGGGCCGGTTATACCAGCAGTTCGCCGTGACCATCGCCGTGTCGGTGATCATCTCCGCGTTCAATGCGCTGACGCTGTCGCCCGCGCTGTCCGCGCTGCTGCTGCGGCCCAAGAAGAAGGGCACGCGGCCCGCTGCAGAAATTCTTCGACTGGTTCAACAAATGGTTTGGCCGCGCGACCGATGGCTACGTCGGCGTCGTGCCGGTTGCTCATCCACAAGAGCTGCTTGGCGCTGCTTCTGCTGGTGGGCTTCGGCAGTGCTGGCCGGAGTGCTCGGCAAAGTCATTCCCACCAGCTTCCTGCCGGATGAGGACCAGGGCTACGTCTTCGCCGGCGTGCAACTGCCCGACGCCGCGTCCGCTGCAGCGCACCGAGCGAGGTGATGCGAGCAGGTGGAGGAGATTCTGCAAGAACACGCCCGGCGTGAAGTATTACACGTCGGTCGTCGGTTACAGCATGTTGAGCGGCGTGCAGAACACCTACAGCGGCTTCTTTTTCATCACGCTGGAGGACTGGGCCAAGCGCAAGAAGCCGGAGGAACAATACACGCGCCATCATGGCGCATCTGAACGCGAAGTTCGGCAAGATTCCCGGCGCGATCGGCTTTCGCGTTTCCGCCGCCGGCCATTCCCGGCGTCGGCGCCTCGGGCGGCGTCACGTTCATGCTGGAGGATCGCACCGGCAAGGGCGTGGAATTTTCTGGCGGCGAACCTGAAAAAATTCCTTGAGGCGGCGCACAAGCGCCCGGAGATTGCCGCGCGTGTTCACCACGGCGCTGCCGTCCGTGCCGCAGGTTTATGTGGACGTGGACCGCGACCAGGTGCTCCAGCAGGGCGTGAAGCTTGCAGGATGTTTACCAGACGATGCAATGCTTCATGGGCGGCGCGTTCGTGAACTACTTCAACCGCTTCGGCCGCCAGTGGCAGGTCTATGTGCAGGCCGAGGGCGACTATCGCACGCAGGCCGAGAACCTCGGCCAGTTCTACGTGCTGAACAACGCCAGCAACATGGTGCCGCTCGCGGCGGTGACGAAGGTGCGATTCGACGCAGGGGCCGGAGTTCACGATGCGCTACAATCTCCACGAAGCCGCGCAGATCAACGCCTCGCGCCAAGCCCGGTTACAGCTCCGCGCAGGCGATGAAGGCGATGGAGGAAGTCTTCAACGAAACCATGCCGCCAGGGATGGGCTACGATTACATGGGCATGAGCTATCAGGAAAAGAAGGCGCAACAGGGCGTCTCGCCGATGGTCATCTTCGGGTTCTCACTGCTGTGCGTCTTCCTGATTCTCGCCGCGCAATATGAAAGCTGGACCCTGCCGTTCAGCGTGCTGCTCGGCACGCCCGTAGCCGTCTTCGGTGCGTTCGCCGGCATGATGGTCGGTCGCTATGAAAACAATGTCTATGCGCAGATCGGTCTGGTCATGCTCATCGGCCTGTCGGCAAAGAACGCCATCCTGATCGTCGAGTTTGCCAAGATGGGTTACGAGGAGGGCAAGCCGCTCATTGACGCTGCGCTGGAAGGCGCGAAGCTGCGGCTGCGTCCCATCCTGATGACCAGCTTCGCGTTTATTCTCGGCTGCGTGCCGCTGGCCCGGGCGAGCGGTGCCGGGGCGATGTCGCGTCAGGTCATGGGCTTCACCGTCATCGGCGGCATGTTGGCGGCCAGCTTTATCGCCATCTTTTTGATTCCCGTCATCTTCTATATTATTGAGAAGCTCGGCGGCGAAAAGCATAAGCCGGTGAAGGATGCCGGAGCGAAGCCAGCCGAAACTGCTGGACACTGACCGCGGCAAAACAGCAACCTGCTTAATCCATGAAACCCAAAGAACTCATCAAGCGTGCCCGGAAAATTGCCGAACATTACCGCGTCACCAAGGGCGACAAGTTCCGGCTCAAAGACAACGACCCCGGCGACACGATGGGCTTAAAGTCCGAGGCCAAGCCGCGCGCCAAGGAAGGGCTCGCGATGGGCGTGCAGGCGCTCGCCGGATTGCAGGACCGGCTTTACGCGCAGGACAAGTGGGGCGTGCTGCTGATTTTTCAGGCGATGGACGCTGCCGGCAAGGACGGGGCCATCAAGCACGTCATGTCCGGCATCAATCCGCAGGGCTGCGACGTCCATTCGTTCAAATCTCCGTCCGCCGACGACCTCGACCACGACTATCTCTGGCGATCCATGAAGGTGCTGCCCAACCGCGGCCACATCGGCATTTTCAACCGCAGCTACTACGAGGAAACGCTCGTCGTGCGCGTGCATCCCGAGTTTCTGGCGAAACAAAAACTTCCGCCGTCGCTTGTCACCAAGGACATCTGGAAACAGCGTTTCGAGGACATCCGCAATTTTGAAAAATATCTGGCGAACAACGGCATCGTCGTCGTCAAATTTTTCCTGCACCTCTCCAAGAAGGAACAGAAGCGCCGTTTTCTGGAACGGCTGGACACGCCGGACAAGAATTGGAAATTTTCCGGCGCCGACATGGCCGAGCGCGGTTTTTGGGACCAGTATCAGGACGCCTACGAGGACACCATCCGCCACACCGCCGCCAAACACGCGCCGTGGTTCGTGGTGCCGGCGGACAACAAATGGTTCACCCGCATCGTGGTGGCCGCCGCCGTGATCGACACCCTGGTCGCGCTGGATCTGGAGTATCCCAAGGTTGGCGACGACACGTTGAAGGAGCTTGCCGCCGCCAAACGGCTGCTGTTGAAGAAATGATTTCGAAATAAAAAAACAGCCGGAACGGTTTCCCGTTCCGGCTTGCTTGCTTCCAAACCTGCCTGTCATGTCGCCATGATGGATGGTGGCGGACGTGCTCCAATCACTCTGGCCCGTGCTGCCGCCCAAGGCGCGTGCCTGAATGGTATAGACCGTCCCCGGCGTCAGGTTCGCCAGCACGATGCGGCGGGCCTTGGAGGATACGCCGCCACTCACTCACGTCTTGCCACCATCCACGCTAAGGCGGACTTCATACGAGTTGTCCGACGTCGGCCTGGAAAAGGTGAAGGAGATCTGCGAGGCCGCGACCATCAAGCCGGCGGTTGTTCACGTCGAATCCCATCCGTATCTCCCGGAATGGGAACTTTTAGATTATTGCCGAAAGAATGGAATCGTGCTGCAAGCTTTCGCCCCGCTGGGTCACAGCAGCGAGCCCAATGTGCTGGCGGATCCTGTCATCACCGCCATCGCCAGCCGGGTTGGCAAAACTCCGGCTCAAGTCGTGCTCGCGTGGGCCATCCAACGCGGGACGGCGCTCCTGACCACCTCAAAGACCCCCAGCCGGATCAAGGAAAACTTTGACGTCTCCACCCTTCCTGAAGACGCCATACGGGAGATCAACGAAGGAATCAAGTTGCGGATGAGGTTCAATCCCGTTGTGAAGACGGGAGTTCCCGGGTTCATTCCCAGAGGTAAGTGAAGTCGAAGCTTAGCGCAAATGGAAAATGGAGGACCTGAAGGGAATCGAACCCCTGTCGCGTGGCTGGTGGAAGCAAAAATCGGCCTCTACTAACCCCAGTTCTGCCACTGAACTACAGGCCCAGAATGATTTATGACTCAAGCTGCCCGCCGGCGGCTTTTTTGTTACTCGCGCGTGACTTCGGCGATCACGACGTGCATCCAGCCCTCATTGCGCTGCTGGATGTAGTTCAACTGCCATTTCTCCCAGCCGAGTTTCTGGGTTTCGGCCTTGGCAACGGTCGAGGCGGCCTCTTTTACGTCAATGTAACGCTCGGCTCCGGTTGAAGGCGTGCCCTGATGAACATAGATTCTAAAGTGATGCGCATCCTCATCGTAGATGTAATACTTGGGCTGGGTCGGAAAGGATTCGTTATAATCGCTGTTGAAGGAATGCTCCTGTGGCGAGGCGCAGCCGCTTAGCAGGACCAAGACGGCCGCGTTGACAGACAGCAGCCATGGCATCAAGCGAAGTTGAACGGTTCTAGTTTTTTTCATGTTTGGTTGTGATTGGATTACTGGCCGGTCAATTCTTGGTGCGGAATCCGCCAAAGATATAGACGACCAGGCATATCACCAGCAGCAGGCCAATCCCGCCGCCGCCGACTGCCGGCCCGCCAAAGTAAAAACCGCCGCCGCCGAACAGGAGCAGCAGAACGAGCAGGACGATTAATAGATTCATGGCCGCAAGATAGCACAGCGCCGCATCTTTCCAATGGGGTCTTCTACCCACGCGGTGCATGGCGAAAATCAGCTTCTCGCGGCGGGGTGGTATGTGGTGGAACCAATACTTCCGGATAGCTAGGCAGGTTTGAATTTATCACTTAATGTGCATGCATCCGTGAAAGCCATTCAAATCAAACCTTGGAAACTTAACCTCATTATGAACAATAAAATCACTAAAAACGTCCGGTTGACGGCAATCTTATTGGGCGCCGCCGCATTTACCTCGCAGGCGCAGGTCACCATCTTCAGTGAAAATTTTGACCCGCTTTCCCCGGCTGGCAATGTTTCGGTGAACGGTGATGTTTTCGGGGACACCACCTCCTTTTCCGGCTCGGTGGTTTCGGGCGTGGGCGTGGGCGGCACGGCAGCCATCCAGGAGGTGCTTAATGCGGCCAGCGGCTCGGCTGGTTATTCCGGCGCGAACGTCCTCTATGGGAACGGATCGCTGGGCGGAAACACCAGCAGCAGTTTGAGCGATTATACGCTTTCCTTCGACGCTGAGGCCAACGCAGGAAGTCTCAGGCTTAATCTCCAATCGTTTGCGGGCGACTACGGAACTTATCAGGGTCAAATGAGCACCGCACCGGACAGCCCCGGCTATGGCAATGACCTGACGCTAACCCCCACCTATACGCATTACACTTTGAACTTGGGAAATACTTCCATTTTCCAGTCAACCACCGATGGCTTCCAACCGAATGGCGGCACAATACTGGTTACTTTTCAGTTGGATGGGGGTGGTGCCACTCCATATTCGGATACGTTGAATATTGACAACTTGACGTTGACGATGGCTGAATCGGTTCCTGAACCTTCTTCCCTGGCCCTGTGCGCTCTGAGCGGGCTGGGAGCGCTTGGATTCCTTCGTCGTCGCACAATGAATCGCTAATCTCTCCGGGTGAATTCGTGCCGGGGCTTTTTATTCCAAATGTAAAATGCCGCGTTGCAGGGCGGTGGTGGCGGCCTGGGTGCGGTCATTGGCGTTGAGTTTCGTGAGCAAGTGGCCCACATGCAGTTTCACGGTGACTTCGGCAATGCCCAGTGCGCTGCCAATTTCCTTGTTGCTCCGGCCTTTGGCCATGAGCTTGAGCACTTCGATCTCTCGCGCCGTGAGTTCTGCGCGGGTCATGCGCTCGGCCAGCCGGGCGCCGACGGCGGGCGAGATGACGCGTTCACCGGCGTGGACTTTCCGGATCGCCGCCATCAATTCCTCCCGTGCGGCATCTTTCAAAATATAGGCGCGCGCGCCCGCCTGCAGCGAACGGTAAATGTCCTCCTCGCCGTCGTGCGTGGAGAGCATGATGATGGCGGCTTTGGGAAATTCCTTGCAGATGGCGGCGGTTGCTTCAATGCCGCTCGTGCCGGGCAGTTTCAAGTCCATGAGCACGATGTCGGGCTGATGTTTGCGAAAGCCTTCGATGGCTTGAAAACCGTTGGAGGCCTCGGCTTCAACGGCCATGTCGGGTTCGAGGTTGATCGAACCGGTGAGGCCCATGCGGATGGCGAAGTGGTCGTCCACGACCATGATGCGGATCTTTTTTTTCATTGGGCAGAATTCTGTTTTGAATCGGGATTGGGTTCGCGGCGGTCCGCGACATTATTGGTCATCCCACCTGTGATGTGGAACAGGATTTCCGTGCCTTGACCGGGCCGGCTGGCCAACGAGAAACGTGCCCCGATTTTTTCCGCCCGTTCGCGCATGTCCAGCAGGCCAAAATGTCCGCTGCTGGCCTGGCCGGCGGTGGCAATGTCAAACCCGCGTCCGTTGTCGCTGATGCGCAGTTGCATTTGTGACGGTTCGTATTCCAGCACGATCATGATTTGTTTTGCGCCCGAATGCTTGAGCGCATTCGCAATCGCTTCCTGGGCGACGCGCAGCAGATTGTGCTCGGCCACGGCAGGAAGCTTGCGCGGGACGCCGGCGGATTTGACGGCAATTTCCACGCCCGCAGCGGCGGCCAACGGCATGGCCATCTCCCGCAATGCGGTGGCGAGATCGCTGTTTTCCAGCAGATGCGAACGCAGGTCCCACACGGAACGGCGGGCTTCGGACAGGCTGCGGCGTGAAAAGAAGCGCGCGAGACCCAGCAGCCGGTGGGCGGTTTCGGGCGACTCCTTGAACTGCGCATCCACGGCGTCCAACTGGATGGTGATGGAGGCGAGTTCCTGTTCCAGCGTGTCATGAAACTCGCGCGCGATGCGGTCGCGTTCCTCGAGCACGCCCTCGCGTTTGACCTTCTCCTCAATGATCCGGGTTTGCCGGTGCACCCGGCGGTCGAGCACGACCACCCATGCGAGACCCGCGAACAGGACGAGGCTCATGATGCCGAGCATCCAGAGCAGCCGCGCCAGCGTCCACCACGGCGGTTCACGCAAAATTTCGATGTCGGCGGACGAGCGCAGCAGGATCTGCATGGACTCGGGCGGCGCGTAGTTGAGGTAGGGAATGACTTCGTCGCGCGTGCGGTTCAGCGGCGGCGTCCATTTGCCGGGCGGTTGCGCCACGAACACGCCGGTCAACGCGACCTGGCTGCCGAGTTTGACGGTCTTGAAGCGCTCGTCCGCCTGTAGGGCCTCGAGGTGCGCCGTGAAGACGGTGTTGGAAGACTGTAGAATGAGGGTCTGCCCCAGCGGACCTTCCACGCGATTGATCAAACTGGCCTCCACGCGAACGAGAACACCTTCGACCACTTCCGGCGCGCCCAACAATGTCTCCATCCTGACCGGCAGGGGATCGGGCAGTTTGCCTTTGCCGGTCAACTGCACGACGGCGTCTTCCAGGCTCGGCGCGTAGGGACCGATGGCGGTGTAACCAGCGACAAACACATGGTCGCCCGGCGCGAGCTGCATGGATTGATCCGTCCGCACCGCCAGGCCGCCCTCGCTGTTCTGGATGAAAAAATTGCCGTCGAGCTTTTGCAGCGTCACCACCCCGATCACTTTCGACCGGTGTCCGTAATTGCCCTGCGTGTTGAATTGCGCCAGCCCGGCGAGCGAAACTTCCTTTGGTTCACCGGACGAAGGTTCTTCGACCACCATGTCAGCCGGGCTGGAAACCGCAATCCAAGGCGTGCTCAACTGGCGTTTCATGGTGTAGCGGGTGTAACACACGCCGCGCGCCCGGATGTGCGTGTCCACCAGCGCGTCGGCATCCGCCTTCGTCAAGCCGCGAACGGACACGGTGAGACGCTGGCCATCCAGCAGGAGGCTCAAATAATACTTGTCCTCCGAATACCGGATCGTTGAAGTGGTGGCCGAGCGGACAAGTCCCCGGACCTCGACCCACTGGCTGTCCTCACTTCCGGCAGCGAGTTGATCGAAGGACACGAATTTTGGCGCGGGCAATGATGCCGGGCCCAGCACGCGGACGGCCTTCGGGATGATGATCGGGGCGTAATCGCCCGGGGCGGTGGCACCGTCGAGATCGATCTCCTGCCCCGCTGCGAGGCCGGCCCCCATGTTCGTATCCATGAGCACGAAGATGCCGGCGGTGGCATCCTCCATGAACAGGTTGTTAATTGGCGGATCGAAGTAGGTGATGACTCCGTGCAGCCGGACGGGAAGATTTCTTCCGGCTTCCTCCGGCTTTAATTCCCGGACCTGCTGCGCGTTGGTGAGGGTGATGGAACCGGCGGCAGTCTGGGCGGACACCGGCAATATGCCGGTGAGAAGAATCAGCGGAATGCACCAACGAGATGCCAGCAGCCGCAATGCACGCTTCAGCGGAGGGGGCGGTTGCCGCCATGGAATAACTGCATGCACGCGATGTTGTGATGGCCGGATAAGATTCAAATCAAATCTTACACCGGGCGCGGCGGAAATCAAACCTATCCGAAAGTAGTATGCCCGGACACTGCCTCTGTCTGCATGACAACGCGCCGGCCCGTGTTAAATTTAATCACACAGCCGATCAATCATTTGTTAAATCAATCAACAACCAAACCACAACCATGAAAATCAACATATCCAGAATCACCCGGCTCCTGGCCGTGCTAGGTGTCGCGGGCCTGACGTCCACCGCCGTCGCCCAGACCACCAATATCATCCTTCAAACCGACTTCGACGGAGATGCCGGCGAAGGGAATTTTAACAATAACTACGGTTATTGTGTGGCCGGCTCATCCGCCGGCTCGGTGCTGGCCGGTTATACCGGAGGCATCACGGGGGGCGTGGGCGTGGGCGGCACTTCTGCCAATTCAATATCGCCGGATTATACGCTGCTGCCGAGCGACCCGAACTGGACGAACCCGTCTCTCAGTTATGTTTATGCCGTGGTGGGAAACGGCACGCAATTTGGCAGCCCGATGGCCGCCATCACGCCAACGGCCGTCCTGGGTTCGCTGATTTTGAGCGCCGACCTTCAAGTCACAGGACTGCTGCCCAGCCTGACCAATGCCGATGTCACAATCACGAAGGTTCAATTCTTTGACAGCGGCAACAATATAATTTTCGACTTCACCGGTGACGCCGGCTATGTCGGCACAAACTATGTTCATATTGCCATTCCACTGTCTTCATTGAATTATGGCGGTATCAACGGTCCCAACCAGGGTCCCGACGCCACTCATCCGGTCACTGATTTTACGAATGCCACGGTCGTCAGCTCGATTGCCAGTTTCACCATCGAATTCGCGGTGAATGGTCTTCCGGTCGGAGTGATCGGCGGCACCGGTGCCAACCTGATCTCACCACCTTTTGGATTCACCAGCACGGGAGCAATCACCGTAGATAATATTGAATTGATCCAGACGGGAAATACCGTTCCCACGCCGATGCAGGAACAGGTCATCTGGCAGGCCGATTTTGACAGCACGTTTCCCAACACGGCCGTCTATGGCTTCAATTACCGTGACGGCGCTGACGGTGCCAGCGGAGTTGTGTCCACAAATGTGGGGGGAGGGGTCGGCGGCAGCAACTCGCTCGAATACACGGTGGATCTTTCATCCTGGAGCAGCACTCCACCCGTCTCCTATTCAGGCTTTGGAGTGGGCGCGACGGAAAGCCCGCTGCCGTTCGTGCTGACATCCTCCAATAAAGCGTCGTATCGGGTTTATGTTGCAGCCAAGGCGGGTGGAATTCTTGCCGGTGCCAGCACCAACATCCCTGGTGTGTTGGACTTGTTGTTTACGGTTCCTGCCGGTGCCGAAAGCCCGTCAAACTCATCGCCGGCCGTGGTGCTTGATCTTAATCCGTCTTTGACACTGACGACCAACTGGCAGTCATTTGTTTTTGACAACATGGCGATAGGGGTGAACAACGGCGGCTCGCAGGCTTTGTTCAACCAGTATGTCACGAAGGTCAACCAGATGCAGGTGCAGGTTGTGGCCCAGGGCAGCCCAAATGTGGCAACGATATTTGGCTACGACAACAACAACACCCTTGACATTGATAACATCAAAGTCGTGCAGCTTGTCCCGGGCCTGCCGCCCGTGTCCGTGGCCGGCACGGCGGGCCAGGTTAAAATCTATTGGACCGACCCTTCCACCGGTGGATTTGCCCAACTGCAAAGCTCGACCAATGTGGCCGGCCCTTATCTCAATGTTCCGGGAGAAACTTCAGGCGCGGCTTCTCCCTACACCGTTCCGGCCGGGTCAGCCCGGCAATTCTTCAAGACTGTTTGGGTTCCCTGACCGGGCAATCGAAGCCGCCCCGGCAGCCGGGGCGGCTAATGAATCAATTCATTGTGATCAGACCAGTATTTTTGGCAGGAGCATGCGGCATTTTTGTTGTAATCTTGTTTTTCATGTCTATCGGGAATGTCCAGGCGCAAAACGTCACCCGGTTGAACCTCGTTTGGGATGAAGAGTTCAACCAGCCGGACGGCAGTCCGCCGGATCCGACCAGATGGGGTTACGACCTGGGCAGCAACGGCATCAACAGCGAACTGGAGTATTACACCTCGCGCACCAACAACGCCCGCATCATGAACAGGGAGCTGGTCATTGAGGCCGACCATGAAAATTACCGGGGCGCAAGTTACACTTCGGCCCGGTTGAAAACCCAGGGCAAATGGTCCTGGACTTGTGGCCGCATTGAGGCGCGCATCAAAATCCCGCGCGGTCAGGGAATCTGGCCCGCGTTCTGGACGCTGGGCGACAACATCAATTCGGTGGGCTGGCCCGGCTGTGGCGAGATTGACATCCTGGAAAACATCGGCAACAGCAACAATCTGGGCATCGCGTTCGGCACGATTCATGGCCCGGTGTCGGGCGGCGGGGACTACAACGGGGGTGCCGGGGTGCAGGGGAAATATACGCTGCCGGGCGGGGCGGCGCTCGCCGACGATTTCCACGTTTATGCCGTGCAATGGACGACCAACCAGATGCAATGGTTCGTGGATACGAACCTTTATTTCACCGCCACGCCCGCCAGCCTGCCCAGAGGAGGGACCTGGATTTTTACGCAGCCGCAATTCCTGGTTCTCAACGTTGCGGTCGGCGGCACCTGGCCCGGCAACCCGGATGGCACCACGGTCTTTCCCCAGCAAATGCTGGTGGATTATGTGCGCGTCTATCAGCAAACCGCGCCGCTCCAGATTTCCGTGGCACAGTCCAACGGCAGCGTGTTCTTGTCCTGGCCGACGAACATTGTCTGTCATCTGCAGACGCAGACCAATTCCATCGTGGGCGGAAGCTGGTCAGATCAGACCGGCACAAACAGTCCGCTGGTTGTGACGCCCGATCCAAACAATGCCTGCGTCTATTTCCGGTTGGAGTCGCCATAGTGACGAATCATGATTGCCTTCAACCATGAACCAGATTAAAATGACAAATGACCAACCTGCCTGCTTTACCATGAAAGATCTGACTAATCGGAGACGGGCCTTCACGTTGATCGAACTGCTGGTGGTGATTGCGATCATCGCAATTCTCGCCGCGCTGCTGCTGCCCGCCCTGTCGCGCGCCAAGGAAAGGGCCAAGCGGATTGCCTGCGCCAACAATCTCCGGCAAATCGGCATCGGCATGACGGTTTATGCCGGCAACAATAACGATTATGTCGTCTCCGCGCTGGCGGCCAATCCCAATTCTCCCAACACACCGCAGACCTTCAACCAGACCGCCATCAGCCCGCCGGAAGCAGGTCTGGCCAAGGACGTCAACCTGGATTTTACCCAGACCAATTCCGCCTCGGTCTGGTGTTGCCCAGACCTTTTGGCTTACGGGACATCTTACAACCCCAATGCCGACGGCAAGGGGGATGCTCAATGGCAGATTGGATATCAGTATTTTGGCGGCATCGCCTGGTGGTATAACCGGTTTTACTCTGGCATTAAATCAGCCAGCCCGGTGAAGCTGGGCAATTCCAAACCGAACTGGGCGCTCGCGGCGGATTTGATTTGTAAATTCACCGGAGGCACTGGCAACCCGTGGGGTGCGAGCACGCGCCCGCCCGGAATAAAAAGCGGTCCGGTTGCCCACCAGCGGCCGGGCGCGCAATTCCCGGACGGCGGCAACCATCTGACGGTGGACGGCTCCGTGCACTGGATCAAATTCGAACGAACCATGGCGCTCACGACTTTTTGGGTCGGCACCTATAATTATTATTTCTATCAGGAAGATCTTGGCACGATGAATACCGCCGTCATTCCGTCGTTGCTGGCGCAAGGTCCCTGACGGGGCGATGGCGGCCGCTTATTTTACCGCCAGTGCGTCGTTGATCTGGGTGATGGCGTTGTCCACGTGCTTGAGCGCCTTGCCGGTCAGACCGCCCCTGGCTTGTTGGAGGAGACTTTGCGCGGCGCGGAGCTGGGCGTCGGAAGTGCCCTGCGGTTCATGGTTCCTGCCCTTGCCGCTGACTTTCGCCCCGACTTCGCCGAGGGCCAGTTCGATTTGTTTCATCGCTTTGACGCGATGACCCTTGTAGTCATGCTTGGCCTGGGCAAGCGTCGCATAGGCGTCGTCCAGAAACGCCGTGGTGTTGGCAGGCTGCGCATGCACCGGTGTGACGAGGCCAAAGGCCAGAAGAACGGTTGCCAGCACGGTTGAACAGCGGAGAAACAAGTAATTGGTCATGGCCAAAAAATGCCAGCAGTCACCGGATTGTCAAGCGGGCGGGGCGTATCAATTTGTTCAATGGGCAAAGGGATTGGTCAGGATGGGCTTGCCGCAATAGATGCAGAACATGCGTTTGGCCGAATTGATTTTACCGCAACTCGGACACGCCTGCGGCGGGTCTTTGAGGGTGACGCCGTCCACGATGATTTTCCGTTTTTCAATCTCTTCAATCATCCCGGTCAGGACGTCGTCGGTATAGCCGTGCTCCTTTTTCATCAGCGACCACATGGCCTCGGTGATCATCAGGAGCCGGTCAATGTCGTGGCTTAACAGGTCCGCCTTGGTCGAGGCTTCGCGCGCGGTGCCCTGTGCCGCCACCGCCTCGGCGGAACCGTAGTTGCTGGAAAAACTGCCGCTGGCCATGCTGGGATAGAACATAATTTTATTTGGTTGAAGTTGGAGTCACCGGCAGATGCTAACAGACCGGAGGTGGATTGTTCAATGACAAGGAAAATAGAATTGGGCTGCGCTCAACGCGGCCTCACCAATCAAAGCCACGTTTTCAACCGTTCGCGCAAAATTCCTCTGGCACGATAGAGCCTCGATTCCACCGTCTTCGGCGTTGTTTCCAGGATAGCCGCAGCCTCGGCCGTGCTGCGGTCCTCCCATCCGCACAGCACGATTGCCTCACGCAAATCCTCCGGCAATTTCCCCACGGCGACGCGCACGGCTTGGGCGCGTTCGGCGGCGAGCGCCGCTTCATTCGGCGCGGGGCCGTCCGCCGGCAGCGTGCCGCCGAACGTCTGTTCCGTTTCCGGATTTTCCGCGTCGAGCGAGACATTCGGATGCCGCGTGCGCCAGCGGAAATGATTCCGCGCCAGATTTGCGGCAATGGTGAACAGCCACGTGGAAAACTTTTGCTCCAGCCGAAAACTGCCGGCGGATTTGAAAACGCGGACGAAGGTTTCCTGCGCGAGATCGTTCGCATCGTCTTCGTTGCCCACCATGCGGCAGAGAAAATGAAACACCGGCGTGGCGTGGCGTTCCATCAAGTCGTTGAGCGCGGTGTCCTGACCGGCCATCAACCGTTCCATGTCGGCGCGGTCGCGGGCGTCAGCCTGTTGCGCCTCGGCCTCCGGCGACGGCCCGGCATCAGGGTTGGCAAGGCTCATGGCTTGGCGGGCATGTCCATCGTCTGCTCGATCTCCTCGTGGAAACCAAGGGTGAGCCGTTCCATTTCAGCGAGATAACGTCGGCCCTCTTCCGGCGGCATCGCCTGGCTGACATTGATGAAATGCTGTAGCATCTGCGCCTGGCATTGCGCGCGCAGCTCGCCGAGTTCCGTCAGTTTTTGCTGCACGCCGGCGGTGACGTTGGTTCCGTTCGCGAGCACGTCCGCCACCTCGGTTTTTTTGGCGGCCAGTTTCGCGCACATTTTCATGCACTGCGGCAGGTAGCCTTCGTGCAACTGCCGGACGCGCGCCATTTCCGCGTCGCTAAGATGAAATTCCGTGCGCAGCCAGCTTAAATCGTCCGTGCTGCGCATCACGGTCGCGCAGGCGCGCCGGCCCGCGACGTAGGAACCGGCAAAAATCGCCGCGCCCAGCATCAGCACGCCCAGCAGAATGACGAGCGGGCGGTTCATGTTCAGCGCAGCGGATTGGGCGCGACCGCCGCAACGTAACGCGCCTCCGCGTCGTGCCGCGCGGATTGCGCGCCGCTGTAGGCGCCCAGCGAAACGCCGGCAAGCATCAGCGCGGCGAGCGCGGCATAGGCAAAACGTGGACGGAGCATCAGCGCGACGAGCGCTTCCAGCCAGGTTATGCTTTCGCCCAATCTGGCCGGGGCTTCGGCATCCTCAATGCGCCGCCAGACATTTTCCTGAAAGCGCGGCGGCAACGATGGCGACAACCGCGATTCGCGCAAAAGCGCGCCGAGTTTTTCATCGGCCGGATTTAAATTTTCTTTTTTCATGGGATGAGGGCGGCGGAGATTTTATCCGCCGCCCGCAGTTTACCGTTTTATTCAAGTTGGAACAACCCGATGTTTATTTCGGCATCCGGTCCATCGTGGCGCATTGCGCCAGCGTGAGACCGCAGCAACTGGTGCGCGCGGCCGGACCGGCGGCGGTGATATATTTCGGGCTGCCAATGGCGGGACATTTGACCGTGACGGCTTCCGTGCCGGAGATGTCGGCGCCTTGGTTGCCGGCGACGCGTGGCGAGAGCAGGACGGCGCCGGCCACCGGAACCGGCTGGTCAATGGTGACGCTGGAGACGACCCTGGCCTGGTTTCCGGCGGCGCGCGGCGAGAGCAGCGCACCGGTGGCGAAGGTTGACAATGTGAACACGGTGACGAACGCACCGACGATGAGGAATTTTGATTTCATATTTTTTTTCTTTTTTGGCCGGCGCTTTATTGCTCCGGTGGATGCAGGTAATACCCCATCAAAACCAAATCCCCTCAAAAATCTTCCCGGCCTGCGCCTGCCTCAATAAACCAGCACCAGAATCGTCCATCGCAAACTGAATTCAGGAAAAGAGACCGTTGAACCCGAAGTCAGAAGTTGGAAGTCAGAAGAAGGTTGTAGCTCGCGCCTCAGACTCAAGTCCTTGCGGACAGTCAAACGCCATCTGTCCTGTTACGGGACAGCGCCCGGCTGGCTTCCGACAGACTTAACCGGGTTTTGCTGATTTCCCTTGTTTTTGATGGTTTTGCCTCCAAATTTGGCCGGTAAGTAATATTGACCCGTCGGTAAGCTCTATTGACTTGTCGGTAAGCTCTATTATCCGGTCACTTTTCTTTATTGATTAACCGTTAAGTTATATTGACCGGTCGTTAAGTTATATTAACCGGCGACACTTCTTTATTGATCTGTCGTTAAGTTATATTAACCGGCCAGCAAGCTTTATTGACTTGTCACCGGTCTTTATTGATTCATCGTCAAGCTATATTAACCGGTCGCTGAGTTATGTTATCCGGTCGTTAAGTAATATTGACCGACGACAGTTCAATAGTGACTGCTGACAGATCAATATAGCTTAACGACAATTTTAACCGTCCGGCAGGCCGATTTAACCGGTTTGGTGCCGGGATTTAGGACACTGACGCCGGCAAGATTTGGGTGGAGGCGGCAGCGCCAGCGATTTAGACGCCGCCAGCTTGTCCGGTCGCTTGTGTATTTTGCCCAATCTCGTATCTTGTCAGGGGTCGGACGGGAACCTTTAAACTATTTGAGGGTTTCCGGCCCGAACGGTGTAATACCCGCAGCGCCCCCAAACGGGGTGTAATTTATACGAACGAAATTTACATCATGAAATCATTCAATCGCATCAGCCGCCCGGTCATCGGCGCGGTGGTTCTGGCCGCGGCTCTGGCCGCCATTTCCTTTAGCTCGCTCGCGGCGCCCGCCAAACCCGTGCCGTATCCGCTCGACACCTGCATCATTTCCGGCGACAAGCTCGGCGGCGACATGGGCGACCCCATCGTGTTCATCTACCAGGACAAGGCGAAGGGCATCAGCCAGGAGGTCAAGTTTTGCTGCCCGATGTGCAAGCCGAAATTTCTCAAGGACCCGGACAAATACATGAAGGTCATCACCGACGCCGAAGCCAAGGCCAAGGCGAGCAAGAATTGACAGGTTAATGCCAAAAAATGTGCGGCACGATCCGCCGGGCGGCATGATATTCAAAATGTGAAAACAATCTGGGCCATCGTCTGTTGCCTCGTGCTGGCGGGAACTCCGTTCCTGCGGGCGCAAGTGCCGTCACCGACGTGCGCCAAGCAGCCGCTCCCCGCCTGCTGCCGCCACGGCGTCATGCCCTGCTGCGCCGCGCAACCGGCGTCCGGTTCGCAGTCCGCGCCCGCAGCCCCGGTGCCGTCGTCCAAAGTTCAATCCAGCCAGTTTTCATTGCTTGCCGCAGCTTTTGCGGTCTGGACTTTGCCGGAAAATGAGACGGGTTCGATTTCTTCCGCCAATGTGCCGCCGTTGATGGCGGCCGGCGTTCCGCTGTTCGCGCGGAACTGCGCCCGGCTGATCTGATTCCTTCCTTCCAACGCCCGTAGTATGCCTTGAGCCGGCGTGCGACGGTCTTTTCCTTTTTACTCCACGGATTTTTTGTGCCCGTGAACTGTCTTGAAATTTCGCCGCGCACAAACGGCGGACAAAAAATTATAAAATGAAAATTATGAAAACGAAATTGATGATGACGATGGTTTTGGCGGCGGTTCTGGGCGCGGGCGCGGTGTGGTTCACCGCTCCGCAACATTCAAACGCGGCGGAAACAAATTCCGTCAGCAAAAAAATTCTCTATTACACCTGTCCGATGCATCCGTCGGTGCGGGCGGACAAACCCGGCGACTGCCCGATCTGCGGGATGCATCTCGTGCCGGTTTATGCGCCGGACAGCAGCACGAACGCCGCGCCCGCGATAAAATCGGACGGTTGTTGCGGCGGCTGCGGACACAATTAACGAAGCATTATGAAACGCATAATTCTTTTGTTGGTTGTCCTGCTGGCCGGTGCCGGCGGCATGTGGCTGTTCCAAAACAAGTCTCCCGCGCCCGCGCCGACGCCAGCAGCGGCGGCCGGTCGCAAAATACTTTATTACCAGAGCGCGATGCATCCGTGGATCAAGTCGGACAAGCCCGGCAAATGCCCGATCTGCGGCATGAACCTGGTGCCGATTTATGAGGGCGAAGCCGGGATGGAATCAAAAATGATGCCCGGCATGGTCATGCTCAATCCCGGCAGTGTGACCGTCATCAACGTCCAGACTGAAACCGTCACCAACCAGCCGCTGACCCGCACGCTGCACTTCGGCGGCCAGATCATGGCGAACTCCTCGCAGCAGGCGTGGTTCGAGTTCACGGTTTACGAACGCGATCTGCCGTGGTTGAAAACCGGCCAGAAATTTCGGGTCATCGTTCCTTCCGTGCCAGGGGAAATTTTCACCGCACAAATCAAGCTGCATGGCAACCAGCCGTTCGTTGATGAAAACTTTGACAACATGACGACCAGCACGAAGGTGCGCGCGGAACTTTCCGATCCGCCCATCAAGGCCGGCGAACTGGGTTCGCACAGATTTTTCAACGGCCTTTACGCCGAGAGCCATGTCGTCGCCGAAACTGAGCCGGTGCTGACCGTGCCGCGCAGCGCCGTGATTTCGCGCGGCGTCGGTCCGGTGGTGTATTTGGAAAAGGGCGGCGGTCATTACCTTCTGCGCGCGGTGCTGCTCGGCCGCGCCGGCGATGAATTTTACGAGGTGCTCGCGGGTCTGGACGCCGGCGACAAGGTCGTCACGAACGGAAACCTCCTGATTGATTCCGAGGCGCAGCTTGCCGCCGGACAATAAAATTATGATCAACCGCATCATCGAATGGTCGTTGCGCAACCGCTTTCTGGTCGTGTGCGGCGCGCTGCTGCTCGCGGGCTTCGGCGTTCAGGCGCTGTTCCGCGCGCCGGTGGACGCGATTCCCGACTTGAGCGAAAACCAGGTCATCGTCTATGCCGACTGGCCCGGCCGCAGTCCGCAGGAGGTCGAGGACCAGGTCACTTATCCGCTGTCGGTGAATTTGCAGGGACTGGCCGGCGTGAAAACGGTCCGCGCCAGCTCGATGTTCGGCTTCTCGCTCGTCACGGTGATTTTTGACGACAGCACCGACAATTATTTTGCGCGTTCCCGCGTGTTGGAAAGGCTGAATTATCTCGGCGACACACTGCCGTCCGGCGTCACGCCCCGGCTCGGCCCGGACGCGACCGGCCTCGGCTGGGTTTACGAATATTATCTCGACGTTGATCCGGCGAAATCTCCGAACGGCGGCTACGACCTCGGCCAGTTGCGCACAATCCAGGACTGGTTCGTGCGCTACCAATTAAATTCCGTCCCCGGCGTCGCGGAAGTGGCGAGCCTCGGCGGTTTTGTGCGGCAATATCAGATCGAGGTCTCGTCGCTGCGGATGCGCGCGCTGGGCGTGACGCTGTCGCAGGTCATGGATGCGGTGAAACAAAGCAACCTGAACGTCGGCGGCAAGGTCATCGAGGAAAATGGAATGGAATTCGTTCTGCGCGGCATCGGCCTCGTGCAGACGAATACGGATCTGGAGAAAATCGTCCTGACCCAGCGCAATGGCGCGAGCATTTATTTGAAGGACGTGGCGACGGTCCAGGTCGGCGGCGATTTCCGGCGCGGCGCGCTGGACGTGGACGGACACGAGGTGGTCGGCGGCGTGGTCGTCATGCGCAACGGCGAAAACGCGATGGCCGTCATCAGCCGCGGTGAAGGAAAAAATTTCGCAGATTTCCAGCGGTCTGCCGCCCGGCGTCACCATCAAGCCGTTTTATGACCGCAGCGAATTGATCGCGCGCACGCTCGACACGCTGAAGCACGCACTGACCGAGGAAATTATTCTGGTCACGCTGGCAGTCATTATTTTTCTCGCGCACTGGCGGAGCATTTTAATTGTCGCGCTGCCGCTGCCGCTTTCAATTCTGGCTTCGTTCATTTTAATGAACCATTTCGGCATCTCGTCGAACATCATGTCGCTGTCCGGCCTCGCCATCGCCATCGGCGTGCTGGTGGACGCGGGCATCGTGATGGTCGAGAACGTGGTGCGCCACGCAAGCGAAGCCGAGAAGGCAAAGGGCAGCCGGCTGAACGGCGCGGAAATCACCGAGGTCACGCTCGCAGCGGCGACACAGGTGGGCCGGCCGATTTTCTTTGCGATGCTCATCATCCTGCTCGCGTTCGTGCCGGTGTTCGCGCTGACGGGACAGGAAGGAAAATTGTTTCATCCGCTGGCGTTCACCAAAACCTTCGCGATGGCCGGCGCGGCGATTCTCGCGGTGACGCTCGTGCCGGCGTTGTGCGCGCTGTTCATGCGCGGGCCGTTTCAAGACGAGGATAAAAACCTGCTCATGCGCGGGCTGCTGGCGATTTACGATCCGATTTTGGATTGGGCGTTGCGCTGGCGGAAAACGGTCGTCGGCCTGGCGGTGGTTTCATTGGTCGCGACGCTGACGCTGGCGTTTGGCATTCCGCGCCCGATCATTGAGAAATTTTCGCACCTCAGCCCGCAACTTGCAGCCAGGCTGCCGCGCGGTTTGGGCAGCGAATTCATGCCGCCGCTGAACGAAGGCAGCTTGCTGTTCATGCCGGTGTTGTTGCCGGATGTGTCGCTCACGGAAGTCAAACGCATCATGGCGTGGCAGGATGCGGTCATCAAACAGACGCCGGAAGTTGAATCGGTCGCGGGCAAACTGGGCCGCGCGGACACCGCCACCGACCCCGCGCCGGTGCAGATGATTGAGACGACCATCATGCTCAAGCCGAAAGCAACCTGGCGCGCGGGCATGACCGAGGACAAGCTCATCGCCGAACTGACGGAAAAACTTTCGGTGGTGCCGGGTTACGTTCCCGGCTTTCTCCAGCCGATTCAAAACCGGATTTTGATGATCAGCACTGGCATCCGTGCGCAGGTCGGCATCAAGATTCTCGGCGATGATTTGCAGGCGATCCAGAAAAAGGCCTTCGAGGTCGAGCGCATTGTCCGTCAGATTCCCGGCGCGGTGGGCGCGGCTGCGTCACGGATGCAGGGCAAACCGTATTTGAACATTGAAGTGAACCGCGACGCGCTGGGACATTTCGGTCTGCGCGCGCAGGATGTGCTGGACGTCGTCGAGTCCGGCATCGGCGGCGCGGACGTTTCCACCGTCATCGAAGGCCGCGCGCGGATTCCGGTGCAAGTCCGGCTGGAACGTGGCGAGCGCGATGATCTGGAACGGCTCGGCGATGTGCTGGTGCCGACGCCGGACGGAAAATTTATTCCGCTCGGCTCGGTCGCCAAAATTTCCCGCGCCCTCGGACCGGATGAAATCGCCAGCGAAAACGGCCGGTTGCGTGTGTTCGTGCAGGCGAACGTCCAGGACCGCGACCTCGGCGGTTTTGTAAAGGAGGCGCAGGCGCGCATCGCGAAGGAAATCACGCTGCCGCCGGGCATGACGATTGAATGGAGCGGCCAGTTTGAAAACCAGATTCGCGCGGAACGCACATTGCGGATGATCGTGCCGATGACCTTGTTCATCATTTTCCTGCTGCTCTACATCATTTATCACAGCTTTAAGGAAGCCGCGCACGTCATTCTCGCGGTGCCGTTCGCGATGACCGGCGGCGTTTTTCTGCAATGGCTGCTGGGCTGCAACTTCAGCGTCGCGGTCTGGGTCGGCTACATCGCGCTGTTCGGCACGGCGATCCAAACCGGCGTTGTGATGGTGGTTTATCTCGACGAGGCGGTGAAAAAGAAACGGGCCGAGCGCGGCGGAAATTTTTCGCGTGCGGATTTGATTCAAGCGGTAAAAGACGGCGCGCGGTTGCGGCTGCGCCCGAAAGTCATGACGGTCGCCACTATAGTGGCGAGCCTGCTGCCGATCATGTGGAGCGTGCGGCCGGGTTCGGAAGTGATGCGTCCGCTGGCCACGCCGATCATCGGCGGCATGGTGAGCAGTCTCGCGTGCATCCTGATTGTGACGCCGGTGATTTTTGCGTGGCTGCGCGAACGGGAGATGAAAACTGCAAAGCGGTGTAATCTTTGATGATTTCCGTCTGGCTCCCGCTTGCGAATTCATCGTTCTCGCATCGCGCAAATCATTGCCTCATTCATTTCTCCCGCTTCAGGGAATACATCGCCTGCCCGGATCCGGCCTTGGCCGTGAACTCGCTCAACATCCTGCCTTTGGCCCCAAAACAAATTTTGAGGTGGTCGCCATCCAACAAGTAGATCCCGGTTTCAGCTTCGCCTTTGTGTGTGCCATCGGCGTGGGTCATGGCGAAGTTGGCCGGCTTTTTCGCCGGTTCGAGTTTGAATTTGTAGTTTGTGAATCCGGGTTCGCCGGGCATAAAGGTGAGCGTGTCATCCTTAAATTTGAGCTTCAACACGGCGACAATCTCCGCCGGAGCCGGTTCACCGTCGAATTCCAGGGCGACGAGCTTCCAAGTGCCCTGGATTTTATCCATGTCCTGGCTGGTCAAATCCTGTTTGGAAGGCTCCGCAGCGATCAAGCTGGCCGCTGTCAAAATGATTAGTCCGGCAATCAATGTTTTCATGGCTGTCATGTTACCATGTAGAACGCCGACGCATTAATTGATACTTTTATTTGCGCCATTGATTTTTCCGATGCCCGCGCAAGGCAACCGGACTTTCACCTTGTTTCAAATTGCACCGAAGCTTACTTTTCGAGGCCATGAGTGAGTTCGATAAATCGGGCGGTTTGTCATCCGAAGCAGCCAATGACGGCGTCTCCAGCCCGAGACCGGGGATTGTTACCAAGATGACAGAGAGTTTTGGGATCAGCCGCACCGTCACCGTTGTGGTAATTTCATTTAGTTGTCTTGTCATCCTCGGTGCCGTGTTCTTCTTCATTCATTCTGCGCCACCCGGAACCATCACCATCACCAGCGGGCCTGAAGGCAGCGTGTTTTATACGAACGCCGTCAAATATTCCTTGTTCCTGCAACGCCAGGGCGTCAAATTAAAAATTCTTCCCTCCGAGGGTTCGCTCGATAATCTCCAGCGGCTCGGCGATCCCGCGTTCAAGGTGGATGTGGGCTTTGTCCAGGGCGGAGTGACCAATGGATCAACCGACGAGCTGGTTTCGCTTGGGAGCATTTCCTACCAGCCATTGATGGTTTTTTACCGCGGCGCTCCAATGGAAATGCTCTCGGAACTGGCCGGCAAACGGCTGGCGATCGGGCCGGTGGGCAGCGGCACCCGCACTCTGGCGCTGTCGTTGCTGGGGGCAAACGGCATCAAACCCGGCGGCGCAACCACATTTCTGGATTGGGAGTCACAGGCGTCGTCCACGGCACTGCTGGACGGAACCGTGGACGCCATTTTTTTGATGGGTGAGGACGCTGCAATTGCGACCCTGCGTGAACTTTTGATGTCCACGAACATTCATTTGCTGAATTTTCCACAGGCGGAGGCCTACACCCGGCGCTTCAGTTATTTGAGCGTGTTGAAGGTTCCGGAGGGGGTGATTGATTTGGGCAGAAACATCCCCAAGCAGGATGTTTATCTGATCGGGCCAACGGTTGAACTGATAGCCCGAAAAGACCTGCATCCCGCCTTGTCCGATCTGCTGCTGGAAGCCGCGCGCGACGTGAACGGCAACGCAACCCTGTTGCAACGCAAGGGCGAATTTCCGAGTCCGATGGAACACGATTTTCACATCAGCGCCGACGCGGCCCGCTTTTACAAATCGGGCAAGGGGCTGTTTTATGATTACTTGCCGTTCTGGCTGGCCAGCCTGACCCGGCGGATCGTGGTGGTATTCATTCCGACCATCGTGGTGTTGATTCCGATATTTCGCATCATTCCCCATTTCTACCGGTGGCAAATTCACCGGCGGTATCGCGCCCTGCTGGTTTTGGAGCGGGAATTGTTCAGGGAAGCGGATCCCAGCAGGCGGCAAAACCTGCTCAAGCGGCTGGACGAGATTGAAATCGCAGTCAATAAGATGAAAATGCCGGCGTTTCTTGCCGATCAATACTACGGCCTGCGCGGACACATTGATTTTGTCCGCCAGGTAATCATGAGCCGCCAGTCGCCGAAGTAGAATTTGAGAGTTGTGAAAGGCATTCTTAAATACGCAACCATTCTGGTTTTGCTGGCGAACCTCGCCGGTTGCGCATCGTCGGGCGTGGTCAGAAATGCCAGCCCCATTGCGACCGCCACGCCAGTCCCGCTTGATTTTGTCCTGGTGCAAACCTCCAGTTCCCTGGCCGGTTTGGAAACGGAAAAGCACCAGCTTAACGAAATGATCATCACCGGCCTGCGGGAAACGGAGATTTTCGGAAGCGTGAGCACAAACATGGCGGACGCCGGCCCGGCCGGTGGAATAAAAGTAACCGCCGACATCAAGGAAATCACCAAGGTTTCCAACGACGCGCGGGTGTGGTTTGGGGCGTTGGCCGGGCGGGCGCGGATTCTGGTTGCCGTGAAGATTGCCAGCTTGAATTCCGGAAATCAAATCCAGTCATTTGAAGTCGAGGGGCTGTCCGGCGATACAGCCAGGGCGGGCACGACGGATGAGGCGATTCAACGGGTGGCCCAGCGAGTCGTGGCTGAACTGATCAAAATCAGCCGGCAAACCAGCCAATGATTTCGGGCCAAAAAGTTCCTCAAGCAATTGAACTATGAAGGTAGGGCGAGTCACTCCGTGCGCGCCGTCGGACAAACGCATCGGGAACGCCTGTTTTTCTCCATGCACGGCAGGCAGGGGACTGCCGCCCTGCCAATTTTTCCCAAATAGTTTGTGAACGACATAATCCCGCGAAAAAACCAGCCGGGATGATTTCTCATTCCGGCTGGGCTTCAATTTCCAACATTCCACCTCCAATTGTTTCAGACCACCATCTGGCTGGTGGGCTGGCTCCAGTCGCTCGTGCCGGCGGTGCCGAAAACGTTGGCTTGGACAATATAGGCCTGTCCCGGAGTCAGGCCGTCAAAAGAGGTGCTGGCCGCCGTGGTTTCAACGGTTTGCAGGATGACATTCGGGGCGCTGGCGAGCGCCACCTGCCAGTTATAACTCTGCGCGCCATACACCGGGGGCACGCTCGCATCCAGGCTGCCGCTGCGCGCACCGAGCGTGGGCGTGGGAGCGGCCGGGATGGGCAGGTCGCCGATGGGGAAATGTTGCGGCTTTTGAATGGGGAAACCGCTGGACAGCAGCACGGTCAGGTCGCCGGCGCATTCCTCCTCGACATCATTTGCCAGTGACCGGATGAGCGCGCCAAGCGCCTTGCGCTTGTCCTTCTTGACGGAGATCAGGGTGTGGCCGCCATCACCTGACACCGCCAGCGCAGTGCAAAAATCATCCAACGCCGCCTTGACCAGCAGCAGCAGCGCCACCGCCTTGGGATAGGAAAGATTGCCGGTCATCATGCCGAGGATTTTTTGGACGGCCTTGACGAATTCGGCGTCACTGTCCGTTTTGATGAAACCAATGGAGGGTTTTACAATCATAATTTTATTCCTTTCAATCTACAATCCATGCAATTTGTTTTGTTGCATGTCATTTAAGACATAATCACCAAAGCTTAATTTATGCCAACTTGTTTTAAACCATTTGACTGCCATTTCCCCATGTCACGGCAACTTTTCACCAGGTCATGGATGGCCGGGCATTTAACAACGTGCTATCTCCAGTCACTGGTGCCGGCGGTGCCGAAAGCATTGGCCTGGACAATGAAGATTTCTCGTTTTTACTCGTTAAACTGCCATTTTCCCCGGCTCACCACGGTTTTTCGTCATGTCATTACCGCCATTATCCACCTAACTACGCCTCTTCTCGGAGAAGAAACGGCCTTGTGTCACTGAAGAAAGCGTTTGCACAGGTAAAGCAACGGCTTTGTTACCAGGGAAAGACTCGCCGTTACTTAAAGGATGATCCTGCCTGCTTGGCAAAATCATTTTTCCACCTGGAGAAGGCATTACCCCAGGTGGGGAAGGGCCATGGACAGTCACGGCCGGGCGACCCTGCCTGACGCAAGCCCTTCCTTCACTGGAGCAATGATTTTCCCAGGTAAGGCAGAGGCCGCCCTACCTGAAGCGCCGGCGATGTTAGTTGACGAAAAGTCGGTTCTAATGCCAGTCAAGCCGATGTTATGTCACGAAAAGGCTCAACAACGCCAGCCGACAGCGATATGAGCCGGGCCGGCGGGACAGTTCTGTAACAAAAGAGGACAATCAGCCAACTTTGTGGCTGCCCAATTGGATTTAACGGCGGATGGAATGCTTTCGAAGTCAGATGCACATAATGGCATGGCAAAAAATGTTGCGAAATAATTCTTGGCAATGCCCGTCAAAGGGCGTAGAACCCAAACCGACAGTTGGAAAGATTCAAAACGAATGTAACATCAAAACATAAATCAATTTGCGTAGCTTTGGCTACGGGCTGACTCGAAAACCGCAAAATTCCATCCAGCCTCAACATACCACCAAGTGCGCGCCCATCGGCGCGGCTTGGCGCGCTTTGTTGAAGGGCGCTTTGCGGTGCCTCGAGTCAGGGCGTGTTGAGTCCGCGCCTTTCAGTTCCGTAACGAAGTGCCGCAACAAAGGGAAAATTGAAAACCATCAGAAATGTCCTAACCTCATAATATTTATCCTCGGCGCATCTGTAACCTTATTGAGCTTGCTTCACGCCCAAGAAACCGCAACGCCGGTTCAAACAACGGCCCCAGATTCCGTTGTCCAGCTTGCGGCTGAATCAAATGGATTAAGTTTGGTGTCGCCCCTTGACCTGCCCACAGATGGCACCTTTTGGATGGTGGACAGCAACGGTGTGCTATCCCCATATCCGTGCCAGCCGCCCAACGCCACCAATTTGCCCATCTACGGCATCGCTGATGGCGAGTTTCTGGTGGACGCTACTGGTGGCCAGGTGGCCACAGACGGGCAATCAGTTCAGGACGCATTGGCGTCTCTGGCGGATTCAGTGGGGAACCTCATCAATCAAGTTCAGGCATCGCTGACGGCACAGCCGCAAACCCGGCTGGCCGGCAGGAGCATGATGATGAGCATGGATGATTTAAGCGGCGGCGATTTGGCTCCGGCATACAGTTTTCCCACAAATTCGTTGTGGCTGCAAATCACCAGCATTGCAAACGGGCTGGCGTATCTGAACCTGATGAACGGCACGGATTACGTCTATGAAATTTACTCCAAGACGGATTTGACGGCGTCGAACTGGGACATCGCCGGCGAGGTGTTTCCGGCGGGCACGAACTGCGTGCCCTTCACGGTGCCGGAACTGGATCAGACGAACCTGTTTATCTGGGCACGGGACTGGACGGGGATCACGAGCAACGGTAATGAAACCCCGGAGTGGTGGTTTTATTACTGGTTCGGGACGGTGGATTTGTCGGACACCAACTTGGACAGCAGCGGCAACACGCTCCTGTCAGATTACACCAACAGCACTGCCCCGCCAAACGCCATCAGCTTCACCGTGCGGTTGGGCAACCAGTATTTCAACACGGCGAATGCCAGCGGCAGTTATCTGGTGATGAGCGGTATTCCAAGCTCTGAAGCGGTACTGGTGAATGACACGAATTTTAATGCCGCCGTCTGGCAGCCTTACGATGGCAACATCGCGATGAATCTCGGCCCGACCGACGGCGTTTATCAGGTCTGGCTGGGTTTGAAGGGATTTGCCACCAATGCGCCGCCGACTTGGATTGGCACGACGGTTTATCTGGATCGAAGCGCGCCGGTCATCGCCATCACCAGCCCGGCCAACCTCACCACGGCTGTGCCGTATCTTCAGTTGCAGGGTTATTCGCTGGAGCCGTTGCAGAGCGTGACCTTTGATTTGAGCAATGCCGTTGGTGTCGTCACCAACCAGCAGGGGATTCTGACCGGGCAGTATCTGGACACCAACCTGCTGGCCTATACCACCAATTATTTCCAGTGCTACGACATTCCGTTGACGAACGGCCTGAACGCCATCACAGTTTACGCCACGGATCTGGCGGGCAACATGACGGTGACAAATTTGAATGTCACGCTGGATTATTCCACCGCCACAAATCCGGTGGTCAATCTTTTCTGGCCGCAGAACGGGATGCAGGTCAGCGGGAGCAATTTCACGGTGCGTGGCTGGGCGGATGACTCGACAGCCATCGTTTCGGCCACCATCACGGATACGAATGGGGACGTGACCACCGTTGGCGGCGTGGTGGATCGAACCGGGGACTTCTGGGCGGAAAACCTGCCCTTGTCCAGCGGCACGAACTGGCTGACATTGACCGTGACCAATGCGGCGGGACTTTCGAGCACAACCAATATAATCTGTGTTTCAAAGCACGGTGAACGTGACCATCAATCCAGTGACGGACGACTTGTGGAATCCGACGGTGAACGTGAGCGGAACCATTTCCGATCCGACCTATGCGGTGTGGGTCAACGGCGTGCAGGCCACGGTGACAATAAATGGCGACGGCACTGGTTCCTGGACGGCCAGCAATGTGCCGATAGATCCCGGCGGTTCGACGACAATCAATGCCACGGTATATCCGCCCGGTGACAATCCCGGTGGCGGCTCTGGTGGCGGAAGTGGAGGCAGCGGCGGTTCTGGCGGGGGTGGTTCATCGGGCAGCGGTGGCTCTGGTAGTGGCGGCTCCGGCGGCGGTGGTGCCGGCAGTGCGAATTCATCCGATCCATCTACGCCCAGCACGGAATTGGATTTGGACAAGCCGACGGAGGTGAAACTGGATTCGGGCACTTGGAATTCTGACACGACCACCGATGCCGGGGCATTGCGCAACACGTCCAAGCAAAGCTGGACCGCGCAGGGCGGCGGTTCCGAGCACGGGATGTCTTATCAGGGTGATGTAATTTGGGATGGCGGGGATGAGACGATTGCACCAGACGGCACCATAACGTTGGTCCACCTGTATGATAATTCCGGCGACAGCAGTTACACGACCAATGACGGTCCGGCGGACCTGGAGTGGACCATCGGTTCGCTGGCCGGTTCCACCAATCTGGTTTTTCCAAACGGAAGCAATATTTTATGGTCAACCTTTAACACTTCGGCCAAGACGAAGGTGGTGTTGCACACGGGTGGAAAGGCGCAGACCGGGCGGCAGGGATTGTTCCAGTTGACTGCAAGCGCAACGGATGATTCGACGGGGTTGGGCATCCCGCCGCAGCAGATTTCAGTGGCAGGAAAGACGCTGGGAGCCGATGGCGTGGCGTGGCTGGAATTTCAAGATGGCATTACGGTGGATGTAACGCCGCAGGCCAGCGCGCCTTTGTATGACTACGGTATTTCGGCGCAGAAATATACGCCGGTGATTACGGCCAATGGCATTGACCTTTCAACCAACACGCCGGAATTTTGCGTGGGGCAAAATGTGGCGTTTGCGGTGAGTGGTTTGCCAAGTGCAACGAGTATTTCCTACAGTTGGGCGCTTGCTGGCACATTTGTGAACCGGTCTTCACAAGCAAATTCACATTCATCAGTCAATTGGGATATTGACCCGGATTCATTAAATTCAGCCGGGCCGTCTGCATATTGGATAACAAAAGGTGGCAAGAATGCCTGTTTGCATGCAACACTTCATTTCAGCAACGGCCAGAGCGTGACCGCCACTGCAAGCGGGCAGTTTAGTATGTTCAGGCCAACCGCAAATATGGTAAATCCGCATGTGCAAGGCACACCGACTGTTATTTGGGAAACTCTTCCTTGGTATAATCTTGGCGCGGCTATACAGCTAGGCGTCCAAGGCGGCACTAATTGCATGGCCTATGATTTACAAGTGCTCTCTTCGGATTTTCCAGGTGAAGCTAAAATTACACAACTTTGCACGCTAAATTCCACCGGGCTGGGAGGCAGTTACACTGGAGCTTTGGATGGCAGCGACCCCTATAATCCATTAGGCATAGACGGTGATGCTTGTGATGTGCTCATTTTCACTAATCCTGCTACTGGGCAGAACACGCTTTATCTTAATGATGCCCCTGATGCAAAGGTTGTAACTTTGCCATCAGGAATTTCTATCGCCCAACTGGATGATAGTTTTGACGATTATGTCATGTTCAAGCCAAGTGGTGATGGCATTTTTGTTCCGTTGGCCATGGTGACATGGGACGTTTCCGCAAGTGTGACTTCTCCGAGCACAAATATTACACAAACGGTTCACGGACCAACTGGCCCAGCCGATAGTGATGGTTTTCCGATTTGGACAACAACACGCAATTAAGGAGAACCACTTATGATTTACCGTATTTTATTTCTATTTTCTGTGACACTTGCAACGCAATCATTCGCGGCAGGGATTTCGGAAACAACCAATGGCATTTATCTGGTCATTGCAGCAGCAAGAGATGCCACACTAATCACAAATGAGCCGATTCGATTTGACGACCGGCTTGTCTGGATGACTTTCTGCGACACGGGAAAGGTTGTTATGTTGTCATATCCTGACACCAGATATGGTATGAAAATAAAAATGATTGATTCAGGTGGCAAAGAGATTCCAAAGACCGCGCGAGGAGAGCGATTCGGATCAAAGTTTGACAGCTTGCGCCTGATCACGGATTCCAAAGTTGGAAATACAGATGCTTTGGGTAATCCATATCCCAAGGGAAACCCACTTTTTCTTCCAAAACCTGAAGAACTGTTTCAAATGGATAAGCCGGGCGTTTACACGTTGGAAATACAGATGCAGATGTTTCGATATGTGGCTTCTTATGACCCCGTAGAAAGGTCTAAAACTTTGTTTAGATTTTCTCCAGTAAAAATCAAAGTTGAAAAGCCACCGGAGAAGTGATTCAAATGGCAATCAATGACGAAACATGGCCAGTTGGCATCAGCAGCGCGAACCCGTCCGATCCATCTACGCCCAGCATGGAATTGGATTTGGACAAGCCGGCGGAGGTGAAGCTGGATTCGGGCACTTGGAATTCTGACACGACCACCGATGCCGGGGCATTGCGCAACACGTCCAAGCAAAGCTGGACCGCGCAGGGCGGCGGTTCCGAGCACGGGATGTCTTATCAGGGTGATGTAATTTGGGATGGCGGGGATGAGACGATTGCACCAGACGGCACCATAACGTTGGTCCACCTGTATGATAATTCCGGCGACAGCAGTTACACGACCAATGACGGTCCGGCGGACCTGGCGTGGACCATCGGTTCGCTGGCCGGTTCCACCAATCTGGTTTTTCCAAACGGAAGCAATATTTTATGGTCAACCTTTAACACTTCGGCCAAGACGAAGGTGGTGTTGCATACGGGCGGGAGGGGTAAAATATCAAATCTGTTTCAACTGACCGCGACGGCGACGGATGATGCGACAGAAATGAGCATCCCGCCGCCGCAGATTTCGGTAGCCGGATATACTTTGAATGCCAGCGGCGTGGCCTATGCCATTTTTCCCGATGGAGCGACGATAGACATTACCCCGCAGACCGGCGCACCTTACTATGACTTCACCGTCGGGGCGGGGAAATACCTGTCTCATTTCGAAGTATTTGTTCGCCAGCCATATCCTAACTACCCAAGCGATGCAGGTTCATACGGCCTTATGGGTCCTCCACTAGGATGGCCTATATATGAATGGGGAGGAAAACAAGCTGGACACGCCTGGTTCAAATTATCGACAGGTGCGCCTAGTGCTGCAATCAGTCAATTTACAACCCCCGACTGCTCACAATGGTTGAACCAAGAATTTGGCTATGGACCAATTAATGATTCACTACTTTCAATCTATCCGCCAGTAGCGGCGGGTCCCGGAACTAATTACATGGATAATGGTTCTGCAAATATTGATAGATTCTACATTGTTGGATTTCAAGGGCCGGGCGTCATCAATGGGTTGAGCCATGCAGAAAATATTCATTCAAATCCTGGGACTTGGAACTCTGCAACTCACAATTGCGTTCATGAAGTCGTTATCACAGGTAATACATCTGGAAAACAATTACCCATAGGTGATGCGACACCAGAATTTTTCGGATTCGCTTTGCCTCCTAGCGATCCATAGCATCAATGTATGAAACCACAACACCTTATATTTAGCTCATTTCTAATTCTTTCCGCCGGAATTCTGTTTGGCCAGTCCAATCAGCCTGGAAAACTTTTTGTTTGGTTCTTGGACAAGGAAAGCCAGAGTAATATCGTTGTTACTGTTTCTGACCTCGACGGACGTGGTCAACCCTGCCCGCCAGAATATACCAACACACTTTCAAATAAAAACCTATTCACATTAAAGGAGCAAAAGTTGATCAATGAAGTGTTTGAAAAATATAAAAATGTAACAACCAATTCCGGGCCGCCAGGCACTGTGCTTACTGGTTTGTATAAAACAAATTATGTTATCAAGGCCATGAATAAGACGTTTGAGGTTGAAAATTGGATTGCTAACTTCCAATACACCAATTTCGATGCACACGAACAGATCAAAATCGGTGCTGGAATGTTGGCCGAATTCCGAGACAAGTCAAACGATGGATATGAAATATCGCTCACTCGAACAGGTAGTGGAACACTGTTGGGCTTTGGCGAAATTAAACATAGTTTGCCAAATGGCTTGTTTGCCAGATTTACGGATCCTCATGCGCAAGGCCTAACTTGGGACTATAAACTTGCCGACTTTAGCGATAGTCATCTTGTAGAATATCGGCAATGCACCAACGGGCTGATTCTTGGTAAATTTTTAATGTGGAATCCTCGAAATAATAATCTCACGTTAGATGCTGAATTCAAAGAACCTTACGATTTTGAAAAACATCGAACTGATCTAAAAATGTTTCAACAGCATCCGTAATGCAAGACGGCAACCAAAGGCATGGCCAAACGTCACCCACTTGAAAGTCAACACCGGAGCAGCTTCACGTTAATCGCCGGAACGCTGCATTGGAAAGGCAATTTGAGTTGGACGGCGCAAGGCGACGGGACGGAACATGACGAGTTTCATCTGGAGGACATGGATTGGAATGCCGCCGATGAAACGATTGCGCCCGACGGCACCGTAACATTGGTCCACTCGTATGATAATTCTGGCGACGACAGTTACACGACCAATGACGGTCCGGCGGACCTGGCGTGGATCATCGGGTCGCTGGCCGGTTCCACCAATCTAACCCTGCCGAATGGAAGCAATATTTTATGGTCAACCTTTAACACTTCGGCCAAGACGAAGGTGGTGCTGCACACGGGCGGGAAGGGGCAGACCGGCCGGCAGGGATTGTTCCAGTTGACGCCGACCGCTACGGATGATTCGACGGGGCTGGGCATCCCGCCGCAGCAGATTTCAGTGGCAGGAAAGACGCTGGGAGCCGATGGCGTGGCGTGGCTGGAATTTCAAGATGGCATTACGGTGGATGTAACGCCGCAGGCCAGCGCGCCTTTGTATGACTACGGTATTTCGGCGCAGAAATATACGCCGGTAATTACGGCTAATACTGTGTCGCTTGATCCCGACACGGTTGTCAGTGGTGCGCAATTTTGTGTAGGACAATATATTGCATTTGGTGTTAATGGGCTACCAAGCTATGTGAATTCAGTTCAACACTGGTCTTTGCCCGGAACATTTGTAAATGAACAGTTTGCATATTCAACCAGTTGCACGAGCTATCGGGAAAACACAGGTTTACTGGCCAATCTCTCAACCGCGTGTTGGTATGTGGACCAACTCAACGTCGGCACAGCGAGCATCGGAATGAACTTGCACTTCTCCAACGGCCAGTTCGTCAGCATCGCCGCGGACGGGAAATTTTCTGTTTTTAAGCCGCAAATACTCGGCCATACACAGGTTTCTTCTGGAACTGTAGAATTGAACACCAATGATTTATCGAACATTAGACTGGGTATGCTATACGCTGGCAGTGATTATATCCATTGGACGGCTGAAGTTGAAATGGAACCGAATTTTCCCGGCACTCTTTCTTACGTTCAATTGACTGACTTTGAAGCAAGTTACGACATTGGGCTGTATTGCGTCTCTAAAGGAGACACTACTGGTGGTCAATACTGGCTTGATAATACTGCCAATGCTTCCGATATACATGATCCAAACCAATCAATTTTTTCAGCAATCCAAGGGATACCCTTTGGTGATGGACCCGAAATAGACGGCAGTTTTTGCACCTTTGCCCAACTGACACCTTCTTTCAAAACTTATTTGCGGTTTCAGCCAGATGGCGGCATTCCTATTACTTTGGAACGCACTGAATGGACGGAATATGGAAGAACAGATTTGAGTGGTGGAACGTGGAGTTTGACGACTCATAATGTGGTTGGGCCTCAATTTTACAACGACGATTCTTTTCCGGTATGGCTTCAAGTTTTTACCAACAACTGACTATCAATCTATGAAAGCAATCTCTTTTGCCCTTTGTATCATTGGAATTTTGTTTAATCAGCGCGCGCCAGCAGATGACGCAACGAATTCAATTCCGCCTCAACACGCCAATGTTTATTGGGGCGCGAGCACGAATGGAATAAGCGCCAGCGTATATGTGGAAACCGCATCCACCAATGTTGACAACTTGGTTCCTGTCCGACTTCATTTTGGACTGTATAATGCCAGCACGAATAATGGAAACATCATGCCGAATTGGATCATGCTTCTCGCACCGCCGCTGGAAGACCGCTATCGGTTGGAATTAAAAGATGAAAATGAAAAGGAAGTGGAAAAAACGGCCAAGGGCAGAGCGATGGGCAAAAGGACGCCTCAACCTTATCGGGTAAAACCGAATTCGGATGGAGTAACAATTGATACAGGTTGGCGACCTGGAAAAATTAACTTAATGTCAAGAGAGGTGCTCGAATTAACCCCACCATTGCTATTGTCAGATTATTTCAAAATCGAGAGGCCCGGCAAATACCATCTCCGTTGTGAAATTCTTCTATTCAGATTTCAAGACGATATTAACAAGCAAGATTTAATTTCTTTCCCGCCAGTAGATGCTGAAATTGAAATCAAGAAACAATAACGAGGCGGCGGACTTGGCCTTGCCTCGATTTGGCGGACAAGTGCCGGGTGATTCGTCCATGGGTAGCACAACAGGTGAGACGATTCAGTAGGCGGCGAATTGAGCGGTTGTGCTTTGTCTGCGGGCGGTTAGAGTTTGGCATGGAAGTCAGCGAATCCATTGCCTGTCCGTTTTGCGGCCAGGCGTCCGAAGTGGTGATTGATACGAGCGTGCCAAACCAGCGGTTCACGACGGATTGCGAGGTCTGCTGCCGTCCGCTCGAAGTGACGGTGGAATGCGTGCCGGGCGAAATTTTAAGTCTGGACGTGTCGGGCAATTAAGGCAGCCTGCGCGTCATGCGATTCGAAAATTTTATCTTCTGGATTTACATCGTCCTGCTGCTCATCGGCGGGCTGATCGGTTTTTTCAAGGGGAAGAGCAAGATTTCGCTCATCACGTCAGCCATCGCGGCGGCACTGCTCGTTTTGACCCGGTCGGGAATTTTTGAACCGTCGTTCGCGCGCAGCCTGGCAAACATCATCATGGCGGCGCTGCTGGTCGTCTTCGCGATCCGGCTGGCGAAAACCAGGAAGTTCATGCCAAGCGGGCTGATGCTGGTGGTGACAATTTTGGCGCTGGCGTTGCGGAATTTGATATGAATCCGGCCTGTCTCGAATTTAAACCGAAAAACCGATCCCGATGAATTTTAGAAACTTGATTTCTCTTCTGCTGTGTTTCACCGCCACCATGACCGCCAGATCCGCCTCGTTTTACCCGCAACGATTGGAAGATTCCAAGGCGGTCTATGTCGCCCCGTCCGGCAACGCCGACGACACCGCCGCCTTGCAGCAGGCCATCAACCGGGTTCAAGAGACCACCGGCCAGGGAATTGTTCTGCTTGCGCCGGGACAATATCACATTCGTGATACGGTTTATATCTGGCCCGGCATCCGCCTGGTTGGCTACGGTGCCGAACGACCAGTCATCGTCCTGCCCGCAAACGCACCCGGCTACGGAGACGCATCTCACGAGAAATACATGTTCTTCTTCGCCGGGAGACGCCCGCGAAATCCGCAACCTGACCCCGGTTCCATTCCCGATGCCAATCCCGGCACCTTTTATTCCGCGCTCGCCAATTTTGATGTCACGGTTGAGGACGGAAATTCCGGCGCGGCCGTGGTGCGGGCGCACTATGCCCAGCACTGCTTTCTCGCGCACATGGATTTTCATCTCGGCCCGGCGCTGGCCGGCGTTCACGAAGGCGGCAATGTGATTGAGGATGTCCATTTTTTCGGCGGCACGCACGCAATCTGGACTTCAAAACCTTCGCCCGGCTGGCAACTCACGGTCATTGACTCCAGTTTTGAAGACCAGCGCGAGGCCGCCATTCTGGAACATGAAGCCGGACTCACGCTCATTCGCCCGCACTTTTTGCGGGTGCCGACGGCTGTTGAAATCGAACCGGAATGGGTGGATGAACTTTGGGTCAAGGATGCGCGTCTCGAAGACATTTCCGGTCCGGCTTTTATTTTCGGAATGGGGGGAAATCCGCGCACCGAAATCAACATGGAGGGAATCACCTGCAGCAACGCGCCGGTCTTTGCCGCGTTGCGTGACAGTGGCAAACGCTTCGCCGCGCCTGCCACGGTTTATGCGGTAAAAACATTCTCCCACGGCTTGCACTATTCCGATATCGGAGAAGTTCCCGAAATTAAAACCATTTTTGATGCCGCACCGCTGACAACGATGCCATCTGCCGTCGCTTCCGATCTGGCTCAGTTGCCGGCCTGCGACACCTGGGTCAACCTGCGCGACCTGGGTGCAAAAGGCGACGGCCAAACCGACGACACCGCCGTGTTCCAGAAGGCTGTTGACGATCACCGCGCCATCTACCTGCCTTCCGGTTTTTACATTGTGCGCGACACTTTGAAATTGAAACCCAACACGGTGTTGATCGGACTGCATCCGGGCGCGACGCAAATCATCCTGCCCGACGGCACGCCCGCCTTTCAAGGCATTGGCGGCCCCAAAGCGTTGCTGGAAGCGCCCAAAGGCGGCAGCAACGTTGTCATCGGCATCGGACTTTACACGAGTGGAAATAATCGGCGTGCGGTTGCGGCGCTTTGGAAGGCCGGTTCCAATTCAATGATGAACGACGTTCGCTTTCTTGGCGGACACGGCACGCCGCTGCCCGACGGCTCCCGGTTAAATCCGTATAACAACAATCATTCTGCCGATCCGGATCCTAACCGGCATTGGGACAGCCAATATCCCAGCCTCTGGGTCACCGACGGCGGTGGCGGCACGTTTCTGGACATTTGGACGCCTTCGACTTTTGCCCAGGCCGGGATGCGCGTTTCCGACACCGAGACAGAAGGGCGCGCCTACCAGATTTCGAGCGAGCACCATGTCCGCAACGAGCTTCAGGTGATCAACGCGGCGCACTGGAGTTTCTACGCGTTACAGACCGAAGAGGAGCGCGGCGAAAGCGGCTTCTGCCTGCCGATTGCAATTGATTCATCCCACGACATCACCTTCGCCAATTTTCACAGCTACCGCGTCATCAGTTCCTACCAGCCGTTTCCGTGGGCCGTGAAAGTCGCCAGCTCGCATGACATCCGGTTCCGCAATTTTCACTGCGACAGCAACAGCAAGGCAAGTTTTGACGACGCCGTATTTGACCAGACCCAAAACCTCGAAATCCGCCAGCATGAGTTTGCCTGGTTGGATATTTCCGGCCAGCCATCCCGTTCCCGGCCGGTCAAAACTTCGCCCGTTGTCGCGCGCGGTGCAAAGGTTGAAAAACTTGCGGGTGGATTTTTCAACATTTCCGGCGGTGCGGTGGGGCCGCGCGGTGATTTCTATTTCGTGGATGCGCACTGGCAGCGAATATATTGTTGGAATTCCACAACCCGTTCACTTTCCACCGTCAGTGATTCTCCGCTCGACCCCGTCAATCTGGCCGTGGATCAGGCGGGCAACTTGATGGTCGTTTCCTACGCGGGCAATGGCGTGGCCTATGTGTTAAATGTCGGCGGCGAAATCACGCCCCTCAAACCAGAAGCCGTCAGCGACCGGACTGGGAAAAATTTGTTTTTGCCCGTCAGTGACTGGCACCTGAACCGTGACTCGTTATCCCATCCCGCCGCTCAATTTATTTCGCCCGACGGGACGACGGTTTTGCCCGTGGGGCAGGATTTTCTCGACGGCGCAACCAGTTGGGGCGTCAAATCGAGTCCGCCCATCCGTTCCTTCGGCCTGGGCCGCGCCGCGCCGGGCGAACCGTTCTATGTCACCGACGAATCTGAATTGAGAACGTGGGCCGCCGACGTGAACCCGGACGGAAGCTTGGAAAATTTCCGGCTGTTCGCCGAACAGGGCGGCGAAAGTGTGGCGGTGGATTCGCACGGCAACGTGTATGTCGCCGCCGGCCAGATTTATGTTTACGACCCGGCAGGCAAATTAATTGGCACCATTGAGGTTCCTGAACGCCCCGTGCAACTGTTGTTTGGCGGTGCGGATCATAAAACACTTTTCATTGCCGCCCGGACATCGCTGTATTCAGTTCGCGTGCGCGATTAGGGCAAAGGCCTGGCGGATTTGTTTGCGGCGTCTCCTGACTTTGCATTCCTAAATTAATGCCGCCGCTCCCTTTTGCGAAGCAACCGCACCTTTACAATCATGCTGCTTTGGGCGTAAATCATCGCCTGAATGCAGCCCGCCAAAATCATTCTGGTGATTTTCGCCGCGACTTATGTCGGCATCGCGGCCGGCCACATCCCCGGATTGAAGCTCAATCGCGTCGGCATCGCCTTGTTGGGCGCGATTGGCATGATGATTTTTGGCGGCGTCTCCACCGCTGACGCGATGACCTGCATCAACGGGCCGACGATCTGCCTGCTCTTCGGATTTTTTGTCATCTCCGCCCAGCTCCGGCTGTCGGGATTTTATGACCAGGTCGCGGCAAGTCTCGCCGGCCAGCTTGGAAATCCCGCGCGATTTCTTTTGATGCTGATGCTGGTGACCGGCGGGCTTTCCGCTTTTCTGAATCACGACATCGTGTGCTATGCCTTTGCGCCGATCACCGCCGCCGCACTTTTGCGCAAACAGATCAATCCGGTTCCATTTTTGATTGCGCTGACGGTTTCCAGCAACATCGGCGCGGCGGCAACGCTGATCGGCAATCCGCAGAACATGATGATCGGCCAGGTGACGCATCTGGATTTTGGCCGCTACATGATTTGGAGCATCGTGCCGGTCGTTTTTGCCATGACCGCCGCCTATGGTATCATCTGGCGGCTGTCGCGAAAAAATCTTCAGGCTCCGGCGTCACTCCAAAATGAATTGACGCCGCAACCTTATCCGTTCAACCGGCCGCATACCATCAAGGGCATCATCATTCTCATCCTGGTCATCGGATTGTTCTTCACCTCCATTCCAAAAGAAGTCATCGCGCTGGCCGCCGCCGGCATTCATCTGGCGAGCACCAAATTCCGCACCGAGGATTTGCTCGGGCTGGTGGAATGGCCGATTCTGGTGCTGTTCATCGGACTGTTTGTGGTCGCCGGCGCGTTTCAATCCACCGGTTATGGCGACCAGGCCATCCACTGGCTAGCGCAAGGCGGTTTCAATCTCGATGCCCCGGTCAATTTGACCTTGTCGACGGCACTGCTGTCCAATCTGGTTGGCAATTCCGCCGCCGTCATGCTGCTGCTCAAGGTGGTCAATCTCGCTGGTCCCGCCACGCCATACATCCTGGCGCTCGCCAACAGCTTTGGCGGCAGCTTGATCATCATCGGCAGCGTGTCCAACATCATCGTCGTCCAGCAGGCGCGTGAAATGGGGATAAAAATTTCCTTCTGGGAATTTGCGCGGCTGGGGATTCCCGTGACGCTGGCCGCGCTGGCGGGACTGCTTGTCTGGGTGGCGTTGGTGGGTTGAATCAAACCGGCGGCGGCAGAAATTTCACAAAAGAATTGCGCCGGGATAATTTCAGCCGGCGGGCTTGCTTTTTTCCGCGATGGCCTCGGAGAAAATGGCGAGCATCTGGGCGCGCGACACCGAGCCGACCAGCCGGTTTTCCGACGGCGTGCTGACCACCGGAATATTCCGCAGCTCGCTTTCCATCACCAGCGGCAGCGCGTCGAGCAGGCGCTGGCCGGGCGTGAGGCATTTCGGCGGCGGCCGCATCAAATCCAGCGCAATCACGCCGGCCAGTTCCTGGTTGTCGTGCAGAAATTCCTTCAAGTCCTGCAACGCGACCACGCCGATGAGTTTTTTCTTTTCGTCCACGATGGGCACAAAATTATTCGGACTGGCCAGAAACCGGTCGGCGATTTCACGGAGCGACACGGTTTCACGCATCGGCGGCACCGGCGGCTGCATCAAATCGCCGACGGTCTTGTCCATCGCCGCGCCGGCCTGTTCGTTTTCCCGCAAAAACGACAGGCCTTTCAGCCGCATGTGCTCCGTATAAACCGATTCGCCGTGCAGTTGCCGCGAAACAAGCACCGCCACGACGCAGGCCAGCATCAATGGCGGCATGAGCGAATAATCCAGCGAAATTTCAAACGCCATGATCATCGCCAGCAGCGGCGATTTCGTGGTGCCCGCGAGCGTCGCGCCCATGCCGACGAGCGCGAACGCGCCGGCAGGCACGCCGGCGGCGCAGCCGAAATGATGCAGCGTCATGCCGAACAGCGCGCCCGCCGCCGCGCCCAGAAACATCGTGGGCGTGAACACTCCGCCGACCGTGCCCGCGCCGACGGTGATGGCCGTGGCCAGCAGCTTGGCGAAGAAAAGACCGCCCAATTGTGAAAATGCGCCGGCCTTTTCAAAGTCTCCGCGCAAAATGGCGTTGGTCACGAAATAGCCGTTGCCGCACACGCCGGGAAAACCAATGGCGGCGACAATTCCAACCGCCAAACCCGCCAGCGCCAGGCGCCAGTAAACCGGCAGATCAAACTGGTTGAATTGTTCCTTGGCCGCGCGCAGAAATTTCATGAACAGCGCGCTGACGCCGCCGCACAAAATTCCCATGACGATGAACCACGGCAGTTGCGCCGGGGACGTCGGCGGAAATTGCGGCACGTGATACCACGGCTCGATTCCGAAAAAGCTGCGCGACACCATCGTGGCCACCACCGACGCGCAGACGAGCGGCGCGAAGAGGTTCATGGAAAAATTTCCCAGCACGATGAGCGAGGCGAACACCGCGCCGGCGATGGGTGCGTTGTAGGCCGCCGAAATTCCCGCCGCCGCGCCGCAGCCGACCAGCAATCGCAGCCGATACGGCGGCCATTTGGCGAGCTGGCCGAGCTTGGACGCGAGCGTCGCGGACAATTGCGTGATGCCGCCTTCGCGCCCGATGGACGCGCCGGTGGCGATGCTCACCAGCGCCGACGCCGTTTTCACCGATTCGGTGCGAAACGGCAATCGTCCGTCGCCCGCAACCACGACCTCCAGCAGATCGCTGGAACCCTGCGGGCCGACCAGGCGAAAGCCCCAGTATAAAATCAGTCCGGCTGCCAGCCCGCCGAACGTGGGCACCGCCAGCCGCTGCCACGGCGCGAACATTTCGGCGGCTTGCACCGGGTCAACCGGCTGCGGCAGAAAAAGGCGTTGCACCATTTCGCCCGCGTAGAAAAAGAAAAGGTTCACGGAACCGCCAATGACGCCCACGAGGGCGGCCAGCAGGAGATGCAGGGCTTCTTCCTTGAAGACGATTTTCTCGCGCCAATGCAGCGCGGACTGCCAGTGGCGGCGGAAAAAATTCCGCGCCCGTGTCACGAATGGATTGTGCATCCGCCACCCCACTCTGGAAATTTAGCGCGGATACATTGATTTGACGAGCCGAGTTTGCGGGATGTCATTTTGATCACGGCAACGCCGGTTTGTCCGACATGGGCGAGTAAAGTATTCGCAATCTGCCGCGTGCGGCGGAGTTGGGAGGTGCGCAGGTCATTCTCCCGCAAATGCCGCACATAAACATCCACGATGTTCGTCAGGCCCTCGAAGCTCTGGTCCCAGACGTGCCCAATGATCATCGTCCGCGAAAACACCCGGTTGGGCTGCGCCGGCGAATGGGCATTTAATGCCATTCGTTAATGGTAAAAAAAACTCAAAAATCAATTGCCGGGTTGTCAGGCAGCTTGAATGAGGAGTTCCTCCTTCGCTTCGGCTCTTCGCCGGTTGCGGTGGCCGGCCAGTTGCGACTCGCCGGCTTTGCTTCCGGTTTCAAGTCGTCCCGCAAGGGTTTAAGTTGCTTGATCTGGTCGCAGGCTTGAACCCGGCGAAGTGAATCAATTCTGTTCCGGCACGGATTTTTGCGGATCACCGGATCGTTTCCAGTTCCGCAGCATTGAAATCCAAAAAATCGGCGCGAAGAACGAAAACATTCCCAGGCTGATCAGAAAATAACCCGCCAGAATCAGCGGCCGGTTTCGGAACTGCCCGCTCGTGCCGTTCCGGAACACCTCCCCTTCTGAAAACACCTGCACATAAGGCATCAGATTGTTGTAGGGGCCGACGGCCCGCCCGCAATGGCTGCAAAACCACGCGCCCGGCGGCTGCGGCGTGGAGCAATGATGACAGGTCTCCGGCGTGTCCGGGTCCTGCATTTTCTGTTCAAACCCGGCATCCCACGGGTCCGGCCGGACGGGCGCGTTGCGCACCCAGACGATGACCCGCCAGCAGCCGGCCAGCACCAAACCGCCGATGGCAATTTGGGCGACGAACAAGTCTGGATCGCTGACGGCAAACATAAGAAGCTGCCGCAATCTCACACTTCGCTGCGGCCCGGTCAAGCTGGTAAACCGCCGCCAGGAATCGGGTGAACTGTTTGTGGTGCTGCACGGCAAGGGAAAAACCTTGTTCGAGACGCGCGGCGCGAAACAATTGCTCGTCAGCCTGAGCCACGCGGAGAACTACGCGGCGGCCACGGCGGTGTTGGAAGGGTGAACATTATTTTTGAACAAATGGTTTAAAAAATTCCATGGCCCATTTTTTATTCATAACACCACTGATCGTCAGTTTGTGAAAACAATCACGTCCTGCTCCACCGCAAAATTCTAACTGACCTTGGAATGGTTTATCAGTGCGAGCAGCAAGTTGAACAGAACCGAAATATACCTGAATGCGTTTGCCGTCCGCGACAAAAGTAAATGGCAGAAATTCATTGATATTTGAAGGCGCCCAATAATTTGTTCCGAAAACATCTCTCCCAAATTCTTTTTCATCTTTTCCAAGAGCAACAAACCAAGCATTGTATCTTCATATGCATCTGGCCCTGCTGGCGGAGCATTAGGTGGTGGCATGGAAGGAATATGGTATGGAGCAGTGCTGGGGATCCATGTAGAATACATAAATGGAAGTAAGCAGTGATTCCATGCGGCGGAGGTGTGGGTTTGCTTATGAGAAAATATTTCAAATATTTCCTGGCAGCGAATTTTCTGCTAATGCTTCTGGCTGCGTTCTCATTAGGTGTTCCGCCTCAAAATTTGCCGTTCTACATTATTATAGTCGTGTTAAGTGTTTTGTTCGGCATTTTATGCAAGGGGTGGCAGCGATTCTTTGCAATATGTTTTATAATTTTCGGGTTGTTTATGTGCCTCAGAGAAGTTCAGCGAGGACAAGCATTTAACGAACGCATGAAGCAAATCAAGAAATCAGTGGATAACTACATGAAAACGAATTCTCCGACTATAATTCCTTCCACAAACTCGCCGCATTGACCGAAGTGTGGGAAAATCCTAATTGGTGGACACATTAACGTTGATTCGTAAAACGGTAAAAGGGTCTAAAAGGGTCAGGGTCCCACGTCCGATTCCGCCAGCTTTCATTCTGCATTATTCATTCATAATTCCGGCTTCGCCAGCCACCTCTGCCTCACGTTGGTTTTGGGCGTCAGTTCACCGAGCGAAGAATGACGTTGGTGGCGAAAAGAAGGATCATCACGACGCAGATGGAAAATTTGCCCACGATGCCCGCCAGCAGTCCCACGGTTGCGCCAAACCCGGCCTTCGCCGCCTGTTTAAACTCCCGGTCGCCGAGCATTTCAAACAGCAGCGCGCCAAGGAACGGGCCAAGAATGATTCCGGGCAGGCTGAAGAAAAGTCCCACGATGCCGCCGATGATGGCGCCGAGCGCGCCGCGCCAGGTGGTGCCAAACCGCCGCGCGCCCAACATGCCGGCCAGAAAATCGAACAGCAGCGAAATCAGCGTGAGCGCCACCAGGATGCCCAGCACCAGATTGCTCACGCCGGCCGGGCCGAAATAAAGCCGGTGGCCGATCGCCGCCGCCAGCACCAGCGGCGTGCCGGGTAGCACCGGCAAAATGCTGCCGACCAACCCGACCAGCATCACCAGCAATGCCAGGCTCAACCCGATAATTTCCACCGTTGTCATGAATGGCATGGTAGCAGCGAACGTGAGTTCGCTCCAATTGAAATGAGACGACCCGCTGGTGGCCGTCTGCAAATGGTGGCCGTTCCAATATCCCAAAGGGATAAAATCATTCAGCCCAGCGTTGCGAGGAACGAGCTACGCCGGGTTGCGGTCAAAATAAATTCAAAACCCCAACGGGGTTTTATCAAACGGGTTCAACTCTTTCAGAGTTGATCAATTGGTTGGACACGAACCCAGCGTAGCCGCCCCTCGCCTGCCGTCTCGGACCGTCAACGCTGGGCTGAATGAAGGCAATCCTTTCAGGATTCAAGAGAATCATTTCCTCGCCCGTTTTGATTTCCGATAACTGACCGGCTTCGCTTCCGGTTTCGTGCCGTCCAGCATGCGTTTGAGTTCCTTGATCTGGTCGCGGAGCAGCGCGGCTTTTTCAAATTTCAAATCCTCGGCGGCCTTGAGCATTTCGGCTTCGAGTTCCTGGATGGTCGAGTGATATCAATGTCCCCGCCGCCTTCGCGCAACACGGCATCCGCTTCTATGCGGGTGGATTCGTAAGTCGCCAGGCTTTCCTCGACGGCGCGGACGACGCTGCGCGGCGTGATGTTGTGTTCCGTGTTATACGCGATTTGTTTTTGACGGCGCTTTTCGGTGACGGCCAGAAATTTCTGGATGCTCTGCGTCATCACGTCGGCATAAAGAATCACTTCGCCGTTCAGATGACGCGCGGCGCGACCGGCAGTCTGGATCAAGCTGGTTTCGCTGCGCAGAAAACCTTCCTTGTCCGCGTCCAAAATCGCCACGAGCGAAACTTCCGGCAAATCCAGACCTTCGCGCAGCAGATTGATGCCGACCAGCACGTCGAATTCGCCCTTGCGAAGCGCGCGCAAAATTTCCACGCGCTCGATGGCGTCAATTTCGCTGTGCAGATAACGCACGTTCACGCCGATGTCGCGCAGGTAATCCGTCAATTCTTCCGCCGTGCGTTTGGTCAGGGTCGTGACGAGCGTGCGTTCCTTTTTGTCGCCGCGCTTGCGGACTTCTTCCATCAGATCATCAATCTGGCCCTTGAGCGGCTTGATCGTGACCTTCGGGATCAATCAGCCCGGTCGGGCGCACGACGAGTTCCGCACGAACCCTGCCCTGCGACCAGCCGATTTCGCGCGGCGCGGGCGTGGCGCTGACGTAAATCGTCTGGCTTTGCATGGACTGGAACTCCAGAAAATTCATCGGCCGGTTGTCCAGCGCGCTCGGCAGCCGGAAACCGTGACTCGACCAAAACCGTTTTGCGCGAGCGGTCGCCTTCATACATCCCGCCGATCTGCGGCACGGTGACGTGCGATTCGTCAATCACGAGCAGATAATCGCTCGGGTAAAAAATCGAAGAGCGTGTTCGGCTGCGAGCCGGGCGGCCGGCCGGAAATGTGGCGGGAATAATTTTCGATGCCGGAGCAGACGCCCATTTCCTCCATCATTTCCAAATCGAACTCGGTGCGCATTTTGATGCGCTGCGCTTCGAGCAGTTTCCGGTCGCGCTCGAATTCCGCGATGCGATTACCGAGTTCCTCGCGGATGGTCAGGATAGCGCGCTTCATCTTGTCGTTCGTGGTCACGAATTGTTTCGCGGGAAAAACGACGACGGCTTCGAGCGTTTCAATCTTGTTGCCCGTCAGCGGCTCGAAGCGCGTGATGCGCTCGATTTCTTCGCCGAAAAATTCAATTCGCAATCCGTCCTCACGCCCGGCGGGACGAACTTCCACCGTATCACCGCGCACGCGAAAATGGCCGCGCTCGAACGTGATGTCGTTGCGCTCGTATTGGAGGTCAATGAGGCGGGACAGAAAAATTTCGCGCGACAAGTGCAGGCCGACGCGGATCGGAATGATCATTTCCTCGTAATCTTCCTTGCTGCCGATGCCGTAAATGCACGAGACGCTGGCGACGACAATCACGTCGCGCCGCGAAAACAGCGAGCTCATGGTCGAGAGCCGCAGCCGCTCGATCTCCTCGTTCCGGCTGGAATCCTTCTCGATGAACGTGTCGGTGCGCGGGATGTAGGCTTCGGGCTGGTAATAATCGAAGTAGCTGACGAAGTATTCGACGGCGTTGTTCGGGAAAAAACTTTTGAACTCGGCGTAGAGCTGCGCGGCCAAAGTTTTGTTGTGCGAGATGACGAGCGTGGGTTTATCCACATTCCTGATGACGTTCGCGACGGTGAAAGTTTTTCCCGAACCGGTGACGCCGAGCAATGTTTGATGTTTCGCGCCGGAGAGAATGCCGGCGGTCAATTTCTCAATCGCCTGCGGCTGGTCGCCGGCGGGCTGGTAATCGGAAACGAGTTCAAACACGAAAACATTTTAGCACGAGGTTGATTTTTGTCGCGCGAAATGCCAGAACTCCGGCATGAATTTACCGAAAAGTATTTTTGCATCGGCAATTTTGTCCGCCTCGCTCATCCTGTCCCGCGCTGAAATGAAAACCGCCATCCCGCTCTGGCCCGACGGCGCGCCCGGCGCGCTCGGCCATTCCACCAACGACATTCCCACGCTCACGCCATATTTGTGTGAATCACAACGCCACCGGCGCGGCGATGGTGATTTGTCCCGGCGGCGGCTACGCGCACCTCGCGCCGCACGAGGGCAACGATTATGCGCTCTGGCTGAACCAGCACGGCGTCACCTGTTTTGTTTTGAAATACCGGCTCGGCTCCAGCGGCTATCATTATCCGGCGGAGTTTCAGGACGTGACGCGCGCGGTGCGCTGGGTGCGGGCGCACGCGGACGATTACAAAATCAATCCGAAGCGCGTCGGCATCATGGGTTCCTCGGCGGGCGGACATCTGGCGGCGACGCTGCTGACGCATTTTGATTCCGGCGACACGAATTCCGCCGACGCGGTTGAGCGGCAAAGCTCGCGGCCGGACCTCGGCATCCTTTGTTACGCGGTCATCACGATGGGCGAGTTCACGCATCAAGGCTCGAAAGAAAATTTGCTCGGCAAAAAACCTTCGCCGGAACTTGTGACGTTGCTTTCCAACGAACTACAGGTGACGACGAACACGCCGCCGTGTTTTCTGTGGGCGACGTTCGAGGACAAAACCGTGCCGGTGGAAAACAGCCTGATGTTCGCCGCGGCGCTGCGGAAAAATCATGTGCCGTTTGATCTGCACATCTACCAAAAAGGCGGACACGGCATGGGCTTGAAAGACAAGCCGCCGTTCGCGCATCCGCATCCGTGGGCGGACGATTGCCTGTTCTGGCTGGAGGCGCAGGGATTTGTGAAGTGACGATTGGCAAATTGATTGGGCTGCGGCCTTGCCCGGATTTGTCACCGTGCTAGTTTAAGGCGGAACGATGAACGTCAAACGCTACCTCACCATTTACGCGGCGCTGTGGAAAAATTCCGTCGCGCGCGAGATGTCGTTCAAGGGCAATTTCATCCTGTGGATCATCGTGGAGCTGCTCTGGTTCGGCTTGCAATTGTGCTTCGTCGGCGTCGTCTTCTCGCAGACGAATTCCGTCGGCACCTGGACGCAATGGCAGATGGTGCTGCTGGTCGGCGCGAGCAATTTCATCCAGCAGGTCTATCAGGCGTTCTTTCTCGTGAACTGCACGAACCTGTCGGAGCTGGTCCGCACGGGCAAGATGGATTTTCTGCTGCTGCTGCCGGTCAACACGCGCTTCATCGTCTCGCTGCGGCAGGTGGATTTGGGCGCGTTCGTCAATGCGCTCTTCGCGGTGGCCGTGATGCTTTACGCGGCGGCGAAATTAAACTTGCATCCGACTTTCGCGCAGCTTGCCGGCTTCAGCGCGCTGTGCGTGGTGGGAATTTTGATTCATTACTCGCTGATGTTCATGCTGGCGGCCATCAGCTTCTGGACGGTGCGCGCGCAGGGCATCGTTTATGGCTACTACAATCTGTTCAACATCGCGCGGATGCCGGACGAGGCGTTTCGCGGCGCGTTCAAGGCGGTGTTCACCTTCGCGCTGCCGGTGCTGCTGGTGAGCAACGTGCCCACGCGGACGCTGGCGAACACGCTGAATTCATGCTGGCCGTTGCTGGCGCTGCTCGGTCTGGGCGTGGTCTGGGCGCTGATTTCCGAATGGTTCTGGCGGGTTTCCGTCCGCCGTTACACCAGCGCGAGCTCGTAAAAAAACATGAATTAAAATCGGCAACCCGCTAAAATAGCCGCCATGACAATTGGAGCCAAAAAGTTTTGCGGAATTTTTCTGACGCTGGCCGCGCTCTGCGTCATCAGCGGCTGCGCCACCACGGACTATTACCGGCTCAAGCAAACCCGCAACGACATTGATTACGCGATGACACGCTACCGGAACGAGGTGGCGTTTGCCGTCATCACGCCCCAGTTGCAAGCACAGGTGAATGCCGCCTACCAGGCCTACAAGACGGCCTTTGACGCGGCGGTCCAGCAGGCCCATGCCAATTACGACGCCCCGACGCCCGACAATGTCAAGCAGCTCGCCGACCAGTTGCTTTCCATCCTCGGCGCAATCCCGGCGGCACCCTAGCTGAAAACGGGGGTTTCCGAGATTAAATTTCCACTGGCGGTTCCTTGATGCGGGAGTAATTTACGCTGACGTTTCAGCATGAAGCGCGTCGTAAAAAAAACGGGTGGGCAACGGCCATTCCACGGGCCGCACGGCGCGTTCACACTCATTGAACTGCTGGTGGTCATTGCCATCATCGCGATTTTGGCGGCATTGCTCCTGCCGGTGCTTGCCAAATCCAAGGCCACGGCGAAGAGCCTCGCGTGCATGAACAATCTGCGGCAACTGGACGTTTGCCTGCATCTTTATGTCACGGACAACGATGATTATTTTGTGCCCAACAATTCCGTCGCCCTGATTTCATCATCGGGCGCGGACAATCCAAGCTCGGACATCAAGGGGTTGTCCTGGCTCCCGGATGTGGACGCGGTGCAGGAACTGGATCCGTCCAACATCATCAACGGCCTGTTGTTTCCATACAACCATTCGCTGCCCATTTATCATTGCCCGGCGGACCTGTCCACGCTGGAAACGCCGGACGGAACGCCGTTGCCGCAGTTGCGCTGGCGCAGTTACAACATGAGCCAGTCGGTGAACGGCTATCCGCAGGGCGACTCGGAATATTTTCCCCTCATTCCCGCCTGGTCGAAATATACCGCCGTGCGCCAGCCCGTCCCAAGTGAGCTGTTTGTTTTAATTGATGAAAACGCCGACACGATTGAAGACGCGGAATTTGGCAATCCGCCCGTCGGCTCAATCTTTCCGCAAAATTACTGGTGGGACATGCCGTCCGACCGGCACAACCAGGGCGCGAATCTTTCATTTGCCGACGGCCACGTGGATCATTGGAAATGGAAAACACCGAAGATTTTTTACGACTGGCTCCAGCCGGTTTCAGCGGCGGAATTGCCGGACTTCCAGCGCGTCCAAGGCGCCATGAAGCAGTTTTCGGATAATTAGCGGCCCGCTCCGGTCGCGTTTAACGCAGCGATAGCGCGGCGGAATCGTGTTTTGAATTTTGCGTGGCGACCGCTTCGTCGGCGACGAATTTGGCCTGGTTTTGAATGAAGCTCCAACTCAATTGTTCGCCCATCGGGAAGCTGTTGCCGTCATCGCTCTGCCACTGGATGGCCAGCCACGGCGCGGATTGGCGGAGGCTGGCGGCGTCCCGCTGCGCCTGTTCCCGGGTCGGAACCGGCACGGAATTTTTACGGAAGACGCCGTTGTTTTTGCAATACGCCAGATAATGTTCCAGTTTCTCCGGGGTGCCGTGCGGAATGTAACCTTGTTTCAGGGCAAAATACGTCGAGCCGGAAAAGGCGAGCGGATAAACGGGCCATTGTTCCGCCGGCATGGATTTTTCCGGCAAAGCCAGATCGCCGAATCTCGGCGCCCGCAGCGATGATTTCCCCTGCGGTTGATAAAGTATCCGGCACACCCATCCGGCCCGCTCCGTGATGCTGAAGCCTTTTCCCAAAAAGCTGCCGTCATCCGGATTTTCCTGCGAAGCCAGTTGCTGCAATTCTTTTATAGCTGAAGCTTCGCCAATGGCGACATAGCGGTTCACCGCCTCGGCAAGATTGGCCGACGTGAAGGCTTTTTGAGTGAAGAGTTTCGGGACATCTGCGTGACAAAACCCGGTCATCAAGGAAACAAGGCAGATCAAGATGAGCTTCATTGTCTGATGACAAGCAACAATCAGACCAACCGTGCGGCCGGCAATCCGGTGGAAAACGCAACGCGCGCGTGCCGGCTGTTTTAATTTGGGACACATTCACCTTCGTATTCGTCATGATTTGGGACAAGCCGGCCGGCATGGATCTCACATGGAATTTCCGTTCTTGCGATTCCACACGCGAACTTTAACATTTCCTCCGTTTCAATTTTATGAACTACAAAATCTCGCGCCGCGCCGCGTCGCTGTCGCCCTCGCTCACGCTCGCCATTGACGCCAAGGCCAAGGCCATGAAGGCCGCCGGCGAGGACGTTGTCGGCTTCGGCGCGGGCGAACCGGATTTTGACACGCCGCAGCACATCAAGGACGCCGCCGCCAAGGCGCTCGCCGTCGGATTCACCAAATACACGCCCAGCAGCGGCATCCCCGAATTGCGCCAGGCCATCGCCGACAAATTCCAGCGCGAAAACGGCCTGACTTACAAGCCGTCGCAAATCATCGTGTCGTGCGGCGGCAAACATTCCTGCTACAACACAATTCTCGCCACCTGCGAAGCGGGCGACGAAGTCATCATTCCCGCGCCGTATTGGTTGAGCTATCCGGAAATGGTCAAGCTTGCCGGCGCGAAACCGGTGATTTTGGAAACCACCGACAAGACCGAGTTCAAGGTCACCCCGGCCCAACTGCGCGCCGCCATCACGCCGAACACCCGTTTGTTCGTCCTCAATTCGCCGAGCAATCCCACCGGCAGCGTTTATACGCCGGAGGAAACCAAGGCGCTCGGCGACATCTGCGTGGAGAAAAACGTCCTCATCATGAGCGACGAAATATACGAGCATTTGCTTTACGACGGCGCGACGGTGAAGAGCGTCGCCAGTTTTTCGCCGGCGCATTACGACCACACCATCATCGTCCACGGATTGGCGAAGGCGTATTCGATGACCGGCTGGCGGCTGGGTTTTCTCGCCGCGCCGGAGCCGATTGCCAGGGCCATTGACGCCGTGCAAAGCCACAGCACGAGCAACCCGACGTCGTTCGCGCAAAAGGGCGGCGTCGCCGCGCTCACCGGCCCGCAGGATCACCTGCCGGTCTGGTTGGCGGAATACGACAAGCGCCGACGCTACGCGCATGCAAAATTGAATTCCATTCCCGGAATTTCCTGTGTCAACGCGAAAGGCGCGTTTTATTTATTTCCGAACATTTCCAAAACGGGCCTCAAGTCATCCGAGTTCTGCGCGAAACTGCTGGAGCAGGAAAAAGTCGCTGCCGTGCCCGGCATCGCCTTCGGCGCGGACGACTACATCCGCCTGAGCTACGCGACCAGCCTGGCGAACATAGAGAAGGGGCTGGACCGGCTGGACAAATTCTGCCGGACGCTGGTGAAATAGGTTTTGTCCGCCGCCCGCATCGCCACGATGCAGGTGATTTACGAAGCCGCCCCCCGAGCATGAATGGGTCAGCGTTCCGGAGAAATTATTTTCTTTCCACATCCGCTGCCACCAGTTGCACCGGCTTGTAGCCGCCGCGTGACTTGAAATATCCAATCAACGCGAGGTAGCACGCGAAGGTGAAGGCCGGGAACATCGCCATCTTGCCGAGCGCGCTGAATTTGCCGGCGGTCGTGGCGGCCTGCAAATCGGTCTGTGATTTCGTGTCGGTGATGGCGGCGCTCTTCACGGGGTCAATTGCCTCATACGCGCCGAGCAGATAATCTTTCTTCACCATCACCTGTTCATAGAGCACGGGGTTCGCGGCGCGCAACTGCTGCGTGGTGGTGCTTTCCTGCATGTAGCCGAGAAAGGGCGCGCCAAGAATGCCGACGGCCAGCATCCCGATGCCGCCCATCGCGTTCAACGTGAGCGCGCCGCCCTTGGGACATTGCTCGGAGGTCAGGCCGAGAATCGTCGGCCAGAAAAACGTGATGCCAACACCAAACAACGTGGCCGCCGCAAAAATGGCGCCGGTGCCAGCATTGGCGGTGTGGGATAACGCGAGAATTCCCAGAGCGGCAAGCGCCGAACAGGCTGCCAGCAGACCGACGGGCGAAAATTTATGGATGAGCGGCCCGGCGACAAAGCGCAACACCAGCATGATGGCCGACGTGTAAACCAGCACCCACGCGGAATTATAGCCGGCATCGTGCATCGGCTTTTCCATGAGCGCGGTGATCCAGCCGTTGGTGCCGAGTTCGGTGGTGGCCTGCGGCATCATGATGATGATGAGAAATGCGAGCAGCAGGCGGCCAAAGGATTTGGTGACGACGGCAAAGATGACCACGACGGCCCCGGTCAATCCCCAGACCACGCCGCTGCTCCAGCCGAAAACTTGTCCGATCTGGGCGATCACGAGGCCGAAGCCGACCAGCGCGCCGAACACGCCGAGTTCCTTGAGCATGGCGAGGTAGCTGACGCCGGCCAGTTCGCGCTCGCTCTTGGGAATTTTCAAGCTGACGAGGATGAAAAAGAAAATGAACGCGGGAATCAAAATCAACCCGAGCGTGATGCGCCAGTCGGGATTCGCCGCCAGCGCGATGGTGCAAAGTCCGCCGAGCACCAGGCCGCCCGGCCAGCCGGCGTGCAGACGGTTGAGCCATTTGGCCTTGTCGGTGTTGAACATGGTGGTGACGATGGGATTGGCATAGGACTCCACGCTGCCGTTGCCGAGGCCGAGGATGATGCTGCCCCAGTAGAGCAGTTGATAGCCGTGGTGCTGTGCGGCGGGCAGCGCGTCGCCCGTGACGCCGTGGATTGTTTGATAGGCCATGAACGCCATCGCGGTGTAAATCAGGTAGCTGACGAAGGAAAAAACCATTGCCACCTTGTAGCCGATGCGGTCAATGAACAGGCTGAAGATGATGATGCTCACGCCGAATGGCCAGACGCCTGCGCCCTGAAGCTGGCCGACGACGACATTGTCGAGGCCGAAATCCGCCTTGAACTGCCCGCCGCACAAAATCATGCGGCTGATGAAGGCGTAGCTGGTAGTGATGAGCGCGATGAAGCAGCCCCAGAAGAGGATTTTGTCGTGCCGGTTGTTCATGGATGCGCTGAATACTCTCTTTCATCGGCAAACTGTCAACGGTAAAGATTCAAAGGCGTGTCGTGAATTCTCATTTCCCCGGCCTAAATCACGCGCTTGACCTGACCGTCCGGCTTGGCAAGATGGCTCAACCAAAAATCATCACCTATGCCAAGACCAGTCACGCTTTTCACCGGCCAATGGGCCGATCTCCCGCTCGCCGAACTGCTGCCGCTCGTCAAAAAAATGGGCTACGACGGCGTCGAACTCGCCTGCTGGGGCGACCATTTCGAAACGGACCGCGCGCTCGCCGAAAAAGATTATTGCCAGAAAAAATGGGTGCTGCTCGCGAAGCATGGACTGAAATGTTTTGCCATTTCCTCGCATCTCGTCGGCCAGGCCGTGTGCGATTTGATTGACGAACGGCACAAGGCGATCCTGCCCGCCGATGTCTGGGGCGACGGCAAACCTGAAGGCGTCCGCCAGCGCGCGGCCGAAAAAATGAAAGCGACCGCGAAAGCCGCGCGTAAGTTTTTTAATGCCCAGCCCGGCGCAGATAAAAATTCTCCTGCGATCGTGAACGGCTTCACCGGCTCGTCCATCTGGCATTCGATCTACGGTTTCCCGCCGACGAATCAGGATTATTGGAACAAAGGCTTTGCCGATTTCGCCAAACGCTGGCTGCCGATTCTCGATGTGTTTGAAAAAGAAAACGTCAACTTCGCGCTCGAAGTCCATCCGACGGAAATCGCCTTCGACATCGCCTCCGCCAGACGCGCGCTCGCAGCCGTGAAAAATCATCCGCGCTTCGGTTTCAATTACGACCCGTCGCATCTCGGCTATCAGGGCGTGTGCTATGTGAAGTTCATCCGCGAATTTGGCGGCCGGATTTTTCACGCGCACATGAAGGACGCTTGGTGGGGCCACGGCGACGGCACGGTGGGCGTGTTCGGCGGCCACACGGATTTCACCGACCCGCGCCGCTTCTGGGATTTCCGCTCGCTCGGCCACGGCGACATCAAGTTCGAGGACATCATCGTCGCGCTGAACGATGTCGGCTACCGTGGGCCGCTGTCGGTCGAATGGGAGGACGGCCGCATGGACCGCGTCCACGGCGCGACGGAAAGCTGCGCCTTCGTCCGCAAACTGGATTTCGCGCCGAATGCAGCGGCGTTCGACGCGGCGTTTTCCAGAAAGAAATAATCTCCGGCTAGTCTGTTTCCACCACCGGGGACTAAATCTTCGGGCTTACGGTGTCAGCGGACGAACCGCTTCGACACGATAGAACCGGTCCGGTGCATTGGTGTCGGTAAAGCTGGCCGACGTGGTGGTGCCGGCAAAGGGTGAAACCAGACCCAGGCCGCTGTCGTTCCAAACGGGCGAACTCAAGCCGATGGTTTTCTGTAAATAATAAAACCGCGTCGGCACGCTGTCCCAGGTGAGCGCGGCGCTGGTTCCACCGGATGAAAAACTTCCGGCGGTGATGCGAAGAATGCTGTTGACGTTGTTCGGATCGGTGCCGGCCAGATAATCCTGCCCGATGGTCATGCCTTTGCCGGTCGGGTCGGCGTTGGCATTCACATTGGTCGTGCCGAAGTTCGTCAGCAACCACGCAATGGGCAGGCCATCGGGCGCGAGCGCACCCTGCTGAATGCTGTCCGTCTGCACATAGGCCACGGCGTTGCTCAATGAAATCCAGCCGCAGTTCGCGCTCCAGACATAGCCGCTCAAATTGCCGGTGATCATGTTGATGGCCGGCGCGCCGTTGGTCTCGAAATTGATCCAGCCGATGTTCGCGCCGTAGGCGTAGCCGCGCAGATTGCCGAAGGCGTCGAGGTTCACGCCAAAGTCGGTGGCGGAATTGTTTTGATATTGAATGCCGTTGGCGGGCGAGCCGTTGCCGAGATTGATCCAGCCGACGTTGGCGGAATAGATGTAGCCGGAGCAGACGTATTGGCTGATGAGCACGCCAGTCGCGGTTTGGCCCGATCCGCCGGACCAATCCATCCAGCCGAGGTTCGCACCCCAGGCGTATTTGTTGAAGGGGTCAATCGTCGTGGCGGCGTGCAGCACGGCTGAAGGCTGAAGGCTGAAGGCTGAAACCATCATCAGACCGGCGAGGAACTGGCGTGACGTTTTCATAGGTTAAAATGGCAGTGGTTGAATCTCAAAGTAGTTGGCCGGCGGTTGAAAGAGCTGCTCATCCGCGGCGGTGAGTTTTTCCGGCGTGACGGAAGTCACCTCGAAACGGAAGCGTTCGGTGCCGTTGTCAAACTTCAAGGTGGCCAGCAGCGGAAACAGTTTCTTTGCCTTCACCAGTTCCGGCCATTGCTCTTCAATCATGCGCGGACCAAAACGGTGCGGCTGGTTTTGCACATACGGCTGGAAGGAAAACAATTGATCCGTCGCCCAGATTTCCATCGCCTCGCCGCGCTGCTTGATTTCATATTGTTCGCAGGCGAAACCGAGCAAGTTGGTCTTCTGTCCCGTGGCTTGAAGCTCCAGCTTTTCCGTCATACCCGGCATCATGGGCATCGGCATCGCGGACATGGCGGGCATACCGCCGGGCATTCCCGACATGGCTGAAGCGCCGGGTGCGGATTGCGGACCAACGCCCGGTGGAAGTGCCGGCATATTCGGCATCACCGGCCGGGGAGGCATGGCGGACATCGCTGGACCACCGGGCGCGGATTGGAGTCCCACTCCCGGCGGCAGATTCGGCATGGACGGCATCGGCATCGCGGGCAAACCGGCCGGTGGCGACTGCGGACCAACGCCGGGCGGAAGGCCGGCGGGCATCTGCGGAAAACCCGGCGGCATCTGGGATGAATTTTCCGTGACAGGCTTAAGGCGGACAAAGCTGCGGTTGTTGGGAAAGAGCAAGATCAACTCGCCAGAGTTGCAGTCCAAAATGTCCACCGGGTTCGGCCAGTTCGTCGCGGTGTTTTCCACGCGCAAAAAGTTCGTGCCCGCCGTGTAAAGCAGGACATCGGTTTGATTGCCTCGCACTGTCACGGCGTTGATGCGGCCTTCAAAGGTTGCGGCCGTGGACGCGATCGCGAACAGGCAACCCGTAATGATGATTGCCAGTTTGAATTGATTTGCGCAGCGCATGGTGAATTCCTTCCTGATTACGGCGGCATATTATAATGGTAATTATAGGTGACTGAAGTGCCATCGCAGGAATTGGCGATATTCGCATCAAGTCCAATCGCACCTGCGGCGGTATCATTGCCATAGCAACCGATGGCGACATATCCGGCATATAAACCATAAGATGAGGGATTGGTGTTGTAGCCAAAGCAGTTGTTGGCGGTGGCAGCGTAAAGACCGATTTGGCCGCCGCTGCTGTAACCGTAACAGTTCACCGCGGTGGTAACATTCAAGCCGTCGTCGGTGGTGCTGGTGCCATAACAGTTGTTGGCGTTGTTGGCGTTCAAGCCGATGCCACTATAACTGGAGCCATAACAGTTGTTGGCAGTGCTGTTGACCAGCACGCCCACACCACTGACGCTCGTGCCAACACAATCCGAGGCGGTGAAATTGGCGATGATGGCGGTGTTTCCAGACTGGGCCTGCGAATGCATTATGATTCCCGCCTCTATCCCATAGACATTGATGCCTTGCAATGTGCAGGCTTCAACCAGGGTTGAACTGTTCGTGCCAAGATAGATGCCGTTGGCGATGCACTCCGAGACCGATACGTTGGACACGTGAACGTTGACCGGCGATGCGCCGTTGTAGGTGATGCCGCTGCCAAGGTATTGAAAATTTCCCCCTGTGATATGACCGTTGAAAATGGTGATGTCCGTATTGCCGCCGTTCAACAGGATGCCGTCACCGCCGCCGCGAAAAACCGACGTGGAAATGGTGAACCCGTTCAGATCAAGCGTCACCTCATTGGTGGCAATGGTGATCGCATTCGTGTTCACGGTCAGATTGAGATTGGAGACCAGATAATACGAACCCGGATTGGTAATGGTGTAAGGCACTGACGAAATGGGCGTGCGCGGCTCAATTTGGTTGAGCGTAATCATCGTCGGCGCGGGCGCGCCCGGCGGCGTGAGGCTGCCTTGGGCTCGGGCGGTTGAGAGTTGAGAGTTGAGGGTCAAGAGCGCGGCCAGCGCAAGATAGGATTGGATTGAAATTCGAATTTTCATAAAATTCTCCTTTGAAGCTTAAAACGAGAAATTTGCCCACGGATTTGAGTTGGTGATGATTCCAGAGGCGGTGCTGGTGATGAGCGGGCCGACGATCTGCGAAGAGTTGAAGAAATAATTGTTCGCTCCGCTGCCTGCGACGGAATTTCGGATAACAATGTTGTTGGTATAGGCGCCGTAAATGAAAATTCCGTATCCCACCGTGTTGGTTCCAGTCACATGATTGGCTTCAATGCGATTGTTGGAGCCGTAAACAGAAATGCTCGCAAAGTTATAAGGACCCACTATGTTTCCGGCAAAATTATTACCAATAATTAAAGAACCGGAACCTGCCACATAAATACCATTGGCGGCATTATTTTCCACCAAACAATCCTTAATGACACCACCACTGGCTAAATACACACCATCATAACTATTGGCGGAAACGATAACGTCTTCCAAAAGCGCATTATTTGCGTTACATTCGATGCCATCGTTGCCCCAGCCGCTGATGATGCCATTATGCACGGTGACATTGGTGTAGCCACCGTGAATATAAATTCCATCTGCAGCACTTGAAACCCCCAGCAGGGAGAAACCATTCAAATCCAGCGTGACGTTGTTGGCGGAGATATTGATTCCGTGCAAGCTGCTCACGCCAACAATGTTTGTGGTCAGATAATACGAGCCGGGCTGGAGGATGAGAAATTCAGCACTTCCACCGCTTCCCGTATGTGTGGCATCCACCGGCGTGCGCGGCTCAATTTGTGTAGAGCGTAATCATCGTCGGCGCGGGCGGTCCTGGCGGCGTCAGTGCGCCTTGGGCATGCACGGCCAAAGGCTCAACGCTGAAGGCTGAAAACAGCGCGAGCAATGTGAGTTTGTTTTTCATGGCTTGTTCGGTGTTTTGAAATCATCAATCGCAAATCGTAAATCATAAATCTTCAGGGCATGTTGTATTTGTAGGTGACGTTGTTGGTGCCGCCTTCGGCGGCGACGCAACCGTTTGCAATGTAGGCTTGGATGGCGGTTCCCGAATAGACATACCCCGAGCAGAAAGCGGCGTTATAGGCATACAGACCGGTGCCGCTGGAGCTTTGACCGAAGCAACCGATGGCAAGATTGATGACGTAAAGCCCGACGTCACTGCCGCTGCCGGAACAGCCCTGGGCTGTGTAAGCATATAGCCCATAGCCACTGGTGCTGGTTCCATAGCAGTTTTGAGCATTGTAGGCATTGATGCCATCACCGCCAACGGCATATCCGAAGGAATTCTGGATGACCGTCCCATACACACCATAACCGTTGACGGTTTGCCCCTCGCAATCGGAAACCACATCGCCATAAATGCCGGTGTTGCCACAGTCCACGGCCACCGAGTTTTTGACCACGGCGGCCAAAATGCCGTAGCTGCCAATCGTCCGCACGGTGCAGGATTCCACCACCGTCGAATCGCCGATTTCACCGTCGTCCAGGTAAATGCCATAGTCCAGGCAGCCCCAAACCGAGACGCCCGTCACCCGCATGTTTCCCGGATAACCGACAAAAGCATGGCCGTTGTAGGTGCTCGGATAACAGATGCCATATAAAAACCCCGGACCGTTGTAAACGCCGCTGCCATTATTGGTCACACCGCCTTGGATGAATCCGTTCATGATGTTGATGTTTCTCAATGTGGCGGTGAGCCAAATGCCGGCGCCCGTCGCGGTGGAAGCCGTCGAAGAAATCGTGAAACCGTTGAGATCCAGCGTCACGCCGTTGGTGGCGATGGTGATGGCGTTGCCGCTGCTGACGGTAAGATTGGTCGTCAAATAATACGAGCCGGGCTGCGCGAGGGTGAACGGCGCGGACGAGATCGGCGTGCGCGGCTCGACCTGGTCGAGCGACTTCATCGTCGGCGCGGGGGCGCCCGGCGGCGTGAGGCTGCCTTGCGCGAAGACGGTTGAGGGTGGAGCAATGAAGATGTCGAACGCCGCCACCAGCGCGATGAATGAACACCGGCATTCAGGTTTCATAAGCAAAATCGGGTTAAGATTTTCTAACTTGGATTGTCTCCTGTGCTTACTGTTAATTTCTACGCCTCGTCTGAAGCAAATGCAAATTTTAATTGTTGCCACCCTGCCCAGCCTGACGGTGGCCGTCCGCAAGCCCCGGGCCGGGGGCTTGAAGTGCGTGCCACGACCCTGATTAGTTTGCGGATGGGAATTGCGCGCAGAACCCGGCCAGCGCCTCAGCCAGCTTCGCTTTCAAGACCGCCTCGGGCAGCAGGAATGGCTTCGCCGTGATGGTGATTTCGGCGGTGCCCGTCCGGAAAACAAACGTCCCCGCCAGTTTGCCGAGGTAGTTGCCGGTGAACTCTCCGCGCAGACCGCCATCGGATTCAAAACGATAATTCCCATTGACCCTCGGTTGCTCCCGGTCGGGATGAAAAAACTCGCCGGCTCGCTCGTCGCCGTGGATCAGGACGCCATGCTGTCCGGACAGACTTTGCAGTTCGGCGAACGTGGGCACTCGTCCCAGCGGTTGGGTCACGGTGAAAGGCATGATGTTTCCGGCTCAATCGGCCGTCTGTCTTTTGCGCAGCAACAGAAGCATCACCACCACAACCGCCAGACACCCGACGACCGCGGGTTTGTGCGTGGCAACCAGTCCCTGGATTTTTGCCCAAGGTGGGTCGGGATTTTGCAAGTCATCCAGCTGCTCCTCACAATGCCCGATGATCCGGTAAAGCCGGTTGATCTCCTGCATCTCCGCATCGGTCAGCCTTTTTTTGGGAACCGAGCGGTCGGTGATGAAATACTTGGTCATGGAGTTGAACTCCAGTTCATGCCCGGGGAACACCACGCCGGGATTTAAATCCGAAGTGACATATTGGTTGACATACGGAAATTGCTGCGTTTTGCGAACATCCACCGTGTTGAAATTCGGCGTTTCGGCACCCGGATGGAACCAGCCGGGACCGAAGATTTCCACACTCATCCCGGGCACGCGCTTCAACTGGGTCACGGGCTGGTTGACGATGTCCTGAACCTTGAAGATCGCGTCGTTCATCTGCGCCTTGACGGCGGCAATCTGCTCGTCCGTCGAGGACGCAGCCGCCCGCAATCCGCCGGACAAACCCAGGAACAGCGCGAGCAGAAAAAAACCTCCCGGCCAGAAACAGATTCGTGACGCCGGCAAAACCACCGGGAGACCCGAAGACCGGCTGATTGGCCACTGCCTTCCAAAACGCGGGTTCATGTCGGATTTGATAACAGCTTGCCTGTCCGGTTGCCATGCTATTCTGCAAAATATTTAACTTCGCGCCCTTCGCGCCTTGGCGGTTAAATCCCCGTCCGCAATGGTGGCCGTCCGCAAGGACCTTTTTCCTTGTTGATTGTTTGCGCCGGGCGGAATTCAGCGGATGTTCTGCTTGAACAGCAGCAGCAACTTCTCGCACTTGGACAGGTCCTTCTTGAACAGGTCCCCGTTCAAGGGCGTGTTTAAAAATTCGCTGTAGCCCGGCAGGTTCCGGAGTTCCGCCGTCTCCAAATCGCGGAAGGCCATCGCCGAATTGGGGAACTGCCGTTCCGGGATGCTTCCCTGCAGCAGGGGGATGACGTGACGATGACGCGGGTCGCGGTTGATCTTCGAATACAGCGCGGTCACCGCCGCCTTATCACCTTCCAGCACCTGCATGAATGTGCCGTCCTTATAAAGCAGCAATCCGGTGATGCCCGCCTCCGTGTTCCGCTGGACACTGCCCTTGAGCAATTCCATCAATTTCGCCCGGCTGAACATCTCGGCGGCGGTGCTGGTATAAATGACTTGAAATAATGACTCCATAATTCCAGACTGCCTTAAGTTGCACTGCTTTTAAGAAAAAGCAAATGTATCCTGTAATATCCGGCCTCTGGCAGGATCGGGCCGCAGGCTCGACAATCCATGGTAGGGCTGAACTGCCGGTCAGCCTTTTATTTGGGCGGTGCAGCAACGCCGACCCCGGTTGCCGTCCGCAATGGTGGCCGTCGCAATGGTGCCCGTCCGGAAGGACTGATAAATTTGCCTTCATTTTGTAACCGCTTTTTCCTTGTTAATTTTTTGTGGCGGGCGTATTAGCTGTCGAACTCAATCAAGATCAAACTCAATAAAAATTATGGGCTCAATATTCTTCGGCTTCGTCATCGGCCTCATCGCGTGGTTCCTCGTCCGCTACCTCGCCGCCGGCTTTTACACCGTCAACCAGAACGAACGCGCCGTGAAAACCAGCTTCGGCCGCGCCGAACGCGTGGGCACCGCCATGACCCTGCAAGACCCCATCGCCGCCACGCTGAGCGACGAGGAAAAGGAGCGCTACAACTATCCGCAGGTGCGCGTCATCCCGCCGGGCGGACCCTACTTCAAATGGCCGTGGGAAAAGGTCTATAAAATCTCCGTCGCCACGCAGACCATGAACATGGCGGTGCGACCCGGAGAACGCCGACGCCAACAACCAGGGCACCATGCTCGAGGCCGTCACCAAGGACCAGCTCAACACCGGCCTCAAGGGCCAGATCCGCTGGCACGTCTCCGAGCGCAACCTCTACGCCTACCTCTTCGGCGTCAAACATCCCATCGTCCACGTCATGGGCTATTTCGTTTCCGTGCTGCGCGAACGCATCGCCAACTTCGAGGCGCCCGCCGGGGCCAAGACCGGCGACCCCAACGCCCTCCACAACCTCGCCGCCACCGCCGTCACCGGCATCTCCATCAACGACCTCCGCAAAAACCTTTCCGACATCAACGACCACATGGACAAGGAATGCGCCGGGTCCGCCGCGCGCTACGGCATCGCGCTGGACGCCTCGCTCATCACCGGCATTGACCCGCCGCCGGAGGTCGAGTCCGCGCTGGCCGCCATCAACACCGCTTACAACGAAGTCTCCTCCAGCATCAGCCTCGCGCAGGCCGCCGCCGACCAGAAGATCGTCCAGTCCAAGCGCGCCGTGGAGATCGAGACGCTCAAGGCGCAGGCCGAGGTGCAGCCCATCGTCGCGCTGGCCGACCAGTTGACCGACTTGAAGGCGAACAGCGCCGGCGCGCTCGACGCCTATGTGCGCAACGTGCGCTTGAAACTCTACAGCGAAGCCAAGACCGTCATCCTGGAGGCCAGCCATGAATAAAGTTCGACTCTGAAGACCAATGCTAGCAGAAAGCGGCGGCGGCTGCCGCGCTGCCGCGACGCTCGTCGCGTTTGCGAACGGCCACGCGGGCCACGCGCCGCGCTCGGACTGCGCAGCCCGCTGGAGCCATGCCGCAATGAATCAATTGGAGGCCAGCCATGAATGACAATCCCCTCACTTCCCCCATCGCGCATTTCTTCATCGCGGCCATCATCACGTTCATCGGCATGTTCATCCTCGTGCCGGTGTTCTTCGGGTTCGTGCGGCTGTTCGGCTTTTACACCATCGTCGAGGAACGGACGTGCAAGGTCTATATGCTCTTCGGCAAAGTCGTCGACCGTGATTGACGAGCCGGGGCTGCACCTGCTCATCTTCAAGCTCGGCATCAAGGCGCCGCTCGTGAACTTCCTCGGCAAATGCCACACGCTCGATTTGCGGCTGGACCAGGAATACATCCGCAGCACGCCCGTCAATTCCGAGGAAGGCGCGCCCATGGGCATCGGCATCTGGTATGAGATGGTCGTGAGCGACCCCGTGTCCTACCTGTTCAAGAACGCCGACCCGCGCGGCTCCCTGGCCGCCAACGTGGGCAACTCCACCGTCCGCTGCCTCAGCAACATGAAGCTCGCCGACATGTTGCAGGACCGGCATCCCATGAGCCTGACCGTGCGCAAGGAAGTCTCCCCGCTCTCGCAGGAATGGGGTTACAGCCTCGGCTCCGTCTATATCCGCAAGGTGCATTTCCGCGACGAGGGCATGATCAAGCAGATCGAGGAAAAAGTCGTGAACCGGCTGCGGCAGGTCACCTCCGCCATCAAGCAGGACGGCACCAACCAGGTGAACATCATCGCCAGCACGGCGGAACAGCAGGCCGCCATCGAGTTTGCCAAGGCCGCCGCCATGCGCCCGCAGATCGTGGGGCTGGCGTTGAAAAAGATCTCGCAGGACGAGGACATCTCTGCACGCGCTGTTCAACGTGCTGGAAACGCAGAACATCATTGCCGGCGAAGCCAACATCACGCTCATCCCGCGCAACTCCGAACTGCTCGGCCAACTGGTCGCCGCCACGCAAGCGCCGAAGGCGGCGGCAAAATAGCCAGATTGTAGCCAGATTGAAAACTCTCGACTTGTTTCGGAAATCTGCGAATTTAGCCATAGATTTACTATGATAAAACGGATTAAAATATCTGATTTTAAGAGCATTCGCGAACTCGACTTGTCTCTTGACCCCGTCACGGTTTTGGTGGGACGAAGCGGCACAGGAAAATCCAATATAGTGCAAGCCTTAAGGTTCCTTCGCAATTATCTGCTCGGAGGCGATAACGCAATCAATTACGAACTAGGTTGGGAACGAATAATTCCAGTAGGTGTAAATAAACCAAAAACTTCAATCGAAGTGACTTTTTCACTACCTGGAGAAGATTTGGATTATAATTACCGTATCGCTTTTGGAACACCAGGCAATCAAAATTTTCCGACCCAAATTATTCTTAGGGCCGAGCGTTTGGCCCAAGGTAAGGATGTAATTTACTCCCGCATTTGTCAGGATAATAGTCAATGGATTTGGGAAAAGCATCCAGATGTTGTGTCACAGCCTCACTTACACAATGCAGGCCCGATTATCAGCCAATTTCCATCCCTGCAGAAGGTTGTCTTTGCTTATGCCGCATTATCCACTGGAGTTGGTTACTATCATTTCCCCGCGTCAACTTTAGCTGAAATTTGGCAACAGGATCAAAGGACGCAATTTTTACAAAGCATTCCAGGGCTATCTGACAATGCGCATAATTATCTTCATGTCATGCGCGGTATTACTCAGGACTTTCATAATCCTAATCTTCGCAGAAGCCTTCTTGCTTCCTTGCAATCAGTGAATAATTCTATCGCATCAATTGAACTGGATTCGTTGACTAATCCTAACAGGGCGATTGTCGGACATAAGGCATCGGGACTTGTTTTTGAGCTTAACCTTCAGCAAGAGTCTGATGGATTCCGTCGCTTCTACGCTCACTTGTTGGCTCTTTATCAAACGCCACCAAAACTGTCATTGATTTTTGAGGAACCTGAAAATGCAATTTATCCAGGTGCTTTAACATTGTTAGCTGACGAGTTCAAAGCGGCTCCGCGTGAAAACCGTGGTCAAGTAATTATTACAACGCACAATCCTACATTTCTTGATTCCTTTGATGTGGATAATGTTCGAGTAGTAGAAATGCGAGACGGTAAAACTTTGGTCGGACCAGTTGCAAAAGAACAAAGCACAGCTGTCAAAGACCACCTTCTCTCAACCGGCGAGTTGCTAAAAATTGATCAGCCAAGGCTTGACGATTCTCAATTAGTGAACGAACCCAAATGAAGCGCTTGGTTATCCTCGGTGAGGGACACGGTGAAGTTTCCGCGCTTCCAATTCTGGCCAATAGGATCTTGCAAGAAAAAGATACCGAACGACAACTATTTGTGGATGATGCGATCATTCGTGCCCACAATCCATCTGGATTGGTAAAATGGAATAAGGAGAAGCAACAGCCGGAATTTGAGGAGTGGTTCAAACGCATTAGGATTGCTGCCAACAGGACAAATCTGGGGGGCATATTGGCGGTGTTTGATGGTGATGCTAAAAAATTTCCTGCCGGGGCTGCTTCACTCTTTTGTGCGACAAAAGCGGCAAAATTGATGGCAGAAGCCGCAACCAAAATCGGTGCTGGCAGGAATTTCTCGCTAGCAGTCGTGTTTGCCAATGTTGAATACGAATCATGGATTATCGCAGGGACTGAATCATTGGCTGGAAAATCATTCGAGGATGGCCGTCCAATTTTACCCGCCAACATGGCCTTTCCAGAAGGCGATCCAGAATCTCATGGCAAAAGATGGCTGGAGCGTAATTGTCTTACTGGTTATCGCCCACGTCGAGACCAGTGTCCACTGACTAAGTTGGTTGACCTTCAAGCTGTGCGTAGTAAGCGGCTTCGTTCTTTTTCCCGCCTTGATCATGCGATTGAACAAATACTTGATGCTGTTGGCAGGAATGTCTGCATCGTAACACCATAAATATTAACTTCTGACTAAACTTGTGTAACTTTAGCGTCAGGATTCGAGCCATTCCCCAGCCCCGCACCTTGCGGTGGGCCAGTCTTTGTCGCCGGCCACCTCTTACGTAGCGCCGGAGGCGCGGCAGAAAGTAGCCCACGGTGCAACCGTGGGTTAACCGTCCCACAAAGATTCCAGCCCCGGATGGGGCGGCAGAAAATCCCCGGGCGAACCGTTCTTTCGCCCCTTGCGGGGCTTAATTCATTTTGCCGCATCAACCCACGGCTGACGCCTTGGGCTATTATCTTTCGCCCTGCCGGGCTCCGGTTTGAATTGGCTTCGTCGCCGGGATTCGAGCCATTCCCCAGCTCCTTGCGGAGGGCCACCAATGCGTCGGGCCATACCTTGCGGTGAGCCACCATTTGCCGCCGGCCACCATTGCACGGGCCACTGCCTGCGGCCGAGCCATTTCAAATCCGGCCTTCGGAATTTTGCCTTCGGAATGGAATGCCTGCTCCTTGCACAGGCCAGACCTTCCGGTCAGGCCATCTGCCTGCGCTGCGCTACGGCGCGCCGAGCCACCATTCAAGGTAGGGACAGGCGCGCTGCGCCGTCCGCTGTCCGGCGCTTTCCCGTCCGCCGCCGGACAGCTCCCCCGTTCCGCCGATCAATGAGGGGACTGCGCCAGCGGGGACATCGCAGCGCGATGGTCCCTGCCTAAAATCATCACGAGATTACCGTCTCGCGTCATGAGAAGGTAAGAAAACGTCACGAGCTTACCGTCTCACGACGTTTGACGGTAAGAAAACGTCACGAGCTTATCGTCTCGCGGCGTTTGACGGTAAGAAAACGTGGCGTAATTATCGCCAAAATCCATAAATATCGTTATTTGTGAAGATTTCGCCGGCAAGCCTCTCCCAACTGTCTAAAACTGACCACTTTCATTGTGAGGGCAAGCGATCGACACAAATCAGTTTCATTGCCCCGCCATTCCCCAGCCCCTTGCGGCGTGCTGGTCTTTGCCACCGGCCACTGACTGCGTCAGGGCCAGACCTTCCGGTCGGGCATCTGTCTGCGCTGCACTCCGGCGCGACGAGCCATTTGCCCCCGGCCACCAAAAGTTAGTTTAACGACCGTCCTCACCCAACCCTCTCCTCCGAGGAGAGGGCTTTGCCGCTCCCCGCATCCTTGGTAAAACCGAGCACTGGATTATTCGGACAGTCATTCGAGCCACCGAAATCATGGCTAGTCAAATCCTCTCCCCGGGGGAGAGGACACAGGTGAGGGCGAGCGTCCAACACAAAACATTTTCGTTGCCCGGCCATTCCCCAGCCCCTTGCACGCGCCCGTCTTTGCCGTCAGCCACTGCCTGCGGCAGAGCCACTATCTCCGGCCGGGCCAGACCTTCCGGTCGGGCATTGGTGGCACTCCGCAAGGAGCGGCGCGCCGAGCCATTTGCCCCCGGCACTGAATTTAACGCAAGGACGCCAAGACCCAAAGACGCAGAGATTTGTTAACCATTGCGTCCTTGCACCTTTGCGCCTTGGCGTTGAATTCCCAGCCTTTGCCGCCGGAACAGATCCCCGTTCCGCTGGCCAATGTGGGGACGGCACCAGCGGGGACATCGCAGCGCGATGGTCCCTACCGTAACGCCGGAGGCCCGGCAGATAATTGGTAGGGCAGAGGTGTTCCTCTGCCCAAACATCTTGGCGGCGCAGCAACACCGCCCTACAAGTGAATGCAATATTTAACGATATTTTGACATTTTCGGGAATTTTTAGCTCTAAGGTGGCTAAATTTGGCCATTTTTCATCAAATGTCTGGGATTAAACTTCAAAGGTTTATGGCCAAACTTCAAAGGTTAGCGACTAAACTTCAAAGGTTGATGACTAAACTTCAAAGGTTAGTGACCAAACTTCAAAGGTTAGCGGCGAACCTTCAATGGTTAACGGCGAACCTTCAATGGTTCGTGACCGGGTCGGCTCGGCTCGCGTTTGTATTTTTAACGCCGGGCTTCGTTGCCCCGCCGTTCCCCAGCCGCTTGCGGCGTGCTGGTCTTTGCCGCCGGCCAGCCTTTGCCACAGCCACCAGTCTTGCATAGCGCCGGAGGCGCGGCAGACAATAGCCCACGGGTGATGGCCAGTCCGGCTCGGACCCGTGGGTTAATCGTCCGAAAAAGATACAAGCCCCGGACGGGGCGGCAGAAAACCAATGGGCAAACATCCTTTCGCCCCCTCCGGGGCTGAATTCATCCTGCCATATAAACCCACGGCTGACGCCGTGGGCTATTATCGGTCGCTGCTCCGCAGCTTGCCCCGCCATTCCCCAGCCTCTTGAACCGTGCCGGTCTTTGCCGCCGGCCACCCGCGGCCGGGCCAGACCTTCCGGTCGGGCATAGGTGGCACTCCGCAAGGAGCGGCACGCCGAGCCATTTGCCACCGGCACCCGAATTTAACGCAAAGTCGCCAAGACCCGAAGACGCAGAGATTTTTTTAACCATTGCGTCCTGGCACCTTTGCGCCTTGGCGTTGAATTTCCCCTTGGTCTTGAGCAAGCCGATTTCTTGGCCACGCTGATTGCACTCCCGGCGAATACCCAACGTCTGCCGCCAATTTTAGTTGTATTTCCATTGGCCGAGGTGTAAAAACGGCACCGTGAGAATTGAGCATCATACAAATGAGTCAATCTAAATTCTTATGAAAACCAAACTCCAATGTTTTTTCATCGGGCTGGCCTTGCTGGCTGGCGTTGATTCGGTGGTGGCGCAACCGGCGTTGGGAATAGTGCCGACGAACAATCAATCCCTACTTTATTGGCCAGCAACCGCTACAGACTACGTTTTGCAAAGCAGCACCAATCTGGCCTCCACCAACTGGGTTTTTGCCACCGATGCCGTCCCGTCGACTTACGGTTCACAGACCGCCGTGACCGTCACCAATACCTCGGCAGCGAGGTTCTTTCGTTTGATGTTGGTTCCGACGACCACAGCCGACGGCATGGCTTTCATCCCGGCGGGTGCGTTCACGATGGGGGATACAGTGGATAACGGTTCTCCAGCCAGCAATAATATCCCACCCATAAACGTTTATGTGTCGGCGTTTTATATGGACGTGAATCTGGTGAGCGCCAGCCAATGGCTGGCGGTATATGATTATGCCACGAATATTGGCTACAGCTTTGCCCACACCGGTAACGCACAGACAAACAATCTACCCTTGCAACCGGTGCAGACGGTGGATTGGTATGACGCAGTGAAGTGGAGCAATGCGCGGTCGCAGCAGGCAGGTTTGACGCCGGTGTATTACACAGACGCGGCTTTGACGCAGGTGTTCACCAATGGGGACGATGGCACTACGGTTTATCCGAACTGGGGGATGAACGGGTATCGGCTGCCGACGGAAGCGGAGTGGGAGAAGGCGGCGCGTGGCGGGTTGAGCGGTCAGCGGTTTCCATGGGGTGACACGATATCTGAAAGCCAGGCCAATTACATTGCCGATCCAAATCCAACTAATTCTGGCGGCTATACCTACGATTTGGGGCCCTACACTGGCTTCAACACGAATTTCGATGCTGGACATGTGCCTTTCACAAGTCCGGTGGGCTATTTTGCGCCAAACGGTTATGGCCTCAACGACATGGCGGGGAATTTGTTTGAGTGGTGTTGGGATTGGTATGCGGGTCCTCCGTATCCAAGTGGCAGCCCGTATCTGGGAGGAACTGATCCACGCGGACCTGTCGGACCGTTGAGCAACCGTGTGACGCGTGGCGGCAATTGGGAGTGCTTCGCCATCTTCGTGAGGTGTGCCTATCGCAGCTACTACTTCCCATACGGCGCCAACAACGACTTTGGTTTTCGTTGTGTGAGGGGGCCTTAGTTTTTGTGCTTTTACGCTTTTAAGTCAGCACCGGGACACGAGCCATTCCCCAGACCCGCACCTTGCGGCGGGCCAGTCTTTGCAGACGGCCACCCTTGCGGCGGGCCACCGCCTGAGGCCGGGCCATTTCAAATTCGGCATTCGGAATTTTGCATTCGGATTTGAACGGCCTGGCATCGGCTCCTGGTCACCCCGCTGATCCGGCTGAAATCCTAACACTTTGTCAGGGCGTCACCAGATTTGGCGAAACGTTAGTGTTGGCAATGGCCGGGAGCGCAAGCTTGTCCGCCAAGTAAATGTCCACCATTTGATACACCAAGTCGTGGGGAAGAGCGTTCGGTCTGCCGCCCAAGGCGTTGGCCAGGACAACCACGGTGAATTTTTCATCCGGCAGCCTTAGCAGCAGGCTGCTGAAGCCGGGTATGCCGCCACCGTGTGATATATCCCGCAAACCGCGGTAGCGGCCAACAAACCAGCCGAAACCGTAGCCGTTACCCGAATTGAGCTGGCCGGTCTCCATGGCGACCGGAGTGAATGCCGCCTTGAGGCTGGCCGCGTGCAGCACCCGGCCGTTGAAGATGCCCTCGTTCCAGCAATATAGATCCTCCACTGTGGAATAGAGCGCGCTGTCGCCGCCATTCCACGACGGGTCGATGTAAAATGGCGGCTCAAAGCCATTCGTTCCCAGGCTGTAGCCCTGCGCCTCGTGCGGCAGACCCAGATGCGCGCGGTAAACGCCGGTGTTGGTCATGCCCAGTGGCAGGAAAAAAGTCGCGCGCAAAAATTCCCCGTAACTTTGCCCCGACACCTTCTCCACAATGTAACCCAGCAATGTGTAGCCCGAATTGTCGTAACTCCATTTCGTCCCCGGATCGAAATCATAAAGGTGCTTCTGCTTCTTTATCAGCTCGATGAGGGCCTCGGTGGTGGTGGGTTTGGCCACGTCGCTCCAGTGGGCCGGTTCCGGGCTATAATCGTGGATGCCGGAGGTGTGGGTGAGCAATTGGCGCAGGGTGACATCGTTCCCGCGCGGAAAATCCGGGATATATTTGGACAATTTGTCTTCAACGTTCAGTTTTCCCTCCTCCTGCAATTTCAAGATCGCCGATGCGGTAAATTGCTTGGTCATTGAACCGATACGGAAGCTGGTTTGCGGCGTGACGAGAACATCATGTTCCCGGTCAGCCAGACCGTAGCCCTTTTCAAATAATATTTTGCCGTTTTGTGCCACCAGGACCGCAAAGCCGGGATCATTGGTTTGAATCAATCCAGCCAGCCAAGCGTCGGCCTTTTCCGACGGCGTTTTCGCCGCCCAAATCAATGGCGCACAAAAAAATAGTAGTATGAATATTGTTGTGCGTTGGAATTTTTGCATTGGCGCGAGCAGGAAATTATGAGTCAAAGTGCACAAGGGCAAGCCTCAATGAGCACTTGAAAATTCCCCAGTTCCTTGCGGCGGGCCACTGCCTGAGGCCGGGCCATTTCAAATTCGGCATTCGGAATTGTGAATTTGGAATTGAATGAATGCTCCTTGCACGGGCCACACCTTGCGGTGAGTCACCGTTTGCCGCCGGCCACTGACTGCGTCAGGGCCACCATTCTTCGTCCCGCAGGGACTCCCGACAATAGCCCGGCGTTTCAACGCCGGGATGCTGGCACCTGGAAATCAGTCCCATCGGGACGGCTGATACAACGGCATTGGGTTTGCCCGTGTTTAATTTTACCAATCCGGTCGTCCCACCGGGACTTGAATTCATTACTGACAAAACCCGGCATTGAAATGCCGGGCTATTCTCATCCCGTCGCGTTGCGACGGTGTTGTCCGATTGCATCGGGCAGCGCCAAAATTCGTTGCCCGTGCTTTCCAGTCCCCGGCGGGCAGGTGGATTCCGCCGGCCGAAAATCAGGGAAGCGCCAGCGGGGACATCGCAGCGCAATGTCCCTGCCAAATCAGGGTAGGCGACGAGGTGACGAGTCTCATTTCAAAATGGGTTGCCAGTTTTCATCAGACACTCCTTCTGGCATGGTTAATGCGCTATGTGGCTTAGCGATGAATCAAGACACACTGGCTTTTTTGGCTTGGATATGGGCTCATAATCCCGTGGTGATCGTGCTTCTTGCTGGCATCCCCGCCCTGTTTTCACTGATCGTCATTGACACCCATCGTTATCGCAAAAAAGAACATCGGCGGCGTAACATGGGAAACCATCATCCCTAGTCCGGCACTTTAGCGCCGGGATTCGAGCCATTCCCCAGCACCTTGCGGCGGGCCAGTTTCAAATTCTAGATTCTGAATGCTGCACTCTTGCGTTGCTGGCCGCGCCATGAGGCCGGGCCATTTCAAATTCGGCATTCGGAATTTTGCATTCGGAATGGAATGCATGGCCTCCTCACGTCATCACCCAGCCGGCCCGCCGGGTTTGAGACCGCGCTCAATCGTCGCGGTCGTAGCCGTGCCGGCCGGTCGGCGGGTGCTGCGGACGGGGATGACTGACGGCGTTCGGCCGGGGCTGAATCGTCTCCGTGGCCTGGGCGCGCCAGTTCGGATGCGCCTGCACCCAGACATTGACACGCTGCACCCGGACCGGATCACAGATGACCCAGACATTGCCGGGACCCCAGTAATAATACCCGTTGCCATACCAGCAGGCATATTCGAATCCGTCCCAGAAATAATAATCAGGAACGAACGCGACCGGCGGCGCACCGGGCGGCGGGGGTGGCTCTTGATACACACAGCCGGAGGCCAGGGCGAGGGCCGCAATCCCCGTCACCACCAATGGCCAGACAAGTTTACGCGTGGTTTTCATAAGGTTGAATTCAGCTTGAACCGTGCCGCCGGTGCCGGCCACCGGTTATCGACACAGCCGGCCAATATCTGCAGCCATTGAGCGGGCTGGATCGTCGGGCTGGCCACTCTCCTTACACGCATGGCAAGCCGTTGACCAGCAGTCAGGGGCTGGCGCGCTGCGGCTCCTTTCGTAGTGCCACCAATGCGGCGGGCCGGCGAACTGGCAAACCGAATGCAAATTGCATTTAATTTTCCCCGACCTGCGCAAATTGCAAAACCGGAACAGAGGCACCGCGCAACAAAGTTAATAAATAAAACAAAAAGATGGTTGGCAGTATTCAAGCTGGAGGATCCGTGGGACGTGGCGCTGGCAAGGAGGCTTGCCAGTGACAAACAAGTAAAATAAAGCCGAAACGAGTCAGACGTCCGACCACGTTTGGAATCACCTGCTGTATTAACCAGGCAATAACCATCTATGAAAAAGATCACCATTCTGCTGGCCGACGACCACGCGCTGATGCGCGAGGGCTGCCGGATGATGTTGGAATTCGAGAACGACTTCGAAGTGGTCGGCGAAGCGCAGGACGGCCGCCAGGCGGTTGAGCTGGCGAAAAAACTTCATCCCGACGTGGCGTTGATGGACATCACCATGCCGTCGCTCAATGGGCTGGAGGCCGCCCGGCAGATTCAGAAGGCCGTCCCCGCCACCAGGGTGCTCATGCTCTCCGCGCACAGCGACGACGCCTATGTCAAAACGGCCACCGAGTCCGGCGCGGCGGGCTTCATCCTCAAGGAAAATCCGGCCCGCGACGTATGCCGGGCCATCCGGAAAGTCCACCAGGGGAAAACATTTTTCAGTCCCGACATCGTCCGCCATTTTGATCGTCGGAAACTGCCGGTGTGTGGCGGCGCGGACGGACCCGGCCCCAGGCCGGCCGGGTTGACGAGGCGTGAAATGGAGGTGCTCCAACTGGTCGCCGAAGGCAGCACCAACAAGAAAGCCGCGTCCGAACTCGGCATCAACATCAAGACCGTGGAGAAACATCGCGAGCATTTGATGGAGAAGCTCGACATCCACCATACCGCCGGCCTCACCCACTACGCGATCAGCGCGGGCATCATTGAGAATAGTGTCCCCTTGACCTATGTCTAAAACAAAACCTCCTTGGCTGATGCTTGGATCGGTGATCGTGGTGACAGCAAGTGTTGCCATGATTTATATGATGAGCGTTCTGTCTGGTCTGCCGTTCGGATGGATTTTAGGTCTGCTTCTGTTATCCATGGTGACAACGGTATGGATGGTCATCCGAATTCTAAAAGATCCGTATTCGACGGACAAAACCTTCGACGAGTATTTTTACCAGGACCGGCCGGACCTACGCCGCAATGGCAAAGAATGATCCCCAGCCCCGTCCGGGTTCCTTGCGGCGGGCCACTGCCTGAGGCCGGGCCATTTCAAATCCGGCATTCGGAATTTTGCATTCGGAATGGAATGCCTGCTCCTTGCACGGGCCACACCTTGCGGTGAGCCACCGTTTGCCTGCCCCATTCAGTCATCTTTAACCTGTGCTTTGCTCTAAAGAAACTCAAGGCGGTCAAGGCGGATTTTTCATCCTAAAATACTCGGTGGCATTCGTGGCGGGGATGTTTGTAAAGACAACTGGAGCAGCTATCGCATAATTTGTTGCGATAATCACCCAGTTTGGAGAAGTCAGGTTGGTGGACGTTTGAAGGACATAATTATAGGGATCGCCACCAATTACCGTGATGGTAACGCTGTTCGACACCACCTGGCTGATGGAAAGCACGGGAGGGACCGGGGGTGCTGGCAATCGCATCGCGAACATTGCCGTTGCCAGGGTTAAAATCATCAATTTCATATTTTTTATTTCCATCCGGTTCACCAAATTAAAAAGCCGATCAAACCTGACATGGAACGTGCCACGGCGGGAAAAGATGTCAACGGTCAATCGGATTCATGTGGACGAGTTCACTTTCCGTTGCGCCCAATCCCGCCCCTCTCCTTGCGGCGGGCCATTTCAAATTCGGCATTCGGAATGGAATGCATGCTCCTTGCACGGGCCAGCCCTTCCGGTCGGACACCAGATTAGGTAGGGACTGGCGCGCTGCGCCGTCCTCTGCCCGCGCTTTCCAGTCCCCGGCGGGCAGGTCTTTAAAGATTCCGCTGGCCGAAAATCAGGGAAGCGCCAGCGGGGACATCGCAGCGCAATGGTCCCTACCAAATCAGGGTAGCAAGGGTCATAGTGGCGCTGGCTGGAGGTTCACCCGGTTTCCCAACCATAACCACTGATTTGACGCAAATCTGGCACAATGGATCTTCGGTTTAAAACCAGCATTCGAGCCATTTCCCGGACCCGTTCGGGTAGTGAATAATAATCCAAAATCGTTCGTCAGATTCATTACGGCTGGGCTGGACTCGATACTTTTAACTCTGAACAACCATGAAGCTGCTGACACAAATGCTGATTCCAGCCATTGGCCTGGCCTCGATGTGTGGCGGTTGTTCATCACTAAAACCTCCGGCTGGCGATAAAGCAGCCTGGGAACAGCAACAGAGAGAGGATCGGGAATCCACGGAAAAGTCATTCACGCCAAAAGAGCATCCGGTCTTTTACGGTGCTGTGTATGCGGGTTTGATTGCTGCCTGCGCTACTGGTCATGGGCCTGCTTCATGGCCCGGCGAATCGGCGACCGACCGATAGGCCACCAATCATCCTTCGTCCCAATAGGGACACCCGACAATACGGCCCGGCGGCAGCCGCCAAGGAGGTGGGACAGGGGATGTCCGCTGAAGAAACGACCGCCACCGAGCTAAACCATTTTTCTTCCACGCCGGAAGATTTGTATATGGGGTGTTTTACCCATAGCACCGTCCAGACCACCTGCGGCGGGCCACTGCCTGAGGCCGGGCCATTTAAAATTCGGCATTCGGAATTTTGAATTCGGAATTGAATCAACGGCCTCCTCACGTCGTCTACGGGTTCCGTGCCGGAGCACAAATTGTCCCAAAGCCGGTTTTATCCAGTGTTCAAAAGTGGAAACTTGCACTCAAACCAGGTATCACCTGTGTGGGAATATTATCCTCCGGTCTGAGGAATAGCGGCGTCAGGTTGAACGCGGCTGAAAAGTCTCCGTTAGTAAATAACGAATAGTTGACCGCTTTGTTTTCAACGGTCAACCGTGATGAATGAACATATCCATCTGCACTTTCATTCGTTGCCAAATCATATGTTGCGGACGGGTTTTCAAGTTCAGACTCGAATACGTAACTTGCTTTAGGAATATCAACGTCACTAAAATCCCGCCATAAATTGACAGTATTTCCAAAGGATTTATTGGTTTTGAGAAGCTCCGTGCTGGTATACGCCACCGAGTAAATTAGTTCAGGTGCGACGACGCCGGTCGCATTGGTGCCAGTTGGTTCTGGAGCTGAAAGAATGAATAATAGTGGCAACACGAAATGATACTAACCGGAGAATGGATGCAAACATAGTGGAGTGTTATGCCCACTAGATGACGATGTATTTCAAAGGGCAAACGGGTTTGCGATTTAGAGCCAGGAATCGAGCCATCCGCCAGCTCCTTGCGGCGGGCCACTGCCTGCGACAGGGCCGTTTCAAATTCGGCATTCGGAATTTTGAATTCGGAATTGAAGATTGCTCCTTGCACGGGCCAGACCCCGGGCACCCTTGCCGCCGGCCAGTCTTTGCCGCCAGCCACCAAATCAGGTAGGGATGGCGCGCTGCGCCGTCCCCTGCCCGCGCTTTCCAGTCCCCGGCAGGCCGGTCTTTAAACATTCCGCTGGCCGACAATCAGGGAAGCGCCAGCGGGGACATCGCAGCGCAATGTTCCTGCCAAATCAGGGTAGCAGACGAGGTGACGAGACTCATTTCAAATCCGTTTTGCCGGTATTCAGTTATCCGGCTTTGCGAACGGGCAGTTCAAACTCGTGCCTGCTATCCGGAAAGAAGACATCAATGTGTGGCATTTGAAAGTTATATTGCATTTTGGTCCGGGGTTTGACGAAATCCGGGACATGTATCAACAAATCGGTCGAAGGCGCTTTGATAAAGAATCCGGCAGCGGTAGTGTAGCTGTTGCCATAAGCGGGTGGCATTTTGCTCCAGGCGGTATAACCCGGATCAAGCTCATAGCCTTCCGGCAGGAAGATGCTCAATCGAGAAGAGGTGTAATTTTCCCAGCCCAGTCCTCGGACCGAAGGCCGCACGTTGACATGGAGAATGCGGAGCATTTTCACCCAGGCACCAACCGGAATCGCCACATTAACGGGATCGAAAGCAACCATCCCGTTGCCGTCGGTGTTGGCCTCGTTTTCGCCATGATTATAAATATCAAGCCCCCACGCATGAACCACGCGAACCCCGGGCAGCGGCTGCCCGGCATTGTCAACGATGCGCAGAGTGTAGCGCGGTGACGCCTGATAATTCATAAATCCGGGTTGCTGCATCGCCGCCGCCAGCAGGACCAGGAATCCCAAAAGACCGGACAGCAACATCCACCGCTTCCAATTATGGCGCGGCCTCCCCATATCAAATTCCGAACATTGCCTCAGGTCGTTGGCCATCACGCTGTCAGTTTGCTGGGGCTCCGTTGCTCCGGCGGCGGTATGCTCATTCAGTTTCCGGCAAAGGCGAATGATCCCGATCAGCAAACCGGCGATAACAAGACAAATGCTGGCCATGAAACTGAATGCAAACAATGATCCAATGTAAAGGCCGAGGTGCAAAGCATCGGCCAGTTCAGCCAAAATCATGAGGTGACCCGACCATAACAGGGCATAAGTTGAAAACGAAACCAGCACACCCGCGGTGCCAATCCAAAGAAGCGGCGAACTGATGAGAATCCTGATCGCATGTTTGAAAGTTTTCATGCCGCAACCATAAAGCCGGCCAGTGAATGGCTCAAATTGATAAACTTTTGACGGTATTGAATTTCTCAATGTCAAAAACCAGACATGGCCCGCCAGCCGCATACATTATAGCGCCGGGATTCGAGCCATTCCCCAGCACCTTGCGGTGGACCCCTGCCTGAGGCAGGGCCACCCTTTGCCGCCGGGACGTTGGTTAAACGCTTGTCGAATGCATATTAGCAGAACACCCCATATCATCCCTCCTCCAGCCGGGTTATAATCTGGTGTGCCTAATCATAGAAGAAAATCCGCGAAACGGATTCGCCACCGTGATTTACAAGCAATAATTGCGGCATTTCAGGCCGGTATCCGCGCCAGAATTCCCCTGGGTTATCAGGATGAATCGGGGTTTCATTACGGCATCAAGCCCATCGCTTCATTTCTTGAACGTCTGGTGGAAAGTCCAGCATTTTAGCAGTCCGGGATGCTTGCGCATCGCAGGTCCATTGTATTCCGTCCGAACTCCTTGCGGTAGGCCACTGCCTGAGGCCGGGCCATTTAAAATTCGGAATTTTGCATTCGGAATGGAATGCATACTCCTTGCACGGCCCAGACCTTCCGGTCGGGCACCATTGCCGCCAGCCACCAAATCAGGCAGGGAAGGCGCGTTGCGCCGCTCCTTGCGGAGTGCACCAATGCCCGCGCTTTCCTGTTCCCGCGGGCAGGTCTTTAAGGATTCCGCTGGCCGAAAATCAGGGAAGCGCCAGCGGGGACATCGTAGCGCAATGTCCCTACCGGAGCGCGGATTGTCCCAAAAGCCAGGCCGAGGTTCACCCTTTCTCACCGTCATGCCTTGGTTGAACATGGCCGTTCCGATCAGTCCGGTAACGGTCATTGCGAGTGGCGTGGTTCCGCCAATCTTGATGGCCGCCTTCCCAGCCATGAAAACGCTCCAGCCGGACGGAGTCACAGAACAGCCAGACATTGCCAGGTCCCAGATAGTAATACTGGTCGCCAACGAAACCGACGTATTCGTAACCATCCCAGACGTAACTGTCAGGAACCATTACCGGGCCGGTATAGACAACCGGGGGCGGTGCCGCATAGACCACTGGTTGCGGAGCCACCACCACGAATGGCCAAACCCCCACCACCTGTCCATTTGGCGCAACGACACAGCCGGATAACAACCCAAATCCTCCGGCCGCGATGGCCAGGCCAAATAACCGCAATTCTTTTGTTTTCATCATTGATGACCTTAAGCGGCGGGCGACCGTCTCACAATGGGGTGAACACCTGTGTATCTTTGCGGGTCGCCGAGCGGAGCGACTGGGATTGGGCGTGGGTAAAACACCCCATGGAGAATTGAGGCTGCGCGTGAGATGATTCATTGTCCGGTGACATCACGCTTCTTCAGCGGGTTCCTCCACCCATCTCCAGATAGCGCGGTTGCCACCGGGCACCGGGTTCTAATCGGTTTCGAGGATGTTAGGCCAGGATTCAAGCCATTTTGCTGACCCGTCCGGGCCACCCTTTGCCGCCGGCCGCCACCATTCACTCTCCAGCTAAAAAGCTTCAGGAACTGGCCAACCTCGGCCAGAGAATCCAATCCTGGCCGCCGAGCACGCTCGGAACGAAATAAAACAGAAGCGCAAAGTTGGTTTTAGACAGCGTCCCCAGCAGATCGTGGGTTGATGAAACATACAACCTGGCCGTTTGATGCCCTACTCCGGCACCAAGGTTTCCCGATGAGCCGTGGTAGCCTGAAAAGGGTCCGTATAAAGCCAGAGCGTTGCCGGACAGGTCAAAGTCGGAACCGCGATGCAGGTCGGTTGCCGCGATTTCCAACCCGTGCCCATCCAAAAGACGAACATGCAGCGCGCTCCCATCTTTGGCTGCGCGTATCTCCACCTGGCTCCCTTGCACTCCGTTCGTAGTCCTTCGACCGGTGATGAAGTCAAACAGGTCGGGGACGGGGACGCCGGACCGGTAGTTCGTAACCTTGACATTTTGGTTGGTATAAACTCCGTCAAACTGTTTCGGGTCAGTGACGGAAACGGGCTTTGGCCAGGATGCAGGCTCGCTGGCATCGTTGAAATAGGTGCAGCCGTTTACTGCGAACATCGTCGCCACGAAGGGCAGGAGCAGGATGAATTTGGCCACATCTCCACATCGCTTGCTTGGAGCGGCCCTGACCAATGAAATGGGTTTGGAAGTTTTCATGTCGCCACCCTAGATCCCGCCGGCCGCAAAAACAAATTGATAAAAAAACAGCCGGCATCGGATTTTTCGATGTTGGAGCCTTGGGTGAGTTTACCCCGGATGGACGCGCCGCCGGGATTCGAGCCATTCCCCAGCCCCGCACCTTGCGGAGTGCCACCATTCCTTGCGGAGTGCCACTGCCTGCGGCCGAGCCGTTTCTAATTCGGAATTTTGAATTTTGAATTTGGAATGGAATGAATTGGGGAGCACACGCGTCCCGCGTGTTGGTTTGGGTGTCCCGTCCGAACCTTCGTGAAATCATTTTAGACGGGACGATTTTCCGGCGCGACGCCTGAAAACGCACGCCAGAGGCGCGCACTCCCCATTTCCGGTCGGGCACCATTTGCCGCCGGCCAGTCTTTGCCGTCAGCACCCATTTGCATATCGCACAATTTTAGTTATACGTTATTGCCGCGTTGCCACCAGTAATGGTAATGCCCTTAATGGTAAGCGTTGTCGCTGAACGGATCCGATAGAACTGCACGCGGCCCGACAAGGGAACGGAAATGGTCTTGGTCACGAGATTCAGTGATTGGCCGATGGCGTCCAAGTAAGGACCGGTGACGACTGCCGCTGATACCAGTGTGAGTGCTGCTGCCGCCGAAGCCGGCGTCGTGACGGCGTTGCCCTGAAGAGTGACCGCAGTCTGTGCCAGCAGCCGGCCATTGATCGAGGCACCGGTTGCCAGGCTGATCAATGTTTTGGACATGATGATCCCCTCAAAGTGACTCGTCGTTCCCAGCGCGACCTGACCGGCGACCTGCCAGAAAATGTTTTTGGCCATGGCCCCGCCAGCCAGATGAATTTTCGTTCCGCTCGCCTGGGTGATATTCCCCGCAATCTGGAATATCCAGACATCGTTTGCGCCACCATTGAGGGTGACATCGGATGATATCAAAACACTGGTGCCCCACTTATAAAGACCGGAGACGAGAGTCAGCCCGCCAATCTGGCCGGCACCCAGTTCGGTGAAATTGGGATTGCTTCGTCCGGCGGCGTCAGTGTAGGCCGTTTGCATATTGGCGACAGCCGTGGTCAGGTTGGCAGGAGTTGGATTCGCATAGTTGGCGGCGTAAACTTTTCCCACAACCTGGGCGGATGTCGCGAATGCACTGGCATTCGCATGCATTAATGAAAATCCGGTTATGGCGGTGGCGGAGATGGGGCTTACGCCAATATCTCCGGTAATTGCGGAGGTTGGAACCGTTGAAATGCCTGATTTTGACAGAATCACATAATTGCCGGCCGTTCCAAGGTTCACTGGCAGTTGCGCGGCTTCCGCCCCGCAGCACAGGAACATCCCGGCAGCCACAAGCATAAAGCCCGACGGGGACCATTTTTTGCAATTTATACCGGCCTGATTTTTAAATTTTTTTGTCATGATGCTTTTGTCTATTTCAATTTGTTTGTTGTCGGAATCCCGAATTTAGTTTTCTGCTCTGGTATAACATCGCCGGAAAAGCCTGCGAAGGATATGGGGTGTAACCCGACCGCGCATTTGGAGCCGGGCTGGGCAAGCCGTTCCGGGCAGATAAATCTTGATTGGATTTCCCAAGGTAGTTCATTCCTTGCAACCCTGATCTGAATTATATAATCCCGTTGGGATTAGCGCCGGGATTCGAGCCATTCCCCAGCTCCTTGCGGAGTGCCACCATTTCTTGCGGCGGGCCACTGCCTTGAGGCCGGGCACCAATCGAGGTAGGAAAGGCGCGCTGCGCCGCTCCTTGCGGAGTGCCACCAATGCCCGCGCTTTCCTGTTCCCAGCGGGCAGGTCTTTAAAGATTCCACCGGCCGAAAATCTGGGAAGCGCCAGCGGGGACATCGCAGCGCAATGTCCCTACCGGAGGGTGTTACGAGATACAATGCAGGAGGCTGCTGTTCAATGGCTAGCTGCTTAAAATTGTTATTGGGATAAAGCGGCGCGACAGGTGGGGATTTTTGCGGTAGGCATTTACGATGCAATCACCACTACCACCGACCGGCACGGCTGAACTGTTGGAAACGCTTTCGGCTTTTGTTCCGGATCAATTTATCAACACGCTCCTGACGACTCGCGCGCAGCCAGGGCCGCGCCCTTTTTTCAGCGCCGCCCAGCTTTGGCGGATTGGTAGTGGTATAGTTTGAAATCGTAAATCGCGCTTTGGACTTGAATCTTTCCCGAATCGGCGATTGCCCTGCATTACACGCATTACAATTTTGCCCGCGTTCACCAAACCTTGCGCGTTACGCCGGCGATGGAGGCGGGGATTTCAAATCACGTCTGGACGCTGGGAGAAATTGTTGGTTTGATTTAGCCAGAAAGCACTTTTGTAACGCCAGTTACTTCTTTCCCAGTCGAGACGGTTTCCCATTTGCCGGTGCTGCTCATAATCGCCAAACAACTATATCCATCGCATTGAACCCAATAAGGTTGGTTTATTTTAAGGTTTTTAACTAATGGCGGACGACCGCCATTCAAATCTTCGATTTCTTTGTTCACTCATCATTATCATGGCCGGTCCGTCGGATGGCAACTAGGGCATTCCTTGCGCCACTAGGAAAACCCCAGTCTCCAGATTCAAACTATACCACTACCGGCGGATTCACTTGCTGGCGTTGCTGACCCCGGCGCACAGTTTTAACGCCGTCGTCCGGTTGCTGCCGGAGCACGTGCTTGGCGACGTTTTGCGCGGCTGCCCCATCGGCAGCGCACCCCCGATGTCCGGAGGCTGCATGAGTTTCGCGCCCGCGCCGGAGTGGCGGCGTTGCGCACCATCAATGAACATCTGGTCAAACAACTCCTGCCGTTCCTGCCGGCGGGCGGCCAGACCGTCGCCATCGTTGACGCCACCGATTTGCCGGCGGCTACCGCCGATAAAAAAAAGACCGTGGCGCTTGGTCGGCCCAGCGCGCCACGCTCGGGGCGCGCTCGCTCAAAGCCGGTCACACCCGGTTTTTCGTCGGTTACAAAAACGTTTGTGGCTGCGCCTTTATGAGCCGGCGGTGCTGTTGGTGCCGCTGGTCAGTTGGGCCACGCCCGCACATGTGCCGGAAGGCTATCTGCTCAAGGGCAGCATCCGGCAATGCTGGCAGCGCCTGGGCTGGCGGCCAGACCTCGTGGTCGGCGACTTGGGCTATGCGAGGTCGCCGGCTGGTTTCCGATTGCAATATAAAACGGCGTAGATAGTTGAATAAATAATGATTGCGGAGGCACTGCAAATCACAATTCGTTTCACGCGCTTCATATTGCTTTCATTTGCTTTGCATCTTTCACGATTTGAACGCGCCCCGCAGTCTCGGCTGATTCGACTGGCGGAATTCCCAGCACGGTCACAAATCGCTCGGCTTTGAAACCTTTCGTGAATTGAATCCCCACAATATAACTTTCGATTTGCGCTTTCATCAGATGGTCGTGAGCGTCAGCCGATTTTTTTTTGCCAGCTCGGCGCAGGCCTCGCGTTCGAGCAACAGCGTCTTGCCGGATTCGAGCGCCAGCACGGCCACGCCGGTCGCGCGGCACGTCTCCAGCGTCTGCAGGCCGATGCACGGAATGTCGAAGCGCATGTCGTGTTCCGGCTTGGCGACCTTGACGGCCACCGCGCCGCCGTCCCTGCCCGCCAGTTCGCCGCCGCGCGCCAGGCATTTGTCCGTGCCTTCAAAGCCCTCCACCGCCAGCACCGTCCCGTTTTTGACGATGACCAACTGGCCAACCTCCAGCCGCGAAACTCCCTTGGCAATTTTGAAACCAAATGCCACATCGGCCTTTTGCCCGTCGGAAAGCTTCGGGCCGAGCAGGAATCCGGTCTGTGGCATGAGCGGCGCGAGCCACGGCGTGGCATCAATCAGTTCCACGCCGTCCTTTTTCAATTCGTCCGCCACCGCGCCGAAAATCGTGTGCGCGTTTTTTTCCTTAAGCCGCATGAAGACGCCCATCGCGCGCAGGTCGGGCCGGAAATCAAACAGGTTTTTCGGCGCAATCTGGCCGAGCATGACGACCTGCTTCACGCCGCGGCTGGTGAAGGTGGAAATCATCTTGCCGAGCTGGCCGACCTTGAGCCAGACGATGTCGTCCACGAGCGGCGCGAGCGCGGGGTCGGTCTCGCCCTCGGCGGCGGTGCAGACGATGCGCTTGACGCCGGCGGCGCGGGCGAGCCGGGCAAACTCCAGCGGCAAGGAGCGGTTGCCGGCGATGAGGCCGATGGATTCAGGCGCGAGGTTCATAAACGAAAAGGCATGATGAAGAATGAGGAATGAAGAAACAAGATTGAAGCGCTGGCGGACGTGGCGGCTTTTCGGCAGAAAGCTGCATTTTTAATTTAAAAAAATTAGCGGCGGTCTGCCGACGCGCCGCTACGGATGTTGAAGCTGTCCTGTTTTGGAGCAGCCCATCACGTTCGATTTGGTTTCTGAACCCGGATTGGCCGCCAATCATCTTGAACATTAGGAAAATCAGGCCTCATTTTTCCTGAAACGTGGCGCAAAAACTGCTGTTTTTCGCGCAATGTCTTCTGACAATTCCATCCAAAATAATTTGCCGGCAACGCCGGAGCCCGAAGGAACCGCAAGCTGGCGCGAACCCAATTCCAACTTTGACCCGACGCGGCACATGGCGCCGTCCGTCGCGCACGAGTTGAACAACATCCTGACCATCGTTCAGGGCTATGCCGACCGGCTGCTGCTCCATCACGGCGGTGATCCGACACTGATGCCGCATCTGAAACAGATTTCCGAGGCAGCCCGGCGCGCCGCCGGCGTCATCCGCAAGGCGACGCCGCCGAAGGCGAACAAGCTGCTTAATTCCCAGCCGGCACAGGTCGCCTGAACCGGTTTGATTACGCCGCGCGCGCCCGCGTGGTTTTCGAAGGGTGGGTTTGACCCTTTGTTTAAAGCGGGCTGCGCGCGGTTTTTACTTTTGGATTTAACGACCGTCCTCACCCCAGCCCTGCTCCTCCGAGGAGAGGGAGAAATGTTCACTGCGTCTCTGGAATATCGTGCGACGGGATTGGCCGGATGGAATTTCGTGAATCGGAAATCCGGCTCCGGCAGGTCCTCTCCTTGGGGAGAGTAGCCCTGCTGGGTATTGCACATCGCTCCGTTCAACTGAAACATCCAGCCATTCTAGCGAGCCTGAAGTGGCGTAAAATGTTGAAAATCAATATAAAAAACGCCGGTGATTTGCTTAAGATCAAGCGAATCAAGAAAAATCTCACACCCAGCCATGTGGCGGCAAAAATGGGTATTGCAACAGCGTTAGTCCGTTCATGGGAAGAATGCACTGGAATACCAGATAGCCAACAGTTGTCGGATTTGTCGTCTGTGTTGAGATTCGATTCTGACGATTTCAAGATGCTAAAGTGCAACCGATGAATTTGACGTTACTGAAGGATCTTCAACATCTCACCGGCGAGCCGTGCGATGAAATTCAATATGCTCGCGTTGTGGCAGCGTCGTGAATGTCCTTGTATAAGGACAAATCCGTCACACAAGACGATCCTTGTCTTCGAGCTTCTGCCAAAGTGCACCGTAAATGGCGATGAAGACAAAACACACCAGCGGCACAATAAAGCCCGCGCGCATGGAATGCACATCCGCGATGTGGCCCATGTATGGCGGCGCAATTGCTCCGCCGACGATGGACATGACGATGAGCGAGGAACCGAGTTTGGTATGGTCGCCCAGCCCGCGAATACCCAAGGCAAAAATGGTCGGGAACATGATGGACATGAAGAAGAACGTGCCGAACAGCGCGATCAAACCCATCTTGCCGCCACCCATGCACACCGCCGCCAACACCACGTTGATGGCCGCGTAAGCCGCGAGAACGAGGTGGGGCTTGCATTGGCTGATAACGGCGCTGCCACAAATGCGTCCAACCGTGAACAGCACAAAACCAATTCCGCCCAGCATCGTGGCGGCTTTCGCCGGCGTCACGGCGGCGTCGTTCTCGATGATGTAATTGACACAGAAGCTGAAGATGCCGGTCTGCGCCGCGACATAAAGAAATTGCGCGACTACGCCGAGCGTAAAGTGTTTGCGCCGGAACATGTCCCAGTTCTTTGACACCACGATGAACGATCCGATGTAGGCAACGGTGATCAAACCGTATTTGGTCGGATCGAGCAGATTGGCGGGCAAATTGACCAGCGCCCAGACCAGTCCCATAATCGGCGCGATGAAGAAATACAGCAGACCCCACACAACCACCAATGCGATGCCGATGCCCGCCAACTGGCCACCGGTAGGTTTGAGGCTGGTTGTTTGATCGGCGGATTTTTTGCTTGCATCCTCGGCATGCAAATCCGGCACCGGCCCGAAAATGAATACGACCAGCAACAGCGCCGCAAGAATGCCGATGCCCAGATAGGGGATGGACAGGCCGGCATTGGCATTGGTGGCGGCCACGACGGCATTGCCCGCATTGGCAACCACAGCGTTGGTGGCTGTGACAATCGCCCCGGCGGTGGCTGCTACCGCATTGGTGGCTGAGGCGGCTGCGCCAGCCGCATCACTCGATCCGCCACCTCCTCCGAAAACAAAGTATCCGCCCACGATCGGGCCAAGAATCCAGCCCACGCCGTTAAATGTCTGCGCGATGTTGATGCGCGTCGCGCCATGTTCCGGCAGGCCGAGCACGGTCGTGTAAGGATTGGCGATGGTCTCCAGGCACGTCATGCCCGCCGCGATGACGAACAATCCCAGCAAAAAAGCCGAATAGGTGCCGATGCCCGCCGCGTGGATCAGCCAAAAGGCGCCGCTGGCAATCAGCACCAGTCCGACCAGGATGCCGCCCTTGTAACCAAACTTGCGCGCGATCAAACCGGCGGGAACCGCCATCAGAAAATAGCCCAGATAATTTGCGAACTGCACGAGGCCCGACTGCTGCTTGTTGATGTGCAGCGAGTCCTGAAAATGCTTGTTCAGGATGTCAATCATCCCGTTGCAAAAACCCCACAGCAGAAACAGCGAGGTGACCAGCACAAAGGTGATGAAATAATTCCGGCCGTCCGCCATGCGGAACATGCCTTTGGATTGACCGTCCGGCGCGGTGGATTGTGCTGTCGGTGTCATGTGTATTTGGGGATGAGTGGCCGCCTAGGCGCTTTCCAAAATGAGGTTTGCATATTGCGTCGTGTCGCCGGTGCGGATCAGGCCGATGACGTGCGGCACGCGTTTTTTGAATTCAACATGCGGCTCATGGATCAACTCCATTCCGTGCAAGGCCCCGGCAAAAGTGGCACGCGTTTTGGCGGTGTTTGCCTTCAAAAATTCCCGCGCCATCCACGCCTTGCCGATCTGGAAGTTCGGGCGGAGCGCGAACAGCACCTGCAAAACAGTGGGCACATCGTCCATGAGCGAGATGTCCACCGTCTCGATCATCGGCCAGAACGGAAAACTGCGGTCGGCGATGACGAGCGTGTTGGTGTGGCGGACGCGGCTCAACAGCGAGTTGATCTGCGGATTGAGAATGCCGGTTTTTAGCATAAGGAATGATTTATCCAGTTAAAATCCCCGCAAATCCGTGCTGGAACGCCGGGGCAGGCCGGGCGCGGGGGTGCGTTTGAGCACAAGGTATGCGATACCGAGCTTCTGGCAATACTCGCGTTTGCCGCCCTGATCGCCGTCCTCGTTGACGACGTAAGTGTCCGGCCGCAATTTCTTGATTTCGGGATCGGCGTCCAACCAGCCATCTCCGCTGGAAATCAACGCCTGCTTCACAAATTTGATCGAACCGACGACGTAACGACGTTCGTCCTGCGGAATCAGTGGATGGCATTCGCCCTTGAGCAGCCGGATGTTCGCGTCGTGACCGACGACAACATAGAGATCGCCATAGGCGCTGGCTTCTTCGAGGAACCGGGCATGACCGGAATGAAACCAGTCGTAGCTGCCGGTGGCGACCACTTTCTTCCGGCCGGGCACGGACGGCATGGGCGGCGGTTCGGGAAAACCGTTCAACTCGGCCGCCGTGAAAACGCGGTAGGCAATTTTATTTTCGCGGCCGAATTTTTCGCGTGCCGGATTCGACGGAGATTCAACGTCCGCCCAAAGGTGCGTCGACAAATTTTCCGGCAGCGAGTCGAAGCCGGCCGGGCCGTCGGCTTCAATGACTTTGCTGACGTAACGAACCGCGTTCAAAAAATACCGCCGCTCGGCCAGCGGAAATTTTGGCGCCTGGCCGGTGAGTTTTTGCAGCGTCGCATCCGGCCAGAGCAGCACGGTAAGTTCGCCCAGCCTCGCCGCCTCTTCCAGAAAACGCAGGTCGCGTGACTTGAGGTCATCAAATCCGCCGCTGACGATGATCTGTTTTGGGGAATTCATTTTTGCGCAATGCGGACTTTCACTGTGAATGCACCCGGCACCGGTTTTTCCGAAACCACGATGAGATAACCGCCGCCGCAGCCGGAAAACATCGCGCCCGGATACTGCCGCTGATAAGCCTTGAGCAGCGGCATCAAATCCACGCACAGCGCCGGATGCCGGACGACCTGTGGCAGCAGCGTCTCCCAGCATTTCATGTTCAGGTTCAGCGATGCGCCCAGCGCCTTCACGTCCATGTTGACAATCGCGTCGTAGCAGTCCTTTCCCGACTGGCCGAGTTTGGCAACCCAATTCGGAGAAAGATTTTTATTTCCGAGCGGATCGTAATCGTCCGGTCGCGGCTCGACGGGCAACAGGTGCAAAACATTTTCAAGCCAGCGCGCGACTTTCGGGCGGTTGCACGACTCGATGTGCGCGGGAAAAACGCCGCCATGAATTTTGAATTCATAATCCAGCCGGTTCACGCCCGGATAAATCAAACCGATCATGTCCTGCGAACCGCTCGGCGCCGCCTTGCCCTGGTTTTCCGCGTCATAAAGCTCGCACACGAGCTCGTCCGGCGGACGGTCTGGCAATTTGCCATTCCACAATTTCATTGCAATGGCGCGCGTGCCGCTGGCGATGCCGGAACGGTCCATCGGGCGGAAGTCTGGCTCGATCTGCACCACCACCATCGAGCCGGGCGGCCAGGGGTTGTGGCGCGAAACGAACGGCTGGTCAATCCAGCCGCCCGCAAGTTGCAGGCGGTGGGGAATGGAACCGATCAGTTTGGCGACGGGGGAAGTTTTTGGTTGCATCGAAATGTCCGGCCGAAAGTGTGGAAACCATCATTGGGCCGGCTTGAGATTTTTGCCGGTGATGCGCAGCGCGCAGGTCAGGTCTCCGACTCCGGCGTCCGGCAATTTATTTTTGTCCGGCAGTGCCACCGTCAAACCGTCCGTCGTCTGCGTGAAATTCAATTTGCCCTTGCAGCCAAGCAGCTCGACGCGCCTGATTTGGTTCACCGCCGCGTCATCTGTTTTCGCAAGCGATTTGATGGTCAGCTTGCCGTCGTCCGGCCAGCCCAGCGCAATCGCGTAAAGCATTTTGCCCTTGGTCGTGAAACGGATGTCCTTGGCGGTGTATTGAAAGTTTTCCTTGAACGCGCCGCCTTTGGCTTTGACTTCGCCTTCGCCATAAACCAGCCACGGCCGTGTGCCGTAAATCGCCTCGCCGTTCACCGCCGTCCAGTCGGCAAGCTGATGCAGCATCGTCTCCACTTCGGGATCGAGCGAACCGTCCGGCCGCAGCACAACGTTGAGCAGCAGGTTGCCGTTCTTGCTGACAATGTCCACGAGCATGTGAACCGTCCAGCTCAACGGCTGATATTTCCAGTGCTTGTTGTAAAACCAGTCGCCGATGGAGGTGTCGCACTGCCACGGATATGGATCAATGCGGCCATTGACGCCGCGTTCGTAGTCCTGCACCCAGCGGCCGTTGGAAGGTTGCTTGCAAGTGTAAACCGCCCGCATCTCGCCGTGATTGTGTTGAAGGCTGTCATTGTAAAAATTAGCAATTTGGCTCAAACCAACCTCGTTGCCGAAGGGCACGCCGCCGTCGCTGTAAAGCAGATCGGGATGATAATCGTCCACGAGTTCTCGGATTTCATCATACCATTGCTGCTGCCAGCGCGGGTCTTTGGAATACCAGCCGGTGTCGCCCGGTTTGGCCGGGAAATGATACAGGTTCCAGTAATTGGAATTGGCCCCGTCATACTGCACACCGGCGAGCGGACCGGTGCGGTCGGATTTGTGCGCGTCCTGAAACCAGGTGAAGCTCGCGCCAAGATGCTCGGAAACGCCGAATGGCAGTCCGTTTTTCTTCGCCGCCTTCTGCCATTCGCCCACCACGTCGCGGTGCGGCCCGTAGTTCACGGCGTTCCATTGGTGCAGCGGCGAATTCCACAGGAAAAAATCATCGTGATGCGAACCCATGCTGACAAAATATCGCGCGCCGGCCTTTTTGTAGAGTTCCATCAATTTTTCGGGATCCCATTTCTCCGCCTTCCACAACGGGATGATGTCCTTCCAGCCATTGGTGGAGGGATGGCCCCAGCGTTTCAAATGATCTTCGTAGTCCGCCGAGCCTTGTTGATACATTTTGCGCGCATACCAGTCGCCCATCTCCGGCACGGCCTGTGGCCCCCAGTGCGCCCAGATGCCGAACTTCGCGTCGCGGAACCATTCCGGGCAAGAATAATTCGTGAGCGAGTCCATCGTGGGCTGGAACGGGCCGGGCGTGATGGGAAGATTCATGGGTCCGGCCAGTGTGACGGCGGAAAAAATCGTCAAAAATAGGAATGAAGCGAGATGTGGATTTATTTTCATTTTGTTTGAATTGACCATTTTTCCATTCAGTTTCGCCACTGAAAGACTCGTTCATCAGCGGCTGGACTTCTTGTGAATCCAAATCATCAACCGATGCCGACGCGCTTGCCGGCCTTGCGCGCGTCGTATTGCGTCTTGATCCACGCGTAAGTATCCGCCAGACCTTTGTTCAAGGTCGTGCTCGGTTCCCACTTGAGGATTTGTTTGATGAAGGTATTGTCCGAGTTGCGGCCGGCCACACCCTGCGGCGCGGGCAGGTCGTATTTGCGGTTCATCTTCACGCCGGCGATTTTTTCGATCTTCGAGAGGAGTTCGTTGATGGAAACCAGTTCGCTTGAGCCGAGGTTGATCGGCGTGGCGATCAGGTCGTCACAGTGCATGATCTTGTCAATGCCCTGCACGCAGTCGTCAATATACATGAAGCTTCGCGTCTGCTCGCCGTTGCCCCAGATCGTGATGTCCTTCTTGCCGGTGGCCATTGCCTCAATGACCTTGCGGCACAGCGCGGCGGGCGCCTTTTCGCGGCCGCCGTCCCAGGTGCCATGCGGGCCATAAACATTGTGGAATCGGGCGATCGCCGTTTTCACGCCACGCTCGTGCCAGTATTCCTCGCAGAACATTTCGGAGATTAATTTTTCCCAGCCGTAGCCGCGCTCGGCCATCGCCGGATACGCGTCGGATTCCTTGAGCGCACGGACGTTCGGATCTTTTTGCAGCAGCGTGTTGTAGGCGCAGGCCGAGCTGGAATAAAAATAGCGCCGCGTCCCGGCCTGGTAAGCCGCCTCAATCATGTGCGTATTGATGAGAATCGAGCGCAGACATTCGACGCGAAATCGCTCGATGAAACCCATGCCGCCCATGTCCGCCGCCAGATTGTAAACCTCGACCGCGCCTTCGCAGACGCGATGGCAATTGTTCTCGTGGCTTACATCCAGACAGAGGTTCTGGACGCCGGGCACGTGCAGATACCATTCGTAAAGCGGTTTCTTGTCCACGGCGCGGATGTTGGTGAAGCCTTTCTTTCTGAAATAAAGGGCGAGGTTGCCGCCGATGAATCCGCCCGCGCCGGTGATGACAATCAAATCATTCTTCTTCAGCGGGGGGTCTTTTTCTACGATTCGTTTTTTGTCTGTCATAAATTTGCCCTTTGTCAGTGTCCGCTTGATCAGGATTGATCAAAGGCGGCTCAATCTAAACACACACAAAATACCTTCGACAAAGCAGCGTGGGAATGGTTATATTTGACTTGAGCATGGATATTATTGACCTGAACCTGTGAAATCACGATTTCCACCGGCAAAGTCCAGATCAATGTCCCCGGAGTTCTTTTCCGCCGACGTTGCCGCCGCGCGGCGTTTTTATCTCGACCTCAAGCCACCCCGGAACCGCCCGTTGGTTGTTGTCTGCGGCGGGCTGGAGCACTGCACGCCGGACTATGCCGTCCGCCGAGACACGTTTCCATTTTACTCCATTGAGTATGTGGCCTGCGGCAGCGGCGAGCTGAAGCTAAAAGATCAGATACATACCTTGCAACCCGGTGGGTTGTTCTCCTATGGGCCTGGTATTCCGCATCAGATAACCGGTAATGCCAAAGATCCGCTGGTCAAATACTTTGTAGATTTTACCGGAACTAAGGCTGTGAACTTATTGGACGTTTGCAAACTGACTTCTGAAAGCGTCTCCAAAGTGTTCCCCGCAAACGCATTGCAATCGTTGTTCGATGAAATTATAAATGCAGGACTTCAAATGCATAACGGCAGCGCGACTTTGTGCAATAAACTGCTTGAATGCCTGGCGCTTAAAATCAATGGCACGTGCGCACCTGTCGAAGGAGCAAATACACTAGCTTTTGCAACATACCAACAATGCCACCTATTTATTGAAAAGCACTTTCTTCGATTGCGCACGCTGGAACAGATTGCCCGAGAATGCCATGTCAACAGTGCCTATCTCTGCCGCCTATTTCAGCGCTATGACCCGCAAACACCATATCAATACCTCCTCAAGCTCAAAATGAACCATGCTTCCGAACGGCTACAACAGACCGGTGTGCTGATCAAACAAGTGGCCGAAGAAACTGGCTTCGCCGATCCATTTCACTTCTCACGCGTGTTTGCAAAAGTGTTTGGACTTTCACCATCGCATTTTAGCAACTTGAGGAAGTAGCGTCCAAACATTTAACTTCAAACCCATCTCCAAACCTATGGAGACAGTCTGTTTCCACTATATTTTCAACTGGCAAGCTCACTTGAGCAAATTGCTTGAGGATTGTCGTTTGATGATGCTCCGCTCCGTCCGCGCCACGCCTTTGACCGGTTTGCTGGTTGTGACATCGTGCTCATCAAACAGGTTGGCGTCGGTGAAACGGGCCGCCACCTGATCAAATGCCTGTTTTGGCCGGTTCAGCCGGGCAGAACGCAGTTGTTCAGCCTGTGCATCGGCGCGTTGCTGGTAATCCGCCAGCGGTCGCTTGGCCTCATCGTTGTCTGGCAATTGAACCAAAGCCGCCTGTAATAATTTGACGCCACCGGCGTAATCGCCCTGAATTGCCTTCGTCTTGGCGAGTTGAAGATTCCACAGCAATGCCAATGCGTCCACATCCCCAACATTGGCCACGAGCGCTCCATTCACCGCCGATGCTGCCCTGTCGTAATCTGCAGCGGCCAGATACTGGCGGGCTTCATTCATCGCGTGCAGATACGTTTCGCTGACTAGGTTGGTGCTGATGTAGATCGTTTGGTTGGCGGCAACAGTTAATGATACCTGAACCGATTGGTAGCCATTTCGTTCCAAGGTGAATCGGAGCCGTTCCCAAAAGGAATCGCCCGGCCACTGCCGGCTTCGTTCCCAGCGTTTGAGGGCGGCGATTCACTTTGACGCTGGGGCGTTTCTCGCGTAGCGTTTCCGTTCTATTTTCAAAGATTGTCATTATGGGATTCTTTAACTGCATGATTGCTCTTATTAAAAAACTGTTTGGGTCGCGCAACGACCGCGAAGTCCGGAAATTCTGGCCGCGCGTCAAGCAAATCAACGAGCTGGAAGCCGGGTTGCAGAAGCTGTCCGACGACGAGTTGCGCGCCAAAACCGCCGCGTGGAAGGAAGAACTTTCCAAGATCACCGACAACGCCGGGCTGGCGCTGAAGCTGAACGAGATTTTGCCGGAAGCCTTTGCCGTGGTCAAAAACGCCTGCCGCCGCCTGAACGACAGCAAGGCGGACGTCATCGTGCGCGAACATCCGATCCGCTGGGAAATGATCCCGTTCGACGTGCAGCTCATCGGCGGCATCGGCCTGCACAACGGCAAGATCGCGGAAATGGCCACCGGCGAAGGCAAGACGCTCGTCAGCACCATGCCGGTTTATCTCAACGCGCTCACCGGCCGCGGCGTCCACGTCGTCACGGTGAACGATTATCTCGCCGCGCGCGACGCCGAATGGATGGGCGCGATCTACAAATTTCTCGGCCTGACGGTCGGCGTGATTTTGCACGACCAGCCGCCGAGCGTCCGCCGCGAGCAATACGACTGCGACATCACCTACGGCACGAACGCCGAGTTCGGCTTCGATTATCTGCGCGACAACGGCATGGCCACGCGCAAGGAGGAGCAGGTCCAGCGCGGCCATTATTTCGCCATCGTGGACGAAGTGGACTCGATCCTGATTGATGAAGCGCGCACGCCGCTCATCATCAGCGGCCCGGCGGTGCACACCTTTGACGAACAATACGCGCAGTGGAAGCCGCTCGTGGATTCGCTCGTCCGCGCGCAGCAGCAGTTGTGCGGCCGGTTTTTGAAGGAAGCGGAGGATCTGATCAAAAAACTGAATCCGACCGACGGCTCGAACATCACCAACGCCGCCGAACTGGAACATCAAATCGGCCTGCTGCTGTTCCGCGTCAAAACCGGCCAGCCGAAATCCGAGGGCCTGATGAAAGTTCTGGAGAATCCGGAATATCTCAAGCTGATGAACCAGGCGGAACTGGATCTGCACAAGGATCAGAAGAAAGTGGATCTATATCGCGAGAAGGAAGAATTGCTCTTCGCCATTGACGAGAAAAGCCACGAAGCCGACCTCACGGAAAAGGGCCGCAATTTTGTCAGCCCGAAAGATCCGGACGCGTTCATGCTGCCGGACTTGAACACGATGCTGCACGACGTGGACGCCGGCACGGAAACCGACGCGCGCAAGCGGATGGAGGCGAAGACGAAGATTCAGGCGGAGTTCGAGTCCAAGGCGCAGAAGATTCACGCCATCTCGCAATTGCTCAAGGCTTACAGTCTTTACCAGCTCGACGTGGAATATGTCGTGCAGGAAAACAAGGTCATCATCGTGGACCAACACACCGGCCGGCTCATGCCTGGCCGCCGCTGGAGCGACGGCTTGCATCAGGCTGTCGAGGCCAAGGAAGGCGTGCAGATTGAGCGCGAGACCCAGACGCTGGCGACCATCACAATCCAGAATTATTTCCGCCTTTACACCAAGCTCGCGGGCATGACCGGCACGGCGGAAACCGAGGCGGCGGAATTTTTCGACATCTACAAGCTCGGCGTGCTGACCATTCCGACCAACAAGCCGAACATCCGCAAGGACACGCACGATTCAGTTTACAAAACCCGCCGCGAAAAATTCAACGCCGTCGCCGCCGAAATCAAAGCGATGCACGCGCAGGGTCGCCCGATTCTCGTCGGCACGGTTTCGGTTGAAACGAGCGAAATGCTTTCGCGGATGCTGAAGAAGGAAGGATTGATCCATTCCGTTCTCAACGCGAAATATCACGAGCAGGAGGCGGAAATCGTCTCGCGCGCCGGACAGCGCGGCGCGATCACCATCGCCACAAACATGGCCGGCCGCGGCACGGACATCAAACTCGGACCGGGCGTCACGGAAGTCGGTGGGCTGCACGTGCTCGGCACGGAACGCCACGAGTCACGCCGCATTGACCGCCAGTTGCGCGGCCGTTGTTCGCGCCAGGGCGATCCGGGTTCGTCGCATTTTTTCATTTCACTGGAAGACGATCTGATGCGGCTGTTCGGCTCCGACCGCATTGTGAAGTTGATGGAGAAAATGGGTCTTGAAGAAGGCCAGGAACTGACGCACCCGCTGTTGAACCGCTCGATCCAGCAGGCGCAGAAGCGCGTGGAAGGCCACAATTTCCAGCAGCGCAAACGCACGCTCGAATACGACGACGTGATGAACAAGCAGCGCGGCGTCATCTACGGTTTCCGCAACGAGATCATCAACGGCGAAGACGTCCGCGACCGGCTCATGGACATCATGGAGGAGGTTGTCGTGGACAAGGTCGTTCAGTTCACGAACACGGAATCCGAGTTCAGCGAATGGAAGGTGCGCTCGCTGTCCGACTGGGTGAATTTAAATTTCCCGCTGGGCCTGCCCGAGGCGGAAATCCTCAAGGCCGCCGATGCCGGCAAGGAAAAGCCGGTGGCCGGCTCGCTGTATGACGGCTTGAGCGAGGCGCAGTTTGCCGTCTGCACATTTTTGTCCGACAGCATCCGCAAGGCTTACGACCTCAAGATCAGTTTTGAAAATCCCGCCGCGCTGAAGGAGGTCGAGCGCTTCACGATCTTGAGCGCGATCGACAAGCTGTGGCAGGAGCATCTTTACGAGATGGACAGCCTGCGCTACAGCATCGGCCTGCGCGCGCACGGCCAGCGCGACCCGCTCATCGAATACAAGGCCGAGGCATTCAAGATTTTTGACGAACTGATGGTCAACGTGAAGACGGAAATCTGCCACAACATTTTCCGCAGCGCGTCGAGCATGAAAGCGTATGAAGATTTTCTGCGTAATATTTCGCCAACTACGCGGCACGAAACGCCAAGTGCTTTTGACGAGGGGAAAAATCCGTCTGATAAAAAGCCGAGCGATATTGTGAGCGAAGCCGCCGACGATCTATCAAAGCCGAAGCCCAAGCCAAAACGCACCGGCCCGAAAGTCGGGCGCAACGACCCCTGCCCTTGCGGCAGCGGCAAGAAATACAAGAACTGCTGCGGGCGGTAATTGGTTTTGCGACCGACATCAGTGGACTGACCGTCCGCAAATCGTCAGCACGATGCCGATCAGAATGCCGATGACGGCGGGCAGTTTTTTCCAGCCGTTCACTTCGCGGAAAAAATACAGCCCGCCTGCGAACGCCACCAGCGTGTTCGCCCGGCGCAGGCTCATCACGACGGCCACCAGCGCGGCGGGCTGCCGCAGCGCGCTGAAGTAAAGATAGTCCGCCACCAGCAGCGCCAGCGCGATGAACGGAATGCTCCAGCGCCATTGAAATTCGTTGCGTGGCCACAATCGCAGTTTCCAGCCGAGAGCGAACGGCGCGAAGAACACCAGCAGATAGATCGAGAACCAGCATTGCACCGTCGGCACGGTGAAGTTCAGCGTGCCCAGCAGGTATTTGTCGTAAAGCGAACTCACCGCGCCCAGCAGCACGCCGGCGATGAGCGACCAGATCCATTTGTTGCGGTGGAAATGCACGCCTTCGCGCGCACCCACGACCGACAAGCCGATGAAGGAAACCAGCGTGGTCAGGATGCCGATCGTTTCCAGCCACGTCGGCCGCTCGCCCAAAATCAAGACCGCGCCCACCAGCGTGAACAGAGGACTGGTCGCGCGAACCGGCGCACCGAGCGAGAGCGGCAGGTGTTTCAGCGCGTAATAGGTGCCGATCCACGACGCCGCGACGATGCCGGATTTCAACACCAGTTGCAGATGCTGCTTCCAAGTCAGCGAATCCGTGACGAGCGACGCCGGCAAAAATCCGGGATGAACCGTCTGCACCACCAGCAACACCAACCACACCGCTGCGCCGGTCAGCGTGCTGAAAAACAAAACCGGCGTCACGGCGTTCGCCCGCACCGCGTGCTTGGTGCACAGGTCGTAAACGCCAAGGAACAGAGCGGATAAAAGCGTGGCGACAATCCAGTTCATCTTAAAAAAGCAAAACGGGCGAACCGCGAAGGCCCGCCCGTCGAGCTGAATGTTTTTCCAAATTACATGTGCGCGATGATGTTGTCGCCGAACGCGGAACATTTGATCTCCGTCGCGCCTTCCATCTGGCGCGCGAAGTCGTAGGTGACCTTCTTCGATGCCAATCGCGCCGTTCAGGCCTTTCAAAATCAAATCGGCCGCTTCGATCCAGCCCAGGTAGCGCAACATCATTTCACCGCTCAACACCACCGAGCCGGGATTCACGACGTCTTTGTTCGCGTATTTCGGCGCGGTGCCGTGCGTGGCCTCGAAAATGGCGTGGCCGGTGACGTAATTGATGTTGCCGCCGGGCGCGATGCCGATGCCGCCAACCTGCGCGGCGAGCGCGTCGCTCAAATAATCGCCGTTGAGGTTCAGCGTGGCGATCACGTCGAAGTCCGTCGGGCGCGTGAGCACCTGCTGAAGCGTGATGTCGGCGATGGCGTCCTTGATGACGATGCCCGCGCCGGGTTTGCCTTCGGGAATCTTGCACCACGGGCCGCCGTCAATCTCCACCGCGCCGAATTCGCTCTTGGCCAGTTCGTAGCTCCAGTCGCGGAACGCGCCTTCGGTGTATTTCATGATGTTGCCCTTGTGGACAATCGTCACGGACTTGCTCTTGTTGGTGATGGCGTATTGCACGGCGGAGCGGAACAGCCGCTGCGTGCCGGTTTTGCTCACGGGCTTGATGCCGATGCCGACGAGTTCGGGCGTTTCGCCGAAGCGGATTTTCTTGAAGGCTTTCGGGAAGTTCGCCTTGAGAAATTCAATGGTCTTGAGCGCGGCTTCCTTGCCGGCCTCGAAATCAATGCCCGCATAAATGTCCTCGGTGTTCTCGCGGAAGATGACCATGTTGACCTTTTCGGGATGTTTCACGGGCGAAGGCACGCCGGTGAACCATTGCACCGGGCGCAGGCAGACGTAGAGGTCGAGCATCTGGCGCAACGCGACGTTGAGCGAGCGGATGCCGCCGCCGACGGGCGTGGTCAGCGGGCCTTTGATGCCGACCAGATATTCCTTGAACGCCTCGACGGTGTCGTCGGGCAGCCAGTTGTTAAATTTCTTGAAGCTTTCTTCGCCGGCGAAGACCTCGAACCAGGCGATTTTGCGTTTGCCGCCGTAGGCTTTTTGCACCGCCGCGTCGAACACGCGCACGCTGGCGGCCCAGATGTCCGGGCCGGTGCCGTCGCCGCGGATGAACGGCAGGATGGGGTTTTCGGGAACGGTGAGTTTGCCGTTCGCGATGGTGATTTTTCCGCCCGCAGGCGGTGTGACGTCTTTGTAGGCCATAATATAATGTTTAAATTAACTTTTCCAAATCCTAGGCAAACCGGGGAAATCGCGCGAGCAGGAAATGAAGCCCGTTTTTGCTAAAAAGAGCACATTTATTGTCCCAGCCGTTCACGGTGGGGCTGGTGGTCGCGGTTCCAGCAGCTCAAGGCGGCGGTGCTGGTGTCGGCAAAAAGAACTTGCAGTGTCGGCGATTCAACGTGGCCGTCGCAAAAGACCACGTTGGCTTTGCCTCGATGACGGGCATATAACAACCAAAAGTTCAATCAGCGTGAATGCCAGCCGAACCCTTGGTTGTGGAATTTTCATTATGCAACGGCAAGTTGCTTCGCGGCTGCAACGACATCGCCGAACTGCGCCTTCACTCTGGCGACGGTGTTCTCGACGGATAGGCCGTATTTCGCGCGCAGCTCGTCCTGCGTGGTGGCGTGCTCGATGAACTGGTCCGGCCAGCCGATCCGCACGACGGGTGTCGTCACATTTTTTTCGCTGAACAGTTCCAGCACCGCCGAACCGTAACCGCCCATCAACACATGGTCTTCCAGCGTGACCACCAATTCCGCTTCGCGGCCAAAAGTTTCCGTGGTGACGGCGTCCAGCGGTTTGGTGAAGCGCGGGTTGATGACGGCGCAGTCGTAGCCCTCGCCCGCAAGCTGTGCGGCGGCCTTGCGCGCAATGGCGTTCATCGGGCCGAGTCCGAACAGTGCAACCTTGCGTTTGCCGTTGTTCGCAAAATTCTGCTGCACGACGGCCTTGCCGACCTCGATGAGCTGCGGTTCGTCCTTCACCGGCACGCCTTCCGCCGCGCCGCGCGGATAGCGGATGAACGTCGGATGATTGATGGTCGTGGCGGTGAACATCATGTCCGCCAGCTCGTCCTCGTTGGCTGGCGCCATCGCGACGACGTTCGGGAAACAGCGCAGATACGCGATGTCGAAAATGCCATGGTGCGTCGGGCCATCGTTGGCGGAAAGGCCGGCGCGGTCCATGCAGAAAATCACCGGCAAGTCCTGCAAGCAGACATCGTGATGAATGCAGTCGTAGGCGCGCTGGAGGAAGCTGGAATAAATCGCCACGATCGGGCGCAAACCCATCGTCGCCATGCCGGCGGCGAAGATGACGCCGTGTTCCTCGGCGATGCCGACATCGTAATAGCGTTCGGGCATCGCCCTTTCCAGATGCTTCATGCCGGTGCCGCTGGGCATGGCGGCGGTGAGGCCGATGACGGCTTCGTTTTTCTTCGCCAGCTTCACGACCGTCTGGCCCATCACGTCCTGATACATCGGCGGCGTGCCGGGTTTGGCGACGGGCGTTTCGCCGGTCTGCGCGTTGTAAGGTCCGAGGCCGTGAAATTTCTCCGGCTGCTTCAGCGCGGCTTCAAAGCCCTTGCCCTTCTGCGTCAAAATGTGGATGACAATCGGATGATCGCACGTCTTGGCAAATTCCAGCGTGCTGATGAGCAGCGGCAGATCGTGGCCGTCAATCGGGCCGAGATAGCGCATGCCCATTTCCTCGAACAACACCGGCGAGCCCTGGCCGCCGCGCCCGTCGGATTCCACCAGGCTGCTGGTCGGCTTCAAACCGACGCCGGTGAGCGCGCCCTTGAAACCGCCTTCCGCCCGGTGCGCGAGCTTGAGCGCGAGTTCGCCCTTGGGCAGGCGGCGCACGAAATTTTCAAAATCCTTCGCAAGCTGGTTGTAGCGCGGATTGGTGATGAGCTTGTTGAGGTAGCCGGAAATCGCGCCGACGTTTTTGGCGATGCTCCATTCGTTGTCGTTGAGGATGCCGATGAATTTTTTCGTCGTGTGGCTGACGTTGTTCATCGCCTCGAAGGAAATGCCGTTGGTCAGCGCCGCGTCGCCGAAAATGCAGACGACGTTTTCATTCGTGCCGCGCTTGTCGCGCGCCGCCGCCATGCCGAGCGCGGCGGACAGCGCCGTGCCCGCGTGGCCCGCGCCGAAACAATCATGCTCGCTCTCTGTGCGCAGCGCAAAGCCGTTCAATCCGTCCGTCTGGCGGATGGTGCGGAACCGGTTTTTCCGGCCGGTCAAAATCTTGTGGACATAAACCTGATGGCTCACGTCCCAGACGAATTTGTCCTTCGGCGTGGTGAACACCTTGTGCAGCGCGATGGAAAGCTCCACCACGCCGAGATTCGGGCCGAGATGGCCGCCGCCCTTGGCGAGGCCCTCGATCAGCTCGGTGCGGATTTCGCCCGCCAGCTCCTGCAATTGCGGCACCGTCAGTTTTTTGACGTGTTCCGGCCCGTCCACCATGTCGAGGTATCGGCTCATAGTTTAATTAAATCGTGGCATCGTTGAATGGTTGCATCGTGAATCGTTTCACCGGGCTTCCCGTTGTAACGACGCAATGATTCACGCTTCAACATCGGTCTCGAAAGGCTTCAATTTCAGTTCGCCCGCCGCGGTTTTCTCTAGTTGCTGAATTTTCAATTCCGCCTCGGCGAGTTTTTCCTGGCAAATTTTCACCAGCCGCGCGCCTTCCTCATACCGCGCGATCAAGGTTTCCAGCGGCAATTCGTCGGATTCCATGGCCTCGACGATGCTTTCAAGCTTCTTCAGCGCGTCTTCAAACGGCGGATTTTTGGCGGGATTGTTCGGCCCCGCGCTTTTTGACGGATTTGGCACAGGAAAACGCTAAAATAAAATCCCCGTCGCGTCCAGCGCGGAGTGTTCAGCCGCTTTTTTCAACTTTGCTGAAAATTTCACCGGTCTTCACGCGGGTCTTCAAACTTTGCCCGGGCCGGGCGTCCTTCGCACGCCGGATGATTTTTCCCGACTCCGCATCCATCGTGATGGAATATCCGCGCGACAACACCTGTTCCGGCCCGAGCAGCCGCAAACGCGCCCCGGTCGCCGCCAGCGAACTTTTACAATTCTTGAATTGCGCAAGCACCAGCTCGCGCAGCCTCTTTTTCGCGGCCAGCAGCAGTTCCCGCCGCTGATTCAACAAATGTTTCGGGCGGATCCGCAGCAACCGTGTCGCCAGATTTTGCCAGGCGACTTGTTGCGCCCGCGTTCCCTGCTTCGCGCCGCGCAACAGACCGGCCTGCAAATCATCCAGCCGCTGCCAATGCTCGTTCAGCCGGCGGCGCGGATGCATCCGCATCATGCGCTGCGCCAGGCTTGCGACCAGTTGCCGGCTGGCGAAAACGCCTTCGGTGATGATTTCCGCCGCCGCGCTCGGCGTCGCCGCGCGCACGTCCGCCACAAAATCCGCAATGGTAAAATCAATCTCGTGCCCGACCGCCGACACGACAGGAATCGCCGATTCAAAAATCGCCCGCGCCACGATTTCCTCGTTGAACGCCCACAAATCCTCCAACGAGCCGCCGCCGCGCGTAACCAGAATTAAATCCAAATCTGCCGTAGCAGCCGACGTGAGGAGGCTCTGACTTTTTGTTTCAGTTTGAGCGGACTCACGTCCGCTGCTACCAGAGTAAAATTTATTCAGCAGTTGGATTGCCTCGGCAAGTTCCTTCGCCGCGCCGTCGCCTTGCACACGGCACGGCGCGAGAATAATTTCCAGGCCCGGATTCCGCCGCTGAACGACATGCAGCACGTCACGGATAGCCGCGCCGGTCGGTGATGTGACCAGACCGATGCGCTGCGGATATTCCGGCAGCGGCCGTTTCCGCTCCGGCGCAAACAAACCTTCCGCCGCGAGCTTCAGCTTGAGTTTCTCGAACGCGATTTGCAGCGCGCCAACACCCTGCAATTCCACCGCGCGGATGATGAGTTGATACTGTCCGCGCGCCTCGTAAACCGTCACGTCGCCTTGCAGCAGAACTTTCTGGCCGTCCGCCAGCAGTTCGCGGTGCGGCACTTTTTCGCGGCTGAACAGCACGCAGCTCAACTGCGCCGCCGCGTCCTTGAGCGTGAAATAAACGTGGCCGGAACTTTGCGCGCGCAGGTTCGTGATTTCGCCGCCGACCCAGATCTGGCCGATCTGCTTTTCCAGCAGCGCGCGGATTTGCGCCGTCAATTCCGACACCGACAAAACCTTGCGCGTCTGTTCCGGTGGAAACAGCTCGCCGAAGTCCCATTGTGATTTGGATTTACCCATTAAATGCGCGCTCATTAAGCCACGCCCACCGCGCCGAGGCAAGCGAAGGGCGCATACGGCTTGATAATGGGCGCATCTTGACATTGCCCCGGAGCGCCGGTCTCCAACCCGGCAAAGATTGGACTTGGTCCGCAAACGCGCCGGATCGGAGATCGGCGCTCCGCAAATGCTGCGGGGTCGGGGGGCGGTGTTAAGACGGACCCCTTGAAAATGGCCTCGGTGCGCCCACAATTTTTTATCGGCATGACGGGCCGTTCTGCGTTAGCCTCATGGCACAAAACAATTCTAAACTTTCGACCATGAAAATTCTTTTTATCGGCGGCACCGGCATAATCAGCTCGGCCTGCGCGGAACTGGCGCTGGCGCGCGGATTTGAACTCACACTGCTCAATCGCGGCAACCGCCCGGCCTGGCCCGGCGCACGGCAAATCAAGACGGACATCAGCGATGTCACCGCGACGGCGACTGCGCTCGGAAATGAAAGATGGGATGCAGTCGTGGATTATATCTCATTTACACCGGCGGAAATCGAGCAGCGCATCGCGCTGTTTCGCGGACGCACGGCACAATTCATTTTCATCAGCTCGGCCAGCGCCTACCAGAAGCCGCTTGCGAGCTTTCCCATCACCGAGTCCACGCCGCTGGTGAATCCGTTCTGGGATTATTCGCGGAACAAAATCGCCTGCGAAGAACGGCTGCTGCGCGCTTTGCGCGAGGAGAATTTCCCGGCGACCATCATCCGTCCATCGTGGACCTATGATGAAAAACGGATCACGGTGCCGGTGAACAGCCCGAAAAGCTTCACCATCGTGGACCGGTTGCGGCGTGGCCAGCCGGTGATCGTGCCCGGCGACGGCACTTCGCTCTGGACCATGACGCACAACACGGATTTCGCGAAAGGGCTGGTCGGCCTGCTCGGTCATCGCGGCGCCATCGGCCACGCCTTTCACATCACCTCGGACGAGGCGCTGACGTGGAACCAGATTTACGAAACCGTGGCGGAAGCGGCGGGCGCGCCGAAACCGAAGCTGGTCCACATCGCGTCGGATTTCATCACCGCCTGCCTGCCGGAATTTGCCGGCGGCCTGCACGGCGACAAGGCGCATTCCGCCGTGTTCGACAACACCAAGATCAAGCGCTTCGTGCCGGACTTCGTCGCCACCACGCGGTTCCGCGACGGCATCGCCCGCAGCGTGAAATGGTTCGACGCCGACCCGGCGCGGCAGGAGATTGACGCCGCCGCCAATACCGCCTGGGACAAACTCATCGCCGCCTATGAACGCGGGCTGGAAGCGGCGAAGAAGGAGATTGGCCGCTGAAACTGCCAGAAGATTTTGACCGCATGGGTGCGGATTACGGGAAGTTCCGGGAGTATCTGCTGCGAAAACATTCCTGAATTGAGTCGCGCGAAGGTGGCGAAGTATATTGACACGAATTGCGCGAACGAACGCGAATCCAAATACGCTGAATGCAGAATTATGAGTTGGCTTGCTTGAACAAGTCGTCCCACGTTCGCACTTTGTCGCTCAAATCTGGAAATTCACGTTTGACATTTTCAAGATGTTCTGTGTTCGGCACAATCACGTTTTCAATTTGATTTGTCTTCAGCTTAAGGCGAAAAGGTTCGGAAAGATTATGAATCTCGTCATCCGATTTTACGAATCCATTCGAATCACCAACCTTCCAATTATTGGCAAGTTGGCTGCCATGGCGCAGCATATCAAAGAAATATTCTGGCTGTTTTTCGTAGTGGAATAGACAGTGCTCTTTCGGTTCAATACCAACTTCAATAATATTATTCTTCATATTCTTATTATATGGCGCACGCCGGAAATTATCTAAAAAATATTTCAGAATGTGTAGAATGAAGTCAAGGGACGGAGCGGATGCGCCAGATATTGCTATTGAGGAATAGTCGCACGATAGAACCGTGACGGATACGAGGCTGCATCACCATCTGTGAAAATCAAATTACCGTTAGAATCGGTAGTGTTTGTGAAAACAGGTTGCCAGCTTATTGGTGGAACTAGGTTTGTGGTTGCTTGAATTTCATAATTAAAACTCGGTGTTCCTTGAAATTGAACAGTTGGTGGGAGACCGGCTGATTTGCTTCAAAGGTTTCTCGAAAATAAGCAAAGAATTTTGAAAAACAAGCAAAGGTTTTTTGGTTTCCTTCAAAGATTTCTCAAAAACCTTCAAAGAATTTTGGGAAATAAGCAAAGATTTTTCGGAATTCTTCAAAGGTTTTTTGAAAATCAGCAAAGGAAAACATGGGAGTTGGGCACACTGGTGTCGGGCCTCCGGTCTGACGTGCTTACGCCAAAGTCCGAAGATGGTTTATTTGGCATGGCGCAAGCTTCAATGAACCTAATGTCGTCTTCCCGTCAAACGGTCGGGCGACAGGAGCTGGTCGGGAGAATTCGGAAAGAAAACTATGAGGGCAAACCTCAAGATACTGCGGAACTTTTATGAGTATAATCCGGACCATCTGGTCATCTTCGGAGGCAACATTTCCACCAACCTTGACCTGGTTACCTTCCCCAAGCTGCCGGTTCCGGCAACGGTCATCAAGACCCTGGCGGATGACTTGAGCGTCAAACAGGGGGCCATGATCATAGGCGGCCCGGTGGAGAGGGAGGCCCGGGACACTGCGTTTGACGCCCTCTGCGCCGCGCTCGACAGCGATGCCGATGAAGTCGAGAAGGTCGTCCAAGCCAACATGCAAATGCTGCTGGCCACGGGCTACCTGCCGGCCAGCACCAACCGCACCTCATCACCGCTGGATGACACGGCCATCAACGGCCTGTTCAACAACGGCACCACGCAGGCATTGTTGCGGCTGCAATCGGTGCGCAATGCCAGGTCGTATCAGGTGCAGACCAGTGCCGACAACGGCAAGACCTGGCAGGATGCAGTCATTTCCCCGAAAGCGTTGCGGATTGTGATTCCCAACCTGGTTCCGGGCACGACGTATCTGGTGCGGGCGCGAGCCATCGGCGGCAGCACCGGCGCGAGCAACTGGACCAGCCCCGGCTCCATCATGTCCACCTAAAGTCCCAGCCCGTTGAAGGTTGGTGGATTCGGAAGCCGAGCCCAACCTTCAAACGGCCTCAATTGACCGGAAATGTTTCCGGCAACGGGCGGCTGGCAGGTTTATTCGAATCCTTCTCTTGACGGCCGCCCGCGATTTTTTTACACCAATTGCTACAGCTATATGTGTTTCATCAATGGTTAAAAACCCATACTCCCCGCTCAAAGCGATTTGGCCACGCGGCGGAAATGGTAGCCGAGGATGGCGAGTTCGATGGCGTGCGGGAACTGGCGCGGCCGCCGGAGCAGCGTGCCCACAAACAGCCGCCAGTAGCCAACCTGTCCCCGGTGCCGGACGCCCAGCACCCAGAAGGATTTCAGGAACGCAAAGAAATCGGCCCGCGACAGCCGCCGGCGCGGGCCGGACGGACGATGACTCTTGAGAAACGTGCGGATGCGGCGGTAATAATTGCCCGGCTCGTAAAGTTTTTTCACCAGGTCGCGGTAGCCGGACTGCAGAAAGTCGCGGTTCAGCTTGGGTTTGAAGTTCAGCGCGGCATCGGTGTTGTTGCCGGAGCTTTCGGCTTCGAGGCGGCCCTCGGTTTTCAGCCGCTGCCACAAACGGGTCTGCGGCAGCGCGGTCAGCAGGCCCACCATCGCCGTCGCCACGCCGGAGCGCTGGATGAATTCAAACTGCCGCTTGAAAATGTCGGTCTGGTCGCTGTCGAAGCCCACGATGAACCCGCCCATGACCTCCAGCCCGGCGCGTTGCAACGTCTGCACCGAGGCCACGAGATCGCGGTTCCGGTTCTGGACCTTGTGACATTCCGCCAGCGATTCAACCGAAGGTGTTTCGATGCCGACGAAAACTTTTTTGAAGCCGGCCTGCACCATGAGCGCGCACAATTCCGGGTCGTCGGCCAGATTCACGGAGGCCTCGGTGAGAAATCCGATGCCGGTTCCGGTGCGCTGCCGCCATTCGATCAGGGCGTGCAGCAGCGATTTGGTCCGCACCTTGTTGCCGATGAAATTGTCGTCCACGATGAAAACCATGTCCCGCCAGCCGCGCAACCGCAGCCCGTCCAGCTCGGCGATCAACTGCTCCGGCAATTTCGTGCGCGGCGTGCGGCCGTTCATCACGATGATGTCGCAAAATTCACAGTCGAACGGGCAGCCGCGCGAGAATTGCACGGACATTGTGACGTAGTTCCGGAATTGGATGAGATCCCAGCGCGGCAGAGGCGTGCGGGTGATGTCCGGCCGGTGCGCTGCGCGGTAAATGGATTGCAATTTTCCATTCTGCAAATCGGCGACGACCTGCGGCATCAATTCCTCGGCCTCGCCGAGGACGAAATGCTGGATTTCCGGGAACGCCTCGTGGCCGGTGGTGAACAGCGGCCCGCCGGCAATGACCGTTTTATTTAGGTCCGCGCACCGCGCCACGATTTCGCGCACAGAATCCTTGTGGACAATCATTGCGCCGAGCATGACGTAATCCGCCCAGCGCAAGTCCGGTTCCTTGAGCTTCTCGACGTTCATGTCCACCAGCTTGAGCTGCCATTCTGGCGGGAGCATCGCGGCCACCGTCAACAGTCCGAGAGGTGCCATGGAAGCCTTGCGTGAAACAAAGCGAATGGCATGTTTGAAACTCCAAAAAGTGTCCGGCGTCCGTGGGCTGATGAGAAGGATGTTCATAAATAGAAACCTACAATTCCGAGGCTAGGCCTGTTCGGATAGTTCCGCAAGGTGATTCCGGCCGCGATTTTGAAGCTGCCCGGAATGGGAAAGCTGGCGTGGCGAAACCGCTACGGGCAATTCAGCTCGATGCCGACCGGGCAATGGTCGCTGCCCAAAATTTCCGGGCGGATGAAGGCTGTTTTCAATTGCGGGCGCAGCGATTTAGAAATGAGAAAATAATCAATGCGCCAGCCGATGTTCCGCGAACGTGCGCCGGACATCGGGCTCCACCAACTGTAATGTCCCCCGCCCTTTTCAAACTCGCGGAACGTGTCCACAAATCCGGCGTTCACGAACGCGGTGAAGCCGTCGCGCTCCTCGATGGTGAAGCCGTGGTTGCGGACATTGGCCTTGGGATTGGCCAGGTCAATTTCCGTGTGCGCCACGTTGAGGTCGCCGCAGAAAATCACGGGCTTTTTCTTTTCCAGTTTTTTCAGGTAGGCGAGAAAATCCCGGTCCCAAACCTGGCGGTAAGGCAGCCGCTCCAGCTCGCGCTTGGAATTCGGCGTGTAAACATTCACGAGGAAAAAATCCTGGTATTCGGCGGTTAGCACGCGGCCTTCGCGGTCGTGCTCGCTGATGTCAATATGCGGAATGACCTTGAGCGGCCGGGTCCGGGTGAAGATGGCCGTGCCGGAATAGCCTTTCTTCTCCGCGCAATTCCAAAAGGTCGTGTAGCTCGCGGGCCAGAGCTGCTCCACGTCGTCGGGCGTGCATTTGGTTTCCTGCAGGCACAGCACGTCGGGCTTTTCGGCGGCGAGAAATTCCAGAAAATTTTTCTTCAGCACGGCGCGCAGGCCGTTGACGTTCCAGGAAATCAGTTTCATGGCGGCAAGAATAGGGAAAACCTCGTCCGGACACAATCGAACGAGTCCGGCGGGTTGAATAAATCGCGGTTTTTTTCATCTAATGCTGTATGAAAACAGTTCCGTTGATTCTGGCGGCCGTCCTGTCGCTGGTGCGCCTCGCGCCGGCGCAGATCAACACCACCGGCCCCGCCGACGCGAAGCCGTTGCCGGCAATGGATTTTTTGCTGCAACATGTCGTCGCCCGCGCCGTCAGCCAGGAGGACAAAAACGACAATCTGTTCGACATGAATTACCAATACACCCGCACCCGGACGTGGGAATATCGCAACAGCGCCGGTGAATTGAAAAGCCGCGAGGAAAAACGCAGTGTGGAAAACAAGCCGTTGCGCATGGCCGCCAGCGCCGCCGCGCAGCCCGCCGCGCAACCGGCAGCCCCGCCGCCAGCCGTGAAGGATGAGCCGCTGTCGGAAACGCATTCCAACATCCGCGGCAAGGCGCTGAAGGTGAAAGATTATTCCATTCCGAATTTGGTGAAGCGGTTTCAATTCACGTTCATCGGGCGGGAAATGTTGAACGGCCGTCCGTCGCTCGTGGTGGATTTCAAGCCGCTCAACAATCATCTGCCGGTGAACCAGTTCGCAGACAAGTTCATCAACAAGGCCGCCGGCCGCGTCTGGATTGACGAGGCGGATTACGCCATCGCGCAGGCGCAGTTGCACCTGACCGAACAGGTCAACGTGCTCGGCGGGGTGGTCGGCGCAGTGTGGAAATTCACATACGATTTCACCCGGCTGCGGACACCGGAAGGCTACTGGTTCGCGCGGAAAATGGACTGGCATCTTGAAGGCCGCGAAGTGGTGTTCGACCGCATCGTTGACTATCACGAACGGAAACTCGACGAACAGAAAATCCCGGCAGCGGTGGCAGCCCGTTGAAGCTTCCGGAAACCGGCGGCAGCAAATCTATTCCGGCTGGAGCTGCTTGATTCCGAACGTGCTCCAGTCAATCCGCACCGCGTGATCGTCATGCAAGCCACTGGTAAAACGGGTCGCCGGTTTCTGACCCGGCAGTGCCGACAACATATTCCTTCAGGAGCTGAACGGAATCAGCCTTCACAATTTTGAGTCTTATCGTTGTGTCGTGGGAAGCCAGACTGAATTGAAACTAATTGGGACAACAACAAAAGCAAGGCGCGATTTAGGATTCTTATTAACTTATTATTGACAGGTTTTCCGCTGCGTTGACGCTGCCGGCAAAGGCGGCTACCTTGCTGGCAGTTAAAAATGATTGCCAGCCTTGCCAGCAAACCAGCGTCCGCGCCGAACTTTCGCACCGGCGACGAGCGGCTCGTCAAGTTGACGGCCAGCGCCGCCAGCAAAGTTTCCACGCTGCTCGCCAAGCAGGGCCGGCCCGCCGGCGTGCTGCGCGTGGCGGTGGTCGGCGGCGGCTGCTCCGGTTTGCAATACAAAATGGATTTGCAGGACGGCCCGACGAACCGCGACATCCTCGTCGAGAGCGGCGGCGTGCGCGTGGTGGTGGATCCCGAAGAGCGCGCTTTACGTCACCGGCAGCGAACTGGATTACGTCGAGGCGCTGCAGGACGGCGGCTTCAAGGTAAAAAATCCCAACGCCGCCACGAGCTGCTCCTGCGGTGAGAGTTTTAGCGCATGACCAAAAATTTAGACAGAATTAACAAAATTTTCAGAATTAAATTCAGGTTTTCAATTCTGTTCATTCTGTAAATTCTGTCAAAAAGCTCCTGGGAATGATTGACAACTTCGACTTGCTGAACGAGCCGCGCCGTCCGTGGCTGGACGCGGATCTGCTCAAGCAGAAATTTCTCACGCTTTCCGCCAGTCTTCATCCAGACCGGATTCATTCCGCCAGCGAATCCGACAAATCAGAGGCCACAAAGAAATTTACGGAGTTGAACGCGGCTTACAATTGTCTCGCCGAACCGAAATTACGGCTGCTCCATCTGCTCGAACTCGAACTCGGCGCGAAGCCCAAGGACATCCAGACCATTCCGGCCGCGCTCGCCGATTTGTTTGCCGGGGTCGCGAACAATTGCCGGAATGTGGATGGCTTTCTGGCCGAAAAAAACAAGGCGACTTCGCCGCTGGTGCAAGTCATGTTGTTCGAGCGCGGACAGGATTGGGTTGAAAAGCTGACCGGCTTGCAAAGAAACCTAAACAAGCTGCGCGAGGAATTGGACGCTGAATTGAAATCGCTTGATGCACAATGGATTTCAACCGACGCACCTTCTCGCCGCGAAATCATGCCGAAGCTGGAGGAGCTTTACCGGCTGTTCGGCTACTTCAACCGCTGGAACCGCCAGATTCAGGAACGCGTCGTTCAGCTTTCGCTCTGAAACACCATCACGCTCAACGGCGGCAAATTAAATTCCGCCGAGTGTTGTTGTCCGTGGCACGGATGATTTTGCGCCGTGACGCCGCCAAAATTTCCCAGGTTGCCGCCGCCGTAAATCGCCGCGTCGCTGTTCAACGCTTCCCTCCATTTTCCGCCGTGCGGCAGGCCGATGCGATAATTTGGCCGCGGCACGGGCGTGAGGTTCAGGATGACGACGGTCTGGTTTTTGCCGTCCGCCGTCTGGCGCAGAAATGACAGCACGCTATTCTCGCGGTCGTTGCAGTCAATCCAGTTGAAGCCGGCGTGGTCGTAATCCGCCTGCCAGAGTCCGGGCGAGCCGGCATAAAGACGGTTCAAATCCGCGACGAATTTCAGCGCGCCGCGATGGAACGGGCCGGCGTCGAGCAGCCACCAGTCGAGCTGCGCGTTTTCATTCCACTCGGCGCGCTGGCCGAATTCACCGCCCATGAACAAAAGTTTTTTTCCAGGGAACAGCCATTGATAACCGAGCAGCGCGCGGAGGTTGGCAAATTTCTGCCAGTCGTCGCCGGGCATCCGGCCGATCAGCGAGCCTTTGCCGTGGACGACCTCGTCGTGCGACAGCGGCAGCACAAAATTTTCGTTGTGATGATAGAGCATCGCAAACGTGAGGTCGTTCTGGTGGTATTTGCGATGAACCGGCTCGTGGCCAAAATAGCCGAGCGTGTCGTGCATCCAGCCCATGTTCCACTTGAAGTTGAAGCCGAGTCCGCCGAGGTAGGGCGGACGCGTGACCTGCGGCCACGCGGTGGATTCCTCGGCGATGGTCAACACGCCGGGAAATTCCGTGTGCGTGATGTGGTTGAATTTTTTCAGGAACTCAATCGCCTCCAAATTTTCGCGTCCGCCGAACTGGTTCGGAATCCACTGGCCCTCCTTGCGCGAATAATCGAGGTAAAGCATCGAGGCGACGGCGTCCACGCGCAGGCCGTCAATGTGAAAGCGCTCGCACCAGAACAGCGCGTTGGCGACGAGAAAGTTTGAAACTTCATTCCGGCCAAAATTAAAAATGAGCGTGCCCCAGTCCTGGTGCGCGCCTTTGCGCGGGTCTTCGTGCTCGAAAAGCGCCGTGCCGTCGAATTTCGCGAGCGCCCATTCGTCGCGCGGAAAATGCGCCGGCACCCAGTCCACGATCACGCCGATGCCGGCCTCGTGCAGCGCGTTGACGAGAAACTGGAAATCTTCCGGCGTGCCGAAGCGGCTGGTTGGCGCAAAAAAACCGGTGACTTGATAGCCCCACGACGGATAAAAGGCGTGCTCGGCCACCGGCAGAAATTCGACGTGCGTAAAACCCATGCGCGCGACGTATTCGACGAGCGGCGTGGCAAGCTCGCGGTAACTCCATGACTCGGTCGCCGTCTTTTTTTGCCACGAACCGACGTGGATTTCATAAATGCTCATCGGCGAACGCAGCGGATCGCGTTCGCGGCGCTTTTTCAGCCATGCGCCGTCGCTCCATTTGAATTTTTTTGTGTCCCAGACGATCGCCGCCTGCTTGGGCGCGACCTCGAAGAAAAAACCGAACGGGTCGGTGTTCAGTTTGATGTGGCCGTGCGCGTCGCGGATCTCAAACTTGTAATGCGCGCCCTGCCCCACGCCGGGAATGAAAATTTCCCAGACGCCGGACGCGCCGAGCAATCGCATCGAAGAAACGCGCCCATCCCAATTGTTAAAATCACCGACCACGCTGACGCGCTGGGCATTCGGCGCCCAAACGGCGAAGCTCGTGCCGTGAACGCCGTCAATCGTCCGCAATTGCGCGCCCAGCTTGTCGTAGATTTTCCGCTCGTCGCCCTTGCCGAACAGAAATAAATCCGCCTCGCCCAGCGTCGGCAGAAATGAATAGGCGTCGCGCGTGCGGCTCGTTTTGCCCTGATGATCCGTGATCACCAGATCGTAGGCATAGACGGCCTTCGCCAGCGTGGTGACGCCTTCAAAAACATCGGTGTTGGGGATCCGCTTCAGTTCGAACTTCGGCTTGTTCTTTTCGTGGACCGGCTGGACCTCGACTTTTTTCGCGCCGGGCAGCAGCGCGCGGACGACAATGCCGGATTTGTCCCCCAGCGGCTGCATGCCAAGCAGCGAGTGCGGCGACTGATGCGTGAGTTCAACCAGGCTGCGCAGTTCATCTTTGGAGAGCAACATAACGATTAAAGAGTAACAAAGTCTTTTCGCCATGGCACGGTAAAGCAATGGCAAAGTGAAAAAATCGAATGCCAGCGCGAAAGGTTGAGGCTGACGGGTTGGTTATCCCCGAAAATGAAGACGTTCGGTGGCAGACGCCAAGGAGGTGGAGGTGGGGAACCCCGCTGAAGAGACGTGCTGCCACCGAACAGTAGCAGTTTTCTCACATTCCCTCACCCGTTGCTACCCGTCCTTTGTCCTTTACTTGCCTTTTTTTGTCATCGCGCTGTCTCCGGCCCTGCTGCCCGGCGACCACGACGTATTTTCGAGCAATTCGATGCCCGGTTTCAGAAAGGCGATGCGCCGGGTCTTGTAAAGTTTGCCGAGCGCCTGCTTGAACGCCTTTTTGCTCACGCCAAAATTCTGCCGGATGGCGGCGGGCGAACTGTCATCGTCGAATGGCAGCCTGCCCCCGCTGATTTGGAGCGCCGACACGATCAGATTCGTCAATGGCGCGACACGTTTATAGCCGGCGGCGTCGAGGCTCAAATCAATCTTCCCGCCGGCGCGGACTTCGCGGACAAAGCCCTTCAACTTCGCGCCGATTTTCAGCGGCGTGGCGAGCTGGCTTTGATAAAGCAGGCCGCGATGCGCGTTCTCCACGATGGCGTTATAGCCCAGCGGCGTTTTGCCGGTGACAATAAAATGTCACCGGCTGGCCGTCGCGATAGGCGGGCGGTTCGCGGTTGAGATGCCGGTTCAGCCGCGTGCTGGCAAGAATGCGGTTGGACTTCAGGTCGAGACCGACATACACCACCGCCCAGTCGCCGACGCGCAGCGGAAATTCCTGTTCGCGGAACGGCACCAGCAAATCCTTGGCCAGCCCCCAGTCCAGAAACGCGCCCACCTGCGGATGGACGTTGATCACTTTCATATACGCGAATTCGCCGACCGTCGCGTGCGGCGTCTCGGTGGTGGCCACGAGCCGGTCCTCCGAATCGCGATAGACAAACACGTCGAGCTTCTGACCTTGCGCGAGATTTTTCGGAATGTAGCGGCCCGGCAGCAGGATTTCTCCGAGCTCGCCGCCGTCAAGGTAAAGGCCGGGACTGGATTCCCGGATGACGGAGAGCAGATTGCGTTTGCCGAGGATTGCCATGCGGGCACAGCGTAAGCGCGTTCCACCGACAGCGGAAGAAAAACCGGCGCGGCGGGAACCCGACGCTCAATTCGGCGTCCAGGTGATGACTTCCCAGGAACCCCAATCATTCCAGTCGCCGCCGTCCGCCGATTCCATTTCCGCGCTCATGCGGTCCTGCTCGGCGATTTTATTGTCGGCAACAATCTGCAGGTAGTTTTGATATTCGTTCGTCGTGCCGAGAAATGCCCGGTTGTGCGCCACGTCCGGGTAAACATAGTAGGTTTTGCCGTTGCGCACGACCGTGGTGAGTTTGCCCGCCGGCAACGCCTTGAGCTTTTGTTCCTGTTTGGGCGTGGCCGGTGTGATCACCTTGAAACCGGCGGCGGTGAGGAAGGTTTCCGTGTGCTTCGTGGTTGCGCAGCCGGCGGCCAGCAATAGCAGCGTGGCGAGGGTGAACAATTTTGCCGGGTTCAGGAAGAGTTTCATGGTTTTCAGTTTTGACCGAATGATGACTGCCAATAATTGTTGACGTCCGCGCCACCGGAGTCAATCCATCAGTGGCCGGGGAAATTAAAAAATCCGGACTCCAGATGTCCAAGAGATGTCAGGCAACCGACAGGTGAAACGTCTGCGGAAAGCATCAGTTGCCGGCCGGCGCGGAAACCGGTTGCGGCATTTGTTGTGGCGGGCCGTGAAGCCGCCACCGCAAGTCACCGCTCATCAAATAAACCGCCATGGCCGCGAGCATGACAACCACGCAGAACCAAATCCGCCAGTCACGATGCGCCCGTCTCCAAAAAGGCGGATGGCCGTGATCAATCGGGCCGCCATTCGGATCTCCATGCGATTTATGCTCGTGCTTCAATTCAGTCATAATTCCATTAAACTAAAGCCTGTGGACAACTGCGTTTGCAACTGACTTTCGGTCCTGTGTTAAGGCATTATAAGCAACGCAGGATCACCGGCAATGACTTCCGAACGCAATTTTTAAGCCAGCTTCAGGCCTGAAATAGCTGAGGAGCACATTGTTCACCTGTTCGAGCCGTTCTTTACCACTAAGGAAGTCGGCAAAGGCACGGGACTCGGATTGGCCCCAGGTCACCGGCGCGCGATTGATGGTGCTGTCACCGACGGTCCTCGGCACGGCTTATATGGTGGAATTCTGCGCGCTGGGCGGCACCACCGTCCAAAGCCCGTGGAGCAATTCCGTCTCCATCATGGCGACGTGACCACCTTGCGGTGGGGCCGCCCATCGTCCGGTCATTTTTTCCCAAAGGCAGAATCTAAAAAGCAGGCCGCTCCCGGAATCGGAAGCGGCCCGCGCGGTTTAATAACAAATTAATTCGTTAATTGATCCAGCCCTGTTCCTGAAACCGTTTCTTAAGCGCATCGGCAATTTCATCTACGGTCGCCTTGGTCCGGCCCGACATCCCGCTGTTGCCGCTCGCCACATTATACGTTTGCATCCCGGCATTGATGATCAGTCCCGCCGGATTCTTCGTGGCCAGGAAGGTCGCCACGCCCAATATCATTCCCGGGCTCTTGTTGCCGCCGGCGTCAACCGTGCCGTAGCCAAGTTTGCGTTCCCCCTTGGCCGTCACTTGAAAGCCTTCGACCATCGTGGCCAGCGAGGATTTCCCGGCACCAAACCCGACCACGACCCGCATGACCCCGTTGCCTTGCTTGACTGAGAGAAGATAACCCCGGATCACAATGTCGTTGATCGCTGGTTTGGTTGACAGCGCAGCCATCTCGGCGTTCATCCCCATCGCGTTGATCTTCGTGACCAGCTCGATCGCCATTTCATTGCCCAGCTTCATGCCTTCGGCAATCTCCTCGGCGGTTTGGGGCGTGGTGTCCAAGTCCTTCTCGCCAGCCAGTGCGGAGTTGTCCGGCACCTCGTCGGCGGTGGTGGCGAAATTATAAACCCAGATGGTGGCCGGGCGCGGAATATGTCCGGTCACGAGAATCTCGCGGTTGGTGAACTTGGTCGAGGCGCAGCCGGTGGCCATGAACAACGCGCAAACGAGGGCGAGGGCGAGGATGATTTTGGTTTTCATAGTTTTTTTATTTGTGTTTGCGGTTGATTCGCGGGCTGCTTCCCGCTGAAGCGGCCCGCGTGTTTCACAAGCGAAGCCGGTTACATTTTGCGCACCTTGCCGATGCGCGGTGATTGCACCGGCGCGGCCACGCCGTAGATGACGGTGAAGCCGGAACCGCCGCCCCACGTCGAGGTGGGACGTTTCGGGTCGGGGGAAGCGGCGGCTTCGAGTGATGTTCCAGTTGTTCGCGACCCAGACGTTGCCGGCGGGGTCAATGGACACATCGGTCACCATCTGGATGCTGCCGCTCTGGAAAATGTGGAGGGTGTCGCCGGTCTTCGTGCCGGGCGGATGCCCGGCGGTGTTGTCACCGGCCAGCAGCGTGGCGCAACGGCCCCACATGTTGCCGACCCAGACATCGTCATTGCCGTCCACATTGATGCCCCACGGAATGCTTTCTCCGGGGCCAGTGTAGCCCATCGGATCGGGCTGGGTGCCGTCGGGACGGATCATATTGACTTGTCCGGTGATATGCCCCGGCGGGGTCATGATGTATTTGAACATGGCATCCGTAACGAGCTTGAACTGCTCCATGATGGATGCGTTGGCGGGAATCTTCGGCACCGGCGTTTTCAAATCCATGTTGTTCGCCACCCAGACGTTGCCTTTGGAATCCAGCGCGAGGGCGCGGACGCCGATGCCGCAGTGGAAGGTTTCCACCTTGGACGGGTCATCTGCGGGGAAGCGGACGACGGTATCCGATGAGGAGTTGGCGACCCAGACGCGGTTCTGGTCGTCAATGACGATGTCGAAGGGCGAAACCAGCCCCGCGACTTTGACAATCTTGCCGTCCTTCAAAACGCCACCGGGGAAATACAGCAACTGATTGTCGGAGCCGTCAGCAATCCAGACATCCCCGTTGTTGGCGATGCCAATGCCCATCAGGCCAAGGAGTTTTTCCTTGAAGGGGACATCGCTCTCCGTGGCGGCGGGCGTGCCGTCGAAATTAAGCACGAGGATTTTCCCGTTGAAGCTGGTGATCCAGACTTTGTCCTTCGCGACGGCCGTGCCCCAGCCGACGCCGTCAATGCCCATGCCGCTGAAGCCGGTGATCGCCGGCGAGAGCGCGGTGCCATTGGGCGCGAACTTGCCCACGCCGCCGCCGGTGCTCTTGTTGACGCCGGACTGCGAGCCGGGCAGCCAGTTCATGCCACTCCAGAGATTGCCGTTCGCATCAAACATGAAACGGCCAGTGGAATAAGCCCCGCCACCGGAGAAACACAGCGAAAGGGCGAAGTCGTCCGGTGCCCAGACGAGATACGGCACGAAGGGCGCACTGCGCCGCCCGTCGGGTGCCGGCAGCGGATAGGCTTCGTCAAACAATCCGTAAAGTTCCTTCGGCGCGGCATACGATACGCGGGCGATGTCGGCCATCGCTTCAATCGTGTTCTTCGGCGCAACCCCGACGGGCGGTGTGGCGGCTTTGACGAAGCGCGCGCGCCAGTCGTCGTTCGCCACCGTGGCATAGGCGCTGATGAGCGAGCCGAGCGTGTCGAAAGTTGCCATCGTCGTGGTCATGGAACTGTTGAGCGGGTTTATCAACACCTCACCCCATCCGCCGGTTTCGAGGTTCACGAAATTTGGCACGTTCCCGGCGGCGATGTGCAGGCTCAACGGCTTGCCGGAAATCGCCTCGCCGTTGATGAACTGCGCGGCGCAGAACGCCGAGGCCACGGTGGTGAGTTCGTTGACCGTGACTTTTTCCGGCCACGAGGTTCCGAGCAACGACATCAGCGCGACGCCGTCTTTGGGGCCTTCGGCGACGAGATAAACCACGCTGTCTTGCGGCGCGGACTTGGCATCCATTTCAAATTCGCCTTGCGCGTCGGTCTTGCCTTGCGCCAGTTTCGTGGGCGCACCTTCGCCCGCTGCGTAAAGTGTGGCCGTTGAACCGGCCACGGGTTGGCCCGCAATCAGGACATGGCCTTCGATTTCACCGGAAGATTTTGAATTGGAGGATGACTGGTTCGACTTGCAACAAGTGGAGCAGCCGGAGGCAAACGCCAGCGCGACAACGAGCGTGGCAGCCAGGAGTTTTGGCAGGTGACAGGTTTTCATTTATTGTTGTAATTGGTTTCTTATATTGACCGAGAGGCGGCAAGAATTCAGATGCTCGCACGGACGCAGGTGAATTCAACTCTCTGGAAAACAATTAAGCATGGAGAGCAAAATTTGCAAAGCTTCTTTCTAAAAAAACGGGCCGCTCCCGGAAACGGAAGCGACCCGCGTGTTTCACAATCGAACCAATGGTCTGGTCATCTCCAGGCGGTCCGCCATGACTGATCGATGCGAATCCACACCTGATCGTCTTTCGCTTCATTTTCGCACTGACGATCCCAACCGTTAATCTTGAATACGACATTTCCCGCCGCTGGTTGCCGCTTCAAGGGAGTCGGTGATTCTGACGCACGCGATTGTGCGGTTGACGATATTAAGAGGAGGTTGGTGATGGCTGGCGCCGAGGCAACCATTGCCATTTCCTGAAGAAAAGTTCTACGGTTGATCATAATGTGGCCTTTCCATTTTTAGTTTCTTACGTAATCCGGGAGAGATTCTGCCATTGGCGACAACCGGAAGGCGGATGTTGCTCCCCAGCGCTCTCCGGCCGCAGCGAGAATTTCGGCGGCAGCATCCGATTCGCCAGCTTCAACCGCCGTCGCATGCGCCTGCTCGAAAGCGCGCAACGTCGGACGGTTCGCGACGTTGATTCGCGCCAGTTCAAAGGCTCTCCCGGCATCATTGCCGCTGCCGGAATAAAACTCCGCGCCATGATCCGCAAACGCAAGCAAGTGTTTTCCCAAAAGAGCCTCGAAGCCGGATCGAGCGGAACGCATGTGCGCCTCAGCTTCCGCAAATCTCTCCATGGCGACCATCACATCGGCGAGACGCCAGAAAACTTCAGGGTCGCCGCTGGCAACCGCAGGAATCAACAATGCTTCCGCGTCTTGAGCGCGACCATCATCCAGATAAATCTCCGACAGATGCACACGCGCTTTCACATGGCACGGCAGATATTCGATGGCCTTTTGATACCAACCGGCTGCCCGGCTTGACTGGGCTTCGGGAACAAGTTCTCCCCATAAAACACCAAGCTGAAAACAAACCCATGCCAAAGCAAAAGGCGAGACATCCTGATAATTATTAATCGCCTGATGATAGATCCCATCGGCTTCGTTGTATTCACCCAGATCGGCGAGCGACGCACCGAGCGGCACCAAATCCTCCAAACGACCGGACGCAGCAGCCATATGACGACGGAATTCAAGCACCGCATCGAGCCTGTTTCCGCAGGCTTGATCAATATTCAGCGACAGGCGGTTGGCAGCTTCCGGCAGCATTTCGCCCGCACGATTTTGTCGGAGATATTTTTTGGCATCGGCAAAGCGATGAGTCATGGAAGCGACCTGCGCATGGATGAGCGCCGTTCTCGCTGAGTCGGCATCCACGCGAGCCAGTTGATTCGCCAAGTATTCGAGACGGTTGAACGCGCCTAGATCACCTAGAAATTGCGCGGCCAGATGTTCCATCTCGACGATATGCTCCGCAACGCCGGGCCGTCCGGGTTCCTGACAGAACCGGCTCCAAGCCTGCTGGCGCGCGCTCTCCAGATTGTTGACGGCAATGTCTCCAGCGGTTGCCATCGGGAAATTCATATCGAGAGAAATGTGTTTGACCAATTCAAGCACCAAATCGTTTTTTCAAGCTTTCGAGTCCCGTTTTCAGCAAGGTTGACACAATAACCCTAATAATGAAGTCGGGTTGGCCATCTGCCAGAAACTGAACGCGCCACTCGACGGAACTGCCGGTGCCCTTGGATTTGACGCCCAGCGTTCCCGTGTAATCCGAAGCTTTGATGCCGGTCACCCCCGTGTAGCGATAAAATCTCTGCGAATCATCCATGACTTCCAGGCGTTCGATGATTTCCTTGCCATCAATCGTTTCGATGGTGCGCAACTGGCCGACACCTGTTCCCGTCAACTGAATGCTGGCGATCAAAGGATGCCACATTCCTCCGAATGAGCCGATGAGGGACCAGACTTGTTCCGGTGCCGCCGACAAATCGGCGCTCTCGACAATGGTTTGCAACTGAGTGTTGGGAGAAGCCAGATAAGGAAATTTATTCACGCCCGGCTTGGTCGCGCCTGTTGCCCCGCCTTGCAGAAACTCCCGGTCGTTGTTCACCATCCAAGTGATCATCATGTCCACGACGTTGGCGTTGACGGTGCGGCCACCTCCCGTCTGATAGTCCTTCCCTTGGAGCGTGCTTTTCTCAATCTCAAAAAAGCTGGTGTCGCTCATCGGTTTTGACACGTCGAACAGCAGGAAGTCATCGAGATAAACATTGGCGGCGGCGGCCAGCGCCGACGGCGGCCAGTCCGTCTTGTCATCACGCATGTCCCAAACGGCCAGGCTGTCAGTGAGGCGCTGGCGAAAGAGGGGCTTGAGCTCCTCGGCAATGGCAAACGGAGTCTGCTGATTCCATAGGTCGCGCAAGTCATCCCCCTTCATGGCGGCATTATTGAGACGCATGTTCGTCTGTTCTGGTCGGCCAACCCAATCGAAACGTGGTGGTGGACGGCCGATGGGCGTCGGCGGTGCAGGCACCGGACTGGTTTCCGCAATGACCCCGAAGAGCGAGCCTTTGTCGGAATCAAGTGCGCGGCGAGGGTCGAATTCGATGACGACACTGAGCACGTTGTCATGCTCCAGGAGATTCGGCGCTTTTTTCAACACACCCATGAACCACGCCAGAAAGAAGGGATCGGAGCGCAGTCCCGCAAAAACCCGGAACACGCCGTCGGGAGTTGAGGCCCCTTTTTCGTCATTCACAACAAAATCAAGTTTCTGGCCGTCTGGGAAAGTGCAGGTCCCGCGCTGGATGGGCATCGTGCCGGCGGGTCCGTGTTCAAGGTCGCTGAAGCGACAATTGAACCGATATTCCTGGTCACCCGCCTTGAATTTCGCGGCCTCACCAAGACCCGCTACGGTCACATGGCGAACCACGATCTCGTGATTGACGACATTCGAGAACATCGCGCTGACACCCGCCGAAGGAAAGACATCCAAGGCCAGCACAGTGCGGCCCGGATTTTCCGGGCTGGTGAATGCGAACAAATCAGTAAGGTCTGATGCGGGATCACCGATCTGCCTTGGCCCATCGACATGGTCTGACATTTTTGCTCCTGTGGTTGCTGGATTCGTTAACCAGGCGGCTCAATTTAATAACTAGCCCACTTGGGTTTCCCGGTCACTGCATCTGGCGGCCCGCCAAATGGCGTGACTTGTCCTGCGGTTTCAGGAATCGATTTCAGATACTCGACAATCGCCCAACGTTGTTCTTCGGTCAGCAACGGTCCGATAACGCCGTTTCCCCGGGGGCCGTTCTCAAAGGAATGACCGGCGTTTGAATTCCCCCGTTGTGTCGTGTCGATGAGGAAAGTGCCGGACTTTCCAGAGGTGTCCAGCCCAACTTTGACCGGATCGAATTCTGTTCCCAAGTAGAACTTTTTCGTGCGCTGGCTGGCAGGGATCAGCATTTCATAAAGATTCGGCACGGATCCGTTATGCAAAAACGGCGGGGTGGCCCAGACGCCTTCGCGCGGGGCGGCCTTGTAATAACCCTGCTTCGGCTCCGGCAGCGGGAATTCCCGGTAGCCGTGCATTGCGACGCTTTCCTCGTCGGTTAGTGTCAGTTTACTCAACGCCTTGGCGAGGATCGATTCTTGGAGAAATTTGTAGAGATAGCCGGTCGGGATCATCTCTTTGTCGGTCAGCGGAGGCGGCAAGTAGGGGCTTAACTGGGCGGTGATTGCATAGGGCCTCAAATCTTCGAACTGTCCCGGATCAGTGCCCACATACTTGTCCGGCACCAGACCAACCTGGAGGAAGCGCTTGCCATACTTGTTCGGTTCCGTCCAAGTGTAAGGATATTGATTGTGGCATTGGGCGCAATTTTTGGCAAAAAGCTTTTTGCCCTCCGCAGCTTTCTTACGGTCAATCTTTCCAAACACATCCTCCGGCCATTTGGGCGGAGCGAGGCGACACAGGAGGCTCTCAATCTTCACCAAATTGGTCAGGGCGGCGTTCGAATCGAAAAGCCCTTCTGCGGGCGTCTTGGAGGTCAGATCCATGGGCATGAATACGCCCATTGTCTCGGTCAAATTTCGATTGATCGGATCCTGTTGCACTCCGCGCCATTGCGTCCATGTCCCCTGCGGAGCATTCCAGAGGAACGGCGGCTTGGTCGGCGCGAGTCCAGGAGCCCAGTTTTCCGGAATGTCGGTTTTCACAGCGGTCAGACGATCCACGATCAAACCAATCGCATCCATGCGGGCGGGACCCCAGAGATAAGGAGTGACCATGGTGCGGGTGCGAAAGAGATGCACGTTCGCGGCCTCGCTCTCAAAGCGCTGGCGCAGTTCGCTCTTGGCTTCGGGACTCGTGACTCCGATGCGCCCAGCCAAGCGATCAAACTTCGCCGGGTCGGCCAACGTTGCCTGCATCGCATCATCCAGCCCATAGCCAAACGCCTGCAAATCGAACCGGTTGCCAACGCCACCGTCAATCCGGATTTTCTTCCCTTGATAATTCAACTGCGCGTTGTGGCAGGCCGCACACGTCACGGCTGCATACTCGCCCTTCCATCGTCCCTCGGTGACTACGGTCTTGCTGATGCCGATAGGCAAGGCGTCCGGGTTGGTATCCGGATTCGCAGGCTGAGTCGTCAGGCCATAGCGGTCGCTGTTCACATCCGCCCGGAAAAGTTCCTGGCTGCCGGCAGACTCCAGATTCAGGAAGATGTCGTAGGAGATGACCTCCCCGCCTTGCGGCATTTGGTAATACGCTTGGCGCTCCGCCGGTGTCCAGCCCTGGTCAAGATAAATGACGCCGTCCTTGGGATCGGCCGTCTGCGCAGACACGGCGGCGGTCAAGGCGATGAACGCACCCGCCACAGCGAGAACGAATTTTGTCTGAAAATTGCTCTTTTGAAATTCCCCCCGGCATTTTACCCTCGGCAAACGTGCTTTCATATATTTTGGTGTTTGATTGTCAATTGTCGTTTTCAGAATTTTAACAGGAGATCACAGAGGGCACAGTGAAAAAATCTCTGCTATCTCTGTTTGCTCCAGTTAAAAAAAACGTGTTCATTTCTCTTCGCTGGTGAAGTCACGGGCCGCTCCCGGAAACGGAAGCGGCCCGCGTGTTTCACAATCGAACCAACGGTTTAGTCGCCATCACCGATGACTTGCACGAGCTTGTGAATATCCATCATGGGCAACGGATTTTCCGGATGCTGTAGATTTGGCTGCATGTCGTTCGAGGCTCCGCCGGGGAAGCGTTTGATGTTCGGAAAGTCCACGATGGATTTGTCAAACTCCATCAGAGGGACATACATCAACGACAGAATCCAGCCATTGTCATAGCCGGCATAACGGCCCGGCGAGGTGGTCGGCATGCGCGTGCTCACCGCACCGTTGAACGTCATGTCGTATTTCTCATACGGATCCATGGTGAGGTTGTAGCACGAGCCGATGGCGCCGAGATCCTGCTTGGGACCGAGCCAGGTGTCTTTGGCCGTATAGAGATATTTCCAGGCGATGTGGATATCGGGATTTGAGGGATCGCCGATGTCGGCGCGCATGCCACCGAAGGATTCACCGTCCATATAGATCCATCCCGCGCGCGCGGAATGCGGTGACTTGCCCATCGATATAGGCGCTGTTGTCAATGCTGTCGAAATAGATCGGCTTGCCGTCGTTGTCCACCCACGCGCCATGCGGCGGCGGAGTGAGGCCGACCATCGTGGCCAGCGTGGCCCAGCAGTCAATGTGCGACATCATCTCGCCATAATGCGCGCCGGCCGGAATCTTGCCGGGTGCCCACATGATGCCGGGCACACGGAAACCGCCTTCAAACACCGAGCCTTTTTCGCCGCGGAACGGCGTGGTGCCGCCGTCCGGCCACGCATCCTGCCACGCGCCATTGTCGGCCGTGATGATGACGATGGTGTTGGGAGCATCGGCCCGGATTTCATCCATGACCTTGCCGATGTTGGAATCCAGTTCCATCATGGCATCCCAATAATTGCCGAGATGCGATTTGCCCATGAATTCCTTGGATGGAATATTCGGATTGTGCATCTTCATGAAATTGACATCCATGAAGAACGGCTTGTCGCCCTTCGCGTGTTCCTTGATGTAATCCACCGCCGAATTGGCCTGCCGGACGTCGAACTCATGCAGATAATCATAGTTAATGCGCGCCACCTTGACCGCCGGCTGGCCAGCGGTGCCTTCCCATTCGTACAGATTCACGATCTTCTGATACATGTCCCAATATTCCGGGTTGAATTTCGGGAACCAGGGATGGGCGAACCAATCGGTGTCGTCATAGGTATAGACGCCCGGATAATACGCGGCGAATTCCTTCATCTGGTCGAAGCCGTGTTCAATCGGATAAAATTTGGGCTGGTCGCCCAAATGCCATTTGCCGGAGAAATAAGTCGTATAGCCATTCTTCTGGAAGAACTCGGCGATGGTCGGCGTGGATTTCGTCAGGCCGTTCTCGTCACCCGGAGCCACGACGACCGAGAGGGCCGAGCGGATTGGATAACGGCCGGTCATGAACGAAGAGCGTCCTGCCGTGCAGCTTGCCTGGCCATACCAGCAGGTGAACATCGCGCCCTCGGCGGCGACCTTGTCAATGTTCGGGGTCGGATGGCCGAAGTTCACCCCGCCACCGTAGCAGCCGAAGTCGGCCCAGCCGGTGTCGTCCGTCATGAGCATGACGATGTTGGGTCGTTTGTCGCCACCGCCGCTGGAAGTGGCTGGCTGTGCCGTGGCGCAGGATGTCAGACCGAGCGCCGCCGAGGCGGTCAGAGCTGCCAAACCATATTTTTGCAGTTGGATGTTCATATAATAATATGTTGCTTGGTTTGTTGATTTGTTTACGGCAGAGAGACGGCAGGAATTCAGAAGCTCGCACGGACGCAGGTGATTTCAACTCTCTGGAAGACATTTAAGCATTGAGAGCAAAATTTGCAAAGTTTTTTGTGACAAAAAAAACGGGCCGCTCCCGGTGAAGGAAGCGGCCCGCGCGTTTCACCAGTGAATCAATTTGCCTGCACGATTCCCGGCGGCGACCAGGAGCCTTCGCCCGGCGGCAGGATGGACGGCGCTTCGGTCTTCGGCCAGTAAAGACGCAGAAGCAGATAGAAAGTGTCGTTCGGCGCGGGCAACCAGTTGGATACCTTGTCCGCGCCGGGCGAATCTTTCTGGATGTAAAGCGTGAGCGAGCCGTCGGCATTCAATTTCATGCCCGGTAGCATCGGCGAGTTGATGAGGTAACGGTTGATGGGATTTTCTATGAGCAACTGCGATTTGCCGTCATACATCGTCACGGACCAGAAAGCATTCACCGGCGGGAATTGTCCGGCGGGAAAGGTGAGCATGTAATTGTGTTTGCTGCTGTCGAGCGGCTCGCCGTTGGCGTCCACCTTGGCGAGGGGATACATGGCTTCCGCCGGATCATTCGCGTAGATGCCGGCCTTCGCCAGGCCAGCGCGAGCCAGCCAATCACCGTTGAAGAAAGCAGCATCGCCTCCGGCCAGTCCGCCGACGCGCCAGCCGTTTTGGTTCTTGCCACCGGCGGCAATGGCGGTTTCGATCCTGGCCTCGCCGTCCTTCATGCCCAATCCCACTTCAATTTTGTGTTCGAGGTCGAGGTCGTCAAAATTGAAGGTTTTTCCGGCACCGATGCCGATGCGCGCCAGTTTCGCACGGATGGCCATTTCGTTGGGTTGCGGCGGCGCGAACTGCAAGGCGAAGTCGAGATACTGGAAAAAGTTCGTCTTGATCATTTCCTTGTCAATCGGCGGGAAGTTGATGGCGGGCGCGGCGGGCGGCGCGGGCTGATGCAGATACGCCGAGAGCGGCTGCACTTTGTAACCATCCTGCACTTTGATCACGTTCGCCATGTCCTCCGCGTTGAAAAGCTGCGTGCGGTAGGCCGCCAGCGAAAACTGCGTGCCCGACCGGAACACTTTTTTGATGCCCGCCGGGGTCTCACCCCGCCAGTCGGGTCCGACCACGAGGTAATCGCCCGGTTCATTGCCAGTGGCGCGGCTGCCGATGTAGCCGTAGTTGTAGGTGTTGCCAGTCGCAGAGCATCACCGAATAGTAACGCTCCTTTTCCACGGCGGGAACGGACAGCACCATCGGTTCGGCGCGCAGGTCGAGCCACAAGGAGGAATAAGGCGTGTCGCTGTTGGGGGAAATGATGGCCGTGTCCTTGTAAGTAAATACGCGATGTTCGTTGAGTATCTGATTGAAGGGTGCCTTGTATTGGCCGGAGTTTTGATCCACTGAAAACGCATACATCACCGCGTAATTCATCACGATGGGCAGGCCGTAGATGAAGCCCTGCTCGGCGATGCCTTTCGTTTCCAGAATGCCGGGCGCATTTTGCTCCGACTTCTCGGCCTGCGCGACGG
>CAVTWB010000005.1:0-36575 GCA_963738245.1 uncultured Verrucomicrobiae bacterium
GTCCTAGCTACCAGATTGTGAGACTGATTTAGACCGTAAAGTGGTTGACACTCCAATGATAGATGGAGTGTTAACATGAGTGAACAAACAGTAGTAGAGAAGAAGAGGAACACCCCCCCGAGGGGGGCCGGCGGCGCCAAAAAATTGCGCCGTTTCCCGAAGACGAAAAGCTCAAGGCCGTCCGGCTTCATTTGGAGGAAGCTTCAGCATGACGATGGTCTGGAGGAAGTCGGCGTCAGCCGATCCTGCCTCGGGTTGCGTCGAACTATCGGTGGAGTGGGAGGCGGTTGGAGCCTAGCAAGTCGGCCCGCGAAAGCACCGGCTGCCCACGCCGATCACCGATAAGATCATCGAGCTCAAACAGGAAAACCCGTCGTTCGGCATCAAACGCATCAGCCAGGTATTGCGCCGGTGTTCTTTCTACCGGCCAGCCCCGAGACGGTGCGGCAGCGGCTGCATGACGCGGAGTTGATGACCGAGCGTCCACCTCGCAAGCAACGTAATATCACCCGGCCCCGCTTCTTCGAGCGGGCCACGCCCAACCAGATGTGGCAGACGGACATCTTCACGTTCCGGTTGGGCGGACGTTACGCCTATGTCATCGCCTTCATGGACGATTACTCGCGGTTCATCGTGGGGGCGGATCTGTTTCGCAGTCCCACGGCGCAGGCGGTGATCGAAGTGTATCGCGTGGCGGTCGGCGAGTTCCAACCACCCAAGGAGATGCTCACCGATAACGGTCGGCAATATACTTCTTGGCGGGGCACCAGCCGGTTCGAGGCCGAACTGCAAAAGGACCGAGTCGCCCACTTCAAATCGCGACCGCAACATCCCATGACGCTGGGCAAAGTGGAACGCTTCTGGTCCACGATCTGGCAGGAGTTCCTCGTGCGCGCCCAGTTCGACAGCTTCGAGGCGGCCCGGGAACGAATCAAACTCTGGATCAAATACTACAACCACAAGCGGCCCAATCAGGGCATCGAAGGCCTGTGTCCGGCGGACCGCTTCTTTGAGATCCAAGCGGAACTACGGAAGACCATCGAAACCGGCATCCAGGAAAATCTTCTGGAGCTGGCCTTGCGCGGCAAACCCCAGGCGCCTTTTTACATGGTGGGACGCATGGACGGTCAGTCCGTCGTGCTCCGGGCCGAGAAGGGCAAACTCAAACTCAGTGTCAGTGATCAACAAAACAACGAACAGGAACTTACCTATGACCTCAACCAAAATAACGAACAGCGAAAAGACGGAACGGAAAAAGCGAATGCCAACGCCACCCCACAGCGCCCCGGACAAAGTCCAGGCGGTGCTGGCGGTGTGGACGGAACGGTGCAAGCCGGCGGAAGTCTGCCGCCAGTTGAACATCAACTGGATCACCTTCAACCACTGGCAACGCCGGGCGATGGAGGGGATGCTTCAGGCACTGGAGAGCCGCGTCAACTTGAGCAAGGGCGAAGCCTTGAGCCCACGGCTGCAAGCGTTGCTCCAAAAACAGCACCGGACGGCCACGGTGACCAAACTCACCAGCCGGCTGGACCAGATCAACAAGCTTGCCAACCCCGCCTCAAATCCGGCAAAAACGGAGTAGATGAATGCCAAAGCCAGACAGCGAGCGGAGTTGATTTTCCGTGTCCGCTCCGGCCAGATGACGGCCACGGAGGCAGCACAGACGCTGGGCATCTCCCGTCAGCAGTATTACCAGTGGGAACAACGGGCGTTGCAGGCGTTGTTGGCAGCAGTGGAGGACCAGCCCACGGGTCGCCCCAAGACCCCGACGGACCCGGAGAAGGAAGCGCTCCAACGCCGGGTGCAACAACTGGAGCAACAAGTGCAGCAGCATCAGCAACGGGATCAGTTGCGCCAGCTGCTGAACCAATGGGAACAACGGGACGATCTCCCGCCTGCTAAAAAAAACCCGAAATGATCCGCCAAATCCTGCATCAGCTCGACACCATGAAACAAACGAACCAAACCTCATGGCGACAGGTGTGCGACCCCGTGCCTTACGCCAATGTCATGCGCTGGCGACAACGGCAGCGTCGCGGCCTGCCCGTGTGGCAATGTCCCGGCCCCAAGAAATCAGCGCCGCTGGACTGGACGGAGTTTTATCCGCTCCTGCGGCAGTTGAACCATGGTCGGGTGCGCACCCGAGGCACGGGGAAGCTATATGAACGCTTTGCCCAATGCCTCTCGCGTCGTCAGCTGGGTGAGCTGGTGCAGGATTATCGGCGGGATCAACTCCATGCCATGAAACATATTTATTGGCTCCGGTCGGGTTTGGCTTGGTCCTGTGACGCCACCGAATACGGTGAAGCCGGCTGGCAAATCATCCCCGTCCAAGACCTGGCTTCACGCTACCGGTTCCGGCCGCTGGTCAGTGACCGGCTCGATGGGCGTCAGATCGCCGCCCATCTCGAAAGCCTGTTCCGGCAACACGGCGCACCGTTGTTCCTCAAACGCGACAACGGCTCGCCCTTCAATAATCAACATGTGGATGCCGTCATGGCCCGCTTCGGCGTGCTGCCGCTGAACAACCCGCCGCACTTTCCCCGCTACAACGGAGCGCAGGAAAAGAGCATTCGCGACTTGAAAGCCGCCTTGGATCAGCGGCTGCAACACACGAACCAGGTGGCCAAAGATTTAAGTTTGGTGGTGGAAGTCACCGCCCATGAACTCAATCACCGCTCGCGGCGCTGTCTCAAAGGCCGCACCGCCTGTGCCGTCTGGCATGACGACACCCAACACTTGCGCTGCGCCAAACGTCAGCGCCAAATCATTTTCCGATTGCTGCTCGCACAGTTCGGAGCGATAGTCGGGAAAACGACGAATGGCACTCACCTCAAACCCGCCACGGCGTGGCGGGTCACTGTGGAAGCCTGGCTCCGCTGCCAGGGACTGATTGCCGTCCATCAAAACCAAAAACCAAATGTGTCAACCACTTTTCAAAAATTATGGTCTCACAATTAACTAGGTCGCACAATAGTAATTCACAAAATCCATTATTTATTCGGATTTTCTTATATTCGGCTGGAGCATTGCTTTCAGTAACAGCAATCGCTAAAATTGTTAGCTTTAGCGGGAGTTCAGGCATTCTAAAATTAAAAGATCCGGTTTTTGGAATATCATTTAACAATTTACTATTGATTGTTGGCTTACTAGAATTACTGATTGCGCTATTATGCTTCTTAAATATTTCCGCTAAGCTTCGAGCACTAGCGGTGGCATGCCTGGCTACAAATCTTTTTATGTATCGAATTGGCTTGTCATGGATGAATTATAAAAGGCCATGTCATTGTCTTGGTAATCTAACCGACGCATTGCATATTTCACCGCAAACAGCCGAACGGCCATGAAGGTTATTCTGTTATATCTCCTCCTCGGGAGCTATAACACCTTGTTCTGGCTCTGGCGGCAGAATAGGAAGGCAGATGGAAGTATGCAGAATGATAAAGTGAAGCCAGCGGGAAATTCGGAGATCGGAGTTGGTGGTTAGCAAATTGTTTTTGCATGTTATGAGCTGGTGCTCCATAGTTTTGGGCTGCAGCGCCAAGTCTCCACTTTCAACGACGCGACGTGTCGCGTCATTCCAAAGCGTGGTGGTATCCGCGAACACCAGAATGTTAATTAGAACTGCCATAGTAGTATGGCTGCTAGTAATCGTCTCGATCTGCCTTTTGGGATATGTCCTAGATTCCCAAAGCGGCATTTTTCGCGAGTTTCAAGCAGCGTTGCTGTTGGCCGAATGGATGCTGCTGGTTTGCTTTGCTGTCTGGTGCGGCACTTTTATTTTCCTGACTTTCAGCCTGAATGATCTGCCGCTCATTGGCCTGCTGTTCATAGCCATTGCCGCGTATTTCATCGGCGATGCAACGGCTAGCGGGAGCCGGACGCCATCATTCTTTTAGCGGGCGTGACGCTGGGCAAGGGACGCGCTTCCTGAAGGCAGATGGAAGATGGAAGAATGGAAGATAGGGAAAACAATTCAAAAATCGTAAATCGTAAATCGGCAATCGTAAATTTTTTAGGTGGGTTTGGTCGTGCTGCTGGCTTTTTCGTCGTGGTGGCATTTGGACATGGCGAAAAAATATTATCACGGGCCGCGCTGGACGGGGCTTTGGGATAATCCGAACATTTATGGAATGTTGATGGGAGCGGGGGTGGTGCTCGCAATCGGATTGCGAGCGGGAATGAAGAAGGAAGAATTAAGAATGAAGAACGTGCTTGGGGAGCGCAGCCGCCCCGGCTGCGGTTCGCCGCGCCCCGCGTCGAACCCGGAAATGCCAACGACGAGGCGTCGCTGGCTGCACGCGGGGCGCGTGCGGTCCCCATTATTTTACTCATCGCGGCTGGGATGATGGCGGTGGGGCTGGTGATGAGTTATTCGCGTGGGGCGTGGCTGGCAACGGCGATTGGTCTGTTGTATTTGGCAAGGTGTTACGGCAAATTGAAATGGCGGCATGTGATATTGGGGGCTGGGGTCTTGGTTTTGGGTGCTTGGATGTTCTGGGGGCGCACGCCGGATAATGCGCCGTGGTATGTCAAGCGGCTGGACTTTGGCAGGCCATCGGCGCAACACCGGGTGGCGGCATGGAAAGCGGGCCTTCAAATCATGCGGGATCATCCACTGGGCGTGGGCTGGAACAAGGCGGTGGAGATATATGACAAAAATTATTCGCCGCCGGAAGGCGGCGCGGCGGCGCTCACCATGAACAGCTATTTGATGTTGGGAACGGAATTGGGCGTGCCGGGGTTGCTTTGTTTTGTGGCATATGTGGCGCTTTGCTTGGAACTGGAAGATGGAAGCCCCCACCTCGACCCTACCTCACCCTCACCCCTCTCCAATCCGATTAGAGCGGAGATGGCAAAACGGCTTGTCGCGCGGGAGGCTTTGGCCTTGCTGGTGGCATTTTGGTTTGACGGTGGATTGTTCACGCTGGCCACGGCGTCGGTGTTTTGGATTTTGCTGGAACTGGGAGCGGAACGGGGACAGAAGATGGAAGATAAAAGATGGAAGATAGAAACGGAGCAAAAATCGGCAATCGGCAATCGGCAATCGGAAATAGCCTTTACGTTGATTGAATTGCTGGTGGTCATCGCCATCATCGGCATTCTGGCCGCCATTGTTATTGCCAGCTTTGGCTGCGGCCAAAGCAGCGGGCATTGGCGGCCCAGTGTCTGTCCAATCTTCGTCAAATTGGTTTGGGCATGAATATGTATGCGGACGAGTCCAAAGGGTTGTTCCCGGAATCCGGCGGCTTGATTTTATGGGATCAAATTGATCCCCATAACGCAAAACCATGGCTGGATGCAGCAAATTGTTTCCTTCGCACAGAACACCAATGTCTATAATTGTCCGTCAATCAAAGGCGGGTTCACTTATTTTAACGGTGTGCGGGCGGCCTACATTGCCACGACCAATTATGCCCCGGTGGACACCAAGCAGATTCTATTTCCCTCCGCCTACGTTTTGTCCGGTGACACGGTCTGGACCGGGGATGGCACTGCGGATTCGGACAAGGATGATTATTCGCAGAACTGTGTCGGTGGCGACACAACGGGATTCCGTCTTGCGGCTGGCAGGTTCATACATAGGCCAAAACATTCTTTTCTGCGACTACCACGTCAGTGGTATAAAGGCTATAACACAAATGAAATGACTTTTCGTTACGATTCCATGCACGGTTGGCAATGATCGGAGCCAATTTACCAGTCTAAAAATGAAAACATTATCAAAACTCACCGCGCATCGGACCGGTCTTTGGCTGGTGTTGGGCGCCGTGCTGGTCGTTGCTGGCTGGCGGCTGTGTATCATTGCCAGTCAACACCACCTGTTGGCAGTTGCCAGGGAGGTCGGCTCCATCGGGCTTTCCAAGGAAGGGCTTTTTAACGAGGAACTAATTCCGAACCACGACGGGACGCAGGTGATTTTTTATCAAGAAACAGAAACCGGCGTGGGGACTTATTTATGCGAGCCGGCCAGCGGCAAAATCCAGATGCTGTTTGAACAAAAAGAAAAAGGCTACAGCCTCCACTGCGGCATGTTGGGCTGGTCGCCGGACGGTCGGTATTTTGCCGCTGGTATTCCGGCAAATGTGGAGGTATTTGATTATGTGAAATCCATTGTGGTCTATGATGCCAAAACAGTCACGCCGGTGTTCACAGTATCCGGCGACGGGTTTTCCTGGGATTCCAAATTTATCTGGCTTTCGGACAATTCGTTTGCCTGGACAACACACAATCAAACTTGGTTGGTCTATGGACAGATGCCTAATGGAAACTGGCAGCAGACGCAGGTGGTCAAAAAATTTGGAGACGGCAGCGGGAATGAATCTAATCGCCCTTTCTCCGCATACGGTAGCTTGGAGTCAAGCAAAACGAACTCTGGACTTATGATTTTACGTCAGGAGCGTGCGTCCAAGTCTGGCAAGCCGAAGCTGGGAACTTGGATAGTTTTGAACTTGACGAGTCCACAGGCAACCTGATTGCGCATTGCCGTGATGTCAGCGAGCGGTCAAAACCGGCCAGTAGAGAGCGAATGAAAACCGGCCACTTTGAGGGGAACGCATTGCGTTGGAGGCGGGTCGAAGCGGCACAAAGACGCGATGAATCAACTCAAAGTGAGCCTGCAACATTCGATAATAACCTTGCGGCAGCATGGCTGGTCCTTCCGGCGGATCGCGCGTGAACTGCAAATCCGCCGGGAGACGGTTTCCAAATATGTCCGGCGACATGAGGCGGGGTTTCAAAACCGGCCAAAGTGCCCACCGGCTCACCGGCGGCGGCAAAACCAGCCATTCCGCTCACCGGCTCTGAACCGGTTCTGGATCAAAACCGGCCATTCCGCCCGCCGGGTGTTTGGCCGCTGGCCGGCAGAGTTTGTGTGTGCCGTTGGCGGGAGGTCATTGAGTCAGGCGGTGCAGGCGGGTCTGTCGGCCCAACGGATTTATCAGGACTTGGTGGGCGGACATCAGTTTGCTGGCAGTTACCATGCCGTGAAGCGATTCGTGCGGCAGTTGCGGCAGACCCAGCCGATCCCCTTTGTGCGGATGGAGGTGGAGCCGGGAGCCGAGGCGCAGGTGGATTTTGGCCAGGGCGCATGGGTCATGGTGGACGGCAAACGCAAGCGGCCGCATTTGTTTCGGATCGTCTTGAGCCATTCGCGCAAAGGCTACAGCGAAGTGGTGTGGCGGCAGACCACCGAGAGCTTCATCCGGTGTCTGGAAAATGCGTTCCGTTACTTCGGCGGGGTTCCCAGAACTCTGGTCATTGATAATCTGCGGGCGGCGGTGACGCGGGCGGATTGGTATGATCCCGAACTCAACCCGAAGGTGGAGGAGTTTTGCCGGCACTACGGCACGGTGATGTTGCCCACGCGCCCGGCCATGCCCCGCCACAAGGGAAAGGTCGAAGCGGGTGTCAAGTATGCCCAGAACAACGCGCTCAAGGGCCGCAGCTTCGAAAGTCTGGCGGAGCAAAATCTGTTTCTTGTCGGAATGGGAAAGCGGCGTGGCCGACACGCGCATTCACGGCACCACCCGGCAGCAGGTCGTCAAGGTGTTCAACGAAGTGGAACGGTCCAAACTGTTGCCGTTGCCGGCCAGTTTGTTCCCGGTGTTTGAAGAAGCGCCGCGCAGGGTCCATCGGGACGGTTACGTTGAGGTGCAACGGGCTTATTACTCGGTGCCGCCGGAGTATGTCGGGCGGCAGGTCTGGGTGCGCTGGGAGTCCCGGTTGGTCCGTGTCTTCAACCAGCGCCGGGAACAAATCGCCCTGCACGCGCTGGCCGAACCGGGCAAGTTTACCACCGACCCGACTCCATCTGCATTCCCCGTATCGGCGCGTCATTCAACGCAATCTGGATTACCTGTTGGATCGGGCCCGGCTGATTGGCAAGCACACCGGCACTTGGGCCGAAGCGATGATTCAACAACGCGGCCCCATCGGCACCCGAGTCTTGCATGGCCTGTTGTCGCTGGCGCAAAAACATCCCGTCAACGCGCTGGAAGCCGCCGCCGAGAAGGCCCTGCATCACGGCACCTGGCGTTTACGGGATTTGCGCACGTTGCTGGAACAGGCCGGGCCATCGCCGCAACTGGACTTTCTGGAAACCCACCCCTTGATCCGCAGTCTGGATGCTTACCGGGACTGGTGCCCGATTGCTTTGCTCCCTCAACCTCAACCCTCAACCCAAAACCATGAATGCCACCTTGAAACCACCCTGAAACAACTCCGCCTCTCCGGCCTGTGCCAAACCCTGGACGTGCGCCTGCAAGAAGCCGCCGCCAACCGGCTGGGCCATGCCGAGTTCCTGGAACTGATCTGCCAGGACGAACTCAATGTCCGCCAGCAACGGCAGATGGAACGCCGCACCAAGGCCGCCGACTTCCGCGGCCTGAAAACGCTGGAGGACTTCGACTGGAGCTTCAATCCCTCCGTCCACCAAAAAGAGATTTATGATCTGGCCACCGGCAAGTTCATCCGCCAAGCCAAGGATGTCCTTGTTCCTCGGCCCGCCCGGCGTCGGCAAAACCCATCTGGCCCAGGCCATCGGCTACGAAGCCATCAAGATGAACTTTCAGGTGCTCTACCGCTCCATCTTCGATCTGGTGCGCGACTTCATGAAAGACGAAGCCTTCAACCAGCAGGACACGAACCCTGCGCCAATACCTGAAGCCCGACCTCTTCATCATTGACGACATGGGGCTGAAGCAACTGCCCAAGCACTCCGGCGAATACCTGCTGGAAGTCATCATGCGCCGCTACGAAAACCGGTCCACCATCATGACCAGCAACCGGCCACTGGAGGAATGGGGCAAACTCCTGGGCGACGTGCCCACCGCCGGGGCCATCATGGACCGCTTCCTGCACCACGCCCAGGTCATCGCCATCACCGGCAAAAGTTATCGCGTCAAGGAAGCGCCGGTGGTCAGCCCAGGAAAACAAGAAAAGCCGGAAGTCAAACGAACCTTCGACCGCCGGGGCCGCGAGCTAAGGCTCGCAGCTCGGCCCCGGCTCGTTTTAACTCGCAGCGAAAATCCCTTGATTGAAAAAACAGAAATGATATGAATCCCTCACCTCAGAGTGGCCGGTTTTGAATCGCTCATCCCTGGCCGGTTTTCATCTGCTCGGTGACAGCCGTGATTCGGAGGGTCAGTTTGCAGTCACCCTGCGTTTGCCGCAAATCGGAGAAGCGTCGGCCACCGTTTTGGAAACCAAGCGAGGAGACGGCATGGCCAGGCGCGTGGAATTGAGCCTGAACCAAGGGCGCTATGATTTTAGAATTCGGCTTGATCCCCAGGCTGCTCCGGTTCATTTCATCTGGAATGGCATGGTGGAGTATTATCAACTGGCCGGCAACCATGTGATTTTCGCTGGCAATCCGCCGGGTGAGCCGCCAGGCATCTGGGAATACGATATTCCTTCAAAAGCCGTCACCTTGATCGCCACCGGGCTAAAGCACAAATTCGTTCACGCGGCTCTATCCGTGCCGGAGTGTTTCACGGACACAAATAATGCCGGAAAAGCTTTCAGCTATCATGTCTGGCATCCGATCCATTACTCAAAGGGCCAAAGGCATCCGTTAATCATCGGGCAATTTCACTACATGTGGTTTTTTTACCCCCAAATTGCCGCCAATGCGGGCTATTATTTTGCCACGGCGGACCGTGTTTCATGGTGGGATGGAATAAACGACTGGCCAAGCGATGTGATGAGAATTCACGACATTCTAAAAGACGACCCGGAAATTGACACCAACCGTGTCTATCTCATTGGCACCAGCGCCGAATCATTCTATTTGTCCCGTCTTGCGAGTGAAAGGCCGGAATTATGGAGAGGAGTCATTCTGCTGAACCCTGCCAGCCTGCCACCTTTGGCGGGATCGAGTATGTCGGAAATGTTCGTTGCCGGGGGAATGGACGATGCCGATGGCGCGCCGCCAGCAACCTTGATCAAATATCAGACTGAAGCCGCCAAAAAAGGGATTTCAACAAGATTGATACTGCAAAACGGAGTTCAACACATTACTCGGTCAGTTGCCACTGAGCGTGAACGGGCCAAATCGTTTGCCCAATTTTTGCTGGATAACTGAAACCATGAAAATCGTCAATTTGCCGCGCTTGTTCACCTATTCAGCCGGAGCATTGTTGCTGGCGGCGGCAACGGGGATGTTTATCAGCATTGAGGCCGGCAGCGGATTGATTCATCCGCATGAGCCGCTGGTCGGAATGAGCCTGCCAGAGTTTTTCTGGATCGTCGGCGGGCTTGAACTGGCAATCGGCTTGATTTGCTTTTTTGGAAAACAAACAACTTTGCAGGCGACTCTGGTTTTTTGGCTGGCAATAAATTTTGCGGCCTATCAAGCAGGTCTCTGGTGGATGGGGGGAACTGTCGGGTTCAAGGGATATTTGGGGGACGTGTCCGCTGCTTTTGGCATTTCTGCCGGCACTGCGGACATCATAGTAAAAATTTTGGTTCTTTATCTTTTAGCCGGGAGCCTTTTCTCGCTTCTATGGTCTTGGATAATAAAAGAATCTGGCAAATCACAAGGCCATACGGAAGGCCGTATTAAAACCTCGTGTCCTGCCTGCGGCGGACACATCCAGTTTGACTCTCAAAATGTTGGGCAAAAAATCCCTTGCCCGCACTGCCAGAAAGAAACGACCCTGCGCAGGCCGGATCTCCTAAAAATGTCCTGCTTCTTTTGCAGGGAGCATATTGAATTTCCCAGCCACGCCATTGGGGGAAAAATGCCATGCCCACACTGTAAAAACGATATTACCTTAAAAGAACCGGCATGAATTCCAAATTAAATCACGTTCAAAACTGGTTAGACCGTCCCGGCTATGGCAATTTTAAGCCGTCATTTTTCGGCGGTGTCAACAATCTGACGAGCCTGCTAGCACACCTGAGAATCCCAGCAAAATCTTCCGCGAAGGCGTAGCGGCGCGTCGGCAGACCGCCGCAATTTTTAGATTTTTAATTGGCGGCTCTCTGCCGAGGAGATGTTACCTCATTCCACGTCTTCACCCAGCTCCACGTTCCAGCAGGCGAGGTCAATTGAAGTGCTTCCAACTGTCGTGCCGTGGCAGGCTGAAGTTGCGTGACAAAATCGTGGTCTATGGCGCGGTGCCGCGCGCCAGCATCCGCCCCACCGGCCTCGGCCCGGTCATCGTGCCGGAATACGAGGGTTTTGCCGTCACGTCAACCTGCCTTGCGCCTTTTTTTGCCGGTGGTTGGATGGCAACGCCACATCCGGGTCAGCCCGTTGATTGGGTGAACAAAGGAGCTTCCACCCGGCAACTCTGAAATGGTCTGGCAGTGGAACTTTGGCTGCGCTGAAGTCACCATCAATTCCAAAAAACAGACAATGGAAAAATCTTCAGGTCTTGACCATTTTGCGGCGGAGGAACACTAAACCAGCCACTGCGCTAATTGTGCAAAGGGCAATCGAGGAGGGTTCAGGAACCGGGCTGGGTATGGGACCAGCACCGGGCTTAATCCATGTGCTGTTGCAGTTAGGCAGAGATTGAACATGTGCCGCCGCGTAAAATGAGCCGCCTCCACCCGTTGGCGTGCTCATGCAGGCAAAATTATTGGCGGTCAGCCCCAGAATGCCGCTGATAAAATACGTTACGGAATCTCCGGATCCAAACGTGGTTCCATGAGCCGTCCCAAATTCGAAACGAAAATCGAATTTGCCATTACCACCGGCCTTGTAATTGTTATCCCCGGATGCCTGGTCAATTGTCGGGGTGGAAAAAGTGCCGGTGGAAGCCGTCCTGGTAAATTTTAAACGGGATTGATCCAGGTTCGGCGCGATATTGAAATACACCTCACTTGCAAATTCACTGCCCGCCAGTCCTTTGGCAGAAATGGTCAGATCAACTCCACCAACAGCATTTTCAAAGTCAGCGGTCAACCACGGGGTGGGGCCTGCCGGCCTCGGCTCGGATGGAATAATGGTGTTGAATTGATACAAAATTCCAGATGCACCCGCTATAACTGGAAAAAACGCCACAGTTGTCAGACTAACAAGACATACAAACCAGGGTTTCACAAGCAACACACTTCGGGCATAAAACTTCACGATACTTGATTTATACCATATCGAGGTCGTTTTAGCAAACCACCCTTTAGGGCAGTCTTCAACACTTTCAAGTGCGTCGTGAGAATGAATGCGCGACACAACGCCATAAAGCCGGACGGCACTTCCCTAAAGGGCAGGTATCGTTATTGTGACGCGCGGCATACAATGTTGCTAAACAGTTTTTTGAACTGCATCAAAACCATCTTTAAGCCGTCATCGGATTGCCAGACGGCAAAGCGCCCACGAATACTTTGCGTTGATGACAATGATTTCGTCCGCGATGGAATTTGCTCGTTTTTGAGCATTAACGGGCTGGAATCGGAAAGCGCAAAAAGTGGTTATGACGCGCTGCATCTGCTGACTTTTCGCCCTGAATCAATTGACTTTCTGGTCACGGATCACCGGATGCCAGATATGAATGGCCTCGAATTAGTGCGCAACGCGCGCGCGACAGCCTTTTCAGGCAAAATACTGATCTATTCTACGATGTTGCACGCGGAAGAGCTGGCGGCCTATCAGGAACTGGCAGTAGATGCCATCCTCCTTAAGAACGGCAACCCGGTTCAACTTCTCACGGTAATTAAAGAATTGCAGCAAATGTATTATGATTAATCACTCCATCGAACGGTTTACCGAGGTGGCTCCAGAAATGACCTGTCACGGTTTTAACTTCTTCATGACGGTTGATGATGTTGTTTTCAAGGTCCGCCATTACGACAACTTGCCGGGGGTGGCGACCGTTATTGAGCCGAAGGAGTCAAACCAGTTATCTCAAGCTAAATCAGTCGTGCATTATCTGACTTCGGTGCTGGGACGGGAGATGGTGCTTTTTTACGACGGAACAAGCGATACATACCGGGAAGTTGATTTAGAGACGCTGGAATTTAAGACGGATGACAAGTGCCCGGCCAAATCCCGTTTCGAAACCAAGTTCAATCTTGATCGCAGCTTTCCAGTGAATGGCTTTCATTTCCTTTCGGCATGAATCCGTTCGCACCTCATCGCATGCCTGATTTAACACAAGCCAAAATTGTTGAGTTAATCAGAAGCATTCAGTCCGGCGAGGGCGGCACAGAGGAGTTTCAAGCGCTTGAACAGGCCACAAGGAATCCAGATGTTTGGATCATGTTCGATGTGTTGGAGCTCGAAGGCATGGCACCGGACAAGATTTACGATCTGTTTTGTGATAAAGCCTAACAGAGGAAACTCATGCCTGATCTGCAAGACGAGTCTTGGACAAGGCTGGCTGGGCCGACGATGAAGGGCAGCTACAGCGCTTTTTTGCCCAAGACCTCGTTAGTGCTGCCGCGACGGTAGCCCTGCAAATCCAGCGTGACGTGCGCGTAGCCGATTTTTTTTAATTCATCGGCAAGCAGCGCCAATTTTCCGTTGGCCAGCAGCGCGGGGATTTCGGCCGGGGCCAGCTCGATGCGGGCGAGGCTCGTTGAATGGTTTAATGGTTTAATGGTTGAAGCGGTCGGAGCGGTTCCGGATTTAACATTTGAACGATTTAACGATTCAACGCTTTTCATCTCATGATGCCGGACACGCACATCGTGGAAGCCAAGATCGCGCAGCACATATTCCGCCTGCTCGATCATCCGCAATTTTTCCGGCGTCACCGTCTCGCCGTAAGGCACGCGCGAACTCAGGCACGCCATCTGCGGCTTGTCCGCCGTCGGCAGGCCGAGATGCGCGGACAGCTCGCGGATTTCCGCCTTGGTCAGACCAACTTCCTTGAGCGGCGCGCGCACCTGGAACTCCGCCGCCGCCTGCGCGCCGGGCCGGAAATCACCGGTGTCGCTGGCGTTTTCGCCGTAGGCGATGACCGCAAAATTTTCCGCGCGGGCCAGCGGCGTCAATTCCTCGAACAGCTCGTGCTTGCAGAAATAACAGCGGTTCGCCGGGTTTGCGGTGTAATTCTCGTTGGCAAATTCCTGGGTTTGAAGAACGCGGACGGGAAAGGAAAATTTCGCCGCGATGTCAAGCGCCTCCTGCAATTCACGCCGCGGCAGACTCGGTGAATCGGCAATGGCCGCCAGCGCGCGGCTGCCGAGAACATCGTGCGCCACGCGCGCCAGAAACACCGAATCCACGCCGCCGGAATACGCCACGAGGCACGAACCGTAGCTTTTCAGCAGCGTCCGCAGTTTTTCCAGCTTGTCGTTGGCTTCGCTCATCACTTCAAATCTTTCGCAGCCTGAACCGCCGCCTCGTAAATCCGTTTCACCGGCACCATCTTTTGCGCCGCCAGTTTTTTGGCCGATTCAAATTCCGGCGCGGCACTGAACCACTTTACCACCAAGTTTCCCAATTTTCACGGTGACTTTTCCAAACGGCGTTTTTACCTCGGCAAATTCCCGCCGCAGCTTGCGCCGTTCGGCAATGGTTTTTCGCACGCCAAATGCCGTCGTCTCGCGCAGCATCAGCTCGCCGAACTTGTCCGCATCGGCTTCTGCGCACAAAACCGTGAGCAGAACGCCGGGCCGGTTTTTTTTCATCTGAATCGGCGTGTGGAAAACGTCCAGCGCGCCAGCCGCCAGCGCAGTTTCGACAAACGCACCAAGGATTTCGCCGGTGCAATCGTCCAGATTGGTTTCAAGAACCGCGATGCGGTCGGTTTCCCAATCCAAAAGTGACGAGTGGCGCGTGACAGGTGACAGGATTTCAGCGACCGCGTGTTTCGTGTCACCTGTCACGCGACACTCGTCACCGATTCCCAAAACCGCCCGCAGCACATTCGGCCGCGTCTGGTTGTCGCGCGTGCCGAGGCCGAAGCCGATTTTTTCGGCGACGAGATTTTCCATCGCGCCGAAGCTTTCGACAAATTCCGCGAGCAGCGCTGCGCCGGTGGGCGTGACGAGTTCGTGCGGCTCTTCGCATTGGGAAACGGGAATTTTCCGCGCTCCAAGAATGGCCAGCGTGGCCGGCGCGGGCACGGGAAATTTTCCGTGCGCGCAATCAATCCAGCCCGTGCCCTCGACCACCGGCGAGGCGAACACGCGCGGCTTGCCGAGCAGCTCCAGCGCGATGGCCGCGCCGACGATGTCCACGATCGAATCCACCGCGCCGACTTCATGAAAGTGGACTTCATCTGGCGGCAGGCCGTGGATTTTTCCCTCCGCTACGGCGATGCGCTGGAAGACGGCGATGGATTTTTGCTTCACCCACGCCGAAAGTTTGCTGCGGGAAATTATTTTTTTAATTTCGGCAAAATTCCGCTGGTCATCATGCTCATGTTCTTCATGCGCATGACCGTGGTGGTGTTCGTGCGAATGGTCATGCGGATGATCGTGATGATGCTGGCCGTGGTGGTGGCCGTGGTCGTGGGAATGTTCATGACCGTCGTGCGTGTGCGCATGCCCATGCTCATGCGCGAGGTGGACATCAAATTTCACGCCGGCGATGGCGGATTTTTGCCGGCGCGAAATGTGAAGGTGATAGCCGTCGAGCTTGAGCTTCTTCAGCTCGCGTTCGAGTTTGGCGGCATCCACGCCGAGGTCGAGCAGCGCGGCGATGAACATGTCGCCGGCGATGCCGCTGAAAATGTCGAGATAAAGCATTTTCATTTTTGTGAAACAAGAGCGTTGATTTGGCTCGCGGCGTAACCGGCGCCAAAACCGTTGTCAATGTTCACCACGGTCACGCCGCTGGCGCAACTGTTCAGCATGGCCAGCAGCGCGGCGATGCCGCCGAAGCTCGCGCCGTAGCCGATGCTCGTCGGCACGGCGATGACCGGTTTGGCCACGAGGCCGGCGACGACGCTCGGCAGTGCGCCTTCCATGCCGGCGACGGCCACGATGACGTTCGCCTGTTGAAGGGTTTCCATCCGCGCCAGCATCCGGTGCAGGCCGGCCACGCCGACGTCGTGAATGCGCTCGACGCGGTTGCCCATGATTTCGGCGGTGACGGCGGCTTCCTCGGCCACCGGCAAATCGCTGGTGCCGGCGCAGACGACGGCGATGAAACCGGCGCGCTTCGGCAACGGTTTTTTCTCGATGGTCACGCAGCGGGCGAGGTCGTGGTGGACGGCGCGCTTGAATTTTTTCCGCAGCGCGCGGGCGTGTTCGGCGGTGATGCGGGTGACGAGCACGGGTTGTTCGTGTTCCAACAATTTGGCGGCAATCTTGACGACCTGTTCCGGCGTCTTGCCCGCGCCAAAAATGACTTCGGGGAAATTTTTCCGCAGCGCGCGGTGCGTGTCCACCTGCGCGAAGCCGAGGTCGGCCACCGGCGCGGACTGAAATGCCCGCAAAACCTTTTCGCCCGGGATTTTTCCGGCGCGAAATCGTTCCAGCAGTTGGCCGGCCTCGGTCGTTGTCATCGCTGGAAAATGCCTCACGAAACGCAGGCTGTCACGCGGGAATTCCGCCGGCCGGCGGTTTGATTTCAAGTTCCGCCCCTTGCCAGCGGAGCCGGCAGGGACTATTTTTCGCGCCATGAAATATCGTCGTTTTGGCAGGACGGAATTATCCATGCCCGTGATTTCCTGCGGTGGGATGCGCTACCAGCACAAGTGGCAGGACGTGCCGCCGCAGGACATTCCGCGCGCGAACCAGGAAAATCTCGAAGCCTGCATCCACCGCGCGCTCGAAGTCGGCATCAACCACATCGAGACGGCGCGCGGCTACGGCACGTCGGAGATGCAGCTCGGTGCGTTGCTGCCAAAACTGCCGCGCGACAAGATGATCGTGCAAACGAAGGTCACACCGCGGGCGACGGTGGCGGAATTTCTCAAGACGTTCGACGAATCCATGAATTACCTTAAGCTGGATCATGTGGATTTGCTGTCGCTGCACGGCGTCAACAACCGCGAGACGCTCGACTGGTCATTAAAAAGGGGTGGCTGCCTCGAAGCCGCGCGGAAATTGCAGAAGCAGGGCCGCTGTCGGTTTATCGGTTTTTCCACGCACGCGCCGACGGACATTATTCTGGAGGCCGTCAACACTGGCGAATTTGATTACGTCAACCTCCACTGGTATTTCGTCAACGACCTGAACTGGCCGGCGGTGCTGGCCGCGCGCCGGCACGACATGGGCGTGTTCATCATCAGCCCGAACGACAAAGGCGGCAAGCTGCAGGAGCCGGGCGAGAAAATTAAATCACTTTCCGCACCGCTCACGCCAATGCAGTTCAACGATCTTTACTGTCTCAACCAGCCGGAGGTCCACACCTTGAGCTGTGGCGCGTCCAAACCGGCGGATTTTGACGAGCACGTCGCCGCGCTGGAATTTTACGACAAAATTCCGCAGACAATTGCCCCGATTGAAAAACGGTGGCGCGCGGAAATGCAAAAAACTCTCGGCACGGACTGGTGCGCGCGGTGGCCGGAAGGATTGCCGAATTACCACGACATTCCCGGCCAGATCAACGTCTCGGAAATTTTGCGGCTGTGGACTTACGCCAAACCGCTCGAGCTCACCGCGTGGGGCAAGATGCGCTATAATTTGCTCGGCCAGGCGGAGCACTGGTTTCCCGGCGAAAACGCCGCGAAGCTGCGCGAAGTTAATTTGAGTGCCGTGCTGAAAAACAGTCCGTTCGCCGGGCGCATTCCGGCCATTCTCGAAGAGGCGCACAAAATGTTTTTCGAGAAACCGGTGGAGCGTTTGAGCAAAAGCTGATTTGCGCTATGACGGCAAATCTTTTCCCGTCGTCGTCACGGTGAGTTTGCCGTGTTTCACGCCCTTGGCGGCGATGAGTTCATCCGCGATTTTACGAATGATGCTGGCCTTGCCGCGCACGATCAAAACTTCCAGGCAGTTGTGGTGGTCCAGATGGACGTGGACGGTGGAGAGAATCGCGTCGTGGTGATCGTGCTGGATATCGGTGAGGCTCGCCTGCAAATGCGGCTTGTGATGGTCATAAACCAGCGTGATGGTGCCGGCAATCTCACCGGTGCCGGATTTCTGGCGATGTTCGATGAGCTGGGCGCGGATCATGTCGGCGATGGCGAGCGAGCGGTTGTCGTAGCCTTTTTCGTGCGCCATCTCATCCAGTTGATCGAGCAGCACGGGCGGCAGCGAAACGCTGAAGCGGCTGGCGGTTTCTTTTTTCATGCGACGGCAGGACGGTAACAAAGTAATCCGCCGCGTCAACCCGGAGGGTGCCAAAATAGGTGTTACGAAAGACAAAATTCGTGTGAAGATTCAGCTTGCGCCCAAATCGGCAAAGATGAACATTTTGCCATGCACATTTCGGACGGCTTGGTAAACCGCAAAACGGCGGCGAAGGTTGGCGAAGGCATTCGCGCCTGCGCGATCCGTTGATTTCCATGGCAACAACTTTTTTTTCCAGGATTCCGTCCGGTGTGAAGGGCCGGGTGGCGGCCATGTATGCGCTGCTCATTGGCATCAATGCCGGGGCGTGGCTCTGGGCGCTGGTTGCCTTCCATCAGTATCCGGTGCTGCTAGGCACGGCATTTCTGGCCTATGCGTTTGGCCTGCGTCATGCCGTGGACGCCGACCACATCGCGGCGATTGACAACGTGACGCGCAAGATGATGCAGCAGGGCAAGCGTCCGGTCGCCGTCGGTTTCTTTTTTTCCCTCGGTCATTCAAGCGTTGTCTTTGGTTTGTCGGTCGTCATCGCCCTGACTTCGGTCGCAATCAAAAACCGTTTCGGTTCCTTTGCAGCCATCGGCGGAATCATCGGGACTGCCATTTCCGCATTCTTTCTTCTGGCCATCGCCGTCGCCAACATCCTAGTGCTCATTTCGGTCTTTCGCACCTTTCAGCACGTCAAGAGCGGAGGCAATTTTGTGGATGAAGACCTCAACCTGATTCTCGCCCAGCGCGGATTCTTTGGGCGCATCTTCCGCAATTTGTTCCGGTTGATTGAACATAGCTGGCAGATGTATCCTGTCGGCTTTTTGTTCGGCCTCGGTTTCGACACGGCCACGGAGGTGGGCCTGCTCGGCATCTCGGCGACGGAAGCCACGAAAGGTCTTCCAATCTGGTCAATCCTCGTTTTTCCGACCCTATTCACGGCCGGCATGGCGCTGGTGGACTCCACGGACAGCATCCTGATGCTCGGCGCCTATGGCTGGGCCTTCGTCAAACCGATCCGCAAACTTTATTACAACCTGACCATCACCTTTGTTTCGGTCGCGGTGGCGTTGCTGGTTGGTGGGATCGAGGTGCTGGGCCTGGTCGGCGGTCAATTCAAAATGCACGGCGCGGTCTGGAACACAATCGGCTCCTTGAACGACAACTTCGGCGTTCTCGGCTTCGTCATTATTGGTGTATTCGCGGTGAGCTGGGCGGTTTCGATCATCTTCTACCGGATGAAGCGCTACGATGAGATTGAAGTGCGCACCAGCCCGGCCAACTGAAGCATTGAACCCGGCCGGGAGATTCCCGCCCAGATGGCACTGCATTTTTTTCATGTAATTCTGCAAAAGAACTTGGTGCCGACCGGGTTGATTTTGCTATCATTCCGGCCATGCCATTCATTCACGAAGATTTCCTGTTGGGGTCAAAACCCGCGCGCCGGCTTTACCACAAGTTTGCCGAAGCGGAGCCGATTTTTGATTATCACTGCCATATTTCGCCAAGGGACATCGCGGAAAACCGGCAGTTCAAAAACCTGTTCGAGATCTGGCTGGAGGGCGACCATTACAAATGGCGCGCGATGCGGGCAAACGGCGTTGCCGAAAAATTCATCACCGGCGGCGCCACGCCGGAGGAAAAATTCAATGCCTGGGCAAAGACCGTTCCGCAGACGCTGCGCAATCCGCTGTTTCACTGGACGCACCTCGAACTGAAGCGCTACTTCGGCATCACGGAATTGCTGAATGGAAAGTCAGGCGCGAAAATCTGGAGGCAGGCCAACGCGCAGCTCGCCACGCCGGCGCTGACGACCCAGGGCATCCTGAAAAAATTCAGGGTCAAGGTCGTCTGCACCACGGATGATCCGGTGGACAATCTCGAACATCACCGCGCGTTTGCAAAAACAAGTCATCCGACAAAAATGCTGCCGGCGTTCCGGCCCGACAAGGCGCTGACGGTGAATTCGCCGGCGAGTTTCAACAAATGGGTGGAGCAGCTCGCCGCCGCCGCGAACACGGACATCAACGGTTTCAGCGCGTTCATCAGCGCGCTGGAAAAACGGCACGAGTATTTTCATTCGCAGAACTGCCGGCTGTCCGACCACGGCATGAACCATTGCTTCGCGGATTTCTGCTCCGAGAAAGTTGCCGCCGGAATTTTCGACAAGGCGCGCAACGGTGTGGAAGTTTCGCCACAGGAACATTCCCAGTTCGCGTCGTTCATGATGGTGTTTTTCGGCCACCTCGACGCGAAGCGCGGCTGGACCAAGCAGCTTCATCTCGGCGCGTTGCGCAACACCAACACGCGCCTGCTCGCGCAGCTTGGACCGGACACCGGCTTCGATTCCATCAACGATTTTCCGCAGGCGCAATCTCTCGCGGCGTATCTGAACCGGCTGGATTCCGACAACCTGCTGCCGAAAACCGTCATCTACAATTTGAACCCGGCGGACAATTATCTGTTCGCCACGATGATTGGGAATTTTCAGGACGGCACGGTGCCCGGCAAAATCCAGTTCGGCTCCGGCTGGTGGTTTCTCGACCAGAAGGAAGGCATGGAATGGCAGCTCAACGCGCTGTCCAATCACGGCCTGCTCGCGCGGTTCATCGGCATGATCACCGACTCGCGCTCGTTCATGAGCTATCCGCGCCACGAATATTTCCGCCGGACGCTCTGCAATCTCATCGGCCGCGACGTGGCCAAGGGGCTGTTGCCGGACGACGAAGACCTGCTCGGCCCGATGATCAAAAACATCTGTTACGCAAATGCCAAAAATTACATGGCGTTTCCCGGCGTGGGCGAATCCGCAGCGCGGAAAAAATCCGTCAACGCGGCACGGCGGTAATTTCCGGGCGGGCCAATTTCAACTTTGAAGTCGCCGCGCCGAAGAGTTACGCTTCCGGCATGTCACGAAAGACAGGTTCGGATTCCAACAACGGTTTTGGCGATGTCATCGGCGTCGCGCTGCTGGCGGTCGCGCTGCTGCTGCTCGTCGCGCAATTCTCCTTCGACCGCTACGACCTTTCGTTCTTCCGAGACCCGCACAACAAGCCGATTCATAACTGGATTGGGCCGCTCGGCGCTTACCTGGCTTGGGGCTCGTTTCTGCCACTCGGTTTGGTCGGCTATCTGTTGCCGTGGCTGCTCGCGATGTTTGGCGCGGCCTATCTGCTGAATTTTCTCGGCTACCTGCGCGAGCGGTTGCGCTGGTCGCTGCTCTGGTCGGTCATGTTGATCGTCTCGCTCACCGGCCTGCTCTACCTCGTGGACAATGGCGGGCTGCGCGGAGAATTGCACAAAACCATCGGCGCGCAAAGCATCGGCGGCTCGCTGGGCTGGCTGACTTATGGCCAGACGCAAAACCGCAACTTCGGCCTTTCGCTGCTGGGCGCGCTGGGCGCGACAATTGTTTATTCGGCGTTGGGTTTGATCAGCCTGCTGTTCCTGACCAATTTCCAGCTCGGCGAATGGATCCGTGCAATCTTCGACAAGGAATCCGCGGCGGAATCCGGAGAAAAATCGTCCGAGGAAATCGCCCTTGAACGCCGCGCGCGCGACCTCGAAAAACAGGCGAAGCTGTTGCAGGAGGAAGTCAAGCGCTCCGGCCTCGGCGCGGACGGGTTGCCCGTTCCCGAACCGACCGTGCGCGATTTAAGCGTGCCGCAGGCCAAACCGGCCACCGCCGGCCGTTTCCGCAAAACCACTTTGCCCGAATCAAAAACTCCCGCCCCGCCCGCGCCCGCCGACGAAGTCGAAGTGATTCCCGCCAAGGAAATCGTCGCCGCCACGACCGAAGACATTATTGGCAAGAAGACCGGCCGAGAAAAAGACTGGCGGAAGAAAAAGCCGAAGCGCCGGAAAAAGTCGAAGCCGAAAAACCGGTTGAGGAAAAGCCCGAACCGGAAATCGTTGACAACTCCGGTGCCGCGGCGGCCCTGCCGGTGGCCGCCAAACACCGGACGCCGCGCAGGCCCAAGCCGGTGGCGGTCGCCAGCGTGCCGATGATCGGCAATTACCAGTTGCCCTCGATGGATTTTCTCCAGCACCCGGACATGACCGTCAAGCCGACCGAGTCGAAGGAGGAATTGATGGCCAACGCGCGGCTCATGCAGCAGACGCTCGCGCAGTTTGAGATTGACGTTTCGCTCGGCGACATCACCAAAGGCCCGACCATCACGCGCTACGAACTTCATCCCGCGCCGGGCGTGAAGCTGGAGAAAATCACCGCGCTTTCCAACAACATCGCCGCCGCGCTCAAGGCCGAGCGCATCCACATCCTCGCGCCCGTGCCGGGCAAAAGTTCCGTCGGCGTCGAGGTGCCGAACCTGATCAAGACGAAGGTCATCATGCGCGACCTGTTCGAGTCCGAGGAATGGCGCAACACCAAGGCGCGCATTCCCATCGCGCTCGGCAAGGACGTTTACGGCCATCCCATCATCGCCGACCTCGCGGAAATGCCGCACTGCCTCATCGCCGGCAGCACCGGGTCCGGCAAATCCGTTTGCATCAACGCCATCATCGCGTCCCTGCTCTACCGGTTTTCGCCGGACCAACTGCGCTTCGTGATGATTGATCCGAAGGTTGTCGAGTTGCAGCAATACAACAAGCTGCCGCACCTCGTCGTGCCGGTGGTGACCGATCCGAAAAAAGTTCTGCTCGCGCTGCGCTGGGTCGTGAATGAAATGGAAAAGCGCTACCAGATTTTTGCGCGCGTCAATGTCCGCAACATCAAATCCTTCAATGACCGTCCGAAGGACAAGCTCGCGCCGCCGCGTGAACCCGAACTGCCGCTCATCGCCAAAAAGGAAAAGGTCGAGCCGGGCGCCGACGGTTTTGCCGTGGAAGTGGACGAACAGATTGTCGTGCCGCGCGAGGAGGACATCGTCATCCCCGAAAAACTTTCCTACGTCGTCGTCATCATTGACGAGCTGGCCGACCTCATGCTGGTCGCGCCCGCCGACGTGGAAATGGCCATCGCGCGCATCACGCAGATGGCGCGCGCCGCCGGCATCCATTGCATCGTCGCCACGCAACGGCCTTCCGTGGACGTCATCACCGGCGTCATCAAGGCCAACATCCCGGCGCGAATTGCATTTCAAGTCGCGGCCAAGGTGGATTCCCGGACGATTCTCGACGCGATGGGTGCGGACAAATTGCTCGGCAAGGGCGACATGCTTTATCTGCCGCCCGGCTCCGGCAAGCTCATCCGCGCACAGGGCGCGCTCATCACCGACCAGGAATTGCAGAGCATCGTGGATTTCATCGCCAAGCAGGGCAAGCCAAGCTACGAACCGGAAATCCACAAGCAACTTTCCAAACCGGCGGCGTCTGAAATCGAAAGCGGCATTGACGAGGACGAAGAAATCATCCAGCAATGCATCGAGGTCATCCGCAGCGAACAGAAGGCGAGCGTCTCGCTGCTGCAACGCCGCCTGCGCCTCGGTTACGGCCGGGCCGCGCGCATCATGGACGAACTGGAGAACCGCGGCATCGTCGGCGAGAGCAATGGCGCCGAGCCGCGCGAAATCCTGATTGACCTCGACAGCGGCGGCGCGGACGGCGGTGAAAAAGCAGGCGGTTTGACTGGGTGACGAGTGGGGTCAACTTGCGGCTGACCGTATCAGAAACTGAATGGAATCTTTTGGCATCCTGACAGGCGGCGTGTTGATGATGCTTGCCGTCATGGCGACAGCAGCGGTCATTGCACGTCGGAGCACATTTTACCGGCGGGAGATGGCGGAGTCCGGCAACCGTGAGCTGGCTTTGGACGGTTTGCGCGGCATGGCGGCGTTAATGGTGGCCACGCATCATGCCGCCCTGTGCCGCACCTGGTTGATCACAGGCAACTGGGGCGAAGCCCGATCGCCGGTTCTGCAATTATTGGCACCAGCGGGGGTGATTGTTTTTTTCATGCTCACGGGCTTCCTATTCTGGAGTAAAGCCCGAACCCGGAATGGAACCATCGACCATTGGAAACTCTGGCGGGGAAGATTATATCGCATTGCGCCATTATATTTATTCAGCCTCCTGCTCGTGTTGCTGGTGGCGGCAATCTCGACCGGCGGTTCTTGGTTGGCGCTGGGAAATTGGCTGCCTCTGCTCCGGTTGCTCGCCTTGGGAGCCTTGAGCTGGCACAATATCGGGTCCGTGAACCTTGGTGATTACAATGCCGGCGTCGTCTGGACGCTGTGGTATGAATGGAGCTTCTATCTGATACTCCCGTTCATTGCCTGGTTCGCACCAGGTCGGAAGATCTTTGGCGCTGCCCTGATTTTTTATCTCCTGACATTGGTTTGCCTTTGGTTTCACCTGAATCTGCAGCCCGGCCTGTTTTTCATTTTGGGAATGCTTTGTCCGGTGTTGCTGGAAAACCAACCCGCGCGTTTCCAGTTGCAACGTCCGGTCGCCGCCGTGCTGGCCCTGACGGCGGCTCTGGCATTGTGCTATTTATGCCGGGGTTATCTGTTCACAAAAACGCCTTCAATCGCCCTCGCCGGGGCATTGTTCCCGGTCTTTTTGATGGCCGCAGCCGGCAATAGTTTCTTTGGCTTCCTCACGCATCCAGCCATTCGTTGCCTGGGAGCGATGAGTTTCAGTTTTTATCTGTTGCATGGCATTATTTTCCGACTCGTGTTTCGCATCTTAAAATCGGTCGGCTTGACCGCGCTGCCGCAACCCGACTACTGGCTTGTCATCAGCGCCACGGCGGTAGCCACCATTCTGTTGTGTGCCGCCACCTACCGTTGGATTGAATTTCCATTCCTCTTCAGCAGCCACCAAAAACCGGCATAGCTTCGTGTTGATTCCAAGGATTGCCATCGGCAAGTCGGACTCGGCTAAGATTGGAGGAGGTTCTGATTCATTAGGACGCACCACCCCGTGCGCGCTGCGCTTTTGCCTCACTCCTCCGGAATCATCGGCAGGTGGCCGGTGATTTTGCCGTGCTGATCCTGCACCACCACCGTGCCGCCGACGGCGGTGTTGGAAAGAATCACCCCGGCCTTGCCGTTCGCGCGGTTGACGGTGATGAATCCGCCGTCCAGGCCATCCGCCGCGATTTTCACTCCGATTTTCATGTCCGGCGTTATGGCGAACAACTCCCCGTTGTTGGGCGTGCCAATCATGGTAATGCGCGCATGGCCGTCGTCATGCACCACGCTGATGGCGGCGCCGACGTTGGTGGCCTTCATCACCGCGCGCGGCTGGCCGGCCTCGCACACACCCACCTGGCCGCGCCCCTCTTCGTCCACCACTTTCAACTGCACGCCGAGTTTGTTCTCCTTGCCGTAAAGTTCCAACGACGGCTCGCCCTTGTCCATGCGCAGGCTGGCCTTGTATTGGTTGTCATCGCCGAACATGCACAGCTCCGGGATTCCCGTTTCCATGTTCAGCAACAGTCGCGGCCGCTCATCCTTGCCGAGCAACGAGATGAACCCTCCGTCCGGCGCGCACATGATGTTGACCATAGACTTGCTGGCGTCGTTGGGATGGAACAGGGAGAGGAAGGTGCAACGGATGCTAAGATAGGCGGACTGCGGTTTCCCGTCATCGCCCTCGCCCGGCGGGTGGTAATGGATGAACTGGCGGTATTCATCCATTTCGCGACGGAGACGGGCAACTTCTTTTTTCAGGGATTCGATTTCAGTTTCGGTGTTCATAAAACAGGGAGACTACGCCTGTCGTTCTGACAGTCAATGAGAAGCCGTCGTAATTTCAAGCGGGTTATCCGGCAACCGGCGCAACGCCTGCGGCTGGAGGGGAAACGATTCCCGGGTGACGCACACCCCTTTCCAAAAGAGCCGCATCCCCCGGCAAAAAGCACCCGTCGAACGCCCTTTTTGAGCCGCCCCAAATGAAAAGGGGCGCATCCCTTTTCATTGAAGGCGCGTCACCAATGGAAAAACTCTCGCCTCCAATCGTTGGAGGTGCGCCTCCGACCGTTGGAGGTGCATCACTAACCGTTGGAGGTGCGCCTCCAATGGAAAAGCTCCCGTCTCCAATCGTTGGAGGTGCGTCCCTTTTCGTTGGAGGTGCGTCTCCAGCCGTTGGAGGTGACCATTTTGCGACAGAAGATTCGCCCCTTTTCGCTGAAAAACAGCCATTTCTGTTAAAAACCGCTTCAAAAAGACAAAAACACGCTCTCAAAACGAAATAAATGCGATCCCGGTAATTAGACCACTCAAATCTTCCCACGCCACGCCAGTCAACCGAGCTTACCAAACGTCCAAAATGTGAGGGAATGTTCAGGCATGGCTCTGAAGCCAGCCCGTCAGCTTCACCGTCCCGACATGAAATCAGACGTAAAACAAGAAATACAGGGGGTCTTTGTGCCTCGGGGGTTATTTCTGCGGATATTGCCAGACCCAGTCGCCCTTGGTGTAATCAATGCCGCCGTTTTGGTTGGGCGGCGATTCCTGCCCGCCATCATCCGCTTCATTCCAGCCAACGGAATAGAGCAGGAATTTTCCGTCGTCCGTGCGGCGATAATGCAACGGCTGGCCCCCGATGATGTCATGCGGCAGTTTTTCGATGAACTGCGGCATGAGCGCATCGAGCGTTTCAGGATATTCGCCGTGTGCGAGATGGTAACGCTCAAGCGCGCAGACGATCTGCGCTTCGTTGGCCAGCGTTTGATTGTAGGCCAGCGTTTGGGTTGCTTTGGCGGCGTTGGGAACGGCAATCGCCGCCAGAAGCTTGAATGGTGATTTGTGATCGAAAAATTGATTCAGGTAGCGAGCAACCTCATCAAAGACCCGGGGTGAAATGATTTCATGTTCCAGATCAAACCCATCCAAAGATTTCGACTCGACCACGGCGCAATTGACCAGGTTCTGATACCACCAGCCGCTTGGGGCGAGTTTCAGGAACAGATACATTGGATTTTGCAGCCGCTGCCAGAAGCTGACAACCTTGGTCTTGCGATTGTCGGAAATTACATTAACCATTGAAAACAAGTCGGCGATCTTTGGCGCGGGAGTATTTTCAAAAGTATGAATTGACGCGGCTTGTTCCGTTTTAAACGCAGCCGCCACGAAGGGTAACGGGTTGATCGCTTTGAGTTGTTCTTGAAGAGCGGCCAGTTGCGATTCCTGCCAGCCGTGCAGCTTGAAGCCATCGGCGACGGTTGAAACGTAAAGTCCAGTGATGGCCACGTTGATCATCGCCTCGACCAACGTCTCCGGCTTGCCGGTCGGCGGCTTTTCCAAAATCCGGCAGACATCGTGCATCAAGGTCACTTCCCGCAGCGCCTTTTCTGGCTGACCTAGCAGCAAATAACATTGCGCCCGTTGCGCCAAGGTCTGCGCCAGCGACCTCATCGTCACGAAGTTCGGGATCGGCATTAGATACGCCTGCGAATAATCTCCGGGGATCACGGCGTAGGGTCGTTTCAAAGCCTCGCGGATTTCGTCAAAGGCAGGCACATATTGATCGCTCCAAGCCAGGTAATCAGCAGCCGACATAGCTCGTGGATTGCCGTAGATGCAGAAGGAATTGGTTCCTGTGGATTTCGCGGTGTTTTTCGAAAAGATTTCACTCATTTCCTGAACGTTCAGGGTTTGGTTTGCCCACACAACAATATGCGCCGGCCGGATCGGGGGCGATGATTCCGCAAAGAACCAAACACCAACAGCACCTTTTAATCTGGCGCCTTGAAACCCGTTTGTGTCCAGTTCAAGGACAGAAGAAAGCACGCGGTCGATTTCCTTCGTCGCGTATGACTCCGCATAGATTTGTCCCTTCTTCGGCAAAATTCGGGCGATGCCAGTTTTAGAATCTTCAACAAGCACCAGACCAAAATTGTCGAGCAACGCAAGCAATGCCTGACGTGCAGCGACATTCTGCCAGCGCATATTAACCAAGATGGGGTTGCCCTTGGAATCCGCCAAATTTACTTTCGAATCAATGGTATAATTCAGCTTTGCCGCCTGCGCTGACAACTCGATTGCTTTCTTCAAAGGAACATCTTTCATAACGATGAGCGGAAGGACGGAAGATTGTGGTTCGGAAAGATCTTCTCGGGATGTTCCAACGGTTAAAACCGAATGATCGTAACGGAGATAAAGATCAGCGTTGCCGGGAGCGGCGTTCGAATTCGAGGAGATGACCGTTACCTCTGCAACCACAACCGGATTGTCCGAAGCCATCGGGCCAAGCCGAAGCCATTGTAATTGCGCAGCCGCATCATTTTGCTCCGGAGTCTGAGCTTTGTGAAACCGCAATAAGATGTTGGTGCTGGCGGTAAAAAAATTCTGGTCATCAGGCACAGGCGGTGGAATGTATTTGTCCCAGTCTAGCACTGCGCCTTTGGCTTCGAGTTCGCGTTTGCAATTATCCCATGCGCGTTTGCCACGCCAGTCCTCTTCGGCGTAAAGCACCGCAATCAAAGTCATGAGGCACGCAATCGCAACAAGAAACCGCCGCGTCCACCGCCAGCCCGGTTTGCTGTCTGGTATTTCGTTCATAATTTAATTTCGTAGCAGCCGACGTGAGTCGGCTCATTATTTCAGATTTGAGCGGACTTACGTCCGCTGCTACGCGGTCAAAAGCTCCAAGATTTCTGTCCGTGGTTTCGGCGAATAAATCTTTGGCTGCGTGGCTTCTGCTGGAAACGAACGGTCGGCGAACAGTTCATTCAGCAATTTTTGCTGCTCGCCAAACGTCATCATGATTTCCGGCGAGGCCGGCGATTTAGCGTTGCCGGCGGATGAGCCGTCGCGCTGCGAAATGTTGACGATGAAAATCACAATCCAGGCAGCCGCCAAACCCGTCCAAACCCGGCGGCATGGCAAAACGAGTTCCAACCAAAGTTTGTTTGAACCACCAAGGCACCAAGACACCAAGATAGTTGACCAGCTTTGTGCCTTTGTGTCTTGGTGGTTTAACTTGCCTACGACTTCGCGACGGATGGCGTCGAGCTTCGGCACGACGGCCTGATGGCGGGCGAATAAAATTTCACGCGGCGTTTTCATGCGGTTGTTTTGGCCTCCAATAATTTTCTCAATGATTTCCTGGCGTAATGAAGCCGCGACTTCACGGTGCCAAGCTGCGCTTCCGTGATGCGCGCAATTTCTTCCAGCGAGAAATCCTCGATGAAATGCAGCAGCAGCACGGAGCGTTGCGGCAGCGGCAGTTGATTCAGCAATTTCATAAATTCAGCCTCCTGTTCGCGCCTGATTAGCAGGTCATCCGGGCCGTCTTCAAATTCGTCCGGCGTTTCAGGGATTTCGTCGAGCAGGATTTCGCGCCGTTTGCGCCAGCGCTGGATGCATTTCTGGTGCGCGATGCCGAACAGCCAGCTTCCGAACTTCCCGTCCTCGCGCAGGCTGCCAAGATGTTTGACGGCGGCAATAAAAGTCTCCTGCACGATGTCGAGGCCGGCCTGTTCGTCGCGGACGAGTTCAAAAACATAAACATAAAGCGGCAACTGGTATCGCCGGAAGAGCGCGTCCCAGGCCGCCGGTTCTCCGGCACGGGCCTGTGACACGGGCAGTTGTTCGATGTCGGCCACTTCCGGCATTGTCATCCAGTGGAATGCGCGAGGCGAGCAAAGGTTCAATCCGGTTGAAGTTATTTCCAAGATTGCCAACCGCACGTCAAATCCGCCAAATTAGCAGCAAGCCGACGTTGCGCGAATCTTTCCGCACGTCGGCAGTCACATTAAACCATGCTTTCGTTCCTGCGCCAAACCAGCCCCGTGCGACTTGCCATTTTTCTGCTGTTCGCCCTGACCTGCTACCGCCTGTGGTTCATCACGCAGATGGAACTGGTGCCGGACGAGGCTTATTACTGGCTCTGGTCGAAACATCTCGCCGCGTCGTATCGCGACAAGGGGCCAGGCATCGCGTGGACCATCGCACTGGGCACAAAACTGTTCGGCAACACGGTCTTCGGCATCCGCTTCTGCGCGGTGCTGCTGAGCACGGCCACCGGCGCGGTGATTTTCCTGCTGGCGCGGCGGCTGTATGACGACCGCGTGGCGCTCTGGTGCCTGCTGATGGCGGCGGTGATGCCGCTGACGGCGGTCGGCTCCATCCTGATGACGATTGATTCGTTGAGCGTTTTTTTTTGGGCGCTGGCCATTGTGATTTTTTGGCAGGCGATTCATCGCGACAAGACGAGCGACTGGTTCTGGCTCGGACTGGCCATCGGCGCAGGTTTCCTGGCCAAGTTCACGAACGGCGTGCAGCTCGGCTGCATCGGATTTTTTCTGCTGTGGTCCAAGGAACATCGCCCGCTGCTGTTCAGTAAAAAAATGTTTGTGATGTGCGCGGCGTTCGGCGTGAGCATCCTGCCAATCCTCTGGTGGAACATCCAGACCGGCTGGGTCCACGTCATCGCGCTGCATTCGCGCAGCGGCGTGACGGACAAGTTTGAAATTCATCCCGGCGAACTGCTGAAATTTCTCGGCGGACAATTCGGCGTGGTGTCGCCGCTTTTCATGGCGGGCATGTTAGTGGCGGCGGTGGCGCTGCTACTGACGAAGCACGCGGACTTGCGGGTGCGTTTCCTGTTGAGCCAGTTCCTGCCGCTCTACGGATTGTTCGCTTTTTTCAGTTTGAACAAGGCGGGCCAGCCGAACTGGGCGGCGCCGGCGCTGGTTGCGGGAATTATTTTCACCGTGTTTTACTGGCGCGAAGTCGTGGCTCGGCATCCGGCTTGGCGTTGGGGCGTGGGCGCGGCGTTCGCCATCGCGCTGCTGATGACGGTGGTGCTGCACGACACGGATCCGCTGATGTTCGTGCTGAACCGCGTCACCACGCATTTTCATCTGCGGCCCGTCACCGATCCGTTGCGCCGGGCGCAGGGCTGGGATGAATTTGCGGCGCACGTCCAGCAGGCCCGCGAACAGCATCAGGCGAATTTGCTCATCGCGAATCATTATTCGCAGGCGAGCATGATGGCGTTTTATCTGCCCGACCAGCCGACCACTTATCTGCTGCCGGCACCCTATGGCGATTCGCAATTCACGCTCTGGCCCGGCTACCAGGTCCAGCCCGGCACGCGCGCCTTGTATGTGACCGACGACGGCAACGATGCGCTCCCGAAAACCTTGCAGGATGAATTTTCAAAAATCGAGGTGGTGGATGATTTCCGGACGCAGCATCACGGCCGGCCAATGACCCGGTTCCGCATTTATCTTTGCACGCACGATTGAACAAAACTTTTTTCCAAGATTGCCAACCGGCTGGCAAACCCGCAAAATCAGGAGAATGTCAACGGTTGCCGAACAACTCCGCGCCGCGCGCGAGGCGCAGAAACTCACCGTGCAGCAAATCGCCGACATGACGAAGATCCGCACGGACCATATCAACGCGCTCGAAAACGGGGACTTCAGCGTGTTCTCCGCGCCGATCTACATCCGCGGCTCGGTGAAGAATTACGCCACGCGCCTCAAGCTCGACGTGCCGCAAATCATGGCCGCGCTCGACGCCGAACTGGCCGGCACGGAAAAATTCAGCGAGCCGCCGCCGCTGAGCGAGGTGACCAAAACCCCGGTTGACCACGTCATGTTCTGGCTCGCGAAGCTGAACATGAAAATGGTGCTGGCCGCCACCGCGCTTTTGGGTATCGCTTTGATCATCCTGCTGGTCCACGCCGTCCTGAAGCACGGCCATAAAAGCGATCCGTCGGGCAAACTACCGCCCGCCGTCTATCAGCCCGCGAATTCCGGCGACACGCTGCCGCTGCCCAAGAAATAATTTTTACGATATACGATTCACACTCACTGAAATGACCGCTCGTAAATCCAATATCGTAAATCGTAAATATCTTCACACGTCGTCCAGATAAAGCGCGCGGTTGCGCCACAAATAAATCAGTCCAGAAGCGGCCGTCAGCACGACGGTGATCCACAGCATGATTTCCGCGAACATCGGCGTCCACGCGATAAATAGATTTTTCAACGCGACCGGCCATTCATCACATGCATCCACGACGAGCAAGGTAATGATGGTGACAATCTGCGAAATGGTCTTGTGCTTGCCAAATCGTTCAGCCGACAACACGACGCCTTTTGATGCCGCCAGCAGCCGCAGCCCGGTGATGGCCAGTTCGCGGCTGACGATGATGACAACCATCCACGCGCCGACTTTCACCGGTGCGTCGGGGTTCATGTGCGTGCTTTCCACAAACGCCACGAACGCCGAGCACACCATGATCTTGTCCGCGAGCGGATCCATCAATTTGCCGAAGTTCGTGATGAGGTTCCGCGAGCGCGCGATGCGGCCGTCGAGAAAATCCGTGACGCCCGCGAGGCAGAAAAAAATCAGCGCCAGCGTGTCGTTATATTTGAAGCTGGAAAACATCGCCCAGAGAAAAACCACCGTCAGGCCGAAGCGCGAGACGGTGAGCTTGTTGGGCAAATTCATGTGGCGAAAGCTTGGCGAGTCGAAGCGGAGGTTGGCAAGTTCCAAAAACAAAAAAGGCGGGCTGCCTGACCGCAACCCGCCTTTCATTTCAATTGTTCATGCGCCAAACTTGTCGAACATCTTCGCGTTCGCCTGCATCAGACGGATCATGAATTTCGCCGGGAAGATGCCGAGCGAACCGCTGTTCGCGCCGGTCTCGGTGAAACGGTCAAGCTTGTCCGAGCCGCTCGTGGCGGAATGGATCATCACCGGCTGCGGATGCCACGAATGTCCGTGCAACGCGCACGGCGTCGAATGGTCGCCGGTCACGACGAGCACGTCCGGTTTTTTCTTCAGGAGAATCGGCAGCGCGGCGTCGAAATCTTCGATGGCCTTTTTCTTCGCGGCGAAATTGCCGTCCTCGCCGTATTTGTCGGTGTATTTGTAATGGATGAAAAAGAAATCGTAGTTGTCGTATTCCTTCAGGTAGCGCTCGAACTGCTCCTTGATGGTCGCCGGCCCTTCAATCTTCACCATGCCGACGAGCTGCGCGAGGCCTTTATACATCGGATAAACCGCGAGGCACGCGGGCTTCAGCTTGTAACGTTCCTCAAACAACGGTATGTGCGGCTGATGTGCGATGCCGCGCATGAGAAACCCGTTCGCCGGCTTTTCCTTCGCGAGCACCGGCAGCGCGGCCTTGTAAAAATCCGCGATGAGCGCGGCCATTTTCTTCTGGCCGGCGTTGTTGTCGTCGCGCGGATGGACCGTCGGGATCGGAAACCCCTCGCGGTTCGGGTCGGCGTCGGTCAACGGCCCTTCAAGCCCCTTGCCGCGAAAGATGACCACAAAGCGATGCTCCTTGCCGGCCTTGATGATGATCTCCGTGTCGCCGATTTTTTTGATTTTCGCGGAGAGCAGCGCGCAAAGTTTTTCGCACGTCTCGGTCGGGATGCGGCCGGCGCGGCGGTCGGTGACAATTCCCTTCTTGTCCAGCGTGGCGAAATTTGCCCGCGCGCAAACATCGCCCGGTTTCAATTCCAGTCCGAGGCCGAGCGCCTCGATGACGCCGCGACCGACCTGGAATTCCAGCGGGTCGTAGCCGAACAAGCCGAGGTGGCCCGGCCCGCTGCCGGGCGTGATGCCGGGCGCGGCGGGAATCATGCGGCCCTGCGCGGAATCCTTCGCGAGCCGGTCGAGGTTCGGCGTCGCGGCGGCTTCGAGCGGCGTGAGATAATTCTGTTCCTTCGTCGCGATGTCGCCGAGGCCGTCGAGCACGACGAGGACCAGTTTGGATTTGGTTTTAAGTGTCAGCTCCAAGTAAAGTTCGTCTAAATTCATAGACGGACAGTTTAGAAAAAAATTTCCGCGACGCAATTCGATTCCATTTTGCGCCGGAACGAAACGGTGACATCATTTTGCCAGCGATGAATCCTCTGATGCTGCACGAATTTCACCACGGCCTCGGCGCGCGGTTTGCGGAACTGAATGGCGCGGAAGCCGTGAGTGATTACGGCGACTGGCTGGCCGAGCACTCCGCCCTCCGCGAATCCGCCGGCGCGATTGATTTGAGCTTCCGTTCGCGCCTCTGCCTCGTCGGTGCCGACCGCGCGCGGTTTCTGCACGGCCAGGTGACGAACGACGTGAAGAAACTTCAGACCGGCGAAGGCTGTTACGCCGCCATCACCACCGCCAAGGGTAAAATGGAAAGCGACCTGAACATTTTCTGTCTCGCGGACGAATTGCTTTTGGACTTTGAGCCGGGCCTGACGGAAAAGATTTCCGCGCGGCTGGAAAAATTCATCGTTGCCGAAGACGTGCAAATCGTGGACGCAGCGCCGCACTACGGCTTGTTGAGCGTGCAGGGGCCGAAAGCCGGAACCGTCGTCCGTAGCTTGGATTTATTTGAAGAAATTCCAGCGAACCAATTTGGCTCCGTGAAAATCTCCGACGGCACGCTCGGCGAAATTTATCTGGCGAACAATCCGCGCCTTGGCACAAGCGGCTTTGATTTGTTCGTCCCAAACAATTCCCTCGGCGCGGTGGCGGACAAATTGATTGCCGCCGCGAAAGCCGTTGGCGGACGCGCCGCCGGCTGGCAGGCGTTCGAGACCGCGCGCATTGAGGCGGGCATCCCACGGTTTGGCGCGGACATGGACGAGACGAACATCCCGCTCGAATGCGGCATCGAGAGCCGAGCCATCGTTTACGACAAGGGCTGCTACATCGGGCAGGAAGTCATCAACCGCATCCACAGCGTCGGCCACGTAAACCGCGAACTGCGCGGCCTGCGCCTCGTCAACGATTTGCCTGCCCTGCCCGCTCGCGGCGACAGATTATTTTTCAACGGCAAGGAAGTTGGTCACATCACCAGCGCGGTGAAATTGCCGGTGCTGAACGCGAACATCGCGCTGGGCTACGTGCGCCGCGAGGCGAATCAAATCGGCAACGAACTGACGTTGCGGACGGCGACGGGCGAGAGCGCGGCGATAATTATGGCGTTGCCGTTTGCTCCATCAAAGCCCCCCAAACCTTAAAGCACACATCCCATTGCTCGGCGGGCACATTCCACGGCGAAAGGGGCACGCCCGGCATCGGCGGGGACACGCCTGACGTTGCCGGGGACACGCCCGGCCTACCCGACCGCACCTCCGGCTACACCGGAGGCATCCCCGGCATCGTCCACCGCATCCCCGGCCATAACGAGCATCCCCGCATCACCGGGGGTGCCTCCGACGACGCCATGAGCACTCCTGACGGCAAAAGATGCACGCCTGACATCTCCACGAGTGCCCCCGGCGGAAACGCCCCCTCGGGGCCCTCCGCGGAAAAGATGCACATCCGACGACGATAGATGTATTAAAATAAACGATTTATGTAAATTCGACCCAAAACGGCTTCAAACCGCCTTATTGACCACACTTGGGGTAAATCGGGCGATTGGTGTCGCGCCGATGATTACTGTCTTTGGTTCTCTTGGTTACGGACTTGCTTACGGAAAGACAATTAAATTTACAAGCCAAGGGGCCTGATTTAGGTGATAAACGGCGCGTTTCTTCCTTCTCACCGGCCCGCCAAGATTCAAAGCTTCTTCAACTCCGTCCCCGCGAGCTGAATCAGCGGACGGATGGTCGCGGCGTCGAATTGAAACTTGCAGCCCGCCGCCGAAAACAGTTCCGGCAGCGGACGCGAGCCGCCGAGCGCGAGCGATTTTTTGTAATCGTCCAGCGCCTTCACCTTGTCGCGCCGCGAATTGGCCCAGACCTGCAACGCGCCGAGCTGCGCGATGCCGTATTCGACGTAGTAAAACGGATGCAGGAAAATGTGGAGCTGCCGGTGCCACGAATGCGCCCGCGCTTCCTCGTAGCCGCTCCAGTCCACGTCGCCGCCGAAACGGTCCATCAATTGCAGATACGCCGCCTTGCGCTCGGCGCGCGTGTGGCCGGCGTGCGTGTAAATCCAGTGCTGGAACGCATCCACCGTCGCCATCCACGGAAAAAATCCGATGATGCCTTCGAGATGCGTCTTGCGCGCGCGGTTCGCCTCGGCGGTAGGATAAAATTCCTCAAGAAATTCGTTGCCGAGCAGTTCCATGCTCATCGAGGCGACTTCGCAAAATTCAATCGGCGCGCTGCGATACGCATACAAATCTTCGTCGCGCGTCGCCTGCGCGTGGAACGCGTGGCCGGCCTCGTGCAGAATCGTCTCCACGTCGCGCTGCAAGCCGATCGCGTTCATGAAAATGAACGGCACGCGCGCCTCGGAAAGCGTGGACTGGTAGCCGCCCGGCGCCTTGCCCTTGCGATTGTCGAGGTCGAGCAGCTTCAAGTCCTGCATCTGCCGGAAATCCGCGGCGAGTCCGGGTCGAGGTGATTGAAAATCTTCTGCGTGCGCGAAACCATCTCGCCGACTTCCGCGAACGGTTTGAGCGGCGCGCGGTTCTGCGGGTCAACCGCCAGGTCCCACGGGCGCAGCTTTTCCAGCTTCAACTGCCGCTTGCGTTCGTCCTGGATTTCGCGGACGGCGGAACGATTTGTTTTTCGATCGCGTCGTGAAATTGCGAGCAGTCGTCCGGCGTGTAATCGAAACGGCCCA
>CAVTWB010000006.1:0-197509 GCA_963738245.1 uncultured Verrucomicrobiae bacterium
CGAAGCTGGCCCAGCTGCGCGACCCGCGCATCAAGGCTAGCCCGGAGACGATCGCCAAGTCGCTGGTTGGGGACTACCGCCGGGAACATCTGTTTACTCTTCGCCAGTCGGTGACCGCGTATCGCAGCTACCAGCAACTGCTGGCCTGCTGCGATGTGGAGATCGAGCAGATGCTGGGCGAATTCCCGGACGGCGCCGGGCCGGACACACCTGTGCTGGCCGATCCAAAAGACCGGCACAGGCCGCGGCGCAACGAGATGAAGTTCGACCTGCGCGGTCATCTGTATCGCATCTTCGGGGTGGACCTGACCGAAGTTCCCGGACTCAACGCGCTGACCGCCCATACGTTGTTGACCGAAGTGGGTCCTGACCTGTCGGCGTTCCCCAATGTGGGGGCCTTCGCTTCGTGGATGGGGCTATGCCCGGACAACCGCGTAAGCGGCGGCAAAGTACTCAGTTCGCACACCCGCAAGGTGAACAACCGCGCAGCAAGAGCGCTGCGCATGGCCGCGCAGTCGCTGTTCCGCAGCCAGTCGTGGATGGGCCAATACTATCGCCGCATGCGTGCCAAACTGGGAGCGCCCAAGGCCATCACCGCCTCCGCCCACAAACTGGCTCGCATCGTGTTCCACATGCTCACCAACCGGCATGCCTACGATGAAACGGTCTTCGCACAGCAGGAAATACAAAACCAACACAGGCTCCAACAAAGGCTCATGCAGCAGGCAAAAAAACACGGCTTCCAACTTATCCCAATCGCACAGAACTAGATGTGGTCCTTGGGAGGCAAAATGCGAAGAGGCCACCGGATTGGCGGCCTCTTTTGAAGATTGAGGTCTCGAAGTCGTTAGTTTTTGCGGGCGCGGATGGCTTCCTTGGCTTCAGCGGGGCCGGCGGCGGGGACTTCAGGAACGTCGACCTTGACCATGCCGATGCCGAGCTTCTTGCGCAGCTCGCCGTCGATTTGGCGAAGATGTCCTTGTTTTCCTTGAGGAAGGTGCGGGTGTTTTCGCGGCCCTGGCCGATGCGTTCGCCGGCGTAGCTGTACCATGCGCCGGACTTCTCGACGATGTTGTTGGCCACGGCCAGGTCGAGCACGTCGCCTTCGCGGCTGATGCCTTCGCCGTAGAGGATGTCGAACTCGGCTTCGCGGAAGGGCGCGGCCACCTTGTTCTTGACGATCTTGACCTTGGTGCGGTTGCCGGTGACGACGTCGCCTTCCTTGATGGCGGCGATGCGGCGGATGTCGACGCGGACCGAGGAGTAGAACTTGAGGGCGCGGCCGCCGGTGGTGGTTTCCGGGTTGCCGAACATGACGCCGATCTTCTCGCGAATCTGGTTGATGAAGATGAGGGCGGTGCGCGACTTGGAGACGGTGCCGGTGAGCTTGCGCAGGGCCTGGGACATGAGGCGGGCCTGCAGGCCCATGTGGGAGTCGCCCATTTCGCCGTCGAGTTCGGCCTTGGGAACCAGGGCGGCCACGGAGTCGACCACCAGCACGTCGATGGCGCCGGAGCGGACCAGGGCCTCGGTGATTTCCAGGGCCTGCTCGCCGCTGTCGGGCTGGGAGACCAGCAGGTTGTCCACATCCACGCCCAGCTTCTTGGCGTAGCCGGGATCGAGGGCGTGCTCGGCGTCGACGAAGGCCGCCAGGCCGCCCGGCTTCTGCGCTTCGGCAATGATCTGCAGGGTGATGGTGGTTTTGCCGGAGGATTCGGGGCCGAAGATCTCGGTGACGCGGCCGCGGGGAATGCCGCCCACGCCGAGCGCGGCGTCAAAGCTGATGGAGCCGGTGGAGATGACGGCGATGGGCAGCAGCGCCTCTTTGGAGCCGAGCCGGACGATGGACCCCTTGCCAAACTGTTTTTCGATCTGTGCAAGGGCGAGTTCTACAGCTTTGGCGCGGTCATCGGCGATGGCCATTTGGAGTGTCTCCTCGAATGGGCAATCCATGCCTTCTCCCCAAGCGTCTGGAAGGGTGAGAAAAGACAAGAGCCTGGAATAGCATTTCGATGGGATTGTAGCAGGGCGAGACGGGGACAAGAACAGCGAAAAATGGCGAAGAAATGGAGAAAGTTTGTGCGGTCGGCGGTAAGCTGTTGGATTGGCTCAATTTAAGACATAGTTACGAAAGCATGCAATCAAACGCTGTAGGCGCCGATGCGGGTCTCCCGTGTGGTGAGCGCGTCGCAGGAGCGGTCGATGGTTTCGTACTCGGCGTCGTGATCGCGGCGGAAGGCGCGGAAATCGTCTTCGCTGGCCCAGCGGTCGATGGTGAGGTAGGCGCCGGGGACGTAGGCGTCGCGGAGCAGCTCGGTTCCGAGGTAGTTGGGCGATGTGGCGAAGAGCTGTGGCCCAGGCGCCGCTGGGGCCATAGGCGGCCTCGAAGGCGGGAATCTTGTCTTCGGCGATCTCAAACTGCCATACGACGACGAACATGGGCTGCTCCCGCGTTGAGTGTGTGGTGCTCCTTCATGGTAGCGCAGCGGGTGGTTTGCCCGGACTCAAAAAGGAGCGAAGGAAGAGGCGAAGGGACGGATGTATCGGAAAGGCACTTAGTGTGGTATCCCCAAAGTTCGTCGCATAAGTTCCGAAGTGAAAATACAGATCCTTCGACTCACCACCCCCAGACTGAAGAGCGCCTGGGGCCCCTTTCGCTCCTCATGAACAGAACCCGAAAAGCAGAAGCAGATCCTTCGACTCACCACCCCCAACCTCCACCCCAGCGACGAAGGCCTGTCGCCGGGGGCCCCGGAACTGAAGTACGTTTGGGGCCCCTTTCGCTCAGGATGACAGTTCATTTCTTCTGTAACTCTCTGAAAGAGAGTCGGTTGCTCAGGATGACAGATCATCTTAACCAATTGAGTTTAGAGTCAGGACATTAGAGAGCGGCTTCTGATTCGACGGGAGAGTTGGAACGCGGTCCGGCGGTCATGAGCAGGGTAAGGGGGCGAGGATAAAGGCGGCGATCAGCCGGGGCATTCTGCGGAAGTCATCCCGAAGAGTGCGACCTTTATGTCCAGTGAGGAAGGCGCCGCTGCGCATGACATGCAGGTGGAAGAGTGCGGAAAGCGCGGCGAAAGCGCAGACGGCCAATGTGGCTCTCGGTGGGACGGGAGCGCCGACGAGGCGGTGCGCGAGCCAATCGAACAATTGCGCAAGCATGGGAACACCCAAAACGATGGTCAGGTTGCCCAGGAAGCGGGAGCGGAGCTCGAGTGCTCTCTGCTGTAGACCGGCGTAAGTACCAGCGGTAACAGTCACATAGAGGATCTCAACCAGGACTATAAATAAGCCACCCCTGGCGCCGGTGCGTACCATGGCCGCCAGGTAGACGATGGAACGGGCAGTTGCGCTCAAGAGCGCACACTTCCAGTTCCAGCAGGTCAGTACCCGCTTCAGAGAAGGAGGCAAGCTGGATTGGTCCATGCCTTTATGTTGCAGAATTTGTTCAAAATGTGCATCAAGGGGAGATTACATTCCGGTTGAGATTGGGTTCGTACCGTAATCAGGGAGATTCCTCCTGCATTGTGACTGGAATCACGGTGGCCAGGGAGTCGGCCCGGTAGCTTCAGGATGAGGGATTAGCGCGAGCGATCTGCGGCGATTGAGGAGGAGAATCTGATGGCTTTCGTAGTGACTGACGCCTGTACGAAGGATTTTGTCTGTGTTGCGGAATGTGCGACCGCGGCGATTGCGCCGACGTTCAGGCGACCCGGCGGCGGGAACGGTTTCGCAGGTCTATCATCAACCCGGACGAGTGCATCGACTGCGGCAATTGCGCCGGTTGTATGCGCACAGCACGCGGTTTATTCCGAGGACGATCTGCCGGCGGACAAGGCGCATTTTGCGGAGAAGAACAGGGCGTATTTCAATTAGGCACTGCTCTTTATGAATGGGGCTGGTTGAGAGTCTTGCTTTTCCCGCGCTCGCGACAGAAAAAAGTCGCGACCCAGAGGGTTCCCCCGACGGGGCACGGTGCATTTTTGGCAGCCCGGGAATAAGTTCATTCCGGTCGAATCTTGCTCCTCATGGACAGGGCGATGAAGACCGAAGTGCAAAAGCAGATCCTTCGACTCACCACCCCCAACCTCCACCCCAGCGACGAAGACCTGTCGCTGGGGACCCCGGAACTGAAGAGCGTTTGGGGCCCCTTTCGCTCCTCATGAACAGGCCCGGACGTGGGCCAGGAGGCCCACGCTACAGCCGACCGGGAGGTCGGCGCTACCTTCGGATTTCATCGCTCCTGAGGGTCGGAGTCCGCGTTCATTGCATATGTAACTTGCGGCGCAAGTCAGGATGCTCAGGATGACAGTAATTTTTTGAGTAACTCGATGAAAACGAGTCGGATGCGCCGGAGGAGAGATATGGCCTCGACGGGGACTCTCGCGAGGGGAGTTAGTTGATTGACTCGTCCGAGGCTGTTTTTGGCGTGTCCTTTTCAGGGGACGAGGGGACAGGGGCGGGTTGAGCGGGGATTTGAGCCGGGGGCGATAGAGCGGCGGGCGTCTGTATTGGCGGCGTTCCAACGGGCGCAACCGGTAGCGTGAGTGTCTGCACGGTTGCAGGGTCGTCGCGCAGGCGCAGGTAAAGCGTTCCATTGGAAGGGTGGGGCACCGTAAGCTGCGTGCCGGTGAAGTCTGACGGCACATCGGTGGAGTTGGCGAAGTCCGGAGTTGTCGCCGATGGATGTGGCGAGGAACAGGCTGGTTCCGGTGAGCGTGCAGGGTTTGGTCACTGCGCGGGGGCAGCGGAGTTCCTTGAACCCCGGTAGCCGCACCAGAGTTCCGAGGGGTAGCCAGTCTCCGGTGACACCCTGGGCGGACATGGCGCGGACCTGGATGGGGCCAAATGCGGAAGCCCCAAAGCTGGTGAGAGGGTCAACGGAGCCGATGGCGGTCTTGGAATCTTCAAGCATGAGGCCGGGGCCGGCAAGGGAAAGTACGGTGCTGAAACTGCCGTCCACAGCGGCAACTTCAACCTTCTCAGTGCGGGGAAAGTTGGCGGGGACGCGGGACCTGAGAAAGAAGACCAGGCGACCGTCGACGGGAAGATCGTCGGGACTGCCGAGGTGGACGGGCGATGGCGGCGCGGAAGGTTCTTCCTGGACTCCTTTATTCAGGAGCGTGATCTGCGGCCGTGGGCGGCTCAACGGTAACTGGAACGGTCAACTGGCGGCCATCCTGCAAAAGCACGGTGGCCTGGTAGGAGGTTCCCGGATCGAAGGTTGCTGGTGGGGCCGGCGGCGGTCATGACCAACTGGTCGAAATCCTTTACGCGGCTGAGGGCGGAGGGGGTCAACAGGATGCCGTCGAGATCGGCACTTGGCCACCTCATCCAGCCGCTTGCCGCGCAGCACGGCGACGGGGTCTCCGACGCTAAGGGTGAGCCGGTCAAGGGCGCGGCCTCGGCATAGGCGCGCAAGGGGAGCGGTTCGGGGTCCTCCAATCCATACTGATAAATGCGGAGGGTTACCGGGCCGGGAGATGCGTCTTTCAAGGGCACGGTGAGCTCAATGGCGCCCTGGGAAAGGGGCTTCCAGGGCAGCGGTAAGCGGGTCGGCGTTTCCGGCGGTCTCTTCGACCTTGTCGATGCAGAGGGAGCTGTCGTCTTCCAGGCGGAGGGTGTCTTCGCGGCCGACGACCAGGGCGGACTCCTGCCCGGTGGCCAGGGACCATTTGCCCGGCTGAGCGGAGTGGAGGTGGAAGCGCGGGCCTTCCCAGTCGTCGAAGCCCCATTTGCCGCGCAGGACCGCAGTGAGGCCGCCAGGTGGCAGTGTGGGGAGCGGGTCTGACGGGAACCAGGCCCCCTTGCGAGGGGTCAGCTTTGACAGGGATGTCGATGGAGAGCCGTTGCCGACTCGCGCGGTTCAATATGCAGGGTCAATCGTAGGCCAACTGGGTGGAAAAGACCAGCGGGCGCGCCTTCGGCCGGGAGGACGAGGCCCGGCTTCTGGGCGCAGAAATTTTCCTGCGGGATTGACGGGATGGAGCGGTGGCGGCTTGGCGGGCTCAATGGGCGGCAGCGCGACGACGACGACCGACTTCGGATCGCGGAACGAGGGCGGAACATTGAGGCGCAGGTTGAGCGTGTCCGCTGTGGGAAGCGCAAGGGCAGGGATGTATTGGAAATGGGCGGTATGGAGCGAGGCCAGGATTCTTGCCGTATCGACAATTGCGCCGACATAGGGGCTGAATGCTCCGGCCCCGCCGAGCGGCGAGTAGCTGAGCTGGTTCATCAGGTCGCCGCTGTTCCGGTTGCAAGTTGCTCGACCTTGGATTGCACGCCGGAATCGTCGAGGACCAGGCCATCGGTCTTTTCCACGAGGCAGGGAGCCTGCTGATCGCTGGGCTTGTCAAAACACTCTCTGTCGAGCTTGATGCCGAGGCTGCGGGCGGCCAACTCGGCGCGCGACTTGAGCAGTTTGGGATCGGTTTGGGAGTTGACTTTGACTTCGGCGAGGTAGGCTTCAAGGCGCATGCGGTCGAGGCTGGCGGCCTGCAGATCCTGGGTGGCGCGAACAAAGGCGCCGGGGCGTCCGCGGACGGCGCCGCGCAGGGTGCTGAAATCGCCGCCGGTTTCGGGGGCGAGAAAGATGAGCGCCTGCTGAGCTTCAGCGGGCACGGTGACGAATACGCCTTCTGAGCGGACATCGCGGTTCCAGGTTTCGACGCGGGTGAACCAGTCGGCGGGGGGTGGATTGGTGGATCCGCGGAGGAAGGCGATAACCAGCACGAAACGAGTGGACTGGCTTTCAGGGAGGTCGGGGTGGATCCAAAGCCGGTCGCCGGGGAGCAGGCTGGGGACTTCTCCGATGGGTAGCGTGACGGCGCCGCGTTTGACATGAATATCGACTTTTGGGCCGGATAGATCGAAGGCCGGCCCATCGGCGAGCAGTCCGGTTGAGAACAAACTCCAGAGCAACAGAAGCTGCAGGCAATGACGCATAACTTCCATTGTACGAAGTCTCAGGCCGGTGAGAAATTTTCAGTTGGGGGCAACTTTTGGTGAAATACATGTTACATTGGCGGAACTGGGAGTCGATTGAAAGTAATTCGGGACGCACAAAATTCAGGAATCGGGTACACTGTGGCTGTATAGCTTCAAGCCCAGAAACTACCTAAAGTGTTTCTCAAGTCCCTGCAAGGCAAATGGACAAGGGGAAGATGGCTCATAATTTGTAAACGGGCCAATGCTTTGCCAATTATCGCCTTACAGAAAAAATGAGAAACACAGAAGAGACTTATCCACCCTATTTTTGGTTGAGCAACCCTGGAAGTCACTTGAATCAATTCGTCCAGTGATGGACACAATCTAGAACTCAAGCTGCAGCCCTACGTCCGCAGCGCATGGATTAACCAACCCTTGGAGCAGGCCCGCCAGGCTTCCAGCGCGGCGTTGTGCGAGCTGTCGAAGGGTGCGGTAAACGGAGATTAAGAATATGAAGCCGACAAAAGCTGCACATGGCAGCCGCACGGCTACGCTGTTCACAAAGGACGGCAGTGAAATCACGAGTTCCAGCAATTACATTTTGTTCCGCTTGAAGAACGATCCCAACTGGCCGACGAATCTGGTGCCGGTGGCGGAATTCGATCATTGGCTGGCCGCGCGGAAACATCTGGTTTATCTTTTGGCTCGCGCCAGCGAGCAGGCCCGACTGGAAGCCGTCGCGGGAATTCAGAAAACCAACATCCAGCAACTGACGCCGCAATACGTCGGCGTCCTGCTGCCGGCCCCTTGATTTTGCCATGTGCGGGATTTGCGGCATCGTAAACATTTCCGGCGAACGCCAGCCTGAATCCGTCCGGCTGCGCGTCAACGCGATGCTGCAGGCGCTGTCGCATCGCGGCCCCGATGACGTCGGCCTGAACGCCTCCGAATGCGCCGTGCTGGGCGCGACGCGGCTCGCGATTCGCGGCGGCGACGACGGCCGGCAGCCGATGATTGACGCGGCGAGCGGCGTGGTCGCGGTCTGCAACGGCGAAATTGACAATCACAAGGAATTGCGAAAATGGCTCGCCGAACGCGGCCGGCCGGTGAAACAGGCCACCGACGTCGCGGTGATTCCTGGAATGTATCTGGAGCTCGGCGAAGCGTTCGCGGAAAAACTGGTCGGCGCGTTTGCCATCGGAATTTGGGATCCGCGCGAACGCAGGCTCACTCTGATTCGCGACCGAGCCGGCGAACGTCCGCTTTTTTTCACGCAAACCGGCGACCAAATTATTTTTGCGACGGAAATTGCCAGCATTGTTTCCGAGGGCAAGCTGCCGGTGGATTTCGACAAAGCCGCCTTGCAGCACTATCTCCAATTTGGATTGTTCGCTTCGCCTGCCTCGCCGTTTTCGGGCATCCAAAAAGTTCCACCCGGCGGCATCGTGCAGATTGACGCGCGCGGCGTCCGGCATTCGACCTACTGGCGCTGGAAAAATGTCGAGACGCCAAAACAAAAACCTTCACTCGATGAATTTGACAGAATTTTCCGCGAAAGCGTTCGTCGCCAATCCGAAGTGGACGTTGACTTTGCAGTGTTCTTGAGCGGCGGCGTGGATTCGTCGCTCGTCTCGGCGGTCACGCGCTCGCTACATCCCGACCGACGGCTGCGGGCTTACACATTGCGCTTCGAGGAGGAATCTTTCGATGAAGGTAATTTCGCCGAAGCCGTGGCAACGTCGCTCAAGCTGGAACCGGTCACAATCTGGGTGCGGCCAAATGATTTGCCGGAAGCCTTGTCCACGCTGATCAAAACCGTCGGCGAACCGCTCGCCGACCCGGCGTGGCTGCCGACGGCGCTGCTCGCGCGCCGCGCCGCGCAGGACGTGCCGATGGCGCTGGTGGGTGAAGGCGCGGATGAATTGTTCGGCGGTTATCCGACTTACATCGGCGCAGGAGTTGCCGAAAAATTTGGCAATTTGCCCGCATGGGTTCGCGGTGCCGTCCGGCGCGTTGTCGAGTCGCTGCCGGTCAGCGAGAAAAAAATGACCGTGTCGTTTTTGCTGAAGCGTTTTGTGCAGGGCGCGGACCTGGGCGGCATGACGCGGCATGAATTGTGGATGTCCAACATCGCGCCGCAAATTCTGGCGCGGCTCGGAGTTCAGCCGTCGCCATCGCGCGCGGACGATGCCGGCAATGGTGCCTTGCTGGACCGCGTTCAGCGCTGGGACCTGGAAAATTTCCTCGCCGAGGGACTGCTCACGAAAGCCGACCGCGCGAGCATGACTTCCGCGCTCGAATTGCGCGCGCCGTTTCTCGATGAATCGGTCTTGGCCTTTGCTGCCAGCCTCCCGGCCGCCGACCGGATGCGAAATTTTTCCACCAAGATATTCCTAAAAAACTACGCGCTGCGTTACTTGCCAAAATCAATTGTCCATCGCCGCAAGCGCGGCTTGTCCGTGCCGATTGGCCGGTGGCTGCGCGGCCCGCTGCGCGAATGGGCCGCCAAAAAACTGGCCAACGGGCGGCTGGAGCAAATCGGCGTCCGCACGGCGGTGGCGGAGGAATTATTTTCCGAACATTGCCGGCTTCAGGCCGACCACGCCCGCGCGCTGTGGACGTTGGTTGTGTTGAGCGAATGGCTGGACTGGGCGGCGCAGGAAACCGTGCAGGGCGGAAAATTGCCGGAAAAATAAAGTGATGTTGCGCGCCGACATATTTTCCACCGGCGGATTGAAGTTCCAGATTAAAGCGCGGATTTGATGCTTACCTGCACCTGCATCTGGCGGTCCGTTGTTCCCTTGTAATTGCCCGACAACGGCGGCACATCGGCGTAGTCGCGGCCCACGGCGATTTTCACATAGGTTTCGTCGGTCTGGCGGTTGTGCGTCGGGTCGAGCGCAATCCAGCCGGCACCGGGGATCAGCACCTCCACCCAGGCGTGCGTTGCGCTGGCGGATTCCGTGGCGAGATAACCGCTGACGTAGAGCGCGGGAATTTTCAGCGTGCGGCACAGGCTGATCAGCACGTGCGCAAAATCTTGGCAGACGCCGCGCCGCTCCTTCAAAACGTCGCGCGCGTGGGTGTGGACGTTGGTGGAGTTCGATTCATATTTCAACTGGCCGTGGACGAAATTCATCAGCGCCAGCGCCGCCTGCCAGGTGTCCGCGACACCATCGGTGATGTCCAGTGCCAGCCGCCAGACTTCCGGCGACAATTCCACAAACCGGCTGTCCTGCAAAAAATCGAACACGCGCGTTTCGCGCGCCGCCTCGCCGATGCGCGCCAGCGGCCAGGGCGTTTCCGTCGCGGCGAGCGGCGGCCGCGGCCGGGTCGTCACGCGGAGATTGCTTTCAATCATCAGCGTCGTATGCGGTTCGGGAATCTCGAAATGGTGGACGACGTTGGAAAAAAAATCGTGGTGATGCCGCAGCCGCGCCGCCGGCAGCACTTTCAACAGGAAATAGTCCACCGTCTGCGTCTCGTTGGAAAACGGCTGCAGTCGCACCTCGTTGAAGCTGTCGCGCACCGGCGAGGCGTAGGCGTAGCTTGTGCGATGGATGATTTCCCATTTCATGGTTCAAATCTCCGCCACGTCCACCGAAACCCTGACCTGGTGCTTGCCGCCGCCGGTGAGAATTCCGGCGACCGGACTGACATCGCCGTAATCCCGGCCATAAGCGACGATGATGTGTTCCTCGCCGGGCTGGACATTGTTCGTCGGATCGAAATCCACCCAGCCCGTGCCGGGACAGAAAACCCGGAACCACGCATGGCTCGCATCCGCGCCGACGAGGCGCGGCCTGCCTTCCGGCGGCCGCGTGCGCAGATAGCCGCTGACATAGCGCGCCGGCAAACCGAGCGAACGCAGGCACGCAATGCCGAGATGTGCGAAGTCCTGGCACACGCCGCGCCGCTTTTTCCAAACTTCCTCCAGCGGCGTTGCGACGGTGGTGGCTTTCGGATCGAATTTAAAATCCTCAAAAATGCGGCGTGCCAAATCGCGGGCGCCAAACAGCAGCGGCGTGCCCGGGGCAAAACTGTCCAGCGCGTAATCGGCCAGCTCCTGCGACGCGCGGATCTGCGGCGAATCAAAGACGAACTGATACGGCTCGATGACTTCGGGCAAAACCGGGTCGCGGAACATTTCGGCGACCGATTCCCACGGCTGGGTGGATTCGTTTTGCACCGGCGGCTTCGGCTGCACCGTCACCCGGCTGCTGGTGATGATTTCCAGCTTGGAATGGATTTCCTGGATGGCAAAAAAACAAAGCTGGTTTCCGAAATAATCCGCCCGCGCCTTGCGCAGCGCCGGCTCGGGAAAAATCTGGAGCGAAAAAGTTTCGCGCAACTGCGTGGCCGTCGTGAGCGGCTCCAGCCGCGCGACGTGGTGCGACACCGACACCGGCGCGGCGTATTCGTAAAGCGTGCGGTGCGTGATGTGGTAGGTCATGGCGTTTCCCCGCGTCCCGTGCGCGAGATGGCCGAGTGCGCGAAATAGCTCGCGGCAATGGCGTCGGACAATTGCGGCAGGGCGTGCAGGGTTTGCCGGACGGTCGCCGCCACGATGGAATCCGGCCATTTGGCGGACGGGCCGGCCAGTTCGCGCGCGTCGGTTTTTTCCAGGCGCGCGAGGCAGTTGTCCAAAATGGTTTTTCCGGGGCTGGCCGTGTCGCCGCGCTCCTTCGGCAATTTGTCAAAATGTTTCACGAGCTGCTTGATCTGGAACAATACCGAGCGCGGATTTTTGTCGTCCAGCAGCACCAGGTCGAACACCGCCGGAATGGTCGGCAGCAGGTTGTAGCGCGAGCGGAACGTGATGGAGCAGTCCACGACCTCGAGGATGGCTTCGAGCAGGCTGGGGTTTTCCGCGTCGGGCGAGCGCAGCGTCGCATCCAGCAGCGTGCAAAGATAGACCGCGCGTTCGAGGCGCAGGCCCATGTCGAGAAAACGCCACGCCTGGGCGCGCGTCATGTTCTCGCGCGCGAGACCGTGGAACGCCGCGAGGCCGAGCAGCGTCTGGTTCAACACGCCCACCGCGTCGCCCGCAAGCATCACCAGTTTCGGCGGCGGCGCGGCCAGCCGGTCGTCCATCTGGTTCAACACGCGCCACATGTCGTTCGACGTGCGGTCGCGCACATGCATCGCGAGCCGCTGCAAATGTTCCGCCGTCTGGCGCAAACTGCCCGCGCGCTCCGGGTCAAAAATTGCCGCGAGCAATTCGGCCTCGAACGCCTCGGCGTTCGCCCACAACTCCGCCTTGGCGGAAATGCCGGTCAACTGGCCCTGGGTTTCCAGCGTCTGCAACAGCGGCGCGAGCAACGGCCGCGCCCCGCCCGTGCGTTCGGGATTGAACCGCAGCAGCGTGCTCCGCAACAGCCGCGACGTGGCGTCCGCGCGCTCGGAATAACGGCCCAGCCAGAAAAAATTATCCGCGAGGCGCGACGGCAGATTGTTGCCCGTGCGGCGCAGTTCGACGTTTTGGTTGGCGCCGTGAAGCAGCGTCAATTCTTCCACCGGCGTGGCGGAAGGAATCCAAGTGTCCTTGCTGCTGCTGCCGCCACGCTGCATGGAAATAAATTTTCCATCATTGTCCGGCGACACCCGGGTGAGGCCGCCGGGCATCACGCAATAACCACCCTTCCCGTCCGCCACCAGAAAAACGCGGAGGCTGACGGGCTGTGCCGTGAGCGAATCTCTTTCCCAGCACGGCGCGGTGGAAAGTTCCACGCGCTCCTGCGCGACGAACAAGTCAGGGTCAAATTCGATGCGCCGCTTCAGTTCGTCAATTTCCGCCTCGGCCAGATTCATGTGCGTGCGGAACGCCGGCTTCACAACAAGTTCGTCGAGGTGTTTGAGGACATGTTCCCGCGCGGCTTTTTGCCCGCACCACCAGGTCGCGACCGACGGCAATTTTAATTTCTCACCAAGCAGGTGCTCGCACAGGCCGGGCAAAAAGGACATGAACGCCGGGCTTTGCACGAGACCGCTGCCGAGCGCGTTGGCGACAACAATATTGCCCGCGCGCACGGCCTCGACCAGCCCCGGCACGCCGAGGATGGAATCGTTGCGCAATTCAAGCGGGTCGCAAAAATCATCGTCCACGCGGCGCAAAATCACGTCCACGCGCTCAAGGCCGCTCAAGGTTTTCAGAAAGACGTGGTTGTCGCGCACGGTCAAGTCCTGCCCCTCGACCAGCATGTAGCCAAGGTAGCGCGCCAGATACGCCTGCTCGAAATATGTTTCGTTGTGCGGACCGGGCGTGAGCATGACGACGCGGGCGCGCTCGGCTTGGCGCGGCGCAAGTTGTCCGAGCGCGTTTTGCGCGGCGAGAAAAAATCCGGCGAGCCGATGAACGTGATTGTCGCGGAACGGCTCCGGCAAAATGCGCGACGTGACGAGGCGGTTTGCCAGCGCGTAGCCCGCGCCGGTGGGAATCTGCGTGCGGTCGGAGACCACCCACCAGCGCCCGTCGGAAGAACGGGAGAGATCGGCGGCGTAAAAATGAAGGAAGGTGTCGCCCGACATTCTGATGCCGTGGCACGGCCGCAAAAAATCCGGCTGGCCGAAAATGAGCGCCGGCGAAAGCCAGCGCGAACGGATGAGTTCCTGCGCGCCGTAACAGTCGGCGAGAATTTTGTTCAGCAGCGTCGCGCGTTGCACGAGACCGGTTTCGAGTGCGCGCCATTCTTCCGGCGCAATGACAAACGGAATCGGGTCAAGCTGCCACGGACGTTCCAGCCCGCGCGGATCGCCATAAACATTGTAGGTGATGCCATGCTCGATGACAAAACGCCGGCACGAATCCGCACGCCGCTCCAATTCCGCCACGCCAAATGCCTCCAGCTCGGCGAGCAGTTTCATGTAGTGCGGAAAAATTTCGCCGTCGCGCGCAAGCAATTCATCGAACGCGCCCGCGCTGCGTTTGTAGCCGGACAGGAGATTTCCCGGCGTCGCTTTTTTTGCGAAGCTGGTGTCACCCGTCATGTATTGAGATTGCGATTGCGTCATCGGTGGTTGGTCGCGTCGGCCCTTATTGTCGTCCGTGTCAGACATTACGCAAATCCAGCGTGAACGGAAAGTCGCCGTTCAAAATTTTTGGCGGTGGCGTGAATTTGCCCTGCTGATGACCGTGCCGGAAAAATCTTGAAAGCCGCCGCGACTCGGCCTCGTAACTGTTCACCGGAAACGTGTCGTAACCGCGTCCGCCCGGATGCGCGACGTGATAGGTGCAGCCGCCAAGCGAACGTTTGTTCCAGGTGTCGTAAAGATCGAAGCGCAGCGGCGCGTGCGACGGAATCGTGGGTTGCAGACACACCGGCGGCTGCCAGGCGCGGTAGCGCACGCCGGCGACGCCTTCGCCGTTGGTGCCGGTCGGATGCAGCGGGACGCGATGGCCGTTGACCGTGATGGCGAAACGATCACCGACCAGGCCGTTCGCTTTGACCTGCAAGCGTTCGAGCGAGCTGTCCACGTAACGCACCGTGCCGCCGCCGCCCGGTTCCTCGCCGAGAACATGCCACGGTTCCAGCGCAGTGCGGAGTTCGAGTTGGATGTCGCGCTGCTCCAGGTCGCCGATGCGCGGGAAACGAAATTCAAAATGCGGCGCGAACCAGTCGAATTCGAATGGATAACCGGATTCGCGCAAATCGTGGATGACATCACGGAAATCCGTTTCGCAAAAGTGCGGCAGCATCCAGCGGTCATGGATATCCGTGCCCCAACGCACGAGATCATTTTTGTAAGGCTCCTTCCAAAACTTTGAGATGAGACCACGCAGCACCAGATGCTGCGCCAAGCTCATGCGCGCGTGCGGCGGCATTTCAAACGCGCGCATTTCGACGAGACCGAGGCGACCGCTGGCGCTTTCAGGCGCATAAAGTTTATCAATCGAAAATTCGGAGCGATGCGTGTTGCCGCTCGAATCAATCAGCAGATTTCGGAACAGCCGGTCCACCATCCACGGCGGCGTCTGGCCGAACGCGCCGATCTGCCGGTCCATTTCCTTGAACGCGATTTCGAGTTCGTAAAGCGAATCGTTCCGCGCCTCATCAATGCGCGGCGCCTGCGAGGTCGGGCCGACGAACAGTCCACTGAACAGCCAGCTCAACGACGGATGGTTCTGCCAATACGCCAGCAGCGAGCGCAACAAATCCGGCCGGCGCAGCACCGGCGAATCCGGCGGCGCTTCCGCGCCGATGATGATGTGGTTGCCGCCGCCCGTGCCGGTGTGGCGGCCGTCGAGCATGAACTTTTCCGTGCCGAGCCGCGTCTGGCGCGCTTCCTCGTAAAGAATTGTCCGTGCGTTGAACGAGTTCGTCCCAAGTTTTGCTCGGATGCATGTTGACCTCGATAACGCCGGGATCGGGCGTGACGGCGAGCTTGTTCAGGCGCGGATCGCGCGGCGGCGTTTCGCCTTCGATGATGACCGGCGTGCCCATTTCGGTGACGGCGGTTTCGATGCCGGCGATGAGATCGAGATAATCTTCCGTCTGCTCAACCGGCGGCATGAAAATGTGCAACCGTCCGTCGCGCGGCTCGACGCACAGCGCCGTGCGAATGATCCACGGCGCGCTCTGGCCGGGCGCGGGCCGGCGCAGCGGATTTTCGTCCGGCGGCAACGGTTCGAGCGGTTTTACCTTTTCGCCGAGCTTTTGCGCACGCTGACCGCGGCCTTGACCGGGCAGCGTCGGCGCTTCCGCGCGGCCGACGAAACGCTGGCGATACGGAAATTCCTTCGGCAGTTCCGGCAGTTTTGGCTGCGACGGGTCGAGCTGGCGCAGCCACGGAAAATCTTTTTCGGAAACCCACGGAATCGAATCCAGCGGCAGGCGCAAACCCATCGGCGAATCGCCGGGAATGAGCCAGAGCGTGTCGTCGTCGCGCAAAAACCATTTGCCGGTCATCCAGCCGCCGCTGACGCGCTTGATCGGCAGCGAGTAGCCGACGACCGAGTTCAAGCCCTGCTGAAAAATCCGCGCGATGCGGTCGCGCTCCAGCTTGTCCTTCAAATTGGTTTTTTCCGGCGTGACGTTGACCGGGAAGCGGCGTTCCTTCCAAGTGTAATAAAATGCGTCTTCGTAGGCGGGAATCAAATGTTTCGGATCACCGCCAACGGTTTCGGCGATGCGCGACAAAAGCTCCTTCGCCTCTTTCGCGCCGTGGCCGTAATTTTTTGATTCGTCGGCGATCAGCGAATCGTCTTTCCAAACCGGCACGCCGTCCTTGCGCCAATACGCGGCGAGCGCGTAACGCGGCAGCGGTTCGCCCGGATACCATTTGCCCTGGCCGTAATGCAGCAGCGAGCCGGGCGCGAATTTTCCGCGCAGCCGCTTGATGAGTTCGCCGGAGAGAATTCTTTTTTTGTGCGAGACGGCGGTGAAATTCCATTCCGCGCCGTCGGGATCGTCCACGGAAACAAACGTCGGTTCGCCGCCCATCGTCAGGCGCACGTCGCCTTTTTTCAAATCGGCGTCAATCGCATGGCCGAGCGACTCGATTTTTTCCCATTGCGCGTCGGTGTAAGGCAGCGTGACGCGCGGCGATTCGTGAACGCGCGTCACATTCATTTCGTGGCTGAACTCGCATTCGCATTCGTCCAACGCGCCGCTGATCGGCGCGGCGCTCGAAGGATCGGGCGTGCAGGCCAGCGGAATGTGGCCTTCGCCGGCGAGCAAACCGGAAGTCGGGTCAAGGCCGATCCAGCCGCCGCCGGGCAGATAAACTTCCGTCCACGCGTGCAGATCGGTGAAATCCTTTTCCGCGCCGCTCGGACCGTCGAGCGATTTCACGTCGGGCTTGAGCTGGATCAAATAGCCGCTGACGAAACGCGTCGCGAGTCCGCAGTGCCGGAGCAACTGGCAAAGCAGCCACGCGGAATCGCGGCACGAGCCGCTCATTTTTTCGAGCGTCTCCTCCGGCGTCTGCACGCCGGGTTCGAGGCGGATGGTGTATTTGATGTCCTTCCAAAGCCGCTGGTTGACGGCGACGATGAAATCATTCGTGCGCGGCTTGTCTTTCTCCGGCATTTCCAGCCGTTCCTTTTTGGTGCGCCGCTTGATTTCGCCGAGAAAATCTTTGCGAATCGCCGTCAGATATTTCGTGAAGGCATTTGTCAGCCAGCATTTGCGGTTGAACGGCGCGAGTTCGTGATCCAGCGCCGGATCGTAGGCGAACGGAAATTTCTCCGCCTGCGGTTCCAGGAAAAAATCAAACGGATTCAGCACCGACATTTCCGCGACCAAATCCACCTCCACGCAAAACTCGCGCGTGGGTTTGTCAAAAACGAGCCGCGCCGAGTAGTTCGACTGCGGGTCCTGCATCCAGTTGATGAAATGTTTTTCCGGCGTGATTTTCAGCGAGTAAGCTCAAAATCCGCGTGCGCGAATGCGGCGCGGGCCGCAGCCGCACGACCTGCGGGCCGAGGTTGACCAGCCGGTCGTATTTGTAATGCGTTTTGTGATGGAGCGCGACGTGAATGGACATCGGTGATTTGGATTAATACAGCTTCGGCCTGTAGATAACGGATGCGTTTGTGCACGTCCGTGTTGATTGAGTGATACGGCTGCGAAAGATTGCCGGCGGCAAACAGCGTCCGCCGCATGTGCTCCATGTCGTCCTCGCCGATCGCGTCGGTGAAAATCGGCAGCAGATAATCCATGCCCAGACTTGCGACGGCTTCATCAGCTTGGCATCATAAAGAGCCGGATGCATCTGGCGCGCGTGGATCAAACCCCAGCGGTCGCGGAACCGGTTCGCGTCGTAGCCCTCGACATAAAAACCTTTGGTCGTGCTGTATTGCAGAACGGACACGGCGTTGTTGCGGCCTTCAACCAAAAGTTCCACGGCCTTGGCGCCTTGCAGCGCCGCGTAAAAACGGTCGAACAAAATCGGCCGGCCGCCGCGCTGCGTGTGGCCGACTTTGCGGGTGAAGATCGCTTCCTTGGCGGATTCGCCGCGGCGGTAAAGCTGGAAATATTTGTCGCCGATCATCTGCACCAGTTTCGCGCGCAACGCTTCCGACGCGCCGCTCAAAACCACGTTGCCCGCCGGGTCGGTGGATTTGGTTTCCGCGCCCAGCTCGCGGCCCTGTTCGTCCACGATGCCTTCGCCGCAGACGATGACGACATTTTTTTGCAAATCGTAAATCTGCTTCACGCGCTCGACGAGCAGTTCCAAATCCGGCGCGATTTCCGGCACCAGAATGATGTCCGGCTGGCCATACGCCGAGCCGAGCGCGATGTAGCCGGAATGCCGGCCCATGACTTCGATGATGGCGATGCGGCGGTGGCTTTCGGCCGTCGTGCGGATGCGCTCCACGCCGCCGGCGGAAACAAAAACCGAGGTCGCGTAACCGGGCGTGACGTAATTGACAATGTGGTTCAGGTCAAATTGCGCGTGCGATTCCGTGCGCTTGTAACGGAAACCGGCTTTGGCGGAGGCGTCGTTGACGCGCACATATTCGTCCGGCTCGCTCGGATAATTCAGGCCGAGGTCGTTGTCAATCGTCTTGGGCGCGAGCACGACCGGCAAGCGCTCGGCGAGCGGCTGCAAGCCGTTCAACGTGCCGTCGCCGCCGACGCAGATCAGACCTTCGATGCCGAGCTTTTTCAGCCGCGACGTGACGAGATCCAGGTCCGTCTGTTTTTTCCGGGTCCACATAATCGCGCGACGAGCCGATGAGCGTGCCGCCTTTCGTCGGGTCAAGTTCGGGAATTTCCTGATAAAGCGGATTCAGATGAACGTGCGGCACGCGCGGATTGAACAGGCAGTTGAAGCCTTTGATCAGGCCGATGATTTCGACCTTGAGTTGGTTGGCGCGCGTGACCGCGCCATGAATTGTGGCGTTGAGCGCTGGCGTGTCGCCGCCGGCGGTGAGGATGCCGATGCGTTTCATAGGCTTTGGATTTTGAGCGATTGTTGCTGCTGTTCCTCCTGCTGCACCATGATTTCGTCTTCGAGGTTGTTGAAGTTCTGAAAAATGTAGGCGTTGAACAGAGCGCCGCCGATGTCGTTGAGCTTGCCTTGCAGCACATCGAGGTAGCCGTGCAGCCCGGCGTCAAAAATTTCGTCAATGGTGCATGAACTGAAGCTCCGCGAGCAGCCGGCCCGCCAGTTTTTCGGCGTCGTTGCAAAATTTCCCCTCGGCCACGCCGGAGATCCGGCGGAGCGCGTGGTTGAGTTCGTCCACGCAAAAACGGACGGAGCGCGGAAAATCCTCGTTGAGCAGCAAAAATTCCGCGACCAGCCGCGGGCTGACTTCCGCGCCGTGAATGGTTTTGTAGGCGTCCCACGCGCTGCACGAACGCAGGATGGCCGACCATTCGAGCGCGTCGGTTTCGCTGACGGTCTGCGGCACGCCTCGCTCCGGCAACGTCGCGTAACGCAGGTCGAGGATGCGCGAGGTTTTGTCGGCGCGCTCGATGTATTTGCCCGCCTGCGCGAACCACCAGCCTTCGTTGTGGATGAGCGTGGCGTAGGTCAGGCCGATGATGAGCAGCGAACTCGGCCTTGATCTGCTGGAAAAATTCGCTGGGGCTTTCCTTCCAAACCTGCCGCGCCTGCGGCGTGCGCACAAACCAGTAAAGCCGGTTCAATTCCTCCCACAGTTCCATCGTGATCTGGTCGCGCACCATGCGGGCATTTTCGCGCGCCGAACAGATGGAGGAAATGATGGAGTTCGGATTTTCCATCTGGAACACGAGAAACTCCGTGACGTTTTGCGCGGTGGCTTTTTTGTGCAACGTGAAAAATTGCGCCTCGTCGCCGGTGGTCTGGACGATGGGCAGCCAGTGTTTGGCGAGGCGCTCCTCGTCGAGATTGCGCAGGTCGAGGAGCAGTTGCAGGTTCACGTCCACGATGCGCGCGATGTTCTCGGCGCGCTCGATGTAACGCGACATCCAGTAGAGCGAATTGGCGACGCGGCTTAACATTTTTGATTTACGATTTGCGATTTGTGATTTACGCGACCCAATTGAATTCGCGCGCCCGCTTGCATGGCGAGCGCGAAAATCGTAAATCGTAAATCGCAAATTTTATTACTCGTCTCCATACAAAACCCACGTGTCCTTGCTGCCGCCGCCCTGCGACGAATTGACGACCAGCGAGCCTTTGCGCAACGCGACGCGCGTGAGGCCGCCGGGCACGATGACGGTTTTTTCGCCGGAAATAATGTAAGGCCGCAAATCAATGTGCCGGCCTTCAAATAGCCCGTCGGCCACGTGCGTGGGATGGCGCGAAAGCGAAATCGTCGGCTGCGCGATGTAATTGCGCGGCTCGGCCTCGACCTTTTTGCGGAACTCGGCAATTTCGTCCTTCGTCGCCTTCGGGCCGATCAACATGCCGTAGCCGCCGGATTCGTTCGCGGCCTTGACGACGAGTTTTTCCAGGTTGTCCAAAATATATTTTTTGTCAGCCTCCTCGTTGGCCAGGTAAGTCGGCACGTTTGGAATGATCGGCTCCTGGTCGAGATAGTATTTGATCATCTTCGGCACGAAATGATACATCACCTTGTCGTCGGCGATGCCCGTGCCGATGGAGTTGGCGAGCGAAACGTTGCCGGAGCGGTAGGCGTTCACAAGCCCCGGCACGCCCAGCATCGAGTCGCGGCGGAAAACCGTCGGATCCAAAAAATCATCGTCCAGCCGGCGGTAAATGACGTGAACCGGCTGCAAGCCTTTCGTCGTGCGCATGAACACGCGCGCGTCGCGCACCACGAGATCGCGGCCCTCGACAATTTCGATGCCCATCTGCCGCGCAAGATACGTGTGCTCAAAATAAGCCGAGTTGGCCGCGCCCGGCGTGAGCAGCACGACCGTCGGATCGGACACGCCGGCGGGCGCGATGTGTTGCAGCATCCGCAGCAACTCGCGCGGATAATCCTCCACCGGCCGCACGCCGACGCTTTCAAACATCTGCGGAAACGTGCGTTTCATCGCGCGCCGGTTTTCGAGGACGTAGCTCACGCCGCTGGGACAGCGCCCGTTGTCCTCGAGCACCAGATAGTTGCCCTGGTCATCGCGGATCAGGTCCGTGCCGCAAACGTGGATGTAAATATCCTTCGGCACGTTGAAGTTCACAAACTCGCGCCGGAAATGCTTTCCCGACAGAACGTAAAACGGCGGGATGATGCCGTCCTTCAAAATTTTCTGCTCGTGGTAAAGGTCGTGCAGGAACAGATTCAGCGCCGTGATGCGCTGCACGAGGCCGCGCTCCAGAAATTCCCATTCCGCCGCCGGAATGATGCGCGGCAGCAAATCGAACGGGAAAATCTTTTCAGCACCCGCCGCGTCGCCATAGACATTGAACGTGACGCCCTGCCGCAAAAAAGCCAAGTCCACCGACTGGCGCTTGTGCTCAAATTCTTCGAGCGTGAGCGACTGGAACAATTCGCGGAATCGGGTGTAATGAGGCCGCATTTTGTCGCCCGGCCCGACCATTTCGTCAAAAAAATCTTCCGCGCCATAATTGTTGAGCAGGCGCACCGATGGTTGTGATTTGGTCTTGTTGGTCATTTTGTGACAGGGTTTTCAGGGGAGGAATGTCATCCCCTGCTGCCCAAACCAGTTAAACATGCCTTGTATTTGAAACACGGCAAACGCAGCGACTCACATTCGACCGGCGGACTTTTTTTCTCATAAGTCCGTTTAGCAGCAAGCTTGCCAACCTTGACCGCCGGATCAAACGGTGACTCCGCGATGGCGGAGCCGGAGACAACCTCTGGGATTTCTCCAGGCTGGTTTTGGCGGGTGGAATGGAACCGCCGGCCATGCGTTTTGGCGGGCGGAAAGGATAACAAATTAGGGTCGGATTTAACCAATTTACGGTTGGTCTGGGTTGGCGTTCGCAGCTAATATAACCACATGAAAAATAACAAAAATGTTAATGACGCAGCGTTCCTGCTCGAATATGCGCTGGAAAAATTTCCCGTTTCACTGAAGCTCCGCGACGGCACGGCCGTAGTCATCCGCCCGTTTTGCCGGCGGGATGAAATCAGTTTGCACAAGTTTCTCCTCACCGTGCCCGAGGAGGAGCGCCTGTTCATCAAGAAGCCGATTTTCGAGCGGGCGGTGTTTCACGAGTGGCTTAACCACCCGGATTCTGAGGAGAGCATCAGGTTGCTGATGTTGCACGGGAAAAAAATTATTGGCGAAGCGACCTTGCGCCAGCGCCCCGGCGGCTGGAAACGGCATGTGGGCGTCGTCACCGTGCTGACCCATCCAGATTACCGCGGACGCGACGTGGCCAAGATTCTGGTGACCGAGCAAATCGAAATCGCCCGCGCCCTTGGCTTGCGCAAGCTTGAGTCTGAACTCAACGGCGAGCGCAAGGTGGCCGTCCGCGCGCTTCAGGACATCGGCTTCCAACACCTGATGCAACTGGAGGATTATGTGCTCGACATGAAAGCCGTTCCCCACGATTACATCCTCATGGGCATGGATCTGAAAGTGGACGAGGAATATGCCGGCGTCGGCGAGTAGCTGGAACAATTGAAATCCGCTGATTTGTTCCGGCTGGCGTGCCGCCGGCGTTGGATCGCAACGGATGATTTTCTTCGTGTTCACCCGCGCATTTCATGATTAACTTCTCGCGCCCATGAACGAGTGGAACATTCAGTCCCGCGCGCACGCCTGCGAGGTGTGCACCCAGCCGTTTGCCGACCGGCAAAACTACCGCACGATTTTGTTCGAGGAGGGCAAGGAATTGCGCCGGTCGGACATCTGCGAGCCTTGCGCGCAAAAGGCCGGCGACCCGCGCCGCCGCGCCGGCTTCATCTCGCACTGGCAGGGAATTTTCGAGGTGCCGCCGCCGCCGGTGGACGCCATCCAGAAGGAGACCGCCGAGACAATTTTGCGCAAGCTCATCGAGCAAAACGAGCCGCGTTACGCACCCGCCGCGTATATTCTCGCCGTGATGCTTGAACGCAAACGCATCCTCAAGGTGAAGGAACAACTGATCCGTGACGGCCAGCGCATGTTCATTTATGAGCAGCCGAAGACCGGCGACATCTTCACGATCGCCGATCCAAATCTGCATCTCAACCAGCTTGAACAGGTCCAGCACGACGTGGCGCAACTGTTGGAACATGGTCTGAATCCACCGCCGGCGGAGAATTCCCGCGCGCGACGGCAGAACCAGCCGCCGGTGAAAATGAATCCGCGCCGCAGCCGGTGGAGCCGGCGGCGACGAATTAAATCCAGTGTCCGATCTTGTCGAACTCCAACAACGTCTCGGCCACCAGTTCGGCGATGAAAGCCTGCTGCGCCTCGCGCTCACGCACCCGTCTGTCGCACACGAAAGCGGCGTGGCAACCGCGCACAACCAGCGGTTGGAATTTCTGGGCGACGCGGTGCTGGGGCTTGGTGCTTTCGCGTCAGCTCTACGAAAAATTTCCCGACGCGGACGAAGGCGCGCTGACGAAGTCGCGTGCCAAGCTGGTGAACGCGGCTTCGCTCGCCGCGCGCGGCCGTGCGCTTGACCTCGGCGCGCATCTGGTTTTAAGCCGGGGCGAGGAAAACACCGGCGGCCGCGAACGCCCGTCCGCGCTCGCCGATGCATTCGAGGCGCTGCTCGGCGCGGTTTTTTTGGACGGCGGTTTTGACGCGGCGCGCAATTTTATTCTGCGCGAATTCGAAACCGGCTTCGCCGGACTCACCTTTTCATCCGGCATCGAAAATCCCAAGGGCGAATTGCAGGAACTGCTGCAATCACGCTCGCCGTCGGCACCGGAATACCAGCTCGTTGCCGCCAGCGGCGCCGACCATGACCGAGAATTTGAATGCGCCGTGTTTCACGACGGCGCGGAGCTGGCGCGCGGACGCGGCAAAAGCAAAAAGGCCGCCGAGAGCGATGCGGCCCAGGCGGCGTTGAAAAAATTGCGCACGGAAACGACCGGCTAATTTTTTTTCTCGTCAAGAAACGTCAGCTTCAGGCCATCCTTCGGTTTGGAAAAACTGTCGAGCAAGGTCGGCGCATTTGAAACTGCGGGCGAAGTTTTTTTTGTTTCCACCGCCGACGGTTCAAGCGCGGAGCGCAGCGCGCCTTCGACAAGCTGCGCGCAATGAATTTTCATCGGCGGCAGCGGACCGAGTTCACCGGCAAGTTCCTCGGTTTTGAGCGCCAGCGCTTCCTCGGCGGTCTTGCCGCGGATCAATTCCGTCGCGAGACTGGCCACGGCGATGGCCGTTTCGCAGCCGAAGGATTGGAACGTCGCGCGGTCAATGACTTTCTTGCCGTTCTGCTCCTTGAACTTCACCCACAGCCGCAGCATCTCGCCGCAATCGGCGTTGCCCACCGTGCCGATGGAATCCGCGCCGGCCATTTCGCCCATGTTTTGCGGATTGGCGAGCGCGGCTTGAATGCGTTTTTGCAGGTCGTCGGTCACAATTTTCAATACCGCGGCACGTTGCGGTCAATTTCATCCGACCACGCGGTGATGCCGCCTTTGACGCTCTTGACGTATTTGAAACCTTGCTGGCGCAAAAAAGTCAGCGCCTTCATCGAGCGCACGCCGGCTTTGCAATGCAGATAATATTGCGTGTTCGGGTCCAGCTCGGTGAAGCGGCTTGTGCAATTCGCTCAACGGCAGCAGCGGCACGCCGGCGACTTTGGCGATTTCGTATTCGTCCGGCTCGCGCACGTCCACGACCTTGATGCCGAGCGCCGGATTGTCCAGCGCCTTCTTCATGTCCTGCACGGTCACTTCGTCGGGATTGCCGATATTTTCCGGTTCCGGCACGATGCCGCAGAACGTTTCGTAATCAATCAATTCCTTGATCGTCGGATGCTCGCCGCAAACGGGGCACTGCGGATCGCGGCGCAATTTCAATTCGCGGAACTTCATGTCGAGCGCGTTGAACAGCACGCAGCCGGCCGACGAGCGAAGTTCCTTTGCCGATGGCGAGCTTCAAAATTTCCGTCGCCTGAATGCAGCCGATGATGCCGGGCAGCACGCCGAGCACGCCGCCTTCCGCGCAGCTCGGCACCATGCCGGGCGGCGGCGGTTCGGGATACAGACAGCGGTAACACGGCCCGCCGAGATGCGGCGCGAAAACGCTGGCCTGCCCCTCGAACCGGAAAATCGAGCCATAAACATTCGGCTTTTTGAGCAGCACGCAGGCGTCGTTCGTGAGATAGCGCGTCGGGAAATTGTCCGTGCCGTCCACCACGATGTCGTAAGGCCGGATGAGGTCGAGCGCGTTTTCGGACGAGATGCGCGTGTTGTGGATGACGACTTCGCAATTCGGATTGATGCCGTGAATCGTTTCCTTGGCCGATTGCGCCTTGGGCCGGCCCACGTCCGCGTCGGTGTGGAGAATTTGCCGTTGCAGGTTGGAATAATCCACGGTGTCGAAATCCACGATGCCGATCTTGCCGATGCCGGCGGCGGCGAGATACATGGCGATGGGCGAGCCGAGACCGCCCGCGCCGATGCACAGGACGCTGGTGCCCTTGATTTTCTTTTGGCCGGCCAGACCGACTTCCGGCAGAATCAGGTGCCGCGAATACCGGCGGATTTCTTCATTGTTCAATTCCATAAATCGAGTTGAACATAATATGGCAGAAACGGAATAAATCAAGCCGCACAATTTGAAACCGTAAAATCAAAGCTCTACCGGCTCCTGCGAGTTTTGGATGGATTTGCGGCGGATTTTTGCGACACTTGCCGGCAATGAAGCCGATTGTCAAATTGTTGCTCGAAGGCGGCAGCCTCAACACCGCGCAAATGGCGCAGGTGTTGAACCTGTCCGAAGCCGACGTGAACCGCCAGCTCGACGAACTTAAAAAGGAGGGCGTGCTGCTCGGCATCCGCCCGGTGCTGAATCTTTCGCAGGAGGATTCCGGCGTGGTTCGCGCGGTCATCGAGGTGCGTATCACGCCCGAACGCGGCGGCGGCTTCAACCGCCTCGCCGAGCGCATCAGTCGGTTCGACGAGGTGGAGTCGTGCTACCTCATGTCCGGCGGCTATGATTTGTTGGTGTTCGTCAACGGCGCGAGCCTGCAAAAGGTCGCGGCATTCGTGTCCGAAAAACTTTCCACCATCGAGGGTGTCCTTTCCACCGCCACGCATTTCATGCTGCGTTCCTACAAGGAAAATGGCTTCCTGATCGAAGCCAAGACCGTGGAAAACGAACGGCTCAAAGTCACGCCGTGATTTTCATTCGCCATTCGAAATTCTGAATTTGAAATTTCTCCATGGATTCCTCGCGCTACATCGCCAAGCACGTCATCAACCTGCCCAAATCAGGCATCCGCGACTTTTTTGAGGTCGTCGCCAAGATGAAGGATGTGATCTCGCTCGGCATCGGCGAGCCGGATTTCGACACGCCGTGGCATATTCGCGAGGCCGGCATTTACGCATTGGAAAAGGGCAAGACGCATTACACCTCGAACCTCGGCCTGATCGAACTGCGCCGCGCCATCAGCAAATACGTCGAGAAGAATTATTCCGTCAGCTACCGGCCCGAAGACGAAGTCATCATCACCGTCGGCGTGAGCGAGGCGCTGGACCTCGCCTGCCGCGCGCTCATCAATCCCGGCGACAAGGTGATGTTTCACCAGCCGTGCTACGTCAGCTATTCGCCGAGCATCACGCTCGCGCACGGCGTCGCCGTGCCGGTGCCGACGTTTGCGAAGGATAATTTTGCGCTGACCGTCGAGGCGCTCCGCGCCGCGTGGCAGCCGGGCTGCAAATTGCTCATGCTGAATCTGCCGTGCAATCCCACCGGCGGCACCTGCGACCGCGCGCAGATCGAGGCCATCGCGAAGTTCGCGGTGGAAAAGGATCTGATCGTGTTGAGCGACGAAATTTATTCCGAGCTGACGTTCGAGGGCGTTCACACCAGCATCGCCAGCATTCCCGGCATGAAGGAGCGCACGATTTTTCTGCACGGATTTTCCAAGGCGTTTGCGATGACCGGCTGGCGCATCGGTTACGCCTGCGGCCCGGCAACGCTCATCGAGGCGATGATGAAGGTGCATCAATACTCGATGCTCTGCGCGTCCATCATCAGCCAGGAGGCCGCCATCGAGGCGCTCGTGCGCGGGGAGGACGCGATGAAAAAGATGCGCGACCAGTATCATCGCCGCCGCGATTTCATCGTGCGCCGGTTCAATGAAATCGGTTTGAAATGCCATTTGCCGCGCGGCTCGTTCTACGCGTTTCCGGATGTTTCCGTGACCGGGTTGAACGAAAAAGATTTTGCCGTCGGCTTGTTGCAGGCGGAAAAAGTGGCGATGGTTCCCGGCACGGCCTTCGGCGCGAACGGCTCCGGCTTTTGCCGCGCGTGCTTCGCGACCAGCTACGAACAACTCATCGAAGCGAGCAACCGCATCGAGCGGCACGTCCAATCGCTGGCGGCGAAGAAGTAAAATTTCTTTTGGCCTCCGGCTTGTTTCGGGCAGAATTCAGGCCAGTGAAAGAACCGGCTTCAGCCAATCCAAAAACCGCCGCCGCGCGGCTCAAAAAGGTTTCGCCGCTGCGCCCGAAGCTCGCCATCGTGCTCGGCAGCGGGTTCCACCACGCGCTGACGGAACTGCGCGTGGACAAGAAAATTTCCTACGCCGAAATCCCCGGCTTCCCCAAACCGACCGTCAGCGGCCACGCGGGCGAATTGTATTTCGGACACCTCGGTAAAACGCCGGTGCTGGTTTTGAGTGGACGCGCGCATTTTTACGAAGGCCATTCGATGGAGTGCGTCACGTTCGCCATCCGCACGCTGGCGGCGTTTGGCATCACCGATTTGCTTTTGACGAATGCGGCGGGTGGCATCAATAAAAAATTCCGCGCCGGCGATTTCATGGTGCTGACCGACCACATCAATTTCATGGGCGCGAATCCGTTGCGGCCACTGCGCGGCGGCCATAAGGAAAAACCGCTTCGTTTTATTGACCTGACCGAGACTTACGACAAAGAATTGCGCGGGCTGTTATACCGCGCCGGAAGACTTGCCAGGCTGAAATTACAGCGCGGCGTCTATCTGGCGGTGAGCGGGCCAAGCTACGAGACGCCGGCGGAAATCCGCGCGTTCGCAAAACTCGGTGCGGACGCGGTGGGCATGAGCACGGTGCCGGAGGCGATTGTGGCGCGGCAGTGCGGCTTGAACGTGGCGGCGGTTTCGTGCATCACCAATCTGGCGGCGGGCATCAGCCGGGGAAAATTGTCGCACGCGGAAGTTTTGGAAACGGCGGAGCGCGAAAAAAAATCCGGCGCGTCGCTGATCAAAAATTTTGCAAAGTTTTATGGCAATCAATAGACGCAAATTGGTTCAAGCGGCTGCCAAGGCGCGCGAAGGCTCGGTGTCGCCGTATTCCAAATTCAAGGTCGGCGCGGCGCTGCTCACGAAGACCGGCGAAATCATCGGCGGCGCGAACGTGGAGAGCGCAAGCTACGGCCTGACGTGCTGTGCGGAACGCGTTGCGCTGTTTAAGGCGCTGACGGACGGGAAGAAAAATTTTGTCGCGGTAGCGGTCGTGGCGCGTTGCGATGGCGGGCCGATGCCGTGCGGCGCGTGCCGTCAATTGCTGGCGGAATATGCGCCGGATGCGAAGGTGTTCATCGCGGACAGCGACGATTTGAAGAAGGTCAAAACATTCACCGTGCGCGGACTGCTGCCGCGCGCGTTTGTCCTCGTTCCTTGAAATTCAGCCGGGAAACAGTAGGCTGGCTCGTCGTTAATAATGAAGCCTGAAGTTGTATTTGGTCTGGAAAGCGCAGCGTGGCCAGCTTTGCTGGTGAGCGCGAGCGGCTCCATTCTGCGGGCGAACACGGCGGCGACAAATGTGTTTGGCCCGGCGCTGTCGGGTGAATCGCCGGCGCTGTCGGCCATCTGGTCGCCGGACAACGGCGGGACGGACGGCCAGTTTCTCATGTTGTGGGAACAGGCACCGACGCCGACGGCGGACTTGAAATTCCGCACCGCCGGCGGCACGGTAAAATTCACGGCTGCAATCTGCACGTTCAACAAGGACGGCAGCAAATGGTTTGTCATGCAACTTCTCCCGGCGGTCGAGCCGGCGGCCGCGCCAGCGCCCGTTCAAATTCCCATTCCGGTTCCGGCGGTTCCCGTGCCGGTGGAAATTCCCAGGCCGGTCATGCCGGCGGCACCGCCGGACGTGGCGGGCATGGCACTCAAGCAGAAGCTGGATTGCGCGCTGCAACTGGCACGGACGGTTTCGATTGATTTCAACAACGCGCTGACGAGCGTGCTTGGCCATACTTCGCTGCTGCTGGGCAAGGCCGAGGCGGGACATCCGTGGCGGCATTCTTTGTTGGAGGTGGAAAAATCCGCGGCGCGCGCGGCGGAAATTGCGAACGAACTCCAGACATTCAGCCGCCAGGAAAAGGAAACGCGCCGCCTGCCGCCGGGCAATCTAAACGAGGTGGCAAACCGTTGCGTGGAATTTTTCCGGAACGCGCACGGCGCGAAAATCGCCTGGAAGACCCAGCCGGAGCGCGATTTGTTCGGCGCACGGTTTGACGAGGCCAAGGTGCAGCAGGCGCTGACAAAAATTTTGGAAAACGCGGTCGAAGCCGTCGGCCTGGAGGGCCAGGGCCAGATTTCGGTGTCCACGCGCAATGTGGATTTGACGGAGCCGACGCAGGACCGCAACGTGAAGCTCGCCGCAGGCACCTACGTTTGCGTCGAAGTCGTGGACAACGGCAGGGGGATTGACCCGGAAATTTTGCCGCGGATTTTTGAGCCGTTTTTCACCACGAAAGGCAAGACGCACCGCGGCCTCGGCCTCGCGCTGGCCTACGGCATCGTGACGAACCACGGTGGCGGCGTGGCGGTTTCGAGCCAGCAGGGCGCGGGCGCGTCGGTGCGGATTTATCTGCCGGCGGAAAAAGGATTGCTCCGGGAAATTTCCGCCAGCGACGAAAATCTGCACGGCACCGAAACCATCCTCGTGGTGGACGATGAGAGCCTGATGCTGAACATGGCGGAAACGATTTTGACGGATTACGGCTATCGCGTGCTGACGGCCGGCGGCGGCCAGAAGGCAATGGCCATTTTGTCACGCGAAGACACCCCGGTGGATTTGCTCGTGACGGACCTGGTGATGCCGGTGATGAGCGGGCGCGAACTGGTGGAACGCGTGCGGCAATTGAAACCCGCGACGAAAATTTTGTGCATGAGCGGCTATGTGCCGCCGGCGGACAAGCAGACCGGCACGGCGTATCTGCAAAAGCCGTTCACGAGCCGGGAGCTGCTCTCCAAGGTTAAACAAATAATTGGCATGTCGGGGGTTGACTGAAAAACGATGTTGTGGTTAAATTCAACTTATGCAGATTGAAAGCTTAAAGATGTTTTGCGATTTGGCGGAAACGGAAAGTTTCACCAAGGCCGCCCAGATCAGCGGCGTCACCCAGTCGGCCGTGAGCCAGCAGATCAGTTCGCTCGAACGGATCTTCAAGTCCCTGCTCATCGAGCGCAGCAAGAAAAAATTCCGGCTCACGCGCGAGGGCCAGGTGCTTTACGACTACAGCAAGCAGATCATCCAGTCCTACGAATCGCTCCACAGCAAATTGCAGGAGCTGAAGGATATTATTTCCGGCACCATCCGCGTCGCGACGATTTACAGCATCGGCCTGCACGACCTGCCGCAGTATGTCAAGCGGTTCATGAAAAGTTATCCGACGGTCAACATCCATGTCGAATACCGCCGCGCCAACCAGGTTTATGACGACGTGACGAGCAACGTTGTGGACCTCGGCCTCGTCGCCTATCCGGTCAAGGATCCCAAGGCTGAAATTGTCGCGCTCCGCAAGGAGCCGCTCGTGCTCATCTGCCACCCGCAGCATCCGTTCGCCAAGCTGAAATCGGCGAAACTCAAATCGCTCACCGGGCAGAAAATCATCGGGTTCGAGCCGGACATCCCGACCCGCAAGGCGCTGGACAAGATTTTGAAGGAACATGGCGTCGAGGTGAAACATGTCATGGAATTCGACAACATCGAAACCGTGAAACGCGCCGTGGAAATTGACGCCGGTGTCTCCATCGTGCCGCAGGGCACCGTCGCGCAGGAAGTCGCCAAGCAGACGCTGGCCGCCGTGGAGATTGAAGACGGGGAATTTTACCGTCCGATCGCCGCGATCTACAAAAAGAACAAGGTGCTTTCGCCGGCGATGAAGCAGTTTCTGACGATCCTCAAGGAACCGGCCTGAACCGAATCTCAAACAAAAAACGGGCGACGCCAAAACGTCGCCCGTTTTTGTTTTCAGAAATTACTTCAGGTTCGCCGGATTCAGCGGCTTCAATTCCTTCCGCAGGAAAATGCCGTCCTTGCGGATGAGTTCGCCGTCGAACCACACCTCGCCGCCGCCCCATTCCTTGCGCTGGATCAGCACCATGTCCCAGTGGATCGCGCTCTTGTTGCCGTTGCCGCAATCCTCATAGGCCTGGCCCGGCGTGAAGTGCAGCGAGCCGGCGATTTTTTCATCGAACAAAATGTCGCACATCGGGCTTAAAATATACGGATTGAAGCCGAGCGAAAATTCGCCGATGTAACGCGCGCCGGCATCCGTGTCCAAAATTTCGTTCAGCCGCTTCGTGTTGTTCGCCGTCGCCTCGACGATTTTTCCGTCCTTCAAAACGAGCCGCACGTTTTCAAATTTCGTTCCGGCGTAAAGCGTCGGCGTGTTGAACTGGATCGTGCCGTTCACGGAATCCTTCACCGGGCAGGAAAAAACTTCGCCGTCGGGAATGTTGCGGTCGCCCTTGCACATCTTCGCGCCGATGCCCTTGATGCTGAAACTCAAATCCGTGCCGGGCGCGACCAGCCGGACGCGATTGGTCTTCTTCATCAATTTTTCCAGCGGCAGCATCGCCCGGCCCATCTTCGCGTAATCCATCGTGCAAACGTCGAAGTAAAGATTCTCAAACGCCTCGGTGCTCATGCCTGCCGCCTGCGCCATGCTCGGCGCGGGCCAGCGCAGCACGCACCAGCGCGTCTTGCCCACGCGATAATCCTGCACCGGCCGGATGACGCGCGAATACAGCTTCATTCGGTCGCTCGGCACGTCGGCGTTTTCGTTCATGTTGTCCGCGCCGCGGATGGCGATGTAGGCCTGCATCTTTTTCATGCGGAACATTTCCAGGTCGCGGACATCCTTCGCCTGCTGCTCCGTGATGCCCAGCAACTGCTCGCGCCCGACGCGCGTGTGGCGCGTCTCCACGAACGGCGTCGCGCCCGCCGCGCGCACGGCGCGGATGAGTTCGATGGTGAATTCGTCCGGCACGTCAATCATGTCGAGCAGGATGCGGTCGCCCTTTTTCAGCTCGGTGGAATAGTTCACGAGCAGCTTGGCCAGTTTGGTGTAACGCGGGTCGGTCATAAATTTTGGAAAGGGTAAAATGAATTGCGCAAAGAATCAAACCTGCGGTGGTTCTTCCCCGCGTTCGGCAAACCATTCACGAAGAAAAAGCAAATCATCGGTGTCTTTTTCCCGGTGCGTGACCACTTTCATTCGCCAAAGCAATCGCGGCGAGGCAAACGGAATCAGCACGCCGTCCACTTCCCGCACCACCACATCTTTCGCCGCTTCGGCGTAGTCAACGCCACCTGCCGACCGCAATAAATCCACCAGTATTTCGTCCCCGATGCGGATGACATTATGTTTTTGAAGTTCTCCCGGCTGAAGTTCGCGCACGGCATTGTCCGGCAAAGTTGCCAGCGCGGCAAAAACTTTCGCCTCGTTTTCCAGATCCGCCGCCACCATCAAATCCACATCCATCGTCGTGCGATTGTAATTGGCCGCGCGCATGGCAAAGCCGCCGATCACCAGATACTTTGCGCCGCGCTGGTTGAGTTCGCGGCACAAGTCCCGCAAATCTTCCACCGTCGGTTCGCGGGACTCTAGCTCTTCGGGCGGGCGATCATCTGCCATAACCATTGGTCCGCTTCCTCGTGGGTTTTGAAACGATACACGCCGCGCGGCACGCGCACACCGCCGAAAGCTTTGCGCCACGCGATGGAGTTGGCCTTGTTGCTGGTCCGGGTCGAAAGCGCATCCGGCGTCCGGGTGCGCCGACCGACAATGCGGTCAATCTTTTCCTCGACGTTGACGAACGGTTGTTTCACGGCGGTTTCAGGATAAGCCGCGCCGACCGGCAAAGCAAGCGGCGTGGTATCCGGGAAAAGTTTGGGCGATGAGGACATTAACACCGTCGCCCGCGGCGTTTTAATACCCAACGAAGCGCACTTCACCCATTTCGCCGCCCACACTTCGTTGGAACGATGCCCTCTCCGCTATGTCATAGATTGGCGGCGAAAATCATTTGCTTTTGCCGGCACAACCGCCGCTCCCGGACCCCGTTTGACAAATTAGTTGGTTGACGGGGTTTCGGCGCGACGCTGCCGCCAGTTATTCTTCCGCCGGTTTATCCGCTGAAGGTCACTTCATAGGTGGCGGTCCAGACGTTCGAGGGCGTGCCGTCCCAGAAACAGAAACGGTAACGGCGTTTTTCCGGCACGCCAGGCACGGCGAGCGGGCGGACGTCGTGATAGGGGCTGGTGGTGCAGACCGCGAGGTCGGCAAAGACCGTGCCCGCGCCGACTTCACTTTGGATGAGCACGCCTTTATGGCCGCCCTTGATGAAGGAGAGCACCACCTGTCCGGCTTGCGCCACGGCATCCGGGTCGGGGATGTCGCCGGGGTTCACCGGCACGGTGGTGGAGATGATTTGCAGATTGGTCCCGATGTCCGTGGTGTAACCGGGCCGGGTCTTGAGGTTGGCGATGAAGGCCATGATGCGCTTGAGCGCGCCGGGCAGGACATTGTCGGGCGGCGGGGGCGTGGTGGGGAGGACAAAGACCGGCAGCGGCACGAGGGCCGTGCCGGAGCCGTTTTCCATGAGGTCAATATGGTTGGTCATGGTGTGGGCGAAACCCTGCGCCTCCGTCTGCACGGTGTTGCGGAGATAAAGGACGCGCTGGGCGTCAGCGACGGTGCCGGCGATTTCCGCCGCGAGATAGCCCAGAACGAGCTGATAACCGCCAATCTTGTCAATCCAGTTGGTCAACCAGAGGACGCGGTCGCCGATGCGGCGTGGAAAGAACGATGATGTTGTGCTCATGTGTTTTTTTATGCTAACCGTTATTGTTGTGTTGTTTACAGTGACTGAAAGGGTGCCGGATGGTTAAATTCGCCGGCTTTACGGACAAAAGTGCGAGCTTGACGGACGTTCCGTAAAGCTTGACGGATGAAAGTGCGAGCTGCACGGAAGCGGCGTAAAGCGTGACGAGGGCGGCGTGAAGCTCCACGGACGAAGCGTGGCGCTTGACGGACGAAAGCGCGAGCTTCACGGAGGCGGCGTGAAGCTGCACGGAAGCGGCGTGAAGCTGCACGGAAGCGGGGTAAAGCCGCACAATTGGTCCGTAAAGCTGCACCAATGAAAGTGGAGGGAAGCGCCAAAATTATCCGGGCTTGAGGCCATGGTAATTTGTGAGAGGGATTTACCCCAGCCAGAAGACGGCCGGAAGGATGCACGGACTCTTATTAGCAGGCGCCGGAGCCATAGCAATATAAATCTGCATTTATTATGGCCGCCAAAAACAATCGCCGGGCCGGCTGCGCCCGGCGCAGGCCGTTTGCCTGTGCAATAACGGCTTGCCAAGTTAGTTCCACCGGTTCAGTTTTAAATTCATGAAATCGGACAGGCAACATAAACCGCCAACGATGGTTGGTTAGGCGGCATTACCATGCGCAACAAATTACTCTTGTTCGTAGTTACGGCTTTATGGCTCGTTTTCACTCCATTTCTTTGCATTTACTGCTGGGAGTCCGGTAGAATTCATGGCCCATTTTTCCCAAAAAATCCAGCAATAGACGTAGCATCGGTTCCTGCGCCTGTTTCATTAAGCGATGAACTTACAAACACCCCACTCAATTCGTATTCATTTGGTTTGACGATTGTCCCCAAAACTAAGGGATTGCTAGCTGGTGGATATATTGTATTGGTGGCAGTGCCTAACCACAAAGCTTTGCCTACGGGTTCGCTCCCCGGTGGAATGCTTGAGATGAGAGGTGTATTTCAGAACGGATATGAGATCGTGAAGCCTTTTTCTATATCATCACAAATGTTGGGAACGTCTGGACCGTTTATTGTTTTCCTAGATTACACAACGCCACATACCGATTTGTTTGAATTTCGCATGCCACAGATACGCCGCGAAAAATAATTTGCATCGGCCCGTCCAGATTCAATCTGATGCCGGCGGACGGGAACTCTTTTCCTGAATTCATTTTAGGATGGACGCGCGCCCTCACCTGTTTCCTCTCCCCGGAAGAGAACAACGCGGCTGGTCTGGTTTTTATCTGTGTTTCATCTGTGTTCATCTGTGGCCAGACTTTTGCGGCTTTACTCACCGGCGGGCGCAGTTCATTTTTTACTCTTTCCAGCAATGGACAGAGAAGATTTGGACAATTTGTGTGAGCGGAGCATTCTGGGTTTGGTGCTCGGCATCCTGGTTTTTGCGCCGCTCGCGTTCGGCGCGGTGGATGCGTGGGCGTTTCTCGTCGTCCAGGCTTTGACTATTGGCGTGATGCTGGTGTGGGCGTTGCGGCTGTGGATTCATCCCAAGCCGAAACTGCTCTGGCCGCCGCTGTGCTGGGTGGTGCTGGCGTTCGCCATTTACGCCGTCGCGCGCTATCTCACGGCGGACATCGAATACGTCGCGCGGCAGGAAATGATCCAGGTCGTGTTATACGCATTCCTGTTCTTCGCCATCGTCAACAATCTTTACCGGCAGGAATACGCGCAGGTCATCAGCTTCACGCTGGTTTTTCTGGCGATGGGCATTTCGGGCTACGCGGTCTTCCAGTTTTTCACACACTCGGACCGTGTCTGGAATCTGACGGCGATGTATCCCGGCCGCGCCTCGGGCACCTACATTTCGCCGAACAATCTGGCGGGCTTTCTGGAAATGATCCTGCCGCTGGCGGTCGCCTATCTGGTGGCCGGCCGCATCACGCCGGTGACGCGGATTTTGCTGGGCTACTCGGCGCTGGTCATCCTGGCGGGAATCGTGGTGACCTTTTCGCGAGGCGGCTGGGCGGCGGCGGCGCTGGCGCTGCTGGTGCTGCTGGGAATTTTGATCTGCCACCGGCAACACCGGCTGCCGGCGTTTTTGCTTTTGGTGGTGTTGATCGGCGGCGGCGCAATTTTTACCAACAAATATCTGACGCAAACCGCCACGTTCGTTCAGCGGCAGAAAAGCGACGGAATGGATGTCGGCCAGCGTCGAGCTCGAACTTCGCGGCGACCTCTGGCTGGCGGCGGTGCAGATGTGGCGCGAGAATTTCTGGTGGGGCGTCGGCCCGGCGCATTACAACTATCGTTTTCCCGCCTACCGCACCGCGCGCATCCAGATGCAGCCTGACCGCGCGCACAACGATTATGTAAACCTGCTCGCCGACTGGGGCACGACGGGCGGCATCATCACGCTCGCGGGCATGGCCGTTTTCGGCGCCGGTCTGTGGCAGACCCGCCGACATGTCCGGCGCGTGGAAAAGGAATTCAAGAGCGCCCACAGCAACCGGCTCGCGTTTTATGTCGGCGCGCTGGCGGGGTTGTTCGCGCTGGCGGTCCATTCCGCCGTGGATTTCAACCTGCACATTCCGGCCAACGCGCTCGTCGGCGTGACGCTGCTCGCGCTGTTGAGCAGCAATCTGCGGTTCGCCACGGAAAAATTCTGGTTCAATGTCCGGCTGCCGGTGAAGATTGTCGCGACGCTCGCCCTTTTCGGCGGAATTTTTTATCTGGGCGCGCAGGAAATCCGCCACGGCCGCGAAACCTTCTGGCTCGCCCGCGCGGACCAGTTGCCGGCTTTTTCGCCCGAACAAGCCGCCGCTTTGGAAAAAGCCTTCGCCGCCGAACCGCAAAATTTTGCCACCACCTACGCCATCGGCGAATGTTACCGCATGCAAAGTTTTGACGGCGGCGACAATTACGAGCCGCTCGCGAAGACCGCGATGCAATGGTTTTCGCGCGGGATGAAATTGAATCCGTATGACGGCTATAATTATTTGAGCTACGGCATGTGCCTCGACTGGCTGGAACGCCACGACGAGGCCGAGCCGTATTTCAACCGCGCCGACGCACTCGACCCCAACGGCTATTTCGTCGCCGCGAACATCGGCTGGCATTATGTCCAGGCCGGCGACTACGCCGCCGCGCGCCCGTGGCTGGTGCGCTCGCTGCGGCTTCAATGGGATCAAAACCCTACCGCCAGTTCCTATCTCAATCTGGTTGAACAAAAACTTCGTGACAATGCTTCCGGCAAAAATCCCCTGCCGGCCGGATTTTGAAAATGCGGTTTTGCTTGCCAGCCGGACCGCGAAATCTTAACAACCATTCATGCAACATCCCTTGGTGATGACCATCATCGGGCCGGACCGCACCGGCCTCGTGGAATCCGTCGCGCGCGCCGTGGCCGATCACGGCGGCAACTGGCTGGAAAGCCGCATGTGCCGGCTCGGTGGAGAATTCGCGGGAATTTTGCGCGTGGAAATTCCGGCGGACAAAAAATCCGCGCTGCTTGCCGCGCTGCAAAAAATTCCCGGCCTCAACGTCACTGTTCGCGACGCTGAATCCAAAAATTCTCCGGCGAATGCGCGACAGACGAAACTGGAAATTGTTGGCAGCGACCGGCCGGGCATCGTCCGCGAAATAACCAGCGCGCTGGCGCGGGCGGACGTGAACGTCGAAGAATTTTCCAGCGAACTCGTCAGCGCGCCGATGTCCGGCGAAACTCTGTTCAAGGCAACTGCGCGTTTACAACTGCCCGAAGGTTGTAATCTCGCCGCGCTGAAAAAGGATCTGGAAAAAATCGCCGCCGATCTGCAGGTGGACGTTTCGATCGCGGAATTGTCCGCTTCGTAGCGGCGTTTCGGCAGAGCGCCGCCAATTTCCAAAATAAAATCCGGCGATCTGCCGAAAGCCGCCGCGCGGAATTTTCATCTTCAATCGCGCTGTTTTTGTTTTACCCTTCGCCCGATGTTTGAACTTCTCAAAACTGACGCGCTCACCAAAGCGCGTCTGGGCCGGTTAACCACAACGTGCGGCGTCATCGAGACGCCGGTGTTCATGCCCGTCGGCACGCAGGCCAGCGTCAAGGCGCTCGATCCGCGCGAACTCCATGAGATGGGCACGCAGATCATTCTCGGCAATACCTATCATCTGAATCTGCGCCCCGGTCTTGACATCATTCGCGCCGCCGGCGGATTGCACAAATTCATGAACTGGGAAAAACCAATTCTCACCGACAGCGGCGGCTTCCAGGTTTTTAGTCTGGCAAAAATTCGGAAAGTGAAGGAACACGGCGTGGAATTCCGTTCACACCTCGACGGCTCGCTGTTGTTCATCGGGCCGAAGGAATCCATGGAAATCCAGCGTGTGCTCGGCTCGGACATCGCGATGGTTTTCGACGAATGCCCGCCGCACGACGCGCCAGCCAAGGAACAACGCCTCGCCGTCGAACGCACGATCCGCTGGGCGCGCGAATGCCGCGAGCAGCCACGCGCTGACGGACAAAAAGTTTTCGGCATCGTGCAGGGCGGCAGCGACGCCGGGTTGCGCGAGCACTGCGCGAAGGCGCTCGTGGAAATGGAATTTGACGGCTACGCCATCGGCGGCGTCAGCGTGGGCGAACCCGAACCGGAAATGATGCGCGCCATCGAACTCGCCGAGCCGCATCTGCCCGCGCACAAGGCGCGTTACGCGATGGGCCTCGGCACACCCGCGCAGATGGTCGAGCTGATCGCGCGCGGCGTGGACATGTTTGACTGCGTGCTGCCCACGCGCATCGCCCGCACCGGCACGGCGGTCACGCACACGGGCGCGTTCGGACTCAAAGGCGCGGCTTACAAAACGGATTTCGGGCCGATTGAAGAAGGCTGTGAATGTTTTGCGTGCCGCCATTTCACACGCGCGTATTTGCGCCACCTGCTGCGCGCGAATGAAATTCTCGGCCTGCGCATGTTGAGCGTCCACAACTCGCACCTGTTTTTGAAAGTGATGACCGAAGTGCGCGCGGCGATTGCGGCGGGGACGTTTGTGGACTATTACCGCAATTTCATCGCCAATTACAGGCCGTCGCAGAAAATCCTGGCCGCGCGAAAACTGGCGAGTGATGAGAGGTGAGCCGGCCGGCCAAAGACGCTTGAAGAATTCCTGCCGGTGAATATCCGGCGTTTGACTATTGCGGGTTAATTTACTAACGTCCCAGTCCGTTAAATCAAAAAACAGCCCCTGAATTTTATGGCCGCCAAATCTGCCGAAAAGTCCGTCGAGAAATCCGCCGCTGATGCGAAGGTCGCGGCGACGCGCGAACGCGAACTCGATGCCGCGATCTCGTCCATCACCAAAGCCTACGGCGACGGCGCGATCATGCGCCTCGGCGATGCGCGGGCGCAGGTGAAAATTGATGTCATCCCGACCGGCGGACTGGCGATTGACCTCGCGCTCGGCGTGGGCGGCATTCCGCGCGGGCGCGTCGTGGAAATTTACGGCCCGGAATCTTCCGGCAAAACCACGCTGATGCTCCACGTCATCGCCAACGCGCAAAAGGCCGGCGGCCTCGCGGCGTTCATTGACGCGGAACACGCGCTCGATCCCGGCTACGCAAAAAAACTCGGCGTGAATCTGGATGACTTGCTCGTGTCGCAGCCGGATTCCGGCGAAGAGGCGCTGACGATTTGTGAAACGCTCGCGCGCTCGAACGCGCTGGACGTGATCGTGATTGACTCCGTCGCCGCGCTGGTGCCGAAGGCGGAACTCGACGGCGAAATGGGCATGGCTACGATGGGCATGCAGGCGCGGTTGATGTCGCAGGCGTTGCGCAAGCTCACCGCAATTCTCGCCAAGTCGAAAACGACGTGCATTTTCACCAACCAGTTGCGCGAAAAAGTCGGCGTGATGTTCGGCAGCCCGGAAACCACGCCCGGCGGCAAGGCGTTGAAATTTTACGCGAGCGTGCGCATGGACATCCGCCGCAAAGACCAGCTCAAGGACGCCGCCGGCAATGTTTTTGGCAACCACACCCGCGTCAAGATCGTGAAGAACAAGGTCGCGCCGCCGTTTGCCGAGGCCGAGTTCGACATCATTTATAACCACGGCATTGACAAGGAAGGCAGTATTCTCGACGTGGGCATCGAGTGTGGTGCGGTGGACAAAAAAGGCGCGTGGCTGCAGTTCGACGGCGCGCTCATCGGCCAGGGCCGGGACGCGGCGAAAAAGGCGCTGGAGGAAAAACCGGAGCTCGCCGCCAAAATTGTCGAGGCCATCCACGCCAAGCGCGCGGCACCACCGGCTGCCGCGGCAAAATAATTTCAAGCATTACGATTTCATTTTTTCATGAGCAACGCTCCCGATCTCGACCTCAACTTGGAAAACCTGTTCCAGCCCGCTTGGGCGCAGGGGAAAGCCGAGTCCAACCGTTTTGAAAAATTCACCGGCAATGAAGGCGTCAAGCCCGAACGCAGCTTCAGCGGCAAACCCGGCGAACGCCGCGCGCCGCGACGAGAAGGCGGCAGCGAACGGCGCGGCGGCCCGCCGCGCGCTGGCGGTTCCAAATTTGGCGACCGCAAAGGCGGGTTCCGTGGCGGCGAACGCAGCGAAGAGCGTCGCGAAGAACGCCCCGCGCCACCCGCGCCGCTGCCGGAGCTGAATGTCGCGTTCATCCCGGAAGAACGCGGCGTCGAGCAGCTTTCGCGGCAGATCAAAGTGACGGGCCGCGCGTATCCGCTGTTCCAGATTGCGCTGCTGATTTTGCAGAAGGCGGAACGCTATTCCGTCCAGCTCACTGCGAAGAAAAAAGCCGACGGCACGGTCGCGCAGCAAATGTTCGCCTGCGCGCTCGACGACTCGCCGTGGTTGAGCGAGGACGAAGCGGTCGCGCACGTTCTCAAAAATCATTTCGCCACGTTTTATCAGGCTGAACGCACGGCGACGGAGCCGCCGAAGGGCGTTTACACGTTCGTCGCGCAATGCGGCTTGAGCGGCGCGATTCTCGGCCCGCCGAATTATCACGATTACCAGAATCAGTTGCGCAAGCTGCACGCGGAAAAATTTTCGCGGATGCCTTTCGACGTATTCAAGTCGCGCGTGAAAATCGTGAAGGACGAGGCGGTAGTCAAAAAATGGATTGAGGAGCAGAGCTTCAAGACTGAATACGTCTGCCTCAACGTGCCGGAGCCGCTCAAGCTGGCGACGCTGGAAGAAGTCGTGAAACATTTCCGCGCGACGCACAAGGATTCGATCATCAAGCCGGTCGAGACGCTCACGGTGGCCGGCCTGCCGAGCCGCAGTTTGCGCTGCGCCGGATTGCAGCGGCTCATCCGCCAGGAATGGGAGCAACAGAAATTTTTCCCGCTGCCCATCGCGACGAAATTGAGCCAGCAGTTCGCGCATTACGGCCTGCAATTTTTCAAGGTCAACAAAACCGTCACGCATGTCAACGTGGCGCGGCCGCAGTTCCTCGATCTCGAAACCACGCCGGTTTCGGAAAACATCCGGCGCATCGTGGAGTTCATCAACACGAATCCGAAATGCACGCGGCGGAAATTGATCGAGACGCTGGCGCCGACGCCCAAAGTGGCGAAAGCTCCGGTTACGGAAATCCCAATCCCGCCCGCGCCGGTGGCCGAAGGCGAAACTACCGCAGCACAGCCCGCGAAACCGGCCGCAACCGCTGCGCCCGAAGCGACGCCGGAACAGACGGCGGTCATTGTGGATTTGCACTGGCTGATTCATCAGGGCCACGTTTTGGAATTTGCCGACGGCCGGATGGAAACCGCCAAGAAACCTCTGCCCCGACCGGTGAAGCAGGAAAAGAAGCCCGCGAAGCCGGCCGAAGGCGAAGTGGCGACGGTCACAGAAATAATTCCGCCGGCGGAAGTCGCTGCGGAGCTGGCTGCGGAAATTTCCGCGCCGGTTTCTCCGGCGGAAACTCCGGCTCAACCGGAGGCTACCGCCGCGCCGGTGGCCGAACCTGCGCCCGCCGCAGAACCAGGTGGCGAAGCGGACAAGCCGGCGGCGTGATTCTTTCGGCCGGCCGGATTCGCGAGGACCAAATTTTTTAATTTGGGGCTTGTGGAACTCGGTCTTCCATTTTTACCCGCAATTCATTGCTTTCCTTAATCCGGCAAATTGCTAACCTGTTTCATGCCTTTTAGTAAATTAGGCCTTTCGCCAGTCATGTTGGACGGCGTCAAGGCGATGGGTTACGTGGATCCGACGCCCATCCAGCTTCGCGCCATTCCGCTGGTGTTGTCCGGCAAGGACGTCATCGGCAGCGCGCAAACGGGGACCGGCAAAACCGCCGCGTTCGCCCTGCCGATTCTTTCCAAGCTCGGCAAACACAATCCCGCCGGCCCGCGCGCGCTCATTCTGGAGCCGACGCGCGAACTCGCTTCGCAGGTCGAGACCGCCATCCGTGATTACGCGCGCTTCACGGATTTGAAAGTAACCGTGGTTTATGGCGGCGTCGGTTATGGAAAGCAGACCGACGAACTCCGTGCCGGCGCGGATGTCGTTGCGGCGACGCCTGGACGTTTGCTCGATCACCTCGAACAAGGCACCTTGCGGCTGGACAAGGTGGAATTTCTCGTCCTCGACGAAGCCGACCGGATGCTCGACATGGGCTTTCTGCCGGACGTGCGCCGCCTCGTGGAAAAATGTCCGCGCAAACGCCACACCGCGCTGTTTTCCGCCACCATTCCGCCGCAGATCGAAACGCTCATCCAATGGGCCATGAACAATCCTGAGACAATTGAGATTGGCGCGCGCCGCACGCCCGCCGAAACGGTGAAGCACGTCATCTATCCCGTTTCCGACACGCAAAAAACCGATCTGGTGCTCGAACTTTTGAAGCGGGTCAATTACAACTCCGTGCTGGTGTTCTGCCGGACGAAACACGGTGCCGACCGCGTGGCCGGTTTGCTCAAGCGCGCGAACCACGCCGTCGCCGTGCTGCATTCCAACCGCACGCAGAAGGAACGCGAGCAGGCGCTGGACGGATTTCGCGAGGGCAAATACGAGGTGCTCGTCGCCACGGACATCGCCGCGCGCGGCCTCGACATCGCCGACGTGAGCCATGTCATCAATTACGACGTGCCGCAGCATCCGGAGGATTACATTCACCGCATCGGGCGCACGGGCCGCGCAGAGCACACCGGCGACGCCTTCACCATCATGGTGGCCGAGGACGCGCCACACGTTTTTTCCATCGAACGTTTCATCAGCCAGAAAATCCCGCGCGTGAAGCTGGAGAATTTCAACTACACCTACACCTCGTTGTTTGAAGAGGCCAAGCCCGGCGCGGCGGCGGGATTTCCCGGCAAAGTGCGCGGCGGACGCGTCCACGGCGGCTACCACTTCGCGCCCGGCGGCCGGAGAAGGTGAACCGGCGTAGCAGCTTTCGGGAGAAAGCCACAATTGAACTTCGCGGTAAGTTTGCGACGCTCTGCCGAGACGCCGCTACAGTTGGCGAAGGCCTTTGACCATAATCCCCCGCAACGGAATTGGCGGAGCGGTGTTGTGTTTACTCATTTGTATGAAAGAGTCAAAAAATCATTTTCATTCGGCCTTCACATTCCTCGAGTAATTATTATTGTTGTTATGTCGGGTTCAAAATTTCTCATTGCAATGCAAAGACCCTACGTCGGGTCACATGCTAGTCCAGCCATGCCTGCATAAACAACCTTCGCCAAATTGATGCCGCACAATGAGTTGGCATTGGAGAATGAATCACCAACGGCGAAGTCGCACCGATTTCGAACGACCTCAAGCCTTACATCAAACTCGACGCAAAGGAAAAATTTCCGAAATGTCCGCAAGGCGGCACTTATACATCGGAAAAGTTGGCGAAAATCCAACCTGTTCGCTCGGCACCATCGTCGGTCCGCCCACGTTTTGCCTTGAGCTGCCGCGCTTATGGCGATCCAAAGTGCCGCAGCAGGTTTTGAAAAACGTCCGTTGATTCATCTGCTTTGCGCCCGAAGTTGCACCGCCCGTTGCCCCTTACGCCGCCGGCTTGGGCTTGGCGGATTTTCGGCCCCCCTTTTGGTATTCGGATTTTTTCTTGAGGCCGACGGATTGCACCTCGTTGGAATCGTCGCCGAACTGCGCCTTGACCTGCGTTCTCATGCCAAGCACAAGGTTGTGACGTGTCCATTCCGAGCCGACCAGGTTGTCGCGTGCCGCTTCAAAGGCGGTCTTGGCCTGCGTGTAGGCGGCTTGGTTCTTGATCACGGCGGTTTCCGCCGCATCCAAGGCCGTCTGGATGTAAATCGGATTGGCCGGGGTATAGGTGGTGATTTTCTTGCACGCGGCAATCGCCGCCGAATCATCGTCCAGCGTCGCTTGCGGCAGGGGGTCAGTTTGATTTTTAGCCATAATGTTCTCCAGTCCGGGCCATGGCGCTGGATCGTTGTTAATCCGGGCATGTTCCAAGTTAAGCCCGGGAGTGTTCCAGTTTGGCCTGGCGTTTTTCTTTGTTAACGCTCCATCATAAGAGGGAAGGCAACCCTGCAAAGCCCCAATAATAGGCCAATTTTGGCAAAAAATGACCATATTTTGCTCTGTTATCCGCCGGACAGGGAAACGCACCGCCGATTCCTTATCCGACGCCCGCAAGACAAGGGATAGGCCTCTCAATTCAAAGATTAGACCCTTCTATTCAAGGAATAGGCGGCTCTGGATTAAGAACAGGCGTTCCGATTCCAAGGATAGACACCTCTGAATTGAGGATAGAAGCCGCGATTCAACGAATTGCCCCCGTTGGACAGGGTAAAGCGGGCTTTCCAGCAAAAAACCAGCCGGCAAAGGCCGATGGACGGGAATAAGCGGTCGGATTCAGCGTAAAACCTGCCGCAGCAGGGCGTGATAAACATCCGTTGATTCAATTTCCTTCGCGCCCAGAAGCTCCGGCCGGTCGGTGATGAACACCGGCCAGTCCATTTTGTCCGCCGGCCGCCGGCCGTGCGAGCCTTTCACCAGCGTCGCGTCGAGCGGAATCACGTCCATCAGCATCCGGAAGCCGAGTTTTTTTTGCAGCAGCCGCCACGCGATTTTTAATTTCACCGCCGGAATTTTTGGGTCGAGAAACAATTCCACCGGGTCGTAGCCCGGCTTGCGGTGGATGTCCACCGTCCGCGCAAAATCCGGCGCGCACGCGTCGTCGAGCCAGTAATAATAGGTGAACCACGCATACTCGGTGGCGACGGCAATCAAATCACCGGCGCGCGGATGCGCAATGCCGGCGGCGGCTTTTTCCGCGTCACCCAAAACATTTTCCACACCGGGAGTTTTTTCCAGCAGCCCGTGCACGGTTTTTTCCAGCGAGCGGTCGTTCAAATAAATGTGCGCGACCTGATGATCCGCCACGGCGAAAACGCGGCTCGCGCCGGCGTCGAGAATTTCCAGACTGAGTTCGTCTTTCACCGTCAGCCAGCCACGCTCGCGGAAAATGCGATTGAGATGCACCGGCGTGTTCACGTTCGTGATGCCATATTCGGAGAGCAAAACGATTCGCACGCCGCGCCGGCTGAAAAAATCAATCAGGTCGCCGACGATGGCGTCAATCTCGCGCAGGTCGCGGTGGATTTTTGGATTCAAAGTTCCCGAAGCATCGTAAGTTCCATGCCGCTGCAAATTATAGTCCAGATGCGGCAGGTAAATCAGGTTCAGCGTGGGCGCGTATTTGGTTTCAATCCATTTGGCGGATTCGGCGATCCAGCGTGACGCGGCATCAGCCTTGCCTTGCGGCGAATCAATACCCGCCGCCGGCCCCCAAAAGCTGAAGAACGGAAATTCACCCAGATCTTTTTTAATCTCGTGGCGGACCGGCCCCGGCTGCGTGTAGATGTCGAAAATCTTCCGGCCGTCGGCGGGATACATCGGGCGCGGCGTGATTGAATAATCCACGCTCGAATGCATGTTAAACCACCAGAAAAGTTTCGCGCAGGTAAAGTTCGGCACGCGGGCATGAAGTTCGTCCCAGATTTTTTCGCCGTGGACGATGTGGTTGGATTGTTTCCAAAACTGGACTTCCGTCAGCTCACGGTTGAACCAGCCGTTGCCGACGATGCCGTGCTGCGCCGGCGTTTGGCCGGTGAGATAATTCGATTGCGCGGGGCAAGTCACCGCCGGAAACGCCGGCGCGATCTGTGCGAGCGCGCCCCGCTGGCGAAAGGCCGCAATGCGCGGCGTGTGTTCGCCGATGAGCGCCTCGGTGAGGCCGACGACGTTGATGACGGCGAGCCGGTTCATTTTTTGCGTCCACTCAATTCGTGAATGGCCTCGATGATTTTCGGCTGGTTCATTTCATGCACTTCCACGCCGCGGCCGATTTCCTTGAGCAGGGTAATCGTCAGTTCGCCGCCGAGGTGCTCGCGGAATTCTTCGAGGCCGGCCAGCGCCAGCAACCGGTCGTTTGCGTCGGCGCTCAATAATTCATCGGCAAACAGCCTGAAGCCCAGCCGTTCGAGCAAATCAAGTATTCGCGCCGCTGATTTGCCGTCCAGCAGGCCGACGTTGCGCGAGTAAATCACGTCGAGCGCGATGCCGATGGCGACGGCGTCGCTGTGGGAAAGATTGAAGCGCGAGAGCTGCTCGAGCTTGTGCGCGGCCCAGTGGCCGAAGTCGAGCGGGCGCGCGGAACCCATCTCGAACGGATCGCCGCTCGTGGCAATGTGGTCGAGATGCAGTTCGGCGCAGCGGCGGATCAAATGCCTCATCACGTCCGGCTCAAAGGCGGCGAGTTTTTCCGCGTCGCGTTCCAGTTCGTCGAAAAATTTGGCGTCGCGGATGCAGGCGACTTTCACGGCTTCGACATAGCCACCGCGCTTGTCGTGCGTCTCCAGCGTGGCGAGCAGTTTGAAGTCGTTGATGACGGCAAACGGCGGCGCGAACGTTCCGACGAAATTTTTTTTGCCAAAGGCGTTCAGCCCGTTTTTTACGCCGACGCCGGAATCCGCCTGCGACAGGGTCGTCGTCGGGATGCGGACGTGGCGCACGCCGCGATGCGCCGTGGCGGCGGCAAAGCCGGCTACATCCAGCAGCGCGCCGCCACCGACGGCGATGAGATACGAGTGGCGGTCAATGTGATGCCGGTCAATGTAGGACTGGATTTCACTGACGATGGTCGGGGAATTTTTGGCGGTTTCGCTGCCGCAGACAAACACCGGCGGGCTGACGAGCTTCAGGCCGGCGGAATGCGCGGAAAAATATTTTTCGATTTTGTCTTCCAGTTCCGGCACGGCCAGCGAAAGCGAATCTTCCAGAATGACCAGGGCTTTGCGCGGCGCGGCGTCGGCGAGCGCGTCCTTCAAGACGGGATTGTCCGGCGCGAAAACGTCCTCGGTGAAGAAAACGCGCAGTTGCCACCCGACTTGAATGGAGCGTTGAATGACGGACACACATTAAATCTGACCGCGCGCCGGTTTTTTACGAGAAGAAATTTACGCTCTATCAGGCGGTTCGACCGGAATTCTCATGCAATAAAACGAACGATAAACGAACACGAGCGCGACCAGAACGCAAACCGAGCCGATGACGAGCGGCAACGGCGAGTCCGGGCTTTTCAATTTTAACTCCACGGCGATCTCGACGGCGAGCAGGCCGAAGAGCGTGGTGAATTTGATGATCGGGTTCATCGCGACGGACGACGTGTCCTTGAACGGGTCGCCGACGGTGTCGCCGACGACGGTGGCGGCGTGGAGCGGCGTGCCTTTCATTTTCAAATCCACCTCGACGATTTTCTTGGCGTTGTCCCACGCGCCGCCGGCGTTGGCCATGAAAATCGCCTGAAACAATCCGAAGAACGCGATGGCCACGAGATAGCCGATGAAGAAATACGGGTCGAAAAACGGCAGGCCGAGCGCGAAGGCGAAGACGACGATGAAAATGTTGATGAGGCCGCGCTGCGCATAGACGGTGCAGATTTCCACGACGCGCTTGCTGTCCTCGATGGACGCGGCCTCCTTGTCCAGCTTCAGATTTTTCTTGATGAAGACAACCGCGCTGTAAGCGCCGGCAACGACCGCCTGCGTGCTCGCGCCGGTGAACCAGTAAATCACCGCGCCGCCCATTAGCAGGCCGAAAATGATCTGCGGCTGGACGAGGCTCAAGTGTTCGATCGCGTTTCCAAAAACATTCTGGAGCAGCATGATGATGCCGAAAATCATCGTGGTCGCGCCGACGACGGCGGTGCCGATGAGCACCGGCTTGGCCGTGGCTTTGAACGTGTTGCCCGCGCCGTCGCCTTTTTCGAGTTCGAGCTTGGCGTCGGTAAAATTCGGTTTGAAGCCGAAATCTTTTTCGATTTCCGCGTCAATACCAGGCAGCGATTCGATGCGGCTTAATTCATAAACGGACTGCGCGTTGTCCGTGACCGGGCCGAAGCTGTCCACGGCAATTGTCACCGGCGCCATCGCGAGAAAGCCGAACGCGACGAGGCCGAACGCAAAAATCGGCGCGGCGAACTTGAATTGCGCCGGCATGAGCGCCATGAAATCGTCATTTTGCGAAAACAAATACGCGCCGAGCATGAGCGCCAGGATGACGAGGCCCATCCAGAACGCGGAGAAATTCCCGGTGACGAAACCGGACAGGATGTTCAGCGATGCGCCGCCCTGGTCGGAGGCACTGGTGACTTCGCGGACGTGGCGCGAACTGGTGCTGACGAAAACTTTGGTGAACTCCATGATGAGCGCGCCGGCAAGCGTGCCGCAGCCGATGATGGCGGACAAAACCCACCAGAGGTTTTTGAGCGGCACGTCGGTGAGAACGCCGCTGATCATTCGCGGAATTGAAAAATCACCGAGCAGAAGTTTGCTTGCGCCAAAACATACGAAAATGGAAACGATGCAGGTGATCCAGACCAGATCCGAGAGCGGCGACTCCCAGTTGAAATCTTTTTTGCCGCCGTAGCGGATTTTGGCGACGGTCATGTTGAAGTAAAACGAGCCGAGCGACGCGATAACCATGAGCGCCTGAATCGCAAACAGCCAGAGGATGAGCCTGCCGCACAGAACCGGCGAGGCGACGAGCGACAGCGACAGAAACGCGATGAGCGCCACGCTGGTGACGCCGTAGGTTTCAAAGCCGTCGGCGGTCGGGCCGACGGAATCACCGGCGTTGTCGCCGGTGCAGTCGGCGATGACGCCGGGATTTTTCGGGTCGTCTTCCGGCAGGTTGAAAACAATTTTCATCAGGTCGCTGCCGATGTCGGCGATCTTCGTGAATATGCCGCCGCCGATGCGCAGCACGGACGCGCCAAGCGATTCGCCAATCGCAAAGCCGATGAAGCACGGCCCGGCGAGCTGCGGCGGAACAAACAGCAGGATGCTGATCATGCAGGTCAGCTCCACGCAAACGAGCAGCAGGCCGATGCTCATGCCGGCCCGCAGCGGGATGAAAAGGGTTTTCAGCGGATTGCCTTTGAGCGAGGCGAACGCGGCGCGCGAATTCGCCGTGGTGTTGATCCGGATTCCAAACCACGCGACGCCGTAGCTGCCGAGAATGCCGACGATGGAGCTGGCCAGAATCACGAGCACGCTGCCGGCGGCCTTGCCCTGCAATTCCCAAAAATAATAAACCATGCAGACGGCGATGAGCAGCCAGAGCGCGGCGAGAAATTTCCCCTGCTGCCACAGATACGTCTTGCACGTTTCCCAGATGATGTTGGAAACGTTGCGCATGGACCGGTGGACGGGCAGCGCGCGGGTCCGGGCGTATTCAAAAAAGCCGAACGCCGCGCCGACGGCACAGACGGCGAGGCCGAAAAATAAAATCGCGTGACTGGCCAGCCTGCCACCGCAAAAGGAAACGTCCTGCAACGACGGCAGATTGATGTCCGCGTCGCCGGCGAATGCATTGGCGGAAACAAACAGCGCGGCCAGCAGGACTCCGCGGCGCAAATGTGATTTCTCCCCTGCCATAAAGGAACGTCAGCTTGCCGGAGGGAAATTTGATTTTCCAGAATTTATTTTGAAAAAAAGGACGGATACCCGGTGGGCCATTCGCAATCGCGCTTGCCGCTGCGCGCGTCCTGCCGCAAGCTTTCCCGCGATGTCCGAACGACCGGTGGCCAACCTGAACAAACCCGACGCCGCGCTGGAAATGACGCTGCGGCCCTCGCTCTTTTCCGATTTCACCGGCCAGCCGAAGGTGAAAGAACGGCTGGAAATCGCGGTGGAAGCGGCGAAGCAACGCGGCGAATCGCTGGACCACATTTTGCTCTCCGGTCCGCCCGGCCTCGGCAAAACCACCATCGCGAACATTCTCGCCAAGGCGATGGGCGCGAATGTCAAAGCCACCAGCGGTCCGACAATTGAAAAAGCTTCCGATCTCGCCGGCCTGCTTACGAATCTCGAAGAAGGCGACGTGCTGTTCATTGACGAAATCCACCGCCTGCAAAAAACCATCGAGGAATATCTTTATCCGGCGATGGAGGATTTCAAACTGGACATCATCATTGACCAGGGGCCGAACGCCCGCAGCGTGCGGCTGAATCTGCCGCGCTTCACGCTCATCGGCGCCACCACGCGCAGCGGCCTGCTCACCGCGCCGCTGCTCACGCGGTTCGGGATGCGCGAGCGGCTGGATTATTATTGCGTCGCCGACCTGGACAAAATCGCGATCCGTTCGGCGAATTTGTTGAATGTGGAAATTGATCCGGCGGGCGCGCATGAAATTGCCCGGCGCAGCCGCGGCACGCCGCGCATCGTGAATAATTTGCTCCGCCGCGTCCGCGATTACGCGCAGGTGCGGCACGACGGCCGCATCACCGCCGACGTCGCCGACAAGGCGCTGGCGATGCTGGAGATTGACGAAAACGGCCTCGACGAAATGGACAAGCGCATCCTCGAAGCCGTCATCGTGAAATTCGGCGGCGGGCCGGTCGGCGTGAACTCCCTCGCCGTGGCCGTCGGCGAGGAACCGGACACCATCGAGGAAGTCTATGAGCCGTATCTCATCATGGAAGGTTATCTCAACCGCACCTCGCAGGGGCGCGTCGCAACGGAATTGAGTTACAAAAAATTGGGACTGAAGACGGCGGCGGCAAATCAGCCCGGTCTGCTTTAATCATTGCCTTGGCACAGGCGCATTGGTTCTAATTTATGCCATGACCACTGACCGCAGGATATTTCTCAAGCAGCTTGGGCTCGGTGCCGCCGGATTGAGCCTGGCTTCCACATTTTCTGAATGTCTGGCGGCACAACCGGTTATTCGTCACCTTCCGCGCAGCACGCCCGAAGCCCAGGGAGTGTCATCCGTTGAGATTCTGGATTTTTTGGAGGCGGTCGGGAAAAGCCGGCAGGAATTCCACAGCTTCATGCTGATCCGTCACGGACAGGTCGTCGCCGAAGGTTGGTGGTCGCCTTACGCCGCCAACCTGAATCACATGCTGTATTCGCTCAGCAAAAGTTTCACCTCCACCGCCGTCGGCCTGGCGGTGACCGAGGGCCGGCTGACGGTGGACGACCCGGTCGTTTCTTTTTTTCCGAACGATTTGCCCGGCAGCATCAGTGAAAATCTCGCGGCGTTGCAGGTAAAACATCTGCTCACGATGTCAGTCGGCCACGCGGAAGATTCGACGCCGATCATCACGAAAACGGACAACTGGGTGGCGACCTTTCTGGCCCTGCCCATAAAAAATCCGCCGGGCAGCACGTTTCTTTACAACAGCGGCGCCTCTTACATGCTTTCGGCGATTATCCAGAAACTGACCGGCCAGAAGGTCATTGATTATCTGGAACCGCGTTTGTTCGGGCCGCTGGCGATCAAGGGCATGACTTGGGAAACGTGTCCGCGCGGCATCAACACCGGCGGCTGGGGCCTCGCCATCCAGACCGAAGGTCTCGCCAAGTTCGGGCAGATGTATCTGCAAAAAGGCGCCTGGAACGGCCGGCAAATTTTGCCGGCAAGCTGGGTTGAAGAGGCGACGACGTTTAAGATTCAACAGCCGGCCGCCGCCGGACAAAATTTGGAGGAAGCCAAAAAGACCAACGACTGGCTCCAGGGTTATTGCTACCAGTTTTGGCGTTCGCGGCACAACGCCTATCGCGCCGACGGGGCGTTCGGACAATACACCTTCGTCCTGCCTGACCAGGACGCCGTGATATGCATCACCGGCGAAAGCGGCAACATGGCGGGTGAATTTGATTTGATCTGGCAACACCTTTTGCCCGCACTGAAGGAAAACATTTTGCCGCCGGACCCGGTTGCCCAGACCCGGTTGAAACAAAAACTTTCTTCCCTGGCCCTGCTGCCGCCGAAAGCGCAGGCCGCTTCACCCGTCGCGGCTGGAATCTCCGGCAAAACTTTCCGGATTGATGGCGACGCCGGGGTTCAAAGCGTGTCGTTTAAGTTCCGGGAAAATTCCTGCACCTTCACCTTGAAGGACGCCAAAGGCGAGCATCCCATCACCTGCGGCATTGAGAACTGGGTGGCTGGCAAGACCGACATGCCCGGCACGCCGCCGAAACTGACGGTCGGCGCCCTGGGACCGGTTTCAAAGATTCTCGCCAGTGGCACCTGGACGGACGAAAACACATTTCAAATGACCTGGCAATTTTACGAAACACCGCACCACGACACCGTGACCTGCCGGTTCGACGGCGACAAGGTGAAGATTGAATTCTTGAGCAGCGTTACGGAAAAGATGCCGGCGCATAAGGAAACCCGCCCGGCCCTGCTTGGACAAATTGCCGCCTGATCCGGATTTCCGCCGGTGTTTTGATCAATCCAAACTTTTCTAGTTGCAGATGACGCCGATTCCAACGGAGATTGCCGGATGAAATTGCGCCGCGCCTTCACATTGATCGAACTGCTGGTCGTCATCGCAATCATCGCCATTCTCGCCGCGCTGCTCCTGCCCGCGCTCGCCCGAGCCAAACAAAGAGGCCAGCTTGCCGTCTGCCTTTCCAATCTCAAACAAATCGGCCTGGTGTTCGAAATGTATCTCAACGACCAGAGCGATCATTTCCCCGACCGGCGCGATTTGAAGTCCAGCCTGCCCGGCGGCTACCATCCGTGGACGAGCTGGCCGCCGTCCGACCCGCGGGCCGGCTGGGCGGCCACAAATTTTTTAAATTATTGTCCCAATCTCAACGTCTGGTCCTGCCCGGCGTCGGTGAAATCGCCCGTCGGCAATGCCATCCAGTCCGTTCAGGCAACCTCCATGGATACGAACGCGCCGTTGTGCCGCTACTGGGCCTGGCGTTTCGACCGTCCGGATGATCCGGTGGGACAGGAAGATTTTTGGGGCAAGTCGCAATCGCAGGCCGTGTCTGATCTCGTAACGGCCAGCTTGACCGATGCAACGCTCGGCCCCATCTACGGTCCGACGGATGTCGAACTCGTCGTGGATCCTTATTTTCCGAACACGCCCACCGGGCCAACCGTTGATCCCGCGCTTAAAGGGCCGCACCATCCACGCTGGCGGGCGCTGCCGCGTTTTTCTCGACGGCCACACGCAATTCATCAAGGATGTCCGGACACCGTCGCAATAAAATTTGAAGCCGGCATTGGCGAAGCGATCTCTTTCTGCCCGCAATTTTCTTTCGCTTGGCGTCCGATTCGTGTTTCATCTTGCCGTTTTAATTATGCCCAAGCGCACCGACATCCACTCCGTCCTCATCATCGGCGCCGGCCCGATCATCATCGGCCAGGCGTGCGAGTTCGATTATTCCGGCACGCAGGCCTGCAAAGCCCTCCGCGAGGAAGGCTACCGCGTCATCCTCATCAACTCCAACCCGGCCACCATCATGACCGACCCGGAGTTCGCCGACCGCACCTACATCGAACCCATCACGCCCGAATGCGTGGAGAAAATTCTCATCCGCGAGAAGGCGGAGATGAAAAAGATGGGTGCGCAAGGGCAAACTCGTTTTGCTCCCCACGCTCGGCGGCCAGACCGCGCTGAACACCGCGATGGCGCTGCACAAAAACGGCGCGCTCGAACGGCACGACGTGGAAATGATCGGCGCGAAACCCGAAGCCATTCATCAAAGGCGAAGACCGTTTCGCGTTCAAGGAATTGATGCTTCCAGATCGGCCTCGACGTTCCCATCTCCGGCGTCGCGCACAATCTGGACGAAGCCCGCGCCGTCGCGAAAGACATCGGCAAGTTTCCGCTCATCATCCGGCCCGCGTTCACGCTCGGCGGCACGGGCGGCGGCATCGGCTACAATCAGGACGAGTTTGAAGCCATCGCCAAGAACGGCATCGAGCTTTCGCCCGTGAACGAAATCCTCATCGAAGAATCCCTCCTCGGCTGGAAGGAATACGAGATGGAAGTCATGCGCGACAAGGCCGACAACTGCGTCATCATCTGCTCCATCGAAAACTTCGATCCCATGGGCGTCCACACCGGCGACAGCATCACCGTCGCGCCCATCCAGACGCTGACCGACAAGGAATTTCAGATCATGCGCGACCAGAGCTTCGCCGTCATCCGCGCCGTGGGCGTGGAGACCGGCGGCTCGAACATCCAGTTCGGCGTCAGCCCGGAGAACGGCCGCATGGTCATCATCGAGATGAACCCGCGCGTCAGCCGCAGCTCCGCGCTCGCGTCCAAGGCCACCGGCTTTCCCATCGCGAAGATCGCCGCCAAACTCGCCGTCGGCTACCTGCTCGACGAACTCAAGAACGACATCACGCGCGAAACCCCCGCGAGCTTCGAGCCGAGCATTGATTACGTCGTCACCAAGATTCCGCGCTTTGCCTTCGAGAAATTTCCGCAAGCCGACCCCACGCTCACCACGCAGATGAAAAGCGTCGGCGAAGCCATGGCCATCGGCCGCACGTTCAAGGAAAGCCTGCAAAAATGCCTGCGCTCGCTGGAGATTGGCCGCAGCGGCCTGGGCGGCGACGGCAAACCCTGGCGCATCGGCACGGAAGTCTATGGCGACCGCGACATCCTCCCGCGCGACGTCATCAGCCGCAAACTGAGCGTGCCCAACGCCGAACGCATCTTCTTCATCCGCCACGCCCTGCGCGCCGGCTTCACCATCGAGGAGATTTTCAACCTCACGAAAATTGACCGCTGGTTTCTGGTGCAGATCAAAGAGATCGTGGATTTCGAGGAAGAACTGGCGGGGGCGAAGAATTAAGTTGGGAAAAATAAACGCTGTCCATTACATTTCAGACGTGCGCAAGCTTGATTCAATCATTGGAAAAATTCAACGCGCGGACACGCAGTTGCTGATGCGTGAACTGCCCAGTGAATCATTCGACCTCATCATTTGCGACGGGCCTTACGCAGTCACAACACATGAATGGGACAACGTGGCGGACATTCAGCATTTCAACCTCGACCTGTTAGAATCCTTTTCCCGGCTGCTCAAACCCGGCGGCGCGGCTTATTTGTTCGGCAAACCGGACTGCATCGATTTCATTGATTACCGCCCGTTTCTCACGCTGCAGTCAAAAATTGTCTGGTATCAGCCAAGTCGGCTGGCGCAGGGCCGCATTTCCTACACGAACAATTACGACGTGATTTGCTATTTCACCAAGGGCAAAGCGAAGACGTTTAATCTCGATGACATTCGTGTCCCGCAATTGGTGGAATTGGAACATCGTTTGCGCTGTGAGCGCGTTCCGTCTGTGCGCAATGGCAAATTCGGCAAGACAGTTTTTCATCCCGACGGCAAGAATCCCGGCAACGTGTGGGGCGACATCAAGCAGCTCACTTACAAGTCAAAGGAACTGGTCAGTCGCGAAATGCTGAACACGATTCAGAAGCCGGAGAAATTGATGGATCGGATCATCAAAGCCAGTTCAAATCCGGATGATTTGGTGTTCGATCCGTTCTGCGGTTCGGGAACTGTGCCGGTGGTTTGTGAACGACTGGGCAGACGATTTGTTGCGTGCGAAATCAATGCGGATTATTGCCACTTCGCGGAAGAACGAATGACCAAAGCGGCCAGCAAAAGTGAATCTTCAGAAAACTTCTTCGAGTTTGGGACCAATGCCAGCAACGGGCATTTAGCTCCTACTCAAGTCTGTTTGGTATAAACCACCTTGCCATTCTGCTGCGCCCATTTGATGGTAAAGCCGATGTGGGAAATTTCATTGCGGCTGGCGTCGAGTTGCCGCCCGGCCTCGCGCAGCATTGCTTCGACTGGAACTTCGTAAATAACGAGAACGTCCAGCGGGTTTTCCTTATCAAAAACGGCACAGTAGATGGCCGTGTTGCGGGTGATTCGTTCGAGTGATGTCGCGCGTTTGTATGACGGGGAACTAAACATCCGATCCAATTGAAATGTGCCGCCTTCGAAACACGAAAGGTATTCAAACTTGCGTTCTGGATGCGCGGGGTCAAAAGCATCAGGCTCGTGTTTTGTCTTGTGAACCTCATGGCCCAGGATATCAGCGACTACCAGTTCCTTGACAAGTCCTGGCTGGAGCAGGTTCTTGAATCCATGTTGAGCCGCAATCTCCTGCGCCTTGCGAATGAAGCTGATGATCTGGTGGATATAATTCATCGGATTGGCGTAGGCTATCTGCTTCGTTGTTTATTGTCGAGAGCCGCCGGTTCGGCGCTCCGTCCGGAGCGAAATCTTTTCAGCCACCCGCACCACCCCATTTCCCGGCCCCGTCGGGTGCCGCCTTTTTGGCGGACGGCCACGTCCGTCCTACCGTTGCGGTGTGTCGCCGCTCCGGCAAGGGTTTTTGGCGGCAAAATATCCCGTCTTGGTCGAAAACCATTGAAAATTGACGATTTTTTCCCAAACTCCGCAAAAATTTGCCCGATTGCGGAGCCGCACCTCCGGGACTGGATCATTTCTGCCCGATTGCGGAGCCGTTTATCCGTGACTGGCGCACGGGAGGTCTATTGCGGAGCTGTTTATCCGGGAATGACGCACGGGAGGCCTATTGCGGAGGCGTTTATCCGGGACTGGCGCGCGGCGGGGTTATTCCGGATAAGATTGTCCGGGATTTGAATGCGGCAGGCCGATTGCGGAGGCGTTTGTCCGGGACTGGAACGCGGGAGGGTTAAAATTGACAATTCTTGGGCTGCCGCGCCGCCGGACGGCTGGGCGGCGAAGGGATTTTTCCGGCTTGCGGCGCGGGCTGGAATTCTTTATGGATGCGTCCATGCCCGACACCATTTTGCCAGCAAACGCCGCCCCAGGCTGACAAAACCGGGGCCGGCCGGTTGCCGGCCTGCTTCGCAATCCCGGCGGCATGTGGTATGCTTGGTTGTAAGCATGAGCATTTCCGAAATAGGTTTTATCCTGATGGCAGCGGTCGCTGTCCTGTTTATGGGGGCCTTCGTGGGCAGCCAGTTGGACATCAAACTGCCGGCGCTGCACCAGACCGGTGACAGCAGCCTGAGCGGACACTCCGTGAAATGGCTTGGCGCCCTCGCCCTCGCCGGCGCGGTTTTGATTTGCCTGATCTAGCCGCAGCCCGGCGGCAGCCTTGCCCGGCGTGCCAGTCAAAGTGGTGCCATTCGAAGCCGGATTCCAGCCGGACAATTAACACCTTGCTTAGCTTTGTGGCCTGTCCAATATTCGCAGTGTTCGGTCTGTCACATGCGGGAATACACATCCATTTTTTACGCGCTCTCAATCCTCGCGGCGCCGGAGCTTTTCGCCGGGGACGGCTGGATTGATTTGTTCAACGGCAGGAACCTCTCGGGCTGGAAGCAAATCAGCGGCGGCGACAGGTTTTATGTGAAGGACGGCTGCATTGTCGGCGAGGCCGTTGCCGAAAGCGGGACGAACAGCGTGCTCTGCACGAAAAAGAACCACGACAATTTCGTCCTCGAACTTGATTTCAAGGCGGACCATCAGCTTTTTTCGGGCGTCCACATTCGCGGCGAATTTGCCGCAAAGGAAATCCGGCAGGAATTGAACGGCGTGGCCTACACCATTCCCCGGGGCCACGCGTATGGTTATCTGGTGCTGATTGATCCCAGCCCGAATCACCGCTGGTGGACCGCCTCGCTTTATGACCAGCGGTGGTGGACGGCCGGGATTTATGACGAGCGGCGGCGCATGTGGCTTTATCCCGGCCCGCTGGGCGGCGACCCGGATGAGTTTTCCCGGCAAGGCCGGGAAATTTTCCGCACCAATGACTGGAACCATCTTCGGATCGAGGCCGTCGGTGACTCGATAAAAACCTTCCTCAACGGTGTGGCCTGCGCGCACATCAACGATTCGCTGACGCCGTCCGGCTTCATCGGTTTGCAGGTCCGTGACTGGATCAGCGATGACGACCATGAAAAGCTCGCCGGGGCAAAGGTGCGTTTCAAAAACATCCGGCTGAAACCGGTTGCTCCCATCCCGCCCAAATGAAACGAAGTTGATGAGGCAAATTGCCGCCAACCGGGTTCAAGTATGCTATATTCCCCAAAAAAATTAAGAGCAACATGAAAAATCCACCGCTGTTTCCGGCCGGCCAAACCTGCAAATTCAAGCATCGGTTCATTTCGCTGGCGGCCACCCTCCTGTTTTCACGGGCGCAGGCCGTGAATGTCATCATGCAACACAACGATCTGGCGCGCACCGGGGCCAATACTGCTGAAACCATTCTGACGCCCGCCAACGTCGCCACGAACAGCTTCGGCAAGCTGTTCTCAAATCCGGTGGACGGCCAGGTTTACGCCCAGCCGCTTTACGTCGAAAACTTGAACATCGCCGGCGGCACGCACAACGTGGTTTTTGTCTGCACGGAGAACAACACCGTGTATGCGTTTGATGCGGACACGGGCGGCACCGCCTATTGGCAGACCAATTTCGGCACGCCCTACACTTCCTCCTGCGGTGATTTGACTCCCGTGATCGGCATCACCGGCACACCCGTGATCGATTTGAGCAGCGGCACGCTCTATGTGGACACCAAACTGGCGGCGGGGCCGGCGCACAAGCTCCATGCGCTCGACATCACGACGGGCGGCGAAAAATTCGGCGGGCCGGTGACCATTGCCGCCACCAGCTTCAGCGCCGACGTGGAGCACCAGCGGCCGGGCCTCGTGTTGTTGAACGGTGTCGTCTATCTGGCCTTTGGTTCGCACTGCGACCAGGGAAGCTATCACGGGTTTCTGCTGGGCTACAACGCCACCAATCTGACGCAGCAGGTGGCCGCCTTTAACGCCAGTCCCACCGGCAGCCAGGCCGCCATCTGGTCCGGCGGCATGGCACCGGCGGTGGATGCGAACGGAAACCTCTACATCATCACCGGCAACGGAACTTTTGACGGCACCGCCAACTTCGGCGAGTCCATGGTCAAGTTGAACGGCAGTCTGGTGGTGCAGGACTATGCCACGCCACCCAACTGGTCGAATCTCAACAATGGCGACACGGACTTCGGTTCCGGCGGGCCGGTGCTGCTGCCAACGCATTATGCCGTCGGGATGGGCAAGGACGGCATCCTCTATCTGGCGGACATCAACAACCTGGGCCACATCGGGAGTTTTGTTCAGGGATTCCAGGCCCAGTCATCCGGCGACACGGTGGGCAAGTCGCCGGTTTACTGGCAGGGGCCGGGCCGGCAATATCTTTTCGTGCTGCACAGCAACAGCGCAACCAAGTCCTTTGAATTTACCGGCACAAACATCATCACAGCGCCGCTGGGCACGTCAGCCTTCACCATGAACGACCGCTGCGGCGGCCTCTCGCTTTCGGCCAATGGCACCAACAACGGCGTCTTGTGGGAGATTGGCAGCGACAGCAACCTGCGGGCTTATGACGCGGTGAATTTTCCCAGGCTGCTGTGGAGCGGGAGCATTGGAACTTATGTGAAGATGACATGTCCGACGATTGCCAATGGAAAGGTGTATGCAGGCACCAGCAGCAGTTTGACGGTTTTTGGATTGACCAAATATCTTTACCTGCAAATTCCGGGAACCGCTCCAGTGCTGAACTGGGTTACTGGAACCCTCCTGGAAGCCAATGGTCTGTCAGGGCCATGGGTGACCAACCCTGCGGTGTCTCCCTACACGGTGGAGCCGACCAACACCCAGATGTTCTATCGCATAATCTATTGAGCACCGGAATGAGGGCCCAGCCCGGGCCATTTACCGGCTGACGCCTCCGCCCGCTTATTGCATAAAATTGTTGATGCAACTGGAGACCTTCGGGGGGTTTTGCGATCTTGACCGGGGGAAATTATTTCCAGCCACAGGCCATCCACCGCCGCCAAAGCCGGAAACTGACCCCGCTGATGCAGGCGTTCATCGAATTCCTGAAACTGCCGGAGTGAGGGCAATTTTCAATCTGCCAGATTAAACAGCCAGAAAACAAAACGGACCGTGAATTGTTTCAGTGCCGTTAAACTCATCGCATTGCTGGCAGATCGTGAAATGTCAGTTCCGGAAACGAAAGAACGCCCGGCGCAATGACGTGAGTATTGTGCATGGCCTGAAAGATTCGCGCAGGATGACAAGTTAAATTCGATTAAATATTTTTAAAAATCAGCTATGTGTTAATGAGCTGTTTATGATAAAACAAAAATGTCTATGAAGCCTTCAATTCCTTCAGACCGTTTAAATCGGGTGCCGCCGGTTCCGGCACAAACAGACCAGGCCTTTACCCTCACTGAACTGCTTGTGGTGCTTGCAACGCTGGCAGTGCTGGCGCTGCTGCTGGTGCCGGCGCTCGCAGGCACTAAAATAGACTCATGGCGGACCCAATGCCAAAACAACCTCAAACAGCTCCAGGTGGGGTTTCAGGAATTTGCGCAGGATCACAACGATATGCTCCCGCCCGCCGGCTGGCAAAGTTCGAGTGGTGTTGGCACCAGTCAAATGGCGTGGGATTGTTGGATCAACAAATACATCGGAGGTAATCTGCCTGATTCAAATTTAATATTTGGCTACGGAACGTCAGGCAGCCAAGCGCGCTCACTTGAAGTTTGCCCGGCGGACACGTTTCCAAAAGTCAATTGGATCGGCGGAAATAATCCATGGTTCGCTCTCCGGTCTTATGCCATGGATGCGTGTGGGCCAGCTTGGGCGACGGGTTATGAGGTGGGCGACCAGAACCGGACCTATCCGTTGCCAGACCTTACCAAACCCGGTATGCAAGGCGTGGGCATTTACTGGACCGACACCGGTTCCACGCCCGACTGGGATGCGCGTGGCTACAAGACTTCCGTGGTGGGCGATCCGGCAGGAACCATTTTGCTGTGTGAAAATACTCACGGACAACAGATCGCTTTAAACATCTGGACGTGCATCTGCATCGGCCCGCAAGGAAGCGGCAGTGAACTGGTTCAAATTGATACAACTACCAATCCGACGCAAAATCCCAACTCGGCCACTTCGGTCAACCAAGGCATCCTTTTATATCAGGCGCACTGGAACCGGTTCAACTACGCTTTTCATGATGGTCATGTTGCGGCTCTCACGGTGCAGCAGACCGTTGGCTCCGGCACACTGACGGCGCCGAAAGGCATGTGGACGGTGGTGGCCGGCGACTGAAAAAAACAGGATCTTTAACTTCCCGGAATCATGAAAACAAAAATTGCTGACGGCGGTAAATTCGCAATCCGAAACCTGCGGAGGAGTCCTGCGGCCGCGAAGGTTTTCAGTGGCAGCTTCGCGGTGGCAATCTGCTTTCTGTTAATAACGATGTTTGTGCCACTGGCCAATGCGGTGCCGGTGCAATTGCTCTCGGCGCGAAATCCTTCCGTGCCCCTGCCGGCGGGCGGCGACGGCAATTCCGCCGCTCCCAGCCTCAGTCCCGATGGCCGTTTTGTGGTATTCACCAGCGCGGCCAACGACCTCGTGCCCGGCGGCAACAGTGTATATGCCTTGAACGTGTTCCTGCGCGACCGCGCCAGCAATACCACGGTGCTGGTCAGCGGCAACCTGAACGGCACCGGCGGCGGCAACGGCAATTCGATGCTCGGCCAGGTTTCCACCAACGGACAATTTGTTGTTTTTCAAAGCGACGCCAGCAATCTCGTGCCGAACGACACGAACGGGGTCACCGACATTTTTGTCAGCGATCTGGTGGCGGGCACAACCACGCTGGTGAGTGTCTCAACGAATGGCGCGTCGGCGAACGGTGCCTCGACCGATCCGGTCATGACGCCGGCCGGCCGGTTCGTGGCCTTCATCAGCAGCGCGTCGAATCTGGTTCCGGGAGATACCAACGGCATTCCGGATGTTTTTGTGCGTGATTTGATTGCCGGAACGAATTGTCTGGTCAGCGCGGGGGCGTTGCTCGCCTCGGGCGGCGCCAGTTCCATCATGGCCACACCGGTCATCACGCCGGATGGCCGGTATGTGGCATTTTTCAGCTTCGCGACAAATCTTGTTTCAGGGGTTCCTGGCACTTCCACCGGTGAAGTGTATGTGCGGGACCGGCTCATGGGCACCACGACCTGGGCCAGCTCCAATGCCGCGGCGATTGTTTCCGCCACGCTCGGGTTGAGCGCCATGCCGGCTTATCATCCGCGGTTGAGTGACGATGGCCGTTAAGTCGCTTTCAAAGCCGGCCCGGCCGCGACGACGGGTGCCGACGTGATTCTGCAATATGACTCAACCATGGCGACGACCACGGTGATCAACACGAATGGGATTGGCTGGTCCACGGCAATTGATGACGGTTACGGGCCGGAAATGACACCGGACGGCCGCTTCATTACTTTTGCCAGGCACGAAGGTTCACTGGGTTCGGGTTATGCCAGCGTTCATGTCTGGGATACACAACTAACCCTGGACACGCTCGTCAGTGATGATGGCAGCGGCGTCCCGACCAATACGACCTCGTGTCTGCCGGTCATCAGCACCAACGGCCAGTTCGTGGCGTTCTTGAGCAATGCCACCAATCTGACCGGCGACACGGTGTTGAACGGCTCTCATGTTTTCCTGCGCAATCTGCAATCCGGCACCACGCAATTGGTGGATGTGGACACCAACGGCATCGGTTCGACCGATGACGGATTGGCATCCTTGAGCCTGAGTGCGAATGGGCAGTTCGTTGCCTTCAGCAGTCCGGATGGTAGTCTGGTCAGCTCGGACAATAATCACGCCGGGGATATTTTCGTGCGGGATATGGTCGCAGGGATCACGGAAATGGATTCGCAAAGGAATGCAACCGTCATTCCGCAAGCGCCTGACGCGTTCAGCACGCTGTCTGCGTCATCAGTCAGTGCGGATGGCCGGTGGGTGGCGTTTGCCAGTCCTGCGGATGACCTGGTTCCCAACGACACGAACCAGGAGCCGGATGTTTTTGTGCGCGACACGGTGAACGGCACCAACGTTCTGGTGAGCGTCGGATTTGCCGGCGGACCGGCCTTGGGCGGCGGCTCCGGAAGCCCGGTCATCAGCACGAACGGTCATTACGTGGCGTTTATCAGCGCGGCGACCAATCTGGTCGCCGGCCCGGTCAATGCCTGTGCCAATGTCTTTCGCCGTGATCTTCAGGCCGGCACCACCACCTTGGTCAGCGTGGGGACTGATGGCGTCAGCCCCGGAAATGACAGCTCTTCCGATTTGGCGATCAGCCCGGATGGACGCTGCGTTGCCTTCGTGAGCTTGGCGACCAATCTGGTTGCAGGATTGACCAGCGGGGTGAACACCTACTGGCGCGACATGAATTTGGGGCAGACCGTGGGACTGAAGGGCGCCAGTTATTATGCTTTCGGTCCTTCCCTCGGTGGCGATGGCCGTTACGTTGCCTACGCCTATCCCGTTACCAGCACAACCACTCGATTGCAAATCCGGGACACCCAACTGGGAACCGACATTTACACGAACACGGGAACGGGAGCGGTGACCTCGGCGGCCATTGATCCGGCCGGGACCAAAATCCTTTATCGGATTGCTAACGCCCTCTACGTGGACAACATCGCTCCCAGGTCAAACTTGTTCTCAATCGAAACCACGGGCACGGCCCCGATCCGGAATGCCGCCGGCTGGAGCGATGATGGCCGCTGGTTGACCTTTGTTTCCACCACCAACCTGGGTGCCGCAGACGACGGCACCAACAAGGTTTACCTGCGCGACTTCCAAACCGGCACGCTTTCCTTGATTGGCCTTGCCGGGCCGGGCACCGGCAGTTGGGACGCGTTGTCGGATGGGCCGGTGATAAGCGGCAGCGGACAGTTCGTGGCTTATCGCAGCGTCGTGACCAATACGGTCATTGGAGATAACACGGCGCCCCCGAACTTGTTCTTTCTGAATCATGTGACGGGATCCAACACGGTGCTGACTGTCGGGCAGGCCGGGTCCAGCCCGATACTGTGGGTGTCCAAGGCCGTGATCAGCGATGACGGCTCCACGGTTGCCTTCCTGGACTCGGGTTCCGGTCTGGTGCCCGGCGATTTGAACCGTGCGCAGGATGCTTTCGGAGCCTCGATAGACATAAATGCCGCCCAACTGGGGCCGATAACGGTGCTGCCCAACGGTTCGGTTCAAGTTTCAATGACGGGATTGGCCGGGCAGACCTATCTCATCGAGGTTTCGACAAACCTTGTGAACTGGTTCACGTTGACAGAGGTGACCCTGACAAACGGCGTGGGACAGTTTGTGGATGCTTCCACGAACGATTATTACCAGGCGGTGGTGCTCTCGCAGGCGCTGCCTCAATTAAGCGTGCCTCAATTCTCCATCGGCAGTGCGGCGCAGGTCTCGGTGACCGGTTTGACCGGGCAGATTTACATTGTTGAATCTTCCACGAACCTTGTTAATTGGGGGCCGGTTTACACCAATGGAGGTTCGTTTATATTCACCGACCCAAATGCGGTTGGTTTCCCCAATCGCTTTTATCGGGCGTTGCTGCCGTAGGTCTCAAAAGCATTCATTGAAAAATATTTGATGAAATGTTTTGGCTTGCCCGGCGGCTTGAGCCGCCGTGCCGCTGGCCGGGGGAAATTATTTCCAGCCGCGGCCATCCTCCACCCAAAAGCCATAAACTGACCCCGCTGATGCAGGCGTTCATCGAATTCCTGAAACAGCCGGAGTGAGCGGAGCGCCGGCCTCCGGCCCGGCATAAACATGCGGATGCCCCAATCTGCCGGGTCGGAGACCGGCGCTCCGGTTTTAACCGGACGGAACAGTTTTAAGGATGGTGTTCCTCGCGCTGCGAGGAACTGCTGGCTCGCAGCGCGAGCCAGCCCACCAGCCCATGGGCTGGAGAAAACGCAGGCCGGCATCAGGCATCAGTGAATCTGCCAATGAATATGGTGTGCCACAACTGCGTAAGCGCGCGTTTGTCGTGGCGTTGCGCAAAGATTTGAACGTCGGCGAATTTGAATTTCCCAAAGGCAAGTTTCAACCGCTGCGAACGGCGCGCGAAGTCAATGCCGCCGTGCATGGCGAGGAAGATGCGTTTTTCTCCGTGCCGTTTATTTCAGTCGAAGAAGCCATTGGCGATTTGCCGCCGCTTAATCCCGGCCACCCAATTGGGTGCGGAAATGACTGCGAGGTTGTTTCCGTGACTGCCAGCGTTAAGGCGGTCGGAGGGCTAGACTGGATGACACGCCCAACCCAGGTGAACTGCCGCAAGCATCGTCAAGTGTAACGAGCCAAAGACGCTGACAGGCTCCAACCAAAACGGTGTGCAGTCAAGCTGCCCGTCTTCAGTATGCGGGCACACGGATTCCACGACTGCCGGTGTCCTGGTGGAAACAATGATGATGTGTGGAATTATATTAAATCTCTCGAGGCCATTGATATGTATTTGACGCTCCAATGATTTAAGTCAGTTTAAGCGTCCTCAAATAAAATAGTTATTGATGACGCCAAATTTCAAGAACAAGATGTAGCTAACCGTTCTTATTGGGAGAAAAAAATTTCACGAAATAAGGCGCGTGACAAGACTGTCAGCCGCATGTTGCGAAAAGCTGGCTGGTGCGTAATTCGCATTTGGGAATGCGCATTAGCAAAACGCTCCAAAAATTGCATCCGGAGAATTCAACGGTTGTTGAGTTAATTTCTCTCCTCACCCGCCGCGCCAAGTCTGTGGCCCGCCCCGGCGCACTTTCATGGCCTTGGCGGTTAAAGCTCCAGAAACGGGACACTTTTGGACACTTTTTGTCCCGAAAGACACAATCCCAAGTTCTGCGCTTGTAAGCAAAATGACGGGGCTTGTAAGAAAAGTCACGGGGCTTGCATTTCCGATCACCGGGCTTGTAAGCAAAATCTCGGCGCTTGCATTCTCGATGACCGGGCTTGTAAGCAAAATTTCGGCGCTTGTAATTTCAACGAACGAGCTTGCATTTCCGATGACCGGGCTTGTAAGAGAAATCTCGGCGCTTGCATTCTCAACGACCGAGTTTGCAAGAAAAATCACGGGGCTTGCATTTTGGACGACGGGGCTTGTAAGCGGGGACGTCATTTTTTCCAGAACAACACCAACGGCGCGCCGCAAGACGCGCCGTTTTTTTGCGGAGCGCCGGTCTCCGACCCGGTGTATTTCAATTTTTTTACAACCCGCCGGGCCGGAGGCCGGCGCTCCGATCCGGTGCGACTAGAAAACGCCGTGTTTACCACCATGACCGCTTGATCCGGGCGGTCGGGCCAAATTGAATTGCCCCCGACACCGTTGCCGGGGGCGGATACCGGCCGCGCCATGACACCGCCTCTTTTCTTGCACGCTGGCTGGTCGAAAAATTCGTTGACGGACTGTCCACTTTGGGCGACAGAGTAACCATGAAAACAATCAAGCAAACCATGGCCATCATCGAGTTGCTGCTCGTCTTCCCCGCCGCGTTGTTTTTGACCGCGCTCTTCCTGCGCGAAGTTCAGCCGCTGGCGCAGACCGGGCGTTTGGTTGACTGGTTCAGTCATCATGTGGTTCTTGGCCTCTATGTGTTTCTCATCGCGATGCCGCTGGCGGCGTTTGTCATTGGCAGCGCCATCGTGCTGCGGAGCTGGCGCAGCGATGGGGAATTTCGGCGGGCCACACTGGAGATGTTCACCACTGCCCGCGCGCACCTGGCGTGCCTGCTGATCGCGGCAGTCACCCTGATGGCCGGGGGGATTCTGGCCATCGTTGCCATGCATATGATTACGGAATGACGGTTATTCCAAGAGCCTGTCTGAAAATTCCAAGGGGCGCTGTTTTCCTGCAGAGGGCTGGATGGCGAAGCGTGGCTTTCCGGGATGTGAACGAACTTGAAGCCCGGTTTTTCGCAGATGTGATGTCTGGCATGGTTCCCGGCGGGCATCTGGCGGGAAATTTTATCCAGCTTATCCGCCCGGCTGGATTATTTTCTCCGCCAGCCCGCCAGACTTCCGGCGTCTTCAAAGGCCTCCCCGCGATGGCCGTTCATTTCCGGTAGAAGAAAATCATCCCCTCATTGTTCATCGTGAATTCGTTGTCGTTGACCCGGCCCGTGGTCATGCCCGCGCCCTGCCAGCGCATGGTGAGTTCCGCGCCGGTTTGCGTGTAGGTGGCCTGCACATCGCGGTGGATGTCCGGATGCGGCGGCACGGCGAAGGTGCTTAAGCTGCGGCAGGTGCCGTCGGCGTTGATGGTGAAGCTTCCCGATTTGACGACCATCGCCACGCCTTCATGCGTCAGGTTGCAGGGCACGCTTTTGCCGTCCACACTGACGAGGATGTAATTGCCGGGAACATTGGTGACGGCATTGCCTTGCGCCCCGGCTTGGCAGCCGGTCAGCGCCAGCAGCAGCAAAACGGCCAGCAGTCCCAAGGCGATGATGCGTGGCGTGCAGGTTTCAGGGTTTATGTTGATGAATGTTGGTTTTGTTTTCATGCCGCCGTTATACCTCAAGCCGGCGGAAGGGCGTTAATTGATAATTCCAATCGTGACATTGGAGAAATCAATTCTCGTCTGCGCCGGCCACGCACAACCATCTTCCACCGGGAGCCGGTTCCCCGGCGGTTGGACGACATTTGCTTTGCACGAGGCCGGTCTGTTATCTAGCATCGCCGCATCCATGAACGTTAAATTATTTTCCGCCGGCTCCAGGGCCGCCCGGGTGCTGATCGCCCTGTTGTTCGCCGCCGGTTGCAACCTGTCCGCCGAACCCGACTCGTCCGCAGCCGCCACCAATGCCGCCGCCGGTTCCATTGAAAATTCGGTGGTGAAGATTTTCTCCACGGTGCGTTTTCCCGATCCTTACAGGCCGTGGGCCAAAGAGTCGCCGGAAGATTTTACCGGGAGCGGCGTGGTGATCGAGGGCAAACGCATCCTGACCAACGCGCATGTGGTGAATTATGCCAGCGAGGTGCAGATCCAGGCGAACCAGGCCGGGGACAAAGTCTCCGCCACGGTGGAGTTCATCGCGCCGGGCATTGACCTGGCGGTGCTCAAGCTGGACGATGAAAAATTCTTCGACACGCATCCGCCGCTGGCGCGGGCCAAGACGCTGCCGGGCATCAAGGATGTGGTGCTGGCCTACGGTTATCCGGAAGGCGGCAATAATCTTTCCATCACCAAGGGCATCGTTTCGCGCGTGGAGTTCGCGCCGTATAACTTTCCCGTGTTTGGCCTGCGCATCCAGGTGGACGCGGCCATCAATCCCGGCAACAGCGGCGGGCCGGCGGTGGTGGGCGACAAGATGATCGGCCTGACGTTCAGCCGGCTGAATGACGCCGAGAACATCGGCTACATCATCCCCAGCGAGGAGATTGACCTGTTCCTGCAGGACATCGCCGACGGCCATTATGACGGCAAGCCCATGATGTATGATGAACTGCAGACGCTGGAAAATCCGGCCCTGCGCTCCTTTTTGAAGCTGAACCCGGACATCCATGGCATGGTGGTGCACAAACCTTACAAGGATGACGCGGCCTATCCGTTGAAAGAGTGGGATGTGATCACCAAAATCGGCGACCGGCCGGTGGATGACCAGGGCATGACCGCGCTGGGCGACGATCTGCGGGTGCGCTTCGAGTATGAAATCCAGCACCTCGCCACCCAGGGCACCGTGCCGCTGACCATCGTCCGGGCCGGCAAGGAGATGAAGGTTCAACTGCCCGTGTCGGCGGATTATCCGCGACTGATCCCCGCATTGAACGGCGCCTACCCCTCGTATTTCATTTACGGGCCGCTGGTCTTTTCCGCCGCCACGGAAGACTACCTGGGCGGTTATTTGCGGACAAAATATGCCACCGCCATCCTGACGCGTTTTAGCGCCTCGGCCAACCCGCTGCTCACGCGCGTGTCGGATCCGCCGGCGTTTCCGGGCGAAGGCCTGGTGGTCATTTCCTCGCCGTTTTTTCCGGACAAGCTGGCCCAGGGCTACAGCAGCCCGCGGTCGGAAGTGGTCAAGTCGGTCAATGGCATCCGCGTCCGGAACCTCAATCATCTGGTGGAGCTGCTGCGTGATTCCAAGGACGAATTCATCACCGTCGCGTGCGACACGCGCTACGGCGAAACGATGGTTTTCCCGCGGGCGCAGATGCTCGCCGCCACGGATGAAATCCTGACCGACAACGGCGTCCGCTCGCAAGGTTCGCCGGACACGCTGGCCATCTGGAACGCCAGGCCCGCCAAGTGAGCCGGCTTCAGGTTGCAACTTGAAACCCGGGCCGGCGCCAGACAGGATGGCGCCATGTTTAAAACCCGGTTTCTTCCCTGGCTCGTGGTGCTGCTATTGCCGCTGGAAATGCGCGGCGAAAGTGCGGATGACGCGCTGATCCGCGCCACGGCCGCCGTTCAGGCGGCCACACCCCGGGCGCAGGCGGATCCCGCGCATCCGATTTTTCACATCACCTCGCCGGCCCAATGGATGAACGATCCGAACGGCCCGATTTATTACCAGGGCTATTATCATTTGTTTTATCAGCTCAATCCGTTCAGCGATGAAAGCGGCCCGCGGGCCTTGAGGTATTGGGGCCACGTCCGCAGCCGTGACCTGGTGAAATGGGAGCCGCTGCCCATCGCCGTCGCGCCATCCCAGGATTTGGGCGAGGAATCCATCTGGTCGGGCTGCTGCACGATCAACCGGACCGGCCAGCCGATGATTTTCTACACGAGCATCGGCCTGGGCAAATCGGCCTTTGATCAAGCCGAACAATGGGCGGCCCTGGGTGACGCTGATCTGGTCCGCTGGCAAAAGTTTCCGGCAAATCCGGTCCTGTCCGAGGCGGTGAACGACGGGACGAAAATTTACGACTGGCGCGATCCGTTTGTTTTTCACGACGGACAAAAAACCTTGCTCGTGGCCGGCGGTCATCTGGCGAAGAATGGGGAAGCCGCGGTGAACATTTACGAGGCGGAGAACGCCGCGCTGACGCAGTGGAAATATCGCGGCGTGCTGTTCTCGCCGCCCGGCGCGCCCACGGCGGAGTGCCCGAATTTTTTCAAGCTCGGCAAGGAGTGGGTGCTGTTCGTTTCGCCCTACGGCAAGGTGCAGTATTTCATCGGCAGCTTTGACGCGGCGACGTGCCGCTTCACCGCCCGCACCAACAGCCTGCTGGATTACGGCAGTTTTTACGCGCCGAACACGATGCAGGTGCCGGACGGACGCCGGCTGGTGTGGGGTTGGGTGAACGGGTTCCCGGACGGGCACGGCTGGAACGGCTGCCTCAGTTTGCCGCGCCAGTTGAGTTTGTCGCGCGATGGCCAGCTCCGGCAAAACCCCGCGCCGCAACTGGGCAGGCTGCGCGGCGAGCCGGCTGAATGGAAAAATATCCGGCTGGAAAACCGCGGCGAAACCTTGCCGCTGCCGAATACAAACACGCTGGAAATCCGGGCGGAGATTGATCTGATGACCGCGAAAAGCATTGAGCTGACAATCCAGGGCGGGGCGAAAGCTGAACCACCGGTGGCCGTGAGTTTCGACGGCGCGGAACTTCAGGTGCTGGACACCAAGGCTCCGCTGACATTCGCCAACGGCGGGCGAAAGCTGACGCTGCGCATTTTCGTGGACCGCTCGGTGCTGGAAGTTTTCGCCAACGAAACGGTGTGCGTCACCAAAATAATTGCTCCGTTGGCGGCCAACGCCACGTTGGAAATCCGCGCCGAAGGCGGCTCCGCCACCGTGAAACGGATTCAAGCCTGGCCGATGAACACCATCTGGTAATTTTGCTTGCGCCCGACTCTTGACCGGCGCAATTCACGCCGACCTTTCCCGCCGGCGCCCTTTTCTCCAGCGCTGCCGGCGAATCACGGTGAGTGTTGACCGCGCCGCCGGCCAACTTTATTCGCGCATCAACGAACAATTGAGCGTCTGCAATCGCAAGCTGTTTTTCGGCGAACCCATGAGCGTGGTCATCCGATCCGACCTCTCTGCGGAGGAGACGCGCCAATTGTTGTCCGGCCCGGGCGTGCAGTATGTCCGGGAAAATGCCGGGCGCGGGAATTGACCGCCGGTCGCCGGTCCGGCGAAGCCGAAGAATGACTTTATGCGCAACCATCCGTCCGCGCAGTCATCCTGATTTCATTCATGGGCGTCATCCAAATTCACGGCTGCGTGATGACGCGATAGAAACGTGGGCTGGCAGCCGGTGGATTGGAGTCCACAAGGTTGAACGTGACGCTGGTCGCCAGCAGGGTGGTCAGATGCGACCAGAGGAGAAGATTGGAGGAGGTCTGCAGTTCGTAATGGTAATCGGACTGGACGGTGAGGTCACATTGGAACGGGCCGGCGGCGGGCATCTGGAGGTTGCTAAAAACAGCAGGCGGTGGCGTGCCGAGCGGGACGAAATTGAAGTTCTGAATGATGACCTCGACTTCGTTGCTGTCGGTGGGCGGGTTGCCATAGATCAGCCACAGATTCAGATGCACGCATTCGTCGCCACTTTGGGGAACATTGGCGGCATTGGTGAAAACATAGGAAGCAATGAGATTGGTTGCGGTGGCGGAATAAGCGCCGGTCTGGGATTGCCAGCTGATCCGGTTGGTTTCCCAAACGAAAAGGTGTGTGGAGTCGGCAAGTCCCGGCGGCACCCTATAGCGGACGAGCTGGTTGGCGAGGTAGTAGGGCTGGACGACGAACTGGGCGTTGTTGGTGTCCGCCGGATTTTGCCAGCGGCCGCACTCGACATCAATCTCGCGATCCGTGAACGCCGGATCATCGCTCCAGGTGAACAAGCCGAGCGTGACGTTCGGGTCAAGGTTGTCCACCGGCGAATTCAGTTCGAAGCGGTAGCTGCCCGGGCCGAAGGTGCGGGCGGAAACGATTTCGGCACATTGCCAGGCATTCGTCCGGTTGGTGATGCGCAGGTGCAGCCAGCCGTTCGTGTCGGTCCAGACATTGTTGGTGGCGTCGGAAAAATAATTCGGCCCCGGCCCCACGGGCGTGGTGTAATTTTTCACCCACCAGTCGTAACCGGAAAAACTGAAGAACCGCATACCGGGCGACGGGCGCGTGACAACGGTTTTGGCGATGGCCTGGGAGTAAACATTTGTCGGCAGGCTGGCCAGGCCGAGAACGCAGCTTTGGTTGAAGTTGGTGCTTACGAGCAACGCGGCGCAGCGCGTGGCGGTGGTGTCGCTGGCGCCTCCCGTGGTGACGTTGGCCGACCATGAGCCATCCGGCTGGATCGTCGTGAGCGGCTGCGCGCAGGTTGGTTTGGTCACCCAGCCGTAATTCGGCACGTAAATAAAAACCGCGACCGCGTTCGTGGCGGGATTTGCATTCAGCGTCAAACCGGACAGAGCATTGTAGGAACCATAAGCTGGCAGGTTTGTGATGAGAATCATGGACGGGGCGGCGATGCATTGCGCGCCGATCGCTGCGGAAAAAATCGCGAGCCAAGGCCAGGTTGCTTTCATAGATTTTATGCCAACTACTCGGACACTATCCTTTAATTTGGGAACAGCAAGTTTTGGAGGCGGCGGAAATCGTCCGCCCGCACCACACTATTTACCCACCGGCTGATAGTCCTGCCACAGCCATTCCAAAGCTTCGGGCAGGGTTTGTTGTTTCACCCGGCCGTCCACATGCCCGGCGTTGCGGGCGAAGACGAACTGGTAATGATAGCCCCTGGCCGCGAGAACCTTCGCCATGTTCTCATTCGCGACGACCCAGTCGTGCATGTTGTCGCGCATGGCATTCGGATTCAATAGGTCGCGGTCGCCGACTTCCAGCCAGATGCGGATGGGCTTGGCGGGGCTGTTCGGAATGAGGTGTTCATGGAATTCCCAAGCACCGTGCGGCGTATCGGCGTTTGACGGCCACTGCTGGTTCACATAAGTGCCAGAATAAGTCAGCACGCGGTGATACCGGTCGGGATGATACCACGCCATGATGAGCGCGCACGAACCGCCGGAACTGCCGCCCATCGTCGCGCGCTCGTCAGGGTTTTTGGTGAGCGTGACGCGGCATTTTTTTTCCACGAGCGGCAACACCTCGGTCTCGACGAACTCCGCATAACGACCGGACATGGTGTCGTATTCCAGGCCGCGTTCGCTGCCCTGGGCGTCGCCGCTGCCGTTGCCGATGGAAATGGCAATCATCACGGGAACTTTTTTCTCCGCAATCAAATCATCCAGCGCCATGAACAACGCGCGGTCCGGTCCATCCGCGCCGACAATGAAGGGCGCGGCGGTGCCGGGGACATATTGTTTGGGAACATAAACCGAAACGTGGCGCGTGTATGGCGCCGGATGACTGGTGGTCACGATGAGCCTGGCGGGGTCGGCGGGATCCGGCGTGCCAAACGTCTTCGGCTCGCGCGCGATGCCGGGATAAATTTTGCTGTCCACCGAATTCATGGTGAAGCTGTAAATGGCTCCCTGCGGCGCGTTGGTCCGCACCATCATTTCCGGCGCGCGATTGTGCGTCGGGCCGATGATGAAGTTTCCATCGGCATCCGCGGGCGGAACCGCACCGTCGGGCAATTCCACCGCTTCAACAAATCCCGGCGTGTGTGGATCGCGGGCGGGCGGCGCACCCGATGCGGGGAAAACGCCCGCCGCCGCGGACAACACCGCCACGCAATTCACGATGGCACGGAACATTTTGGTCAGTTTCAGTCTCATTTTTTGCGTGCCAGAGAAACCAGACGGCACCGCACAAAAATCCGGGTCGCGATGGCGCCAAAATCAAGGATGGGTAATTGGTGGCCGGAGCGTAGCCGTGCCAGGCCGCCGCGTGCGAGCAAAAACCGCGCGCCACAACGGAAGCCAGCCGGGTTTGATGTTCATGGTGATTGCCTCTTTTTGCCACGACTGTTTCAATCTGGCCACCTTTCGCCTCTGGAATCTGCGGCAAAACCCTAATTTTACGCCCATTTCATGATATTTCATAAACTTCAAAGTTGGCATTGTTAAAGCTGCAACCCAAGAAGAGGAAAAATTATGATGAAAACAATCGAAACTGTAAGCGAAGTTATCCGAAGCCAGAAACATCCGTTTCGCAAAACCGAACATCATTCCGACAAATCCCTCAAAAACCGGCATGAGCGTCACAAAATAAAAAATTATCTCAACCTGACCGACTGGCTGACCGAGGACGCCGAGCCGGCATCGGCTTAAGCCGGCGCGAGGCGGACGGCCTCAAACCATCCGGGAATATTTGATGTTCACCGGAGATCATCCAGTGCCGTTGCGAGTGCGGCTTGAATTTTTCGCGGGCCGGCGCCGCCCAAACGCCGGTCCACTGCTTCCAGCCGGCGAATCAGGTCTAGGACTTCTTTGCGGGAATACGGTCCGCCGGCGGCTTCGCAAAAATGGGTGCGGCAGCCGAACGGCCGGTCGGCGTAAATCAGACACCGGCCGGTCTCACGTTTGAGGAGCGGACAAGCGCCGTCGGCAGATTCGGGAAATTCCTTGCGACCGGTGGCGCGAAAACCCTTGGCCGCGACAAGCGCCTCGCCTTTGGTGAGCTGCGGTGTCAGCCCGGTGAGCTGGAACCGGCAGCACTCGGTGCGCGCTTGGCAGGAGCGTTCCAAAGGCCGCATCGCCAGATCGGCGTAAACTGCGCGCACTGCGGTCAAGGCTTGTTGTAATTCTTCCCGTCGCATACCGTAAAAGCTGGCTGGTTGATGCCACATCGGATTCCGGCTGGCCAGCGAAAATTATCGCCGTGAGTTACGCGAGGTCGCTTGCACTTTTTTGGTTCCGGCCTATTTTGTCCCCGCCATGGATAAGACAAATTCCGTTCCGCACCTGTTTCAACCGCTGACCCTCCGCTCCATCACGCTGCGCAACCGCATCGGCGTGTCGCCGATGTGCCAGTATTCCGCACAAGACGGTCTGGCGAACGACTGGCATTTCGTCCATCTCGGTTCGCGCGCCATCGGCGGCGCGGGACTGGTCATCGTCGAGGCCACGGCCGTCGCGCCGGAAGGCCGCATCACGCCGGGCTGCCTGGGACTTTGGGGCGAGAAACACATCGAACCGCTCGCGCGCATCGCGAAGTTCGTGAAGGATCACGGAGCGGTCGCGGGAATCCAGATTGCGCACGCGGGCCGCAAGGCTTCCGCTGATTTGCCGTGGAAGGGCGGCGCGCATTTGTCCGAGGCGCAGGGCGGTTGGGAAACCATTGCGCCGAGCGCGATGCCTTTCGGCGGCGAATTGGCAAAAGTGCCGCGCGCGATGACGGAGGCGGACATCGTCCGGGTGCAGAATGATTTTGTCGCGACGGCAAAACGCGCGCTGGCGGCAGGCTTTGAATGGCTGGAACTGCACGCCGCGCACGGTTATCTTTTCAACGAATTTCTCTCACCGCTTGCCAATCACCGCACGGACAAATACGGCGGCAGTTTTGAGAACCGCATCCGCCTACTGCTCGACACGGCGCGCGCGGTGCGAAAAGTCTGGCCGGACAATCTGCCGCTCGCGGTGCGCCTCTCGGCGATTGACTGGAAGGAAGGCGGCTGGCAGATCGAGGACAGCATCGCGCTGGCGAAATGGCTGAAGGCCGAAGGCGTGGATTTGATGGATTGCAGTTCCGGCGGCGTTGTGCCGGACGCGAAAATCATCGTGAAACCGGGCTATCAAGTCCCGTTCGCCGAAAAAATCCGCCACGACGCGAACATCGCCACGGCCGCCGTCGGTTTCATCACCGAGCCGAAACAGGCGGACGACATCGTGCGCCAGGGGCAGGCGGATTTGGTTTTGCTCGCGCGGCAGATGCTGGTGGATCCGTATTGGCCCGCGCACGCCGCCAAGGTGCTCGGAACCAGGCTGCCGCCGCCGAACCAATACGCACGGGCGTGGTGACCCCTTCGCGCTCGGAAAGCAAATTGGGCCAAAATCCAGGAGCCGGCAACGAACAGTCCAGGCGAAGGCAACCCATTTGAAAAATGCGCAAACGGTTTCACGATTGGCGGCGCCGTTAAAATCGGTTGCGAACGGCCCGGGTTGTGGCAATTTGGATTGTAATGACAACTATGAATAAACCTAAAATCATCGCCTATTTGAAACCGACCTGCGGCTGGAGCCAGGGCGTCCGCGCCGTGCTGCGCAAATACGACCTGCCGTTCGAAGACCGCGACGTCATCAACGACCCGCTGCAGCGCCAGGAAATGATCGAAAAGAGCGGCCAGATGTTAAGCCCGTGCGTCGAGATCAACGGCCAGATGCTTCCTGACATCAGCGGCGAGGAAGTCGAGGCCTGGATGCTTGCGAACAATATTGTGACGCCCAACGACCGCACGCCCGACGCGCCAACCAACCAGCCGTGCGCCCACGAAATGCCGCAAAGTTCACCGCTGAATTTTGCCGCTCGCCGGTAAAATAATCCGAAATTGCACAAGCCGCGTGGAGCAATCCGCGCGGCTTGTTTGTTTGGCGCGCCACGGTTAAATTCCCGCCATGCAGATTGTTTCTTCCATCGCCGCGATGCAGCGGCTTGCCCGAAAATGGCGGCGCGCGGGAATCAAAATCGGCTTCGTCCCGACGATGGGTTATTTGCACGCCGGCCATCTGAGCCTGGTGAAGCGCACGCGCCAGGCCGTCGGCAAAAACGGCAAGGTGGTCGTGAGCATTTATGTGAACCCGACCCAGTTCGCGCCGACGGAAGACCTCGCCAAATATCCGCGCGACTTGAAACGCGATTTGAAATTACTGCGAGAACACGGAGCGGACATTGCGTTCACGCCTGGCGACGAGGAAATGTATCCGAACAAATCAGGAAATGGATTCAGCACTTACGTCGTCGAAGAAAAACTGTCGCGCACGATGGAAGGCGTGGCGCGGCCAACACATTTCCGGGGAGTGACGACAATTGTCGCAAAATTATTTAACATCGTGCTGCCGGACGTTGCCGTGTTTGGCCAAAAGGATTTTCAACAGGCGGCGGTTATCGAGCGCATGGTGCGCGATTTGAATTATCCGGTAAAAATCGCCGTCGCGCCAACGCGGCGTGAGCGGGACGGGCTGGCGATGAGTTCGCGCAACAAATATCTCGAAGGCGATTTGCGGCAGCAGGCGACGGTGTTGTGGCACGCCATTCACAAGGCGCAGGCATCGGTCAAGGAATCGGCAAAACCAGTTCCGGCGTTGAAATTGAAGGCGGAATTGAAAAAGTTCATCGAACACAAGCCGGCGGCGCGGCTGGATTATGTGGAATTTTTCGAGCCAGACACGTTGTCGCCCGTTTCAAAAGTGTCGCGCGGCACGCACATGGCGCTGGCGGTTTTTGTCGGCAAAACGAGGTTGATAGACAACGCGCAACTTTGAAATGAAACAATTTGATTACCTCGTCCTCGGCAGCGGCATCGCGGGGCTGACGTTCGCATTGCAGGTCGCGCCGCGCGGGCGCGTGGCCATCGTCACGAAAAAGGACCGCGCGGAGTCGAACACGAATTACGCGCAGGGTGGCATCGCGTCGGTGACGAGCAAGGAGGATTCGTTTGAGTCGCATGTGCGCGACACGCTGACCGCCGGCGCCGGCTTGTGCAAGGAAAGCGTGGTCCGCACGATTGTCGAGGAAGGCCCGGCGCGCATCGCGGAACTCATCGGGCTGGGCATGAAATTTTCCGAGAGCGACGCGCCGGGCGAGGACGGCGGCAAACAGCTTGATCTCGGCCGCGAAGGCGGTCATTCCGAGCGCCGCATTTTGCATGCGAAGGACGTGACGGGCCGCGAAATCGAACGGGCGTTGCTGAACGCCGTTTCCCGACAGCCGAACATCGAGATTTTTGAAAATCATCTGGCGATCGATTTGATCACGAGCCGGAAGCTCGGCTGCGTCGGCGAAAACCACTGTCTCGGCGCGTATGTGTTCGACAAAAAATCCGGCCGCGTGAAGATATTTTCATCCCCGGTGACAATCCTGGCGACCGGCGGCTGCGGCAAGGTTTATCTCTACACGACCAATCCCGACATCGCGACCGGCGACGGCGTGGCGATGGCGTATCGCGCGGGGGCGGGCATCGCGAACATGGAATTTGTGCAGTTTCATCCGACGTGTCTTTATCATCCGAAGGCGAAATCGTTTTTGATCTCCGAGGCGGTGCGCGGCGAGGGCGGCGTCTTGAAATCGCTCGACGGCCGGGAATTCATGGAGGGCTGTCACCCGATGAAATCACTGGCGCCGCGCGACATCGTGGCGCGGGCGATTGACAGCGAGATGAAAAAGAGCGGCGCGGACTGCGTGCTGCTGGACATCACGCACAAGCCGGCGAAATTCATCATCGAACGGTTTCCCAACATTTACGAAACGTGCCTGCGCTACGGCATTGACATCACCAAGGAACCGATCCCGGTGGTGCCGGCGGCGCATTATCAATGCGGCGGCGTGATGACGAACATTGACGGCGAGACGGACATCGCGGGATTGTTCGCGGTGGGCGAGGCGGCCTGCACCGGCTTGCACGGCGCGAACCGGCTGGCGAGCAATTCACTTTTGGAGGCGCTGGTCTGCGCCCATCGCGCGGCGCAAAAAATTATTTCCAGTCCGCCGGCGCGCTTGGATCTGAAAGTTCCCGCCTGGCAGTCCGGCAATGCGACGGACGCGGACGAGATGGTCGTCGTCGCGCACAACTGGGACGAAATCCGGCGGCTGATGTGGGATTACGTCGGCATCGTGCGCACGAACAAGCGGCTGCGGCGCGCGCAAAAGCGCATCGCGAACCTGCAGGAGGAGATTCGCGATTATTATTGGAATTTCAACCTGACGGCGGACTTGCTGGAATTGCGCAACATCGCGACGGTGGCGGAGCTGATCGTGAGCTGCGCGCTGCAGCGGCCCGAAAGCCGGGGGTTGAATTACAACCTGGATTTTCCGAATGCAAATCCCGAATGGGCATCGCGCGATTCGGTGGTGCGGAAGGGCATTTGACTTGCGAAATTTCCGCCGCTGGCTAGGCTTGGATGACGGCGCGCGGTTAGCTCAGTGGTAGAGCATTTGCTTCACACGCAAGGGGTCGGAGGTTCAAACCCTCCACCGCGCACCATTCTCCCAATCGTGTGTAAAAGCATTTTGATTCTGTCGGCAATCAAACCCTTTTTACATCACCAAATACCAGGCAGGACGTGCCGGACCGCCGCCGGGTGAGGTTTTTGCCCTTTGTTTTCAATGGTTTTATTGCCGCTCATTTCACGCGCGGCGGCGGATCGTTTTTTGCATTGGCGCGGTTTTCCCGAATCAGATTATATTTCCCATCGCCATGCCTGATCATTTCAAAAGAGCGGAGCCGGTGGCCAGGGCTGTGCGGCGGGTTTGCCGCCTGCACATTGGAAAGGCGCTGGCACATCTGCGGAAGGCGTCGCACCCGGCTTCCATCCACTGCGTGCGCAAGGAAATCAAAAAGCTGCGCGCGATTTTCCAACTCATGCGCGGGGCGATGAGCCGGAGCGCTCGTCGCAAAATTGAGAAGGCCTTGCACCGGGCCGCCGACCGGCTGGCCATTCCGCGCGATGCCCGCGTAACGCTCAAGGCGTTTGAAAAATTGACCGGACCGGAGGCGGCGCAGCGCTTTCCCAAAATTCAAAAAGAGCTCCAAAAAAATTATCGCCGGGAGGCCCGCCGGTTCCGGGACGACGACTCCGTTGCGGAGGCAAAAAACATTTTGAAGAAAGCAGGCCGACGTGTGGGCCGGCTCAAAATCAAGCCGGACGGCTGGACAACTTTCGTACTGGGTATGAGGCAGGTTTACCGGTGCGGCCGGCAGACGTGGCAAGTTGTCCGCCAGCAACCTTCGCCGGAAAATTTCCACAAGTGGCGGAAGCACGTGAAAACTTTGGGTCACCAGTTCCGGCTGATTTGCCCGGAGTGGCCGGCGGCGGTGAGCACAATGGCGGATGGACTGGTGCGGCTTGGCGAACAGCTTGGAGATGATCACGACTGCTTTCTGCTGAAGCAATTCATCAAGGAACACAGCGCGCGACAAGATACGGAGGCGACCCGGTTGAATGAATTGATCGCATCACGCCAGAAAAAATTGCGGGCGACCGCCTTGCAACTCGGTGCCCGCCTATATGCCGAGGCTCCAGCGGTCGTCTGCGCACGGCTGGGAACGCATTGGAATGTCTGGCGCTTGAAAATCGCCCGCAAATAATTGTCTGCCGACTGCGGCGTTTCAGGCATTTTTGAATTTCTCCTGGCTGCTGAAAAATTATCGGCACTGAAAATCATCCAAAGCGGAATTTCAAATCGTCGCGACGCAGGTAAAAAATCACTGCCAGTGTCCCGGAACCTGGGCCAACCATCATTACGGCGATACCCGACAGCGTTCGGTGCGGTGGCTATCTACTTCCCGTTTTCAACTTCTGCGCCATGACGGTTTCAATGCCGCAGCCAAAATCATAGGGTCGCTCCAAAATAAACTGATTGCATATTCTTGAGCATTGAAAGCTATTCGATGCTTAAAAGGCTTCGATCCGATAAAAGCGGCTGGAGGCCGGGGATGGATCATTGATTGGCTGGAGCCCGTCATTGCCGCCGACGGGGCTGCCAAGATTTGACCAGCCCGGGTCGGTCACGTTGTTCTTATATTGCAGTTGATAGGCATGCCAGGATTCGCCGGGAAAGGTGATCGCGGCGCCGGAACCGGTCATGCCGGCGATGATGCTGAACGTGGGATTGAGCCAGAGGCTGTTGGCCGTTGCGGTTCCGCCAAAGCCCGGACCGGAGAGTGTGGCACCGGTGCCGTTAATGATGTGATTGAGGGACGAGACGCCGCTGCCGCTGGTGTTTCCGGCGATGTAAACCGCAATCATGTCATGCATATTAACCTGTTGCGAATTGGTTGGCGTCTCGATGGCGTTGAAGCAGCTGATGTTTGTGCTGTCGATGAACACGGCATAGATGCCCAGTCCGTAGGCCTGATGGCTGGTGACCTGGTCCGCGACCTTGTAGGACGCATAGCCATCCACGCCGGGAGCCTCGGACCAGGCGCCTTGAGATGGCGGATCATAAGGCAATTCCGACTGGTAGAAGTAAAGCCGTCCCCAATTGCCGTTCCACAATGTTTGATACTGTTCGTGATGCTCGACAAACAGCCCATACATCGTCACCCGGTCGCCATTGACGATCAGACCATTATTACAGACGTTCTGGGTCCAGCCGACGCCGGTGCCATGGTCTGCGCGCCATAGCCAGAGGTTGTCCCCGATGACGTCATTTGCATCAATCTGCAGGCAGCTCAAGGTTGTGCCGGCGACCGCCCCGCCGACGCGCATGGAGATGTCATACAGGAATATCGGGTCGCCGGAATGACTCAGGGAACTGGCACCGGCTCCCACCTGCAATAATGTGGTGGACTGCACCGGGCCGGCGTCGAACAACAGCCCCGCCACTTTCACGCCATCCACATCGGAAACCGTCAGCGCGGGCGTCCCGGTTTGCGGAATCAGCGTCGGGTAGCCCAGCCCCAGGATGATGGTGTCCGGCCTCGTCACCAGCAGGCTGCCGGTGAGCTGGTAAACCCCGGGGGTCAGGATCAGATTCAGCCCGGAGTTCAAGGCGGCGTTGATGCTGGCGGCGGTGTCGGTGTCCGGGCTGGCCACATAGAACTGGCTGATGGGAATGGACGTTCCCGGCGTCGGACCGGAGGCCCAGGTGGTTCCCAAGCTGTTGGTCTCCAGGGCCGGAACCATGACGGCGTAATTACCGTTGGTGTCCAAGTATAAATACGGTTTTTCCGCAATCAGAGGAGTATTGGTAATGGTGGTATAGACTTTGGCCGGCCAGGTTCCCGCCGGCGGATTGGAAACACCGACGAACACCATGTTCCACACTCCCCCGGACCAGTTTCCAAAAACGTCGTTGCGGGAGAGCCATTGTTGCTGCGCGATGGAACTGATGGTGGTATCCACCTTGGAATCAGCCAGAAACCCGCCGCTGGCATAGTTTCCATCCGTATGATTTGCCAGGTCCACCTCGCCGTGGACATGCATGCGGCGGAAGGAGGTGCCCTGGGAAACCGCCCAGATGACGTAATTGCCGCTGTTGGTGGGAACCACGGCCAGATTTTCCGCCCCGCGCCAGAAGTTCACGGTCGCGTTTTCATTCACCAAAACCCCATCCGAATAGAGGTCGCCGGTAATGGTGGCGTCATCGGGCGACTGCCCCAGGCCAATCACCTGGGTGTAGTAGCCCAGCGGCAGGTCAAGGTTGGGATAGACTCCAGGCTTGAACATCATGGCGGTGCGCTGCGTGCCGAATTGGTTGTATTTCTGCTGCGCATAAACTGCGGTTATCTGGTTCTGGATGTTGGTCATCGTCGGATCAAATATCAGCACATTGGGCCCGAAATTCGGTGTCGAACTGACAATGACGGTCCGCGTGATCGTCCCCGGAGTGCCGTCGGCGGTCGTGGCCGAATAGGTCACGGTATAAGCGCCCGCCACGGAAACATTCACCGGGTTGTTGGAACTCACGGGCAAACTGGCTTGGGCGCACAAATCATACGCCGTCGCGCCGGCGTCCACATACGGGTTGTTCAGCAGCAGGTTGACCGGGTTGGCGCCATTGAGCGTCATGACCGGCGGGGCTGTGTGCAGAACCGAAGTGATGGTCGCGATATTGGTCAGGGAGTTGTAGGCATTTTGGGCAACCACCGTGTAATTGCCCGCGCTGGCGTCGGTCGGGTCCACCAGCGTGTAGCTGGCATTGGTGGCCCCGGGGATGGCGTTGGCCTGGTTGTCATACCATTGATAGGTGATCGGCGGCAAACCATTGACCGAGGCCGTGAATGTCACGTTGCTGCCGCATTGAGGAGCAATGGACGATGGCGTGATGACAAGGTTCTGGAGGGCCGGATCAACCACCTGCACTGTCCGCGTCAGGCTGCCCGGGACGCCGGCGCCGGTGACTGCCGAATAGGTGATGTCATATTCACCCACCACGCCGGTGTTGACGCTGCCGGTGGTGGTCACCGTCAAACTGTTGCCAGGACAGGTGTCATAAGCGGTCGCGCCAAGCTCGGTATAAGTGCTGCCCAGCGCAATCACCATCGGGCTGGTTCCATTCAGGGTCATGAGCGGCGGAGCGGAATCCGTGGTCAGCAGCTGCACCGAATTCGTGAGAGGGCCAGGTCGGGCCGGTCGCGACGATCGTGTAAGTGCCGCTGTCGGACGGATGCGTGTTAGTACAGCACGAGCGTCGTGTTGGTGGCGCCTGTGATCGGTTGAGAAGAAGGATCATACCATTGATAACTCGTGGCCCCGAGCGCCGGAGTGGCGCTGAAGGTGGCCGAATCGCCAGGCAATTGTTGGTGATGCTGGCTGGCGAAACGCTGAAGTTTCCGGGCGTGGCAACGCTGAATATCATGCCGCCAATCTGGCCTTCCTTCCCCGATAGTCCGGTCCAAGTGCCGCGCACGGTGCCGGTGCCATCCACCACCGCCGAGCCGATTTGCATAAAGGTGTTGGTCGAAGGGGAAGTGATACCGGTTCCAACATTGAGGGTTTTGGTGGTTCCGCCGTAAGTGATGACCCCGGGGTCTGAAGAGCCATTCCATCCCCAGCACGCATAAAGCGTCACCACATCGCCGGGGTTCAGTCCGGTCACATAGAACCCGGCCGTGACGCCGCTGCTGACATAGTAACCGTCCTGATCGAGGGTGTTATAATTTGCAAAATTATATGTGCCGCTGACATTCGTGAAACCAACCGTATAGGTCGAGCCGTTTACGCTTGCCGCTGAAAAAGTCATTGGGTTGGAGTTGGCCCAATTGAGCCGGTTAAACCCCGCGGGAGTGGAAATGCCGTCACCGCTTTTGGCTGGATCCAAATTCAGCATGTCGCTGTTCCACACATTGACCGTGCGGGTCGCTGTATTCGTCGCATTATCTACAGTTGAAATGGCGGTGTAAGTCAGCGTGTAGGTGCCCGGGCTGGAGGTATTCACGGTTCCGTTGGTGGTCAACGTGACCGGACCGCCGCAGGTTTCAATTGCAGTCGCTCCCGGATCGATGAAGGTGGTGTTAATTTGCACGCCGATGGCATTCGCCCCATTCATGCTGACCACCGGCCGGCATGGCCCCACGTTGATAATCAGCGCTCCGATCTGGCCTTCCTGATGGCCTACCGGTGTGCCACCTTGGTCACCATACCAATAACCGCTGACAGTGCCATCCGCCGCCGCCGTCGCGGTGCCCACGTTCTGCAATGTTGCAAGGCTGGGGTTGGCCATTTCGCCGTTATTGGTGACGGTGATCTGCGTTCCGCCGAAAAAGATGATGGGCGCATGGGATGCGCCATTCCATGCCCAGCAGGCGTATAACGTGACCGGTGTGCCCGCCGGCAAATTGTTGATCGTGAAATAAGCGGGACCATTGCCGGAGATGTTATAAAACCCGTCGGCGTCCAACGTCCCGTTGCCGCCATACTCGGCGATGTTCGTCATGGTCAGGCTTAAACCACTGTTGGCCACGTTGGTCCACAGGTAGTAGCTCCCGTTGTTGACGGCATAGTTTCCGCTGGTAATCCCAAGCTTCGTGAAGCCGGCGCCATTCGAGGCCAGCGCGTTGTTGCCCAAATCCAAATTGATGATCGCTTGACTATACACACTGGACAACAAGCCCAAGCCGCAGACTGCGCCGATAAAAGCGTGGTTCATATTTTTAGCGATTCCAAGGGTGGTGGTGGTGTATTCACGTGGTGGGGTATTCATGAGTGAGGCGGCTTGGTGCGGATTCTTAACCCTGAAAAACATCTTAAATTCTATGATTGCAGATGAATTAAATATCTTGTGGCAAGAAATAAACTCATTAATATAACAAGTGGATTCCAATAGAGTATAATGCGGTTGATAAAAAGCTTAATATTTTCAATCGTCTGGGCTTGAACTCCATTGACCCCGCTGTGACCAACCTCAACTATGTCTCCGCCGGTCCGGGTAAAATCGAGAAGTAAATCTGTTTGCGCCTGCACATTCGCTGTCGCCAAGACTATTAATGCTGAAATAAAAGGTAATTTCATATTAGATGCCGAAGAATTGATTCGTTCAGATCTTTTAATGAAAGCGAATTTAAGATTCACTGAATAGTTCTAAATACTACAAATCTAAAAAACAGTCAATTTATATTTTACACGCTTTTTTACCTTGGCCAAGTTTGCTGACGTTCATATACAGAACCCTCCTCGATGCTGCTAAAGCATAAGTTCGGTATTTGGAGGGGCGGAAATTGTGGTCATTTGCGAACGGTAAACGGGATGAGACTTTGATCCTTGAAGTCAGTCATAGATCGCGGCGCACATTTTTAGGATCCTGCGTGGCGATCCTTGGGCCTCGGCATCGGTGCGACATTCAGCGAGGCGGACGCGCTTGGTGGACTATTGGCCGGTGAGGGAGTCAACGGCGTTACGCCGGGCGTTTAAAATGCCGTTTCGGTCCACAAGCCGTGTATTCTGCGCTTGCGGTCGTCGAAGACATTCTGATAATGTGCTTGGCGCATGACAACGTGGATCAAATTCGACTCGACTGGTCTTGCAAGACAAGACATTGGCATGCAACAGAAGAGTGGCGCGTAGTCAAGTTGGGAACTGCGTGAAACCATAATGCTTTGATAAAAAGGCAGCACCCATAGCTCAATTGGATAGAGCGGCTGACTACGGATCGAAAAAAGGACTTTTTGCTATGTTTAGCTCCGGGAAGCAATCGCTGATTCGCTCAATAACCATAAAGGTTTTATTCGTTTCTGCTTTAGCTGCGTTTGGTCGCGTTTGGCTATAAAAAGTGCAAACAGTATAGAAAAGCAGTATAGAAAAAGGTGTTTGGAAACGCGCTCAAATCCTCATGCCGCGACTGTGTTTTTGCTCGTGGCTGTGCGTGAGTGTGGGCTTTTGAGAGACTGCCTGCGTTGTGCATTTATGGATGAAGGCGTCAGCCACGCGGCTCAAGTCCTGGCCGGGAAATTTCTCCGCCAAAAATTCCTGCACCTGCGCGGTCATGTCCTCCGTCCAAACCCGCAACGTCTGCCGTAGCCCTTGCGTGAACGCTTTCAACACCTCGCCAGCGTTCCAGCCTCGGTTCAAGATTTCATTCGTGCCGCGAACCGGGAAATGCTCCACCACCGCATATTCCGCCCCGTAGGAGATTGGCCGGTGGCAGAAATGGATGTTTTCCATGAGATCAACGCTCTTGTGCCATTGCCTGCCGTCGTCGGCTTGAATGACGTTCTCTTTGGGTGTGGGCTTGGTTGCGGCCCGGTTCGCCGCCAGTGCGATTTTGTCAGCGTCCCGCTCCAGACGCTCAACCGCCTCGCGGTTGGCGGGAAACTGCTTCAAATGTTCGGCAAAGTGCCGGACGGCCTCGGCGTGGGCATTGTCCTCCAGTTCGGTTGGGCGGCGGTGTTCAAATGGATTGCTCATAAATGCCTCATTCGGTTGCCAGCAGCTTCAACAGTTCGGTGCGCGGGACGAGCAGCTTGCCGCGCAACGCCCGGCACGGTTTAAGTTTGCCACGCTGGATAAGCCGGTAAACGCTGAAATAATTAACGCCGAGCATATCGGCGGCTTCCTGAATTGAATACGCCAGCCGTTCGGGTGGCGGTGGGTTGGGCGGTGTTTCGGTTTTTGGAATGGTTTCCATGCGGTTCTCCTTTGGTCAAAATTCAGGGGCGAGGTCGTGCAGTTCCTGGGGAATGTATTTGTGGACGGTTTCATCCATCGGGCGTTTCCAATCAATTTCTGGAAAAAGGTCGGCGAAGTGGACGCGCAACGCGGCGGCAATAAACAGCAGGTCATATTCGGCGACACCCATTGAGCCGCCTTCGATCTTGGAAACGGTGCTGCGTGTGGCGTTGTGCCAGCCGGCAAGCTGCAATTTGACGGCAAATCTCTCCTGCGACCAGCCGTTGCGCTGGCGTAGTTTCCTGACTTGCTGTCGAATCAAGTTCAGCTTTTTCATGGCAACCGAATCAGAATCTCATGCGATTTGATCTGCGTTGTTTCATATTGAAACAAAATGCAGCCTCTGTTTTTTTACCGTAAATCCACCGGGCAGGTTGCGGCGAAATCATCACAGCTTTTGCCCGGCGTGAATTTGGTTTCGCGATAAAGCCAAATTCCCATTGCGGGTTGCCATGCTCATGGATTCGCTCCCAGCAACCCATGAACGCGCGCCACGGTCGCCGTTGGCGCAGTTCGATGACCTGCCGTCGAATCAAGTTCAGCTTCTTCATGGCAACCGAATCAGAATCTCATGCAATTCAATCTGCGTTGTTCGTTAAACGAACAAAGTGCAGTCTTCTGTTTTTACAGCAAATCCGCCGGGCAGGTTGTAATGAATTCATTACAACTTTTGCCCGGCCTGAATTTGGTTTCACGATGAAATCAAATACCCATTGCCGGTTGGCTGGCTGGCGGGTTTGCTCCCGGCAACCTATGAACGGGCGCAATCGGTCGCCGCTGGCGCGGCGTGACGACGGGGCGTCGGTTCAAAGTCGGCCTGTTCATTTTCACTTCTCTGGTTTTACCGCAAATTCGTCATTGGCCAGTGCGGAAATCACACAGCTTTAGGGCCGCGATTTTTCTTCAGCCAATCTCGGAACGCACGACGGCCAAGGCCGGAACAAAGTGCGTTTCGACAAATTTCCCCAAGGCGGAAAAAGTCCGCACCTGGGGAAGAATTTTTGTGGGGTCATCAAGCCGACCGCAGACCGGCGGTCAAACTCTCACCAATGAAGCCTCAATTGAGGGGCGCTTTCGCTTTGCAGGCAAAAAGCCTGGCCTATGATAGGCGAAGATTCGACAGGACGACGGCATGGGCGTTCAACGAAAAATGAAGCGGCAGGGCAACGCGCTCAAAACCATGCAACTCGCCACATGGAAAACCGGCAGACGATGCACGGAGCATCGCCACGCTGCCCGGCGCGGCAGCCAGAGCGCCCAATAAGTAAGACTGCGACGTTCGCTTGCAAGACGCGGCAGCAAAGGTTCGGACGCCATTCCGCCAAACCAGTGACGCCATCCTAAAAGCTGCCTTTGCTTTTGGCGAGAAACCCGTGACCGTCGCACGCGGCAACGAACCAACCAACAATCGGCACACGACCGGCGCGATTTCATTTTCCTGTCCGGTTGGTGACGACGAACGGCACGACGTTCGGAGCGGACACCCAATAATTATTCGTTCGCGTCCGCTCCGGTCGGCGGGACGGTCGGCGCTCACGAACCGTCTAACTTTTGATGAAGCAACACAGGCGGGTTGCTGGCAGGGTGCTTGCCGATTCAGCAACGCACCATGACGGTGACCGGCCTGCGAGCGTCCCTTGGTGGGAAGTGCGACTCGCACCGCCGCCACCATTCAGACGCAACTGCGTTCAACCCTGCGTCAGTCCAAGTTTCGGCTGGCCGTCGCCGGCTGCGTTCTTGCCCCGTCCGCTTGGACTTGCCGCCGCTGGCGGCGTGGTGGGCGCGGCGGTGCGTTTGCTTTGGCTGGCTCCGCGTCGTTTGGCGGCTCCCTTGCCGCCCGCTGTCCAGCGGTTCAAGCATTCGCGCACCCGCGCCGGACTCACCGGCACTCTGGCGGATTTCAATTCGTCCGCGAGTTGCTGGCTGCTCCAGCCTTTGCGGTGCAATGCGATTATTCGTTCGCGCAACGGTTCCAACAGGTCAACGGCGGTTTTCCGGTTTTTCGGCGGCTCGTGTTGCGCCAGTTGTTCCAGTTTTTTATCGAGTGTCGGATAATCCATTTTTGCGGCGATTTGTCCGTAATCAATGCGTTTGCTCATAATATTTTTCCGGTTCCTTTCATGGCCGATGATTCGGCGTCGTGAGGTTCAAGCCTTGCGGCGATTGCCGGTTTTTCCACCGGCAACTTGACGGCTTTGTTTTGTTCACGGCGACGACGTTTCATCCGATGGCGTTTAGCTCGCCGTTTGGTTTTCCGTCGGGCTTGGCGACGAGCGGCCTAGCGAGTCGGCTTCCGGCACCGCGCCCACTGGCGCGAGGCGGGGTAAGTGTCATGGCATACTTTCCGGTTTCCACTGTCAGAAACCGCCGGTTTATTCCATTCACCACTGGCATCCGACGCTTCGGTTTATACGGCATTTCACTTCGTCCAAACCGTAGCATGGGCAGGGTTGGCGATTGCACTTCCACAGGTGCAATCCGCTTTGAACTTAATGCTACCGTTTCAACCATGATGACGAGAATTCTAGCTGAAACCGGAATGTCAGGTTGTGAGGAATTCATCACAACCTGTTGGCGGATTTTCCCGTAAAGTGGTGATTTATGTTTAGCGGCATACCACAGAAGAATCGGGCGGGTGCGGAGTCCTACTTCGACGAGCATCTTTCCCAGAACGATTATTACACGCAGGGACAAACGAAACACGGTCAATGGTTGGGCATCGGGGCGGAACGATTGGGACTGCAACCGGGTGGCGTGGTGACTCGTGAAGCGTTCCTGCACCTCTGCGACAACCAGCATCCATTGACGGGCGAACAATTGACGCCGCAGCATTTCAAGGAGCGCAGGGTTTATTTCGACTTCGTGTGTTCACCGCCCAAATCAGTTTCGATTCTGGCCGTCACCATGAATGACCGGCGTATCATCGAGGCGCACAAGGAAGCCTCACAGTTGGCCATCCGTGAATTGGAACAGTTCGCCGCCGCCAGAGTTCGCAAGGGTGGCATTCAGGAACAGGATCGCACCACCGGCAACCTCGTTGGCGCGGCCTTCCTGCATACCACGTCCCGCGCACTTGATCCGCAGTTGCATACGCACTTCGTCCTGTTCAACTGCACTTGGGACAAGAAAGAGGAGCGTTGGAAGGCATTGCAAACGGGCGATATGTTCGGGGCAATCAATTACGGCACGGAAGTCTATCGCAATGAACTCGCCAAGCGTCTGCACCAGAATCGGTTATGTCACCCGGCGCACCGGCTCGGCGTTTGAAATTGACGGCGTTGACGCCAAGCTGATTGAACGGTTTTCCAAACGGTCGCAACAACGGGACATGGCCGTGAAACGTCAGGAAGACAAGCTCGGTCGCAAGCTCACCAAAAAGGAAGTTGCCCATGTCGTCCACCAGTCGCGCCCGAAAAAACTCAAGGGCGTGTCCGATGAACAGGTGCGCGACCAGCAACTCGGCGAGATCGGTTTTTTTGAGAAGCGCGGCATTCGCAAGTGGTCGCCGCGGCCGATGGCAAGCCCAAAGCTTTCGCCCAATACGTCAGGCCGGATGATGCCCTCGCGCACGGCCTCGCCCATGTCTTTGAACGCCGCTCGGTCGCCCCGCAGCACAAGATTTTGGAAGCCGCTCTCATCAAGGGTTGCGGTCAATTGAACTTGGGACGGCTCAAAGATAATCTGGCCGCTGACGACAAGTTGGTGCGGGTCGGTTCGGAGTTTTCCACGCGGGAAATTTTGTCCAAAGAGCTTTACCTGATTCGCGCCGTCAATGCCGGGGTCGAGGCGGTCGCGCCGTTCGTCCACCATTATGAACCATCCGCCCGCCTCGGCCTTGACCAGCGCAAGGCATTGGCTCACGTCCTCACCAGTCCCGACCGTTTCACCGGCTTTCGCGGCCTCGCTGGTTCCGGCAAAAGCACGATGTTGCAAGAGTTGGCCAGTATCCTGCAAAGTGAGGGCAGGCCTTGCCTGTTTTGTGCGCCGACTGCCTCCGCTGCCGACACGCTTCGCAAGGACGGCATGGATGCCATGACGCTCCAAAGACTGCATGGCAGCTTCGGCGGCAGGCGGCAAACTTTCCCCGGGTGTCGTGATTGTCCTCGATGAAGCCGGGGCGGTTGGTCTGGATGACATGGTGAAATTATTTGAACTCGCCCGCCGCGACGATTGCCGGGTAATTCTATCTGGCGACACCGGCCAGCATTCGTCCGTTCCGCGCGGCGATGCGCTCCGCATCATCGAGCAGTATTCGTCTTACCGTTTTGGCGAGCTGACGACCATTCGCCGCCAGAAACCGGAAGCGTTCCGGCAGGTGGTTGAACTTGCCGCCGCCAAGCAAACCGACAAGGCGTTTGCCAAGCTCGTCGAACTTGGCGCGGTCAGCGAAATAGCGAACGATGACGGACAGCTTTATCAACGTGCCGCCGATGCGTATGTGTCGGCCACCAAGCAGGGCAAATCCGCGCTGCTCGTCTCGCCGACGTGGGCGGAGATTGACGCGGTGACGGAAAAGGTGCGGGAGACGCTAAAGGCCGACGGCGTAATCAGCCAGAGGATGAGAGCCGTCATTGCGTCTTTGATTCGCTTTCATGGACGGTTGCCCAAAAGAAAAGCGCCCGCGAATTTGAACCCGGCCAACGTCTGCGTTTCGTCCGGCATACCAGAAAATTTGAGCGTGGTGAAACGGTGGAAGTGGTCGCCACGATGGAAACCGGCCTGCGTGTTCGTCGTCCTGACGGCACGGAAGTGGATTTCATCCCCGCCAGCGCCGCCGCGTCCTTTGACGTGGGCGAGTCCCGCAAATTGAAAGTGGCCGCTGGCGACTGGCTGTTGTTGCAGGCCAACCACGGCAAAGAGTTTATCAATGGCGAACGGGTGCAAGTGAAGACGATTCGGAACGGCTGCATTGCCCTTGCCGATGGCCGCACGATTCCCGCCGGTTTCAACGCCTTCACACACGGCTACGCGGTCACGTCGCATTCGTCGCAAGGCAAAACCGTGGATGAGGTGCTGCTGGTCGCATCCTCAAAATCCTTCCCCGCCGTCAACCGCGAACAATTTTACGTTTCGATTTCGCGCGGACGCGAGCGCGTCCATATTTTCACCGATGATTCCGAGTTGCTTGCCCGCCGCGTTGCTGATTCGCACGAACGCAAGGCTGCCATCGAGTTGCAGGCGTTGCGCGACGACTTGGCCAAGCTCGGTTTCACCCGCAAGGTGCAGGAAAAAACCGCGCCGCCGCCGTCAACCGCTGCACGTCGTCCGGCGCGGCATTTCCGAGTCACCCGGCTGTCGCCCGTTCAAAAGCTCGCCCAAATCGTCGAGGACGTGCGCCGCTGGCTTGGCCTCGAACGCACGGCAAACGTCGCCAAGGAGCAGGCCGCTAAAGCTGAAACAACCGAGGCCATGAAACCGGCTGAAACAATTTCACCTGCGGTAAAGGAAACGCCACGGGTGCGCCCGAACATCAAACTAAACGTGCCGCCGCCCCGCCGCTCGCGGGGAATCGGTATCTAACCATCAACTCCTAAACATCATGTCCACGTTCCTACAAGATAAATGTTACGAAACCGCCAACACCTATGCGGCCTGCATTGAGTTCCGCTTCGACGAGAATCATCGCCGCGCATTTAACGCCAGCCAGTTGATTGAGTTCTCACTTGATCCAAACCCCGATGCCGACGCCGACAAGAATGAGCCGCCGCAAAAAATAACGCTCGTGTTTTCCACCGCCGATGTTGTCGTTCTTGGCTGGCGGCTCGGCCTTATCGCCGACTACCTTCGGAGTAACACGCTCTCCGCCGTTGGCATCCTGCCAAAACGCTATGCTGAACTTGAACGCAACGCGATTTATATTTCGTCAATCGTTATCACGCCGCTGGTTGGCAAAAAATAAAAACCATCAGTCAGTAAATTTATTGTGAAGGGAGATTGGCAATATGCGTTCTTGATGAGGAGAAAAACACAACACAAATCTTGTTCGTGAGTGATCGAATTGCCGAAAGCATTTGCCTCGTCGAAAATCGTTTCAAAAAATATCGGCCAAGGATAGTTGCTGTCAATCTTTGCGCGACTTGGACAAAAGAAAACAACTCCGTCTGCGATTTTATACGCAGTTCCGGTCAAAAATTGTCTTTGTCTGAACTTGGAAGACAAATAAGCAAACGCTGTTCCAACCGCCGGAGACGTGGAATTGCCGATGAAAGAAAAGGCGATGCTGTTTGGTCTGTGGTGGAGACCTGGATTCTTGGCACACGCCTTGCGGGAGTTCGTGTGTGAAAAAATTGTTGGACGAATGTCTCCCTGGATGTCCGGGTATTGACGCGCAAAAAATCAGCCTGCCGACGGCAGGGGCTGGCTGCCGCGTCGTGGACGAATTGAGCCTTCTTTTCGACATATCCTACACGCTGGAAAGCAGCCTGGAACTCCGCGAAGTCATCCGGCCGGTGCTTTTGAAAATGGCCGATGGTTTGGGGATGAAGCGAGGCACGATCACCATTCTCAATCGCGAAGACGGCACGGCCAGCATCAGCGAGGCGGTCGGGCTTCCCAGTGGCCAAAGCCAACATGATTATTTGGTCGCCTGCCACGATTTGGTTCAACAAGTCATCGAATCCGGTCAGGCGATTGTGGTGCCGGATATTTCCAAGGAAGCGGTTTTGCAAACGCGCTGGCAGCAGGAACAGAAAATTGAACCTGGCTCACCATCGGCTGCCTACATTTGCGTGCCGATCAAATTCGGCGAGGAAGTCATTGGTGCCTTAAGTGTGGAACGTATCCTTGACGGACGCGTGCGGCTTTCGTCTGACCGCCGGCTGCTGTCGCTGATCGCTAATGTCATCGCGCACACCGTGCATTTTCATCGGCTCGCGCAGGAAAAATTGGAATCGCTCCAGCGCGAGAACGAGCGGTTGCAGCAACAAATCCAAACAAGTTTCCGCCCGCCGAACATGATCGGCAATTCCGACGCGATGCGCTCGGTCTATCGCCACATCGAACAGGTGTCCAACAGCGTGACGACTGTTTTGATTCGCGGCGAAAGCGGCGTCGGCAAAGAACTTATCGCCCGCGCGCTGCACGAGCAAAGCCCGCGCAAAGGCAAGGCGTTCGTGAAATTCAATTGCGCCGCGCTGCCGGAATCCATCATCGAAAGCGAGTTGTTTGGCCACGAAAAGGGCGCGTTCACCGGTGCCATCGCCATGCGCAAGGGACGGTTTGAAGTAGCCGAGGGCGGCACGATTTTTCTCGATGAAATCGGCGACGTTTCGGCTGCCACGCAGGTCAAGCTGCTCCGCGTGTTGCAGGAAAAAGAATTTGAGCGCGTCGGCGGTCACACGCCGATCAAGGCGAACGTGCGTATCCTGACCGCCACCAGCCGCAATCTGGAGGAGATGATCGAGCAGGATAAATTTCGCGCCGACCTTTATTACCGACTGAACGTGTTTCCGATTTATGCACCGCCGTTGCGCGAACGCAAGTCTGACCTCCTGTTGCTCGCTGATTTCTTCGTGGAAAAATATTCCAAGCTGAACCAGAAATCCGTGCGCCGGATTTCCACCGCCGCGATTGATTTACTAATGAGCTATCACTGGCCTGGCAACGTGCGCGAACTGGAAAACAGCATCGAACGCTCCGTGCTGCTCGCGCCGGGCAAATCCATCGAGGCGCATCATCTGCCGCCGACGTTGCAGAAAAAGGATGCTTCCGAGAAATCTACCACTGGCGGCACGTTGGACACCGCCGTCGCCGCGCTGGAATACGAAATGATCGTCGCCGACCTCAAATCGTGTGACGGCAACATGGCCGCCGCCGCGCGCAAGCTTGGTCTCACCGAACGGCAGATGGGGCTGCGCGTGAAACGCCTGGGCATTGATTTTAAACGCTTTCGGCGCGGCGAAACGGCTGCCGCCTGACCGCAGCTTGAGCTGCCAACTCAAGCGTGCATGATCACTTTTCAAGGCCAACCAACCCGACCGCAATCAAATCCATGGCTGCTGGATCGTGCCTTGGGATCATTCCTTGGTCTGGCCATTGGCGATGCGCTGGGTGCCACCGTGGAATTCATGACGGCACACGAAATCGCCGCGCAATTCAAAGTGCACAAAGACATCATCGGCGGCGGCTGGCTGCACCTGAAACCGGGACGCGTGACGGATGACACGGAAATGGCGCTTGCGCTCGGTTCCGCCCTGATCGTCAGCGGCGGCTGGAATGCACACGCCATTGCCGATGCTTTTGCAACTTGGATGCGCGGTAATCCTGTGGACATCGGGAATGCCTGCCGACGCGGCATCGGCTATTATATTTCCAGTGGCAGCTTGTGCGTTCCGCCGGCCGAAGAAAATGGTGGCAACGGCGCGGCCATGCGCAACCTCCCTACTGTGCTCGTCTCGCTGGAAAGTGAAGAACTCGTCATTGAACGGAGCCTTGAGCAGGCGCATATCACGCACAACCATCCAAAATCCGACGCTGCCACCGCTGCGCTGGCCTGCATGACCCGGCGGCTCCTACTTGAAGGCGAGCAAGCTGCATGTGATGAAATTGCTGGCGACCTGATTGCCCGGTTTCCCGCCTTCAGCTTCAGACCTTGGCCCGGCCATACCAGTGGCTACATCGTGCACACGGTGCAAACTGTCTTCGACGGATTTTTCAACACCGGCAGCTTTGAAGATTGCCTCGTGCGCGTGGTCAATCGCGGCGGCGACGCCGACACCACCGGCGCGCTGGCCGGGCAGCTTGCCGGTGCGCTCTACGGTGTTCAAGGCATTCCCGCGCGCTGGTTGAAAAAGCTCGACCCCAAAGTCACCGCCGCCATTTACATCCAAACACAAAAGCTTCTCAACCTTTCCACGCAATGATATAAAACCCGCACACCCATTGTTTTTAATGCGTCCGCCGGAAAATTTATATCATCAGAACATCGCCGAAGACCCTTCGCGCTCTTCCTGCTCGCTCAACCGCTGCAATCTTTCGCCGTGGATCATTGGCTCCGAAGAATTTCAAGCCAACCCGCTGCCGGTGGAAATTGACGGCGCGCGAACCACCGACGGTTCGCTGTTCCGCCGTCTGGATGAACTTCCCGACGCCGAGGAACGCAGCCGGCTGTTTCACGATTACATTTGTGTCAAATTTGGCCTCAATGAAAAAATCGAGCAGCACGGAAAATCAAAACCCGTTTACAGTTATGTAAATTTATTGCGCGCCTGGGGAGCGGACAGTAACCGGCAGGCGGGTGCCGTGCTCAAGGCTTGGGTGGAAAGCCGCTTCGGCATTCTCGCCACTTACCACAACGGGCGACTGGCTGACAACGCCGACGCGCGCGACGCCTTCACCCTGGATCGGATGCGCGGCTCGGCCAAGTCTATCGGCGTATTGATGCAGTTGGATCTGCTTTACACGTTTTGCCAGGACGAACTGCGCCGTCGCTTCCCGGACACCCGCAGCAAAACGCTTTTTCGCGGCACGCACGACCCGGAGGAATACGCCATTCGTGATGAGAACCGCCAGAGCGCCGGCCGGCGCATCACGCTGGTGCAACTTAACAATTTGAGTTCGTTCACTTCCGATCCCGAAGTGGCCTGGGAATTCGGTTCCAGCGCGTGGGAAGTGGAAGTGCCGCTGGCCAAAATTCTTTTCTTCAGCGGACTGCTGCCCAAGTCGCTGCTTTCTGGAGAATCCGAGCATCTCGTGCTAGGCGGATATTACAACGTGCGCACGCTGCTTTGCTGAAAGCGTCATTGGTAAAATCAGTTTGGGTTGGACGAACAATTTGGTCGTCGCAGCGCGAATTGTCGGTGCGGGTGAGGAGTCGAGAAATTAGTTCTCTTGGCTATCGCCATTTGTTTCGTGACCATTTGATAAGGAAAGTCTCGATGCGGCTCGTTCTCGGCGTTCGGCTATAAGCTGTGTGCGTTTAAGCCATTTCTCTTTGGCTTGAGAATCACGTTCAATATCGAGACTGTCGTAGTATTGTTGAGCTTTAGCTTTTTCTGTCCATGTTACCGTGCCGTTGAAATCTTTTCCCTGCTCCAGTTTAATCATGCTTTGGCGAACATCATTCAAACTCACACGGAAAAATTCTTTGCGGAGGTTTATCTTGTTTATCCTCAAGGCGAGAAATTGCTGATGGAGTTTGTATTCCAGCGCTGGCGCGTTGTCGGTTTCAATCACTGCGTGAATATCAAACTCGAATGGCACGCTGGCACTGCTTAATTCATCAACCCGTTCTTCGGCTGGGCGTCGTGTCAGCCCAATTTTGTAAATGCCCTCGCCGAAAGATCCCACATTGGAAATGATATAGATCCTGCCCTTGCTCGTTTGTTGCGCGATGGTTAGTTCCCGCGTAGTTGCATCAGCATACTTTTGTTTCCATTCCTGCAATTCTTTTTCGGATTGCTCTTTTTGGTCGGCAGACGCCTGCGCAAACTTTTTTTCTGCTTCGGCTAAAGCTGCCGCTATCAGAACCTTTTCCTTTTCCACTTCGCGCATTTGCTTTTCTTGCGCTTCCTTTGCCCGCTGCTCATCACGCCGCCGCTCGTTTTGGAAACGCTGCTCTTCACGATCTCTTAAAACCAATTCTTGCACCACCACCGCCCACTTGAGTTCAGCCAACCGCGCGTCGAGATAAGCCGGAAGTATGCGCGCATTTCTGAACGCGCTGCCATCTTTGTTGACGATGCTGAACGAGTCCCGGATTCGTTGTTCGAGGATTCCATAGTTGTCGCTTTTAACGCGCGTCAAGGTTGCATCCACGCTGCCATTGAAGGCATGAATCACAAATTGAATTGCCGTATTCCTTCGGCTTGCCTCAACGTAATCGCACGCCGCCGCCTCACCTTGTTCCACCATGCGTTTGGATTGATTTCGTGCCGAGGCGAGAGCTTGTCCCGCCGCATCATAACCATATTCTGCGGCGAGATCATCAAGCAGGCTGTGGGTCGGAATCAGATAGCGGTCACCGTAACCCTCAATGACATTGCGCATTGCCGTGGCAGCTTGCTCCAACATTTCCTTATCTCGCAGTGCGGTGTAGGCATCGCCGCCAATTTGTTCCGCGCGCTTCTCCGCCTCCGCCACGATGCGCCCGGCGTCATGCAAAGCTTGATTCAGCCGCGCATCCGCCTGCTCGTGGATGTCCTTGGCTTTTTGAACTGCCAGTGACCGCTCGTTGGCGGCTGCATTTCTGGCTTGTTCCATCAAAGTCTGTGCTTCCGCCCGCAAACTGGTTGCCTCGGTCAAAGCATCTGCAAGCTGACGTTGCGCCTCGGCTTCTGCGTCACGGAGCTTTTCGTATTTCCGAAGCGGTTCAAAATCCTTGATGGTTTTGGCAACAAGGGCGTCGGCTGCCTCCTGAATTTTACGCGACTCCGTTTCGTAGTGTTGTCGGACACGCTCCGACTCCTGCTGCATATCGGCGAATTGTTGGTCAATGAGCTTTTGAGCTTCCGCGACGGACGCCTGCGACTCTTGTTGCATCGCGGCGACGGATGCTTGCGCCTCGGTTTGGACACGCAATATGTCGTCTTCCAGCTTTTTGTTCTTTAGCAGAACAAAGGTTGCGAACCCGATGCCGAGCAAAGCTAGAATGGCAAGGATGATGGTCATGGCGTTGGATTGGTTTGCAGAATTGTATCATTGGCACGCTGGGTCAATTCAGTGATTTTTGATTTCAATTCCTCGCGCATTTTTTGAATGTTGACGATCAAATCATGAAAGCCCATGTCTTCGATTGAAGTTTGTGAGATGTCTGCGGGCGTCAACGGCGTGATAGATTGAAAAGTTTCGGATTTGCGCGACGCCTTGAAATCACCACGATGCTGGAAATTATCAATCGCGTCAGATGGATCAAGCCGGTCATAATCCAGCCGAGTGACAACCGCACGCGGCATGAAAGCCGATAAAACTGGCTGCTCAATCGTTTGGCCTGTGCGTGAATCAAGCATGTCCGCCGCCGCTGTAACCAGCAATCCGTCCACGGGCAAAAGTGCAAAAATTTCTCGTGTCACACGCAGCACACAGCCAGACAAATAATCCTGATAGATTTCGTGAAAGCGTCCTTTGGGCATCGGTTTGACGGAAACTTTTCCGCTCGACGTGAGTGTCTTTACCTCTGCGGGAATCGCCTGCCGACCGTTTATCTTCAACACACACTCGGCTAATTTCGTGGTGTGAACCGTGAAATGAATCGCCGAACCAAGGTCAGACATTTCAGCAAACGGATTTAGCTCAACCAACGCTTCGGTGTATGACTTGTGTTCTCCGGCAAGAATTCGTAGAGCCAAGTTTTTGAGTTTTTCCCACTCCGCCATTTGTTTAGAATAAGCCTGCGTCGCCCGCTGAAATTCCTGCTCATCTTGCAGACGTGCTTCCTCAATCAAAAATTGAGATGTTTGTTTCTGTTGGGCGGGCAAGACCGTCACCCGCTGCTTTACTTTCTGTTCATGGCGGGCTAACCGGCCAGCGCCGTCAGTTTCTTGCGAGCTTCGGCGAGTTTTTTGGTAGGTCACAAAGGTTTTCTCGGCGACTTCCAAAATGCGTTCCCAACCGGCGGGCAACTCTTCGGATAAATCATGCAAATCCATTTTGGTCTGGATCGCCTGCAAACTTAATTTTTTGATTTCGGCCTTCAAGGTTTCAACGGTTTCCATAGTTTTTCAAAATGGCGATTGAGTAGTTGAACGCAACAATGCGCCCGCCGGCTGAGTAGCAATTCAAGTTCCAACCGGTAAAAAGTTGGGTTTACAGGATTCGGCTGAATCCAACCTGACTATTTCCGGCGAGTGGCTACATCTGCGTAGGTTCTATTTTTAATCCTACAAAAATGTCGGAGATAGTAGGCCGGTAAAAACTGTTTCGGAACTTCGCCAATAATTATTTCCACTGAAATCGCCTGATTTGACAAGGTGTTTAAGGGTTTGTTTTGCGGAACAACCCGGTTGGCATCGCGCTTGCAAAGGGAACAGGTGCGCCGGTTGGAAGTTTCCGCCGGATTAAAAATTAAAATCAAATTATTATGAGAAAAATTGCAATCTACGGAAAAGGCGGCATCGGCAAATCCACCACCACCCAGAACACCGTCGCCGGCCTGGCCGAGATGGGTCACAAAGTCATGGTCGTCGGCTGTGATCCGAAGGCCGATTCCACGCGCCTGCTGCTCGGCGGGCTTTCGCAACGCAGCGTGCTCGACACGCTCCGCGAGGAAGGCGAGGATGTGGAACTGACCGACATCCGCAATCCTGGTTTTTGCAACACGCTGTGCGTGGAGTCCGGCGGCCCGGAACCCGGCGTGGGTTGCGCGGGCCGTGGCATCATCACTTCGATTAACATGCTCGAACAGCTCGGCGCCTATGACGCGAGCGAAAATCTCAACTACGTTTTTTATGATGTGCTGGGCGACGTCGTGTGCGGCGGTTTCGCGATGCCGATCCGCGACGGCAAGGCCGAGGAAATTTACATCGTCTGCTCCGGCGAAATGATGGCGATGTATGCCGCGAACAACATTTGCAAGGGCATTTTGAAATTTGCCACGAACGGCAAGGTCCGGCTCGGCGGCCTGATCTGCAATAGCCGCAAGGTGGACAACGAAAAGGAAATGATCGAGCAGTTTGCCAAATTGCTCGGCACGCAGATGATTCATTTTGTGCCGCGCGACAACGACGTGCAACGCGCCGAGATCAACCGCAAGACGGTCATCGAATGGAATCCGCAATGCGGTCAGGCCGATGAATACCGCGCCCTTGCCAAGGCGATTGATCAAAACACCAATTTCGTCATCCCGAAGCCGCTCTCCATGCCAGAGCTGGAAAAGCTCCTGATGGAATTCGGCTTGTTCAATTAAGCCACGGCAGCCGTTGCGCCAGGAAAAATTTAAGCAGCCGCAGTGAACTAACCAACACGAAAGGAATTTTTATGTCCGAACCAACCGAAACGTTGACCGCGCCCGACTTGAGCCTGCCTGATCCGGCCGCTGTTAAAGCGGAGATGCTGAAGATTTATCCCGCCAAAACTGCCAAGAAACGCGCCAAGCAAATCATCCTGAATGACCCGGAAGCGCCGCCGGAAATCGGGGCCAACTCGCGCACCATCCCCGGCATCATCACGCAGCGCGGCTGCACTTACGCCGGTTGTCGCGGCGTGGTGATGGGGCCGATTTACGATCTGCTCCAGATCACGCACGGCCCGGTGGGCTGCGGCTATTACGCCTGGGCGACGCGCCGGAATTTGGTGCGCCCGCCGGAAGGCACGACGAATTATCTGCAATACTGCATGAACACGGACATGCAGGAGGATCAGATCGTTTTCGGCGGTGAAAAAAAATTGATGCAGGCCATCCGCGAGGCTTACGAGATTTTCCACCCCAAGGCGATTGCCATTCTCTCCACCTGTCCGGTCGGCCTCATCGGTGACGACGTCCACACGGTGGCGAAGGTGATGAAGGCGGAACTCGGTATCAACATCATGGCCTTCTCCTGCGAAGGTTACAAAGGCGTGAGCCAGTCCGCCGGACATCACATCGCCAACAACGGCGTGTTCAAAAATATCATCGGCCTCGATGACAAGGCCGACGTGGCGGAGTTCAACATGAACATCCTTGGCGAATACAACATCGGCGGCGATGCGTGGGAGATTGACACGCTGTTGCGCAAGTGCGGTATCCACGTCACCGCGACGTTGAGCGGCGACGTCAGCTATGACCAGGTGAAAAAGTGCCACACCGTCCAGCTCAACGGCGTGATGTGCCATCGCTCGATCAATTACATCGCTGAAATGATGGAAAAGAAATTCGGCATTCCGTGGATCAAGGTGAATTTCATCGGTGCGGAAGCCACGGCAAAAACGCTGCGCAAGATCGCCAAATTCTTCGACAGCAAGAAGCTGACGGATCGCGTCGAGGAGGTTATCGCGCAGGAAATGATTGCGCTGCGGCCCGTGCGCGAGGAGATCAAGGCCAAGCACACCGGCAAAAAGGCAGCGCTGTTTGTCGGCGGTTCACGGGCGCATCACTATCAGGATTTGTTCCGCGACATCGGCATGGAAATCGTTTCCGCCGGCTACGAGTTCGCCCACCGCGACGATTACGAAGGCCGCAAAGTGCTGCCGACGATCAAAGTGGACGCTGACTCGCGCAATATCGAAGAGTTGCACGTCGAGGCCGATCCCGCGCGCTTCAAGCCCAGCAAGACGCCGGAACAAATCGCGGCGCTGGAAGCCGGCGGTTTCAACTTCAAGGATTACGAAGGCATGATGGTCGAGATGAAAAAAACCACGCTTGTCATTGACGACATCAGCCATCACGAGATGGAGAAGCTCATCGAAATCTACAAGCCGGACATCATCGGCTCCGGCATCAAGGACAAGTTCGTCATTGAAAAAATGGGCGTGCCGTGCAAGCAGTTGCACAGCTACGACTATAGCGGGCCGTATGCGGCGTTTGGCGGAGCAATCAATTTTTATCGCGAAGTGGACCGGATGCTCACGACGAAAGTCTGGAAGTTCATCACGCCACCGTGGGAAAAAGATCCGCAGTCCGTCACGCCGCTCACGCATACCACCAAGACGGAAGCGAAGAACGAAACCAAAGCCTGGCGCAAGGCCGCAACGGCGGATGCGGATGAACCGATGTAACAATTCAACCTTTCAACCAACAAAATTATGCTTAACGGAACCACTGCTGAAATCAAACCGCGCGAGGCGCTCCGCATCAATCCCGCCAAGACCTGCCAGCCCATTGGCGCGATGTATGCCTCGCTCGGCATCAATGGCTGCATGCCGCACAGCCACGGTTCGCAAGGCTGCTGCTCGTATCACCGCAGCCACCTCACGCGTCACTTCAAGGAGCCCGTGGTGGCCACGTCCAGTTCCTTCACCGAAGGCGCTTCCGTGTTCGGCGGCCTGGCCAACATGACGCAGGCGTTGGCCAACATCTTCACGATCTACAATCCGAAGATTGTCGCGGTTCACACCACCTGTTTGTCGGAGGTCATCGGCGACGATATTCCGATGATGATCAAGAAGGCCACCGAGGAAGGCATCATTCCCGCAGGCAAACGGGTCATTCACGCGAACACGCCGAGCTTCGTCGGTTCGCACGTCACCGGCTTTGCCAGCATGGTCACCGCGATGGTGAAGTATCTCGCCGAGTCCAGCGGCAAAACGGAGGCGCAATTGAAGGACGAGGGACAATTGAACCTGATTCCCGGCTACATTGATCCCGCCGACATGCGCGAACTCAAGCGCATCGTCAAGGAAATGGGCGTGAAAACCGTCATGTTCCCCGACACCAGCGGCGTGCTCGATTTGCCCCAGGACGGACGTTACCGGATGTTTCCGAGCGGCGGCGCGACGATGGAAGAAATCAAATCCTCCGGCGACAGCGTCGGCACCATTGCGCTCGGCCACTTCGCCTCGCATCCGGCCGCCATCGAGTTGGACGAGAAATGCAAGGTTCCCGCCGCGCTGCTGGAATTGCCTTACGGTCTCGGCAACACGGATGCGTTCATCCATGCGCTCCGCAATCACGGCGGCGTGGATGTGCCCGCCACCATTGGCGAGGAACGCGGCCGGCTGCTCGACGCCATGAGCGACATGCACCAATACTTCCACGGCAAGCGCGTGGCCATCGTCGGCGATCCTGATCATGTCATCGCGCTCACGCAATTCCTCGTGGAACTCGACATGAAGCCGATATATGTATTCACCGGTTCCTCCGGCAAGCATTTTGAACAACGCCTCACGGACATACTCGCCAACCACGCGCCCGACGCCATGGTGAAGCAAAACGTGGATTTGTTCGAGCTTCACCAGCAAATCAAGAACAATCCAGTGGATCTCATCATCGGCAACACCTACAGCAAATATATTTCCCGTGTGGAAAACATCCCGTTCGTGCGCTTCGGCTTCCCGATTCTGGATCGCATGGGGCACCGTTACTTTCCGTGCGTTGGTTACATGGGCGCGCTGCGCTTGATGGAACTGATCAACGACGCGCTGCTCGACCATAAAGACCGCGACTGCGCCGAGGAAAACTTTGAATTAATTCAATAACTAATTCCTGTAGGAGCCGAGGTGACGAGGCTCAAAAAAAAATTAGAGACTCCTCACGTCGTCTCCTACAAATCTGAAAATAAAATGAACATCAGCGCCCGCAACAAGCTCGTTGGCAAAGTTAGCAAAATCACCAGCGGCGTGGTCAACGCCGAGGTCATCATTGTCTTGCCTGGCGGCGAAGAAATCGTCTCCGTCATCACGAAAGCCTCCGCCAAAGCGCTCAAGCTGAAAAAAGGCGCGCCGGTCGTTGCCGTCATCAAGGCGTCTGACATCCTGCTCGCCGTGCCCTGCGGTAACCCCGACTGCGAATGCAAAAAATGAAATGATGCCGTTCACTATCAACTCCGCCACCGCGAAGGATCTGCCATTCCTCTTAGCAATGATTCGCGAGTTGGCGGAGTTTGAGCGTCTGGCGCACGAGTTGGAAGTCACCGCCGAGTCGCTGCGCGCGGCGCTTTTCGGTGAACGCCGGGTCGCTGCTGCATTGCTGGCGCGCGTGGGTGGTGCTCCGGCAGGCTACGCGGTTTACTACCATACGTTTTCCACTTTCGTCGGCCGGCCGGGGATTTTCCTCGACGACATTTATGTCCGCCCGGAATTCCGCAAACGCGGTATCGGCCGGGCATTGCTCGAAGCTGTCGCTAAAATTGGTATGGAACTTGGCGGCGGCCGTTTCGAGTGGATCGCCTTGCGCTGGAATGAAAACGCCCTTCGCTTTTATCACAGCCTCGGCGCGAAAGTCATGGACGAATGGGCATTGCTCCGCATGAACAACCACGAAGTTCGCAACCTCGTCGCCGCGAAAGTGAAGGTGGGCGCGTGATTGAACTTCTGCCAGGCCGCGAAAAGCAAGTCGTCCACACGGGCGGCGCGGGCGGCAAGCCAGCAGAAATGGCTTGCGGCAAGAACAGCGTCGCCGGCTCGGTGAGCCAGCGCGCCTGCGTCTTCTGCGGCTCGCGCGTGGTGCTGTATCCGATTGCCGACGCGCTGCACATCGTCCACGGGCCGGTGGGCTGCGCGGCCTACACCTGGGACATTCGCGGCGCGCTTTCGAGCGGGCCGCAACTGCATCGCAATAGTTTTTCCACGGACTTGCAGGAGATGGATGTGATCTACGGCGGCGAGAAAAAGCTCGAAGCCGCGCTGCTCGAACTCATCGCACACCATTCGCCCAAGGCCGCGTTTGTTTATTCAACGTGCATCGTCGGCCTCATCGGCGACGATGTGAGCGCCGTCTGCAAACGCGTTGCCGCCAAGACCGGCATTCCCGTGCTCGGTGTGCATTCCGAAGGTTTCAAGGGCACCAAAAAGGACGGTTACAAGGCCGCGTGCGACGCGCTCTTCAACCTCATCGGCACCGGCGATATCTCGAACATCAGTCCGCACAGCATCAACATCCTGGGCGAATTCAATCTCGCCGGCGAAACGTGGATTCTACGCGACTATTACAAACGCATGGGCATCGAGGTTGTTTCGTGCCTCACCGGCGACTCGCGGATCGAAGACATCCGCCGCGCGCACGGTGCCAAGCTGAATCTCGTCCAATGCTCCGGCTCGATGACCAGCCTCGCCAAAATGATGGAGCGCGACTACGGCATTCCGTTCAAGCGCGTTTCCTATTTTGGCATCGAGGACATGAGCGCCGCGCTTTACGAGGCCGCGAAATTTTTCAAGGACGACCCGGCGATCATGGACCGTGCGCAAAATCTCGTGCGCGAGGAAGTGGCCGCCATTTATCCCGAACTGCTGCGCTTCAAACAGAAGCTTATCGGCAAAAAGGCGGCCATTTACGTCGGTGGCTCGTTCAAGGCTTTCTCGCTGATGCGCGCGTTGCGGCTCATCGGCATGGAGACGGCCATCGTCGGCTCGCAGACCGGCGACAAAGAAGACTACAAAACGCTTCAGGAAATGGCCGATCCCGGCACCATCATCGTGGACGACGCCAACCCGCTCGAACTCGCGAAATTCTGCCTGGAAAAGGATGTGGACCTGTTCATCGGCGGCGTGAAGGAACGGCCGATTGCCTACAAGCTCGGCATCGGCTTCTGCGATCACAACCATGAGCGCAAGGAACCGCTGGCCGGCTACATTGGCATGTTGAATTTTGCGAAGGAAGTTTACGCGAGCGTGGCCAGCCCCGTCTGGCAGTTCGCCCCGCGTCGGACGAAACGCGCCGCCACGCTCCCACATAACTCCGTTCTGTGAGTTGCGTTTCTTCGGCTTTCAGTTATTATTCGCATTTCCTAAAATGTTCTTCCCGGTTTAGCACAACGACTCTTAACCACCGCCTACGTTTCGGTGGCTTTCATTTTGAAACCTACGCAAATGTCGGCTTTATACAAACCGCAAAAGCGTTTCCAAAGCTTCAAGTGGTTAAAATCAGCTAGTTTCATTGGGGTATCTAGTTTATTTCACCTCTAACAATGAGTTGGCACTGCGATTGCAAAGAGTTCAGTTGCTGTGCTGAAAACTCACATCCAGGAACCGTTGGCGGAGACGACCGATTGCCCCGCAACTTGCGTGAGTCCGGCGGATTGTCGGGGCCTGGCGCACTGCACCGCCGCCAAGATCAAGCCGCTCACCCCCATTTCCATTCCGCTGACGGATGACGACGAGGAGCCTCAGTCGAAGAATTTCACCTCCACGCGGAATGCCTGCAAACTCTGCACGCCGCTCGGCGCGTGCCTGGCGTTTCGCGGGGTCGATGGCTGCATCCCATTTTTGCACGGCGGGCAGGGCTGCTCGACTTACATTCGCCGCTATCTCATCAGCCATTTCCGCGAACCGATTGACATCGCGTCGTCGAACTTCCACGAGGACAGCGCGATTTTCGGCGGCAGCAAGAATTTCTCGCTGGGGGCGCTGAACATCACGCGCCAATATCAGCCGCAGCTCATCGGTGCGGCCACGACGTGCCTGACGGAAACCATCGGCGAGGACATGGGGCAACTGATTCACGACGTCAAGGATAAGCATGGTGACGCCGCCGCGCCCATCGTCCACGTTTCGACCGCGAGCTATCGCGGCACGCATATTGACGGCTTCCATTCTGCCGTGCGCGAGCTGGTGGAGCAACTGGCGGTAGCCGGCGAAAAAAATAAAAATGTCGCGCTTTTTCCCGGCATGGTGTCCACCGCCGATCTGCGGCACTTGAAGGAAATTTTCGCGGACTTCAATTTGCCGTTCACCTTGCTGCCGGATTATTCCGAGAGCATGGATGGCGCAACCTGGTCAGAATACGAGAAACTTCAGTCCGGCGGCACACCCATCGCCGCCATCCGCGCGCTCGGCTCGGCGCAAGCCTCGATTGAATTTGGCCGCACGCTCGTAAACACGAAGACCGGCGGGACGGTGCTGCAAACCAAGTTTGGAATCGCGCGCCGTTTGCTCGGCTTGCCGATGGGCATCCGTGAGAGCGACGCTTTCTTCAATGCACTCGCGGAAATCGCCGGGGTCGAGACACCGTTGAAATATCAGCGCGAACGCGGACGGCTCGTGGACAGCTTGATTGACGGCCACAAATATGCCTTCGAGAAACGCGCCATAGTTTTTGGCGAAGAAGATCTGGCGATTGGTTTGACGGCGTTGCTCTGCGAAATCGGCGTGACGCCCGTCTTGTGCGCCAGCGGCGGCCGCAGTGGAAAATTGATGAGTTCCCTGCGCGCCGCCGTTCCCGATCTGCCGGAAGAAACGCTGGTGAAGGAAGGTTTTGATTTTGCCGAGATCGCCGAGGCTGCGCCGGGGTTGAAGCCGGATTTTCTCATCGGCAGCAGCAAGGGCTATTCGATCGCGCGGCGTTTGAAGGTGCCGCTGATCCGCGTCGGCTTTCCGATTCACGACCGCATCGGCGGACAGCGCGTGTTGCATCTGGGCTATCGCGGCGCCCAGGAATTGTTTGACCGCATCATCAATGCGCTGCTCGAAGTGAAACAGGAAACCTCACCCATCGGTTACAGCTACCTATGATTTCAACCCTTGAACCCGCTTGCGGCGCATCCACGCTCGCGCCGATTGATTTCAAAAACCATCCGTGCTTCGACAAGGAGGCTCACAAGAAATTTGGCCGCGTGCATCTGCCGGTGGCGCCGCGCTGCAACATCCAGTGCAATTTCTGCAACCGGAAATACGATTGCATGAACGAGAGCCGCCCCGGCGTGACGAGCACGGTGCTGACGCCGCAGCAGGCCATCGCGTATCTGCGCGACGTGGTGGCGAAGCGCCCGGAGATTTCCGTCATGGGCATCGCCGGGCCGGGCGACCCGTTTGCGAATCCCGAGGAAACGATGGAAACGCTGCGGCTTACACGGAAGTATTTTCCGAAAATGATTTTGTGCGTGGCGACGAATGGTTTGAACGTCGCGCCGTATGTGGATGAAATGGCCGAGCTGCAAGTCAGCCACGTCACGCTGACGATCAATGCGATTGATCCGGCTGTCGGCAGCGAGATTTACGCCTGGGTGCGCGACGGCAAACGGCCGTTGCGCGGCGAGGAAGCGGCGGCGGTGTTGAGCGCACGGCAGATTGATGCGCTGGTTAAATTGAAATCGCGCGGCATTACGACGAAGGTCAACACCATCATCATGCCGGGCGTGAACGACGATCACATTTACGACGTCGCGAAAAAAGTTTCTGCCCTCGGCGCGGACATCATGAACCTCATGGCGTTGGTGCCGGTGAAAGGTGCCGCGTTCCAGGATTTACCGCCGCCGGACACGATGACCATCGCGCGTCTGCGCCTGCAATGCGGACAGCTTCTGCCGCAGATGACGCATTGCGCCCGCTGCCGCGCCGACGCCGTCGGCTACATCGGCGAAAACATGACGACCGAGCAGCACGACGCGCTGAACCATTACGCGAATGCGAGTTTGAATCCGGCGGAGAATGACGTGCGCCCATTCGTGGCCGTCGCCACGATGGAAGGCGCGCTGGTCAACCAGCATCTCGGCGAGGCGGAGAAATTCTTGGTCTACGAACAAGATGCGAGCCAAGCTGGCAATTACCGCATCAAAGAAATCCGTTCTGCGCCACCCGAAGGCGGCGGCGAAGAGCGTTGGGCGGAACTCGCGACCACTTTGAAAGACTGCCGCGCATTGCTTGTCAACGCCGCCGGCCCGACGCCGATGAAAGTCCTCACGCAGCATGGCCTGAAAGTCGTTGAGATGGAAGGCCTGATTGACGAGGGCTTGCGCGCGGTGTTCGCCGACAAGCCGATTCCCGCCGGCATGAAACGGCGTTTCACGAGTTGCGGCGCGGGGGTGACTTGCAAAGGCACCGGAAACGGCTGCGGCTAATTATATTCATCAACCATCAACCAATAACTATCAACTAACATGCCCGCTCCCTCCGCCAAAGTCATTGCCGCACTCGAAAAACAAGCTGATCACGAACTGCTCGCCAGCCAGAATTATCTGGCGATGTCGTATTGGTGCGATGTGCATCACCACGCCGGCTTCGCCAGCTTCTTCAAAAAGCAGGCCGGGGAAGAACTGGAGCACGCGAACAAAATGCTCAAACATCTCGCCGACCGCGATGTCGTGCCGAAGATTGGCGAGGTTCCGGCACCCGTCGGAAATTTCAAGGCACTCATTGAAACCGCCCAGGCTGCGTTTGATTTTGAGCGCGCCAACACGGCCGGTATTCACGCCGCCTACGAAGTTGCGCTCGCAGAAAAAGATTATCCCGCGCAAGTTCTGCTGCACTGGTTCATCAGCGAGCAGGTCGAGGAAGAGGCCTGGTCCGACAAACTGCTGGTCAAAACACGCGAAGCCGGTTGCGCCGGTGCCTTGATGAATTTGGACCGGCATCTGGCGAAGATTCTTGGCGGCGGTTCCGCCGAAAGCTGAAATTTCACCAACAATCATCAACCAATAATCATCAACTAACTATGAGCAAACCAGCACATCACATATTCGTCTGCGGCAGTTTTCGGCCCACCGGCGCGGCGGGCGTCTGCCATAAAAAGGAATCCTCACGCCTGCTCCAGCATCTCTCGACCGAGGTGCAGGACCGCAGCCTTGATGACGTGATGGTTTCCAGCACCGGCTGTCTGAACATGTGCGACAGCGGTCCGGTGGTGGTGGTTTATCCCGAAAATATCTGGTATAAACACGCGACCATCGAAACCGCCGAGGCGATTCTCGACAGCCTCGAAGAAAAATCCGCGCTGCCGCCGGCGACTTTGTTTGCGTGAATAGCGGCGGGATACATCTCATTGACACCACACTGCGCGATGGCGAGCAGGCGGCGGGCGTGGCCTTTTCGCGTTCGGAAAAAATCGGCATCGCCGCCGCACTCGCCTGCGCCGGCGTGCCGGAACTGGAACTCGGCATTCCCGCGATGGGTCAGGCGGAGATTGCCGACATCAACGCCGTCAGCGACCGCATCACCGGCGTGCGGTTGACGACCTGGTGTCGCGGGACGCGCGAGGATTTGTCAGCGGCCACACAATGCCGTGTTCATGGCGCGCATTTTTCGCTGCCAGTTTCGGAAATCCATCTGTGCGCCTGGAAAAAGGATAGGGCGTGGGTGTTGCGAACGCTCGTCGAACTTGCCGCCGAATTTCGCGACACATTTCAATTTCTTTCCGTCGGCGCGCAGGACGCGTCGCGGGCCGATCACGAATTTCTCATCGAATTCGCGCAGACCGCCGAAGCTGCGGGGCTTTGCCGACTGCGAATTGCGGACACGGTGGGAATATTGAACCCGCTGCAAACGGCGGAACTTTTTTCAGCGTTGCGCGCGGCCACGCCGAATTTAAGCTTGGAATTTCATGGCCACAACGACCTCGGCATGGCGACAGCGAACACCATCGCCGCGCTCGCCTCCGGCGCTGATGCTGCAAGTGTCACCGTCAACGGCCTCGGCGAACGCGCCGGCAACGCGCCGCTGGACGAAGTCGTCATGGCCGCACGGCTCACGCTGGGGAAAAATTGCGGCGTGGATTCGCGGCAACTTTCCGCGCTGGGCGATCTGGTCGCGCACGCGTCGCGCCGTCCGCTTGCGCCGGAAAAACCCGTCACCGGCACGGCGGTTTTCCGCCATGAATCGGGCATCCACTGTGGCGGCCTGCTGCAAAACCGCGCGACTTATGAGCCGTTTGCCGCCGAGGAAGTCGGCCACGCGCCGACGGAAATGGTGGTTGGTCGGCATTCCGGCACACGGTTGCTCCGCGAAAAACTGGAACAGATGAAAATGGATTTTCCACCGGTGCTGCTGCCCGCTTTGCTGGCGGCGGTCAGAAAATTTTCCGCCGTTCACAAACGCAACATGACCGACGTGGAACTACAAACAGTCGCAAACCAACTCAAACAAAATCATGGCCTTCCTGATCTATAAAAAATACGGCAACGCCGAAACCATCCGCTACGAAAAACTCCAACCGCTCAAGCTCGGCGGGCGCGACGGGCTTATCGCAAAACATGTCAAAACCTTGACCGGCGACCAAACGCAGAGCTGGAAACTGGGTGCAAGCACCTTGCTAAAACTGGCCGGGTTCGCCGGCGCGGTGGACGAACTGGCGGTGCTGTTCGATGTCACGGGCAAAGACGCCACGAACGTCTGTCTTTACGAACTGTCGCGGATTCACGGCAGTTGTGCGGACACTTCCACGCAGCTCGCGCTGGATTTCGCAGTCGTGGTGGACAAGGAAATTGGCGATGACGCGGCGGCCTATGTAAACAGTTTTGAAATTCCCGTGCCGGACAAACCGCGTTTGCTCGGCGAAACGCTGGCGCTCTCCGGCGGTCCCGGTGGCGGTGACTGGAAATGGGTCGGAACCTCGCTGCAACTCGGCGCGACGGTGGTGCAAGCGCAACATGGACACGGCACCGGCGAACCCTGTCCGAGTTGCACCTGCGGTCGTCGCGAAGCCATGAATAAATAAAATCCCATGTGCGTTGAAGCTGCACCCAAAACCGGCTGCAAAAAAAGTTCATGCGGCTGCGGCGGTCATGGTCACGCCAAAGCTGCCGCGCCTGATCCGCGCGTCATCCTCGCTTTGAGATTTGGCGAGGAGGCTGAACACAAATGCAACTGCGGCGGTGGCGCCTGCCCGCGCCATTACCTGGCGCTCACCGGATTTTTGCTGGGCGGATTTCTGGTGCTGCACCTCGCCGTCAACACGCTTGGTTTGTGGCCGGAGAAATTCCAGGCGGCAGTCAACCGCAACCACGCGCTCGGCGCGCTGCTGCCGGTGCTGGAAGTCGGTTTGATTTTTCTGCCGTTGACCATTCACGTCGCGTTTGGATTGCGCACGCTCCGCCGCGAGAAATTAAAATTCGGCGTGGAGAAACATCATCACGGCAGCGACCTGCGCCAATGGCTGCAACGCGTGACCGCCTTGATCATGCTGGCGTTTATTTTGTTCCATGTCGTCACGCTGCATCGCTGGTTCGGCGGACGGTTTGATCCGCACAATGCTTTCAGTTCGGCGTCACACGCCATCTGGCAGTTCTGGCACGGACAAGCCGCTGGCAGTTTCCCCAACCTGCTATTTGCGCAACTCTACCTGCTGGGCATCGTCGCGGCGGTGTATCACCTGACCAACGGCGTCGCCACCGGCGCGGAAGTATTGGGACTCGTCAGCACACCGGTCGCACAAGATCGGCTCTGGCGCATCTGCGTCGTCACCGCGCCCGCGCTGCTGCTCGCCGGACTGGTTGCTTGGTATGCGTTTGCGGTGCGATGATCAGTCCGCGCCGATGATGACGCTGGAGGCCTTGATGATGGCGTAAGCCTTCTGGCCTTTCTTGAGCTTCAAGCCGGCGGCAGATTCAGAGGTGATGCTCGAAACGATTTCGATTCCGGGCGCGATTTCCAGCGTGACGGAACTGCTGACGGGACCTTTCTTGAGGCTGGTGACTTTTCCGGGGATGATGTTGCGGGCGCTGATTTTCATAATCGGATTTGAATTTTGCGGCGTTTAATTTTTCGTCGGCTCCAAAGATTACGTCAAAACCAGAGCCTGCGCAATCCGTCCCAAGTTGGCTCGCCCCACCCCCGAATTCCTGCCACCGAAGCCACATCCGCGTAGCTTTTCAGAGTCAAAACTTCATTCAGGTAGGAATTTTCCGGCGGCATTTTTCCGGCGGAACAATTTCAATCGCGACAAAACCATTGTGCCGCAATGGTTTTATCGTTTCACAGAAAAAATCAGCCGCTTGGCATCGTAGTTGCAAAAGGAGTCCGCGTCCGGCGGCGTTTTTTATTTGCCCCGGAGCGACACGATAATAGCCGTGAACGATAGAATCATATCAACCAGCCCGGTGCAGGCGCGGCGGCTCGCGCGGCAATGGTCGCAGGCGGAGCTGGCGGAACGCGTTGGCATTTCGCGCGCGGCGGTCAGCGCCATCGAGGGCGAACGCCTTTCGCCGTCCGTCGCCACGGCCCTGGCGCTGGCGGCGGTGTTTGAGTGTTCGGTCGAAGAATTGTTTGGACGCGGCGGAATTTCCAAATCACACGGGACCGACTGGGCGTGGCTGCCGCGCGGTGAATCCAGCCGCTATTGGGAAGCGGAAATCGGTCAACGTCGGCTGCTCTATTCGGTTGAGGCGGTGAATTTGAATCCGACGCCGCACGATGGCGTCTGGCAGAACGGCGTCTTGCGCGTCAGCGGTTCGGCGGCGGAAAGGACGCTGGTGATGGCGAGCTGCGATCCGGCGGCGGGTTTGTTGGCGGCGGAATATGCGCGGGCTTCGGGCTTTCGGCTGTTGGTTTTTCCGCGCGGCGGACGCACGGCGCTGGAGCTGTTGCGGCAAAAACTGGTTCACGTCGCGGGCTTGCATTATTCCACGGAGGAAGCACCGGAACGCAACGCTGAAACAGTGCGCACACAAATCGGCGGCGAATGCCGGCTGCTGCGGGTGGCGAAGTGGGAAAGCGGCGTAGCACTGGCAACGGATGATCGTTCGCGCTCGGCGGAATCGGTGGCGCGGCGCTCCTTGCGCTGGGCGGCACGCGAATCCGGTTCGGCGGCGCGCGAATGTCTGGACGAACTGCTCGGCAGCCGGCGGTTCACCGGACGCGAGGTGGATGGACACGCCGCAGTGGCCGAGGCGGTGCGCGCCGGTTGGGCGGAGGCGGGGGTGTGCGTGCGGTTCAGCGCGGACGAGGCGCGGCTGAATTTTCTGCCGGTGCGGACGGAAACTTTGGATTTGTGTTTCCCGGCGGCATTCCAACACGACCCACGCATTCAGGCACTGGCGCGGCTATTGCGTAGCCGCGCCTGTCGCCAACTCATCAGCGAACTGCCCGGCTACGACGCACGGGAAACGGGAGAAATTCTGGCCTTATGACTACTATAAAATCCACTTCACCACTGGAAATCCGGCTGACCGAAATTGGCCGCGTTCACTCACCGTTCAGACAGGCGACCGGCACGCCGATCCAACCGTATCGCGCCGGCAGCGCACCGGGCTACATCACGTTGCGCCCGGAATTTGTGGACGGATTGGCAGACCTCGACGGCTTTGACCGCGTGTGGCTGATTTATTGGTTTCATCGCGCATCGGCGGCCAAGATGAGCGTAATTCCTTATCGCGATACCGTGGCGCACGGTTTGTTTGCCACGCGCGTTCCGGCGCGACCGAACACAATTGGTATGTCCTGCGTGCGGTTGCTGAACATCGAGGGCAACATTCTCCGGCTCGCTGAAGTGGATATTTTGGACGAAACGCCGCTGCTCGACATCAAGCCTTACGTTCCGCAATACGACAATTATCCGGTGCAGCGCTGCGGCTGGCTGGACACCGTGCCGGACAAACCCGTCGTCGCCGATGACCGTTTTGAACGAAAGGATATTTCGGTTCCGGCTTGAATTTTTCCGACTCACTCAAACATACAAAACAAATAAAAAATGAAACAACATCTGACACCATACCGAATTCTGCCTGGCTTGAGCCTGCTCTGTGCGGCTTCAACGCTGATTGCCCAAAACAGCTACACCATCAACAACTCGACCGCTGATGCGTTTCTCTCCGGTGCAAATCCGACCTTGAATTACGGCGCGGCGGGCACCCTAGCCATCGCGCCCGCCTCGTCCGCGAAAGGCGAATTTGACAGCGTTCTCTTGTTCAACACCGCCAGCGCGGTCACCCAATTCAACACGACCTATGGAGCTGGCAATTGGACCATCACTGGTTTGATGTTGTCGCTGTCCAGCAACTACGGCATCCAAGGCGAGCAACCTGGGAACGCCCTTTTCAACAGCATCAACGCGGGCAGTTTCGGGATTGACTGGCTGGCGAACAACACTTGGACTGAGGGCACTGGCAGCGGCACCGGCACAGCGGGTTATCCGAACAACAGCGCGGTGTCGTTCGATTCCATTTCTCTATTGCAATCGTCCGGTTATGATTCGCTCGGCACTTATGTTTACACGCCACCGGGCAACAACAACAATGTCTATCTCAATTATTCATTATCGCTCGACCCCAACCTTGTGGCTAACGCAGCGGCGGGCGGCAATGTTTCACTATATTTTTACGCGGCGGACAACCAGGTCAGTGACCTGTTTAACTCCCGCAGCTATTCGACCGGCCATCCGGAACTGACATTCACGGTGGAAGAAACTCCCGAGCCGACCACGGCCGCATTGCTAACCGCGTCGCTGGGCGGCTTTCTGGTGTTGCGCTGGCGGACAATGAAAAAATGAATTGTCATCGGGCAGTTATTTTTGCGGTTGCGTGGCTGGGCCTTGGCTTCATCACCAACGCGCAGGTAACTTATACCGGCATGGATTACGCCGATGCGTTTCTCGCCACGGGTTCATCGAACAACCCGGCGGGAACCGACTTGACGGGATTGAATTTTGGCGGAGCCGGCACGCTCGTCGTCGCTTCGGCGGCATCGGGCAAGGGAGAATTTCAGAGCGTTCTGAAATTCAACCTCGCCAATGCGGTGGCCTTGTTCAACGCGAACTATGGCGTGGGCCACTGGATCATCACCAGCCTTTCGCTCACGTTGACCAGCAACTACGGCACCGGTGGCGTGCAGCCGAACAATGCGGTCTTTCCCATGATCAGCAGCGGCCATTTTGTCATTGAATGGCTGTCGGACGATGATTGGGTGGAAGGCACTGGCACGCCCAATCTGCCGACGACGGACGGCGTGACTTACGATTCGCTTCCCGCGCTGCTGTCCGGTGCGCATGAAATTCTCGGCACGAACCTCTATTCGCCGCCGGGCAACAACGTGCCGGTGACCTATCCATTGCCGCTCACCACAAACCTCGTTGGCGGACGTGTCGGCTGGCGGCGACGTGACATTTCTTTTTTACGCGGCGGACGACCAGATCGGATACCTGTTCAATTCTTACAGCTACGGTCGCGGCAACCAGCCGTTGATTCAAGTTACGCCGCCGCAAACGCCGCGCGCTTAAAATTTTTTCCGGCACTTTTACGAACGGCGTTTTCCATCTGACCGGCATCGGCAACAACAATGCGACTTATCAAATCCAAGCCTGCACCAATCTGGCGACGACGAACTGGCAGACGATTGGCACGGCCACCGCCGACGGCAGCGGCAACATTCTATTTGACGATCTGAGCGCGACCAACGCGCAGCGCTTTTACCGGTTCAGCCAATGAACGCGCGGCCTGCCATTTTGATTCCGTTTGCACCGGCGCATTCACGCTGATTGAACTGCTGGTGGTCATCGCGATCATCGCCATTCTGGCGGCGCTGTTACTGCCGGCGCTGGCCCGCGCGAAGGACAAGGCTCGCGCCATCCAATGCACTGGCAATCTTCGCCAGTGGGGCTTGGCCATGCGGATGTATGCCGACGACAACGAGGATTTTCTGCCGCGTCGCGGCCAGGGCGTGCAGACGCTCGCGCTCATCACACGGCTGGATGACTGGTTCAACGCACTGCCACCTTATTTCAATCTGCCGCCGTATCTGCAACTCGTCACCGACGGGAAAAAACCGGCGGCGGGCGACCACAGCATTTTCATTTGTCCGGACGCGGTGGATCCGGGTGCCAGCAATTTTTTGTGTTACGCGATGAACATGAATCTTTCACCGTGGAATCTGCCGCTGGCGACGAAGTTTTCCGCCGTCGTTCAACCCGATTCCGTCGTTGCTTTCGGTGAAAGCCCCGGCCCGTATGCTTCGACCTATCCATCCAAACAGCCTTACACCATCGTGGCGCGGCATGTCGGGCGGATCAACCTGCTGTTTCTCGCCGGCGAGGTGCAGTCGTTCAAGGGCAGCTACGTCGGCTGCGGCGTGGGCGATCCGGGTCTCGATGACGTGCGTTGGCTCACCGGCACGGCCAGCGACGCGCAGGCGCACAACTATTAAAACCCATGAGAAATAAAATCATTCTGTTGTTCATTATTGTGCTGGCCGTCACGCTGACGATTCATCATCACGTTCTTGCCAAACATGCCGCGCGGCAACACGTCGTGCGCTGTGCCGTGATTGGCGGGATGACTATGACGGGATTATGGCCGGAAATTTCCAAGATGTTCGAGGCGCAAACCGGCTATCATGTCGAGGTCGTGGTGACCGGCGTTCGCCCGGTGCTCGACAAAGCCATCCGCGCCGGCCAGGTGGATTTGCTGACGATGCACTCCGGCGACATCACCACGGACATTGTCGCTGACGGCATCGGCATCAATATGCGGCCGTGGACACGCAACGAGCTGGTCATCGTCGGCCCGACGAACGACCCGGCGGGGATTCGCGGCATGACCAACGGCGCGGAGGCGTTGAAAAAAATCGCTGCCGCGCAGGCGAAGTTTGTGGATTTTGAAGGCATCGGCAGCCGTGAATTGACGCACACGCTCTGGCGGCTGGCCGGCATTGATCCCAAGGGTGATTGGCTGATCAAGGATGACACCGCCATTTCCAAATGGAACGTGCTGCAATTCTGCCGCTCAAATCACGCCTACGTCGTCGTCGGCTACATCCCGGCGCTGACCGGCAAAATGCAGAACGACGGCATGGAAATCCTCGTCAAGAACGACCCGGTCATGCGCCGGCCCTATATCGTCATGGAGGCGAATCCAAAAATCTTTCCGCAGGCGAACTACGCCGGGGCACGGGCGCTGTCGGATTTCCTGCTGTCGCCGAAAGTGCAGAACTTTCTGCTCGGATTTGGCCGCGACGCCGCTGGCAACCATCCGTTGTTTTTCCCAGTTGAAGCTGCCAAACTCTAATCAATAAAGGAAACAATGAAGCATCTCATCTTTTCAATCTTCGCCGGTGCTGCGTTGCTTTTCGTCGTCCAAACGAATATCCACGCCGCAACCGTCACCGTCTTCTCTGCCGCGAGCCTGACGGATTCGCTCAAGCAAATTGCTGCTGATTACGAGAAAACTTCCGGCGACAAAATTGTTTTCAATTTCGCGGCCTCTGGCACGTTGGCGCGGCAGATCGAGGCGGGCGCACCAGCGGACATTTTCTTTTCCGCCGATGAAACCAAGGCCGATGCGTTGGAGAAAAAAGGCTTGCTCGTCAGCGGCACGCGTAAAAGTTTGCTGGGTAATTTGCTCGTCATCGTCACCCCGACCGATGCTGCGGCGCTTCATTCGCCAGCAGATTTGACCAACGCGGCCATCCAACACATTGCGCTCGGTGACGTGAAAATTGTTCCCGCCGGAACTTACGCGAAAGTCTATCTTGAAAAAATTGGCGTGTGGCCGGCGGTCGAAAGCAAGGTCGTCCCGTGCGAAAGCGTCCGCGCCGTGCTCGCCGCCGTGGAGTCTGGCAACGTGGACGCCGGCTTCGTCTATAAAACCGACGCGGCCATTTCCAAAAAAGTGAAGGTGGCGTTTGAAGTGCCGGCGGCGGATGCACCAAAAGTTTCCTATCCGCTTGCGCTGTTGAAAGACGCGCCGCAGCCGGACGCCGCCAAAAATTTCATGGCTTTTCTGGATTCAGAAACGGCGACGGCGGTGTTCAAACAATTTGGTTTTATTGTGTTGTCTTCTCCACCAGCCAAATGAGTGGCGCGGACTGGCAACTGGTCGGTTTTTCGCTGCGGATGGCGCTGGCCAGCCTATTGCTGATTTTGCCGATAGGTCTCGCGCTGGCGTGGTGGCTGGCGCACAAGGACTGGCGCGGCAAGGCACTGGTGGAAACGCTCGTCACGCTGCCGCTGGTGCTGCCGCCGGTCGTCACCGGTTTGGTGCTGCTCCAGCTTTTTGGCCGACGCGGTATGGTGGGAAGCTGGCTGCACAACACCTTCAATTGCGACGTGGTGTTCACCTGGCGCGCGGTGGTGATTGCGCTGGCGGCGATGTCGCTGCCGCTGTTTGTGCGTGCGGCGCGGACGGCGTTTGAAGAAGTGGATGTGAAATTCGAGCAGCTCGCACGCACGCTCGGCGCGGGTGAGTGGCGCGTTTTTTTCACCATCACGCTGCCACTGGCCAAACGCGGCGTGCTGGCGGGAACACTGCTGGCGTTCGCCCGTGCACTCGGCGAGTTCGGAGCGACGATCATGGTGGCCGGTAACATTCCCGGCCGGACGACGACGCTGCCGGTGGCAATTTACGCCGCAGTGCAAAACGGCGAAGACGCTCACGCCTGGACCCTGGCCGGCGTGTCGGTGGTCATCGCGTTCGCGGCGATATTCGTCAGCGAAAAACTTCTGCGGCGGCGCAAATGAACAACGAAATCATTACCGCGACATTCCGCAAACAATTTTCCGGTGGCGTGGAAATTGCCGTGGAAAATGTCTGCATCGGCGGCGGCATCACGGTGCTCTTTGGTGCGTCTGGTTCCGGCAAGACAACGGTCTTGCGCTGCCTCGCCGGATTGGAAACTCCCGACGAAGGCGAAATCAAATTTGGCGGCGAAGTTTGGTTTCGGAAAAGCGGAAAGCGGAAAGCAAAAGGCGAAGATGTTTTTCTGCCACCCCGAAAACGCGGCGTCGGTTTTGTGCCCCAGGACTACGCGCTGTTTCCGCACCTCACGGTTACACGCAACGTCGGTTACGGTTTGCATGAATTATCCGCCGTCGAACGCGCAACGCGCGTGGCCGAGACTTTGCACTGGCTCGGCCTTGACGGTTTGGAAAACCGGTTGCCAATCGAGCTGTCCGGCGGCCAGCAGCAGCGCGTGGCGTTGGCGCGCGCCGTAGTGCGACGGCCAAAACTGTTGCTGCTCGACGAACCACTCACCGCGCTGGACACCCCGACACGGCTGCGGCTGCGCGGTGAATTGCGACATTTGCTCCGCCAACTTGGCCTCCCGACCATTCTCGTGACGCATGACCGGTTTGAGGCACTCGCGCTCGGCGACGATGTGGTGGTGCTGCACGATGGCCGCAATGCCCAACACGGCGCGGCACATGAGGTTTTCAGCCGACCGGTTAATCTGGCGGTGGCGGAAATTACCGCCGTCGAAACCATTCTTTCCGGTCATATTCTCGAAACGCGTGATGGACTGGTGACGGTGGCCGTGGGCGAAGCACGGCTAATCGCGCTGGCGGGAGATTTGCCGGCGGACGCGCGCGAGGTCTATGTTTGCATCCGGGCGGAAGATGTGATTCTTGCACGACCGGATTCGGCTCCGTCCAGTCCCCGCAATCACCTGGTTGCCACCGTGCGAGCGGTGGTGCGCGAAGGTCCGTTAATGCGCGTGAATCTGGAATGCGGGTTTCCGCTGACGGCTTTGCTGACTCGACCGGCTTGTGAGGAACTGGCCTTGCACGATGGAGTGCGATTGGTCGCGCTGGTCAAAGCACCGCAGGTTCATCTGATTCCTTTCACGCGCTGAAAGACTAAATTATATGCCCTCGTCAGATTTATTCCGTTGGGTTTTTGGTATTTAGGATGGGTGGATTGCTTTTGAGTCGCTCTTGGTCGCCGCGGCGGGCGACACCTGCGCGGCTGCGCTAAAATTTTGTGTGTCTCCGAAAAGTGGTTGGCGTTTTAGGCGAGCTAATTTCATTCCATCATTCGCGGCTCTTTTGAATTTGAGTCTGTGAAAACGGCTTCGCCCTCAATGGGCCTGACTTGCGATTTGAAAATTAAGCGGCTTTTTTATGGTTGATAAAATTTTTGACTTTAGTTTTTCAACGGTCTCGACGCCGACACGCTCCTGAAATTCCTCAAGCAACGCCTGCGGCACTGCCAGTTCTTGTTCAAAAACTTTGCGCCCCATAGCCTGCTCTGCCGATTCAAGAAATTTTGCTGGTGGCACGATTGGCACTGGCTCATTGGCCTGTCCCCAAAAGATTTCAACCGCTTCATTCGATGCCCACCACGGATATGAATATGCTGCCTTTACTTGGGCAGCAGTTTTCTTCTGTGGGTCGGCGAAGGCGGATTCATCTTTTTGCAAAGACGGTGAAGCAACTGCCGTTGAGGGCGCGTCCGAAAACACAACCTTTTGCGCCATCGTCGTTGAATGCAGGTCGCGCAAATGCCCGTAAGTTTTCATGGCGAGCGCGCCGCCATCCTTGTGGCCGAGCCACCGGGAAACAGTTGGAATATCCACGCCCGATTCAATGCAGCGAGTGGCAAACAAATGACGCAAATCGTGATGGGTAAAGCGGGTGATCTCCAATTTTCTGCACGCCGAGTCAATGGCCTTCTGGCATTCACGCACACCGACAACCGGGTTTTTCCCCCATTGCTCGCTGGGCTTTTCGGCGCGGATACGTTCCAACAATCGGAGCATATCGGGAATCATCGGAATTACACGGATTCCCCAATTCTTCGTGGCGGTTTCAGGATCGCCTTTGATTGTCATTTTCCCATTCTCAAAGTCGCAGTCCGAACCATAAACACGCGCCGCTTCGCTTATACGCGCGCCACTATAAGCCAGGAATTCTGTCAAATCGCCGCAGTCTTTGCTGAATCTGCCACCGGCCTTTCTGATAGCTTGGACAAGCGCCGGAAATTGATTTTGTTCCGGCAGCTTCAAAATCTTTTGGCGGATTTTTGCTTTTTTGATTTCACTGGCCGGATTGCCATAGCGCGCCCCCGCATCAATCGCAATTTTTAGAACCATGCGTAAAGTGCCGACAGTGTTGTTAAAAAACGAAGGACAATATCTTTTGGAGTAGCCGGATGCCCATTGCGAACAATCAGCAACCGAAATTTTCCGAACGTCAATGCTTGCCAAATTGGGCCAAGTTTTGAGCAGGGCGTCAATCGTGTCCTGCCGGTATTCCTTTGCGCGCGGCTTTAAGTGGTGCGCTTCTTCCAGCCGCTTTTTGAAGATGGCAAGCGCATCGCCAAATGTCATTCTTCCGCGCTCCGCCGCCTCGGTAATTTCTACCCGTTTATTCTCCTGTTTAAGAAAATCTCCCAGCCGCAACTTTGCCACCGAGAGGGTGTCAGCCTTCAAGGATTTCCAAATCAACTTGCCCTTAATTCGGACTCTGGCATAATAAATCCCTGACGCTGTATTGCGGACAAGATTAGCGACTGGTGTTTTTTGCCATCGCGATTCTTGTTTGAGTTCTATTGTGCTTGTCGTCATGCAAACAGTATAGAATAACAGTATAGAAAAGTCAAATTATTGAGAGCTTAAACGTGTTAAATACTCAATAAAATCAATGGTTAAGCACCCATAGCTCAATTGGATAGAGCGGCTGACTACGGATCAGCAGGTTAGAGGTTCAACTCCTCTTGGGTGCACCATTTATAATCAACGGGTTACACAATATCGGTTTCATAGAAAAAAGCGCTGTAGTCCAGTTTGTAGTCCACTACTGGAAAACGACGACTGTAGAATTTCAGTTGCAAATCGTTGCAAAACGAAAAATGCAACATGAAAAAACAAATCAGTCCCGTCAAAGGAACGCCTGCTGTTCCCCGATTCCAATTCGTCGAAACCGGCCTCTACCGCAACACATCCAACGGCGTTTATTTTGAACGTCCCAGCATCAAAGGCCGGCGCATCTGGCGGTCGCTCGACACCGCCAACTTGAAACACGCCCGCGAAGAATTGTATCGCCGCCGCGCGGGCGTCCGCGCCGTTGAGGTCGAAAAGGCAAAAGCGGCCGTGACCGTAGGCGAAATTGGCCGGCACTACCAGAAAAACGGTTATCCCGACCGGCAAAAACAACCGCGCACTGGCCGCACCCTGGAAAATGGAAACGCGAAAATGTTCCGTCCTGTTGAAGTCCTGGGACAAAGTTCTGGCGACGGATATTTGCCTCGTTCAGTGCGACCGCTACCACGCGTGGCGGCGGAAGCACGCCACGAAAGGACGCGGCGACCGGGCCGTGGACATGGAAATGAACACTTTGAGCAATGCCGTCCTCTGGGCCATCCATCTTCCACATTTTCAAAATGAGGCGAAAACTGATTTCCTTGAAGCCGCATCGCGGCATGTATGTTCTGTTGCTTCACGCCATGAGCTACGAATCGCCGTTTTGGCTGACGTTTCGGCAGGCCAAGGAGCTTGGCGGCAGCATCAAGAAAGGCGAAAAGGCGTGCCCCGTCATCATTGGCAAGCGGCAGGAATGAACTGCCGCGCGGAGGCCTGAAAACTGGCGGGACGGGCAACGAACAAAATCACTGGTCGAAGTTTTGGAAATGACGGGGTTGCGATTCCCGGAATTCCGGCGGCCATTGCTTGTTTCACCGCGATGCCAGCCGCTTGGACGGTTGTTAATAAACTTGACCTGCTGCCTTCGCAGCTTCTAATCTATGCCCGTTAGTAGGCATATTCATGTTTGCACAATTCAAAAGCCTGTTTTCCAATGACATTGGAATAGATCTGGGCACTGCCAATTCCCTCGTCTATGTGCGGGATCGCGGAATCGTCCTGCGCGAACCTTCGGTGGTGGCCATCGAGGCCGGCACGACCAATGTGCTGGCCGTCGGTAACGAAGCCAAACGGATGCTGGGCCGCACGCCCGGCAACATCGTGGCCATCCGCCCGATGAAAGACGGCGTGATCGCCGACTTCGAAATTACCGAGGCCATGCTGCGGCATTTCATCCAGAAGGTTCATCACCGTAAATTGATCGCCCCACGCGTCGTGGTGGCCGTGCCTTCGGGCATTACGGAAGTGGAAAAACGGGCTGTCAAAGATTCCGCCACCCACGCCGGCGCGCGCGAGGTGTATCTGATCGAACAGCCGATGGCCTCGGCCATCGGCGTCGGATTGCCGGTGCATGAACCGGCGGGCAACATGATCGTGGACATCGGCGGCGGGACTTGCGAAATCGCAATCATTTCCCTCGCCGGCATCGTCTTCAGCCGCAGCCTGCGGGTGGGCGGGGACGAGTTTGACGCCACGATTGTCGCGCACATGAAACGCGCCTACAACATGATGATAGGTGAACGCACTGCAGAAGAAATCAAGATACGCATCGGCTCCGCGTTTCCGTTGGAACAAGAATTAACGATGGATGTCAAAGGCCGCGACCTCGGTTCCGGCCTGCCAAAAACCTTGACCATCCGTTCCGAGGAAGTCCGTGAATCGTTGCAAGAACCGCTCTCGAGCATTTTGGAATCCATCCGCCTCACGCTGGAACGCTGTCCGCCCGAACTCTCCGCCGATCTCGTGGATCGGGGGCTGGTCATGGCCGGCGGCGGTTCGCTGACCCGAGGGATTGACCGGCTCGTCGCCGAGGAAACCGGCTTGCCGGTCCATTTGGCCGACGATCCCATGAGCGCTGTGGCTGAAGGCACCGGCCGCGTTTTGCAGGAGATTGAATTCCTGAAACGCGTCGCGACCAATGCCAAATATTAAATTGATTTCCCGCCCAAGTTCACCTGCAAACGGCTGAATTGAGTTCAGCCCGAACTCCGAAAAAAGTTCGGAGGCAGGAATGTTCAAACAAAAAAATTATCTCGCGCTCGGTGCGGTGACGCTGGCGGCCCTGCTGATTTTCAGCCTGCCGCCGCGCGTGACCGGGCACCTGAAACTCGCCGTCGGCAGCTTGTTTTTGCCGCTGCTGGGCCTCGCCAGCACCGCGCAGCAACTGCCCGTGGCGGCCGCCGACTCCGTCATGTCCCGCCGCGAACTGCTTCAGTTGACCGAAAAACTCCGCCGCGAAAACGACCAGCTTAAAGTCGCGGCGTTGCAGGCTGGCGCGACGGCGCTCCAAAACGACCAGCTCCGCGCGGCGCTCGGCTGGCGTCAGCAAACGCCGTGGCGGCTCAAGCTCGCCAACGTCGTCCTACGCGACCCGGCTAACTGGTGGCGCACCGTGGAGATTGACCTCGGCTCGCGCGACGGCGTGATGGAAAATCTGCCGGTGCTCACCGCCGATGGATTGGTCGGGCGCGTCTCGTCCGTCTGGCCGACACATTCGCAGGTCGTTTTGATCGGCGATCCCAGTTGCAAAGTCTCCGCGCTCGTCGAAAATCCGTCGCACGACACCGGCATCATCAGCGCGAGCGGGCCGCTCGATAATTCGCTCGTCGAACTCACTTATCTGTCCGGCAGCGCGAGCCTGAAATCCGGCCAGAACGTCGTCACCAGCGGCCTTGGCGGCGTTTTTCCGCAAGGCATTCCCGTCGGGCAGGTGGTGGATGCGCGCCCGGTCGAATTCGGGCTTTACACCGAGGCGCGCGTGAAACTTTCCGCCAACCTCGGCGCGCTGGACCAGGTCTGGGTGCTGTTCCCATGAATGTGCTGAACACCATTTTAATTTTCGCCGCCGCGTTTCTCGCGGTGTTCGGCGAAGCCGTGTTGCCGGGCGTCCGGCACCTGCTCGGCGCGCAGGTGGATTTGCTGCCGGCCATCATGGTTTATGCGGCGTTGAATTCAAACCTCGCCGTCGTCAGCCTGCTCGCCGTTTGCGGCGGCCTGTGGTTCGACGCGCTTTCGGCGAATCCGCTGGGCGTCACCATTCTGCCGCTGTTTATCGCCGGCTACGTGATTTTTTCGCAGCGCGATTTTATTTTGCGGGAACTTTCCTTCGCGCAAATCGTCCTCGGCACCGTCGCCAGCGCCGTCGTCCCCGCGCTGACCGTTTTACTGTTGCTGACCGGCGGCAAGGAACCGCTGCTCGGCTGGGGCTCGCTCTGGCAATGGCTCGTGATGACGGCGGGCGGCGCGCTGGCGACGCCGGTGATTTTTGCGCTGTTCGACTGGGGCAACCGGGCGTTCGGCTACCGGCCGCGCACCGAAACCAGCTTTCGTCCTGACCGCGAAATTTTGCGCGGGAGAAATTAACATGCTCATTGTTGACGAACTCAAAAAGAACGACCCGCAGCTCCGCCTCGTCGCGACCGCGGTGGCGGCGGGCCTGGGCATTTTGCTGGCGGGCCTGTGGTGGGTGCAGGTCGTTTCCGCGCACGAATATGAATCGCATCTGGAAACGCAGGCCTATCGCACGGTGCGGATTCCCGCCATTCGCGGAAAAATTCTGGACCGCGAAGGCCGCGTGCTGGCGGAAAACCGGCCGCGCTACAACCTGAGCCTTTACCTCGACGATTTGCAGAAACAATTTGATGCCACCTATGGCGCATTGCTGAAACAGGCGCGGGACGTGCAGAAACAGGCCGTCGCCGCGCAGGAAAAAAAACTGGGCCGTGCGCTGACGAAAATTGAGCTGAAGCAATTCGCGTTCACGACCGGGCAATTGCAGCAGCTCCGCGTGCAGGCGCGCCTGAATGTGGCCAACAACCTGGTTGCTCAAGTCGGCCAGCAGCTCGGCCAGCCGCTGGCGCTCGACGCGGCGAAATTTGAGCGCGCCTACCAGACGCGGCTGGCGATGCCATTTCCGATTTTGCAAAACCTCGACGCGGCGCAAATCGCGCGGTTCGAGGAGCGGTTTACGAACGGCCCCGGCGCGAATTTGGATTTGCAGGCGGTGCGCGTTTATCCGGACGGCCCGGTGGCGGCGCACCTGCTCGGCTATTTGCGCAGCGACGATAGTTCACAGGAGGGCGAGGACGCCGAATTCAATTACCGGCTGCCGGATTATCGCGGCGTGGTCGGCGTCGAAGGCCGCTGCGACCAGCAATTACGCGGGCGCGCCGGCGAGGAATCCGTGCTGGTCAACAACCTCGGCTACCGGCAGTCGGAAAATATTCTGGATCCGCCCGAACCCGGCCGCAATGTTGTGCTGACGATTGATCTGGACATCCAGCGCGCGGCGGCGGAATCGCTCGTGCGGCATCGCGGCCCGGACGCGCGCGGCGCGGTGGTCGTCATGAATGTCAACAGCGGCGACGTGCTGGCGATGGTGTCGTCGCCGACGTTCGACCCGAACGATTTCGCGCAGGGCATTTCGCCGGACAAATGGCAGAAAATCCAGGATTTGACGGCGGAAAAAAACCGCGCGACGTATGAAAATTACGCGCCCGGCTCGATTTTCAAAACGGTCGTCGCGCTGGCGGCCTTGGAAAACGGCCTGAACCCCGCGGAAATTTATCACGTCGAGGCGAACCCGGAAAATCCGGCCAAGGGAATAATTTACATCGGCCGCCGGGCGATCAAGGACACGGCGCCGCCGGGCGATTATAATTTCAAAAGGGCGTTCATCCATTCCAGCAACTCCTATTTCATCAACGCCGGCCTGACGCATGCCGGCATCGAAAACGTCATCCGCATCGGGAAGGAATTTCATCTGGGCGAGCGCACGGGACTTTTTGCGCGGCAGGAAACCGGCGGCGATTTTCCGGACGAGGACCGGATCCTCGCCGGCTGGAGCGACGGTGACACGGCGAACGTGTGCATCGGCCAGGGCGAAGTCGCGGTGACGCCCATGCAGATGGCCGTGATGGTTTCGGCGATTGCCAACGGCGGAAAAGTTTTGTGGCCGCGGCTGGTGGACCGCGTCGAGCCGCAGGATCCGGCGTCCGGCGAGGCGGCGACGAATTTCCCGTCCGGCCTGGTGCGCGGCGAACTGGACGTGCATCCGCGCAGCCTGAAAATTTTGCGTGACGCGATGCTGGCCGACGTGAACAGCAGCGAAGGCACCGGCACGGCGGCGGCGGTGGACGGCCTGCAGATTTGCGGCAAGACCGGCACGGCGCAGGTGCAGGACGCGCACAACAAACTGACCGGCTACAATTTCTGGTTCGCCTCCTACGCGCCGTATGAAAATCCGAAATACGCCGTCGTGGTGATGGTTGAGGCAACCGGTTCGGGTTCCGGCGGCACGACTTGCGCGCCGATCGCCCACGACATTTACGAAACGATTTTGCAAAAAGAAAACGCCGCCACGACCAAAAATCTGGCGCGAAACTAAATGGCCAATCTGCTCAACAAAGAAAGTGAAGGCCGGCTCGACCCGTTGCAGCTGGCCGCGCTCGCCGTGCTGATGTTCCTCGGCGCGATGTTCGTTTGCAGCGCGACGATGGCGAACGCCGCATCGGCGATGCTGCCATGGTATGACCAGATTTGGGTGCGGCAAATCATCTGGTATGTGCTGGGACTCGGGGCGGCGGCGGGAATTTGCCTGACGGATTATCACACGCTGGCGCGGTGGTCGTTCGTCGCGTATTGGGTGACGATTCTCTGTCTCATCGCCGTTTTGATTCCGCACATCGGCTCGACGCACGGCTGGGGCGCACGGCGCTGGATTGACCTGGGACCGTTCCAATTTCAGCCGTCGGAATTTGCCAAGCTCGCGTTCATTCTTTCGGCGGCGAATTTTTTGAGCCGCCCGCCGGATGAATTGAGGCAGCGCGCAATTTTCTGGAAGGCCATCGGCCTGATGCTGCTGCCGTTTGGTTTGATTTTGAAGGAGCCTGATTTGGGGTCGGCGCTGGTTTTGTTGCCGACCGGTCTGGTGATGATGTTTGTCGCCGGCACACCCTTGAAATATCTGCTGCGGCTGGCGGCAATCGTTGGAATTTTGGGCGCGCTATTTCTCGCCGACATTTTGTTCGCACCGCCCGGTTTGCAGATCAAGATGCAGGATTACCAGCGCCAGCGGTTGCTGGTCTATTTCGGCGCGAACTTTGCGAACGCGAACGCGTCGCCGGCGGAACGGGCCGAGGCGCGCCGTTTGCAATTTGAAAAATCGTATCAAGTCCGGCAGGCGCTGATTTCGGTCGGCTCCGGCGGATTGCTGGGCAAGGGCTGGCGCAAGGGCGACCAGACCGCGCTGGGATTTTTGCCGCCGGGTGCGGCGCACAATGATTTCATTTTCTCCGTCATTGCCGAGGAGGAAGGATTCGCCGGCTCCATTCTGGTGCTGGCGCTGTATGCGGTGGTTCTCTTCACTGGTTTGAGAATCGCCGGCCAGGCGCGCGATCGCCTGGGAAAACTCGTGGCTGTGGGCGTCGTGACGCTTTTGTTCAGCCACGTTTTCATCAATATCGGCATGAACATTCGCATCGTCCCGGTGACGGGCATTCCACTGCCGCTGTTAAGTTACGGCGGATCCTCGGTGTTGTGCTCGCTGATCGCGCTGGGCCTGATGCAAAACGTCCACATCCATCGAAGAGGATACTAATATGAGCAATAACAACTTCTCACGGCGCCGCCGTGGAATGCGTTTCCGCCCCAAAGGCGGTCTGGGATCCAACCCGCAGAAAACCGACCGCGACGCCACGCAGGCGCGCGCCGAGGTCGTGGCGGAGCAGGGCGGCGACGAACGCCTGTTTGAAAAACGGCACACGCAGGAAATCGAGCGCGCCGAAAACATCGCCGCCGGTCTGCCACCGCAGGGCGCGCCGCCCGAGCCGGCCGTGCCACACCCGCACCAGCACGACGTGGAGAAAAAGGATTTCCGCGAGCCGAATTTGGAAACGCCGGCGGAAGTGCAGGAGGAAAAATTCGCGCCGGTGCCAATCAAGGAACAGCCGAAAGGTCTCGTCGAGTCCATCAAGTCCGTCGCCACGAACCTTGTGAAAAAAGTCCAGCGGCTCATCCGCCCGGAAAAGAAAATCCACAAGGAAGTCATCATCAACGCCGAGACGCTCGAAACGCGCGTCGCGGTGACGGAGGATGGCAAGCTCGAGGAATTCAACATCGAGCGCACGACGGAAGAGCGCCTCGTCGGCAGCATTTTCAAGGGCAAAGTCCGCAACCTTCAGGACGACCTCAAGGCCGCGTTCGTGGACATTGGCTTCGAGAAAAATGCGTTCCTGCATTATTGGGACATCGTGCCAAATCAATTCGACTCCGGCGTGGAAATCGTCGAGCGCGAAGGCAAGCGCCGCGACAAGCCGAAAATCACGCAGCGCGACATCCCGCGTTTGTATCCGCCTGGCAGCGAAATCATCGTGCAGGTCACCAAGGGGCCGATCAGCACCAAAGGCCCGCGCATCACGACGAACCTGGTTTTGCCAGGACGTTATCTGGTTCTCCTGCCGAACTCGGATCAATCCGGCATTTCGCGCAAGATTGAAAGCCAGGAGGAACGCAAGCGCCTGAAAAAAATCCTGCGTGAACTCGCCATTCCCGACGGCATGGGCGTCATCATGCGCACCGCCGGCGAAGGCCAGCAGTTGCGCTATTTCGTGCGCGACCTCGCGCTGCTCCTCGAAGAGTGGCGCGGCGTGCAGGAAAAAATCAAGGGCCAGCCGATGGCGACATGCGTGTTCCAGGAACCGGATTTGATCGAACGCACCGTGCGCGATTTTCTCACCGAGGATGTTGAGCGCATCGTTGTGGACAATCAAAAAGCTTACGACCGGATGCGCGAGATGATTTCAAAAATCTCGAAACGTTCCGCGAGCAAGATCAAATTCTACACGGAAGCGCAGCCGATTTTCGACCGCTTCAACATCAGCAAACAGTTGGAGAACACGTTCTCGCGCCAGGTGCATTTGAAGGGCGGCGGCTACATTGTCATTGATGAAACCGAGGCGCTCGTGGCGATTGACGTGAACACCGGCCGCCACAAGGGCAGCCGCGATCAGGAGGCGACAATTGCCAAGGTGAATCTCGAAGCCGCCGAGGAAATCACGCGCCAGTTGCGCCTGCGAAACATGGGCGGCCTCATCGTGCTCGACTTCATTGACATGAAATCGCGCCGCGACCAGCAGCAGGTTTATTCGCGCATGAAGGACGGTTTGCGCCGCGACAAGGCCAAGACGCACATCCTGCCGATTTCGCAGCTCGGCCTCATGGAGATGACGCGCCAGCGCCACAGTGAAAGTGTCCGCTCGGCCGTCTATGACGACTGCCCGTATTGCAAGGGCCGCGGCAAGGTGAAAAGCGTCGTCACGATGAGCGTCGAGATTCAGCGCAAATTGCAGGAAATCCTGAAGAAACGCACCCGGGACGAAAACGACTTCCAACTCCGCATCGTCGTGCATCCGACCGTGCTGGAACGGCTGCGCACCGAGGACGAGAAACATCTCATCGAGATGGAGAAACGCTACTTCGGCAAGCTGTCGTTCCGGGCCGATACCGGCATGCACGCCGAGCAGTTCAAGATCGTGAACGTGGAAACCAACGAAGAACTGGCGAATGTCGGTTCTTGAAGAGATTCTGAAAACGCAAAACACCCCGCAGTTTCCTGCGGGGCGTTTTTTTACGCTCAATTCAAGTCGAACAACAGCACCTGCGACGACTTGGCGGCGACCAGTTCAATTGCTGGTTCATTTTCAATTGCCGCCGCGTTACCGTCGAGGAGCGTCTTACCGTTCAATTTCACTTCGACCTCGGCAACACGAGGGCGTCACCAGCCTGATCGCCGCCGTGGAAGCCGGACGCGGCCTCGCGCTGGTGCCGAACTGCGTGGCGTGCATGGTCGTCCCGCGATTAAAAACCCTGCCGCTGAAACCGGCGGGGCCGCCGATTGTCGTGGGCGCGGCCCGTTGTGGAAAAGGAGTTCCGGCGATTGTTGAAAAATTCATCGCCGCAGCCAGACCGAAGCAAAATTGACCTTGCTAATTTAACGCCGGGAGACAAACGGATTGTCCTTGATGTAAAACCGCAAATGCCGTTTTGCCCAGTGCTTCGCATAATCCACGCCGATGCGCGGGCGTTTGATGATGGAAAATGATTCGGATTTTTCCGGCGCGGCGATAAAAAAATCGTCGCTCAACAAATCGTGCGCGTTCAACCGCCGGTCAATTTCCATCGCGCGGCACAGCAGGCCGGGTCCGCAAGTCCGGCCGGCGACATTTTCCACCGGTTCAACGGCGCGGAGCAAAACCGCCGAGGCATGGCCTTCGCGCTCGGTCACGACATTCATGCAGTGATACATTCCGTAGATGAGATAGACGTAGGCATGGCCCGGCGGGCCGAACATGACCTTGGTTCGTTCGGTCAGTCCTTTGGCCGAGTGCGCGGCCAGGTCGTGCGGGCCGAGGTAGGCTTCGACTTCCACGATTTTACTGACGCGCTTCACGCCGTTCGACTTGTGAGCGAGCAGTTTTCCCAGCAATTCGCGCGCGACCAGAATCGTGTCCCGGTCGTAAAATGAGCGCGGCAGTATTCGCATGGCAAAAGGGTAGCAAACGGGCGACAAAGAAAAACCTTGCTATTCCGGCGCATTAGTCCATTGTGGTGTCATCTGTTAGATAGCTTGTCAACCCCACGGCATGGTAAATCTTCAAGTGAACGTAGTTCAGTGATGATTTGAAATCCGAAAGTCGGAAACAGTCTGGTGAGTGCAGTGTTAGTCGGACAGTAAAACATCAATGAGCAATAAATTATTCGTGGGAAATCTTTCCTTCAATACCACCGAGAACGACCTGAACGACGCCTTTGCGGCGCACGGCACGGTCACGGAAACCAACCTGATGATGGACCGCATGAGCGGCCGTCCGCGCGGTTTCGGTTTCGTCACCATGAGCACGCCGGAAGAGGCGCAGAAAGCCATCGCCGCCCTGAATGGCGCGCAGTTGGATGGCCGCGCCCTCACCGTCAATGTCGCCAAGCCCCGTGAAGAACGCGCGCCCGGCGGCGGCGGCGGTGGTCGTCGTGAATACGGCGGCGGCGGCGGCGCTGGTCGTCGCGAACGCTATTAATCGCGTTTAGAATTTCACGGCGGGGCTTGGATAAAACCAGGCCCCGCTTTTTTTGTGAGTTGGAATTGGCTGCCGTTCCGATTTGACAGCTTGCGAATTGTCCGCAAAATATAAGACCGTTTTCGGTGGCCAGCGTAGCTCAGGGGTAGAGCAGAGGACTCATAAGCCTTTGGTCGGAGGTTCAATTCCTCCCGCTGGCACCAGTTTTAATTTGGTCCTTCACGGAGCTTCTTTTAACAATCCGTCCAAATCCAGCGTGTGCGTGAACATTGCCACGCCGCCGTCTGGCGAACGCGGCCATTTTTCCGGGGGGCGATCCCAGTAAAGTTCCACGCCGTTGCCATCCGGGTCGCGCAGATAGAGCGCCTCGCTGACGCCGTGATCCGCCGCGCCGTCCAGCTCGACGCCCGCGTTCACCAGCCGGCGCAACGCATCCGCCAGCAGCGCGCGCGTCGGGTAAAGAATCGCCAGATGATAAAGCCCCGTGCTGCGCGGCGGCGGCGGCGAACCGCCCGCGCTCTCCCACGTGTTCAACCCAATGTGATGATGATAACCGCCTGCGGAAATAAATGCGGCCTGCGAACCAAACTGCTGCTGCAGTTCAAAACCCAGGACGCCGCAATAAAATTTCAGCGCGCGTTCGAGGTCGGCCACTTTCAAATGCACATGGCCGATGCGGACGCGCGGGTCAACCGGTGAAGAGGTTAAATTTTCTTTCATGAATGCAACCCTAGCTCAAGCCACGCATCAGCGCGAGCGAATCGAATCAGGTTCATTGCGGAAATTTTGAAGCGCAGCACGGCGCGCCGGCATTTCATTTTGGGCCGCAGTGGTGTAGGTTCGTTGCGCATGGATTCGGACACGTCCAAGTTTGTTGTCGAGGTGTGGCAATATAAGCCGGTCATAATCGTGCTGGCCGTGGCCGGGCTGATTATTTTTTCCCTGCTGGTGATTGACACCCATCGCCACCGCAAAAAGGAGCACAAGAAGCGGCACCGGACAAGAGATCACTAGCAACGCCGCCGCGGCTGTAATGTGCAGACCTTCTTGCGCATCCCGATTAACGCGGGCTGAAACGCTGGCCATGGCCTTGCGTGCGTCTGCCAAAGGGCCGTTCGTTGCCGCCTTCACGATTGCCGCTGACCGGCCGATGAGCAGCGCCGCCATGTTGCGGACGGCCACCTTGCGGCGGGCGCGATGAAGAATGCTGCGGGCGTTGCGGGCTGCGCTGTCCGCGCTGCTGCGGATGGCGCGGACGATCTTCGGCAACATGCGGCACGACAGCGGCATAATTAAATCCTTCCGCCTTTTTCCGCACGATGCCGCGGCCGATGAATCGTTCGAGCGCACGCAGTTCGCCCTGATCCTCGTGCGTCACAAAACTGATGGCGTCGCCGACGGCATGCGCGCGGCCGGTGCGCCCGATGCGGTGGACGTAATCTTCGGAGTGCATCGGGAAATCATAGTTCACGACGTGCGAGATGCCGTCCACATCAATGCCGCGCGCCGCGATGTCCGTCGCCACCAGCACGCGCACGACGCCATCCTTGAAATCTTTCAACGCGCGGAGGCGCTGATTTTGCGAGCGGTTGGAATGGAGCGTCGCCGTGCGGATGCCCGCCGATTCCAAATTACGGGCGACGCGGTCGGCGGCGTGTTTCATGCGAGAAAAGACGAGCACCATGTTCATCGCCGGGTCTTTGAGCAGATGCAGGAGCAGCGCGGGCTTGAGACTTTTCGGAACTTCATAAACGAGCTGCGTCACCGTCTCGGCCGGATTCGCGCGGCGGCCGATTTGAATGAGCTTGGGCGCGTGTTGAAATTCGTGCGTGAGTGTTTCAATTTCCTTGGAAAGCGTCGCGGAAAATAAAAGTGTCTGACGTTTCTGCGGCAGCGAGCGGACGATCTGGCGGATCGACGGCAGAAAACCCATGTCGAGCATCCGGTCGGCTTCGTCGAGGACGAGATATTGGAGCTGCGAAAAATCCGCGTAGCGGCGCTGCATCAAATCCATCAGGCGGCCGGGGCAGGCGATGATGAGATGTGTGCCGGCGCGCAGCGCGTTGATTTGCGGCGTTTCGCCGACGCCGCCGAACACGGTGGCGACGCGGAACGGCAGATGTTTTCCATAGGCGCGGACGTTTTCATCAATCTGCAGGGCGAGTTCGCGCGTCGGTGCAAGGACGAGCGCGCGGGTGCCGCGCTGACGACCGTCGCCAAGAACGGCGGCAAGCCGGGTTAGCATCGGCAAGGTGAACGCGGCGGTTTTTCCCGTGCCGGTCTGGGCGATGCCGATGAGGTCGTGGCCGGCGAGAATCGGCGGAATGGCCGCCGCCTGGATGGGCGTTGGTTCCATGTAGCCGGCTTCCTTCACCGCCTGCAAAATTTTCGGATCCAGCCCGAGTGCGCTAAATGACATGTTTCCATTATGCCGCAGTTGCGGGAAATAGCACGCTATTATGCGCAGGCTGCGGATTGGTCGCTGAATCCGGGGGCGAAAATGTTTCATGTCCGCCATTTACAATCGCCGCGCCGGAACGCATGATGCCATCGCTTGCGGAGAAACTAAAATTCCGCCGGCCAGTCAACCTGTAGAAAAATCACCTATGGCCACAAAATCAAAAGCCAAAAAGCCCGTCGCTAAAAAGCCCGTCGCCAAGAAAAAGAAAAAGTAGCCGCCTACTAAATGCTGTCTCCTTTGATGTCAAATCAGGGGAGACAGATTTTTTATTTGCACCCATGAAACTCTGCCAGGGCCAGGTCTGGAAGAAGGATAAGGAATACATCCGCATCGTGAAGCTGGAGCGGCTCGCGGTGGAATACAAGTCCATGCCCAACCTCGGCAACAAGGAAGGCACGCTTCACCAGACCAGCAAAAAAGATTTCTGCCGCCTTCTTAAGCAGGCCAAACTGCTCGCGCCCGCAAAATCTGCTCCCGTTCCTGCGGCTTAGCGCTTGGGTTTCTTCCGCCTTGGCCGCCGGGAAAAGTCGCTTTTTGAACGCCAAAACTTTCCTTTGGCTGCCAAACCCTCTATAAAAATGTCCGGCAAGAACGGCTTAACCGGTAAAGAAGTTTGATATGGCTGACAAGAATCACATCCGACCTTTCAAAAAACTGCTCGCGGCCAACCGCAGCGAAATCGCCATCCGCATTTTCCGCGCGGGCACCGAGCTGAATCTCCGCACCGTCGCGATTTACGCGCAGGCCGACCGCTTCTGCCTGCACCGGTTCAAGGCCGACGAGGCGTATCTGGTCGGCGAGGGCAAAGGCCCGGTCGCCGCGTATCTCGACATCGAGAGCATCGTCGCCGTTGCCAAGGAAAAGGGCGTGGACGCGATTCATCCGGGCTACGGATTTCTTTCCGAGAACGCGAACTTCGCCCGCGCCTGCGCCGCAGCCGGCATCACGTTCGTCGGGCCGCGCCCGGAATTGCTCGACATGATGGGCGACAAAACCGCCGCCCGCGCGCTCGCGCAAAAAATCAACGTCCCCGTTTTGCCCGGCAACGAAGAAGCCATCTCCGACCGCGACGAGGCGATGAAGGCCGCGAAGGCAAATCGGTTTTCCGCTCATCATCAAGGCCGCGTTTGGCGGCGGCGGACGCGGCATGCGCGTCGTTCAAAAAGCTGTCCGACCTTTCGCAGTCTGCTCGACGAGGCGCAGTCCGAGGCCGGGCGCGCGTTCGGCAATCCGGCGGTGTTCCTCGAAAAATACATTCCGCACGCCAAGCACATCGAGGTGCAGATTCTCGGCGACCAGCACGGCAACGTGATTCATCTGCACGAACGCGATTGCTCGGTGCAACGCCGCCATCAGAAGGTCATCGAAGTCGCGCCCAGTTTCGGCCTGCCGAAAAGAGTCGTCCGGGAATTGTGCGAGGCCGCCGCGCGCATGGCCCGCGAAATCCGCTACGACAACGCCGGCACGATTGAATTTCTCTACGACCTCGACAAGCACGAATGGTTCTTCATCGAGATGAACCCGCGCATCCAGGTCGAGCACACCGTCACCGAGGTCATCACCGGCCTCGATCTCGTGCGCGCGCAGATTTTGATCGCGCAAGGCCACGAGCTGCACGGGCCGGTAGTCGGAATGCCGCAACAGGATGAAATTCCGCGCAACGGCTACGCCATCCAGTGCCGCGTCACCACCGAAGATCCGGAAAATAAATTCATGCCGGACTACGGCCAGATTCTCGCGTATCGCTCGCCGGGCGGTTTCGGCATCCGGCTCGACGGCGGCATGGGTTACGGCGGCGCGGTCATCACGCCGTTTTACGATTCGCTGCTGGTCAAGCTCATCGCCAGCGCGCACACCTACGAGGACGCGATGCAGCGCATGCACCGCGCGCTCGCGGAATTCCGCATCCGCGGCGTGAAGACGAACATTCCGTTTCTGGAAAACGTCATTCAGCACGAACAATTCCACACCGGCCAGGCGACGACGACGCTGATTGACACGTCGCCGGAACTGTTCACATTTCAAGCCGCGCCGCGACCGGGCGACGAAGCTGTTGAACTTCCTCGGCAACATCATCGTCAACGGCAATCCGCACGCCAAAGGTTTCAAGCCGGCGAAGCCGCTCACGCCCGCGCACGCCGGTGGCGTTTGATCACAAGCTCGCGCCGCCGCCGGGCACGCGCGACCTGCTGCTCGAGCTTGGGCCGAAAAAATTCGCCGAGTGGACGCGCAAGCAAAAGCAACTGCTCATCACCGACACCACGATGCGCGATGCGCATCAGTCGCTCATGGCCACGCGCGTGCGCACTTACGACATGCTGGCCGTGGCGGGCGCGCTGGCGCACCGCGCGCCGGGTTTGTTCTCGCTGGAAATGTGGGGCGGCGCGACGTTCGACACCTCGATGCGTTTTCTGAACGAAGATCCGTGGGATCGGCTGCGCCAGTTGCGCGCGCGGATTCCGAACATCTGTTTCCAAATGCTTTTTCGCGGCTCGAACGCCGTCGGCTATTCCAATTATCCCGAAAATGTCGTCGCCGGTTTCGTCAAGCACGCCGCCGCGTCGGGCATCGATATTTTCCGCATCTTCGATTCGCTGAACTACACGCCGAATCTCCGCGTGGCGATGGAAGCCGTGCAGGAAACGCACGCGGTCTGCGAAGCCGCCGATCTGCTACACCGGCGACATTCTCGATCCGAAGCGCAACAAATATTCGCTGAAGTATTACGTCAAGCTCGCGAAGGAGCTGGAAAAAATGGGCGCGCACATGCTCGCGATCAAGGACATGGCCGGGCTTTGCCGTCCGCTCGCCGCGAAGGCGCTGGTGAAGGCGCTGCGCGACGAAGTCGGCATTCCGATTCATTTTCACACGCACGACACGGCGGGCACGCAGGCCGCGGCGATTTTGCAGGCGAGCGAAGCCGGCGTGGACGTGGTGGACCTCGCGTTCGCCGGCATGAGCGGCAGCACGAGCCAGCCGAACCTGAATTCCATCGTCGCCGCGCTGCAACATTCGCCGCGCGACACCGGACTGGATTTGGATGCGCTGAACGAATTCGCCGACTACTGGGAGAAGGTGCGCGAGCATTATCATCCGTTCGACACCGCGCCGAAGACCGGCAGCGCGGAAGTTTATCTGCACGAAATGCCCGGCGGCCAATACACCAACCTCAAGGAACAGGCCGCGAGCATGGGCGTTTCGCATCGCTGGCCGGAAATCGCGCGCATTTACGCCGAGGTGAACCAGCTCTTCGGCGACATCGTGAAGGTCACGCCGAGCAGCAAAGTCGTCGGCGACATGGCGCTGTTTCTTTTCAGCCGCGGCATCAAGCCCGCCGACGTGGTGAATCTCGAACCCGGCGCACAAGGATTTCCCGAATCCGTCGCGGACATGATGAGCGGCGGGCTGGGCTGGCCGGCGGGCGGCTGGCCGAAAGATGTTCAGCGCGTCGTGCTCGGCGAAAAACGTGCGGCGCAGGCGCAGAAGGATTTCAAGAAAGGCGTCATCCCCGGCGCAGTCGCCACGCCGGCGAACCTGGAAAAAATCCGCAAGGAACTTTCCGAGACGCTCAAGCACGAGGCGACGGACGACGATTTGTATTCCTATTTGATGTATCCGCAGGTGTTCACCGAGTTCGCCAAAAACGTGCGCGACTTCAGCGATGTCAGCGTGGTGCCGACGCCGGCGTTTTTCTACGGCCTGCAACTCGGTGAGGAAATCAACATTGCCATCGAGGAAGGCAAGTCGCTCATCGTGCGGCTCGTCAGCGTCAGCGAACCGGACAAGGACGCGCGGCGCACCGTGACGTTTGAATTGAACGGCCGGACGCGCGAAGCCTTCATCACCGACAAAAAAATCGCGCCGGTGGCGAAGTCGCGGCCCAAGATGGACGCCCACGACCCGCTGCAGATTGGCGCGCCGATTCCGGGACTCATCGTTTCCATCGCCGTCAGCGTTGGGCAAAAAGTTGCCAAGGGCGACAAGCTCCTGATGATGGAAGCGATGAAAATGCAGACTGCCGTTTTTGCGTCCGCCGACGGGGTTGTGGATTCGCTGCACGCGTCGGTCGGCGAGGCGGTGGAAAGCAAGGACCTGCTCGTCAAACTGCGGGCAGTTTGAAATATGGAAAAGAACCGGCTTGAAGCATTCAGCGACGGCGTCATCGCCATCATCATCACCATCATGGTGCTGGAGTTGAAAGTGCCGGACGGTGTCGAGCTCGCCGACTTGAAAGACAAACTGCCGGTATTTTCAAGCTATGTGTTGAGCTTCATTTACGTCGGCATTTATTGGAACAACCATCATCACATGTTCCATTCCACCAAGCACGTCACCGGCGGCATCCTGTGGGCGAACTCTGCACCTGCTCTTCTGGCTGTCGCTGTTTCCGTTCACAACCGCCTGGGCCGGTGAAAACCATCTCGCGCCGACACCGACGGCGGTCTATGGCTTCGTGCTGCTGATGGCGGCCATTGCGTATTTCATTTTGCAGCGCGGCATCATCGCCCAGCAAGGGTCGGACTCCCTGCTCGCGGCGGCGATTGGCAGGGATTGGAAAGGAAAAATTTCGCCGCTGTGCTATCTTGCCGCCATTCCGCTCGCGTTCGTGAGTCCGTGGATTTCGAACGGCCTGTATGTCTTCGTCGCGCTCATATGGCTCGTGCCGGACCGGCGCATTGAGCGTGTGCTGATGAAGCGGGAGAAGGAATAATTCCGCGCTGTTTGCCATTTTCTTCGGACCGCATCAATGTTTTATGCGGTCGAACAAGCCGCCGTGCAGATAATCGCGCACAAAGGGCTTGTCCAAAAAATCGCGCGGAAAGCCAGGTTCAATCTTGCTCACTTCGTCCAACTGCGCGAGCTGCTTCGCGTTCAACGACCATTTGACGCAGTTCAAATTGTCCGCCAACTGCGAGAGCTTCCGCGCGCCGATGATCGGAATGGTGTTGCGCCGCGCCCGCAGCCAGTTGAGCGCGACCTGTGCCGGTGATTTGCCGGCGGCATTCGCGATTTTGACCACGGTTCGGGCGATGGCTTCATTGCGACCGGTGCGCCGCGCGAATTGCGGTGTTTTGTCGAGGCGCTTTTCCTCCTTTGACTTGCCCGCGTATTTTCCCGTGAGCCAGCCGCCCGCCAGTGGCGACCATGGCGTGACGGTAAGGCCGAACGCCTCGGCCATCGGCAACAATTCGCGCTCCGGCGTGCGCTCGATGAGATTGTATTCGATCTGCAACCCGACGAACTGTGTCCAGCCGCGCAATTCGGCGAGCGTGTTGGCGCGCGCCACCCACCACGCCGGCGCGTCGGAAATGCCGATGTAAAGCACCTTGCCCGCACGCACAAAATCGTCGAAGGCGCGCATGACTTCTTCAATCGGCGTCAGTTCATCCCAGGCGTGCATCCAGTAAAGGTCAATATAATCCGTGCCAAGCCGCTTGAGCGAACCGTGCAGCGCCTGCGTCATGTTCTTGCGATGGTTGCCGCCCGCGTTGGGATCGCCGCGCCGCTGGTTGAAGGAAAATTTCGTGGCGACGACAAATTGATCGCGCTGGCCGCGGATAAATTCGCCGACGAACTTTTCGCTCGTGCCGCCGGTGTAACCATCGGCGGTGTCGAGGAAATTGCCGCCCGCCTTGACGTAAGCGTCGAAAACCGCCTTGGATTCGTCCTGGTTTGAGCCCCAGCCCCATTCCTCGCCGAAAGTCATCGTGCCGAGACAGAGTTCAGAAACGCGCAGACCGGATTTGCCGAGAAGTTGATAGTTCATAAATGATCCTTCCGATATTTGTCCGCCGTTTTCGGAAAATTTCCAGTTTTTTTTGCGACCTTTGGACAGCCAAACATCGCATATCTGAAAGATGGTTGAAATCTTGCCGGACCGGTTCAACTTTGCCGGCATGAAAATCCTGGAAGTCATCGCCCGCATCATGCTCGGACTGGTGTTCGCACTCCTGGGTGGCAACCGCCAGAGCCGCGCGCCTAGGCTCTCGCTCCCGGTGCGCTCCAGATGATCCGCGTTCGGGATGCGCATCAAATTGGAAGCCGCCAGAAGAGGTCTTCCGGCTTGATGAGATGGCAGCCTGGTTTCATGGAATCCCTCATAGGGCATCACTGAATGGCCGGCAACCCCTCTGACCGGAAAGCCGCCCTCGTAAAAGACCCGGTAAACCGCTACAGCCGCACCGCAAGAAAACCGAAATCCAGCACCACGCCCGTTTCGGTTTTCTGAAGCGGCACAGTGGGCGTCAGCGCGTAAAGATATTTGCGCCCGTCGCCGGGATTCTCCCGCTGGGCCACCAACCCGGCCTCGCGCAGCGTCTGCAGATGCTTGAGTGTGGCGTCCAGCCGCCGGCCTGAAACGCCGATCAAATTTCCCGCCGTTTGCGGGCCGCCCGCCAGCGCGAACAGCAGATGACGGCGCGGCGGTTCGGCCAGCGCCCAATAAATCAGATCTTCATTCCAAGCGGGAGCCGGCGCGGCCGGATTGGCGGGCAAAACTGCGGTGGACATGAACCATCCTTAAAACAAACCCGCGCGCGCTGCAAGCCTGATTCATCGGCCGCCAAGCGACCCTGCCGCGCAAAAAGCTGAAACCAACGCCATCGCCGACGTCCACCCGCGCGCGAATCGAGGATGGAACTCTCCGGAATCGTCCATCCTGGCGTCAAGTCTAGGACCAAACGCTCCGCAATCGCCAAATTTGGCGTCGATCCCGGAGGAAACTATCAGCAATCGCCAATCCGCGCTTCAGTCTCGGATGGAACTCTCCGGAATCGTCCATCTTTGCACAAGTCAAAGACCGAACGATCCGCAATCAGCCATATTGGCGTGAATGTCGGACAGAACGATCCGGAATGGCCCATATTCACGCGAATCCCGGATGGAAAGATCAGCAATCATCCAACTGTTGTTGAAAGTTGGTGAAATACCCATTGGAAATGGTGGATTTTCACAACAACGAGTTAAAAACCGTATGAAAAACGGCTCGTAGTGGCCAGCCTTGCACCCTGGTGGAAGTTCAAAAAGGCTTCTGGAAAAGAGCCACGCGGTTGGTGTTCGTGCCTAAATCATTATTTCGAACGCCCCAACAATTCGCCGTTTTGGTGAAACGCTGACTATTGATGAGAACCAACTCCGGTGCGAGTCCGGCAGCGATACCTGCGGAGATGACAAAATCTTCCAGTTGAATCTTGCCACGTTGGATTTCCCCCACCTCGAACGCCACCCAGCCGCCCGGTTTCAAAATACGACAAATCTCCGCCAGCGCATGTCCCATGCTCGCTTCCCAATCCGGCAGCTTTTTGTGAATGACAAATTGCGCGGCATTTTCATCCAGCCCGACAAACCAGTTGCGAAGCCAATTGTCACTCGCGTAATCGACCACGTTCAAAAAAGGCGGTGAGGTTACAACCAAATCAACGCTGCCCTCGGCAATTTCCGGCAACGATTCACAAGAGCGGGTGAGAATCTTTGCCTTTGAGCCGCCGTGCCGAAGAATTTTCCGATCAGCATCCGACAAGTTGCCAATCAGTTTTTTTGTCTTCGCCAGAATCAAATCAGGCACTGAACGAAATTCCGGTTGCTGGTTGAGACGCTGGTTAATGCGAAGTTGTGATTCGATGGAGACGGCTTGATTTGGCGGCAGAGTGTAAACAGAGAAAAACCCGGGTGAGTGGCCGGTCAGCCGGTTCAACGCGACCATTTGAATCCACTCGTCGATGGAATCAAGCAGATGGCTCTTTTCCCGCCCTAATAAATAAGACCTCAACGCACAAATTTGTCGCAGCGTTTGCGGATGATAAAAAGCCAATAGTTCTTTCGGCATTTTGGCGTCAATATCAAAATTAATTTCTACCAGCCGTTCTTGAATTTCCAAAATTGTGGGCGGATTAAGCCTCGGTGCAATCAACTTTTGGCAAAGCGGATTGGCATCACAGCCGGATGGAACACGCCCAAGCAAGGCCGCTTCCAACAGGGTTGTGCCACGCCCCATGAACGGATCAAAAACTATATCCCCCGATTTTGTAAGCCGTTCGATAAAAAAACGCGGCAACTGCGGTTTGAAACACGCCCGATAAGAAATCTCGTGAAGCCGGTTGGCGGCGCGCTGCTTCGAAGTCCAAAATTCGTTCAGATAAACAGGGATTTGAGCGCCATCAAATCCCGCATCGCCAAATCTTTTTGGGATGGCTGTTGGTTTCCCAAATTCATTGAACAATTGCAGTTCATCGTGCAGCGGGTGCTTGAGGCCGCGCTGCGAAGCGGCTATTCGCGATGGCAAAGTTGCAATCATTTCGGAATGGCATGCAAGAGTTTCAGTGCATTTTGCCGTGACACCTTCGTTGTGGCTCCAAGGGAACGGCTCTGCCACCACTTGATTACTGCCTCCGATCTCACAATCCAAAATGGCACGTCGGGAAACGCCGTGATGTCAGCAAGAATATAGCCTTTGATTTCCTTGAGCTTGTCCAAGAATCCAGGCTCGTCGAAGGAACGGCCTGATCCAACCATGTAGCTTGGGCAAAAATAAACGCCACCATCCGAGATGCTCCGGACTTCCCACTTTGCACCGGAAGAATCAACCAAGTCATAACCCGCGCCTTCACTCTTGGCCAGAGTTGCGCTCAACACTTCTGTTGCAATTCTTCGCTCAAGAATAAATGAAACGCGTCGGCCATCTGTGAAATATTCACGGACTGCCTCAGGACCGATTTTCAGCGCCTTGGCAATTTCAGCCAAATCCCATGAAAGTGAACCGTCAGCATTTCCCATAAGTTGATTCTATCAAACTCACGCCTTCGCGTAAACCTCCGCGCCTTTTTCCACAAACTCCTTCGACTTTTCTTCCATCCCCTTCTTCAGCGCTTCTTCCTCGGCGATGCCTTGTTCGGCGGCGTATTTGCGGACGTCTTCGGTGATCTTCATGCGAGCAGAAGTGCGGGCCGCACATGGAGCAGAAGTGCGCGGTCTTGGCGCCGTCCTGCGGCAGGGTTTCGTCGTGGAACTCGCGCGCGGTCACGGGGTCGAGGGCGAGGTTGAATTGATCTTCCCAGCGGAATTCAAAGCGCGCCTTGGAGATGGCGTTGTCGCGGTATTGCGCGCCGGGATGGCCTTTGGCCAGGTCCGCCGCGTGCGCCGCGATCTTGTAGGTGATGACGCCGTCTTTCACGTCTTTCTTGTTCGGCAGGCCGAGGTGTTCCTTGGGCGTGACGTAGCAGAGCATCGCGCAGCCATACCAGCCGATCATCGCCGCGCCGATGCCGCTGGTGATGTGGTCGTAGCCGGGCGCGATGTCGGTGGTGAGCGGCCCGAGCGTGTAGAACGGCGCTTCGCCGCACCATTCGAGCTGCTTGACCATGTTCTCCTCGATCATGTGGATGGGCACATGGCCGGGGCCTTCGTTCATCACTTGCACGCCCTTGGCCCACGCGCGTTTGGTGAGTTCGCCCTGCGTCTCGAGTTCGCCGAATTGCGCGCGGTCGTTCGCATCGGCAATCGAGCCGGGGCGCAGACCGTCGCCGATGGAGAACGAAACGTCATACGCGGCCATGATGTCGCAGATGTCGTCCCAGTGCGTGTAGAGGAAATTTTCCTTGTGATGCGCGAGGCACCACTTGGCCATGATGCTGCCGCCGCGCGAAACGATGCCGGTCATGCGGTTCGCGGTCATCGGCACGAAGCGCAGCAGCACGCCGGCGTGAATGGTGAAGTAGTCCACGCCCTGCTCGGCCTGTTCGATGAGCGTGTCGCGGAAAAGTTCCCAGGTGAGGTCTTCGGCGCGGCCGTTGACTTTTTCGAGCGCCTGATAAATCGGCACGGTGCCGATGGGCACGGGCGAGTTGCGCAAAATCCATTCGCGCGTGGCGTGGATGTTCTTGCCGGTGGACAAATCCATGACGGTGTCCGCGCCCCATTTGATGGACCAGCGCATCTTCTCGACTTCCTCCTCGATGCTCGACGCGACGGCGCTGTTGCCGATGTTGGAGTTGATCTTCACGAGGAAATTGCGGCCGATGATCATCGGCTCGGATTCCGGATGATTGATGTTGACCGGAATGATGGCGCGGCCGGCGGCGACTTCGACTCTGACAAATTCCGCCGTGATCTCTTTCGGGATGCTCTGCGGAAAGCGGGAGAACACGGACGGCACGAATGAATTTGCGATTTCGGATTTACGATTTACGAGCTGGCTGCTTCCAGCGTGCTGTTTGTCGAGATCGTTGCGCTTCGTGTCGTCGCGTAAATCGTCAATCGTCAATCGTAAATCTGGCCCGGCCCATGTTCTCGCGGATGGCGATGAATTCCATCTCCGGCGTGATGATGCCGGCGCGGGCGTATTGCAACTGCGTGACGACCTTGCCCGCCTTGGCGCGCAGCGTGCGCCGGCGCTGGCTCTTGAGGCCGGGAAATTCCACGAGGCGATTCTTCTCCGCCGCGCTGGCGAACTCGGCGTGTTTGCCGGAAAGATAGCCGTTGTCCTGCGGCTTCACTTCGCGGCCGTCGTATTCCTCCACGTCGCCGCGCTTCAAAATCCAGTCGCGGCGCAGCGCGGGCAGACCTTCCTCGGACGTGCCGGTGAACGCCGGATCGCCCCACGGCCCGGAGCAATCATAGACGCGCACGGGCTCGTTCGCCTCGACCGCGCCGGTGTAGGACTTGGTCGGTGACACTTCGATCTCGCGCATCGGCACGCGGATGTCGGGATGCAACACGCCGGCGACGTAAATTTTTTTGCTGGCGGGCAGTTGTTCGCTGCTGTGCGGTTCGAACGATTCTTTGGTCGCGATCATAATTATTTTTCGTGATGAACCAGTCGGAAAGCTGGAGAAGGCGGCCCCGGTGACCGGCACGCGGTGCCTTCCTACGCCGGCATTATCCGGATCAGGTTCTTGGGTCTCCGGCGTTCCGCGCCGAACTCTCAGCCTTCGTCGTCCCTGCGGACGGCCGGTTGGCTCCCCGTTTACTGGCACCAGAATAAGCTCGTCGCGGCGGAGCGTCAAGGAAGGCGAATGGGCGATGGTGCGTTAATTTGAAGTTTAATCATCTTCGCGCCATTTCCAAACAACCACTATTCCAACAATAATGACAAATAGGATGACCAGTAAAACCCGCAGGTGATTGATTGAATGCGGCATGATGTAGATCAGTTCTGGTTGAGGTCCGCGCGGTTCCACCAACCGCCGCCGAGGGCTTGGAAGAGCGCGGCGGTGTCGGCATAGCGGTTGGCCTGGCATTGAACGAGATTGATCACGGCTTGCTGATAACTTTGCTCCGCGGTGAACAGCGCCAGATTGCCGGCATAACCGGTTTCGAGCTGTCGCCGGGTCAGATCCAGCGTGACCTTGGCGGCATCGGCGGCGGCGGCGGCGGCTTTCAGGGCGTCGGCGTCCTGTTCGAGCGCATTCAACGTGTCGGCGACATTTTGAAACGCGGTCAGGACAGTGCTGCGATATTGTTCGGCGGCTTGAATGTAGGCGGCCTTTGCCGCGCGCTCCTGATGCAGCAGCGCGCCGCCGCGAAACAGCGGTTGCGTCACGCTCGCGCCCAAAGTCCAGAAGCCCGCGCCGGAAGAAAACATCTGGCTGGTCTCCAGCGCCATCGTGCCGATGTTCGCGGTGAGCATGATGTTCGGCAGCCGGTTGGCGGTGGCGATGCCAATCTGGGCGCTGGCGGCGTGTAAATTCTCCTCGGCCTGCCGCACGTCGGGACGCTGCTCGACGAGTTGCGACGGCAGGGTCACCGGCAATTCATCGGGCAGGGGCAGACTCGACAGCTCGAACTTTTCCGGCAAATCGTCGCTCGGAAAACCGCCGGCCAAAACTGCCAGCGCGTCGCGTTGCTGCGCGAGTTGTTTCAGCAGCGGCGGCAGCGTGGCGGCGACTTGCGCCAGTTGCGATTCCTGCGCGGCAACTTCCAACCGGCCGGCGTAGCCGCCGGCAAACTGGGCGCGCAGAATTTGAACCATGTCGGAATTGATGGCGACGAGCCGGCGCGTCGCGTCAATCTGCGCCCGCAACGAAGCCTCCTGAATCGCCGCCGCCGCCACGTTTGCGCTCAACGTGATGTGCGTCGCCACCAGCGCGAAACGCGCCTGCTGCGCCTGCGCCTGGAAGGACTCGACCGTCCGGCGGTTCAGGCCGAAGACATCCGGCACGTAGGAAACGCTGACCTGCGGCGTGTAGAGGTTGAAATAAAACTGGTTGGCGTTCGGGATGGGCGCAAGTTCTTCGGATGTCTTCTGGCGGCTCGCCGAAAAACTGGCGTCGGCACCGGGCCAAAACGCGCCTTTCTGCGCCAGCAGATTTTCCCGCGCCATCACCAACGCCGCCTGCGCCGCCTTGAGACTCGGATTGTTGGTGAGCGAGCGCTCGATCAAATCGTTGAGCGGTTTTGAATGAAACAACGTCCACCACTCGCCCGGAATGTCCTCACCCGAAACAAAGCGTTGCGCATCGCCACCGGCGATGTTGGTGACACTGGCGGTGGTTGACAGTGGCGCGGCGGTATAACCGCCGACGGCGGGCGCGGCGGGCTTTTTGAAATCCGGCCCCACCGCGCAACCGGCGAACAAGACTAAAAATGTCCAACAGCCAACATTCAAAATCCACCGCCCAAGCCGGCGCCGGCCGTTCCGTTGGGTGTTCGGCGTTGAATGTTGAATGTTGAATGTTTCGGTCTTCATGGTTTGCGTTTCATCCCAGTTCCATTGATTGCCGCCGTATTTTTCGCTGGGTTCGCCGGCCCACCAATGACCAATTGTTTTGGGCCTCGACTGCTTACGTTTTTGGGTGATGGCGCGGTGAGCGGAATGGAGACATTCGGACGAGCCGCCGGATTGTTGGCTGCTTTGTTTCCGGCTGAACCTCCTAACGCCGCCTTGGCAGACGGGCTTGAAGCAGACTGGCGAACGTTTGCTGTCGGGCTGGAATTCCCGGAAGGTGGTTGGGAAGCGACTGCGCTGGACGGGTCGGCATAAGCGACTTCATACGTCAGCAACGCACCGCCAATCAACCTGAAAAGGAAATGGGCGGTTTTCATTTTCATGCAGATTTGGGTGCCGGTCTGTGGTTACGGCCCAAGAACATGATTTGCAGCGCCGGCACGACGAGGAGCAGCGTGATTGAGCCGAACAACATGCCGCCCACCACCACGGTGGCGAGCGGGCGCTGCACCTCGCTGCCGATGCCGTGGGAAATCGCCGCCGGAAAAAGACCGATGCCGGCGGAGAGGCTCATCATCAGCAACGGCCGCATCAGGGTGGATGCGGTGTCGAACATGGCGTCCGCAGGCGTGCCGCCGCGAAGCCGGGCCTGGTTGTAATAGGTGATGAACAGAATGCCAATCATCACCGACACGCCAAACAACGAAACGAAGCCGATGGCGGCAGAGATGCTGAAATTGAGACCGGAAAAATAGAGGGCCAGCACGCCGCCGGCGGCGGTAAAGGGAATTCCGGCGAGCGACAGAAAGCACTCCCGCAGCGAATTGAACAAGCTGTAAAGCAGCCCCAGGATGAGCACCAGGCTGACCGGCACAATAATTTCGAGGCGCTCCTTGGCCGCCTGAAGTTCTCCGAACTCCCCAGCCCAGACGAGGTGATAGCCGTTCGGAAGTTTTACATTCTCCGCGATGCGCTTTTGCGCCTCCGCCACGCTGCTCCCAAGGTCGCGCCCGCGCACGCTGAATTTGACCGGGATGAAACGTTCCCCGCTTTCGTGATAAATCCAGGACACGCCGGTGTCCAGCGTGATGGTCGCCAGTTCCTTCAGTGGAATATAGGCGTTGGCACCGCCGCTGGTTTGATAGGCCACCTTGATGTCGCCGATTTTTTCAATGCTGTCCCGGTATTCGGGCGGGTAACGGACGGCCAGGCTGAACTGGCGGTCTCCCTCCAAAATTGTGGTCGCCACCGTTCCGCCAAGCGCGGCCTGAATGACCGTGTTCACGTCGCCGGAATTGAGGCCGTAGCGCGCGGCCTTGGCGCGGTCCACTTGAATATTTAGGTTCGGCTGACCCATCACCGGGAACGTGCCGAGGTCGGTAATGCCGCGAACCTGACTCATCTGGTCCTGGACCTGCGCGGCCAGCTTCGTCAAGGCCTCAAGATTGGGGCCGGCGATTTTGACCGAGTTGGCGCCTTTGACGCCGGAAATCGCCTCCTCGATGTTGTCCTGGATGTATTGCGAGAAGTTGAAGTTGACTCCGGGCAATTCGCTCACAAATTCCGCTTGGGCGTTGTTAATCAATTTTTCCTTGGTCACGCCGCGCGGCCATTGGGCATACGGTTTGAGCGGCACGAAAAGTTCCACGTTGGAAAACGGCGAGGCGTCGCTGCCGTCGTCAGGCCGCCCATGTTGGGAAACGACGGTGATGACTTCCGGATATTTCTGAAGAATCAGCCGCATTTTCCGGGTGGCGGCTTCGCCGTCCTGCAACGAAGTCGTCATCGGCAGTTCGGCGCGAATCCAAAGATTGCCCTCGTCCAGCGCCGGGAGAAACTCACTGCCGAGCCGCGTTCCGAAGAAAGCCGCCACGGCGAGAAACGCAATTCCAATCCAAACGACGAGAGCGCGGTGAGCCAGTGCGAACCGCAGCGTGGGATGATACAGCCGGTGCAGCCCGCGAACGATGATGGTCTCGGATTCCTTTACTTGGGCCGGAAGCAGCAAGGACGCCAGCACCGGCGTGATGGTGAACGTGGCAATCAACGCTCCCGCCAGCGCGTAAGCGTAGGTGCGCGCCATCGGACCGAAAATCGCGCCCTCAACTCCTTGCATGGTGAACAGCGGCACGAAGGCGGCAACGATGATCAACACCGAGAAAAATACCGCCTTATTAATTTGCATCGCGCTAATCAAAATCAGGCGCAAGCGGTTCGTCCAGCCGTGGACCGGCTCGGTGTGGTGAGCAACGGTCGTTGGATCCATTCCCCAAGCGCCGCCAGCCAGCCGTTGCAGCAAGCCCTGTCTTTCTTCCGGGGACGTTTGGAAATTTCTAAAAATGTTCTCCACGAGAATTACCGCCGAATCCACGATGATCCCGAAATCCACCGCGCCGAGGGATAGCAGGTTCGCGCTTTCGCCCCGGATCACCAGGAGAATGATGGCGAAAACCAGCGCGAATGGAATATTGATGCCGACGATGAGCGCGCTTCGGAGATTGCCGAGGAAAATCCATTGAATGAGGAAAATCAGCAGGCATCCGAAAATCAGATTGTGCAGAACCGTGTGCGTGGTCACGGCGATCAGCGACGCGCGATCGTAAAAGGGAACGACCTTGACTCCCGCCGGCAGACTGCCATCGCTGTTCATCTTTGCGATTTCGGCCTTGATTGCGGGAAGCACCTTGTCGGTTTGGTAGGTGCGGCCCATCACCACGATCGCAAACGCTATATCGTCATCCTGATCATGACCGGCGATGCCGAGCCTTGGCACAAAGCCCACATTGACCTTCGCGACATCCTTCACCAGCACCGGCACACCGTTCTGCTGGGTAAGGACGACGTTTTCAATGTCATTGACCTTGTAACCCTGGGTCAGATCATCGCCGCCGCCGTCATCCATCAAACCGACGCCGCGGATGTTGATGGATTGCTGGCCGATGGTGATTTCGCGTCCGCCCACGTTGATGTTCGCGTTGCCGAGCGCTGTGATGATTTGCGGCACCGTCAGGTTGTAAGCTTCCAATTTGTGCGGGTCTACTTCGACGTCGAATTCCTTGGTCGGTCCGCCCCAACTGTTGACCTGCACGACGCCGTGAACCTGCAGGAGCCGGCGCTGGACAATCCAATCCTGAACCGTGCGGAGATTGGTCAGCCCGAAATGCTTCGGCCCGACGACTTGGTAACGAAGAATCTCGCCCGTCCCGCTGTTCTGCTGGACGTTGGGGATTACACCGCCCGGAAGGGTGACGTTTTGTTGCAGCGCGATGGCCGTCTGGCTGTAGGCAAAATCATAGTCCACGCCATAGTTGAAAACGACGCGGACAAAGGACAGGCCATAAAATGAAGTCGAGCGGATGACTTGGATGCCGGGCACCGTGTAGAGACCGTTCTCAATGGGAATGGTGTAGTAACGCTCCATCTCGCCAGCCGACAAACCTGCCGCTTGCGCGGTGATTTCCAAGACAACTGGCGAAGGATTTGGATACGCCTCAATGTTGAGCTTTTGAAACGCGACAAACCCAGCACCGGCAAACAACAGCAAGCCGAACACAACAATTGCGCGGCGGGTCAGGCAGAAGGCGATGATGGAGTTGAGCATGGCTGGTCTTTATTGGGACTCGCCTAAAGCTAATCGTCCGACGGCGCTTGCAGCATGTTGTCGAGGAAAACCGCCCCGTCCGTCACGACCAGTTCTCCGCGCTGCAAACCCTTGAGAATTTCAACCTGTCCATCTTCGCGCATTCCCGTCTCGATGATTTTTTGCACGAAGTGGTGACGGTCGGTGGTCACCCAGGCCGTCATGGTGCCATCGCCTTCGCGAACCACGCCGTTGGCAGGGATGGCGATCGCTTCAACCGGGTCTTGAATGCGAATGACGATGTTGGCGAGCATTCCGACCCGCAGTTCGTTTTTGGGATCGTCCACCTCGCAACGGACTTCCGTCCGGTGGAGATTGGGGTCAACCGTCGCGAAAATTTTGGAAACTTTGCCATCAAACTCGCGGTCAGGAAAGGCCGTGACCTTGACTTTGACCGGCTGTCCCACTTGAATCAGCGGGATGTCGCTTTCAATGACATTGGCCGCCGCCCATTTGGTCGAGCTGGGGGCGGATTCAATTTTGCCGGCGGCGATCATCCGGTCAATGTCGGCATCCGTCTTGCCGAGCGCGCGGACGGCATCGCGCGCGGCCTTGAGCGCGGCCTCGGCGGTTTCCGCAGACGAAACATCCTGCTCCAGCTCCGCTTTCGAAACGCCGTTGGTTCCGTAGAGGTCCTTGGCGCGCGCCAGCACGTTGCTGGTCAGGGTAAAACTTGCCGCTGCGCCAATCATCGTGGATTCGGCTTGGACGGTGGCCGGATCCTCCGCGAAGCCGATGCTTCCCAGCTCCTCTTTTTCAACCGGAAAAAGATACGTTCCCACCGGCCCGATTTTGACCGCGTTCAACTGGCTCGGTTCCAACTCCACGGTTGCCTCGGATGGGGTGGCGTTGGAGGCGGCGGCCGATCCTGGGGGCACGGCGTTGGTTTGTGCGCGCATGTCCCAGGCCGCAATGACGATGAGCAGCGTGGCAATAATTTTTTTCACCACACCAACGGTAATGAACGCGCGGTGGCGTGTCTGCGTAGCGCGGCCTTGATTTGTTGAGAGGCGGAATCCTGCACGCACCCGTCCGAATATTACCGGCCTTCATGCCAGCGCATGGCCTCACGCAGAAGTTCGGTGGCGGTGGTCAGGTTGAGTTTCACCTTGATGCGGGCGGAATAACCCTGAACGGTTTTGAATCCGATATGCAGGTGGTCGGCGATTTGCCGGGTGTTGTAACCGCGGCCCAGCAGTTGAAAAACTTCCAGCTCGCGGTCGCTCAATTGCTCAACGGGAGAGGCCGCCCTGGCGGATTTGCCCGCGATAAATTTTTTGGCCATCAAGGCGGTGACTTTTTCGCTGACATAAATTTCCCCCTCCAGCACGCTGCGAATGGCCTGGATCACTTTTTGGGTCGCCTCGCTTTTCATGATGTAACCGCCCGCGCCCGCGCGCAGGGCGCGTTCGGCGTAGAGCAATTCATCGTGCATGGAGAGCACCAGCACCGCCACGTCGAACTGGCTGGCCTTGATGTTTTTTATCAGCTCGATTCCCGAACCGTCCGCCAGCGAGATGTCCACAATCGCGATGTCCGGTTTGATGGATTCCACCAGTTGCAACGCCTCCGGTGCGTTGCCGGTCTCGCCGCAGACCTGGAAATCAGGCCGCTGGTTGATCAGATTGGTGAGCCATTCGCGCACGAGCGGATGGTCGTCCACCAGCAGGATTTTAATTTTTTGCGCCATGAGTTTCGGAAGCGGCCGCGCCGCCGGAAGGAAGTCTGCAGGTGACGCGCGTGCCGGATTCGGGCAAACGCTCAATGTTGAAGGTCGCGCCGATCATGTTGGCGCGGTAGGCCATGATGCGCAGTCCCATTCCCTGGCCGGCGCGCGCGTTTTCGGGCAGGCCGATGCCGTCGTCAGTGACGGTCAGCGTGATCATCGCCGTCCGCATTTTTGAGGCCGATGTTAATGTGTTTGGCTTTGCCATGTTTGATGGCGTTGGTGATCGCTTCCTGGGCGATTCGATACAAATGGGTGCTGCTCGCCGCGTCATGCAACAACGCCGGCTCCGGGCACTCAAATTCACAGGATATTTTGAAGCGCTCGCTGGTGTTGCGCGCCAGTTCTTGAAAGCCGTCCATGAGTCCTTCGCCCGTGATTTCGACTGGATGAAGGCCGCGGGCAAAGGTGCGGGTGAGAATGATGGCTTCTTCAACCATCTTAACCAAATTCCTGGCCGACGCCGATTCCGCCAGCGATTTGCTTTCCAATTGCTCGTTGAGAACCTGGCCTGCGAACGCCGTGGCGGTGAGGTGCTGGCCGAGACTGTCGTGCAAATCGTGCCCGATTTGCCGTTGTTCCCGTTCGCTGATTTCCAAAAGTTCCTTTTCCAGCCGCGTCCGTTCCTGAATTTCGCTGTTCAACGCGGCGGTCCGCTGGCGCACCCGTTCTTCCAGTTCCTGATGCGACTTCCGCAGGCTGACGAGGGTTTTCACCACGACCAGATAAACCGTCAGCGCAATCGCGCCGTTCCAGATCGGAATCAGCACGCTGGCATATTGCGCCCCGGCCGCAAAATCCCCCGCCACCGACACCACCACGCTCAATATTGAGATGGTGTTCCCAAAAACATTTCCGACGAACCACGCCGCCAGCGCCACCGGGATCAAATAGAACGCGTAAAAGAAAATCGCGGAACCCGTGAAATAATCCACACCGCCGACGACCGCCACCAGGCCGAGGCTTGTCACCATCAGCAACGGCTTCGACCAGTGCTCGAGTCGTTTGATCCACGCGGTCATCTTGAACTTACAATGAGGGATTCTCACTCCTGAGTAAAACACACTTTTCCAGGAAGACAAAATAATGCCGGGGCGGAAAATGTCAGACCATCAGGAATTGATGGAGGAAGTCTGGCCGGGCAATTCATCAGCATTCGGCTCCCATGTCATGATTCGCCAGCCCTGCTGCAGGAGGGTGAAAATGATTGCCGCCGCGAACCATATCCATTGCCCTGTTTTAATGGCGCGGTTTGAATTGATGAATCCATGGGAAATTTATGTTCGGCATCCTGCGCGCTTAAAATTCCCAGTGCAGCCGCGCGCCGAAGACGGAGACCGGCCCGCGGGCGGTGTTGAAGGCCGGGTTGTCAATGAACTGGTAATCCAGTGCCACATGGATCGTTTTCCACATCTGGCAGTCGTAATAGGTTTCCAGAATTTTTTCCCAGGCGTAATTCAAGTTGCCGTCTCCCGCCAGAATGCCCGTGCCGCCGGCCTCGAAAAATTCCTGGTGCACCTGCGAAATGCCATTGGCCACGCCGGCCAGTCCAACCGTGTCGTCGGGCCGGTGCCAGGCTTCGCCTTTGACGCTGATGCCCGCCGTCGCCGTGTAATCCACATCGCTGAACATCCACGCCTGATTTTGTCCGTCGCTCCAGCCCACGCGCGAAAAGACGCCGACGTTTTTGGCGATTTCCTGTTCGAGGTTGAGTCCGAAGCCGTATTTGTAGCGGAACGCGGCCGAGGCCGTGATGTCGGCGGGGCTTGTCGGGGTGGCGGCATTCACAGCGTCCTGATAACTGCCCATGTTGGCGCGATTCAGATAGGCCAGAAACCGGATTGCCCCCGGATGATCTTTGATGGTAAAACGGCGCTCAAATTCCGTCACCATTCCCCAGGCATCCAAAAGCGGGCCATCCTGCGCTGTATTGTCATAAGGCCATTTGAAAATCCGGTCTTCGGCGGTCAGGGAGTTCGAGTAACGCGGCACTTGGAAAAATCCGTAGCGCAACGTCCAGTCCGGCTGGTTCAATTCCACGGCCAGCCCGGTGGTGTAACCCAGCGCGTCCGCCGGATAATCCCAGGCTTCGTTGGCCATCAACGCCCAGTTCAGGAACTGCGTGCGCGGATCGTTGGCGTAGGCGTTGTTATCGAAAATATCCTTGGCGCTGAACCGGCCGAGGGTGATCGTGATCCGGGATATGTCCTGTTTCCCGGCGAGGGTGAGTTGGTCGTCCGGCACGTCCTCCTGCGCACCGCCCAGGCCGATGGTCTGACGGATGAACAGCCGCGAGATGGTTCCGTTGGGGACATCCGTGCCGAGGCGGAAGGCTTCGCCGTTGGGGAAACCGTCCACCCCGCGCGCATTATCAACGCCGAACCCCTGATACATCATGCCGTCAATGTGCGCCTCGGCGCCGCGCCACAAGCGGACGCCGGCCATCAAATCCAGCGAAACGGTTTCGCGCGTCTGGCCGCCGGCCGGCAGGCTGTTCGGCCCGGAATATTGCGAGGAAAATCCGGGATAGCCCTGCACAATATCGGTGTTCTGGACGTGGAAGTTCCAATTCTGCCCGCCGACCGGGTTTTGAGAGATGTCCGATGCAGGTGATGCATTGGTGGAAACCTCCGCCGCCGCCGCGGTCGCGCCCGCCAGAGCACCCGCCACCGGCAACCAGCCAATATTTTTCAAACGCCGCATAATATGTAGCAAAGGCTACGGTGTTGGCGGCCCGCCGTCAACAACCAAAAGTAGCCTAGGCTACAAAACTGCGCGGGCAGGTGGCACCCCCGCCGGCGCGGCGGTGCGGGAAAGGCGGGGTTGGCAAAAATCACGGTGCCATATACCCCTACCCCCCATATTGCGTCAAGCGCCATTTTGGAGTGGCGCGCGCCGTGAAAAATGTTAAATCTTTTGTCATGAAAGCCAAAATATGTCCGCCCGGGACTGGAGAAAGAGGGCGCTCGTCGTCCGCCTGCGCCGGATCAAAGGGCAGATCGAAGGCCATTGAAAAAATGGTGGAGGCCGACACCGATTGTTCGGATGTGCTGATGCAGGTCGTCTCCGCGCGCCGGGCGTTAAAATCGTTCAGCGAAGAAATGATCGAATCCCGGTTGCACGAGTATATCGAGAACACTTCGAACCAATCGGAAGGGCGGCGCGAGTTGAACTCGTTGCTCACCGTTTTGAAAAGATACGCCGTCTAAATCGTTAAAAATATGTCTGCTGAAAAAAAAGTCCAAGGCCAGCAAACTGCCGACTTGGTGCGCGACGCGGCAACCAGCGAAATTGCCGACATTCTTCAACGGCTGAACACTACGGCCAACGGCCTGACCGAGGAAGAAGCGGCGGAGCGGCTGGAGGTGTTCGGCCCCAACCAGGTCGCGGAGGAAAAACATCACGGCTGGCTGCAGCGGCTTTATGTCGCCGTGCGCAATCCGCTGGTGATCCTGCTGTCGGTGCTGGCGATCATCACGTTCGCCACGGCGGGCGAGCCTTCGGACATCGCCGGCGGCGTCCTGATGGTGTTGATGGTGGTGCTGGGCATTTCGCTGCGTTTCATCCAGGAAACGAAGGCCGACAACGCCGCCGCCAAGCTCAAGGCGATGATCAAGGTCACCGCCACCGCGTTGCGCGACGGCCAGCCGAAGGAAATTCCGCTCAAAGACCTCGTGCCCGGCGACGTGGTGAAACTGTCCGCCGGCGACATGATTCCCGGCGACGTGCGGCTGCTGACGGCAAAAGATTTGTTCATCATCCAGGCCACGCTCACCGGCGAATCGCTGCCGGTGGAAAAAACCGACGCGCGCGACCCGCGCACCAACGTCCAGTCCATCGAACACACGAATCTTTGTTTCCTCGGCACGAGCGTGGAAAGCGGCGCGGCCACGGCGGTCATCGTCGTCACGGGCGCGCAGACGTATTTTGGCAAACTCGCCGGCAGCCTCGCCGGCCAGCAGGTGGAAACCGCGTTTGACAAGGGCATCAAAAAATTCACCTGGCTCATGCTGCGGTTCATGGCGGTGATGGTGCCGCTGGTGTTTGTCATCAACGGCCTCACCAAACACAACTGGGGCCAGGCGTTTTTCTTCTCGCTCGCCGTGGCCGTCGGGCTGACGCCGGAAATGCTGCCGATGATTGTTTCGGTCTGCCTGTCCAAAGGCGCGCTGGCGATGTCGAAGAAAAAAGTCATCGTCAAGCGGCTGCATTCCATCCAGAACTTCGGCGCGATGGACGTGCTCTGCACCGACAAGACCGGCACGCTCACGATTGACCACGTCATCCTGGAAATCCATTGCGACGTATTCAAAAACGAAAGCGCCGAGGTGCTGCGCGACGCCTATCTCATCAGCCATTTCCAGACCGGCCTGAAAAACGTGCTCGACCGCGCGGTGCTGAAATACTCGGAATTGCACCACGAAATGTCGGTGGACAAATACACCAAGGCCGACGAAATCCCGTTCGATTTTTCGCGCCGCATGATGTCGGTGGTGGTCGAAGGCCCGGACGGCGAGCGCCAGCTTGTTGACCAAGGGCGCGCCGGAGGCGGTGTTCGCCAAATGCACGCACTTTGAAAGCGAAGGCGAGATTTTCCCGATGGAGCCGATTCTTGTCGGCAACCTCATCGAGCAGGTCAACGATTTGAGCAGCGACGGCTTCCGCGTGCTGGCGATCGCGAATAAAAAAGTCGGCGCACAGTCCGCTTATTCCAAGGCGGATGAAAACGAGCTGGTGTTGACTGGCTATCTCGCATTTCTGGATCCGCCGAAGGACACCGCCAAAAAGGCCATTTCCGTTTTGCGGCAGCAAGGCATCACCATCAAAGTGCTGACCGGCGACAACGATCTGGTTTCGCGCAAGGTCTGCACCGAGGTCGGCATCAACGCGGAAAAAATCGTCCTTGGCAACGACGTGGAAAAAATGTCGGACGAGCAGCTCGCCGTGGCCGTCGAAACGACGGATGTGTTCGCCCGCCTTTCGCCGGCGCACAAAAAACGCGTCGTGCAGGCGCTGCAGCGCAACAAGCACGTCGTCGGTTTCATGGGCGACGGCATCAACGACGCGCCCGCGCTGCGCGCCGCCGACGTGGGCATTTCGGTGGACAACGCCGTGGACATCGCCAAGGAATCCGCCGACGTCATCCTGCTCGAAAAAGACTTGATGGTGCTCGAAGAAGGCGTGATCGAAGGCCGCAAGGTGTTCGTCAACATTTTGAAATACATCCGCATGGGCGCGAGCTCGAACTTCGGCAACATGTTCAGCGTGCTCGGCGCGAGCGCGTGGCTGCCGTTCCTGCCGATGCTGCCGATCCAACTGCTCACGAACAATCTGCTCTACGATTTTTCGCAGGTGCCGATTCCGACCGACAACGTCGCGCCGTCACAGATCGCCAAGCCGCGTCCGTGGGCGATGGGCGAGATCGCGCGGTTCATCATGTTCATCGGCCCGATCAGTTCGATTTTCGATTACACGACTTTCGCCGTCATGTGGTTTTTCTTCAAGTGCAGCAACCTCGGCCTCGTGCCGGTGGAAATGGCCCAGCGTTTTGCCGGCGTCACCGACCCGGACAAGATTTATGCCGCCTCGCTGTTTCAAACCGGCTGGTTTGTCGAATCCATCATGACGCAGACGCTCATCATCCACGTCATCCGCACGAACCTGATTCCCTTCGTGCAATCGCGCTCAAGCTGGCAGCTCTCGATGACCACGATTTTGATCATGGCCATCGGCGGATATCTGCCTTATTCACCACTGGCTCCGATCCTGCACTTCGTGCCATTGCCGTGGCAGTTCTGGCCCATCCTCGCCGCGACGTTGCTGTGCTATGTCGGCCTGACGCAAGTCATCAAGACCTGGCTGGTTCGCAAGTCGTGGATTTGAAACGGGCAGCCGCTGAAAACAAAAATCCGTTCCGCGTCACACGGAACGGCGTTGTCTGGCCTGCGCGGATTGATCGGGTCCGCTCAAGCCTCAAAGGATTTGCCGCAGCCGCAGCTCTGCTTGGCATTCGGGTTGGAGATTTTAAAGCCGCCGCCGGTCAGCGCGTCGCTGAAATCCACCACAGTGCCGCGCAGATATTGCGCGCTGACCGGGTCAACCAAAACTTCCACGCCATGCTGTTCGGAGGCAAGGTCGCCGGCGCGTTTTTCGTCGAAAACCATGCCGTATTGCATTCCGGAGCAGCCGCCCTCCTCTACAAAAACGCGGAAGCTCTTTCCCGTGTTTTCCGGCAGCGACAGCAGCGATTTGCATTCCACTGCGGTGCGCACGGTGAGGCTGGCGACCGTTTCGGTTGAGGTGATTCCAGTCATTATCATCACTGTTGAAGCTAGACCTGCCCGGGGTGCGTGTCAAACGTCCCCCGTCAATTTTTCCCCGGCGGCAGGGTGGAGATTTTCTGCTCGACCAGATCCGTCAACTGCGGCAAAGCCTGTTCCAAGCCCTTGTAAAATTTTTCCTGCACCTTCGGATCATAAAACATTCCCGCCAAAGGTGCGGCCTGCAAATAGGCTTTTTTCAACCAAAACGAATCCGCCGGCTGTCCGTGCTTCAGGTTGTATTCATTTTCATTGATGACCTTGAGGTAATTGTCCAAGGCCAGGTTGAGCAACGCGGCCTGTTCACCGCCGGACGCCAGCGCCGCCTTTTTTTCCAACGCGATGCCAAAGCCGGTCTGCGCTTGGCTGCGCGCGGAGATGTTTGCGGACGGTGAATCGAAGACCTGCGCATACGCATTCGTGGCGGCGTCATAATTGCCGAGCTGCACATTGCACTCGCCGATGTAGAACCAGGCCTGCGCGTTCGTCTCGCCCGCCGGATACAACTGGACGATCTGGTAAAACTCGTTGGTGGCCACCGCGAAATTAGCCAGCGGATTGTTGGTGTCGGCGGAGTCCGAAAGCATCAGCGCCCGGCCGTGCTCGAAGGTGGCCTGCACCCGCAGGTCAATCGGGCAGTTCGTGTCCGCCTCCAGCTTCGAGAAATAATCGCGGATGGCGTCCGGGTAGCCGAGCCGCGCGGCGGCGGCGCGGCCCGCCATCAACTGCGCCGGATAAAACAGATTGGTCCGGTTCACCAGCGACGAAGCCAGCCAGTTGGTGTTTTGGAAAATGTATTTGTAATTTTTTTCCGCGTTCACGTAATCGCCGGCGTTGTAAAAATAATCCGCCACCCACAACTGCGCCTGGGGCGCCAGCCCGTCCAGCGGAAAGCGCGCGACAAAGTTGGTGAACTCCGAGAACGCGTTCGTCACGTTGCCCGCCTGGTAATCCGACCAGGCCAGCGAATAGCCCGCCCGCGGACGCAGGTCGTTGGTGGGGAATTCCGCCAGCCAGTTTTCGTAGTTCGTGATGGCGTTGCCCCAGTCCCGGTCCCGTTCGTAGGTGCGCGCGATGGCCAGGCCGATCTGTGGCGCCAAAGCCGACCCGGCGGCCTGCCGGGCGACCTGTTCAAACAGCGCCCGTGCGTCGTCCGGGCCCGCCACGCTTTCGCCATACAACAGCGAGCTGCTTTGCGCCAGTTCGCCGGCCGGGTGTTTTTTGAAGATTTCCGACAGCGCGTTCGTCGCCCCGGCCATGTCCTTCAATTCCAGGCTGGCGCGCAGGCTTTGATACAGCGCCAGGTCGCCGAGCGTCGCGCTGGCTTCGGGAAACAAATTCAGGCTGTCCAGCACCGCGCGGTAATTCTCCAGCGCGTCCGTGAAATCCCCCAGCGCGAACTGCGCGTCGCCCATCTTGAACCACGCCACCAGCAGATCCTCCGACGGCGGCAGTTGCTGTGCGGCGATTTTTTGCGCGGCAGTCTTGAAATCGTCCAGGCTGTTGGTCAGGTCATTCGCAAACCACTCGCACCAGCCGCGGTCCAGATACGCCTGGCCCAGCAGCGGGCTGTTCGTGAACGTGCCGATGAATCCGTCAAACCGCCCCTGCACTTCGGGCAGTTGATTGGTCGCGACCGCCGGCGTGACGCAGTTTTTCAGATCCAGTTCGCCCAGGGCCAGGGAGGCGATGTCCGCCGCCGGCGAGTTCGTGAACTGCGCCAGGAATTTCCCCAGCGCGTTCGTCGCGGATGAAAACTGGTTTTGCGTGACGGCCAGCCCGGCGATTTTCAGGACCGCCTCGCGCTGCCGTTCCGGCGGCGCGTTGCTGGTGAGGTTTTCCTGATAGGCCGACATGGCCTCGGTCATGCGGTTCAGTTTCTCCAGCGCGTCCGCCTGCATGGCCACGCTTTCGGCCATCCAACCGCTGTTCGTTTCAAGCTGCGCGGTCTGCAGCAGGTTGGTCGTCACCGCCAGCGCCCCGTCCGTGTTGCCCGCCGCGAGCAAGGCCTGGTAACGCAGCCGCCCGGATTGCCAGCGCAGTTCCGGCGAGAGCAGTGGCAGATCCGGCAGCGGTTCCAGAATGGCGGACGCGCCGTCAAAATCTCTCAGCTCAAACTTCGCCTGCGCCAGCAATAATTTCCCGCGCACCACCGGTTCGCCGGCCGGATCCATCTGCGCCACGCGCTGGAACACGCCGTTGTCTTCCTCCAGCAGCACGACCGTTTGCCGCCACTCGGCCAGCTCCGTGAAAGCCGCCGCCGCATCCACCACCGCCTCCAGCCGCCGCCGCGATTCCGGAAATTTTTGCGCCAGCGCAATCCAGGTCTGTGCCGCGTTCCGATATATTTTGCCCTGAAATTGCCCCTCGCCGGTCCAGTAAAAATATTCGTCGGCCAGCGGCCCGGCCTTGGCCTGGTTGTCCGGGCTGGTAAGCCGCGCGATGGCATCCGCAAATTTCCCCTGCTTAATTTCCGCCTGTGACTGGAGCAGGACGGCTTCGGCGGTGCGCGCGGAGTCGGGATATTTTTTGATGAACTGCGCCAGCGCCGCTTCCGCGCGGTCATACATTCCGTCCTGGAACGCGGCCACCGCCGCCGCATAGTCGCGGTTTTCCCGCGCGCTGGCGGCGAACAGCGGCCCGCCACTCAAGGTGAATGCGAAAGCCAGCAGGAGCCATCGCCATGAAAAAAACATGCGCCAGCTTAAGCGAACTGGCGCAGGGACAAAAGCGGGAAATCTCAACGTTCAGCTTAAAACGCTTTTCAAATAATGCCCGGTGAAGCTTGCGGCGCAGTGGACGATTTTTTCCGGCGGGCCTTCCGCCACAATTTTTCCGCCGCCGGCGCCGCCTTCCGGGCCGAGGTCAATGATCCAGTCCGCCGTTTTGATCACGTCCAGATTGTGCTCGATGACAAGCAGCGTGTTGCCGGCGTCGCGCAGCTTGAAGAGCACTTCCAGCAGTTTCGCCACATCGTGAAAATGCAAACCGGTCGTCGGCTCGTCCAGAATGTAAAACGTCCGGCCCGTCGCCTTGCGCGCCAGCTCCGTCGCCAGCTTCACGCGCTGCGCCTCGCCGCCGCTCAACGTCGTCGCCTGCTGGCCGAGATGGATGTAACCCAGCCCAACCTCGCCCAGCGTCGCCAGCGGATCGTAAATCTTCGGCACCGCGCGGAAAAAATCCACGCCTTCGTCCACCGTCATGTCCAAAACATCCGCGATATTTTTGCCTTTGTAGGAAATTTCCAAGGTCTCGCGGTTGTAGCGCTTGCCGTTGCAGGCCTCGCACGTCACGTAAACCGCCGGCAGAAAATTCATTTCAATTTTCAGCACGCCGTCACCCTCGCATTTTTCGCAGCGGCCGCCCTTGACGTTGAAACTGAATCGGCCCGGCTCGTAGCCGCGCACTTTCGCCGCCGGCAGCCGCGCGAACAGATCGCGGATGTGGTTGAACATGCCGGTGTAAGTCGCCGGATTGCTGCGCGGCGTGCGGCCGATCGGCGACTGGTCAATCACGATGACCTTGTCGAGCGATTCAAAACCGCGCAGCGTCTTGTGTTCACCGGGCCGTTCCTTCGAGCCGTAAAATTTGCGGAACAGCGCCCGCTGCAAAATGTCGCTCACCAGCGTGCTCTTGCCGGAGCCGCTGACGCCGGTGACGCAGGTGAAGGTGCCGAGCGGAATCCGCACGTCAATGTTCTGCAAATTATTTTCCGTCGCACCGACGACTTCCAGCCAGCCCTTTTCTTCCGCCGGCGAAATTCTTTTTTTAGGAACCGGAATGGACAGTTCGCCGGTCAGATACTGGCCGGTCAGCGATTTTTTGGCGGCGAGAATTTCCGGCAGCGTGCCCGCCGCCACGAGTTCGCCGCCGTGGACGCCAGCGCCGGGGCCGAGATCCAAAATGTAATCCGCATTGCGAATCGTGTCGGCGTCATGCTCCACCACCAAAACCGTGTTGCCCAGGTCGCGCAGGCCTTTCAGCGTGGCCAGCAACCGGTCGTTGTCCCGCTGGTGCAGGCCGATGCTCGGCTCGTCCAGAACGTAAAGCACGCCGACCAGCGCCGCGCCGATCTGCGTCGCCAGCCGGATGCGCTGCGCCTCGCCGCCGCTCAACGTGCCGCTTTCGCGGTCGAGCGTGAGGTAGCCGAGTCCGACATTTTTCAGGAAACCGAGCCGCGCGCGGATTTCCTTGATGACTTCGGCGGCGATCTTCAATTCAAACTCGGTCAGCTTGAGCGCGGCAAAAAAATCATCCGCCTTTTCCACGGACAAGCCGCACACGTCCATGATGGAGAGGCCCGGGATTTTAAGGGTTTTGGGTTTTGAATTTTTAGTTTTCAGCTGGGAGACAAACTGTTCACCACCGAGCGTGACGGCGAGAATTTCGGGCTTCAGTCTTTTGCCGCCGCAGACATCGCAGAACTGCGGCGTCATGTAGGCCTTCAGCCGGTTGCGGATGAATTCGCTTTCGCTGTCGGTCGCGAGCCGTTCAAGGTTTGGCAGCACGCCTTCAAACGGGCGGTCAATGGTGCTCACTTTTCCCGCGCGCCAGAATTTGAATTCCACATTGTCCGCGCCGGAACCGTTGAGCAGGACATTTTTGAAATCCTCCGGCAGGTCTTTCCACGGCGTTTCCAGCACCACGTTGAAATGGCCGGCGACGCTTCGCAGCATGGCCTTGTAATAAATGTTCATCCGCTTGCCCGCGCGGCGCCACGGCTGGATGGCGCTTTCGAGCGGCTCGTCGGCATTCGGCACGACGAGATGCTCGTCGAAAACCATTTTCTGGCCGAGGCCGTGGCAGACGGGACACGCGCCGGCGGGCGCGTTGAAGGAAAAATGTTTCGGCGTCGGCGGGTCGTAGCTTTTGCCGGTCGCCGGCGAACACATCTTGTTCGAGTGCAAAGTCTCGATCCATTCCGCAGTGGCGGGTGACGGGTGACGGGTGACAGGTGACGTGGATATGCGCCCCGCGTCACCTGCCACTCGTCCCTCGCCACTTTCCGGCAGTTGGTGCAGCGTGAACATCACGCCTTCGCCGAGGCGCAGCGCGGTCTGCACGGAATCGCCGAGGCGGACGCGGATTTTGTCGTCAATCACGAGCCGGTCAACCACCGCCTCGAGGTTGTGAAATTTCTTCCTGTCGAGCTTGATGCGCGCGATGTTCTCGCCCAGCTCCGCGATCTCGCCGTCCACGCGCACCCGCACGAAACCTTCGCGCGCCAGCCGCTCGAACACGTCGCGGAACTCGCCTTTTTGCCGGCGCACGACCGGCGCGAGCAGCATGACCCTGGTTTTCAGCGGCAGCGTGAGAATCTTGTCCACGATGTCGCTGGTGCTTTGCGTGGAGATCGGCACGCCGGTTTCGGGACAATGGGATTTGCCGATGTGCGCGTAAAGCAGGCGCAGGTAATCGAAAATTTCCGTGGTGGTGGCGATGATCGAGCGCGGGCTGCTGCCGGAGCTTCTTTGTTCAATCGCGATTGCCGGCGACAAACCCTCGATGAAATCCACGTCGGGCTTCTGCAACTGGTCCAGGAACTGGCGGGCATAGGCGGAAAGCGACTCGACGTATTTGCGCTGGCCCTCGGCGTAAATGGTGTCGAAGGCGAGCGACGATTTGCCGCTGCCGCTCAGGCCGGTGACGACCACCAGCTTGTCGCGCGGGATTTGCAGCGTCAGGTTTTTGAGGTTGTGCTCCCGCGCACCACCGATCTTGATGAACTCTTTGCTCATGCCGCGAATTTCTCCATCTGTCGAAAGATGGAAACTACGCCACGCGGCGCAAAAAGCAAAGCCGGAGTTGGCCGGAAAGTTTTTTTGGCGCAATTTGTGGCACTGCTGCACGGCCCCGCAGCGGTTGCGGAGCATCGTCCCGGCGCGTTTGCGGCCAGGCCCAAACCTTGCCGGGTCGGCGACCGGCGCTCCGGGGTGGGGCGACGCTGCTGCGTCGCCGTTTGGCTGGCCAGCAGGTCAGCTCTGCCATTGAAACATCCAGCGTTACGGCAGTTCGAGCACCTGGAAAAATACGCCGGACGCGCCGCCGGTCAGTGCAACGGAGTTGGTGCTGAAGGTGAACACCCCGCCGCTGTAAGTCAGCGTTGGCGGGGCCAGATTGCTCAAGACGTTCCAGTTGGACCTGGCCAGCGCCAGGTTGGTCGTCCACAGGACATCATAAACATAATTCGTCGAGCCGGACCATTGGAGCTGGACGCCGCCGCCGGGAAGCGCCTGTGCGCTGCTGATGACCAGCGCGGCCGGAAGCGTGCCCGGCGGATAGGCGATAAGCTGGTAGAATTTCTGACCGCCGAAGCCGCCGGTCAGGGAAAAGTTGTCGAACCATTGATAGGTGCCCGTCGTTCCCGTGACACTCACGAGCGTCGGGACGACGCCGGGAACGGTGGTCCAGGAAACCGGCAACGGCGAGAGGCTGGTCGTCCATTGGATCTGGAACTGATAATTCGTCGGCGCTAACCAGGTGAACAGGATGCCGTTCGTTCCGCCAATGCTAGTGAATTTGACGTTTGAAATCGGATAGTTCGTGATGGGCGCGGCGATGATGTGGAAATTCACCTGGAGCGTGAATTGCACCGTGACGCTGTTGGTGTTCTGCACGCCGAGATAATACGTCGCGCCGGGCACGAGCGGCGGTGTGGTGCCGCTGCTCAAAATTGAGGTTCCGCCGGTTGAATTCGCCAGCAGCGTGTAGCCGCCGGAGTTCGTGCCGGTCGGCAGGCCGTTCTGGTTGAACAGCAGGTTGACCGGCGCGGTGGACGAGACCAGCAAGTTGGTGGCGTAGTCCGCGAGCGCCGGCACGGTGAAGGCATAATAGGCGGTGCTGCCGGGCGCGACGGCCGCCGTCTGCGGCACGCCGTTGCTCAAGTTCAACAAGGAACCTAGTTGGATCAGCCGGTAAAACCGGATGGGTGGCAATCCCGGCGGCGTCTGTGTGCCGTCGTCGAAGAAGGTGAACTCCGCGTTCGTCGCGGTCGCGAGATAGTTCGGGTTGTAGCTGACGAACGGCGGGTTGGTAAACGTGTTCCACACGGGCGGCAGGCTGTCGCTCCATTGCACCTGGAACAAATCATTGCTCGGCGCGAACCAGGTCAGCAGGAAACCGCCGTTCGTGTGGATGATGCTGGAAATGGTTATGACATTGGTGAACGGCGGCGGGATGACGGGCGACACCAGATGGAAATTGACTTCAATCCCGTAATTCTCCGTGACGCTGTTTGTGTTCTGCACGCCGAGATAATAGGTCGAGCCGGGAACCAGCGGCGGAAGAAGACCTGGCCCGCCATTGGTGTTCAAGACAGACTGCGTCAGATTCGTAACGCCGGCCATCAGCAGCGTGGCATTGGCGCTGGGCAACGTGGATGGCGTGTTCGTGCTGAACCAGACATTCAGCGGTCCCGACGCGAAGATCAGCGTGTTGGTGGCAAAATCCGCATTGGCCGGGACGTTGACCTGATAATAGGTGATGTTGCCGGGCAAAATGTTGTTGGTTTGCGGCACTCCCGGAATGAGCGGAATGGTGCCGTTGGTGAAGATGGTTTGCGGCGTCAGGGCCACGCTGTGCAGGTAACCGGCGGAGATGGCCACCACGTTGGTCAGGCCCACGGGCACGCTGGACTGGCCGGCGGAATCGTCGCCCCACGTCACCACCGTGCCGTCGGACTTCAAGGCCATGCTGTGGAATCCACCGGCGGCGATCGCCACCACATTGCTTAAACCTACGGGCACGTTCGTCTGGCCGATGCTGTCATCACCCCACGCCACCACGGTGCCGTCGTATTTCAACGCCAGGCTGTGGTAGCCGCCCGCCGCGATGGCCACAACGTTGTTCAGGCCGGCGGGCACGTTCGTCTGGCCGGAACTGTCGTCACCCCACGCCGTCACCGTGCCGTCGTTTTTCAACGCCAGGCTGTGGTAGCTGCCGCCCGCGATGGACACGATGTTGCTCGCGCTGGCCAGAAAATTGGTGTCGGTGAGACCGAAGAAATTAGCGCCCCAGGCCACCACGTTGCCGTTGGTTTGCAGCGCCAGGCTGGAATAGGTTCCGCCGGCAATCAGCACCACGTTGCTCAAGCCCGCCGGCATGGTGAGTGCATTCAAGATATTCGCTCCCCAGTTGGTCACGGTTCCATCGCTCATCAGGGCCATGCTGTAATACTGGCCGCCGGCCACCGCCGCCATCACGGCATTGGTAAAGCTGGCCGGCACAGTCGTCTGGCCAAACGTGTTGTCTCCCCAGGCCAGGACCTGACCGTTGGTCGTCAAGGCGAGGTTGTGATCGTAGGCTGCGGCAATGGCGGTCACGTTTTTATTTGTCGGCGTATTGAGCTGTCCGGCGTAATCCGCTCCCCAGGCCACGACATTGGCCTCATCCAAAATCTGGTCGAAACCATAAACCGCCCCCAGCGCGTTGCTCACCACCAGTTGGAAATGATACGGCACGTTCGTTACCAGATTGAAGATAGAATTGGTCACATAAACCACGCTGTAGCCGGAGCCAACCGGGACCGGTGCCGTCGAGTTGCCATACAGCGTGTTGGTTCCCCACTGGAACCAGGCAACGGAGGGATACCCGTTGGGCGTGGCAAAGCCGTTGAGCTGCGCGTTGGTGCCCGTGACCAGTTGGGCCGGTTCCGTGAACGCATACGCGGTCGTCAGCAGATTGAAATCCACCTCGATGCAGGCATCCACCACCGGGATGCTGCCCGGGTTCTGCACGCCGAGATAATAGGTCGCGCCGGGAACCAGCGGCGGCACGGAATTGGTGCCGGTGCCTATCACGGCAATATCGTTGGTCTGATTTGAGAACAGCGCCACGGCACCGTTGGTGTCGGCGGAATTCTGGTTGAACAGCAGGTTCACCGGCTGATCGGAGGAGAACAACGTGTTGGTGGCGAAAAGGGCGTTGAGCGGCACGTTGACCTGATACCACAAGATGCTGTTGGCCGGGACGGGATTGCAGATTTCGGTTCCAGGAGTCAGGACGGCCGGGATCGGGTTGGTGTCGGCAAAGACGAATTGCAACTCCCAGTTTTCGAGCACGGTGTTGTTCGTCGCACCCACGCGGTCGTCCTGGATTTCCAACGTCCACAGGCCGTAGGCGCTCGTGCCGATCAGTCCGTTCCCGGAGGCTTCACCCTCTTCCAAGCTCTGCTCCGGCTGATAATAGAGGTTGCTCAAAACGAGTGCTGGTGTCAGCGATACATCATCCAAAGTCGGGCCGGCACTGTCAGGTTCAATGTTTAAATCTTCAAATTCAAGCCGATCCAAGCCGCCCGAACCGATGACGGGCAGGGTGACATACTGCCAGCCCATTGATGTGACTGTTGTATTTGGGTATGGGAAAGGCGCATTCGTAACGTTCGCACCCGCCCAAAAAACACTCAAGGCATGATTTGTCAAGCCGTCGGGATTGCACGCGTGGGCGAAGCGCAGGTTGTAAACCTGTCCGGCCACGGTTTGAATATCCTGATAAATTGCTCCCGGCGTCGTCCCATTCAGATCAATGGACTGGTTTCCCGCTGCGTTCTGCCAGTAAGGATTGCCGGGGGACTTCAAGCCAAGCAGATCTATATTACCCGAAGCGATCGTCCAACCGGTGAGTCCAGTTGTCATACTGGGAATGGCACCACTGCCTGTCGGCACCACCGGCGTTTCAAAACTTCCATTGACGACCAGATTGGCGGCGGCGGCGCTCCCGCCCGGCACGAACGGCGTCGGCGCGAACTTGATCGGTGTCGTGGTCAGGTTCGTGTCATCAGTGAAGACAAGGTAATAGAAATTCGTTGTTACCCCGCCGGCCGTATAGGTCCAGGCGTCACCATTCGCGCCATTGGGATTGCCAAACTGGTTCATGATGATGGTCAGGCCGGAGGTCGTCGTGAACGGCAGTTTGGTCTGGCCGGTGCCGCTCAGCCATGCCCGTGTCCAAGAGCAGATTGGCCGGACCATAATTGCCATTCGTGTTGTTATACACCGTCATTTCATCCGGGATGACGTAGAAATTCCAACTGATTGGCAGCGTTCCGGAGGACGTGCTGACCGCCACAAAATTTGTGACGGAATTGGTCGTGCCGCTGGCAGTGACGTTCGCGATGTTGTTCGTCGTCAAAACGCTCGCGCCCGCGCCGTTGGTGCTGGTGTTGCCGCGGTTTTCCATCAGCAGATAGCGCGTGCCGTCCGGGCTGATCAGCGTGAACACCAGGTCCGAGATGCGCGGATGATCCACGCGGATGCCGACGGCAACCGAGGCAATCGTCTCGTTGGTGCCGCCGGGCTGGAAATAATTCGTGATGTAGGAATACGACACCGCATCATCCAGCAGCGGCACCGGCCCGGCGGCGTTATAATCCACCGGCTGCACCTGGCCGATGCCCAGGGTGGCAATGGTATAATTTGATTGTGAGTATAATTGGCTGGAATTCCAGACCGTCACAAAATACCGGCCCGGCTGGATGGGCGGATTGTCCGACTGGCCGACCGAAATGGAATTGCCCGGCGGCGTGCCGTTGGTCAGGGCCGCCATCATGTCAAAATTCGTCACCATCGTAGGTGTCGGCACCGGCTGTTCGCCGAATTTTTCATAGAGATATTCCGGTGCTGGCACAGAAATCGGAGGAATGGTTGTGTTTGTGGACGAGATGGTAAGATTCGTCGTTCCGACCGGCACATCAATGAAGTAATAAGCATAGCCGTTGGGTGGAAGATAAACACTGATTCCATTCCGCAAATCCTGGTGTGGCGTGATTGTGATCGTCAATCCCGTCACGGAACCAGTATGCGTCAAGGCATCATCCACCTCGGTCAAAATCCACGGGCCGGCAGCCTGCTGCCCAAGATATGTTTGCAGGGTGCCCGGGCCGTCCGGCGGTTGTGAGCCGGGGACGGGCGCCGGGCCGTCGTCGTATGTGACATTGTAAATTCCCGACGGATTATAGATCGAATCATGGTTGTTTAAGATTACGCCCTTGCCGTTGTGAGTGATCTTGCCGATGAGGTCGCCGAAATTCTGATGGTAAATCTGGTTGCTCACGATGGTGTCCTGCACTTGGATCGGTTGGATGGCGAGCGCAAAAACATAGGCCAATCCGGGATGCACCGGGCTGCCGTCCGGAATGGGCGTCGGCAGCAGCAGGCCGTTGACCGTTTCGATGCCGTTTTGCATCGTGCTGAACGGCTGCTGGCTGAACACCGGCAGGAAGCCGTATTCTGCCGCGATGGCGGTCTCCGATTTTATGCCGACATAATAAACCTCCCCGCCTATTGAATTCGTATCCGCGACGTATTCCGTGCCGCCGGTGCTCAACGACGCGCCGTTGAAGGCACCGGCCGCCGACCCGCCCACCTGCGTCCCGTTGACGCAGTTGGAAACCACATTTGGTTCGAGGTTCGTCAGCCCCGGATCCGTGGACACATACATGTCAATGTCCGCCTCCGGCGTTGTCGGATTCTGCGTCGGTTCCGCATTCACCCCCATGCGCGGCATCGAGAGTGTGTCTGACGAGAAGGTCACGAAGGCCGCGTTGGGGAACGCCGCGATGGCTCCGGATGCCGTGGTGTTCTGCACAACGTAGAAATGCCATTGGTTCGTCATGCCGAGCGTGATGACGGCATTGCCCGTGTAATCGGAACCCGCACCCACCAGGTTCGTGCCGAGCAGCGGCGTGCTCGCGCCAGCGAGCTGGTTGAAGAACACCCCGCCAGTGGCGTCGGTGTTCGTGGACATGCCGTTGGCGTTCACGCCGACCACGGTGATGTCCTGGTCGCCAGTGGGGTTGGAAACGAGCGGACTGGCCGTGACCGTGATGGCGTTGGTCACCTCGCCCTCGCCGCAGGCGATCACCAGCGCATAATCCTGCACCGTGTTGTTGGTCTGCGCGGTGACGGCATTCACGTTCACGCTGCGGCCGATGACCGTAATTGAATAATTTCCACCCAACAACGGTTGCAAGAATACATTTTCCACGTTGTTGATGTTATCAATGAACGGAGCCTGGTTGGTGTCCCACGCCTCGCTGAAAGAAGGGCTGCCTCCGTCAAGATCATTGCCAAAAAAGACCTCACCGGTGTCGAGGTTCGTGACCACTAGGCCTAGGTTGTTGACGAGCTTGATGCTGGCGACGGGATTGCCGGGCGGATCGGTCCACGCCAGCGTCACGCGCAACGGCAGAAACTGTGCGAACGAATTGGTGTCAAGCGTCACCAGATACGTCTGGCTGTCGCCTGTGGCCAGCGCGTTGGTCGGGCTTTGGTCAATGAACAGGGTTGAGCAGGCCGCGCCCAACTGATTGGTCAGGCCCGGCGGCACCGAGTCCGGCAAACTGGGCAGACCCCACCCCTGCAAATTGATGTTGTTGGTTACGGAAAATTCGTAGCTGCCCTGGCTGACCGCCCCGTTGATGAGCATCGCCTTCAGCAGTGCGGGGCTGGGCGTGGCGTGCAGCGTGTTGGTAAAATAATCCTGAATCAATGCCAGCGTGCCGGACACCGCCGGGGCCGCCATGCTCGTGCCGGATTCATAGCGATACCACGGTCCAATCGTGTTGTTCAAATTGCTCAACACCGTGAAATAATCTCCTTCCCCGTTAGTCACGGTGATTACAGTGATCAGATCGTAATTCACCGGAATATTAGTGCTGTTGCCTACCGCGAAATAAAACCCGCCATTTTGAATTTTTTGCAAAAAAGCTGCGCCCCCATCCGGAGTCGGAATGGAAACCATGTTATTGGACGTGGTAAAGTCAATGCTGCCCGGTGCGTTTATCGGGTCCGGATAAAACGACTGTTGGACATAAATCGGCATGTTCGTGGGGAAAGCGGAGAACGACAAATTATTCGGGACAATATAAATGTTCACCCCCACTGCGTTGGCCGGAACGGAAAGGCTGTAGTAAGTAAGGCTATTTGGCTCCACCAACTGCTGGACGTTATCGTTGTCAATATAATTGGTCGGATTGTAATAGGCCGCCTGATCCCATTCCGAGGAGCGGGTGGAAACCACGAACGAGCCGGGCGCGACCACGTCCGGTTTGAACCGTCCATAAGTTCCCTCCGTGCCAATGCCCACGTTGCCGCGCGCCGAATACCCGGCCACCTGGTTGCCGCTGTCTGTCTGGACCTGCCACACCGCATTGGAGTTGCCGGATGCGTCCGTAACAATGTTCGTGATGTTACGGAACTGCTCCAGCGCGCCGACCGTGATGACATCCTTGGCCGTGCCAGGGGACAGAATGGTGTCCGGATTGCCACCGGCACCGTCATCGCCACCGCCGCCGTCATTGCCCGCCGCGAACACGAACAGCACCGGCTGCGAACCGGTGACCAGCGGCAGCGCATCGCGCACCGCCGCGTCATAACTTGCCGCTGCCAGGTCGTAGGAGCTGTCGCCATACGTCCAACTGTTGTTGGAGATGAGCGCATTGGTCAGCGCCGGGGCCGCTTGCAAATAACTGTCGCTGATGTTCGACGTGCCCGTGTTGTCCAGTGCCGCCACGGAATACAACTGCGCCGCCGGGGCTTTGCCGCGAAAATCCGCATTTGTCACCGAACCTTGCGGTTCATCAGTCATCAAGGAGGGAGACTCCCAACCATTGCCTGCGATGATGCCCGCGACATGCGTGCCGTGGCCGTTGGTGTCCACCAGACTTAAAGGCGAGTCACCGATTACACGTCCTGTGCCCGGCGCGATGCCCGGGGGGGTTGCAGGCGCTCCGCCGCTTTGTGCATTCTCATTCAGACTGAAATCAGGATGCGTCTGGTCAATGCCCGTGTCGTTCACTTCCACCAGCACGTTTAAGCCAGACAAGCCTAGGTAGTTGGTCAATGTGACCGTGTCGGTGGAAATGCCCAGCGTCACCCGCGCCAGATCATTGGCCAGCGCGCGCTTGTGAGCGACTTCCATGATTTGCACGCCGGGCAGCACGGCGAGCGCCGTCCAGTTTTGCGGCGGCATCACGCGAACAATCGGGCCGAACGGCGACTGGTCTGTTCCCAGCACAATTGCGCCGAGCTGCTTGATCTGGTCCAGCGTCTGTTGCGCGTTATTCGGAAACAATCCAAGCGTCAGCGCCGTGTTGTCCGGCAGGCTTTTCTGGTTCACCGCCAGCCCAAGCAGCGGCGCGCTGATCTTGTAATACGGCTCGTAGGGAATCACATCCGCCACGCATGGCAGGCCGGACAGCGCCGCCGCGCCGCCTGCGGAAACGGTCACGAGATACGCGTTGTTCGGGATGTAGGAAACGATCTGCGCGCCGGCCGCCGCCAGCGCCGCGCGGAACGCGTTGTTGACCGGCCCGTTCGCCTGCACGATGTAAGCGCCGGGATTGCCATTTGCCAGCAGGTTTTTCGGGATGGAAAGGGTCAGCGGGCTGCCGGATTCAATCAGCGCGTTCTCCAGCAGGATGGCATGCGGGTCCTTCGCCAACTGGCCGATGGTTTTCCTGGTGTTGGTCAGGCGGTAGGCAAACGGATCCGGTTTGGCCACGCCGTTGGTGGCGGCCTTGCCCACGCGGAACAACACCGGCGCGGTGGAGGCGGCGCGGGTGGTGATAAGGTTGGGTCGCACCACCGGGGCGGCGGTTTTTTGCACCGCGCGGTGATGACCCGGCTGCCAGAACATCCACATGCCCGCCAGCAACAGCAGGCACAACCCGATTAAACTCCATAAACGCTTGCTCATAAAATTAGATTAACCGCCAAGGCGCACCTCACCCGTGTTCTCTGCGACGGGCGGAGAGGAGCCGCGTAGCGGCGAAAGATAATAGCCCACGGTGACAACCGTGGGAAGATGCCAGCCGACAAAAGCCCCGTCCGGGGCGGCAGAACAACGTTCCGTAAAAACGCGCCCGTTCTTCCGCCCCGTCCGGGGCTTGCGGTGTGTCCGACCGGTTTCCCACAGCTCAAGCTGTGGGCTATTGTCTGCCGCGTCTCCGGCGTTGTAAAACTCTTGGCGCTCCTGGCGTCTTGGCGGTTCAACCCGAAAATTGTCTCATTTGTGGTCACTCGACCGTCAAGTGGCGATTTTTGACCATCTTTCTTTACAAAGTCCGTCACGGAAGTCCGCCCTTTCGTCATGGAAGTTCCCATGTCCGTGACGGAAGTTCCCATGTCCGCGACGGAAGTTCCCACGTCCGCGACGGAAGTTCCCACTTCCGCGACGGAAGTTCCCACTTCCGCGATGGAAGTTCCCACTTCCGCGATGGAAGTTCCCACGTCCGCGATGGAAGTTCCCACGTCCGCGATGGAAGTTCCCACGTCCGCGATGGAAGTTCCCACGTCCGCGATGGAAGTTCCCACGTCCGCGATGGAAGTTCCCACGTCCGCGATGGAAGTTCCCACGTCCGTCGCCGACTTTATCCTGTCCGAACCCAAATTTGGCTGTTTTTGGCCAAAAAAGGACGCCTGACCGGGGAATCCACCCCAAATGGGGGAAATCCGAAGCTGGTTGCCCGGCAACAAGGAAAGGCAGCTCCCGCCCTCAACCCGGCCCAAGCTCATTCCCTCACCCGGCCAAGTTACAACCCTCATCCGGCTGCGCCACCTTCTCCCATCCGATGGGCGAAGGACATCTCCCATCCGATGGGCGAGGGGCAGGAGAGGGGGAATCGTTTCCACTTTGCCTGAGCATTCCGGCGACGGGGTTGACCGGTCGGGCTGGAGCAACGCAGAAGACAGACAACCGCTGTTCCCTCTCCCGGGGGAGAGGGGCAGGGTGAGGGCGAATCTCCCCACCGGCCGGCAAATTGACATCTTCACTTTCATTGATCAATCCGGCGGCAACGGGTTGGACTGCTCAATCGTTGCGTTGTAGTTCGTCTGGATAAGCAATGGCACCAGCGAGTTCGTCACCACCACCTGCTTGAACTGCACCACGGCGCGGGAGGCGGACTCGGCCACCACCTGATAATTGGTGACCATCCCGAAAACATTCGCGCCGCCGCTGCTCACCACGCCGTTGGGCGCGGGCTTGAGCGCCTGGCCGTAGCAGTAAATCACATAACGCGGGGCGGTGCTTGCGCGCAAGAGCGACATTGCCTGCTGCGGCAGCCATTCATACACCTCGTCGCTGATGCCTTGTTGCGCCTGGTTCACATTATTCCAATTCAAAATTGGCGACTGTTCAGTCAGTTGCGGTGTGCGCAGAACATCTCCGACATGCTCGAACGCACCCACCACCCCATCCGCATTGCTGATGGATGCCCGCGTATTGTTGATGCCGACGACAAGCTGGCCGAGCAGCGAGTTGGTTCCCGCCAGCCCCGCCGGCTGAATCACCACCCAACTGTTGGAGGCTTGAATACTTGCAGTCGTGTGAAATGGGGGCATAACAGTAGTATTGGTCAATCCCACCATGCCGCTGAAGACCGCCGACCACGCCGCAAGCCCGGCCCCGGGATCTTTCGAGTTAGCCGCAACATTGACCGACAACTGGCCGTGCGTGGCGTTGTCATTCGGCGCTGTGCTGAAAATATCAAACAACAGTCGATCCTGCACCGGCGCACTGTTGGCACCGTCAACCGGATTCGCAGAATTCCCAGTCCAGACGGCCCAAGTATTTGTGCCGACACGATAAGGAATGCCACTGTTGATAACGACATCGTCCAAAATGTTTGTGGCTTTTAAGTAAACCGTCTGCCACGGCGTGCCGCGATGCACCCGGCCCAGCCAGCCGACCGTCGGGAATTTGTTGGTCGGGAAATCCCAGTTGTCGGACTGGGTCATCAGCGGGTCCTTGAAAGCGAGGCTATACGGATTTTCATCGTAATTGTTTTGCGCAATCCCGGTTCCCACGGTCGGAGGCAGCACGCCCCACGGTTGGTAACGGGCATTCACTTTGCCGAGATCAGGCAGCAATGGCAAACTCGTGGTCATCGTGATCGCCTGCCTATGGACGCCTGTCTGGACAGTTGAACTGCCACTTTGCGGATCAGATCCCGTATAAACCAAATCACTTTGCAAATAATGCACCAGCGGATCATTCGCCTGCCAGGAGATGTATTCATAATTGGCCATGCATGGCGCGTAGGGCACCTGAACGACCAGATTCGTTGCATACAACATTCCCGGAGTCCGGGGTGAGTTGGGGTTAAGAAATGCTTGGAAGCCTTTAATTTCATCCGCCGGCTTTCCCGTCAGCCCCGGTGCAGATCTCCAATAAGTTGCATTATAACCTATGCTGCCATCGGAAATGCCAATCTGGGTGTCAATCCCCAAAGGATCGCCCGAAGCGGCCGGAGCCGTGCTCCAGACCAGATTTGTGTAATAATCAACTTGGGAAAGAGCTGCAGCGTTGGTGTTGAAAATTTCCGAGTTCAAATTGCGGCTGCTTTGCGGTCCCCCAAAACTGACATAATCAATTACATGGGTGCCAGTGGCATCCAGCACGAACGCCTGCAACCGGTTGGTGGTTTGCAAAAGCATTTGTGGCAGATTCGCAAAGGCGTATGGCTTGATGGTTTCAAATGATGGATTGGGATTATTTCCGACGTAATCAAATTGTTTATTATTGAAGTCATATTGTGAATACGGCAGAAACATTACGTTTGTGTTCAGAGGAAGGACAAAAGAACGGCGTGGCCAGACAGCAACATTGGTGAATGTGTTAAGTCCGATGGTAATCGGATTGGGATTAACCGGGACAAAAGTTAAAAGCGGACCGTTGGTGAATGCCATCTGCATGGTCAGACTGTCGCGAACAACGACCTGGACCTGGTTGGAATAGCCGTTGGTATAGGAGTTCCAAAATTCAATCCCAAGCGAATTGGTGATGCCGAACAGATACATTTGATTCGTGGCGTTCGGAGGTGAACTCGTGGTTAGCCGTTTCATTTGCAGGAGCCGGGTGACTTGGACGACATCCTGCATGGAAAATTCGTTGAAGTTCGGAAAGCCTTTCTTGGCACCAATGATCCATGGCACGCCATAAACATTCACATAAGCACCATTCACAGTAATGGGTGTGTAATTTGGAGAAAGAGTTGCCAACGCCGGCACGTCATGAGGCAACGCCAGTTGAGAGTCGGCTGCGCCATTCGGAACCAAACCATTGTTAAGAGTTGTAAATCCGGTGATGAAAACATTGCCCAAATTATCGTGTTCAAATATGGGGCGGAAAATGGTTGGATAAAACGAATTGGTCGAGGCGTCGTAGATGTTCGCGGCCAGTTGCAGCACGCGATGGACGGCGGACGAATAAACAAACCGCCCATTAACATAGACCGGAATGTTCGTGAGGCTGAACGCGGGAATCACGTTGGTCTGGCTCAGGAACTGAACGTTGGTCACACCCATGCCAGTGGAATCCAAATAGCCTTGAGGCACGACGCCGTAATACGTCTCCAGATAATTCGTCGGATTGGCTTGAAACCAGTTGGTGGAGTAAATGCGCAGCATCCGGTCGGCGGCGTTGGTGAAAAACGCAATCGGCGTCCAGGCCATGAAATTGGTCAAGGCTGCCGGGCTTCTAACGACGCGAGTGACAGGAAAGAGGACTGGATCCAGGTTGTCGTAATTCAGGTTCATCTTGCCGGACTCCGCCGAGGAATCCGTGCCGAGCTGCGAGAGCAGCCGGTAAAACGTGTAGCGGTCGTAGGTGGAATTGTTCGTGCCCGCCTGCAACAAATGGTCGGTGAATCCGGGCGCGGGCGCTGTCACGCCCAGTTCGGTCTTGGTGGTGTCAAACAGATCTGACGGCAACGCAAAGAAATGATTCGTGCTGTTTGCGCCCGGCCAGGAATTGTTCAGGCTATAATTATAAAATGGCATGGCGGTGCGGGTCATCGCCGGTCCAAACGGGAATATGTCAACTGGGCCGCCTGTCAATGGATATAAAGGATAGTTTGGCAGGAAAGCGGGAAGGGAAGACAGCCAGGCAAAATTGTTGTTGTAGCGATACGCCAGCAATGCGCGGGCATCGTCAAAGGCATCGCCGAGATTGCCATTTCCAAGCTGATTATATTGATAATATGTCGCTGAACCCACGGGCGAGCTTGGCCCCGAACCAACAACTTGCCCCCATTCATTCGTATTTAAATCGGCCAGCAATGCCGCCAAGTTAATCTCCCACGAGCCGATGCCTTGATTGCGGAAATAAACGTCGCCTGCTGTCGGCGGATTCACGGATGTCGAGGTGCTGCCATGCAGCGACTGGTTGTGAATGTAATTCAAGTCAAGCGCGTTGTCGGCGGGCACGGCGATGAAGGCGTAGCGCGCAACGAATTTGTTGTTCGGCCCGTGCGGCGCGTCCGGCCGCTCCAGCACGCCAATCCATTGCGGGTCGCCCATGAGAAAATTGGTGATCCCGTTGACCGGATTGTTGTCTTCCGTGCCGTTCGGATGCAGATAGCCGCCATTCGGGCCAATCGCCTGGACGGCACCGCTGTCCTCGAATTTGCCATTGCGGTTCAGGTCGAGGTAAAAGCGGAAATCATTCGAGCCGAGATTATTGGTGGGCACAAACACCGGCACGCGCGGAAGATATTGCAGGTTGGCGACGTTTTGCAGAAAGTCCGCCTTCGACAACTGGCCACCGCCATTATTGTAATGATCATAATTAATGTTGAGCGGGTTCGCGCTGCCGTTCGTAAAGCCATACACATTGATGTAATTGGTCGAGACGATCAGGTTGTTGATGAAAGGATTCGTGTCGGCGAGCACCGTGGACATGATCTGCGCCTCGGCGTTGGCGAGCGCGGAGTCGGCGGCGAGCCGCGCGGTGGCCGTGTCGGTGGAGGTGGTGACCGAGCCGCGTTCGCGCCGGCTGATGGCCAGGAACGCGACGGCCATGATGAGCGTCACCGAAAGCAAAATGAGCGTGATGATGAGGGCGAAGCCCCCGCGGGATTTATGATTTACGATTGGCGATTTACGATTTACGGCAGCGCAGGCGCTACGACCGGCAATGACCGGCGGCGGCGATTTTTTTTCAATCGTAAACCGTGAATCGTAAATCGTAAATGGCAATGGAATTTTCATTGGTAGGCGGCGGGGTCAACCTGCGGGATGGCCACGCGCTGGCGGAAGACGTGGACGGCGCCGGCCTGGCCCTGCAAATACTGGTCGCGCAACGGGCCGGCGGGCCGCGATTCGGCGCGCTGCAGGGAGCGGTCTTCGAGCGTGGCCATTTCAATCTCCACCGAGGCGGGCAGCGTGTTGCTATACATCGCAAATCCGACCTCGCCCAGGGTGGACGGAAAGAAAAAGGTGTTGGTCACGGTGGGCTGGGGTTTCAACCCGATATAGCCGTTGGTGAGCCAGAGGCCGTTGGGGTCGTAGGCGCGCACGCGCAATCCCACCACGCCGTCAATCAAATGGCTCCACGGCGGGGAATTGGTGTAGGCGGCCGGGTAGTTGATGAAATCATTGAAGAGCGTCACCGGGCCGCCGGGCGCCGACACGTTGGTCGTCATGGAAAACCGGTAGAGCGAATACAGGTTGTTCTGAAAAGTGTTGGTGACCACGATGTAGCCCACGCCGGTCCAGGTCTGGTTTTGGCGGCTTAAAATGAAAAATTGCTGCAGCACATTGGTCCGCTGCTGGCTGCTGGCGGTCAGCGGCTGGATGAGCGGCGTAAAATAATAATTGGTGTTGGCGTAAAAATTCACCGCGCCGAAATTGGTGCCGCCCGACGGCGACATCGCGCGCAGATCGCCGGTAATGAGATCCATCGCGGCGCGTCCGCCCTCCAGGATGTCGGTCTGCGTGACGCTGGCGCGGAAGGCGGCCTGCGTGCTGCTGAACACGCCCATGAGCGCGATCACGATGAGCGAGAGCAGGACCATCACCACCATGACCTCGATGAGGGTGAAGGCCGTGCGGGTGACGGGTGACGGGTGACGGGTGACAGGATCGAACCGCTGGTGAACCGGTTCGCTGGTCACCTGCCACTTGTCGCTTGTCACTGTTTGAGACCTCTGCAAAACCCGTCGAACTGGCGTCTGGAGCGCCGGTCTCCGACCCGGCGTGTTTGGGAAATCAACGCTTTCGAGCCGGGTCGGAGACCGGCGCTCCAGTTTTGCAGAGATCTCTGTTGGTTTTGTTCTCACTTGGTGATGGTGAACGATTGCGGCTGGTAAAAATAATAATTATCGCCGGCGACGATGTTTGTTACAACCTGCACCTGCCCGGCGACTAGCGCGCGGTAGGTCTGGCGGCCGGTGCCCACGTTGCCGTTGGGCTGTTGCGGCCACAGAAACGTCAGGCGCAGTTCGTGCAAATTCGCGGCGAACTGCTGGCTGTAAAGGTAGCGGGGGTCGGAAGCTGACAGGTTGAAAACATTCGTGTCCGCCGCCACCGGCGCGTTGACGCAGAGGATGCGGTAGCTGAACGTGTCTGCCTGAAGGATCTGGTTGTCCTGCGGCGGCTTTTCCACCGCCGGGCCGCTGATGGACCGGACATAGGCGACGATGTGGTTGCTGTAACCGCCGTTCAAAAGATTGTTGGTGGGATTGCCGTCGTAGTCCGTGAATTCCGGCGTGCTCAACAGGCTGATGATGTTCGTGCCATTGTAAATGGGCAACGACGGAGCGTAAGGAAGAGTGTTGGCTGGCGGAGCAGATGAACTGGAATAAGTGTAACCGTTATTAACTCCATTGCCGCCAGCCTGGATATTTCCCCTGTCGTCAAACTTCGTCCAATAATTCGTTATCGCATAAACGTAGTTCGTCAAATCATTCAGCCCGCGGGTGCCGTTGCGGATGGCCTCGATGAAGACGGTGGCGTCCTGGTTGATGACGGTGGCCTCGCGGTTTTCCTTCTGGACGTTCATGCCCAGCGGCAGCACGCCGACGATGGCGACCAGCGCGATGCCGATGACCGCCAGGCTGATGGCGATCTCAATCATCGTGAAGGCACGCGCAAGCTGACGGGTGACGAGTGACGGGTGACGATTGACATTTGCCGGACAAGTCCGCTGAACTTGTCACCTGCCACTTGCCACTGGTAACTGGTTAATCATAAATCTTTCATGGGAGTTTCTGGAATTCCAGGACCGCGCGCCCGGTCAGGCTGTCAATGTGGACGATGTTGTAGGCGCTGTTGGTGCTGTTGCCGGGCGGGATTTCGACGACCGTGGGCTGGACAAACTGCAGCACCTTGTTGCCATTGACCGAATCCGCCACGGCGCCGTGCGCGAGCGGAATGAATTCGTCCCGGCCCGACGGGTTCACGCCGTCCACGGTCAACTGGCCCAGATAATTGAACGCGATGTAGGGCAGGTAGGGGAGAGTGTTGCCGGTCGCCGCCACCGTGTTGGTCTCCGTCGGGAATGGAATAATGTTGGTCACACTGAAGCCGTGAATGTTGTAAGTGATCTGGGACACCGGGTCGTAGATCGTGTATGGCGTGAATGGGTATGGCGCGTAGTTGAATTTTTGCTGGGCCACGAACGTTCCGTCCGGCAGCGCCTGCCACGGCGCGAGGTAGTGCCACAGGTGCCGGCCCGGCTGGTCGCCCACCGCGCCGTTCGCGACAAACGTGTAACCCGACAACTGATAATCGCACAGGTTGGTGGCGTCGGCCTGTGCGGCGGGAGTCAGGCTGTTGAACCAGGGATTGGGAAATACTCCCGCCCAGGTAAAGCTCCAGAAATTCGTCGGCACAAAAACCATATAGACCGTCGTGCGGTTGGCCATGGCCAACTGGCGCGCGCGGCCGACATCGTCGAGCAACTGGCGCGCGGCGCTGACCTGCGCCTGCGACTTGCCGAGATTTTTGAGCGCCGGCACGGCCAGCCCCGCCAGGATGCCGAGGATCGCGATCACGACCAGCAGCTCGATGAGCGTGAAACCGGAATGAAGGTGACGGGTGACCGGTGACGGGTGACAGGAACGCAATGCGCGCGTTGCCGTCATCCTGCCACTTGTCACTTGCCACTTGTCACTTGTCATATTACTGCCAGGTCAAAATGTTGTCCCGGTTTAATCCGGCGTTGGCCTTACCACTCGGCAAATTGGCTGTGTTTGAATCAAATTGCTTGTCCGGCCCGGCGGACCAGACCATGACCTTGCCGTGATAAAGATAATTGTCGGTGGAACCGGTCGGAGACAACGGATTGAACAAACCGTTGAAGCCCGTCTGGCCGCTGCTCTGCGAAACTTTTTGCTGGCAATAAAAAAGATCACTGCATCCCTGAACATTGTAGCTCGTGTTCATGGTGATGATGTAGGGATTGCCCCACGGATCGCGGTAAACGCCGGTATTGTCCACTCCGCCCAGCGGCTGGCCGGGCGATGTCGGGTCATAGCCGGACAGCTTGGCCGTCAAATAGACGGTGGACTTGGGATTATATTGATGGTTGGCGTTCGTCGTCGTGGTGCCGTTGGGATAGGCGGTCAAATCCATCAGGATGGCGACCACATTGCTGTTGTTGTCGAAGGAATATCCTCCATTACCATAAGTCGCAGTCGAGGCTGGCCAGTTAATGCCTGATTGCGGATTTTGGATATAACCGGTGGTAAAATCATTCAGCCCGGCTTTTGTTTGCTCCCATGTGGTCAATGGAAACCGGCCGTAATCCTGGTCGTAGGCCTGGATGGCGGTGACAATGCCCTGCGCTTCGATCATGGCCTTTTTCTTCAGCGCCGATTTTTTGGCGGACGCCAGCACCGGCAGCAGCATGCCCGCGAGGATGGCGATGATGGCGATGACGACAAGCAGTTCGATGAGCGTGAAGGCCGTAAAGTGACGGGTGGCGAGTGGCGGGTGACCGGAATGCAAGGCGTCTGCTCCCGGCGGTTTCTGGTCACTGGTCCCCTGCCACGGGCCGCATTTTTTATTTGTATTCATGGTTTTGAGTTGATTTGAGCGACAGCCAGTATGCCGAACCGGCGGCATTGCGGGCAATGGTTTTGTCGCGCCGCGCCGGCCGGGGCGGCTGCACAACAACCGGCGGCGACCACGAACAGTCGTGCCAGTCCACGCGCAGGATGTTCGCGCGCCGCGCCGTTTCAATTGTCCGGTCGGGAACCATAAAGGGACCGCGGCCAAGCTTCCGGCCCGCCGTAGCGGCTTTCGGGCGAAAGCCGCACTGTTTAATGAAAGCATGACAGCGGCCCTCCACCGAGGAGCCGCCGCGCCGCTTTTGCAAAGGTTTCATAAATAAATTCAGGGCAGCGTGGTGTTCAACTGGACTTGCTTGCTCCAGTTGCAGATCAGGTTGGTGGTGCCGGCAATTTTAAGCTGGACCCACAAATCATAAGAATTGGGATTGTTCGTTCCGGGATAGGCGTAACGCCACGGATTCGGGCTGGAATAACTTGCAAACGGGTATCTTGGATCCGGCCCGCCGACCGAAGCCAGCAGCAAGGTCGCCGGAACATTGTTATTCGTTATGTTTAGCCCGATTTGACCGGGCTTCAAATCCGGCAGAAAAGTTTTGGCGGCGGGCGCGTCTTCACCCGCACCCGGCTTGGTGCAATTGATGAATCCGCTCACCCCAAACGCCTTTTGTATGTCGGTGGGAACTGGCGGGGGGACGGCACGAATGCTGGCACCGCCATCAAGGGTGTAATAGGTGCCATTGCTGTTGGTCGTGCCGAGCAGCTCAAAATAAAGCGGGCTGAAAAACGGGCTGTTCGGATTGCCGGGCGGATAAAATCCGTAAGTGGCCTTGTAGCTGTCAATGGCCGTCTCAATCTGCGCCATCTCCGCCTGCGTCTTGTTGATGAACTCCCGCCGCTTCATGCTTTTCAAGACGGGCACGGTGAACGCCGCCAGCAGCGCGATGATGGAAATGACGACGAGCAGCTCGATCAATGTAAAGGCGTGACGGGTGACGGGTGACGGGTGGCAGGAAGGCCATTCGCGCGCGATTGTTTTTTTATCGTCACTTGTCATCCGCCACTCGTCACTGGTGAATGTTTTCATTTTATCGTTCTTTTATTTCGTTTTCCATCCGTTCACTCAGCCATTGTTTGATCATGCTCTGATAATTCAAATACCGCGACCGGGCGAGCCGCTTGATGCGCGCCAGCATCCGCGGATCAATCCGCAGCGTGATGGTCACGGACTCGGACGCCTCGGCGCTGGTCGCCGTGGCCGCCTCCATCAGGCGCAGGTCGGGCCGGTTCTCCTGCCAGAAGTCCGACTCGGACGACTCGCTGTCGAACAGCGGCACCTCTTCCCAGTTTGCAAAAGTTCGCATCTTTTTTTCCGGTTCATCCGCGTCGCCGATTTTCCTCCCGATCACGCCACCGCGGACGATTTATTTTTACGACAGCGTCTGGTCCATCTTCCGCTGGTAGAAAAATCTTTCTTCCGGCTCGAACGCGCGGGCATACAGGACGCGGACGGATTTGCCGTTGGTCCGATACACGCTGAAAATACCCTGCCCGCCGGCGGACACACCGAGGTTGAAAAACCGTGTCTGAACGCCAAACCTCGGCGAGTCGGGCAACAGCCGGACGGCGAACGGGTCTTCAAAAGACTCTTCAATTTCCCGCTGATTCAAAGAACCATCCAATTCGAAGGGCGGATTGTTCCAATCGAACTCCATATCGGGTTAATTGTAAATAAAACGCCCATGCAATGTGATTACAATGTATTTACACATGGACGCCATGTTTGTCAACGGATTATTTGTGGTTTCCGGCAAAAACGGTGCAAAGCGGGGGTCATTCGCCTTGTTTGCCGCCGCTATCGTCACCGCTCATGTTGCTGATCATGGAAATCAGCGGCAGGAACATCGCAATCACGATGCTGCCGACGATGACGGCCAGAAAGACAATCATGATGGGTTCGAGCAACGAGGTCATGGCGGCCACGGCGTTGTCCACTTCCTCGTCGTAGTTGTCGGCGATCTTCAAGAGCATTTCGGGCATGGCGCCGGTCTGTTCGCCGACGTCCACCATGCTGACGACCATCGGCGGAAAAACGCCGGACGCCTCGAGCGGCGCGGTGATGGTTTCGCCTTCCTTGACGCTTTCGTGGACCTTGCCGATGGCGTTGCTGATGACAACATTGCCGGAAGTTTCGCGGACGATGGTCAGCGCCTGCAAAATGGGGACGCCGCTGCTGACGAGCGTGCCGAGGGTGCGCGTGAAACGCGAGATGGCGACCTTGCTGATGACGGGGCCGAGCGCGGGCATTTTCAATTTGAACTTGTCCCAGAGCAGGCGGCCGATTTTCGTCTTGCCGGTGACCAGGAGAAAGATGACCACCACCACCGCGACGATGCCCATCGTTTCCAAAATATGGTCCTTGATCATCTCGCTGATGCCGAGCACCAGCACGGTGAATCCCGGCAGGGCCATGCCCATGCCGCTGAACACGTCCCGGAACTTGGGCACGACAAAGCACATCAGCAAAATCATGATGCCGACGGCGACGATCAGGACGGCCACGGGATAAAACAGCGCGGCCTTGACCTTGCCCTTGATCTTCTGCGCCTTTTCCGAAAATTCCGCGAGCCGCTTGAGCACGACTTCCAGCACGCCGCCCAGTTCGCCGGCCTTGACCATGTTCACGAAGAGCTTGTTGAATACTTTCGGATGCTGCGCGAGACCTTCGGAGAACGTGCTGCCGCCCTCGATGGACAATGAAAGCTCGCCGAGAATTTTTTTCAGGTTCGCGTTGCGCTCCTGTTTTTCCAGCACGCGCAATCCGCGCAGCAGCGGCAGGCCGGCGTCCACGAGCGTGGCCAGCTGCCGGGTGAACGTCGTCAACACCTTCGGCTTCACGCCACCGCCGAGGCCGGGGATCTTGATGTTGATGTTGATGCCGCCTTTTTTGCCGCCCCTGGCCGGAACCCTGCCTTTGGCCTTCTTGCCGGAAGCTTTTTTTTCCTCCTTGTCGGCCTCGACGATCCGGGTGGGGAAAAGCTGCATGTCCTTCACGCGACCAATGGCCTCATTCTGGCTGGCGGCTTCAATCGAGCCCTTGGACTCGGCACCCTTCTGGTCGAGCGCCACATAATCGTATTTAGGCATAACAAATTATTTTTGACTCATGATTTATGATTTACGACCCGCTGCAACGAACGGCATTTTTTCAAATCATAAATCATAAATTGAAAATCATCAATTGCATCAGGTGTATTTGACAACTTCTTCGATGGTTGTATCACCCTCGAAAATACTCCGCAAGCCGTCTTCGCGCAAGGTGACCATGCCGAGTTCGACCGCCTTCTGCCGCACGACCACGGTCGGCGCGCGCTCGTTGATGAGGGTGCGGATGGGTTCGCTGATGACGAGCAGTTCAAAAATTCCCTTGCGGCCCTTGTAGCCGGTGTCGTTGCAGGTCTGGCAGCCGCGGCCATAATGAAACACCTTGTCGCCCAGATCGTGCGGCGAAAGATTGAGCAGGCCGAGCTGGTCCTCCGTCGGCTCGAACGGCGTCCGGCAATTTTTGCAGACCGTCCGCACGAGCCGCTGGCCGAGCACGGCCATCAGCGTCGAGGAAATCAAAAACGGCTCCACGCCCATGTCCACCAGGCGCGTGACGGCGCCGGGCGAATCGTTCGTGTGCAGCGTGCTCAAGACCAGATGGCCGGTCAGCGACGCCTGCACTGAAATCTGCGCGGTTTCCAGGTCGCGCATTTCGCCGACCATTATTATATCCGGGTCCTGGCGCAAAAAGGAGCGCAGCGCCTTGCCAAAGGTCATGCCCGCCGCCTCGTGGATGGCGACCTGCATGATGCCCTCGATGTCAAATTCCACCGGGTCCTCGGCGGTGAGCAGCTTGGAGTCAATCGTGTTGACGCGGCGCAGGCAGGAATAGAGCGTCGTCGTCTTGCCGCAACCGGTCGGGCCGGTGACGACGAAAATGCCGTTGGGCCGCAGGATCACTTCCGACACGAAATCATAAACCGACTTGGGCAGGCCGAGCGATTCCAGTTCCAAAGTCACCGACGACCGGTCGAGCACGCGCAACACGACCGACTCGCCGAACTGCGTCGGGAGCGTGGACATGCGCAAGTCCACCTGCTTGCCGAGCGCCGTGTGGGTGATGCGTCCGTCCTGCGGCATGCGGCGTTCGGAAATGTTCAGGTTCGCCATGATTTTCAGGCGCGAAATCACGGGCAGCGCCAGATTCTTCGGCGGCGGCGCCATTTCATACAGCGCGCCGTCCACGCGGTAGCGGATGCGGAATTCCGTCTCGAACGGCTCGAAGTGGATGTCGCTCGCCCGGTCGGCCACGGCCTGCTGCAGCACGAGGTTCACAAACTTCACGATGGGCGCGTCGTTGGCGAGGTCCGCCATGAGCTTCTCGTCGTCGGCCGCGTCGCCGAGATCGCGCGTCATGGCCTTGCCGGCCTTGCCGGCGGTCATTTCCTTCAGAATCTCGGCAAAGCTCTCCGACTCGCCCGCGCCGTAAAGCCGGTCAATGGTCCGGTCAATTTCCGCGGGGTCGGCGACCATGATCTGCACGTCCCGTTTCGCGGCGAAATGGATTTCATCCGCGCGCGCCGGGTCGAGCGGCTCGGCCAGTGCGACCTGCAGCGTGTCGCCGTTCAACCCGACCGGCAGGCAGCGATACATCCGCGCGACGTTCGCCGGGATCGTCTTCAACAGGTCGGGGGAAATTTCCCGGTCCTTCAGCGACACGACCTCCGTGCCGAGATAGGTCGCCTCGACGTGCAGGATGTCGTCAATCTTCATGATGCCGAAATCCTGCAGCACCTGGATCACGGCCGCGTTGGTGCGCTTGACCTCGCCGACCACGTCCTCGTATTGGAGGTCGTCCACGAGTCCCTGCTCCTGGATGAGCGACAGCAACGGACTGGAAATGTCTTCGGCCATTTTTAAAATTATTTCTGGGCGGCAGACGGGGATTTGCTGACGCCCTTGGTTGCGGACTGCTCCAGATCCAGTTCCTGCAGCTTCGCCATGATGGTCGTCGGGTCCTGCGCCTTGGTGATGACCTCTTCGCGCGCGATCATGCCCTGCTGGTATTTTTCAATCAGGAAACTGTCCAGCGTCACCATGCCGTATTTCGAGCCGGTCTGGATGTCGGACTGGATGCGGAAGGTCTTGTTGTCGCGGATCAGCGCGGCGATGGACGGCGTGTTGACCATGATTTCAAAAACCGCCACGCGGCCCGGCTTGTCAATGCGCGGAATCAGCAACTGCGAAATCACCGCCTGCATGACGGTGGAAAGCTGGATGCGCACCATTTCCTGCTGGTTGGTCGGAAACGCGTTCGTGATGCGGTCAATCGTCTTGGCCGCGCCGGTGGTGTGCAGCGTGCCGAAAACCAAGTGACCGGTTTCCGCCGCCGTGATGGCCGCCTCGATCGTTTCCAGGTCGCGCATTTCGCCGACGAGAATGATGTCCGGATCCTGGCGCAGCGCGCGGCGCAGCGCCTCGGCGAAATTCGGCACGTCCACGCCGATTTCGCGCTGCGTGATCAGCGCCTTTTTGTGCTTGTGATAATATTCGATCGGGTCCTCGACGGTGATGATGTGCGCCTCTTCGCGTTCCTCGTTGATGATGTTGATCATCGAGGCGAGCGTGGTCGTCTTGCCGGAACCGGTCGGGCCGGTCACCAGCACCAGGCCGCGCGGTTTGTAGAGCAGCTCCTTGGCGCTGGGCGGAATGCCGATCTGTTCCATCGTCAGCAGCTTGCTGGGGATCTGCCGCTGCACCATGCCGAAATTGCCTTTTTCCTTGAACACGCTGACGCGGAAACGCGCCACCTCGCCGAACGCGAAACCGAAGTCCGCGCCGCCGCGTTCGCGCACGCCCTGGATGTGCTCCTCGGAGGTGATGCTGCGCATCAATTCCTCGGTGTCTTCCGGCTTGAGCACCGGGCCTTCGACGCGGTGCAGAATGCCGTGCACGCGGATCACCGGCGGCACGCCCACGCGGATGTGCAGGTCGGACGCCCCTTCGGACACCACCAACTGCAGCAAATCAGACATCGAATAGGACATAACAAAAAATTTACGATTTACGATTTTGGATTTGTTCCGCGCGCGGGACGGTGAAATGAAAAACGCGGCACGGCTTCCTGGTTTTCAATTGTAAATCGCAAATCATAAATCGTAAATTTCTTCAGGCTTCGTCGCCCACGGTGGAGCGGATGACTTCCTCGGGCGTGGTCAGGCCGGCGAGGATTTTGCGGACGCCGTCCTCGCGCAGCGTTCTCATGCCCATTTCGCGCGCCCGGGCGCGGAGCACGGAGGTTGGCGCCTGGTCGTAAATCAATTTCCGCGCCTCGTCGTCAATGACGAAAATTTCAAACACGCCGAACCGCCCGCGGTTGCCGGTGTTGTTGCAGTTGTTGCAGCCGCGGCCCTTCATCACCGTCGCGGTCTTCAGCATTTCGGGCGTGATGCCCAGCGCGCGCATTTCGGATTCGGTCGGTTCGTAGGGCTGCGGGCACTTCTTGCAGATTTTGCGGACGAGGCGCTGGGCCATGAGACAACGCGTCGAGGACGCGACCAAAAATGGTTTCACGCCGATGTCCACGAGGCGCGCGACCGCGCCGGGCGCGTCGTTCGTGTGGAGCGTGGAGAACACCAGATGGCCGGTGAGCGAGGCGTTGATGGCGATGGACGCCGTTTCCAGGTCGCGGATTTCCCCGATCATCACGACGTTCGGGGCCTGACGCAGGATCGCGCGCAACGCCATGGCGAATGTCAGGCCGACCTGTTCGCTGACCTGCACCTGGTTGATGCCGGCCAGAATATATTCCACCGGGTCCTCGACCGTGATGATTTTTTTGTCCGGGCGGTTGATGTAATGCAGGCAGGAGTAAAGCGTGGTCGTCTTGCCGGAACCGGTCGGGCCGGTGACGAGCAGAATTCCGTCCGGCATCGCGATCAGGCGTTCAAACGTCTGCTGGTCGTCCGTGAAAAATCCAAGTTCGGGCAGACCGAGCTTCAGCCCTTCCTTGTCGAGAATACGCATCACGATGCTTTCGCCGTGATTCGTCGGCAGGCAGGACACGCGCAGGTCAATCAGCTTCGAGCCGACCTTGGTCTGGATGCGCCCGTCCTGCGGGATGCGGTGCTCGGAGATGATCATGTTCGACTGGATCTTCAACCGCGCGATGATGGACGGCTGCAACCGTTTCGGCGGCGACTTCATTTCCTGCATCACGCCGTCAATGCGGTAGCGCAGGCGGAATCTTTTTTCCAACGGTTCCAGGTGAATGTCCGACGCGCGGAGCTTGAACGCGTCCACGATGATCTGGTTCACGAGCCGGATGAGCGGGCCGTCGGCGTCCACCGCGCCGCCGTCGTCCTCCACCTTGCCGATCTGGACGTCAGCCTCGGTCAATTCCTGGATCACGTCCTTGAAGACGCCCTCGGCGAGGGCTTTTTTCTCGCCGCCGTAATACCGGTTCAGCGCCGACTCGATGTCGGCCTCCGAGGCCACGCGCAACTCGATTTCCGCGTTCAGCAAATGATGCAGCGAATCAATCGTGTTCAGGTCGGACGGGTCGGCGATGGCGACGGCGACCTTGCCGTCGGTTTTGAACAGGGGAATGACGCGGTATTTTCTGGCGGTGGTGCGCGGGATGATCGAGATGACATCGTCCTCGATTTTTGTGGAGCCGAGATTGACGACTTCCGCGCCAAACTGCGCGGCCTTGGCCTGCGTCACGTCCGCCGGGCGGATGACCTGGTTGGCCACCAGCAAATCCACCACGCCCACGCCGGCGGCCTGCGCCTCCGTGCGCGCTTTGGCGACCTGTTCGGCATTGGTGAAGCCAAGGTCAACCAGCAAGTCCAACAAATAATCGTCTTTTTCTGCCACGAGGTTTTCTGGAAACGGTTTTTAATTTTGGAACGCGCAAGAACGTTTCATTTTACGCGCCAAATGTCAATGCAGACTCGCGCCCCGGTCAACAAATTACATCCGTCCGGCGCGGATGGGAATGATTTTTCCTCCCGCGAAACCGTCCGGCGATCAATAAGTCAGGCCGAAGCCAAATGGGAACAGCGGCTGGCCGGACATTTGATTTGCGGCGAATTGATGGTCGTTCCGCGGCCATTCGCGCGGCAATTTTCCAACCGGTTTCGCGTCGCCAAACAAAACATCGGCGACACCCTGGCCTTCCGTTCCCGGCAGCCACGCGGCGATGAAAGCATCGCTGGCATCAAGCGCGGAGCCGAGAATCAGCGGCCGGCCGGAAAGCAGAATCGTCGTCACCGGCGCGCCGGACGCTTTCGCCTTCGCAATCAACGCCGAATCTTCCGCCGACAAATCCAAATTCGTGCGGTCGCCATAACCTTCGGCATAAGGTTGCTCGCCGATGACCACGACGACGGCGTCAGCGTTTTTGATTTCGCCGCCATCGGGTGAAAAAGTGACTTCCGTTTCCGACGAAACCGTCTGCCGGATCGCGGCGAGAAGGGTCGTGCCGCGCGTCAACTGGCCGTCGCCCTGCCACGAAATTGTCCAGCCGCCGCACTGAATTTTCAAATCGTCCGCCGCCGCGCCGACCACGACGAGATGCTTGATTTTTTTTGACAGCGGCAAGACATGATTTTCATTTTTGAGCAGCACGAGCGATTCGCGGACGCACTCGCGCGCGACGGCGCGATGTTCCGCCGAGCCGATTTGCGCCGTCAGCGCCGGGTCGGTGTAGGGATTTTCAAAAAGTCCCATCTGGAATTTGATCCGCAGAATCCGCCGCACTGCGTCGTCAATCCGCGCCGGCGAAACTTTTCCCTCGGCGACCAAGTCTCTCAGGTCCTGGATGAACTCGACATAGTTGTTTCGTTTTCCCGGCCCGTTCGGAATCATCACCATGTCGAGGCCGGCGTTGATGGAAAGCTCCACGTCCTTTTTGTAGTCGGGCGAAATCTGGTCAATCGCCGCCCAGTCGGAAACCAGAAAACCCTGGAAGCCGAGTTCGCCTTTTAAAACATCGGTGATGAGATATTTGTTGGCGTGCATTTTCAAGCCGTTCCAACTGCTATAGGAAACCATGATGGAGCCGACGCCGGCCTTGACTGCGGCGACGTAGGGCGGCAGATAAAGTTTGCGCAGCGTCGCCTCGTCGCAAACCGTGTTGCCCTGGTCATGGCCGCCGAGCGTGCCGCCGTCGCCGACAAAATGTTTCGCGCAGGCGAGCACCGAATCAGATTTGTCCGACAATTCATCGCTTTGCAGACCACGAATCGCCGCCGCGCCCATTTCGGAAACCAATTGCGGATCCGAGCTGTAACCTTCATAGGTGCGGCCCCAGAGTTCGTCCTGCGGAATTGCAACGCAAGGCGCAAACGCCCAGCGGATGCCCGTGCCGGCAACTTCAAGCGCGGTGATGTGCTCGGCCTGTTCGACCAGCTTCGGATTGCGCGTCGCGCCCATGCCGATGTGATGCGGGAAAATCACCGTGCCGGCCACGTCATTGTTGCCGTGAACGGCGTCAATGCCGTAAATCAGCGGAATTTTCAGCCGCGTCTTCAGCGCCCACGACTGGAGTTCATTCATGGCCCGCAGCCAGTTGGCCGGGGTGTTTTCACCCGCCGGCTTGTCCGCGCCGCCGTTCAACATGGAGCCGAAACCGTATTTCGGGATGTCGGCCAGATTGGTCACGCAGCTCAAATCCGGCTGCGTCATCTGGCCGATTTTTTCGTCGAGCGTCATCTGCGCGAGCAGCGCGTTGATTTCCTTTTCGTGCGACTGGAACTGCGCCGCGTGAAGCCGGGGAACGGCGATGACGAGCGCGCACAAAATGCCGGCGGAAACGGATTTAATTAAATTCATCAGTTGTGTTCAGTTTTCAAAAATAAAATTCCGGCGTCAATGACCACCGTGCCGGATTAAAAAACAAGGCCGCGTTGATGCGCGGCCTTGAGCTTGAGCCAGTCATGCGCAGATTAACCCTCCAACACAGCTTCGACAAGGATTGGTTTGTTTTTTGGCGGAAACACCGGCAGCACGTTGCCGGCGATTTCTTTTCCGTCCACGAGCAGTTTTTTTACCCCACGTTGTTTGCCTTGCGGATTCTTGACTTCGATGACGTAGGTGTTGCCGCGGAATTTGCGCGTGACGGTGAAGCCTTTCCACTTCGCCGGAATCACCGGGTCCACCAGCAGGCCGTCGAAGCCGGTGCGGATGCCGAGAATCCATTGCGTGATGGTGAAATAATTCCACGCCGCCGTGCCGGTGAGCCACGAGTTCTTGGCTTCGCCGTGCGTGGGCGCGTCCTTGCCGGCGATCATCTGCGCATAGACATAAGGCTCGCAGCGGTGCAGGTCGCCGATGTTTTCGCGCGCCGACGGATTGATGCGGGTGTAATAATCAAACGCGCGGTTGCCGTTGCCGACCATCGTTTCGGCGATGATGATCCACGGATTGTTGTGGCAGAAAATGCCCGCGTTTTCCTTGTAGCCGGGCGGATACGACGAGATTTCGCCCATCTCAATGTAATACTTCGAGAACGCCGGCTGCTGGAGCACGATGCCGTGTTTGGTGGCGAGATGCTTGTTGACGGATTCCAGCGTCAGCTTCGCCTTGCCGTCGTCCAAGCCGACGCCGGCCATGATGCACATGCCCTGCGACTCGATGAAAATTTTGCCTTCCTCGCAAACTTTCGAGCCGATGGGTTTGCCGAAATCATCGTAGGCGCGAATGAACCATTCGCCGTCCCAGCCGTGCTGGTAAATGACCTTTTCCATCTTCGCGGCTTCGGCGAGATAATATTTCGCCTCGTCCGGCAAACCGCGCTTGCTGGCGATGGCCGCGAGTTCCTTCGACGCCAGCACGAACAGGCCGGCGATGAAAACCGACTCGGCGACCTTGCCTTCCTTGTTCGTCGTGGTCTGAAACGACTGGCCCGGCGTGTCGGAGAAACAATTCAGGTTCAGGCAATCGTTCCAGTCGGCGCGGCCGATGAGCGGCAGGCCGTGCGGTCCGATGCGTTCGAGCGTGTAATTGAAAGCTGCGGCGCAGATGTTCGTAAAGCGGCTGCTCGGAACCGGCTCGTTTTCAAACTGCACCTGCTCGTCGAGAATGCTCCAGTCGCCGGTTTCCTTGATGTAGGCGCCGACGCCGAGGATCAGCCAGTGCGGATCGTCGTTGAAGTTGGAGCCAAGGTCGTGATTGCCGCGCTTGGTGAGCGGCTGATATTGGTGGAACGCGCCGCCGGACTTGAGCTGCGTCGCCGACAAGTCGAGGATGCGTTCGCGCGCGCGGCTCGGCACCATGTGGACGAAGCCGAGCAAATCCTGGTTGGAATCGCGGAAGCCGAGGCCGCGCCCGATGCCGGATTCATAAAACGACGCCGAGCGCGACATGTTGAACGTGGCCATGCACTGGTAGGCGTTCCAGATGTTGACCATGCGGTTGGCGTGGAGGTCGGGCGACGTCCACCTGATAAGTGTCGAGCAGGCCGTCCCAGTTTTCCCGCAAATTCTGGAAGGCGGCGGCGACATTTTTGCCGTCGAGATATTTCGCGATGACCGGCTTGACGGTCTTCTTGTTGATGGTTTGCGAATCCGGCGGGTCGAATTTTTTGTCCACCGGGTTTTCGTGGTAGCCGAGGACGAAAATGATTTCCTTCGTCTCGCCCGGCTTCAAATTCACTTTGACGTGATGCGAACCGTGCGGCGCCCAGCCGTGCGCGACCGAATTGAATGACTTGCCGCGCTCCACCGCCGCCGGATTGTCCCAACTGCGATACGCGCCGAGGAAGGTGTCGCGCTGCGTGTCGAAGCCGGCGAGTTTTTCCGAGCAGGCGAAATAGGCGAAATGATTGCGGCGCTCGCGGTATTCGGTCTTGTGATAAATCACGCCGTCCACGATCTCGACCTGGCCGGTGCTGAAGTTGCGCTGGAAATTCGTGCGTCGTCCTGCGCGTCCCAAAGACAAAATTCGATGCTGGAAAAAAGCGAGAGCTTCGCCGGCTTTTTGCGATGGTTCGTCAACTGGAATTTCCAGATTTCCAGCGTCTCGCCGAGCGGCACGAAGTAAGTCGTCTGCGCCTCAATCTTGTTGGCGGTCGAGCCGATGATGGTGTAGCCCATGCCGTGGCGGCATTCGTATTTGTCGAGCTTCGTGCGCGTCGGCTGCCAGGAGGGCGACCAGAATTTTTCGGTGTCGTTGTCGCGCAAATAAAGATAACGCCCGCCGAAATCGAACGGCGCGTTGTTGTAGCGGTAGCGCGTCAGCCGGCGCAGGCGGCATCGCGATAAAAGGAGTAGCCGCCGGCGGTGTTGGAGATGATGCCGAAATAGGCCTCGCAGCCGAGATAATTGATCCACGGCAGCGGCGTGTTGGGCCGGGTGATGACGTATTCGCGGTTTTTGTCGTCAAAATGTCCGTAGCGCATAAATTTAATTTAGGATTCAAGATCTTCCAAACATTTCCCCGTTTCGGCGAATTAAAAAACTCATGACAAACCCGGGGCGCGCGATTTGTGCAAGCGCGAAGGTTTATTTTAAGTGGTGGTGACTGCGGTTTCAAAAGAGGATACAGCAACATAGCAAACATTTCCGCCTGCCGCATGAAGCCCGGATCGTCCGCGCGCGCGAATCATCGTCGCATCCGTCACAAATTCACGCATATCCGGCGGAATCGCGGCTCAAAATCCCAGACTGGCGGGCGCACGACGCCCCCGGCCTTGGCGGGCAGGTCAGTGGTAGAAGAAGCTTTTGTATTGGTCCAGCCGCGGCCTTCCATTCCCAAAGCACGGATGTCGGTTCCAGACCGTCGTTGTGTCGTTGTTGCCGGCGGCGGCCTCGGCTGAGCGGTGGTCAACATGATAATGGATGCGGGACGGCTGGCGAAGGTTTGGCTTATCGCGGGAGTCGCATGACAATTGGCTTTCGGCAAGGATGGAGCAAGCGGTGAAAACGCCTGTCCACAATTTTGAGGACAATACAAAAAACTTAATTGGATTATTGTTTTTTCCTAGTCATCCCGGGGCAGTGTGATATATTGTTTGCGACCCGAATTATATTTTTATGAAGAAAATTTCCGGCTTGTTCCGGTTCAACAAATTGTCGCTGCCAGAATGCACGAATGTTCTTGCTGTTGCGATGGTTTTGGCCGGCGTCGGTCTGTTCACCGGCTGCAACAAAAGCAAGCCGCCCGTTGTCCAAGCGCCAGCCAGTCAAGACACCAACCAGGCGGCGGACAATCATATGCCGGTTTATCAGCCACCTGCGGCAGTGGCTCCGGCACCGGTTGCAGTTCAAACACAGGCTGAGCCAGATTTGGGAGAACTGCAACGAAGCCTGATTCGTTGGATTGTCGGAAAACGGCGGTCACCCAAAAATTTTGCAGACTTTGCCGCGACGGCCGGCGCGCCGATTCCACCACCGCCGGCCGGCAAGCAATATTTCATAGATAAAACCATGCACATCCAGTTGGTTGACCGCTGACAAATTGATTTTAGAATGAACATGAAGCATATTATTCCTATGAATCCAAAGACAAACAGCCGGAAGTGCCATTCAAAGTTCGCGGCAATGCGGTCAGGTTTTACCTTGATTGAACTGCTGGTGGTGATTGCCATCATCGCCATTTTGGCGGCGATGTTGCTGCCGGCGTTGGCGGCAGCCAAAGCCAGAGCTTTGCGGATGGAATGTTTGAATAACATGCGCCAGCTTGGGCTGGGTTTTCCAATGTTTTCCGGGGATAACAACGACATGCTGCCAGCGGCGGGATGGATGAACACATCTGACTCCTTGCAAGTTTCCTGGGACAGCCTCATCAATAGCTACATCGGCGGACATGCGTCACAAAAGGACATGCAAGTTGGTTGGGTTCTTTCAGGCGATGCCCCACAAGTCCTGGTGTGTCCGGCGGATCGCTTTCCCAAGCTCAATTGGATGGGTGGGGCCAATCCTTGGTTTGCCCGGCGGTCTTATGCGATGAATTCAAGCGGTCCGTGGAGCGTGGGTTTTCAGATCGACCCCACAGTGGGATTGCCGAACTTGAATAAGGCGGGAATGGGGGGCGTTGGCATTTATTGGGAGGATTCGAAATGGACTTCCACCGATGCCAACTGGAATCCGATAGGCTATAAATCCTCTGTGGTAAATGATCCGGCGGGAACAATCTTGCTGTGTGAAAACACCACTGGACAGCAGTGTGCCTGCAATATTTGGACGTGTTGTGTCCATGGTCCTCAAACAACCAGTTCTGCTGATGAAA
>CAVTWB010000007.1:0-138724 GCA_963738245.1 uncultured Verrucomicrobiae bacterium
CTTAAGGCTGTCAATTACCTTTCCAAACGACTCTATATTTTCTCAGCATATTGCCCTGTCGGCATGAAATCTGCGATACTTGGCGGAGATGCGACTACGCCGGAAAGCTAAAGTGAACAACATATTTGAAGCCGTAACAGGGTTAGTGGCGGTTGGTTTGTTGTTTTGGAATATTTCGACAGAATTTCACCATTTCATTCAAACTCTTTTGGTAATTGCTTTTATTTTAGGTTTTGCCAGTTTGCTTATTGGCATTGTCTATAAGACAATCAAGAAGGAACAGCCCTCGTCCACATTTGGGACATTTTCCTCCGCGCCGCGTCCCAACTCAGAACTAAACCGCAAAACGAATATAATCGTTGTCGCATTCCTCGTCATCCTCTTTGCTGGTGCCACATTTTACTTGGTGTTATTGATTTCTACAGTTCCTTAATAACACTTGTTTTCTCTGCTTGTAAAAGCGCAGATGATTAGCGACGTTTTATGGCCAGAATTGTCAGGATGAAAATAAACGCGGCAGCGCTTTCACTAAGACCGACATTCGACGATGTTGCCACAGCCGGAGCTGCCACAAGCGGTGCCACCTCAGTCGGTGTCGCGGCAGTGGATGTTGTTGCAGCGGGTGACGTCACAGCCGATGTTGGCAGAGTCTGTGTCGCCGCTGTTTGTTTTGCCGCAGATGGCGTTGACGCAGTCGGTGCCGCCTCAATGGTTGCCTTCGCAGCCGGTTTCGCAGCAGTTGGTTTCGCCACAGGTTGACTTGCCGCGGCGGGTGCTGTCAAAGTCGCAGCCGGTGCTGCTGTTTTCGTGTTACCCGTCGAAGGCGAATGGCACCCCACCAGGATTGTAGCGGCAACGAAGATTGTTGGAATTGTGGAGCGCATGACCGGGGAGCAGCTTGACGCTAAAACGATGATTTTTCTGACTACGCCCCTAAACATGAGTTTACGAAAGCAAATTTGCTAAATTCTTTCAAGTGTTTTCATGAAAATCTGCGTTATTTAGATGATGCTTTAAATATCCATTTCGCTTTAATCCCGGTCTGCTGCTACTCCACTTTTGATACAAGAATGATTAGTGAGGAATTCAATTAGAATTAGAATTATAAAGTAATCAGGAAAAACTCCAGTTTAAGCGGAAATTTGCCAAATAAAGACCGGTTGAATTATTTATCTAAAAAGTCGGCCAAATGGCAAAAAATCGGCTCGACGAGACTTTTGGCGGAACTTTGAGTCGTGGTAAAAACCAATTCGTTAAAAAACAAACTTCCATCCTGACCATCTTGACCACCTTAAAACATCTTACGATTGTAGTAAGTTTTGGTAGTAAGTTGACTGCTTAATTCTGTTATAAATTCAGAATCACATCGAATTTATTGACTAGAATCAAATTGGTAGCGCATAGGGGAATCGAACCCCTCTTTCAGCCTTGAGAAGGCCACGTCCTAGCCGATAGACGAATGCGCCACGCAAACGGTCAAAGTTTAAGGTCGCACATGGCGGGGTCAAGCCATGAGTGGATTCGCCGGCCGGCAGCCAGACCCGCCCGCAGTGTCCTGATTTGAAGTGCGCAAGACGTCCGCGCTTTCGAACGCCGCAACCGGTCGCGGAGAGGGAAAGCGGCGACCCATCGCCGCATTCCAAATCAGGACATATCTAAAGACGGCTTGCTTTGACCGGGGCAAAATCTAACATCTGCCGGTTCCTGGAATTGGAAATTTATTTGTGCAACCAAACTTTTCCGGCGGTGTTTGAATCTGCACCGGTAGGTGATATGTTTGAATCATGAAACGGACTCGCAGCCTTTTGATCTGCCTCGCCGGCGCGCTGGCGTGGCACGCGGCGGCGCGCGCGGATGACGCCGTGCTGCCGGGCAATCCTTACGCGCCGGTGGTCACGCGCAACATTTTCGGATTGAACCCGCCGCCGAAGGTTGACCCGAATGCGGCGGCCGACGCCACGCCGCCGCCCAAAATCACGCCCAACGGCATCACGGACATCCTCGGGCAACTACAGGTCCTGTTCAAGGTGGCCAGTCCGGCCAAGGCAGGCAAGCCGGCCGGCGACGACGATTACATTTTGAGCGAGGGCGAGCGGCAGGATGACATTGAAGTCATCAAGATTGATGAGAAGGCCGGCGTGGTGACTTTCAACAACCACGGCGAAACGCAGGAGCTGCCGTTGATTGCCGCGACCAGCACGGCTTCCGTCCCGCCCGCCCGCAGCACCGGCAGCCTGGTAAATCCCGCAGCCGGTTTCCGGCCCCCGCCCGGTGGTTTGCCGGGACCGGCGGGCAATGTTTTCAACGGTCGCGGCGGCGGGGCCTACGGCGGAAACAATTCCGGCGGTGCGGGAATCGGAAACAACGGCATGAACGCGGGCGGAAGCGGCGGCGGCTATGGCGGAAACAATCCCGGCGGCCTGGGCAACAACGGCTTGAATATTGGCAATCCCTCGGCACCCAGCAGCAGCACCTACAACGCCGCCAGCCAGATACCGCCCGGCATGACGCCAGAACAGCAAGTATTAATGATTGAAGCCAACCGGTTGAATGCCCAACAACAGGGTGACACCGAGGGTGCCGCAATTCTTCCAATCACCGAAATGACACCGGGCGCTTCCCCATAATCATTCGCCACGCATTTTCGCCGCGCCTTTCCTGACGGCTTGCATTCATCAGCGGCAGCTTTAACTTCATCGCACATGAAGCGTTCATCCTTGGTTTCCAAAGGCTCCCTGGCGCGCATTTTCCAGGCGTCCGGCGAGGCGTGGAAACGCTGCGATTTCCCGGCGGCCATCGAAATGATGGAACGCGCCAGCCGGCTGAACCCCTCCAACGCCGCCATTCTGCTCGAGCTGGGCCGCCTGCACGGGCTGCGCTTTGATCAGGCCGCCGCCGAACGCTGCTTTGAACAGGCCGTGCGGGTGGCTCCCAATAAATCGGAAGCGCTCGCGACCGCCGGCCGGTTCAGCCGTGGTTTCAATCACCTTGCCATGGCCGAGGGTTATCTCAAACGCGCCTTGGAGCAGAAAGACGCCTCCCCGGCCGCCGTCGTCGAACTGGCGGAAGTTTATGAACGGCTGCGCCGTCCGGAAACCGCCCTCAACCTGATTGACCGCGTCCTGCAGGCGGACGCCGCGAACGGCCCGGCCCTGCTCGTGCGCGCCCGGCTGGACCGGCAGGCGGGACGGTTTGAGGAAGCCGAACGGCGGCTCCGCGACTTCCCGCTCAATGCCGGGCCAAATCTGTGCGCGAGCGCCGCGTATGAACTGGGCGGCATCCTTGACCGCATGGGACGGTATGACGAAGCCATGGCCGCCTTCCTCAAGGCCAAGGGCGGGCTGCAATTCGAGCTGGAACGCCACGCCGTCGAGTTGAAAATCATCCGCGCCCGGATCAATGCGCTGACCGCAAACGCCCCGGCCGACGGCTGCAACAATGGTTTGCCGATTCCGGCATCGTGCTCCAGACGCCACACCGACTGGCCCTGCTGGGTGGCCATCCGCGCTCCGGCACCACCCTGCTCGAACAGGTTTTGGATTCGCACCCGGACATCGTCTCGGCGGAGGAGACCGAGATTTTCTACAACGACGCCTACGGCCCATTGCTGCGCGGCCACCCGGATGACACCGCCATGTTCGATGGTCTGGCCAAAGCCACGCCGGAGCAGTTGCAGCAGTCCCGGCAGGATTATTTTCGCGCCATGGATTTGTCCCTGGGCCAGCCCGTCGGCGGGCGGCTGCTCATTGACAAAAATCCCTCCTACACGTTTTTGATTCCGGCCCTCATCCGCATTTTTCCGGAAATCAAATTTCTCATCGCCCTGCGCGACCCGCGCGACGTGGTGTTGAGCTGTTTCATGCAAAACCTCCCGCCCAACCAGACCGGCGCGGCGTTCCTGACCCTGGCCAGCACCGCCGAGGAATACACCGCCCTGATGACCGTCTGGCAGACCATCAAGGCGCGCATGATGGCAATCCCTGTCTCGAAGTCCGCTACGAGGACATGGTGGAGGACTTGGAATCGCGTCGCGCGCAAGACGCTGGACTTTCTCGGCGTGCCGTGGGATGCCAAGCGTGCTGGGGTTTGACGAACACGCCCGGCAAAAAGGTGGTGCGCTCGCCCACCTACGCCGACGTGACCCAGCCCGTCTATAAACGCGCCGTGGGCCGCTGGCGCAATTACCAGAAATATCTGGAACCGCATCTGGAAAAATTGGAGCCGTTTATCAAGGCGTTCGGGTATGAATAGTGGGTAGGGATCGGCGCGCTGCGCCGTCCGCCTCGCCGAGCGCAGCGTCAGGCGGGGCAATCCAACGGCGTTGGCGTGGCCTTGAAATCATCCGTTCCGCCCTCGCTTCGCTGACGGGCGGGGACATCGCAGCGCGATTGTCCCTACCAAAACACTGGCCAAAGCCTACCGGCTGGCCGGACTGCGCTTCATCGCCAGCGCGCGGGCGAGATTTTTGCGGGCCTCCGCATCATCCGGCTTCAGGCGGATGGCTGCCTGAAACTGTTCGATGGCCTCGTCCAGCCGGCCCTTTGAAACGAGCGCAATGCCGAGGTTGTTGCGAGCCGCAGCATCATCCGGTTTCAAGCGAACAGCTTCTAGAAATTGCTGAATCGCCTCGTCCGTCTGACCCTGGCCGAGGAGGATGTTGCCCAAATTGTGATGGGCCTCTGCATTGTCCGGCTGGAAGCGAACAGCTGCCTGAAACTGGCCCGCCGCCTCGGTGGTTTGTCCCTGGTTGAGCAGGACAATGCCCAGATTGTTGCGGGCTTCGGCGTCATCCGGCCGCAGCCGGATGGCTTCTTGAAATTGGCTGATGGCATCGTTGTTTTGGCCCCGGCTCAAGAGAAAGCTGCCGAGAGCCTTGTGGGCAAACTAATTGTCCTTCGTGACTTCAAGCGTGTGGCGGAATAGCGTTCCGCTGTCCTGCCAATAACCCAACTGCTGCCGGGTCACCATCACGCAAACCGCCACGGCTGCCGCGCCCATCAACGCCAGGATGGCTTCATGATAACGCCAGCGTCTAACCACTGCGAAAGCGCCCCAGATCGTTAGAATAAACACACCGAGCGAAGGCAGATACGTGTAGCGGTCCGCCATGGACTGCCGGCCCACCTGCACCAGACCGATCACCGGCACCAGCGTCCCGACAAACCACAGCCAGCCCATCAGCAAAAACGGATGACGCCGGCGCAGCATCACAAAACCGGCGGTGACACCGAGCAGAAAACCTCCCGCCAGCAGCACCTCCGCCAGCGGCCAATAACCGGGATGCGGATAGTAAACCGCCAGATCCGTCGGCCAGAATATTTTTCCCAGATAACGGCAGTAGGAAATGAGGAGGTTCCCGATGCGTGCGCCGGGCGGATAATCGGCAGCCGTTTTCACCACGCCGTTTTGACCTTGAATCAGGAAAGTCACCACGCCGTCCGCCGCCGCCAGCGCGAAGAACGGGATTTTTTCCAGCAGCAACCATTTCAAACTCCGCATTCCGCATTCCGCACTCCGCATTCGATTTAGCGGCCAGTAATCCAGCAGCAACAGCACGAACGGCAGCGTCACCAGCATCGGCTTGCTCATCAAACCGAGCGCGAAACAAACCAGGGCCAGGGCATAAAACAGTGACGGGTGACGGGTGACGGGTGACGAGACCGGCACCCGTTTTTCTCCCTCTCCGCGCTGGGGAGAGGGCCGGGGTGAGGTGTGCGTTCTGTTTGTCATCTGCCACCTGCCATCTGCCACGTTTTGCACATAACGCGTGTAGGCGATCAGCGTGAGCAGGCCGAAAAAGGCGCACAGCACGTCTTTTCTCTCGGCCACCCACGCGACCGATTCCACGCGCAGCGGGTGAACCGCAAAAATGGCCGCCACCAGCAAACTGCGCCACCGGGCGCCGGTCATCTGTTGCAGCCACACGAAGACCAGCACCGCATTGAAGGCGTGCAACAGCACGCTGGTCAGGTGATGCCCCCACGGCTTCAGCCCGAACAACTGGCAGTCCAGCATGTGCGACAGCATCGTCAACGGATGCCAGTTGGCGGAGACCGGATGTGTAAAGGCCCATTTCACATTGGCCGGCGTCAGGCCGGCCTGGACATGGGCATTTTCCGTCACGTAAGCCTGGTCATCCACGTTGATGAAATCGCAGTGTGTGGCCGGCCAGAAGACCGCCAGCGTCAGCAGCAGTAAAAATCCGGCGAACAGCGACGACGGAACACGCGGACACGCCGGAGCAATGACGGCAGCGCCGCCGGTTTGATTTTTGGAAGTTGAAGCCAAATCACGGTTCATTTGCGGAAGCTCGGAATATTCGGCACGACCCTTTGTAGCTGAAACGACGGGGGATTGGCAAGTTGCGGCAATGGCCGGTGGTGGCATGCGTTTGGAACGCCGTAACGGAGCGCCGAGCACCGGCTCGGCCCGAACATGATTCATTACCAACGGGCCGAGCCGGTGCTCGGCGCTCCGGTTTTCTCCAAAGCATTGACAAAGCAAACCGTCCGTGTATTGTCCGTGTATGCATCGTAACATTACCATTGACGAAAAAGCCTACAACCTGCTGGCGTCGCTCAAGACTCGATCCGCGCGATTCGTTCACCAAGGTCATCCTGCGGCACGTCCGCAAGCCCGCCGACACCTGCGGCGAACTGCTGGACCGGCTGGAGGCGATGCCGCCGCCGCCGGTGAACTTGGCGCGGTTGAAGCAGGTCATGGCCGGGCGCGGTCGCCGCTCCAACCGGCCACGCCGATGATTGCCGACACCACCTTTGTCTCGGATTTGATCCACGAACGGCAGCGCGGTGTTCCAGGCCCGGCGGAGACGCTGCTCCACCGTTCCCGCGCGGCCAACATCCGGCTGACCATCATCACGGCGGGGGAAATCTCCGTGGCGTTTGCCGATGCGAAGGCGGCGCGCGAGTGGCTGGATGACTGGCAGATTTATCCGCTGCACATGGGCATCATGGACATGGCGGCGGACATTGACCGCGAAATGATCCGGCGCGGGCGGCGGCTGGGCGAAAATGACAACTGGATTGCCGGGTTCGCCCGCTACTACCGCGAACCGCTCATCAGCCGGGACCGGGCGTTTGACGGCGTGGCCGGTCTGCGCCGGGTGGCTTATTAGGGCAAACAAATAAAACTGCAGCCGGTTTTTTTCGTCCTCGTCCTCGTTCTCGTCCTCGTTCTCGTAATCGAAAAAGGATGAGGATGAGGACGAGGAGGAATTAAAGCCAGCCGGCTCGGCGAATCTCTGCGGCCTTTGCGCCTCGGTGTTGAAATCAAAACCGGCATAAACGCAGAGGCGCAGAGGACGCAAAGTAACGCAGAGAACAAAATCCCGGCACGTCATCAGGGGCAACGGTTCGAGCCGACACGGAGGTCGGCGTTCCGACTTTCAACCCCTTAAAATCAGGTTGGGTAACTTAAACTTGACGTTATAACATCGGTTGCTACATTGATGTCATGGTTCTGGAACTAAAACTCCGCAAGGTCGGCAATTCGGTGGGTCTCGTTTTGCCCAAGCAGGCGCTCGCCCATCTCAAAGCGGGCGAGGGCGACACGCTTTGTCTTACGGAAGGTGCCGACGGGAGCGTGCGCATGACGGCCAATCCCGAAGTCTCCCGGCAGATGGAAGTCGTTCAGGATGTCATGCACCGGTATCGCAACACGCTCCGCGAACTCGCGAAATGAAAACGCCGGTCTGGGTTTTACGCGAGACGGTGCTGACACTACACGAGCAATCACTGGCGGAATTCGGCGGTGCAGCGGGCATTCGCGACGAAGGACTGCTTGATTCGGCATTAGGCAAACCAAAAAATCTTTTGGCCCATGGCAAGCCGGCCCTGTTCGATCTTGCCGCCAGTTACGGTTTTGGCCTGGTAAAGAATCATCCGTTCATTGACGGGAACAAACGCGCCGGTTTTATCGTGGCCGTCCTTTTTCTTGAGCTTAACGGTTATTGCTTTCAGGCGACCGAGGCCGACGCCGCCGTGCGGACGCTTGCCCTTGCCGCCGGTGAAATGTCCGAGGCGGAATTTGCCGCCTGGTTGAAAGCGAATTCCCGGCGAAGGTAAATCTGATCTTCAGTTCAGTTGATTGCATCGGGACAGGTTCTGACTGAATTTACGATTTGCGATTTGCGATTGACGAGACCGTTTGGAAATACGGCGCTGCGCGGAAATCGTATATCATAAATCGTAAATCAAAAATAATGAGTCTCCTGACCACGGAGATTGAATTGTAGCAGTCGAGGTGACCAGACTCTGACCGAATTTACGATTTGCGATTTGCGATGGACGAGACCGTTTGGAAATACGGCGCGGCGCGGAAATCGTATATCATAAATCGTAAATCAAAAATAATGAGTCTCCTGACCACGGAGATTGAATTGTAGCAGTCGAGGTGACCAGACTCTGACCGAATTTACGATTTGCGATTTGCGATGGACGAGACCATTCGCAAATCCGGTGCGGCGCGTAAATCGTATATCATAAATCGTAAATCAAAAATAATGAGTCTCCTCACGTCGTCTGCTACGGAGATTGATGGAGATTGATTGTGGCATCTCGATTTGCGGAAGTTTTTTTCCGCCGGGCGGGACGCACCGGCTCTACGGCAGGCAGGATGCCCGCCGCTACGGCGCGGCGGATGCGTTCGGTAGCGGCGGACGTCCCGTCTGCCGTGGAGGGCGGCATCTTGCCGCACGGAAAGAACGTGAAATGTTTTATGGCGGACTGATTGATTGTGGCATCTCGATTCGCGGAAGTTTTTTTCCGCCGGGCGGGACGCACCGGCTCTACGGCAGGCAGGATGCCCGCCGCTACGGCGTGGCGGATGCGTTCGGTAGCGGCGGACGTCCCGTCTGCCGTGGAGGGCGGCATCTTGCCGCACGGAAAGAACGTGAAATGTTTTATGGCGGACTGATTGATTGTGGCATCTCGATTTGCGGAAGTTTTTTTCCGCCGGGCGGGACGCACCGGCTCTACGGCAGGCAGGATGCCCGCCGCTACAATAAAAAAAGAGCCGCTCCGAAGAGCGGCTCCTATGGAAAACAGAAACAAACAATTAGGCGATTAAGCCTGTTTGCGGCGCAGGGCCACGAGCGAGGCCAAACCGCCCAAACCGGCCAACGCCAGCGTGGTGGGTTCCGGAACTACCGTAGCAACGAAGCTGCTGGGCATCACACCGTTGTCACCAAAGTTACCCGCCGGAAGCGGGTTAGCAGGAATTGATGATTCAACCCAACTGCCGGAACGGCCAACATAGGATTGGCCATCCAATGAGCCGGAAACCACTATTTCAAACGTGACAGCTCCCGAAGTATATCCAGGAATCGAGATAGACGGTCCGTCGAAATAGCCCAAACCTTGAGAACTAATTGCAGCACCTGAATTATCCAGCGCCGCCGTGGAACCGATTGCTGTCAATCCAGTCACCGGAGACATAATGCTGGACGCGAGACTGTCATTCACCGGATCCGCAACGGTTCCGAGTGCATAATAAAGTTGAGCCACAAACGGGATTCCTACAGCGGTTCCGGCATCGGGACCATTGAAGAAGTCGGTTGGCGCACCAACCAAACCATTGGCGATGTAGCTTGAAAAGACAACTGAACCTTGCCCGTATGAGGAAGCCGCAGCGGCCGTCATACCCAACACTGCCATTACGATTGATTTTTTCATATTTTTCTGTTTATGTTGTTTTGTGTTTTCCGAGATGTTTTATATGTTACTTACTGCAGAGTCTGAACCCAATTAACAGCCGAAGCACTCTTTACGAAGAAACCTTGTGCCGGGCTAAGAGCTGGATTGGGGCTGAAACCGGCTGCGCCTTTGGTGTATGCTGCGAATCCGCTTCCGTTCCAAAGCTGAACTTGCGATTTATTCGGCAATGTTGCATTCAAATTGAAAGCGTTCGTTCCCACATCATTGAAAGTTCCACTCAAAGGAATAGTGCTGCCCACCAGCACCAATGAGCCAGCCGGAAGAGGATTCGTTACACTGTTGCCACCGGGATTCGGCACCACATTACCCACGAACGTGTTGGTGTAAAGCGAAGCCGACTTGACGAAGAAACCTGTGCCGACTGGGATGGACGGATTCGGGCTATAACCAGCCGCACCCTTGGTGTATGCAGAGAAGCCGGTGCCATTCCAAACTTGAATCTGAGATTTATTCGGCAAACCGCCCACCAAGTCATTGGCAGTGTTGGTGCCGTCATCCAACGGGTTGGAGACCAGCGTGAGCGCACCAGCGGGGCATGCCACATTGACATAACCAACGATGTTGGCTGAATAGACTTGCGCCTGTGAGGAAACGACTCCAGCCACGAGCGCGGCGGCTGCAATCAGTAGTGTTTTTTTCATATTTTTCTGTGTTGTGTTGTTGTTCTAATTTACCGTGTGTGACCAACAATATCTCAAAGACCGTGTCACCAGTCAACAATTTTTTTAACTTTTTTTTGAACGGGGTGCGAACAACAAAGACGCAAAGACGCAAAGATTTATAAGTGAATCATAATTAGAAGTTTGCAGCTTAATCCTGACGACCTAAAACGGGGCGGCAGCGGGTTTTTTGGGTCTGTCACCGGATTGTAACCAGTTTTCTTGTGTCACCAGCCGGTTTTAACCGCGAAATACACGAAATACACGAAAAGGGGGGAAATCGTCCTCGTGCTCGTCGTCGTAATCGAAATTGAAAACCGAGGACGAGGACGAGGATTTGGGTGTCATGACCCTTGAAGCTGCCCACTCCCGACCGATGCAGCACCCGGCATCAATTCCTGACAGCCAAACAACTTCTAACGAAACAAATCGCTGTGGGTGCGGCTGAAGGTTCTCACAGGCCCAGGTCGGCAAAGAGTTCTTTTTTACTGCCAAACCGTTTCACGTTTTTGCCGGCTTTGCTGGCGTTGAGTGTGCGCGCGGTGAGGGGGTTGGGAATCCGCACGTCAAAGGGCAGACCGCGTTGCAGTTTGATCTGGCGGTAAAGCAAATGCACCGTCTCGGAAGCCGTCAATCCCAATTGGGCGAGGATGGTTTCCACCTCGCTCTTGAGGCCGGGTTCAATCCGGGTGCGAATGGTCGCGGTTTTGCTCATGGCGGGAATGTAGCCCTGTTGTTGCCACATGGCAAGCCGATTTTGACCGGCCAGAACCCTGGCTGAATTTACAATCTACGATTTACGATTTACGAGGCCATTCACAATTCCGGCGCGGCGCGTAATTCGTATATCGTAAATCAAAAAGGCGGGGACGAGGAGGATTGGCAAAACCGCTTGACACCAGGGTTGACGAGTGGGATATACCCACCATGAAAGCAATCGCAGATTCACGCGGCAGGCTGGCAGCCATGCAATACTTCAAGCCCGGCAAAGCTTATGACCTCGCGCCATTGCCAGACGGTGGCGTGCGCGTCGTGGAACTGGTCGAAAGGGATGTGCCGATGGTTAAAGTGAAGTTCACCCAGGATGGAAACTTTGAGTGCCAGAGAATAATGACCCGCGAAGAAATCGTGGCCAGCATCCGCGCCGACCGCGACGCGCCATGAAAGCCTGCTGGGATTCATCCGCCCTGGTTGAAACCTACAACAACCCGCAAATCAAGGCGCGGCTGGAAACGGAGCGGGCCTTTACCCGTCCGCACGCGCTGGCGGAAACTTTTGCCAGCCTCACCGGCAACCCGAAGGCCCGCCTTGACGCCGACAGTGCCGCGCGCATTTTAGAACGGCTCGCCTTGAGCCTGGACTTCGTGGAAATTTCCGCGCCGGACATTTTGACCGCCTTGAAAACCGCCCGCACCAAGGGTGTGCGCGGCGGGCGGGTGCATGATTATCTCCACGCCGTGGCCGCCGAAAAGTCCGGCGCAAAAACCATCCTCACTTTGGACAAAAACGACTTCGCGGATTTGACCGGACTGAAGATTGAGCAGGCTTGATTTTTCCCGCCAGCTCCGCGCCGCCGTGGCGGTTGCCGGCGATGAACCGGCTGCGCGGCGACTCCGCCACCCGCCAAGCACGGGCGAAGAGGGGCAAGAAGGTTTCAAGTTTCAAGTTTCAAGTTGAAGGTTGCGGTGGATTTAGCCACCAAGGCACGAAGGACGCCAAACACTCTGACTGAATTTACGATATATGATTTACGATTTACGAGGCCATTCGCAAATCCGGTGCCGCGCGAAAATCGTATATCGTAAATCGTAAATCAAAAATAATGAGCTTTCTCACGTCGGCTGCTACGGGGTTTTATCGGGCGGGGCGAGGAAGGTGTGGAGGCCGTGCGGGAACTGCGGGGATTCCAGCCAGTCGGCCAGCAGATGCAATTCCAGGGCGTTGAAGCCGAGGGTGGAATGGCGTTCGAGGACGAGCTGTTGCGGGCCGTCAAGGGTGACAAAGGTGGTGGTTTCGCCAAGATCAACTGTTCGACGGTCTTGAGCCAGACGGTGCCGGCGGCTTTGGACGGCATCTGCGGTTTTTGAAACACCATGCGGGAAACTTGGGTGATGCAAAATCCATCCTCCACGCGGCTGCCGGTGCCCTCCACCTCGCCAAACACGAGATTGGGCTGGTGCTGAACGGCGTCGCGGAAGCGGGCGGGCGGCAGCGCGGGTGCGTCGGTGGCGGGCGGATACAGGCCGGCCAGCAGATAATCGCGATGATTAAATTCGGCTGAATGAAGAAATGGCGTCAGCATTTCCGCCTCGTTCCAGAGGATGCCGGGCAGCGAGTCGGATTCCAGGAAAAACTGCCCTCGGCATTGGTGGCGAGCCAGGGATTGGCGTTTTGGACGAGGCGTCCGGCCAGTTGAAACAACTGGTTGCTGGCCCCCGGCAGCGGTGCGGCCAGATACGTCTGGAACGGGATGCCGTCGCGCGACCACCAACAGGCCTGGTCCGGCGCGGGGGCAAGCTGGAGCTGCTGCCACGCGGGTGAAGCGGCCAGCCAGGCGGCGATGCCGCGCACGGCGGCAAAGCTGGTCAACGGGCCGTGAATCAGGTTGGTGGGAATCTGCCAGGCCGGCAGCGGCTCGGTGAACGGATGGGCGAGGTCAAGCGTCGCGCGGGTAAGGAGATTGCTGGCATCGCAGGTGACGGAAAGGCTAATATGGTTGAAGGTTGAAAAAATTCCCACCTCACCCCGGCCCTCTCCCCCAGCGGAGAGGGAGGAACCCGCCTCGTCTCCTCCCTCTCCGCCCGTCGGACGGGGGGAGAGGGCCGGGGTGAGGTGGGATGGATTGAAATCAGCTTCGAGCCAGGGACGGGCAGATGACGAGAACCGGGAGGCGGCGGTGGCGAGGCGGGCGGCAAAATCCGTCTGCGCGATGTTTTTGTCCAGCCCAACGCCCACCAGCGTCCAGTCGCCGGCGCGGGAAATTTCAATGCGGTGCGGCGTGCCGGCGAGCGGCCCACGCGGCGGACGCGGCGGCAGAGGTTGGTTTGCCAGAAGGCGGCGCGGTCGGCGGGGAGATGGACGTCCAGAAGCAATGTGCGGAGTTCGGCAGTGCCGGACTGGCCACCATGGGCGGAGAGGGAGGAGCTGGAGGCCAATTGCGAATTGGTTTGAAAATAAATTTCCAGGTAAAATTCGGAGGAGACGAGGTCGTCGAGGAGCGGGCGGAGCGGCGGCGCTGGCGGCGTTGGTGGCGCCGTGGCCGGGCCAGCGGGAAAGCTTGTCGAGCGTCTGGGCCACGAGCGCGGTGGTCTGCGGCAACTGCCACACTTTCATGAACTGGGCGGCGTTGGTGTCGGCGCTGATTTGCTTCAGGCCGAGCCAGTGGAGCGTATTATCCGCCGCCGGCGCGGCGACGGCGGGGCGGACGAGCAGGAACGCAACAAATAAAAAAACCGCACGGCGGAAAATCATAGGGGGCGGAAAATATAACAAGCGGCGGAAAATTTCAACCGCCAAGACTCTGGCTGAATTTACGATTTACGATTTATGATTTATGATTTAAGAGACCATTCGCAAATCCGGCACCGCGCGTAAATCGTCAAATCAAAAAAGCGAGGACGAGGACGAGGACGAAAAAAAACGGGGAAACCAGCTCTTACCGGGTTTTCATGCCCATGTGGCGGGCGAGTTTTCCCTGCCGCTGGTCAAACGTCAGGAAGGCCCCGGCGGAAAGCGACCAGGCGGCGGCCAGATGCCACAGGTCAAAGGTGGTGTGGCGGGACAGCCAGCCGTGGCTTTCGCCGAGCGAGCGGGCCATGGCCACGGAGTCCGCCATGTCCACGGGTTTGCGGATGAACATTTTACCGGTGACGGAACGGTCAAACCGGTTGATGACGCGGCGGGCAATATGGACGGGAACCGCGTCCCGGTCCCGGTGCGTGGCGGCGCGCAGGGCGGCGGGAAGCTCCAACTGGTGGACCTCGCAAACCACAAAGTCATCGCCGGCAAACTTTCCGGCCAGCGCCCGCGCCGGAGCGTGGTTTTGGTCGTCTTCGTTGAGATAGCTGATCAAAAAGCTGGTGTCGCAATAGACAATCATTCCCGTTCCTCCAGGAGGATCCGGGCGAGGTTGGTTTTGACGCGCGGGCCTTCGGGCGGGAGGTCTTTCAAGAGCTGGTCCAACTGGCGGTTGATGTTCCGCCGGCCCGCATCCGTCCGGGTCAGTTCAAACACCTTGCCGCCGCGCTTGGAAACGGTCAGCGACTCGCCGGGGGACAATGATTCTTCGGGACTGCCGTGGCGCAACTGCCGTCCGCTGATATTTTTTTGTGCCATAGTGCTAACACTGTGCGTTAAACAAAAGAACGGGGCAAGGGGAAAAGTTGAAGGGCGGTTTAACCGCGAAACACACGAAACACACGAAACACACGAAACACACGAAACACACGAAACACACGAAACACACGAAACACACGAAACACACGAAACACACGAAAACAAGACGGGAAAGCGAGGACGAGGAGGAAGAAGGCTGAAAGTTTTTTAACCACGGATGGACACGGATGAACACGGATGGGGCCAAACGCAGAGGCGCAGAGAACGCGGAGAAACTCTGACTGAATTTGCACTGACAGAAAGGGGGGTTCCGAATTCGAAATGAGCCTCCTTACGTCGTCGCCAATGAAAGGGATGTTGCCAGAGGAGGCAAAATGGTTGAGGATTGAGGGCGATTAGTTCTTGGCAGTCGTTCCAGCGGGTGTTTTTCACAGTTTGTCCTGAAACGGGACAATTTTTGTCTCAAAAGCGAGAAATTCAAACTCTGTGTTTATAAGCAAAACAATTGTGTTTGCAATTTCGATGACCGAGTTTGTAAGAAAAGTCATCGAGTTTGCAATTTCGATGACTGAGTTTGCAATCTTGATGACTGAGTTTGCAATCTTGATGACTGAGTTTGCAATCTTGATGACTGAGTTTGCAATCTTGATGACCGAGTTTGCAATTTCCGTCAACGAGTTTGTAATTTCAGTGACTGAGTTTACAAATTCAAAGGCCGACTTTGTAAGATTGTTCAACAAGTTTGCAAACTCAAAGACCGAGTTTGCCATCAAAACCAGGGAAATCACCGGCCGGATACCCCGGTTCCAGCCACCTACTGCAGACTCCAGAGACGGGGCGGTGTAGAGTTAGGCCTCTGGCCGAATCGGGTTCGAGCCGGAGGCTCGACGCTACACCGTGCGCCAATGTATGCAATCAACGTGAACCAATAATTTGGCATCGCGCAAGCCTTGATGCTGCTGGCGGATTCCCGAAAATAAATTCCGAATTGCGAATTGCGAATTTGAAATGAGCCTCCTCACACCGGCTGCCACAGAAAATGATCATAGCAGTCGAGGTAACGAGACTCTGATCGAATGGACGATTTGCGATTTCCGAGATCATCACAAATCCCGGCGCTGCGCGTAAATCGTAAATCGTAAATCGTAAATCAAAAAACGAGGACGACGACGAGGAGGAGGAGGAATTAAAATGAGCCTCCTCACGCCGGCTGCTACCAAGCTGGAAACTGCGGGGATTCGAGCCAGCCGGAGAGCAGATGCAGTTCGAGGGCGGTGAGGCCGAGAGAGGAACGGCGGTAGAGGGTGAGTTCGGCGGGGCCGGTGCGGCTGATGATGGTGGCGGAGGTGCCGAGGCGGGGAATCACGGAACCGAGCCATTGGATGCCGGCGGAATCCATGGACAACTGCGGCTGGCGGGTGATGAGCCGGGCGGTCTGGGCCACCTGGAGGGTCGGTTGCAGGCGCGGTCCGGTGACTTCCCAGTCATAATAGACGAGGTTGGTGCGGCGCAAAATATCCTGAATGAGGCCGGCGGGCGGCGGCGGCGCGACGGCGTTGGTGTCCGGAAACAATCCGGCGTAAAGCCAGCCCGAGGAATCGTTGCCGGCGAATTTGATGAAGGGTTTGATGTCCGGCAGGTTGCCCCAGGTGACGCCGTTGCCGTCCGCCGCACGGTCAAAGCTGATGTAGCCGTTGGTGGCGAGCCAGGGATTTCCTTGTTGCATCAAATGGTCGCAGAAGGCCCCGACCTGCGGCCCCGGCAACGGTGCGGCAAGATAGATTTGATAAGGATTGCCGCCGAGCGACCAGAGGCAAAACTGGTCTGGCGGAGCGCCGATCTGCAGGTCGCGCCAGACCGGCCAGCCGGCCAGCGACGGTTCAAGGCCCCGCGCGACGGTGAGGCTGGTGAGCGGTTCGTGCAGCAAATCCACCGGCAGCCGCCAGTCCGGCAGCGGCGCGGAAAACGGCTGGTTGAAATCGAGCTTCATGCGGGTGATGACATTCGCGCCGTCGCCGGAAAGGGAAAGGTTGAAATGGGAGATGGATGAAGCAAGACCCACCTCAACCCGGCCCTCTCCCCCAGCGGAGAGGGAGGAGAAAAGACGCGAGGGGGCGAGGCCGGCTTCGAGCCAGAGGTTGGTGCCGGCGGAGACAAACGGGACGCCGTCACGCCGGATGCGGGCGGAGATTTCGGACGCCAAAGAATTGTTCTCCGGGCCGGCGCTCACAACCGTCCAATCGCCGACGCGGGTGAAGCCGACCTGTCCCAGGCCGCTGGTGGTTTGGAGCGACCAGCCGTTTTGTTCCGGGTTGAAAACCGGACCCGCACCGGTCAACAGTTCCAAGACCACGGGCAGATTCGTCAGCCATTGGCTGTTGTGCGCCGCGTCCAGATGGACGGCGAAGGAAAGTGCGAAGTGCGAAGTGCGAAGTGCGGAGTTGGTGGCGGCGCGGATTTCAAGATAGGACTCCTCCTCCAGGACATCGTCGAGCATCCAGTAAAGCCGGGTGGCGGCGTCGGCGGTCAGGTTGGTTCCCCCGGGCAGCCACAGGCCGGGCCGGCTGGCGAGTTTGACAAGCGTCTGCCGTTCCAGTTGCGCGCTCTGGGGCCGGTTCCAGATGCGCATGAAAAAAAAGGCGGTGGCCTCGTAGCCCAACTGATGCCTGCCCAGCCAGTGAACGGAAGCGATGGTGTCCGGCGAGAGGACGGTTGGCGGAGCCGGAGGCGCGGCGGGTTTGTTTTTTTGGCAGCCGGTTCCGGACGCAATCAGGAGCGCGACAAACAAGCCGGTGATGGCTGGACGGAAACACATGAGACCGGACTGTGCCGGAAACTGCGGCGCGGCTCAAACATAAACTGGGAGGAGGCTCTGACTGAATTTACAATTTACGATTTACGATTTGCGATTTACGAGGCTATTGGCAAATCCGGCGCGGCGCGTAAATTGGAAATCAAAATGGAGGCTTAACCGCGAAATACACGAAAGACACGAAAAAGGCGGGAAAGCGAGGACGAGGAGGAATTAAAATGAGCCTCCCCACATCGGCGGCCACGGATTTGGTTTCCAAACTTGCGGGCGGGCGGGTTGGGCCGCTACCCTGCGGTGATGCAATCAAAAAACCGCGGCTGGATGGTGCTGGCGTTGTTTTTCGGCTCCGGCCTGACGGCGCTGGTGTATGAGGTGGTTTGGTCGAAATTCCTGGCGCAGATGTTCGGCAGCACCATTTACGCGCAGACGGTGGTGCTGGCGGTGTTCATGGGCGGGCTGGCGCTGGGCAACCGGATTTTTGGCCGCTGGGCGGACGGACTGCGGCAGCCGGTGCAGGCTTATGGCGTTCTGGAAATCCTGATCGGCGATTTATGCCTTTTTATTTCCCGCGCTCGACCGGCTGGCGGACCGGATTTTCATCGCCGCCGGCACGCCCATTGCGGACACACGCCGGCTGGCTGCTGGTGTTGAAAGGCGTGTTGAGCGCGGCACTGCTGCTGGGGCCGACGATTTTGATGGGCGGCACCCTGCCGTTGCTGGCCGCGTGGCTGCATCAATTTTCGGCCGATGCCGGGCGGCGCTCGGCGCGGTTTTACTCGGTGAACAGCCTCGGCGCGGTGGCGGGCGCGGCGCTTGCCGGGTTCTGGCTGGTGCAGGAATACGGCATGGTCGCCACCATCCAGATCACGGCGACGGCCAACGTGGTCATCGGTGCCAGCGCGATATTGTTGAACCGGAGCGGCTGGCTGCCAAAACCGGTTGCGGCGACGGAAACCACGACGGTCGCAACCGCGCCGGAAATCGCCCGCCGCACCGGGCACGTTGCGCTGGGCGGGAATGATGGTGGCGATGACCGGCGGCGTTTCGATGGGGCTGGAACTGCTGGCGTCGCGGTCGCTGGCGCTGATTTTCGGCTCGTCGCTGCAATCCTTCGCGATGGTGCTGATCGCCTTCATCCTGGGCATCGGTCTGGGCAGCGCGTGGATTGCGTCGCCGAAGCCGGGCCGGCAAAGCGGCGCGAACGAACCGTCGTGCTGCTGCTGTGCGTGGCGGCGGCGTGGGTGACGCTGCTGGTGTTCAACATCGAGCGATGGGTGGATTTTTACCGGATTGCGCGCACCGGCTTGGGCCGCACGGCCGGTGGGCTATGTCTATCAACTGCTGCTGACGACGGGCATCGCGCTGGTGATTCTGGGCGTGCCGGCGGCGCTGCATCGGCGCGGTGCTGCCGCTGATGATGCGCGCGGTGTCGGCGGGCGGCGTGCCGCTGGGCGCGCAGGTCGGCGCGTTGCTCACCTGGAACACGCTGGGGGCCGTGGCCGGCACCTTGGTCACGGGCTTTCTGCTGATGCCGCTGTGCGGACTGCGCAACGCCTTTGGCGTGCTGGCATTGGTGCTGGGGCTGGTGGCGTTGCTCATCGCGCTGCGGCGCGGCTGGCGGACGGGATTGCGGGCACGGTCGGGAGCAGCGGCTTTGCGATCTGCCTGTTCATCTTTGGCGGCGAAGCTGGCGAAAATGTGATGAGTTCGGGAGTGTTTCGCATCCGGGAAACCAAGTTTGATCCGCAGTTGATGGCGTTGCGGAAGCAGCACTTCAAAATTCTTTTTTACGAGGATGGGCCGGACGCCACGGTGTCCGTGGAAGCAGGTGGACGGCATTGTCGCCCCGGCGGAGCTGGGCCTGCGGATCAACGGCAAGCCGGAAGCCGGGACGCGACTGGATCTTGGGCACGCAGTTGCTGGTGGCGCACCTGCCGATGCTGGCCAAGCCCGGAGGCGAAGGATGTGTTTGTGCTGGGCATGGCTTCCGGCATGACCGCCGGCGCGGTCGCTGGCCTATCCGATCAACCGGCTGGACGTCGCGGAAAATTGCGACCCGGTGATCCACGCCGCCCAATTTTTCGACGACTGGAACCACCATGTGCTGGACGATCCGCGGACACATGTCTGGCGCGAGGACGCGCGCACGGTGCTCAAGCTTGCGCCCGCAAAAGTATGATGTGATCATCACCGAACCCTCGAATCCGTGGACGGTGGGCATCGGCAGCGTGTTCAGCCGGGAATTTTACGAACTCGCCGCCAGCCGCCTGAAACCGGGCGGCATCGTGGCGCAATGGTTTCACGTTTATGAAATGCACGACGACATCGTGGAACTGGTATTGCGCACGTTCCACTCCGTGTTTCCCTACATGGAAATCTGGGACGCCGGGGCCGGCGACATCGTCATGCTCGGCTCGAAGCAACCGTGGGCGACCGGGCCGGACGTGTTCCAGCAGGGCTTTGCCATTGACCGGGTGCGGACGGACATGTGGATGATTGACATCCAATCGCCGGAAGCATTGCTGGCGCGGCAACTGGCCTCGCAGCAAACCGGCTTTGCCATCGCCGGCCCCGGCCCGCTGCAAAGCGACCTGTTTCCGATTCTGGAATACGCCGCGCCGAGGGCATTCTTTCATGGGCAACCGGCTCGCGAATGCTGGATCGTTTCGACGAACGCACGCGGCAGCAGCTTCTGGCTCCGACCGGAAAAAGCAGCCACGCTGGCATCGCTTGCCACTGGCCAGCGACGCGCAATTCATCTTCAGCGACTTTTCCACCATCAACGGCGAACTGTATCAGTTGCTTCTTTGGCACGGTGCCAACGCCGGCGTGCCGTGCGTGTTTCAGACGCCGCAGCCAACCCCGCCACCGGCCTCTGACGGCAGTGCGGTGTCGAAGGCGGAACAGTCATTTCATGCCGGTGACCTGGCCGGGGCCGAAGCCGTGACCGAGGCGCCTTGAAACAAAATCCCGACGACACGCAGGCCGGATATTTGCTCCGGGTGATTGAGCGGGAAAAACAACCGCAACCGGCGACGAACCCCTGAATGGAGGCGTGTTGACCAACCGGCCGCTTCATCCCCTGCGCGGCAGACAGCTTGTCGTCGTTTGTGTCCTGCTGTTCGGGCTGGTCGTCTGGACCTTCCTGCCGGCGGTTCACAACGGGTTTGTCAATTACGACGACGACGTTTATGTGACCGGGAACGCGCATGTCCAAGGCGGTTTGAATCCGGCCGGCGTCGCGTGGGCCTTCAAAAGCACGGATGCCTCCAACTGGCATCCGCTCACCTGGCTTTCGCACATGACGGATGTCGAATTCTACGGCCTGAATCCGGAGGGCCATCATTTCACGAGCGTGCTGCTGCACGCGATCGAACGCGGTGCTGCTGTTCCTGGTCCTGCGGCAGATGACGGGAGCCGGCTGGTGCAGCCTGTTTGTGGCGGCGGTGTTTGGGCTGCATCCGCTGCGGGTGGAATCGGTCGCCTGGGTGGCGGAACGCAAGGACGTGTTGAGCACGCTGTTCGGGCTGCTCGCGCTGATGGCCTGGACGCGCTACTCGCGAAGCGTGACAAGTGACAATTGGCAAATGACAAGAGGTAAATCCGCCGCCAAGTCACCCGTCACCCGTCACCCGTCACTGTTTTATGGGTTGGCCATGGTCTGCTTCGCGTTCAGCCTGATGAGCAAACCGATGCTGGTCACGCTGCCGTTTGTGCTGCTGCTGCTCGATTGCTGGCCGCTTGGCGGGTGACAAGTGGCAGGTGGAAGGTGACAGGGAATTGGTTTTTGCTCGTTGAGAAAATCACCGTTCCTTGGCCCGTCGGCGGCTTCGTGCGCGGTGACATTCTTCGCCCAGAAACACGGCGGCGCGATGGTGCTGATGGCCGGAAGCCGTTTGCGGCCCGTGTCGAAAATGCGCTGGTGTCGTATGGCCGTTACCTTGGCAAATTGTTCTGGCCGGAGAATCTCGCCGTGGTTTATCCCGTGGTTGACCACTGGCCGATGCACGTTGTGCTGTCCGTGACCACGCTGCTGCTGGCCGTTTCCATTGCAGCCATCGTCCTGCGCCGTTCGCATCCGTATCTGCCGACGGGCTGGTTCTGGTTTATCGGAACGCTGGTGCCGGTGCTTGGACTGGTGGCCGTGGGCGAACAATCCATGGCCGACCGTTATACTTATTTCCCGACGATCGGCGTTCTGCTGATGATTGCCTGGGGCGCGGAAGAATGACACGCCGCTGGCGACAGCGAACCTTCGCGCTGCCGGTATTGAGCGTGGCTGTCATCACAGTTTGTATTGTGCTTACCCGGCAGAACATCGCCTATTGGAAAAGCAGCGAAACCCTTTTCCGTCACGCCATCGCCGCCACGGGCGACAACTACAGCGCACATTGCAGCCTGGGCAACGCGCTGTTGACAGCCGGCCGCCCCGACGAAGCCCTGGGCGAATTCCAGATGGCGGTGAAATTAAAGCCCGGCTCCTCGGAAAATCACTGCAACCTCGGCGTCGTGCTGGCCGACCTGAACCGCATGGACGAGGCGCTGGCCGAATTCCAGACCGCAGTGAAATTGAATCCCGGCAACGGGCTGGCGCATCACAACCTCGGCATGGCGCTCGAACAAAAAAACCTGCTCGAACCGGCAACCCGCGAATACGAGGAAACCATCCGGTTGATGCCCAACTACGCCCCGGCGCACAACAGCCTCGGCGTCGCGTTCGCGAAACAGAACCGGCTGGATGAGGCGCTGGCCCAATTCCAGACGGCCGTGCGACTGGATCCGTCACTCGTGGCGGCGCAAAACAATTTGAAAATGGCGTTGCAGCTCAGACAACAGGCAAAGTGAAATGTTGAAAGCAGGAGCAACTTCGGAATATACAAAAGAAAATTGAATCACCAAGACACCAAGGACGCCAAGCGGGACGGGGTGGAACCCGTCCTTACCGCGCGTTGGCAGGGACTGGCAAAGGTTACGTCGTGACTCCAGCCCGAAAGTCTGTGCGCCATGCCAGAAGCGGACAGTTTCAATCCGTTGGTCCTCGCGTTGCCGCGTATGCCACACCGCCAGGTCAAAACCCGAAATTTGATTGGCGGGACGGCGCGCTGTCTCCATTGCCCACTTTCCATCCACTTTTGTCGAAAAAGGGGAAGCCTTGAGCGACGAGACGGTCATGTCGCGGCGCGTGAAGGTCATCTCGTGACGTTTGTTAATCATCTCGCAACGCGTGAAGGTCATTTCGCGGCGTTGCTTACCTTCTCGCGACGCGTGAAGGTCATCTGGTGACGTGTGAAGATCATCTCGTGACGCATGAAGGTCATTTCGCGGCGTTGCTTACCTTCTCGTGACGCGTGAAGGTCATCTCGTGGCGTTTTCTTACCTTCTCGTGGCGCGTGAAGGTCATCTCGCGACGTTTTCTTACCGTCTCGCGACAACTTATTACCATCTCGCCACGTGTTCCTGCCGGCAAACGGACACTTTGGGCAGGAATTGCACCTAAAATGCGGCCCGGGCCGGCAAATGTGAGACCGCGTCGGAGGCAGGGACGGCCCACTGTCCATTAACGCCTGTTGCCGTCCCAAAATTTGTCCCCGGCGAAAATCCGTCAAATCCGGGCTAAAACCAGCTCCACCTGCCGGGCGTGCGACGCCAGCGTTCCCTCCGTCCAAAGCACGAAATGGGAGCGGGCGATTTTTTGTTCCACGGGCAGTTGCGCGGCGATGCGCTGGCGGATCTGTTCCGCGCTCCAGCCACGCGCGGCCAGCCGTTCGTGCTGGGCGGCGGACGAACAGGCGGCACAGATGATCTTGTCGAAATGCGGTTCGGCCCCGGTCTCAAACAGGAGCGGGATGACGACGAGGGCGAGCGCACAATTTTCCCTGCGCCAGGATTCGAGCTGCGCGAGCCAGCGTTCGCGGATGCGCGGGTGAAGGATGGCCTCAAGTTTTTTCCGGCCGGCTTCGTTCGAAAAAACGATGCGCGCCAGTTCGCCGCGTTTCAAGGTGCCGTCGGAAGCCAGAAGATTTTTGCCGAACGCGCTATAATTTCCGCAAGCGCCGGCTGGCCGGGCTGGACCAGTTGCCGCGCGATTTCGTCGGTGTCCACGACGCGGACGCCATGCGGGGAAAAGAAACCGGCGGCGGTGGATTTGCCCATCCCCACGCCGCCGGTCAAACCGCAAATTTTCATGGCGCGGCTACCAGCCCTGCCTGGCGCGGTAGAATCGCTGATGGTTGGTGGTAAAACCGAAATCGTTGAAATTAAACGGCGGCGTGCCGGTATAAACGTTCACCCAGTTGCGGGGACAACAGATTGGTGGCGGCCTCAATGATGACCGGGTAACTCGCTCCGGTGCCCAGACCGGTCTGGGTCTGAACCCCGGTGATCTGGAAACTAAAGGAATTTGGCGGATCTTTCGGATGCACCATGAAAATGGTGCTGACCGCAGCCATATCTGCGGGAGTCACCCAGCGGAGCTGGTTGTTGTTCCAGCCATTGATCGTGCTGGAAACCGCCACCCCGTTGCTGTAGGCGTTCTGGTAGTAAATGACCATGCCGGGACTGATGGACAACGCCGTGGCGGTGCTGCTGGAAGATTTCAGCGTGGCGGCGGTGTTGGTCAGATACAGGTTGACCACATACAGCGCATTGGATGTCGGGCCGGCAGGATTAAACGTGAACAGGCTGTGCGGCGGAGTGCTGGCCGCATTGAGAATCAAACTGCCCAATGCCACGTTGTTGAAATATCCGGCGTTAGTCAGTCCCCGATCCGCCCCGGCCCAGGTGTTGACCACATTTTGGTTGGTGGTGGCAAGCACAGAAATGGTAGTGCCGAGCAGGTCGCCGGAGGCTGGCAAATTGGGAAGATTCAAACCCACCGAACTGGACGCGCCGACCGACCAATTATTGATCGTCCCTTCATCGGTCAAATTGGTGGCCGCCAGCAAAGTGAGAGATCGGCCCGCCTGAATCTGAACTTTGGTTGCCACCAGATTGTTTGCGGTAATGTCAATGTCACCGGTGGCGGTGATGGAACCGTTGGTCAGAACGGTGGACTGCGATTGCAGGAAGAAACTGCCCGAACCGTTCTGAATGGTGCCGCTGTTTTGGAAATAGGCGGAATAAATCGTCGAACCCTGATCCGAAAGCAATCCATTGTTGATGAAGGCCTGATAATTCGCCGGCGACGGGCCGCCAAAATAGCCGGCATTGGCAATGTTAATAACCCCGTTGTTGGTCAACCAGAGCAGATTCGGCAACGCAGTGGAAAACATTGTGGCACCAGATTCCAAATTCAACTCGCCATAGGGCGAACCCGCACCGGTGTTCGGATAGCCAACATTGGTTGTGAGCGTCATGCTTTTGGCATCAATGGAAAGATTGCCGATGATGTTTAATTCATCACTAACCACCAGATTCGTGCTGTGCAATGTCAGGTTGCCAATTTGTGGCGTGGAGAACGGAACCAGCGAGCTGGACACGATCAGGGCGCGGAAATCATTCGTGATGTTGTTAGTATCCGTGTAGAAAAACTCGGTGCTCCAGGCCGTAATTGTTCCATTCCAATTCGGGATCACGGACTGCAAAACGTTGCTGAACGTAAGGTTGCCATTGGTGACGCCCAGATTGATGTCGCTGTATGGCGAGATAATTGTCGCGCCGTAAGCGCCATCAAACTGATTGGTGCAGGTGAGGGACATATAATTCAATCCAGAAAGCTGTCCGTTGGCATTATTATACTGGCCACTGATGTTTGCCAGCGCCAGATTGAGCTCGTGGCCGGCCGAAATTTGCATTCGTGCCGGAAAGTTGGTGATCGCTCCAGTTGGGTTTTGCGCAGTTTTACCAGTGCTCACCGTGGTCGGAACGATCTGAATTTGAGCATAGGAATAGGGATTGGTGATGGCACCGGTAAAATACTGGGCAATCTGCGTAGGCACACCGGCAGTTCCCGGTTGCGTCCCGGCCAGCGGGGTGGAAGTGGCAGTTAACGCAAAATTATCGGGAACGCCGTTGTTAAAGACGATGTTGGTGGAGGCGCCCAGAACGTAGTCATTATTCAGGATCAGGTAATTGGTATGTTGCAGCCCGGTCCCCGGATCGGTATAGACCCCGGTCCATTGCACATTGCCCGCGCCGGTGCCAACGGCTATCTGCCCGAATGATAACTGCGCATTGGCATTGGCATTGGTGTTGTTGCCAATAAATATCATGCGAAAGATATTAATGTTGGTGGCGTTATTGGGTTGATCCTCATGATAAAACGCCTGGTAAACATAGGGTGGAAAGGATGGCGTGGTAAACGCGTATGGCAATGAAGAGCTGGCACTGGTCGCCGTCAGATCGAAGGCAGGAAACCAATCGCCATTCGTATCCGTTCCGAACGCCCCCGATCCAGGAGGGTTAAACGAAGCCAGGGCATTCATCGTCAAAGTGGCGTAGGACAAATTCAGATTCTGGCCGGTCAGGAAAAGTCCGCCATTGGCACCCACATCCAGCAGGCCGGGGCTGACCAGATTGGTCGCGTTGACAATGAGACTCACGGCTGAACCAACCGTAATGGATCCCGAATTGTAAAAACTGGAGGCCATGGAGCGTGCACCGGGAGAGCCGAGGGTGAGCGTGTCAAAAACGAACCCGCCTGGTCCGTTCATGGTGCCGAAGTTGGTGTAGTTCTGCGTGTCCGTGGTCTCGTAAGGCAGAAATCCCGAAGTAAAGGAATTGTAATTGACGAAATTGGTCGCATCAATGTTGCCGGGGTTGCTGACCACGCTGTTGTTGATGTAAAAAGCCAGTTGCGCCGACGCGGTCGGCACCAGCAGCAAGGCTGTCAAGGCGCAAAGCACCGGCCATTTCATCAAACGGTTCATCAGAAAATTATGGTGTGCGGTGCCGTTCATTGGATGGTAAGCGTATAGTTCCATTGCACGGATCGCGCCAGAACATCGGTCAGTTGCAAGGTGAAGTCAAATGTGCCGGACTGGGTGGGCGTGCCGGCAATCACACCGGCGGACGACATGGTCAAGCCCGGCGGCAGACCGCCCGATGGTATCGTCCAGGTGAACGGCGGCGTAAAGGCACCGCCGGTGGCAACGAACGACGCGCTGTAGGAATTGGTGGTCGAGCCATTCGGCAAGGCTGCGGGAGTAATCTGGATCAAAACCTCATTGGCCAGGTTGGCGATGCTCGTGCCGTCGGGATAAACGACCGGTGCATTGGTGCTGCCGTCAAACGAACCCCAGGTAGCCTCCGGCAATCCCGCAGACAGCTCGTTCCCAGGGTAACCATTTAAGTAAAGGTTCCCGCTTTTGTTAAGTGTGATCGTGGTGGCCGGATCAATGGTGCCCGGACCAGCCAGACCCGGCCGGACATTGGCCTGGTTAAAATTAACATTGCGTGAATACATGCTGAGACCCGGAGGATATACAGCAGGCCCGGCCGCCAGATCCGCCGCACTAATCAGAAAATCAGGAGCCGTAATCACGCGCTGGAACGTCTGGTTGACGAGCTTGCTGTTGCTGATGAGATGCATCGAATAGGTGTTGGTGATGGGCTGGTAGAACTGGCCCAGCAGCGAATCAAAACTGGTCGGCACAAACTGGATCCGGCCGACGCCCTGATACAGGCCGGGGGCATTGGTGGTGGTGCCGCCGGTGGCCGCACCGCCGCAAAGCGGCTGCTCCACCAGCAGGATATGGTTGGTTGCGAAATAATACTGGGTTTGCGTATAAAACAGGCGCGATGAATTGCTGATGGTCCCTGACGTGTTGGTCGTCGCCACCACCAAGTTGGTCGTGAGCACCACATTGGTGAACAGCGTGCCCAGAATCAGGTTGGTGCCGCAGGCATTGGTGTTGATGTAAAAATCACCCGACGGCACGTTTCGCAGAAGAACGGTCTGGACGGAGGTGTTGGTGACAATCGTGCCGGCCGGCGCACCGTTCTCCTGCTGGGCCTGCACGGTCACCACCGTGTAACTGCTGTTGGCGTGATAGGTGTTGGTGACGATATTGGCGTAAGAATTGTAATAGTTGGTCGCCAGCGCCCAGGTGACGGTCTGGCCGGTGACCAGGGTTTGCGATCCTATCGGCGCGCCGATGAGGTTGGTATAGTAGGCGAAATAGTTCGTCGTGTATTGGATCACATAATTGTTCGAGGAGCTGGTGATGACCAGACCCGGATACAGATTGGACAGGGTGAGCGGAGGATTGGTCAGGGAAGACCAGACAAACGTGGTCAGGTCATAGGTGAACAAGGGAACGGCGGGCCATAGCTGGTCCCGCCCGCCACGGTGGAACTCAACAACAACGCTCCCGCCGATCGGCGATTCATAAAGCAGTTGTTCGTGGTGAGCAAAAAACGAAGCCCCGCCTCGTCATCCCGCGTCAGGCTGATATAATAACCGCCCAGCGTAAGGACTACTCGCATTGCCGGCCACCGCCGTAAGCGCCATCCGCCAAAGGATCCACTTGAACCGGCGCGGCAAGCGCCAAAGGATTCGGCACGCCCGTCGACAGACTTCCTCAATAATATAGGTCCAAAGCGTCCCGTTGACATAAGGAGAATATTGAATCTGATTCAACGGGGAGGCCGATGATATCAAAATTTCTTTGAACCACCGAGATACATCATGTCGAACGGGCACTGAGGTGCTGCCGGGCGGCAATACCGGTCGTGCAACGTCCAGACATAACGGACCGGATCCGCCAGCCCCAACTGCTCCAGCATCGCCCCCATGGCTTCAGATTTCAAATCCAACAAACCCAGGGCGCTCGCCGAATAATTGATGGCCTGCGAATACAGCGGAAATTCCGTGAGCGCCGGGCTATAAGCATCCACGTTGGTCAGGCTGCTGTTCAGAATGGAGTAAGGCCTGGCTGATGGCCACCACCCCGTTGGAACCGAAGAAGTCCAAAAAGTTGGCGTCGCAGGCGTAATAATAGATCTGTGCATTGCGGCGGTATTCCTCACCGAGATTTTTTGGCGCCACGAGGTCGCCGGGCAAACCATATCCTATCGTGGGCACCTGCCAGGCATCGCCCTGTCCGCCCTGCCCTTGATCGGAAAAGGATCGTTGCCAATCGGCCCCGCCAAGGAAAACGCCCACGCCGCCTGCTGGCCGGACACCAGCAACAGAATCAAAGAAATTTTTTTGAGTAATTGCAACATACTGCTCATTTTATTGACGCAACAACAAGACGCGGTAATAGCCCGCCGCACTGCCACCGACAAAAATGGAATCGCTGGCGCCCGCCGCAAACCGGGCCGCGCCCAGATTGGTCCACGTGACCAGATTCGGCGAAGACTGCACCTGATACGTCGCGCCGGCCTGGGTATTCCAGCTCAAGAACATCCCCTGACCGGTGCTGGTCAGCGCGGTCCGCAACCAGGTGGACGGATCCAACGGATTGCCGCCGCTCAAGAACACCTGCCGCAGGGTCTGGCCGCCGGCCGTCAGCGGCGTGTTCACATTGGCCGGCCAACTGGCGATGGTGTCGCCGTAATATTGTTCGAGCCATTCCACCGGGACGCCATAATAATTGCCGCCGCTCCAGGTGGTGCCGTAGGCGGATGGTGAAATGGGCGAGACCAAGCCGTTGGTCGTCACATATTCCAACTGGAAGAAATGGGTGCTGCTGGCGGCGAGGCCGTTCGAGGCGGTCATGGTCCAGGTGTTGGCCGTCGTCACGCCCGCCGGCACGCCGGAGCCGTCCACAAAGACTTCATAATTGGAAACGGCAATGCCCAGCAGCGGCGGCCAGGAAACCTGCAACTGCGGCTCATAAACGCCGTTGGTGTCCAGCGTGAAGGGCGCATAGACGAACGGCGCATCCATCGGCGACAACAACGCCGCGACGTTGAGATAACGCTGGGCGAACAAATCAAAACCATATGGCTGGCCGGTGTAGCTCGTCCAGACCGCCAGGAACTGGTTCACGCCGTCCGAAGTCACGACCGGCTGGATTTGCCGGCTGATGGTGGTGGTGTTCACCTGAAATTCGCCGCCCACGGGCGAACCGTTGTCATGCACAAACTGCCCGAACACGCCTTCGCGGGAACCATCCTGCCCGAGGCTCGTCCAAACGATCATGTAATCAATGCCAATGGCGCTGATGCGCGGCGCGTATTGGTCGCCGGGAAGATGCGAATTGACACGCAGCGTCGTGCCGCCGGCGCCCGTGCTGGAAAATGTCCGCGCGTAAATGTCCAGGCTGTTGGTCGGGTTAACAAAGTCATGCGCGTCCCAAGCCACCATGAAACTGCCGTCGGACGCCGCCGCCACGGCGGGATTGGCGCAGGGGTTGGAATCCGTGTTGACGAGAAATTCACCGGATGCCGGCACGCCGTTGCTGGCGTAAAGCCGCGCATAAATATCCACGCTGGGGGCCAGCGAGTCCTCCACGGCGGCACCATTGGTGGTGGTGGTCACGGAAGCCAGATTGCGCTCCTGCTCGGAAACCCAGGCCACGACGAAGCCGCCGGTTTTCAAGGCGGCCACCGCCGGCGTGCGCTGGTTGTAACTGGTAAATTGATTGACCAGAAATTGATTGCTGATGGTCTGGCCGGTGGGCGAAAGAATTTTGCAATAGACATCCTGCAAGCTATTCGAACCAGCCTGGTCGAAACTGCCCCAGACCACGACCACGTTGCTGTTGTTGAGCGTCGCCACGGCGGGATTGATCTGAAAATTGTTGGTGAAGGTGCTGACCACCAGGTCGGTGGTCGTCAAAAAGGTGTTGGTCGGCGTGAGAAAGCGCGCAAAAATGTGCTGGTAGCCCATCTTGCCGCCCTGCCAGACAAACACCGCGCCGCCATTTTTCAACATCGCCACGCGCGGATTTTCCTGGTCGTTGGTCCCCTGCTGGTTCACGCGGAACGCGCTCAAGGAACCGGAGAGCGTGCTGTCCAGACGGCGGGCGCTGATGCCCCAGCCGCTGCCGTCGGTGATGTTGTCCTGCCAGACGATGAATCCGCCGGCGGGCGTCACCGCCGCATCCGGCATGACCTGGTCGCCGGGCAGGGAGCCGACGATGGCGTATTCGGTTCCGTTCTTGGCATAATAATTGGTCTGCCCCCAAACTGCGGGAGAAATCATGAGGCACAAACCCCAACAACAGCAAATGGCGGCCCGGCGGGCGAACAACAAAAACATAAAAGGCTTGGCGGACATTAAACGCTTCCGGGCGCTTTGTCCAAAAATACTTTCGCCGGAGCAAACGCGGCCCGCGCGTTTGTCCGAAAACGTCTCTTCCATCCAGCTTGGCAAATTCATCTTGCTTGGAAATTTCAAATCTAAAGCAACACCGCCTGGCGGCCGTCCGCCGGTCTTTCCAGGGCCTTCAACATCCCGTTGAAACCCCACTGGCGGAACAATTCCGCCAGCCGTCCGGCATCCGCCGGTTTTCCCGCCAGTTCTTCCGGCGAAAATTCGCACGGCAAATCATCCTGCAACCGCACCAGCTTCAGGTTGCGCTGCACGGCTTCCGCCGAGGCGCGCAACGACCCGCGCAGCTTTTCCGACTTCACCTCGTCCAGCCGGGCATAAATCCCGGCCACCGAGCCGAACCGGTTCAACAAATCCGCCGCCGTCTTTGGCCCGACGCCGGGAACGCCGGGGATGTTGTCCACGTTGTCGCCCATCAATCCCAGCCAGTCCACGATTTGCGCCGGCCCGACGCCGGTCTTGGCGCGCACCTGTTCCTGCGTCCAAATGCTTTCGCTCTTGTCGTTCGGATTCAACAACCCGACCACCGGCGAAACCAACTGCATAAAATCCTTGTCCGAGCTGGCGATGACCACCGCCATGCCGGCGGCCGCCGCGTGCCGCGCCAGACAGGCGATGTAATCGTCCGCTTCCACGCCGTCGCGCCGGAACGAGGGCACACCCGCCGCCTTCAAATAATCAACGATCCCGTCCAGTTGCGGCCGTAAATCGTCCGGCATCTCCGGGCGCTGCGCCTTGTATTCCGGCAGGCCCGCCACCCGCGCCGCGCTCAAGCCGCCGTCCCAGACCACCATCAGATGCGTCGGCCGGACCGACTCCCGCATCTTCGCGAGCATTTTCACAAACCCGTAAATCGCGTTCGTCGGCCGGCCGGCCGGCGACCGCAGCTCGCGAATCGCGAAAAACGCGCGATAAGCGTAGGCGTGGCCGTCAACAATCAACAAACGGTTCACAAATCATCGCCAGTCACCGAACAGCTTTCGCATTATTGTTTCGCCGACGCCGGCGTCACCGGCTCGAACGTCTGGTTGGGCATCGTGGGCTGCTCCGGTATGGCGGTTTGCGCGAACGGCAGTTCATCATCCGAATGCACCCGGTTGCCGGCCGGATCCACCACGGTGGCCGTCACAAAAATCATCAGGTTCTTCTTTTGAGTCGTTTTAGACGTGCTTTGAAAGAGCGTTCCCACCAGCGGCATATCGCCGAGAACCGGAACCTTGTCCTTCGTGCTGGCCGTGTCGGTGGTGATCAGCCCGCCGATGACGATGGTCTGGTTGTCCCAGATGTTCACCGTCGTCACGACCTGCTTGACGGTGAAGGCCGGCAGAACGATGGGCAGTTGAACCACATTCAAATTGCCGGTGACCTGTGGAATTGTCGGCGGATCCTGATAGCCGACAAATTCGGTGTCCGAAGGAATCAAGGTCAGGTTGATGGTGTAGCCGTCGGACAAAACATCCGGAACCACGTCCAGCACCGGCCCGGTCTCAATCTGCTGCGTGGAGAAGGTAATGGCGGAAGTTCCCGGAGTATTGTTCACCACCTGCGCGCGCGCAGTCCCGACACCATTCAAGGCGGCGCATAAGCACAACAATGAACATCCCAGTTTGGAAAAGTGATTTGCTTGGTAAGTTTTCATTTTGCTTGTCTTAAATTAAGATCATGGAACGGCGGTGCCCGTCGTCGTGGCGGCGGTGCCCTGCTGGAAGTTGACACCGGTGACGACCGTGATCAACTGCGTCGCCCGCATTTCGGTCTGCCGTCCGCTGGTGGTCACCACTTCCGGTTCGCCCAGTTCCTCCGCCCCGGTGCTCTGTTGCAATGCGTTGATGACCACCCGGAAGTTCGGGTCGGTCATAATTCCGGTAATCGTGGTGAGCGCGGGCGCGTTCAACGGGTTGCGCAGGCCGCTGGTTATATTTTGATCCGAGACGGATCCGGGAATCTGACTGGCGGTCGTATTTCCCGGGAAGGTGCCGAGCGGGTTGGCCGCCGAGGTTGGCACATTGAGCGAGGGGGCGCTGCCGCCATTGGCAACCACCTTGCCGTTGACATAATTACCCAGATACCAGTCAAATCCCAGCGCCGACGAGGTGCCTTCGTCGATCTCGATGAAACGGGCCTTGACGTGAACCTGCGGCGCCACACGATTCAAAACTTCAATGGCATTTTCAATGGTGTCCAAATCCTGCTGCGAAGCGCGCACAAACAGTTCGCCCAAGCGGTCGTTGAAAAACAGACTCTTTCCCGGCATGTTTAAATTAACCCCGAGCGTGGAAAAGAACAACCGGGCTTCGGTGCTGACATCTGACATCCGGTTTACCGTCGTGACATAGTTCAACCCGCCGTTGCCACTATTATTAAGCAAGGTGGTGCCACCCGCACCACCAACACCACCGGTGTTCCCGCCACCTCCGTTACCACCGCCAGTGGCTCCGCCACCGCCCTGGCCTTGGGAACGAAGCCCGCTCGAACCCGGAGCCACATTGACAATCGGCACAACCGCGCCGCCCTGATTTTGACCGCCGCTGCCGCCACCGCCGCCGCCACTGCTGCCACCACCGCTGCTGCCACCGCTACCGCCGCTGCCGCCGCTCGAACTGTTGTTGGCCCCAAAACTCAATGCGCTCACACTTTGCAAACCCTGGATAAAGGTGTTCGGATCCACCCGGAAATGGCGGCTATACAACATCGGCGTCTCCGCCCCCTTGGCGGAAAAAACAACGGCGTAATCCTCAATGCTGTATTTGATTGGGTGATCGGCCACTTCGCAGATGGCATCCAAAACATCCACGAGCCGGACATCGGTCAGGGCGGGATTGATTTTAATGACGACCGTGTTCAAATCAACCGGTTCAGAACCGGAAGCCGCGGCATTTTGATTCACCGGCAATCCGGTGGCCGGATCAATCGCGACCGCACCGGGGTTGCCAAATCCCGCCGCTCCCGGAGGCGCTCCCGGCACGCCAAAACCGCCCGCTGCTCCGGTGGCACCAGGACCGGTCGTGGGAAGGGAAGTGTCGCCGTTGGGATTGATCAAAAAGTTGATGCCCTTTTTCTCCGGGTCGCGGAGCTTGGCCTGCTCGCTCAAGTTGCGGATGACTTCGCTCAAAGGCAGCCCGTCATACATCACGTTGTCCAGCCGGATGCGATCCAGCTTGCCGACAATCGCCTGGCGGCCGACGCCGGTGTAAATCTCGTTGGTCATCGCATAGGGATTCGGGCTGGGCAAACTGGTGTTGGGCTTGGGCCGTTCCCAGGCTTTTTCCACCTCCACCATGCGGTCCCCGCTGACCACCGAATGGGCGCGTTCCTCGCGGGCATACATGGCCTGCTTGGTGAGCGCCAGATAATAATTGGCGCCGCGATTGTCCGGATCCAGTTTCAAGGCCGCGTCGAATTTGGCGGTGGCGTCCTCCAGCTTGCCGGCTTCATAAAGAATTTTGCCGTCCTGCACCAGTGTGGCGGCGTCGGTCTTGTCGTTGACAATGGCGGGAATCTGTTCGAGCGTCGTCGCATCGGGCACCTTGCCGCGCATGGCGGCGATCATCTGGTCGTTTTGTTTCTTGAAGGCGATGGCGGCCTGGTTTTTCGGATCCACTTTCAGGACGCGCTTGACCTGGGTGTCCGCCTCGCGCAAATCGCCGTTGGCCTGGGCCTGACGGGCGAGCTGCATGCGGGTGGCCACCAGGCCGGAAACGGTCTGGGCCGTCTCGGCATCAATGCCGGAACCGATCTGCTGCGTGAGCTGATAGGCCTCCTCGTAATTTTTCGCGGCGCCGTTCAAATCGCCGCGCGCGGCGGCGGCTTTGGCGTCCTCCAGTTTTTGACGCAGCACGATGGTATTGGCCTGGTTTAACACGGCCTGATTGACGGCCATGTCGGTGGGGCTGGTTTGCGCCGACAGCGCGGCGGCGGAGGCCAGCAGCACGATGAAGCCGAGCGAGAGTGAAACTGCTTTAGTCATGTTATGGTTTCAAATTTTTCGTGAACCGGAATTTTACGGAAATTTATTTTATAATCAAGGCGCGTATCGCAACGTCGTTTTTTTCTGGTTTGATTCGTTGAACAATACCACTTCGTCGTCATCAATTGCAACGACAATGTAATCTTCGCCGGCGAATGACAACGCGGATCCCACGCGCCGGGCCGGAAAATTTTTCTTCTCCGGATCATACCGCAAATCCGCCGCGTAAGCGTCGGTGCGCTGGTAGGGTTTGCCCGGGGCGATGGAGACCGTCTCGCCCGTGTCCGACAATTTCAAGACAAGTTCGCCCGGATTTTCCGGCGCGCCGTTGACCTGCATCAAAGTAAAGGCGTCCTTCTTCGGATCGTCCGGCGAAACAAAACGCTGCTGCTTGCGGCGCATGGCCGGGTTCGCGGCCGCCTGATGCTCCAGGCCGATGACATAGCGCGGCGCGATCCCGTTCGTCTCCACGGAATCGAACGACAGCACATAATACAACGGGATGATTTTGGCCACGACCACCGCCGCCGCCGGCTCGTTGCCGTTTTTGACCGGGATCAAGGTGCCGTCGGGCGCCTTTTTCCATTCGATGGGATTGAACAATTTGTTGGTGGATGAAAAATCAAAACCGGATGCCGACTCGATCCGCCCGACGGCGTTCGTCTCCGGCAACAAGTCCGCCGGCGGCAGCGGCTGAACCCGGGGGCTGGTGACGAGATCCGCCTTCGCCTTCAACTCGTCCTGATCGTTGGCAATCACAAACGGCAGGAACACGAGAAAACCCAACACACCCAGCAGCACGGCGCTCAAGATGATTTTATCGTAATTTTTTTTGATGAAATCCATGGGCTTATTTCTTGGGCGACAGTTTCACAATCTCAAGCTCCAGCGTGATCCGCAACAACTGCTCGTTCAGCACCGTCGGCATGCCGCCTTTCCGGGCGCCAACGGTGCCGCCGGGCGGCAACTGGCCCATCATCGCCTGGTTCTCGCCCGTCTCCGTCGCCCCGGCCGGCTGGACGTTGATGCCTTTGACGATGAACCCGTGCGGCGAAGACGCAAAACCTGCGAGCACCGAGGCCAGTTCCGTGCTGAAGCCCCGGAAGGTCACCACATACGGCGTCAGCGTCGCGAGGTTGTTGGCCACGCTGGCATCGGCAACATAATCCGACTGCGGCCCGGCGGTGTCATCGTCCGACACCCGGACGCGCTGGATGCCGTCGAGGGAATTGACGCGCGACGCGAACAGAATTTCCGAAATGGTCTTGACCTCGCCCAACTGGACAGCCAGCGGCTGGAGGCTGCCGGGCGCGAACTTGACAAGCGAGCGCTGCGCTTCAAACGAGAAGCCATACTTCGGCGGGAGCAGCACGCTGGCCGTCTCCGCCTCGTGCTGCAACTGGTCAATCATCCGGCGCAGGGCGGCCGCATAGTCTTCGCTGGTCACTTCCGGCGAATCGGGAATGGGCGGGATCGGCTTGAAAAAATTCGCGGCCTGGTTGATCCAGTCGCGGACGATGGCTTCCTGCTCCTTGGCGATCTTGATGTTGTCAACCTTGCCGTTGCCGGGGGCCGGCTTTTTGTTGCCATACTGTTGCAGCGTGTCGTAAATGGCATTCAGCCGGTCAAACGCGTCCGCATTATGGCTCCAGCTTTTGTAGTCATAAAAACCCGCCGCGCCCAGCAGCAGCAGTGCAATGACGCCGCCGACGGTAAAAAACAAATTTCGTTTGATCCAACCCATATTACAGTTTTAGTGGATTCAGCAGCGTGATGGTGACGCCAAAGGTGAAGGTGCCGCTGACATCGTCCGGCGTGATCTGGCCGGTCAACTGCGTCCCTTCGGGCTTGAAATAATTCGTCGCACTCTTCAGTTGATTTTCGACCGCATAGGCGATTTCGCTGTTCGCCGACGGATCCACGCTGGTGAGGTTCACGGCGCGGCAAACGAGCGAGACGACACTGCCGGACTCCGACGGTGCCGCACCGTTGGCATCCGTGGCGGGGGGGGCGGCGGGCGGCACGGCTCCGGGCATTGCTCCCGGCGGACGACCGGCGCCATAACCCGGCGCCATCTGCGGCGTAAAAGCGTTCCCGTCGGACGATGTGCCCAGGTTGGAATCCGAGGTGAGCTGCTCAATCCAGATGCCGGCCTCCACGCCCGGCTTTTGGGCGGACAATTTTTTCTCGATGTCGTCCTCGGAACAGATGAGCACGCCGCGCAATTCCGTCAGGACATCGCCCCAGTAATACCGGTCCTCCATCCAGGTGGTGATTTGGTCCGCCTCTCGTTTCGTCGCCTGAAATTTCGCATAAACCCGGTCAAACGAGTCGGACTTCGCCGAATCCTGCGAGACCGTGGGCTGCAGATCCTCGATTTGCTTTTCCTTGGCCTGCGCCAGTTTTTCAAACAGGAAACCGACCGCGAACGCCACCACCACCAGGCTGAACACCGTCGCCATGAAATACGGCTTGCGCTCGTTGAACGCCTGCCAGCGCAGCGTGCTCTCCGGCATCAGGTTCATTTCCACCGGGCAGTGTGCGAGGTTCCGCAGGCCGAGGCCGACGACCTCGCCGAGCGAATGCGCCACGCGCGCGAGCTCCTCCAGATTCACCGCCGGGTCAATCTGCACGTTGCGAAGCGGATTGAAATACTCCACCGGGATGTTCAATTTCTCGGCAAAAAACTGCGCCGTGTAAGGCATGATGGACGCGCCGCCGGACAGGTAAAGACGCTGCGGCTGCGCCCCGCCCTGCTGCCCGCGATAAAACTGGATGGTCTGGTTGACCTGGATGTGCAGCTTGGTCATGAACTGCCGGGCGATTTTTGAAATGGCCGCCTGGTGCGCGTTTTCCGGCTCTTCATACGCGCCGCCCAGGCTCACGAAACCCTCGGCGATTTTGATTTTTTCCGCCTCGTCAAATTTCAATTTCGCCTCGTGCGCAAAATCCTGCGTGATGGTGTTCGCGCCGAGATTGATGCTGCGGGAGAAAACCTTGCCCTTCTCGAAGAACAGCAGGTTGCTCGTCTTCGCGCCGATGTCGAGCAGCATGGTGCAATCTTCCAGGTCGCCATAATTATACCGGAACGCATTGCACAGCGCCGCCGGCGAGGCGTCGCACAAGCTCAGTTTCAACTTCGCCTGCGCGGCCACGCGGAACAGCCCTTCGACGACTTCCGATTTGATGGCGACCAATAACACTTCCAGTTCGCCGCCCGCCGCCGAGCCTAAAATCTGATAATCCCAGACGACCTCCGCCAGCGGGAAGGGCACGTTCTGCTGCGCCTCGTATTGGATGATCTGCGTCACCTTGGTCGCGTCCACCGGCGGCAGCTTGACGAACTTGGAGAAAACGTGGAAGCCCGGCGCGCAGACGTTGACGTTTCTGGACTTGATGCCTTTTTCGACGAGCGTTTCCTGCAGCGCCTTGAGGATGGTGGCTTCGCGCGTGGCGTCCTGCGAGCCTTCCAGCCCGAGCGGTTTGATGGCAAAACTTTTGAGGGACAATCCGCCCGCATCGTTCGTCTCGAACTCCGCCAGCTTGAGGCTGCCCGCCCCGAAATCCACCGTCAGAAATGATTTTGTGTTCAGCATCGCCGTTACAACTTGACTCGTCGCCAACCAGAACCGCCCGGAAGGTGTGATTTATTCAGGGCAGCCCGTGCTAACTACGGCAAATTTTCCCGCCGGTCAAACAGATTTCACAAAAAAATTCACCCGGGAACAAATTTGTTGACGCGCGGCAAAAAACATTGCGCCCCGCCGCCGAGTTTGGCTACATCCTGATGTGCCGACCAAACCGTCAGCCAACGCGCCGACCGTCAAGCGCCGCCTGAATGTTTTTTATTCCGGCCGCGTGCAGGGCGTCGGCTTCCGCTACACCGTCAAAACCGTCGCCGCCGGTTTTGACGTCGCCGGCGTCATCCGCAATCTGCCGGACGGCCGTGTCGAACTGGTCGCCGAAGGCACCCACGAGGAACTGGCGGCATTCCATGAAGCCATTCTCGGCGCAGGACTTGCTGGCTTTATCCGCGACGAGCAGGTAAGTTGGGCCGACGCAAAAAACGAATACATAGGATTTGAAATTTCCCGCTGACTGACATGAGATACGCCATCATCGCTGACATCCACGCCAATCTGGAAGCGTTCCAGACCGTTTTGGCCGACATCAAGACGCAAAACGTCCAGCAAATCGTCTGCCTCGGCGATGTCGTCGGCTACAATGCCAACCCCAAGGAATGCCTCGACATGGTCCGCGCCATGAACATCCCCGTCGTCAAGGGCAACCACGACGAATACTGCTCCAGCGAAGATCATCTCGAAGGTTTTAATCCGCACGCCGCCGAGGCCGTCATCTGGACCCGCAACCAGCTCACCACCGCCGACCGTCAATGGCTGCGCGACCTGAAATATTCCCGCATGGTCGCGAATTTCACCATCGTCCACGCCACGCTCGACGCGCCGCAACGCTGGGGCTACGTCTTCGACAAGCTCGCCGCCGCCGCCAGCTTTCCGTATCAAAACACCGCGGTCTGCTTTTTCGGCCACACGCATGTGCCGGTCGCCTTCATGCGCGACACCGCCGTGCGCGGCGGGACGTATTCCAAATTCAAGATTGACCCGGCGAAAAAATATTTCATCAACGTCGGCGCCGTCGGCCAGCCGCGCGACAACAATCCCAAGGCCGCCTACGTCGTTTACGACCTGGACGCCGGCACGATTGAACTGCGCCGCCTTGACTACGACATCCCCACCACGCAGAAAAAAATCCGCGCCGCCGGCCTGCCCGAACGGCTGGCCGAACGGCTGGAATTCGGCCGGTAAATGAAGAATGAAAAATGCAGAATGAAGAATTTCAATTTGCGCAGAACGCGCCATTTTCGTTTCTTCATTCTTCATTCTAAATTCTTCATTTGAAAATTCTCATCCTCAAACCCAGTTCGCTCGGCGACGTGATTCAGGCGCTGCCGTTGCTGCGGTTGCTGAAGCTGTATTTCACGGATGCGGAAATTTTCTGGTGGATAGATTCCGCGCTCGCGCCGCTGCTCGAAGGCGATCCCGACCTGGCCGGCATTGTCCGCTTCGAGCGCAAACGCTGGTCGTCGCCGGTTCACTGGCCGGAAATGTTCCGCAGCATCCGCCGGCTGCGCGCGCAGAAATTTGATCTCGTCGTTGACCTGCAATGCCTCCTGCGCAGCGGCGTGTTCGCGTGGCTCGCCAACGGCAGCCGGCTCGTCGGCCTCGACGAAGTCCGCGAAGGCGCACGCGGATTTTACGACCTCGCCGTCCCGCGCAAATCGTTCCACACGCACGCCGTGGACTGGTATCTCGCCGTGCTGCCGGCGCTCGGCGTGCCGGTTCATAAAAATTTTCAATGGCTGCCCGAACGTCCGGTAATTGCCGCCGAAGTGAAACATAAATGGCCCGGCGCATTTGTTTCCACTCCGCACTCCGCACTCCGCACTCTGCAATTGATTTTGCTCCAGCCCGGTGCCCGGTGGGAAAACAAACGCTGGCCAGCCAAATATTTTGCCGAACTCGTCCGCCGGCTTGCCGAAAAATTTCCTGAAGCCCGCTTTGCCATTCTCGGCAACGGCGAAGACAAGCCGCTCGGTGAAATCATTTCGCGCGCTGCGCCGGAACGTTGCCTGAATCTTTGCAGCAAAACTTCCCTTCCCGAAATGATCGAATGGGTGCGCCTCTGCGACTTAATGATCACCAACGACACCGGCCCGATGCATGTGGCCGCCGCGCTCGGCAAACCGCTCGTCGCGCTGTTCGGCCCGACCGAGCCGCGGCGCACGGGACCGTATGGCCAGCTCGAAAATGTTTTGCGGCTTGATCTCCCCTGCTCGCCCTGCCTGAAGTCCGTCTGCCATTTTGAAAAACCGGAAGAATGTCTCCGCGCCCTGCCGCCCACGTGCGTTTTCGAGCACGCGCAAAAACTGCTTTTGCTGCGCGCCTAAATTTCCCGCCTGCCGGAAATTCAGCCCGCCAATTTTTTCTTCACCCAGGTTTTTGCCGCGCTCGGCGTCTTCAATTCATCCGCCAGTTGCCGTTCGCGAATTTCCGCCAGCATCGCGCCCAGCGCCCTGCCCGGCCTCATGCCGAGCTTGATCAAATCGTCGCCCGTCAGCAGCGGTGGACGGATTTGCGGCTGATGTTTCAATTCCTCCGCCTGCTGCACCAAAAAATTGTAATGCTCCAGATCACCGTGCGAGCCAAGACAATCCAGCCGGTGCAGTTCCAGTTCCAGCGGAAAGGTTTCGCGCATCAGCAGCCGCCGCAGCGTCGCCTTGCGCATCTGCTTCACATCCTTGAACTGCATGTGATGCCGCACCGCCGCGACAATTTCCTCGATTTCGCGGTTGGAGAATTTCAGCCGCCGCAAAATTTCTTCCGCCATGACCGCGCCGATTTTTTCGTGGCCGTAAAAATGGATTTTGCCGGTCGCCACGTCGCGCTCCGCCGTCACCGGCTTGGCGATGTCGTGGAACAGGACCGCCCACGGCAAAAGCCCGCGCGAATTTTCCGGCAGCATTTCCAGCATCCGCCGGATGTGGTTGAACACGCTGCCTTCGGGATGAAAATCCGGCGATTGCTCGCAGCCAATCGTCGCCGCCAGTTCCGGCAAAATCTGTTCCAGCAATCCGCTGTCGCGCAGCAAAACCAGCCCGTGACGCCGCGTGCGGCTGACGAAATAATTTCAGCAGCTCGTCGCGAATGCTCTCCGCGCTGATGACTTTGATTTTCGGCGCAAGTTTTTGGATGGCGGAAAAAGTTTCCTTCCTCGATTTCAAAATTCAACTGCGCGGCAAATCGCACCGCGCGCAGCATCCGCAAATGATCCTCGCCGAAACGTTCTTCCGATTTGCCAATCGTCCGGATTATTTTCGCGCGCAAATCCTTTTCGCCGCCAACCCAGTCGTGGATTTTTTTCGTGAGCGGGTCGTAAAAAAGTCCGTTCACCGTGAAATCCCGGCGCAACGCATCGGCCTCGGCATTGGCAAAAACAATTTTCTCCGGCCGGCGACCGTCCTGATAATCCGCCTCGGCGCGAAACGTGGCGACCTGAAATTGCTGGCCGCCCTCGACGACAATAATGACGCCGAATTTTTTGCCGACGGGAATGGTTTTGTGGAAAAGTTTTTCGACCTGCTCCGGCTTGGCGTCCGTGGCGATGTCAAAATCCTGCGGCTCGCGGCCCAGCAAAAAATCGCGCACGCAGCCGCCCACCCAGAACGCGGCAAAACCGGCCGATTGCAGGCGGACAACGATTTCGCCGGCAATAGTCCGCGGTGATTGAGCAGCCAACATTTGCGACACGATAAATGATGTCTGCGCCGGTTGGCCAGCAATCACATCAACGGACTCAAATCGGTGCCGCGGGATGAATCACCCCTTCGGCCGGATTTTTTTCCAGAGCCAGCCGAGCGGGTCGAAGAAGTCGTCCACGACGCGTTCCTTGAGCGGGATGATGGCGTTGTCGGTGATGGTGATGTGTTCGGGGCAGACTTTCGTGCAGCACTTCGTGATGTTACAGAAGCCGATGCCCTGCGCCTGTTTCAATTCCGGCAGACGATCCTCGGTGTCGAGCGGGTGCATCTCCAGCGCGGCGGTGTAAACCAGAAAGCGCGGGCCGATGAATTCCTCGTGCTTGTGATGGTCCCGTAAAACGTGGCAGACATCCTGGCAGAGAAAACATTCGATGCACTTGCGAAATTCCTGCACGCGGTCCACGTCCTCCTGCTGCATCCGCCAGGTGCCGTCCGGCGCGTCGGGCGCGCGCGGCTTGAATTTTTTGATCTTGGTTTTGACGCGGAAATTCCACGACACGTCCGTCGCCAGATCCCGGAGGCTCGGGAACGCGCGCATCGGCTCAATCGTAATGGGCTGGTCCGTCGGCAGCGTGTCCATGCGCGTCATACACATGAGCTTCGGGATGCCGTTGATTTCCGCCGAGCAGGAGCCGCATTTGCCGGCCTTGCAATTCCAGCGGACGGCGAGGTCGTTCGCCTGCGTCGCCTGGATTTTGTGGACGACATCGAGCACCACCAAGCCTTCGGTGATCTCCGTGGTGTAGTCCACGAATTTGCCGCCGTTCGCATCGCCGCGCCAGATTCTAAAAGTGACAGTCTTGTTCATTTCATCTCCTCGATGACTTGTTTCAAATCTTCAGGCATGGCCGGAATCGGTTCACGGCGCAACTGCATCAGCCCGTCCGCGCCCTTGGAAATCACGCAGTTGTATCTGGCCGCCGCCGGATCCTTGTCCGGAAAATCCTCGCGGAAATGGCCGCCGCGGCTTTCCTTGCGGTCAATCGCCGCGCGCGTGATGGCCTCGGAAACGGTGAGCAGATGCTTCAGGTCAATCGCCGTGTGCCAGCCGGGGTTGTATTCGCGATGGCCGTAAACGGCGACGGTCTTTTCGCGTTCGTAAAGTTTTCCGAGGCCGTCCAGCGCCTGCGCCATCTCATCCTGCCGGCGCACGATGCCGACGAGCTGCTGCATCATCTCCTGCAATTCGCGCTGCACCTGATACGGGCCGTCGGCGCTGGCGCCGGTTTTTTCACCGCGTTCAAACGGCGCGAGCGCCTCGCGCGCGGCGGCTTCGACTTGCGCATCGTTGATCGGATCGGCGGAATTTTCCCTGGCAAATTTCGCGGCGAATTCGCCGGCGCGCTTGCCGAAGACAATCAAGTCGGAAAGCGAATTGCCACCGAGCCGGTTCGCGCCGTGCAAGCCGGCGGCGCATTCGCCCGCCGCGAAAAGTCCAGGAAGATTGGTCGCCTGCGTGTCGCCATTCACACGAATGCCGCCCATCGCATAATGCGTGGTCGGACCAATTTCCATCGGCTCTTTCGTGATGTCGAGATTCGCGAGCTGCATGAACTGATGATACATCGAAGGCAGTTTCTTTTTGATGTGCTCCGCCGCGTTCGGAATTTTTTCCTTGATCCATGAAATGTCGAGAAAGACGCCGCCGTGCGGGCTGCCGCGTCCGGCTTTCACCTCGCGGTTGATACAGCGCGCCACGTGATCGCGCGTCAACAGTTCCGGCGGGCGCTTCGCATTTTTGTCGTTCTGCGTGTAACGCCAGCCTTCTTCCGGGTCGGTTGAGGTCTGCGATTTGTAATTGTCAGGAATGTCATCATACATGAAACGCTTGCCGTCCTTGTTGCGCAACACGCCGCCTTCGCCGCGCACACTTTCGGTCACGAGCAGGCCCATGACGCTCGGCGGCCAGATCATGCCGGTCGGATGAAACTGGATGAACTCCATGTCGAGCAATTCCGCGCCCGCATGATACGCGAGCGAAACGCCGTCGCCCGTGCCTTCCCAGGAATTGCTCGTGACTTTGTAGGCGCGACCCAAACCACCGGTGCAAAGCACCACCGCTTTCGCGTGAAAAATCCTGAAACGCCCGCGCTCGCGGTCATAGCCAAACGCGCCGACGACGCGCTCGCCGTTTTTCAACAGCGAGACAATCGTGTATTCCATGTGAACCGTGATGCCCTGATGAATGCCGTGATCCTGCAAGGTGCGAATCATCTCCAAACCCGTGCGGTCGCCGACGTGCGCCAAACGCGGATACCGGTGGCCGCCGAAATTGCGCTGCGAAATTTTCCCTTCCTTCGTGCGGTCGAACACCGCGCCCCACGCTTCGAGTTCATGGACGCGCGCCGGCGCTTCCTTCGCGTGCAGCTCGGCCATGCGCCAGTTGTTGACGTATTGGCCGCCGCGCATGGTGTCGGCAAAATGCACTTTCCAGTTGTCGCGGTCGTCCACGTTGCCCATCGCCGCCGCCATGCCGCCCTCGGCCATGACCGTGTGCGCCTTGCCGAGAAGCGATTTGCAAATCAAGCCGACTTTGACGCCGGCCGCCGACGCTTCAATCGCCGCCCGCAGGCCCGCGCCGCCCGCGCCGATGACCAGCACGTCGTATTCGTGAGTTTCGTAATTGGTAGCCACAATAAAAATTCGGTTCGGAGTTTAGAGCTTGAAGAAAATAAAATCGGTGATGTGACCCGTCGCGCAGAGACGGATGTAAACATCCGTGAAACCGACCCAGAACAAACTGATCCACGCCCACATCATGTGCCGCGTGTTCAGGCAGCTCACGCAATTGTAAGCTTTCGCACAGGCGGGCGCCTTGGATTTTGAATCCAGAAAGCCACCAATCAGATGCCGCAGCGAATGACAGCCGAAGGTATAAAGCCCGAGGAAAACCGCGTTCAAGGTCATCACCACCGTGCCCACGCCGATGCCGAAATGTTCCTTGCCGGTCGCATCCGTGAACCACATTCCCAGCCAGGCGTCATACGAGAGAATCACAATGAAGATGGCCGCCAGATAAAACATGTAACGGTGAACATTCTGAATGATCAGCGGAAAATAACGTTCGCCGAGATAGCTTTTGCGCGGTTCACCGACGGCGCAGTTAACGGGGTCGGCCCAGAACGCCTTGTAATAAGCACCACGATAATAATAGCAGGTGAAACGGAAACCGGCCGGCGCCCACAAAATCAAAAAAGCCGGCGAGAACGGCGCCCAGCCTGGCCACCACGCCGGCAGCTTGCCGATGGCGTGCGGCGAGATGCCCCAAAATTCCGGCGAGTAAAACGGCGACAGATAATTGGCGCCATTGCCGCCGAACCAGTAGCTGCAATGGCTGGTTTTCATGTCCGCAACGCCTTGGAACGCCGCCCACGTCGAGTAAATGATGAAGGCGGAGAAACCGAGAAAGACGACCAGCGGCTGCAGCCACCAGACATCCGGCCGGGTCGTTTCGCCGAAGCCACGTTGCTTCGGCAGAGTGTCAGCGTAATCCATAATGGAGCGGAATAGTAATTATGATTCAGCCCAGCGTCAACGCGACAGGACAGGAATAAGGCTGGCTTCGACTCAACTTGCCGGGTTCTAATCGCCGGGTTTTGCCGCCGACCAGTCGTTCAGGCCGCGCTCGCCCGCGGTCGCCGGTGAAAGCCCGAGTTGCTCCAGCGCCTCGCCGACCAGATACAGCGAGCCGGTGACGACGACGAAAGGCTCGTCTTTGCAGGCGATTAATGCGGTTGACAAATTTTCCGCCGCCGTGACCACCGCCGCCGGATTGGCGGAACGAAAAACTTTTGCCAGCCCGGCGGGATTCGCCGTCCGCACGCTGGCGACCGGCACGACAGAAACTTTTGCCGCCAGCGGCGCGAGGAGCCGGCAGATGTCCGGCCAGTGCTTGTCCTGGAGCGCGCCAAAAATCAGGCACGGTTTTGTGCCGGCAAAATGTTTTTCCAACGCCACGCGGAGCGCTTCCGCGCCGGCGACATTGTGCGCGCCGTCGAGCAGGATTTTTTGTCCGCCGGCCCGCGTGACGAGTTGCAGGCGCCCCGGCCAGTTCACGGAAGCCAGCCCGTCGCGAATTTGTTCCGCCCCGACGGGAATTTGCTTTTGCAAAACTTCAACGGTTGCCAGCGCCAGCGCGGCGTTCAATTTTTGGTGTTCGCCAAGCAAAGGCAACGTAGCGGCGTCTCGGCAGAGCGCCGAAAAATTAGTCGGCGGCGGATCGTCATCCGCCGCTACGGTTGTGAGCGGCGTCTTTTTCTCCCCCGCAATTTTTTCGATGACGGCCAGCGCTTCCGGTGCGTCAGTCGCAGTGAGAACCGGCACTCCCGGCTTGATGATGCCGGCTTTTTCCGCGGCGATTTTTTCCAGCGTGTCGCCGAGCCATTGCTGGTGGTCGAACGCGATGTTGGTGATGACGCTCGCCAGCGGCGTGACGATGTTCGTCGCGTCGAGCCGTCCGCCGAGGCCGGTTTCCCAAATGACCAGATCGCATTTTTGTTCCGCGAAAAATTTCAGCGCCATGACGGTGGCGAATTCAAACAAGGTCGCGTCGCTGTCCCGGTTTACGGCGCGCAATTCTTCAACCAGCCGGACAACGTCGCCTTCAGGAATCAACTGGCGGTTGACCTGAATCCGTTCGCGAAACGAAACGAGATGCGGCGAGGTGAACAGCCCGACGCGCAAGCCGGCCGCGCGATAAATGCTTTCGAGCATCGCGCAGGTCGAACCTTTGCCGTTCGTGCCGGCGACGTGGATGAAGCGGAGTTTTTCCTGCGGATTGCCCGCGAGCGCGGCGAGCTTGCGCGTGTTTTCCAGCCCGAAATGCGCGCCGAACAATTGCAGGCCGTAGAGAAACTGGATGGCTTCGGCGTAGGTCATGCGACGCCGCTCAAATCACAGCGGCTTGTGGTGGATGGGCTGGTGCGCGGCGGCGATGAAGCCCTTGAACAGCGGATGCGGCTGGTGCGGCTTGCTCAAAAATTCCGGGTGGAACTGGCTCGCGACGAAAAACGGATGATCCTGTCAGTTCGATGACCTCGACCAGCTTGCCGTCCGGCGACAGGCCGCTGAAAACAAAGCCGGCCTTCTCGAATTTTTCGCGGTAGGCGTTGTTGAATTCGTAGCGGTGCCGGTGGCGCTCGTGGATGACGAACGAGCCGTAAAGTTCGCCGGCCTTGGATCTGACCAGCAACTGGCACGGCTGCGCGCCCAGCCGCATCGTGCCGCCTTTTTTCGTGACCTTGCGCTGCTCGTCCAGCATCGCGATCACCGGATGCGGCGTGTTCAAATCGAATTCCGTCGAATGCGCTTTCGGCAGCTTCAAAACATTGCGCGCGAATTCAATCGTCGCAATCTGCATTCCCAGACAAAGGCCGAGATAGGGAATGTTATTTTCGCGCGCGTATTGCGCGGCCAGAATTTTCCCTTCCACGCCGCGTTCGCCAAAGCCGCCCGGCACCAGAATGCCGCCGAGTCCCTTCAACACTTTTTCCGCGCCGTTTTTCTCGATGTCCTCGGCGTCCACCTGCACAATTTCCACGCCGCAATCGTTCGCCACGCCGCCGTGGATGATCGCCTCGTAAACCGATTTGTAGGCGTCCTGCAACCCGATGTATTTGCCGACGACGCCGACGCGCACGCGGTGCTGCGGCGCGATGAGCTTGCGGATGATTTCCTGCCAGTGCGCCATGTTCGGCGCGGGCGTGGTGAGATGCAGCAGGCGGCAAACCAGATCGTCCATGCGCTCGCGCTGGAGCATCAGCGGCACTTCGTAAATGGAATGGTCCACGTCCTTTTCCTCAATGACGGCTTCGAGCGGCACGTTGCAGAACATGGAAATTTTCTGGCGCAAATCCTTGTCCAGCGGCCGTTCGCAGCGGCAGACCAAAACGTGCGGCATGATGCCGATTTCGCGCAGCTTGGCGACCGACTGCTGCGTCGGCTTGGTCTTCAATTCGCCCGCCGCCTTGATGAACGGCACGTAGGTGACGTGCATGAAAAATCGCGTTGTTGTAGCCGACTTCCAGCGCGAATTCGCGGATGGCTTCGAGGAACGGCAGGCCTTCGATGTCGCCGGTCGTGCCGCCGATTTCCGTGATGATGACGTCCGCCTTGGATTTTTCGGCGAGGACGTGGATGCGGTTTTTGATTTCGTCGGTGACGTGCGGAATCACCTGCACCGTTTTGCCGAGATATTTTCCCTCGCGCTCGTTGTTGAGCACGGTCTGATAAACCTGGCCGCTGGTCAGATTGTTCAGGCGCGTGAGCTTGACGCTGGTGAACCGCTCGTAATGGCCGAGGTCGAGGTCGGTTTCCGCGCCGTCGTCGAGCACATAAACTTCGCCGTGCTGATACGGCGACATCGTGCCGGGATCCACGTTGAGATACGGGTCGAACTTTTGCAGCGCGACCTTGAGGCCGCGATTTTCGAGCAGCGTGCCGAGCGCGGCGGCGGTCAAACCTTTGCCGAGCGAACTCACCACACCGCCGGTTACGAATATGAATTTCATTTCAAATTAAAATTATTTTTCAACCACGGATGGACACGGATTAACACAGATGTAAATCAATGCCAAAAACTTTCACGCGAATTTCACGAATTGCCACAAATTAAAACCTAATCGAATTGCGAATTAGCGATCTGTCAAGTTTTATCTGTGTGCATCTGTGGTTTCCGTGGCGCTTTCAAAACTATCCGATTCAACCATTCAACGATTTAACAATTCACACTTTCGCCACGTCTTCCGGCACATCCACGCCGATGCTGTCGTAATCCACTTTCACGACGGCGATGCCGATGCCGTTTTCCAGCGCGCGCAACTGCTCCAGCTTCTCCGCGTTTTCCAGCGGCGACACCGGGAATTTCACCAGCCGCAGCAGCGTCTCGCGCCGGTAGCCGTAAATGCCCAGATGCTTCAAAAAAGGAAACGCCGCCAACTGCTCCGGCACCGGACGGCTGGCGGCCTCGCGCAAATACGGAATCGTGCGCCGGGAAAAATATAGCGCGCGACCGGCGGCGTTGACAACGACTTTTACGACATTCGGATTGTCCAGCTCGGCAAGATTTTTGATCGGCGTGGCGGCGGTGGACATTTCATTTTGCGCCAGCGCGTTCGCCACCGCGTCAATCACCGCCGGATCAATCAGCGGTTCGTCGCCTTGGATGTTCACAATGGCGTCGCAGGAAATTCTTTCCGCAACTTCCGCAATCCGGTCCGAGCCGCTCGGATGATCCGGCCGCGTCATTTCCACGCGGCAGAAATTCTGCGCCACTTCCCAGATGCGCGTGTCGTCCGTGGCCACGATGATTTCCGAAAGCGATTTCGCCTTCTGGCATTGCTCGACGACGTGCTGGATCAGCGGCTTGCCCGCGATGAGCGCGAGCGGTTTGCCGGGAAACCGCGTCGAGGCAAAGCGCGCGGGGATGATGCCAACGAATTTTCACGCGGCTTAATTAAGCCACAGCTGGCCGCGCCGAAGCAAGCCGCGAAGCGATAAACGACGTTTTTCATGGATGCAAAAAACACGGCTGATTTTGCCAAATTACGTCCAGCCGTCGGCCGCCGGCTTTGTTAATAATTTAGCCGTCAGTGAAAAAATGGAACCGGTTTTCAACAACTTTTTGAGCATTATAACAATGACAACTGCAAAAAAACCAAAATCCAGCCGCGCGCTGCCGGCCAAAGGCGTGGACTGGCTGCACAATCCCGTTTTCAACAAAGGCACCGCCTTCACCGAGGCGGAGCGCGACGCGCTCGGCCTGCGCGGGCTGCTGCCGCCGCACGTCCAGACCATGGACCAGCAGGCGCGGCGCGTGATGGACAATTTCCGCAGCAAGTCCAGCGACATCGAGCGCTACATCCAGATCGTCGGCTTGCAGGACCGGAACGAGACGCTGTTTTACCGCGTGGTGATGGACAATCTGGAGGAGATGATGCCGATCATTTACACGCCCACGGTCGGCAAGGCGTGCCAGGAATTCGGCCACATTTTCCGCCGGTCGCGCGGTTTTTATATTTCCAGCAATGATCGCGGCCAGGTGGAAAACATTCTGCAAAACTGGCCGACGCGCGACGTGAAGGTGATCGTCGTCACCGACGGCGAACGCATTCTCGGCCTCGGCGATCTCGGCGCGTCCGGCATGGGCATTCCCATCGGCAAACTGTCGCTTTACACCGCCTGCGCCGGCATTCATCCGACGCAATGCCTGCCGGTCACGATTGATGTCGGCACCGACAACGAAACCTTGCTGGCCGATCCGCTTTACACCGGCCTGCGGCAAAAACGCATTCGCGGCGAGGCCTACGACGCGATCATCGAGGAATTCATGGTGGCGGTGGAAAAACTTTTTCCCGGCGTGCTCGTCCAGTTCGAGGATTTCGGCAACCGCAACGCCTTCCGCCTTTTGGAAAAATACCGCGACCGCGCCTGCACCTTCAACGACGACATCCAAGGCACCGGTTCCGTGGCGCTCGCCGGCATTTTGTCCGCGCTGCGCATCACCGGCGGAAAATTGGCCGACCAGCGCGTGCTGTTTCTCGGCGCGGGCGAAGCCGGCATCGGGCATCGCGGAAAACATCGTGGCCTGTCTCGTCGAGGAAGGCCTGCCGCTGGCCGAAGCGCGGAAACGCTGCTGGTTCGTGGATTCCAAAGGTCTCATCGTCAAGGGCCGCGACGCGCTTTCCGAACACAAATTGCATTACGCCCACGACCACGCGCCGTGCGCCGATTTGTTTTCCGCCGTAAAATCGCTCAAGCCCACCATGCTCGTCGGCGCGTCCGGCCAGCCGAAAACTTTCACCGAAGAAATCATCAAGGTGATGGCCGCCGCCAACGAACGTCCGGTCATTTTCGCGCTCTCCAATCCGACTTCCAAAGCCGAATGCACCGCCGAGGAAGCTTATCGCTGGACGGACGGCCGCGCGGTGTTCGCCAGCGGCAGCCCGTTTGCGCCCGTGAAGATCAACGGCAAGACGCACGTTCCCGGCCAGGGCAACAACGCCTACATTTTTCCCGGCATCGGGCTGGGCGTGGTCTGCACCGGCGCGCGGCGCGTGACCGACGCCATGTTCATCAAGGCCGCGGGCACGCTGGCCTCGCTCATCCGCGAGAACGAACTGGCCGAAGGCCGCGTTTATCCCGCGCTCAACCGCATCCACGAAGTCTCGCACGCCATCGCCGTGGCGGTGGCGGAGGAAGTGTTTGCGGAAAAATTGAACACCCATTCGCGCCCGGAAGATTTGTCCGGCTACATCCGTTCGCAGATGTTCCGGCCGGAATATCCGGATTACTGCAAGAAGTGAACAGAGCGGAACCGGTAAATGCTGAAACGTGCGCCGGTGCCGCGAGGAGGTGCAGAACGGTTTGACGAAGCCAATGGTGAGTTGAATAAAATCGTGGCAACGGTCGAATGAAGATGAGAATTAAACGCTAATAACTTCTTATTGACTAATTTGCCTGCTGGCGCATCTTCTGTCTGCATCAGACAAATTGTATCAGCGATTTATCCAAAATTAGAACCGCAAACCCTCAAAATTCTTTAATCAGCAGGAACTGGCATGAAAACAAAATCCATTGTGGCAGGCATCGGCTTGATTCTTTCATTGGCGGATGCCGGCAGGGCGGCGCTGATTGCCTACTGGAATTTTAGCAATCAATCGTATGGCCCGGCGCCTGCCTCAATCGCCGCTTCAGGTGGTGCGCAAGCCGGCACGGCGTCCATTGGTCTGTCCCATTTCAGCGCCAATGGTGACGCCAATATAGATGTTACAACCACAACCAAAAATGAGATTTCGGGGGACTCTCCAGAATACGCGCTCGCCCTGAAGGGCGGGACGGGGAAGGCTGAAAACGGGCAATCCATCATATTTTCATTGAGCATGACTGGCGACAAAAACCTTGTGCTTACTTATGCCACCGTGGGGTCAAGCACGGGTTTCACCGGGCAAAATTGGAGTTATAGCGACGATGGCGGAGCAACTTACGTCTCATTCGCTTCGATTGGTGTTCTCAGTTCTTATGCCATCGAAACTGTGAATTTCTCCAGTGTTCCAGGAATTAACAACTGTCCTTCAGTCTTGTTTGAAATGACCTTGAGCGGCGCCACCTTGTCAACCGGCAGCGATCACTTGGATAACATACAATTTAATGCCGATCCGATGCCCGTCGTCCCCGAACCCGCCGAATCGGGCGCCGTTTCCGCCCTTGGTTTGCTGGGCGTTTGCGTCTGGCACGAATGGCGGCAGCACCGGATTTTCCACGCGTGAAACCAGGTTGCGCGGTTTAAACCGCGCCATTCGCCGGGCAGTTGAACCGCTCCGCCCTTACTCCACCGTCACGCTCTTGGCGAGGTTGCGCGGCTTGTCCACGTCGCAGCCGCGCGCGACGGCGATGTGATACGCGAACAGTTGCAGCGGCACGCTCGCCAGAATCGGATTCAGCAGGTCGAGCGTCTTGGGCAGGTAAATCACATCGTCCGCCACTTTCCTGATGGCCTTGTCGCCTTCGGTGGCCAGCGCGATGATCGGGCCTTGGCGGGCGCGGATCATCGCGAGGTTCGCCATCGTCTTCTCATACATCGCGTCCTGCGGCACCAGGAAAACCGTCGGCGTCTTTTCGTCAATCAGCGCAATCGGCCCGTGCTTCATCTCCGCCGCCGAATAACCCTCGGCATGGATGTAGGAAATTTCCTTCAGCTTCAGCGCGCCTTCCAGCGCAATCGGAAACGTGCAGCCGCGGCCGAGGAAAAAGAAATCCTCCGCCTTCGCATATTTCTTCGCGGTTTTTTTCAGCGAATCGTTTTGCGCGAGGATGGATTCAATCTGTTCCGGCAACGACTCCAGGCCGTGGAAAATTTCCCTGGCGCGGTTTGCCGCAAGCTGGCGCATCCGGCCCAGATGGATTCCCAGCAGCGTCAAAATCGTGATGGTCGAGACAAACGCCTTGGTCGAGGCGACGCCGATTTCCGGGCCGGCATGCATGTAAATGCCGCCGTCGGATTCGCGCGCGATGGTGCTGCCGACGACGTTGACGATGGCGAGCGCGCGGTGGCCGCGCCGTTTGGCCTCGCGCAGCGCGGCGAGCGTGTCGGCGGTTTCGCCGGATTGCGACAGCACCAGCAGCACGGTGTTTTTTTCCAGCGGACAGTTCCGGTAACAAAACTCGTGCGCAAATTCCACCTCGACCGGAATCTGCGCCAATTCTTCAATCAGGTATTCACCGACGAGCGCCGCGTGCCAGCTCGTGCCGCTCGCCGCGATGACGATGCGGTCAATGCCGCGCAGCTCCGCCGCCGTCATGTTCAGGCCGCCGAACTTCGCGGTCGCGCCCTCGAAATCCAGCCGGCCGCGCAGCGCGTTCAGGATGGTTTGCGGCTGCTCGTAAATTTCCTTGAGCATGAAGTGCGCGTGCTTGCCGCGCGCCGCGTCCTCCTGCGAAAATTCCAGGTTGCTGATCTGAACATTCGCCGTGTCGGTGCCGAGGTTTTGCACGTCAAAGCGTTCCGGCGTGATGGTGGCCACGTCGTAATCGTTCAGGTAAACCACTTTTTTCGTGTGGGCGACGATGGCGTTGGCGTCGCTGGCGAGAAAGTTTTCATCCTTGCCGATGCCGATGATGAGCGGAGAGCCGCGCCGCGCGCCGATGATTATATTCGGAAAATCCCTGCAAATGACCGCGAGTCCGTAAGTGCCGATGACTTCGCGCAGCGCATCGCAGACGGCTTGGGCCAGTTCATTTCCGATTGCCGATTTCCGATTTCCGACTCTGCGTTTTTCGTAATAATCGCCGATCAAATGCGCGAGCACTTCCGTGTCGGTGTCGGATTTGAACTTGTGGCCGGCGCGGAGCAGCCGCTGTTTGAGCGCGTCGTAATTTTCGATGACGCCGTTGTGGACGACGGCGATTTTGCCGGAGGCGTCTAGATGCGGATGGCAGTTGGTGTCCGACGGAATGCCGTGCGTGGCCCAGCGCGTGTGGGCGATGCCGAGGCTGCCGGCGTGCGGGCTTGGCTTTCAAGACACGCGCGATGCCTTCCTCAATCCGGCCTTTTTTTTTCCGCAACGAAAGGCCGGCGCCGTCCAGCACTGCGACTCCGGCACTGTCGTAACCGCGATATTCCAGCCGCCGCAAACCTTCGAGCAGGATGGGCGATGCCGCTTTTTTCCCGACGTATCCGATGATGCCGCACATATTTTGTAATTTGTTAAAGGGTTGAATCGTTGAATTGGAATTGGCGGTCGTGCGTTAAACGATTCGACGATTTAACAATTCAACTCCTCAACGTTTGCAAGATCCATTCCGCCATTTCCGCCAACCCATCCACGACGACGGCACGTTTGATTTGTTCCGCGTCGTCGCGCTCCACTGCCGCGCCGTAGCCGGTGCGGACGAGAATACTTTTTTTCACGCCGGCATTCCAGCCGCATTCGAGATCAATCAGCTTGTCGCCGACCATGAAGCTTTCCGCGAAATTCAAGTTAAATTCGTCCCGCGCGTCGAACAAAAACTGCGGCGACGGCTTGCGGCTGCGGCTCGGCTGGTCGGGCGCTTCGGGCGCGATGTAAATTTTGTCGAAGCGCACGCCGTCGCGGGCAAACTCGCGAACCAGCCGTTCATTCACGCGCCCGGCGTCGGCCATCGTAAAAAAACCGCGCCCGATGCCGGACTGGTTGGTGACGATGAACAGCTTGAAACCGGCGTCCGCCAGCCGTTTCAACGCCGCGCCCGCGCCGGGGAAAAGCTCCACGTCCTCGGGCCGGTGCAGGTAGTTTTTTTCCGCGATGAGCGTGCCATCGCGGTCGAGAAATACGGCGCGGTTCATTATTTGCGCAAATTGTGGTCAGATTATGGCAAGAATGGAATTGAATTTTTCCCCGCCGGCGGCAGAATACGGTTTCTTTGCACCATTAATTTAACATTCAAAAATACATGAGCACCAAAGGCAGACTTGGAATTTTGGTCGGCGGCGGGCCGGCACCCGGACTCAACGGCGTCATTTCCGCGGCCACCATCGAAGGCATCAACCAGGGTTATGAAGTCATCGGCTTCCGCGACGGATTCAAATACATCGCACAGGGCGACACCACGCAGATCAAGCCGTTGTCCATCCGCGACGTGAAGGACATCCACCTCAAGGGCGGGTCCATTCTGGGCACCGCGCGCACGAACCCGACCAAGTCCGAGGAGCAGATGAAAAACATTTTCACCGTGTTCGAAAAACTCGGCATCACCGCGCTCGTGACCATCGGCGGCGACGACACGGCGTTTTCCGCGAGCCACGTCGCCAAGCGCAGCGGCGGCAAAATCAAGGTCGCGCACGTGCCCAAGACGATTGACAACGATCTGCCGCTGCCCGGCACCGCGCCGACGTTCGGCTACGAAACCGCGCGGCATTACGGCGTGCAGATTGTCCGCAATCTCATTGAGGACGCGCGCACCACGTCGCGCTGGTATATCATCGTCAGCATGGGCCGCGCGGCGGGCCATCTGGCGCTCGGCATCGCCAAGGCGTCGGCGGCCACGCTCTCGGTCATCTCCGAGGAGTTTCGCGGCCGCGCCGTCACGGTGGACGAAGTCTGCGACATCATCATCGGCTCCATCATCAAGCGCACCGCCGAAGGCTCGCGCTACGGGCTGGTCGTGCTGGCGGAAGGTTTGATTGAATCGCTCGGCGAAAAAGGTCTCGTCGAGGCCCTGCCCGACGGCCAGCTTGAGCGTTTTGGCAAAGTCATCCGCGACGACCACGGGCATCTTCGCCTCGGCGAAATTGAGTTCGGCCGCCTGATGAAAGAACTTTTGACCGTGCGCCTCGAAAAGCTCGGCATCAAAATGACGTTCATTGACAAGGATCTCGGCTACGAATTGCGTTGCGCCGACCCGATTCCGTTCGACGCCGAATACACGCGCGACCTCGGCTACGCGGCGGTGAAATTCCTCCGCTCGCCCGAGGCCGAACAATACGGCGCCATCATCAGCTTTGTGGACGGCAAGATGAACCCGCTGCCGTTCGACAAAATGCTCGACCCCAAGACCGGTCGCATGCAGAACCGCAAGGTGAACGTGGACGGCGAAGCCTTCGAATGCGCGCAGGCCTACATGATCCGCCTCGAACGCGAGGATTTCGAGGATGCCAAGCAGCTCGCCAAACTCGGCGCGGTCGTCAACCTGACGCCGGAACAATTCCGCGACCGCTTCGGTTACGTCGCCGGCCTGAAGTAAAAAATATTCACGCAAACGGCGGCGGGAAAATTCCTGCCGCCGTTTTATTTTGGTGTGACGACAATCCATCAGTCCAAATTTCCCCGTCGCCCAATCGAAAAATCTCCGGTAAATTTTGATCGTGAAATTGCTCGCTGATTGCAAACTCTACACCTTCGTGGACACGGCCTACCTACATGGCCGCGCGCCCGAACTTGTCGCGCAACAACTTTGCGACGGCGGCAGCGATTTGATCCAGCTCCGCGCCAAAAATTCTACGCCGGATGAAATCCGTGCGCTGGCGGAAAAAATCCTGCCGGTCACGCGGCGCGCGAACGTCGGCCTCGTCATCAATGACCATTTGGAAATCGCGCGCGAAATCGGCGCGGACTTTTGCCACCTCGGCCAGGAGGATTTTTTTACCGCCGGCCACACGCACGTTTCGGAAGTGCGAAGTGCGAAGTGCGAAGTGCGGATTGGTTTGTCCACGCATTCGCCGGAACAAGCGCAACGCGCCTTGGCGGCTGAACCGGATTACATCGCCATCGGGCCGGTGTTTGCAACCGGCACCAAACCGACGGCCAAGCCGGTGACGCTCGATTACGTCCGCTGGGCGGCGGCACACGCGACCGTCCCGTGGTTCGCCATCGGCGGCATCAATCTTCTGACACTCGAAGACGTGCTGGCGGCGGGCGCGACGCGCATCTGCGTCGTCTCCGCCATCCTCAACGCGCCGGACACCGTCAAAGCCTGCGCGGTATTTCGGCAACGCTTGAAGTGATTCAGCCGGACTCAACGGGGTTTGTCATGCAAATAGACGATAGCGGAACCGTTTTGATTATGGAAAATTGTTTGAATGACAAATCGCCTTTTTCATGCGGGAAATTTTTGCGCCCGGTTTTTTGCGTGCCTGCTGTTCGCGGGAATGGTTCTGCGGGTTGAAGCGCAATCAGACCAGGCCATTTACACCGACTCGCTGCAAAATGGCTGGCAGGATTGGAGCTGGAACGCGACCCGCATTTTCAACAACACCGGCACTTATGTTCATTCGGGAACGGATTCCATCAGCGTCACCATCACGAATGCCTGGGGCGCGTTGTCGCTTTGGCATGGCGCCTTCAATTCCAACGGTTACACAAACCTCACGTTCTGGATCAACGGTGGTGCCAGCGGCGGACAGCAGTTGCAAATCTACGCCGAATTGACCAACGTCACGGAACCAACCATTACCTTGCCGAAGCTGGCCACAAACACCTGGCAGCAATTTACTTTGTCGCTGTCCGCTTTGGGCGTGGCCAACCAGCCGGACTTCATCCGTTTTTCCATTCAAGATCATCTCGGCACGGCTCAACCGACTTTTTACGTGGACGACATCACGCTCACCGCCGCGCCGACCGGGCCGGTCACGAACGCGCCGGTCACCATCACGGTCAACGCGCAGTTGAACCGGCATCCCATCAGCCCGCAGATTTACGGCACGGCATTCGCCACCTCGAACCAGTTGCAGGATTTGAATTTTACCATGAACCGCTCCGGCGGCAACGCCGAGACTTCCTACAACTGGCAGCTCAACGCGCACAATCACGCCGCCGACTGGTATTTTGAAAGCATTGATGACGGGAACGCCACGCCGGGCGAGACGGCGGACGCCTTCGTGGCCAACAGCAAAAACGGCGGCGCGCAGGCCATGATCACCATTCCGATGATCGGCTGGGCGCCGATACTCGGACCGGGCCGCGGCAAGCTCGCGAGCTATTCCATCACCAAGTATGGCCCGCAAACCGGCAACGACTGGCAGTGGATGCCCGACGCCGGCAACGGCATCGGCACCAACAGCACCACGCAAACCACCTGGCTCATCACCACGAACAATCCGAACGACGCGAACACGCCGGTGAATTCGGCCTTCCAGCAGGGTTACGTCCAGCACCTGATGAACACTTGGGGCGCATCCACCAACGGCGGGGTGGGAATTTATCTGATGGACAATGAACATTCGCTCTGGCAATCCACGCATCAGGACATGCATCCGGTCGGCCCGACGATGCAGGAAATCTCCGGCAAAATTTTGGACTACGCCAGCATGGTGAAATCCAACGACCCCAACGCGCTGGTTTGCGGCCCGGAAGAATGGGGCTGGCCGGGATATTTTTACAGCGGTTACGACCAGCAATGGTCCGGCGCGCATAACGATTACAATCCGGCGGATTATCCCGACCGCACCGCGAACGGCGGGATGGATTACATGCCGTGGCTGTTGAACCAACTGTATCAGCAAGACACGAACACCGGCGTCCGGCTGCTCGATTATTTCACGCTGCATTGCTATCCGCAGGAAGGCAGCGTCGGCACCAGCGCGACGGACGCCGCCACGGTTCTGCTCCGCAACTCCTCCACCCGCCAGTTTTGGGACACCAATTACGTGGACCCGAGCTGGATCAACAGCATCATCATGCTGATTCCGCGCATGAAAAACTGGGTGACGAGTTATTATCCCGGCACGAAAATCGGCGTCACCGAATACAATTGGGGCGCGGAGCCTGACATCAGTGGCGCGACGGCGCAGGCGGACATCCTCGGCATCTTCGGGCGCGAAGGCCTGGATCTGGCCACGCGCTGGACGACACCCGCCACGAACACGCCTACCTATCTGGCAATGAAAATTTATCGCAACTATGACGGCAGCAAATCCACCTTCGGCGACACCAGCGTTTCCGCCACCGGCCCGGACCCTGATTATATTTCCACCTTTGCCGCGACGCGCTCGACCGACGGCGCGCTGACCATCATGGCCATCAACAAGCAAATCGGCTCCAACGCGCCGGTCAGCATTGTGCTGAACAATTTCATGCCGGCCGGCGTTGCCCACGTCTGGCAACTGACCTCGGCGAACATCATCACGAATTTGAGCGACCTCAATTTCACCGGCGGCACCTTCAGCAACACGCTGCCCGCGCAAAGCGTCACGCTGTTTGTCCTGCCACCCGGCACGCCGCCGGGATTGCAATCGGCCGCGATGATTTCCGCCAGCTCGTTTAACTTCTGGCTGAACGGCCAGACGAACCAGCATTACGCCATTCTATCCAGCACCAACCTGCTCAACTGGCAGGCGCTTCAAACGAACACGCTCGCCAGCGGCCCGGCCCAAATCGTCAAGCCAACGACCAACACCGCGATGTTCTATCGCGCGCAGTGGCTGCCGTAAAAAATCCCGACTCCGCCCGTTATTGGTTTTGTGGAGGGTTGGTTTGCGAAGGTTCCAAGTTGCGAACTGCATTTCCCGGCTGCAGAAAATTATTTGGCCGGGGAAATGGTCAGCGGCACCTGCGCGCGGATGTCGTCGGAAGCGGCGCCGATCAGGATTTCATAATCGCCCGGCTCGACCGCATATTGCTTTTTCAGGTTGTCCCAATATCGGAAGCGTTCCACCGGGATGTTCAGCGTGACGTGCGCGGCCTGGCCGTGAACCAATGCCGTCCGCACGAAGCCGCAAAGCGCGAGCTTCGCCTGCGATGGCGCGGGGTGAGCGTGCCGGAAATAAACCTGCGCGACCTCTTCGCCGTCGCGTTCGCCGGAATTTTTCACGGTGAACGAAACCTTCACCGTGCCGGCGGCGGTGAAGTTGGTGGCGTTGAGCCGCGCATCGCTGTAATCAAACTTGGTGTAGCTCAAGCCGTGACCGAAGGCAAACAGCGGCGTTCCCGGAAAATAGCGGTAGGTGCGGTTGTCCATCGAGTAATCGTCAAACGCGGGCAGGTCTTCGGTGGAGCGGTAAAAAGTGACGGGCAGCCGGCCGGCGGGATTCACATCGCCGAACAAAACCTCGGCCACGGCGCGGCCGCCCTCCTCGCCCGGATACCACGCCTGCACAATCGCGGGCAGGTTTTCCGCCGCCCACGGCATCGCGATGGCGCTGCCGCTGCAATTGACGAACACGACGGGCCGGCCGCCGGCGTGCAGCGCCTTGAGCAATTCCGTCTGGATTTCCGGCAGTTCAATCTGCGTCCGATCGCCGCCGTTGAAACCTTCGTAGTTCACCTTCATTTCCTCGCCTTCGAGCCGGGGGCTGATGCCGCCGACATAAATCACCGCATCCGCCAGCCACGCGGCCTGAACGGCTTTCGTCCAACGGGCCGCGTCCAATTTATCGCCGCCGCCGGTCGGAAACGCGAGTGGGCAGCCCGGCTCAAAATCCACGATGATATTTGTGCCGGCGATTTTTTTTATGCCGTCCAGCATCGTCACCGGCCGCGCCGGCTTGCCGTTGTAATTGCCGAGCAGCACCGGCAGTGAATCCGCGTTCTCGCCGATGACGGCAATGCGCCGGATTTTTTTTCGGTCGAGCGGCAGCGCGCCGTCGTTTTTCAGGAGCACAATGGACTCGCGCGCGACCTTCAGCGCCAGCGCCTCGTGCGCGGGCGTGTCATTTTCCGAAATCGGAATCTGCGCGAACGGAACTTTCTCCGGCGGATCGAACATGCCCAGCCGGAAGCGCGCCTCGAGCAATCTTCCGACGGCAACGTCAATGTCATTTTCCGAAAGCAACCCCTCCTTGACCGCGCGCAAAAGCGAATTGTAATCTGCGCCGCAGCAAAGGTCGTCACCCGCCAGCACGGCGTCCGCCGCCGCCTCTTCCGGCGTGGCGGCAAAATGGTGGTTGGCAAAAATGTCGTAAATCGCGCCGCAGTCGGAAACGACATGGCCGTCGAAACCCCAGTCGCGGCGGAGGATTTTCGTGAGCAGCAGCGGGTTCGCGCAGGCAGGCCGGCCATAGACTTCGTTGTAAGCGCCCATGACCGCGCCGACTTTGCCCTCGCGCACGGCGGCCTCAAACTGCGGCAGATACGTTTCATAAAAATCGCGTTCGGGCGGTTCCGCATCAAATTCATGGCGCGTGGTTTCGGGGCCGCTGTGGACGGCGAAATGTTTTGCGCACGCCATCGCCTTGACATAATTCGGGTCGTCGCCTTGCAGTCCGCGGATATACGCGACGCCGAGCCGCGCGGTCAGAAACGGATCTTCGCCGTAAGTTTCCTGGCCGCGGCCCCAGCGCGGGTCGCGGAAAATGTTGATGTTCGGCGTCCAGAACGTCAGGCCGTAATAACGCGCGCTGTTACCGTCGTGTCTGGCGGTGTAATCGTTGTGCTTGGCGCGGGCTTCGGTGGCGATGACATCCGCCTCCTGGTGAACCAGCGGCACGTCCCACGTCGCCGCCATGCCGATGGCCTGCGGAAAAACGGTCGCCACGCCGGCGCGCGCAACGCCGTGCAGACATTCGCTCCAGTAATCGTAGGCCGGAATTCCCAGCCGCGGAATCGCCGCGGCGTTGTTGCGCATCTCCTGGATTTTTTCCGCGAGCGACAGGCGGCTCACGAGGTCGCTGACGCGGTCGGCCACCGGCTGCGACGGGTCTTTCCAAATTTGCGGCCCGTTGACCACCGGCACTTTCAGCGCCGCCGCGTCGGCGACGTCCACCAAATCCGCCGCGCGCATCGAAATGAGGGAATTGTTCGCCGCGTCGCGCACTTCAAACGTGTTCAGCTTCGCCGCGCCCGTGCGGCCGGTGAAATTGACGGCGAGCGGCCCGCGCCGCGCGTCACCGGGAAAATCAATTTCGTTCGTCAGATAAAGCACCCAGCCCGCGCCGCCGGTGGCGGCAAAAACATCCAGGTTGCTGGCAATGACCTGGTCGCCGCAGGTGATGTCAAACACGCGCCGGCCGGCGTTGGTGAAATCCGTTTCCGCGAGGCCGATTTGACAGCGTGTATGTTCCCGCCGGAAGATTCAGGACGGACACCGTGAAATTTGTCCCGGAAATTTCCTCGCGAAACGCCTCGTCGGCACGCCGGGCCGCGCCTTGAACTTCCAAGCCTTCCGGCGCGCGCGAGTGGCTGAACTCGCCGGTGACGACGATTTCCCGGTCGCACACGGCACAGGTCTCGTCGGCGGCAAATGAAATGCGAGCCCCAAAAATTGCGACGCCAAGGGCCACCATCCAAAAGGATTTCGCATCCATGGCCCTAAGAATACATCAAAAGACCGTCCTGAAAAATCATTTTTACGGGATCGCCGGGCGCGGCACGCACGGCTGCGTCTGAAGGGTCGTCGTCGCCGGCGACAAGCCGTCCGCCGTCGCGGTGAGCTTGATTCCGCCGGCATCCTTCGTGGATTGCACCATGATTTGCGCGAGGCCGTTGAACACGCTGCGCGACCAGTCGGCCGGAACCGGCTTGCCGAATGAGTTCCACGTTCACATCGGGATTGAGGCCGCCCGTGCCGGACGTCGTTCAGCACGCCGACGGCGATGACATTGTCGCCGGCATGCAAGGCTCTTTTGATGTCGAAAGCCGGCTGTGCCGCCCAGTCGGTGGATTCGCCGACGCGCTGGTTGTTGACAAAAATCCAGCCATGGTCGTCAATGCCGCCGAAACGCACCTGCACGGCCGGATTGTTCAAATCGTCTTCGCTCAACTTGACGTGTGCGCGGTAAATCGCCGTCTGGCCTTCGGTCAAAAACATGTCGCCGGTGTCGCCGTCGGTCTTGGGCTTGATTGAATTCCACGACGAGTCATCAAAGTCCGGCGAATATTCCGGCACGAGCGAACCCTTCGACGGCACATCGGCGAGTTTCCAGCGCCATTCATTCACCGGAATGGATTTCACGGTCGGCTGCGCGATGAACTTGTCCGGCTCGTGACAGCTCGGATCGCCGTTGCCGACGCCGAGGATTTTTCCCGCGCCTTCGATGGCGAAATTAATTTTGTTTCCCGCCGTCGGCACGATGCGGCCCTGCGCGTCGGCCACGGAAACGGTGATGACGGAAACATCCTCGCCATCGGCGTTGATGGTCGTGCGGTTCGGCGTGAGCTGGACCGCTGCCGGTTCGCCGGTGGTTTCCACTTTTGTCTCGGCAATGACTTTGCCGTCGGCGTCAAAGCCTTTCGCGCTCAAAGTTCCCGGCTCGTATTTCACCTTCCACGACAGGTGGGAATTCGGCTGCATCGTCTGTTTGCCGAGCGACGCGCCGTTCAGGAATAATTCCACCTGCTTGCAGTTGCTCAACGCGTCCACGCGGATTTCCTGGCCTTCCTTGCCCGGCCCAGTTCCAGTGCGGCAACAAATGCAAAACGGTGTTCGTCGTCCACCACGACTGGTAATAATAAAAATTGTCCTTCGGAAAACCGCACACGTCGAGCACGCCGAAATGCGAATTGATGCACGGCCAGCCGTAAGGCGTCGGCTCGCCACGATAATCAAAACCGGTCCACACGAAACCGCCGCTCAACCACGGACGGTCGGCGAAAAAGCTCCACCATGTTTCCGCCGTCTGCGACCACTGGGTGTGGTTCACGTCATAGGCGCTGACATAGCCGCGCTACCGGGTCGTTCTCGTAAATGCCGCGCGTGCTGACGGTGCTGGCCTGTTCGGTGCCGACATTCGGCTGGTCGGGATGCTTGGCGTGATAGCTGTCCATGTCCGGGCCGGGATGATAATTCCAGCCGCGCACTTCGATGACGCCGTTGATGCCGGCGAACGTGTCGCCTTCCGGCGCGGCGTAGGTCACCGGCCGCGTCGGGTCAAGCCGCTTCACATAATCCTGCATCGTGCGCGCGACGGCGGCGCCCTGCGGCGAATCCTCCACGGAAAATTCCTCGTTGGCGATGGACCAGATGCCGACGCACGCGTGATTGCGGTCGCGGCGGATTTGCGTGTCCCAGCGGCGCATATTTTCCTCGTCGCTGCCGAGCAGCCGGCTTTCGTCCATGATGATCATGCCGAGCCGGTCGCACGCATCGAGCAATTCCGGCGTGGGCGGATTGTGCGAGGTGCGGATGGCGTTGCAGCCAAATTCCTTCAATTTTTTCACGCGGAATTCCTGCATCGCATCCGGCAGCGCCGCGCCGACGCCGGCCATGTCCTGGTGATTGCAGGTGCCGTAAAGTTCATAATGCTTGCCATTCAGCAAAAATCCATTCGTCGGATCAAACGCAAATGTGCGGATGCCGAACTCGGTTTCTTTGCGGTCAACCACATTGCCGTCCACCGAAACGGTTGAAATAAGCTTGTATAGTTTCGGCGATTCTGGCGTCCACAATTCTGGCGTGTGATGATCTGGTTTCAAAACCATCACCGGCGTTGGTGCATTTGTGAAACTCAAATCCAACAGATCAGAATCTGGCGCTTCAATATTCGGTTTTGTAAAAATTGCGTGAGCCCAAATTTCATGATCTGCGTGCGGAGCCAGCGTTATCGTTTGATTCCATTCGTTAATTGAATCTCCGTTGGGCGCAATAATTTCAGTTTTGAGTGTGGCTCTTGAAAATCGGCTTTCGGTATTTGCCAATTTGGTGATTACGCGAACATCTGCAGCTTCCGAAATTGGTTTATGAAATTTTCGAGTATAAACAAAAATCCCATCCGGCGCGATGGCCACCGGCGCGGTCTTGTCCAGCCACACATGGCGGTAAATCCCCGCGCCCTCGTAAAACCAGCCCTCGAACTTGCTCGCGTCCACTTTCACCGTGATGACGTTTTTGCCGCCGAAATGCACGACGTCCGTGATGTCGTAGCGGAACGGATAATAACCGCTCTCGTGCCGGCCCACGAGCCAGCCGTTGACCCAGACCGTCGTGTCGCGGAACGCGCCGTCGAAAGTCAGCCAGATGCGCTTGCCGGCGTCGGACTCCGGCTGCTCGAACGTGCGGCGATACCAGCCGACGCTGTTGCGGGGAAAGCCCGGCCCGACCGGCTTGAAGCCGTGGCTGCCGTCGGCGTTCTTGTCGAACGGCAGTTCAATCGCCCAGTCGTGCGGCAAATCAACCGTGCGCCAAGAAGTGTCGTTGAATTTCGGCGACGCCGGGCCGCCGCTGGCACCGGCCTTGTCCAGCCGCAACGCATTTGGCCAGTCGTCGCCGAGATGAAATTTCCAGTTCGCGTCGAGCGAAAGATGTTCGCGCGGCGAATTGGTGTCGGCGGCGGCGCAGGAAATGGAAATGGAAACGAGCAGCAAACCGAGCCAGCGGCGGGAATTTTTCAAAATAGTCATCGGGAGTTTGTATCGTAAAATTTTCGGATTGGAAATTTATTTCTCCGCCGCGAAAACGGCGTAGCTGTGCGGCGGCAGATGAATGCTGAACGAAGTGCGGCCGGCGTTTGGATTTGGCTGCCAGCGACCGCGGATTTCCGGCGGAGCTTGGCCGGAAATTTCTTCACCCGTGACCAAGTTTCGCAGTTGCGCAAAATCTCCGGTGACGGAAACTTTCACGTCCGTCGCCGCCGGCAGATAAGATTCCACGATGAAGGAATTGTTGTCGTAGGCGAACAAGGCGACCTTGCTCGCGCCGTCCAGCCGGACCGGAAAATCGCGCATGACCTGGTCCTTGATCGCGCTCGTAACCGCCGGCGGCAACGCGTAAAGGTCGCTGAAATTTTCGGGAATGGTCCAGATGTAAAGCACGCCTTTGGCGTAACGGTCGGTCAGCAAAATCGGAAAACCGTTGTCGCCGGCAATCGCGCGCACCACCGGCCAGGCGTCGTTGGTGAGAAAAATGATTTCCGGAAACAGCACGTCGGCGTTGGTCTCGCCGTCGAGCAGCGCGCCGCGGCCCGCGCCGAAGCCGCCGAGATATTCGTGCGTCAGAAATTTGTGGTCGGTGTAGCGCACCTCGCAAATGTCTTCGATGCCCTTGCCCGACAACGCGCGCAGCAGGCCGGACGTGATGACGACATTTTTTCCGGCGGCAAGCTGGCCCTTGATTTTGGCGACGATGTCCGGATCGAACTTCGCGCATTCGGTCAGCAGAACCAGATTTGCGTTCGTCGGAAATTCCGGATGCAGGTCAATCGGAATGCCGATCATGCCGAGATAATTGTGCAGGAAATCTTCGCCGGTGGATTGATACGGCTTGTAGCTCGCGATGCCGATGGGATTGCCCAGCTTGCCGAGAAATTGATCAACTTGTTCCAGCGAATAACCGGCCACGCGCGCGATGGTCGGGTCGGAATCGCCCTTCACCATTTCGTCAAAATTAAAACTGGTCGGCAGTTTTTCCCACGCGGCGCGGTCGCCGGGCACAATCGGCTTGCTCATCGCCGACCACTCGAAAAGCATGATTTCCGGCGCCTTGGCGAACATCGTGTTCCAAAGCTGCTCGGCGTAGCGGTCAATGAAGCGGAGGTCGTAAGTGTCCACCCAGCCGCCGCCGTTGCGGCCCGGCGCGATGTTGTCGAAATAGCGGACGATCTGGTAGCTCTCGTAGGGCTGCAAATGCTGGTCGGTGATTTCCGCGTCGCGCGTTTCGGTGCCGGTGTAAATGCCGTCGAAAATTTTCGGCTCCTTGTCCAGGTCGTAGCCGAGTCCCTGAAAATGCTCATACCAGTTCGGAAACTTGACGATCATTTTCACCTTCGGATTCACGGCTTTGGCCGGTTTGACAATCAGGTTTTTCGCCGCGTCGTCCATCAGCGCGAGCCGGAATTGCGTCCAGCTTTTGTCGCCCTTGGCCGCGATGTCGGATGCATTTTTCGTCGTGTTGAAAAAGAAATCGTCCTGGATGACCTCGTCAAAATGCCGCGCGGCCAGTTCCGCCGCGCTTTTGACGAATGCGCGGTCCTGCGGGTCGGTGTAGCAAAACGATTTGAACTGGCCGCCGATGCTGCCATCCGACAACGCCATGCCGCCGGCGACTTTCACGCCGCGGTCGAGAAAGAATTTCTTCACCTGGTCCAGCAATTGGTCGTCCGCCACCTGCCGGTTGCGCTGCACCTCGATATAGACCTTGTCCACCTTCAACTGGCGGCTGATGCGCGCCCAATCGTCCGCGAGCTTTTGCGGATCCTTGAAACTCTGCACGACGCCGACGGGAATATAAATCGCCACGTCAAAGTTCGTGTAATTGCCGGCGCGGCTGGTGGCCGCAATTAAAACCACGCCGGACAGGCACAATTCAAAAAGTGTGCGCCCGGTTTTGAATAGAGATTTGATGTTCATTGATTATTTTGGTTGTGAATTTGCCACGCGACTCTGCCCGGCAAAAGATTATTTGGCTGCGGATCAATTCCGGACGGACGGCTTGCCGGCCAAAGCAGACTTGCGCCGCCACGGCCGGCAATCATTGCGAAGGGAATCATGGTTTTTATGACAAATCGTGTTTTGTTTGGGCTGCGGTCCAAATTGATCCAGCCAATGAACAGGTTTTGCCGGCGATTGTCTTGTCATGAAAATACTTGTCATTGAATTCATGGAAAGTCCGAACCGGTTTGGCTTGCGCGCGGTTTTCGCGGCGGCCAGAATCCGCTCATGTCCATCTGCTGGCCGGCTTTGAAGTATTTGGCGGCGCCTCTGTTCCACAGGCGCGGCTTCGGGGCGCAAGGCCTGCCGTGGGTTTGCATTTTCGCGTGCGTTTTTTTTGGCGCAGCCCGGCCGGCGGGCGCGGACGAACCGTCGGCGCCGAAGTATTTCGTGCGTTCGTGGAAGACCGACAGCGGCCTGCCCGGCAACGTGGTCACGGCGATCATCCAGACGCGAGACGGCTATTTGTGGCTGGGCACCTACGGCGGACTCGCACGGTTCGACGGCGTGCGTTTCACCGTCTTCAACAGCGAGAACACGCCGGAATTGCAGAGCGACCGCATCACCAGCCTGTATCAGGATTTGCAAGGCACGTTGTGGATCGGCCACGAGCGCGGCGACCTGACGAGTTATCGCGATGGAAAATTCAAGGCGCTGGACATTCATGAATCCGGTGTTCGCCGAAAAGTCTCGGCCATCAGTTCGGATGAAACCGGCGATGTCTGGATGCTGGACGAGGATGGAACCCTGGTGCGCGTCCGCGACGGGCTGACCTGCGCCCTGCCGAACAATGACGGCGTGGTGCTCATGCAGCGATCCGCTTCCGGCCAGATCTGGGTCGTCAGCGGAGGCCGGCTGGCACCTTTGAAAAACGGCCAGTTGATTCCACTGCCGACCACCAGCGATCCCGTCGGCAGCTATATTCTGGGCGTCTGTCCCAGCCGCGATGGCCAACTGTGGATCGCCAGCGACGGCTTTGTGCGGAAATGGGACGGGCAGGTGTGGACCCAGAATCTTGGCGATAACCCGCGCAGCTCATCATTCTCGACGATGCTCCAAGCCCGGTCCGGCTGTGTGGCGCTGGGAACGGTGGACAACGGAGTTTTTCTCCTGTTCTCGAATCAGCCGGCCCTGCATTTCTGCCGCACCAACGGTTTTCCGCATGACTGGATCCGCTGCATGATGGAAGACCGGGAGGGAACTTTGTGGATGGGCGCGGGCAGCGAAGGACTGATCGCCTTGTGTCCGAGCAAAGTGGAAGCCTTTAATCCGCCCGACCACTGGCGCGGCTGCGTGCCGCTTTCCCTGACCACGGATGACGACGGCGGCATTTGGATGGGAACCGAAGGCGCGGGGCTGTATCATCTGCTGAACAATAAAGAATGGAACCAATACGGCTTCAGCTCGGGATTTTCCAACCAGTTTGTCTGGTGCGTCTCAAAGGACAATCGCGACCGGCTGTGGGCCGGCACCTGGGGCGGCGGAATTTTTGCGCAGCAAGGCGACCATTTTGTTGCCCCCGCCGGATTGGAAAACGTCACGGTTCCCATGCCCGCCATTTTGCAGGCGCCCGACGGTGTCACCTGGATCGGCACCGCCAGCGGCTTGATCCGTTATCAGGCCGGGGCGTTCAAATGGTTTGGCGAAAAGGAGGGTTTGAAACTGCCGGACGTGCGGGCGATTGCGGAAAGCCCGGACGGAACCGTCTGGTTTGGCATGCTCGGCGGCGGGCTGGGCCGGCTGCAGGACGGCAAGCTGGAACAATTTTTCAAGGGCAACGGGCTTCCCAGTGATTATGTGCAAAGCCTGCATTTGGACACCGGTGGCGCGCTGTGGATCGGCACCTACGGGAGCGGCCTGTGCCGGTTGAAAAACGGACGGTTTGCAAAAATCAACGCCACGCAGGGTCTGCCGAGCAACTTCATTTTCGGGTTTGAAGAGGACAGCCACGGAAATTTCTGGATCAGTTCCAACGACGGGATTTTCCGTGTCTCCCAAAACGCGCTCAACGCCTGTGCCGACGGCGAGACCAACTCTGTTGACAGCCTGAATTACGGCATGGGCGACGGCATGCCTTCGCTGGAATGTTCCGGCGGAATGCAGCCGTCCAGTTGCAAGACGGCGGACGGACGGATCTGGTTTCCCACCGCCGCCGGCGTGGTGGCTGTGGACCCGGAAAACATCAAGATCAACCACCAGCCTCCGCCCGTGGTCATTGAAGAAATCGTCGCCAACGGCCAGAAGCTCGCGGACCGTTCGGAAAACGAACCGGAGCTTCGCATCCCGCCGGGTTTGCAGCGCTTTGAATTTCATTACACCGGCTTGAGTTTTGTCGCGCCGGAAAAAATGCAGTTCAAATACCGCCTCTCCGGCTGGGAAAATGACTGGGTGGACGCGGGCACCAAACGCGTCGCCGAATACAGCTACATCCCGCCGGGCGCTTACACCTTCCAGGTCCGCGCCTGCAACAGCGACGGCATCTGGAACGACACCGGCGCGTCGCTGACGTTCTCGTTGCTGCCGCATTTCTGGCAGACGTATTGGTTCCGGGCATTCTCGGTGCTGGCCATCACCGCGCTGGTGGCCGGCAGCGTCTGGTTTGTGGCCCGCCGCCGGATGCACGCCAAGCTCGAACGCGTCGAGCGCCAGCAGGCCGTCGAGCGCGAACGCACGCGCATCGCCAAGGACATCCACGACCATCTCGGCGCGAATCTGACGCGCATCTCGCTCTTGAGCCAGTCGGTGCAGGGCGATCTGGATAATCCGGAGCAGGCCGGCGCCCAGCTCGACCGCATTTACGACACCTCGCGCGAACTGACCCGTTCGATGGATGAAATCGTCTGGGCCGTCAACCCGAAGCACGACACGCTGGACAGCCTCGCCAATTATCTTGGAAATTTTGCCCAGGAATATCTGGTTTCCATCAACATCCGCTGCCGCCTCGACGTGCCGCTGCAGCTTCCGCACTGGCCCATCACCGCCGAGCTGCGCCATAACGTTTTTTTGGCCTTCAAGGAGGCGCTGCACAACATCGTCAAACATTCCGGCGCCACGGAAGCCTCCGTTTCCCTGACCCCCGGCGGGGACGGCTTCACCCTGATCGTGCAGGACAACGGAATCGGCTTTGATGTCGCGGCGGCGGAAAACGACCTGGCCACGCAACGGCTGGGACGCGGCAACGGCCTGAAGAATTTGCGGCAGCGGCTGGAAAAAATCGGCGGCCGGTGCGAAATTAAAAGCGCCGCCGGCACGGGAACCGAAATCAAATTCTTCGTGTCCGTCCCGTCCGCCGCGCGGGAAACAACGTAAATTGTGCCCCCGGCGTGTCATCAATTAACTGGACACGACTTTTAGAAGCCGGAGTGTAAAGTATGAAGCAGAAATCTGGTGTGAACATTTCGGTGGCCATTGTGGAAGACGACGTGCCGGCGCGGGAAATCCTCGCCGGCTGGATTCGTGACGCCGAAGGCTTCAAATGCGCCGGCGAATATGACGACGCCGAAACCGCCCTGGCCCGGCTGCCGCAGGAAAATCCCTCGGTCGTTTTGTTTGACATCAATCTGCCCGGCATGAACGGCATCGAATGCGTCCGCCGTTTGAAACCGCGCCTGCCCAACACGCAATTCGTCATGGTCACCGTTTATGAAGATGCCAACCATATTTTTGATGCGCTGTCGGCCGGCGCTTCCGGATATATGCTCAAGCAGACCAAACGCAGCGAATTGATTGACGCCTTGAAAGACGTTCACGCCGGCGGCTCGCCCATGAGCAGCCAGATCGCCCGCAAGGTTGTCCAGTCGTTTCGCCGGACCGAAAGCGGGACAGACGGAACCAACGACCTTTCGCCGCGCGAACGCGAAGTGATTGAGCTGCTCGCGCGTGGTTATCTCTACAAGGAAATTGCCGAGAAGCTCGCCATCAGCGTGCCGACGGTGAACACCTACATCCGCCGGATTTACGAAAAGCTGCACGTCCGCTCGCGCGCGCAGGCGGTGGCCATCTTCGCCCATCTGCCCATGGACAATCAGCAGTGATTCGCCGGTGGCCGCGCCATTCCGCAAATGAAAATCCGTTCCATCATTTTTGCCCTGGCGGCGTTTTTTCCGCTGCTGTCTTTTGCCCAAAACACCGCGCTGATGCCTGCGCCGCGCGATTTTCCGACCAACTGGATGTCGCGGCACGAAGGCTATGTGGCCGAGGCGAAAAACGGCGGGATTGATTTGTTGTTCCTCGGCGACTCAATCACCGACGGCTGGCGCTGGGGCAACGGCGGCAGCCAGATCTGGCCCAAACTTTACGCGCCACGCCACGCGGCGAATTTCGGCATCGGCTACGACCGCATCCAGAATGTTTTGTGGCGCGTCGAAAACGGCGAACTTGAAAACATCCATCCCAAAGTGGTCATCCTGCTCATCGGCACCAACAATTCTGGCAACGAGGACAACGGCCAGCCGCGCAACCTCACGCCGGAAATCATCGACGGCGTTTCCAACCTGGTCCGGCAGATTCAAGTTCGCCTGCCGCAAACCAAGATTCTTTTGCTCGGCATTTTCCCTCGCGGCCAAAAATCCGATCCAATTCGCGAACAGGTCAAGGCCGTGAACGCCGGGATTTCAAAATTGGCTGACGACAGGACGGTTGTCTTCATGGATCTCGGCAGCAAGTTCCTTGAACCCGACGGCACCCTGTCGCGCGACCTTTTTCCCGACCTGCTGCATCCCAACGCCAAAGGCTATCAAATCTGGGCCGACGCGATGGAACCCACGCTGGCGGAGATGTTGAAGTAATTGGTTGACCGGCCCCCACACAATCGCCCGGCACTTGTCCGTCAAACCGAGGCAAGGCCCACCCAGCGTCGGCCCCTGTCAATAGTCAGGACTGACTCGTTAATGACCCATTTATTAGTCAACGCCACTACCGAAATATTTGACTGTAATACATGAACAACCTATGAAACCCTTCATCTGGATGTAGCGCCCATTCATAACCATTCAGAGAAGCTTTGAACAGCACCGGCAATGAAACAAGAAAGGAAGCACATTGATTGTCTAGATTACCTGCGGGGAGTGGCCATTCTGTTTGTTTTTCTATACCATTGCCTTGGCTTTTCTTTCGATTCCTTCAGTCTTCCTTGGAACGGCTGGTTCCCCAGTTTTGCCACGCCTAATGCGTTTCTGATGGTGCTCCCGCCTTCTTATGGATGGGTTGGCGTGGCCATTTTCTTCGTTGTCAGCGGATTTTGCATTCACATGAGTTTTGAGCAGCAAGGGCGGGAATGGACGGGGGTTTTCATTCGGCGTTTTTTCCGCATTTATCCTGCGTATCTTCTGACCCTGCTCGTTTTCGCGCTGCTTTTCCCGATAACACAGCTGGATTTTTCTTCCGGACACGATGGCTGGTCCCAGCTCATCAGCCATCTGCTGCTCATCCATAATTTCAACCCGCTAACAACAACCGGGATCGATGGTCCGCTTTGGACAATTGCTGTTGAAGTGCAGTTATATTTGATATATCCATTGCTGTTGATGCTGGTGGCCAAATCCGGCTGGCGGCGGACCATGTTCGTCCTGGCTGTTTGCGAGATGTCAATGATTTTTTATCCAAAGTTTGGAGATCATCCCCTGCTTCGATTTTTCTTCTGCGTGATTTCATGGGTGGCAATCATGCCGCTCGGTGCGTTTTGGCATCGTTTCTGCGAGTTGCCCGGCTTTGCTTTTGGAAAATGCATTCTTAAGAAAAGAACCGCGAGCATCGGACCATTAATTTTTTGGAAATCAAATGCTCCGGAATGCGAGCCATTCCCAAGCTCCTTGCGGAGGGCCACGCATGCGGCAAGCCAGTCTTTGCCGCCAGCCACTGCCTGCGGCTGGGCCACCAAAATCATCTGCCGGTCATTTCAAAATGGAAAGAGGTTTGCATTCAACCAACCCCACCGGCAATAATTGTGCATCTCATGAACCTGATTTCCCATTCAAAGTGCCTGGGCAGAATTCTCATCCCGCTCCAATTGTTTTCCCTGGTGCTGCTGATGCCTCATCCCGCTACAGCCAAAAATTCGCCGGTGACAGTCACCCTGACGGACGAAGGCAGTGGATCCAATCTTGCACCCTGCTTTTTGGGCCTTAGCTATGAAATGTCCATGCTTCTGCCCCGGGATGGGAAATATTATTTTGACCCAAATGATCAGGCGCTCGTCAACACCTTCAAGACGCTCGGCATAAAAAGTCTGCGGGTGGGTGCCAATGCCGTGGACGATCCGCGCATCCCGGTGCCGCAGGAAAAGGACATTGATGAGTTGTTCAACTTTGCCCGGGCCGCCGGCGTGAAGGTGATTTATTCGTTCCGTCTTAAAAATGGGGACCCGGCCGGTTCGGCGCGACTGGCCGGCTACATCGCAGCCCACGATGTGGACGCCCTCGACTGCTTTTCCATCGGCAATGAGCCCGGAATGTATATTCCGACGTTCGATGCCTATTTCGCCCAATGGAAGCCGCACTATGATTCCATTCTGAAAGCCGTGCCCAATGCGATGTTTGACGGGCCCAGCGAAGTTAAAGCACATGCCTATGCCACGAAACTGGCCCAGGCCGTGTTCGCCGGCGGGCACCTGGCGATGGCCAGTGATCATTACTATTTTCTGGGTTCAGGTCGGGCGGCCGAAAAGGATCCGGCGGCTACGCGGGCGCGATTTCTTACAAACAGTCTCCATGCCGATTATGAACGCGACTATGCCCAAATTTGGCGCGGTGCTGGCCGCTCAAGGCGTGCCCTACCGGATGGATGAATTGAATAGCTGTTACAATGGCGGGGCCAAAGGTTCGAGCGACACTTACGCGTCCACCCTGTGGGCGCTGGATTGCACCCATTGGTGGGCCGCGCATCACATCCTGGGGATGAATTATCACACGGGGGAATCGCTGGGGCGGGCGGGCGGGAACGGCGGAACAAATTTCGCTGTCGCCGGCGGTGTTCCCATCGCCGGTGTTAATGTGGCCCCGAATTACGCCGCGTTTGTGCATCAGGCGGATGGCCATGGCATGGCCATGCGACTGCAGGCCTATGCGTATCTGGCATTCACCCGGGGCGCGCATGGACGTCCGCTGGGAATTGAAGTTCAAGCCGACCCGGCATTGAATTTCAACGCCTACGCCTACCGGGATGTTGACGGTTCCATTTATGTGACTCTGATCAACAAGAGCTACGGCGACAATGCTCAATCTGCGAGCGTTTCCATCAAGCTGCCCCAGGGAGTTGTCACGGAAGCATGGCAACAGATGGATTTGAAGCAGAAACATCAGGACATTGCCGCCAGGCAGGACGTGATGCTGGGCGGCGTTTCCGTCACACCAGAGGGAAACTGGCTGGGCCAGTGGAGCAAGATCAGGAGCCGCCATTCCGGCAGCATCACGGTCAAGGTTGCACCCGCTTCCGCGACCATCTTGCGCATCGTTTCTGGCAAATGATCATGCAACTGGAGCCGTTCGGGTGCCCGCTCCTAGCGGAGTGCCAGTCTTTGCAGACGGCCACCATTGCGGCGTGCCAGTTTTTGCCGGCCAGCTATTAAAAATTAGTTCAATGACCATCCTAGCCCAACCCTCCAATCTGAAGTGATCCGGCAGACCTTTGTCAATGGGGTATTCACCCCATAGACAAAATGGCGACTGATACGAAAATTATTAACCGAAAGACGCGGGCAACCGGTTGGACAAGCCAGATCAGTTGCCAAAAAAAACAGATTTAAGTGTCCAAATTCTTTAGATGTGAAACAATTCGCCATGAGAACAGGCCAGGAATTAATTGTCGCCACCAAACGATATGCCCATGATTTCACGGCGAAAAGCTGGTGGTGTGTCGCTTCCACCGTGCTTTTGCTTCTGGTCGCGCTGGCCGGCACCCATTGGAACATTTATCCGGTGGGGAAAGGAATCTGCAGCGTTCTGAGCGGCTTGTTGATCCTGCGGTTGTTCGTGATTTATCATGATCAACAGCACCACGCGATCCTGCCGAAATCGCACCTGGCGGAAATCCTGATGCGGGTGGTTGGCATCCTGGCTTTGAGCCCGAGCAGCATCTGGCGCAGCTCCCACAACCACCATCACAATCACAATTCCAAACTGCGCGGCTCGCATATCGGATCCTTCCCGATCATGACCAAGAGCCAGTTTCTAAAATCGTCAGCTTCGACGCGCCTCAAATATCTTTTCATGAGGCACCCGTTGACGATGCTCGGCGGTTACTTCGTCGTGTTTTTATACGGAATGTGCATCAATCCCCTCTTCAATGATCCCAAAAAACATTACGACTGCCTGATCGCGCTGCTGCTTCATGTCACCATCGGCGTGTGTTTGACGCTGGCTTGGGGCTGGCAGGGGCTGCTGCTGACGCAAACCATCCCCCACTTGATTGCCAGCGCCATAGGATCATATCTCTTCTATGCCCAGCACAATTTTCCCGGCGTCTCGTTCAGCGACAAGTTCGGATGGACCTATGAAAAGGCGGCCATGGAATCGTCGAGCTTCATGAAGACCAATCCGGTCATGGCCTGGTTTACGGCCAACATCGGCTATCACCATATTCATCATCTGAACGCGCGTATTCCGTTTTACCGGCTGCCTGAGGCGCTCCGCGAAATGCCTGAACTGCAGGCTGCAAGGATGACCTCGCTTCATCCGGTGGAGATATTCCGGTGCCTGCGGTTGAAGGTGTGGGATGTGGAAGCGCAACGCATGATTGGCCTGCGTTATCTGGCACGGGCCGGCGCTGCGGTTGCAGTGCCGGGGCGTGAATGCCGCCAAAATCCAAAAACCAATAATTTATGAGATCGTTCACCGCTGCTCAAATTGCCGAACGAGTCCGGGGCGAGGTGTTGGGCGACGGAGCAACCCTGCTGACTGGATTTTCGTCGGCCGATCTTGCCCGGGCCGGCGACCTCACCTTTGCCGACAAGGCGGAATATTTCGTTGCGGCTGAACAAAGCGCGGCGGCGGCAATTTTGGTCTCGGGCGATTTTAGTTCCACGAAAAAAGTCGTGATTCGAGTGCCCAGCGCGCGGGTCGCGGTGGCCAGATTGTTGCCCGTTTTTTTCCCGCCGGACCAGCCTCCGCAAGGCATTCATCCGAGCGCAAACATCGACTCGTCGGCCAGGGTGGATGCCACAGCGCATATCGGGCCCAACTGCGTGGTAGGCGCGCGCGTGCAGATCGGCGCCCGGTCGGTATTGATGGGCGGAAATTACGTCGGGCCTGATTCCAGCCTGGGCGAAGACGTCTGTTTGTTTCCCAACGCGGTCATTTACCATAAGACGGTCATCGGTCATCGCGTGGTGATTCACGCCGGGACGGTGATCGGTTCCGACGGCTACGGTTATGTTTTCGACGAGGGCAGGCATCGCAAGGTGTTGCAGGTCGGCAACGTCGTCATTCATGACGATGTCGAGATTGGTGCCAATGCGGTGATTGATCGCGCCGCACTGGGTTCCACGGTCATTGGGACAGGAACGAAGATTGACAACCTCGTGCATGTGGCGCACAACGTGGTCATGGGCCGCCATTGCCTGATCATGGGACAGGCCGGATTTGCGGGCAGCACGCAGCTCGGAGATTATGTGGTTGTCGCGTCGCAGTCCGGCATTGCGGGTCATTTGAAACTCGGCCATCAAGCCATGGTCGGCGCGAAATCCGGGGTGATGCGCGACATCCCGGACGGCGGAAAAGTCCTAGGCATCCCGGCGGCACCCGACAAACAGGCAAAGCGTCAAATGATCGCGGTGCAGCAATTGCCGGAAATGGTTCACCGCCTGCGTGAACTGGAAAAGCAGGTCGGGGAGCTTGTGGCGAAACTGGTTGTTCAGCCGTGAAGCATTGCGGCGATCACATCGTCCCACAAACCTTCAACAAAACCTTCAATGATTTATTCAGTAACCGAGTAGGCGGCTGGCATGGGGCGGGTTAAGAGGCTCTGCCTGGATGTTTCATATCTTTGCAGGTATTTAAAATGACGAATGTGGTCAAAAAAAAACGTGGTTTTTAACGTTTTTCACCCAAAGCCCGTCCCAACTGTCTAAATTTCCCAATTTCCTAGGGTTTCCTTCCCCAATTCCTTGCGGCGTTCACGCCGCTTCAACGTCGACGGCCCTGCGTCACCCTTTCTGTCCGTCATGCCTTGGTTGAACATGTCCGTTCCGGTCAGTCCGGTAACGGTCATTACGAATGGCGGGGTTCGTGCCAGTGTTGGCAGCGTGTTGTCCGACCGTTGCGTCTGCAACCGCTTTAATTCGGCCATCGTGCGCCACCGTTTGAACCGGAATGCCGTCCTTTGTAACCAAAGGACGCGCTGGTTCTTTTTAATGCCGGTGAGGGGATTCTCAACATTCAGCCGGGCATAATAGCGCGTGCCACGAATTCACACTCCGCGAATCGGTTGCTTGCGCCCGTCCAATACTTTTGCGAAAGTAGCGCCATGAGCTTGGCGCTTTTCACAATTTCGGTCATTGCTAGTGGCATCACTTGCCTTCATGCCATAACAGCGGCACAAATAGCGGCACAACGTAAAGTATGGAGTGGCAGCACCATCGTGAGTCATTGTAAATCAAGGTTGCCGGTGTGGCGAAATGGCAGACGCACAGGACTTAAAATCCTGGGACTTTAGAAAGTCGTGCGGGTTCGAGTCCCGCCACCGGCACCAAACTAAGACGCTTGAGCGTCAAGGTTTTACCACGGCAAGGTGTCACAACGGGCACCACAACGGGCACCAAATAAGCTGCGGTCGCCAAATCGCGCCAAATCGCGCCAACACGTCCTTAGCACCCTAACGATTCGGTTTGCTTCTCAGTATGCTGGATGAATGCATATGAAAAATCGTTTCCGTTTGATTCACCGGGGCGAACGACTTTTATCCCAAAAATCTTTCTGGCACAGGCTGCAATCTCATAGGTAGCATGTCGGCCTTGTGACCTTGCATGATTTGTTGCGCGCACAAACCATGATGACCCAGCGTTCAAAGGAAGACGTTTGAGGCAGTGCGAACATTGAACTGAACCCGGCTTGTCGCATCCCGAAGCTGACGACAATATACGGAGGTTGATTGGAAGTAGGTCAATTGCATTAATAGATTGCCCGGTTTTACAGAACAGGACCTTCAGAATTTGATGCCTGTGGAAAGCAGACCCCGTTCAGTTAGTGGGAACAGGATCGAGCCATGAACGAAATCTCAGATTAAGCGACGTTTGTCCCGTGTTTTTGTAAGATAATGCAATTCCCCTCGTCTGGCTTGTTTGCTAGGCACTTCTAATAAACGCTTTTACGCAAATAAATTGGACGGCGTGCATTAAATGGAATAAATCTGCCGCCCGTCGCTCCTACCTATGGACGAAACGTCATTTGAAAACTTGGTGAATGCGCATTACGAGCCGCTATATCGTTTTGCGTTGAGCCTCGCGCGCAGCGAAGCCGACGCAAGCGATCTGGTGCAGCAGACATTTTACCGTTGGGCGGCGAAAGGCGATCAACTGCGCGACAAGTCGAAGGCGAAATCGTGGCTGTTCACGACATTGCATCGCGAATTTCTCGGCCAACGTCGGCACGAGGACAAATTTCCGAAAGTGGAAATCTCCAATCTGGACGGCGAAGAATTACCGGCAGATTCTCTCATGCCGGAAAAGCAACTGGACGGCGCGAGCGTCATTTCGGCATTGCAACGGTTGGATGAAACTTATCGCGCGCCGCTGGCGTTGTTTTATCTCGAAGAACATTCTTATCGCGACATAGCGGAAATTCTCGAAGTGCCGATTGGCACGGTGATGTCGCGGATTTCGCGCGGCAAGGAATTGCTGCGGAAAACAATTTTAGCGAACGAAACGCCATGAACTGCAATGAAGCCAAATTGATTTTGCAAGCCTACCGCCCCGGCGGACAGGATGCGGATGATCCACAGTTTGCCGAGGCGCTGGTGCTGGCGAAACGCTGATCCTGAACTTGCGGCATGGTTTGCCCGGCAACAAAAATTTGACGCGCAGGTCAGCCGTGAAATCAAGTCGCTGCCCGTGCCGCCGGAGTTGAAGGAAAAAATACTGGCGCTCGAAAATCCTCAGCTCCAAAAAATCGTCGAACTGCCCGCTCCGGCCTGGTGGCGGAATCTGTTTTCGTTCAGTTCGCCGGTTTCATGGGCGATGGCGGCGGCGGATTGTGATTCTTTTCAGTCTTGCAGTTTTTTTCAAGCAGCCGGAAAGCACGACGCATTTTGCTGATTATTCGGCGCAGATGGTTTCTGCGGCTGTGAACGATTCAAACCACGTGGATGTTGAAAACAAGGACATGAAACAGGTCATTGCATGGCTCGGCGAACATCACGGCGAGAATAATTTTGTGCTGCCGGTAGCGTTGAATGGTGACAAAGGGCTGATGGGCTGCCGCTTGCTGGACTGGCATGGCCAGAAGATTTCGATGCTTTGCTACGGTTTGAACGGTTCAGGACATGTGGATTTGTTTGTCGCCGGGGCAAACATCTTTCCTGATGCGCCGCCGGAGGACAAGCCGCAGTTTGTCAACAGCGGCGGGATGCCCACTGCAAGTTGGAGTCACGACGGCAAGGCATATCTGATGGTCGGTCATGGCGACATGGCAGCTTTGGAAAGGATTTTGCAACCAAAGGCAGCCGCAAAATGGCAGTCACCGGCCAGCATTCCCTTCGAGCTGGCAAGTATTTCTAATTTTTAGAAAAATTATTTGGAATAAAACGCGGGCTGCTGTCTCTCACCTCCGAAGATCGGCGCATACCCAAGCCAGTTGACCGCCGGTTCTTCATAAACCAAACAAAATAAAAAGAACATTATGAGCAGAACACAAAGAACACTCCTTATCACTGCGGCCATCACCGGATTGATGACCGGCGTCATCGCCAAAGCGCAGGATACCAGCACCAACGCGCCCGGCACGAATGCGCCGAGCGGGGACATGGGCAAGCACGACTGCAAGGGCAAGAACAGCTGCAAAGGCCAGGGCGGCTGCAAGGGCGGCAGCGACAATAACAGTTGCAAGGGTCAGAACAGTTGCAAAGGCAAGGGCGGCTGCAAAGGCGTTTAACTTGCCAGATTCATTGGAGGGCGGAGCCGTCAAAATGTTCCGTCCTCCATTTTTGATTCATGCCCGCGAACCCGTTTAACAATTTCACCGATTATGGCATCGGCATCGGCCTGCGCGTGCCGCATTACGACCATATTCTTTCCAAAAAGCCGACGGTGGACTGGTTTGAAATCATTTCGGAAAATTTCATGTGCGACGGCGGGCGACCGCTGAAAGTGCTGGATCAAATCCTCGAACAATATCGCGTCGTGCAGCACGGCGTCTCGATGTATTTCGGCTCGTCGGAAAAATTGAACCGCGAGCATCTGAAAAAACTCAAGCGCCTCGTAAAACGCACGAATACGCCCTGGCTTTCCGACCATCTTTGCTGGGGCAGCGTGGACGGACGCTACACGCACGATTTGCTGCCGATGCCCTACACGTTCGCCGCCGCAAAGATCACGGCGCAAAAAATCCGCGCGGCGCGCGATTTCCTGGAAGTGCCGATCTGCGTCGAAAATGTCAGCAGCTACGCGGAATTTCACGTTTCGGAAATGACCGAATGGGAATTTCTCAACGAAGTTGTCGAGCGCGCCGATTGCGGGATTCTTTTGGACGTGAACAACATTTACGTCTCCTCGCGCAACCACAATTTCAACCCGTTCGATTATGTGAATGGAATTCCCGCGCACCGCGTGGCACAGATTCACATCGCCGGTCACAGTAAATTCGAGAAATACATTTTGGACACGCACGACCATCCGGTGATTGATCCGGTCTGGAAACTTTATGAGCGCGCAATCCAGCGCACCGGCAAAACCGCGACGTTGCTGGAATGGGACGACCGGATTCCGACTTTCAACGAAGTCCACGACGAAGCGCTCAAAGCAAATCAATTTATCAAACGTCTTGAAAACAAAACTGTCAAAACCTGAACGCCAGACGGCGGGCGAATTATCCGAGTTGCAAAGGCTCATGGCCGCCGCCGTCATGCGTCCGCTGGCGCGCGGGGATAAAATGCAGGTCAAATGGGTTGATGGCCGCGCCACAAAAGTCGTCATCAACCAGTTTATCAAGCCAAATGACCGGCTCACATCCTTCGAGCGGCTGGAAATCTACAACCGGCAATACTGGTTTCGCATTCGGCAATGTTTTTACGAGGATTATCCCGGCCTGCGGGCGATTCTCGGCGACAAAAAATTTGAGCGGCTTGCCGACGCCTATCTCGCACATTATCCGTCGGAATCTTTCACCCTGCGAAATCTTGGTTCCCGGCTGGCGAAATTTATTGAGGAAGAACCGCGCTGGGTTTCGCCGCACAATCAACTCGCGCTCAACATGGCGCAACTTGAATGGGCGCACATCGAAGCTTTCGACAACGAAGCCCGCCCGCCGCTCAAGACGGATGATTTAATCGGCTTGGATGCGGCTAAAATTTGCCTGCAATTCCAACCCCACCTCACGTTGCTGGAGCTAAAAAGCGAAATAGCCAACTTCCTGATTGAATTTAAAAAGCAGTCCGGGCTGCGCAACGAAGCCAGCAATGCGATGGAACAAAATTGTCGCCACAAAAAAATGGGCCGCGCGCACGGTTTGAAACGCAAGACCAATTATCTCGCCGTGCATCGTTATCAGGATTTGGTGTATTACAAGGAGCTTGAACCGGGTCAGTTCCGTATGCTGTCCGCCCTGCAACACGGCGCGACTCTGGAAAAAGCCTGTGCGGAACTGGCCGGACTGAAAATCTCCGGCGATCCCGGTGAAACAATCCAGATATGGTTTGCAAACTGGGCGGCGCTCGGCTGGTTTTGCAGTTTGAATTCCTCACGCGGCAAACCTCAAATTAAGAAGGGAAAAATATGACCAACGATGAAACCAAAAGCTGTGGCAGCCTTTACCTGATTCAAAAGAGTCTTCGCGGATTTGTTCGTGCCGCGCGTTGCCTGCAATCGCCGTTTCTGCTGGCAATACGGCTTTACTGGGGCTGGCAGTTTTTCCAGACCGGCTGGGGCAAGCTGCAAAACATCCCGCACGTCACGCAATTTTTTCAAAGCCTGCACATTCCCATGCCGGGAGCGAACGCCTGGATCGTCGCCATCATGGAATGTTTCGGCGGACTGCTGCTGATGGCCGGGCTTGGCTCGCGGCTCGTGGCGTTCGTGCTCGCCTTTGACATGATCATTGCCTACGTCACGGCGGATTCCGAGGCGCTCAAATCCATTTTTTCCGATTCGGACAAATTTGTTCAGGCCGCGCCATTTCCATTTTTACTGATGACTTTGACGGTTCTGGCGTTTGGTGCCGGTATTTTTTCACTCGACTGGCTGGTTGGAAAAATTTTCCATAAAAGGGCGGAATCGGTTGAAATCTAATCCGTAAACAATGATGTAACTTAAAAAGTTGCACCGTGGACTATGGCCCAGTTCGGATTCTGAAGGTCCGAATGGCCACGAATTTTGGGAGCAAGAAGCGGGTGGTTGCAATTATCCCCGTATAGTAAAGTGCTGTCATGAACGATTATGAACGGGTTGCACGCGTCAGCTGTGGGACAAAACTCGCTGGCGTATCTCATTCCATGCCATCGGGTCATCCGTGAAACCGGCGCTATCGGTGGTTACCAGTGGGGAGAAGTTCGCAAACAGGCGATTCTGGCATGGGAAAATTCACCATCGTCTCTCACGACACGCGCAAACCTAATTTAGCACCAAACAAAAAGGCAGATCGCAATTACTGGCCGTTGCTGGAAACACTTAGCCAGGAGCGGCTGATTCTATTGACATTCGTTAGTTATGACGTGGTTCGTCTCTGGTCGTATGGTGGTAGTTGCTGAGTAATACAAAGTAGTTCAAATTGTGCGAGTCCCGCCACCGGCACCAATTTTAACTTGCTGAATTTCAGCGAGATAGTGCGACAAGAAAGGCAAGTGCCAGCGAAATTATTACCGGGTTAAAACTGAATCACTACCCGGTCATTACTTTGGCATTACTAGCGAAGACGGAATTCGCTGCCAGTCAAGTGTAGCTGATACACCCAAAGGCACGGACGGTTTCATAACTTTCGGACAGAAAAAACGAAATTATGAAACCTCTGACGTGACTTCATTTTTTCGGGCCGGCTGATGTGTTAGTCTGGGGCGCAAGAAAGGACCAGACGAATGAGAGGTAAACGATACACGACGGAAGACAAGATTCGGATATTGCGGGAAGCGGATTGCGGCGTCCGCGAACTCGAAAACCTGACCCGCCGCCTGCTGCTCGGCGCGCGCGGACTCGCCATCAACACCGACGCCGTTCGCCAAACCCTGGCCGCCCGCAACACTGCGCCCGCCCCGGCTGGCAACTTCTTCACCGCCTTCGCAGGCGATTTTCTGGCGCGGGCGCAGCAAGGCGAGTTGCTGATGCTCATACCCAAATGCTCCTCGAGGCCGAACGCGAAATCGTCACCCAAGCCATCCTGCTGGCCGAAGGCAGCCAGGCGAAAGCCGCGCGCTGGCTGGACTTGTCCCGCTTCACCCTGCGCGAAAAACCCAAGCAGCTTGGCTTGCATCCTGGCCCCCCCGAAGCCGGTTCGGAAACGAACGCTGACGCAACAAGCTTGTAACTTTTCCTTCGCTGGCAGCCCGGTTGAGTTGTGATGAAAACGCACCCGCTGAAGCGAAGCCGGTCGCGCATGAGTGTCGCCCGGTGCGCTGTCTGGCGATTGGCGTGGCCGTGGGCGTGCTGACCGGACTTCTCGGCGTTGGCGGCGGTTTTCTCATCCTGCCCGCGCTCGTTTTGTTTGCCAGGCTGGAAATAAAGCCGGCCTTCGGCACGTCACTGGCAATCATCGCGGTTAATTGCCTCGGCGGTTTGATCGGCCAGTTGCGTGATCTGTGAGCTTCGCCTGGTGGCTCACGCGCGGCTTCCTGTTGTGGGCGATGCGGGAATGTTTTCGGGAGCGGCGCTCGCAAAGCAACTTTCCGCCGCCGTCTTACGGTGGGGCTTTGCGTGGTGCGTGGCATTATTTACTTCAGCGATGAGTTCGGGCGAAATTCAATGCTTGTATTGTCCGTCAAGCTGTGTCTTAGCATCAGCGCTCGTCCCCAATTCATGTGACTAGCGGGTTGGGCCTTCTCATGGTATGTTCCTAAAAATTAAAATTAATTTGTTTCGTCATCGGCAAAAATCTCATGATTGGTTCAAAATGTCGGTTTGCGCAACTCAAACAAAATCTGACATGGGTCAATCAAAAAAGAGCGGTGATTCAATTTCATCTGTTTGCAACCTAATTTGCCGGATTCGTTTTTTCGCTTTTGGCGTTCTCCTCATGGTTTCGATTCATCCCGCGCAGGCGTTCAGCGGGGCGACCGTGCCGTGGACGACTTACGAAGCGGAAAACATGACCATCAGCGGCGGCACGATTTTGGGGCCGCAGTATGGTCCCAACGTGGTCGCTTCGGAAGCGTCGGGGCGGGAATGCGTTCAACTGAATGGCACAGGCCAGTATGTGCAGTTCACCGCGCAGGCGGCCGCGAATTCCATTGTGGTGCGCTACAGCGTGCCAGACACGGCGAATGGAACGGGAACCAACTACACCCTCAGTCTTTACACCAACGGGGTGTTTGTTGAGAAGCTGCCGGTGACCTCCCTGTATTCATGGCTGTATGGAAATTATCCGTTCACGAACAGTCCATCAGCTGGATCGCCCAGAAATTTTTACGACGAGGTTCGCGCCAACGGCCTCAACATCAATCTGGGCGATGTGGTGCGCTTGCAAGAGGACAGCACCGACACCGCGTCCTATTATGTCATTGACCTCGTTGACCTGGAAAATGTTGCCGCGCCGATTGCCATGCCGGCAAATTCATTATCCATCGTCAGCTACGGCGGGGATACGAATGGAGTGAATGACTCCACCGTTGCACTTCAGAATTGCATCAACGCCGCGCAGTCGCAGGGGAAAATCGCCTGGTTGCCGGCGGGAACCTACATTGTCACCAATACCATCAACCTTCCTTCCAACGTGACCATCCAGGGTGCGGGCATGTGGTATAGCACGCTGGTCGGGAATCCAGTTCTCTACACCAACTCCGCCCGCCGGGTCACCCTGAACGGCAACGGCAGCAATATTCATCTGGCCGATTTCGCGATCATTGGAAAATTAAACTACCGCAACGACAGCGAGCCGAATGATGGTCTGGGCGGATCTTACGGCACGGGTTCGACCATCGCACGTATCTGGGTGGAGCATACCAAAACCGGTGCCTGGCTCGTCAATTCAAGCGGGCTGGTCGTTTCCGATTGCCGGTTCCGCGACACCATCGCGGACGGCATCAACCTCTGTGTGGGAATGCACGGCACAACGGTTACGAACTGCACCGCCCGGGGAACGGGCGACGATTGTTTTCCCATCTGGCCGGCAACCTACACTGGGCAGACATATATCCCCGGCCTCAACGTCATCACCCATTGCACAGCGCAAACGCCTTTTCTGGCCAATGGCGGGGCCATTTACGGCGGCGTCGGCAACCAAATTCAGGACTGCCTGTTTCAGGATATTACCTACGGCTGCGGCATTCTAATCAGCACAACCTTTGCAGTCGGGGCGAATACCTTCAGCGGAACCACGGTTGCCCAGAGATGCGACCTGATTCGTTGCGGCGGTTATGATCCTGGATACCAATGGCGCGCCGCCCTGCAACTCTGTCTGGACACCTACAGCGGCGGCATTTCGAATGTCAGTCTCTACAATCTGAACATCACCAATAGCATTTCCGACGGCATGAGCATCATCGGCGGCACGGGCACATTGACAAACGCGGTGGCGGCCAATGTGAGCATCCCCAATTACGGCCTCGGCACCAGCGGGCGGAACGGTTTGTGGGCGCGCAGTGATGCCGTTGGGAGCATGACCGTGAGCAATTCCACTATCGTTGAATACCGGAATGACTCATCTAAGTTCTTCTTCCATTTCGTGACGAACAACGCCATGAGCGTGACAGTGCAGGCGAATCCTACTGGATTAACATTTGCCGTGGACGGCACCAACTATACGAGTGCGCAAACCTTCAACTGGACGCCGGGTTCGAATCACACCATTGCCACCGCCTCGCCGCAGAGTGGGAGCGCGGGAGTTCAATATGTCTGGAATTCCTGGAGTGATGCCGGGACGATTTCGCATGTCGTTAGTCCAACCGTCAGCGCCAATTACACGGCGAATTTCACAACGCAGTATTACCTGGCGATGAACGCCGGTCTCGGCGGAAGCTTAAGTCCCGGCAGTTTGTGGACGAACAGCGGTGCAATGGTCAACATCAGTGCCACGGCGTCCAACGGTTACAGCTTCACTGGCTGGACGGGCAGCGGAAGCGGATCGTATTCTGGGAACAACAATCCGGCTTCGGTCACGGTGAACGGGCCAGTTACCCAGACCGCCAGCTTCACCACGCAGATACAGACTATGGCTTTTGCACAGCAGCCGGGCAATGTGCTTTTGGGCGCAACCATTAATCCGGAAATTCAGGTGCAAGCGTTTGACATCAACGGCCAGGCACTACCCGGTGCCACGATTACCCTGTCACTCGGCAGCGGCACCGGCACATTGGCCGGCACTTTGACGCGCTCAACTGACGGCGGCGGCATTGCCCATTTCAATGATTTGAACTTAAATCAAGCCGGTCCAAAAATGCTGACCGCCACTGCTGCAGGCGGCAACGCACCACCGACCAACAGCAGTTCCTTCATGGTCATCGGTCCGGTGGCGGCGCTGGCCTTTACAACCCAGCCCGGTTCAGCAGTTGCGGGTGTTCCATTTGGTCAGCAACCAGTCCTCGAAGCGGTGGATGCATTTGGGAATCCGACCACCACAGGTTTGCCGGCCAGCTTGATCATCAGTATCGCATTGACCAATAGCACCGGCATGTTGCTGGGCACAACCGATTACAACATCGGCACGGGCGGCAGCAATGGGGTGGTGGCATTCACTGATCTGGCCATTGACACTGCCGGCACCGGCAATCAGCTTGTCGCTTCGACGACAGCGAGCGTTGGTAATCCAATATCCGGCGCGGTGCTCTGGCTTGACGCCAATGATCCGGGCACCTTGACGACCAACTCCACAAGAGTTCAAGCTTGGAAAAACAAAGGCGGCGGCGGCGCGGGAGCAACCGGCACCAATCTCTGGTTCACCCAGAACTCAATGATGCTTCAGCCGTGGCTGACCAATCAGTTGAACGGCATGCCGGTGGTGACATTTAACAAGAATGGAAGTGGTTACGGTGCAGGCTGCACTTACCTCGGCAACATTGGCCAGAACGCCTACACTAATAGTGGAAATCAAATGACATATTTCGTCGTCGCGCGTCAGTCGGAAAATACCATCGGCTGGCAGGCACCGGTCAGTTTCAGCACGGCGGGACAGGTTGACGGGCAAGGTTCAGCCGGCGTAGTTGTTTTGACCGACGGCAGTCAGAGTGTGCCATACCCGCTTGGCATTCAACGCAATCACCCAGCCACCCCGATGCAGGCTGAGGCAACGGCCCTGGCTGCAAACACGGCATTCGAGCTGACCTTCGTGGACAATGCCGGCATGGCTAACTTATATTTGAACGAAGCCGGCGGCCTTGTCAGCAGTAATGGTGCGAACATCGTCAATGGAATCAGTCCCTATACCTACGGCATCACGGATGTGACCGTGGGCGGAAGGTTGGAGCCGGACCCGACGACGGTCGACAACGGCTGGGACGGAGACGTGGCCGAGGTCTTAGTTTACAACTCGGCTTTGAATGTTGCCGACCGGACATCCGTGGAAAATTATCTGACGAGCAAATGGTTTGCACCAAATGGCGGACTGTCCATCAGCAACGCTGTGAGCGCGCCATTCGCTGTTTCCGCGGGGGGAAACGCCCCGCAACAAAACATTCTTAGCATCTTGATAAATGGCAACGGTTCGGTGACGCTGACCTATGCCACAACTCCAGGATTCGCCTATCACGTCGAATCAACAACCAATCTGTTTCCGTCTGCGTGGACCACCTTGATCGGAAGCGCTACCAATGCAATGGGAACTTCAGCCATTTTTACCGATCCCAATCCGGTCGGCAGCAACCAACGCTACTATCGCACTGTGTCGCCCTAGGTGCGGGATGTTGATCACGCGTCTCAGCGCCTTGCATGACATCGCCTTGATGACCGTGTTATGCAGCGACAAAACCGGGACTCTGACCGCAACGAAGCCACGGTGACTGCGCTTCGGACAACCTCAGGCTTTCCCGAAAACGATCTGGGTGTGCAGCTGCACTGGGCGTCACCGCCATCCCGGTCTTAAACGGCTTCGTCATGCCGGCCATCGGCACGCCGGTTTTGCTCATCGTCGTCGCCGTGGCGCTGGCCCACTTCGTCTGTCTCGACTGGGTGAAAGTCCTGCTGTTCGCCCGGCTGAAGTTGCGATGACGCGTCCTTGCGAGGGGCACGGTTCGCCCCACTCATGGCGTTTTCGAGTGAATGCAAGGAGACTGAACTATCCCGAAAGGACTTCTCAAAGGCAGCGGGCGAATCGTGTATAAACAAGGTTGTAACTTTTTGCGACCTGACGGCTCGGTAAAGGCAGCAACGATGGATTTTGACATGAAAAACATCACCGAGCTGACCGAAACCAATATTGAAGCCGAAGTCCTGCGCGCCCCCGGCCCGGTGCTGGTGGATTTTTACGCGCCGTGGTGCGGACCGTGCAAGATGCTCGCGCCGCTGCTGGAACAATTCGCCGCCGACTTTGCCGGCAAGGTGAAGCTTGCCAAGGTGAACATAGACGAGGCGGTCGCGTTGGCAGGCGAATTTGGAATCCGCCCGCGAAGAACAGCACAAGGTCAGCCTGACACTCGATCTGGAAGTGGAACAAGCCCGGCTTGATCTCAACGTGGCCGACGAGAGTCTGGCGGTGAGCAGCAAAGCCGTGGAACAGGCGGAAGAAAGCGCGATGCTGAACCGCAACCCTTTCGAGCAAGGGCTGGCCATCTCGACGCAGTTGGCAGATGCAAACCAATAAAAATCTGGCCTGGGGAGGCGAGGGTTATTGATCGCGCCTCACTCCGGCCAGTCGCCGGTTTGCAAATACGGCTTTAGTTTTTGCTTGAGCGTTTCCCGGCCGCGATGGATGAGCGATTTCGTGGCGGACAGCGAGCAGTCCAGAACCCTGGCGATCTCCTCGTAGCTCAATTCGTCCTGCCGGCAGAGCAAAATGGCGGTGCGCTGGGCTTCCGGCAGTCCGGCGAGTGCCTCCTCGATTTTTCCGGCAAGCTCGCCGTGCAGGATGTTTTCCGCCGGCAGGAAAACGTTTTTGTCCTCGTATTGCCGGGCCGGCTGGTCGTCGTGCTCGGCGTGCGTTTCCTCGAGCGACTCGGCGGGATGACGCGAGCGGCGGCGGATTTCATTCAGGCAGAGGTTCCGCGCGATGGTGAAAAGCCAGGTGGAAAATTTGGCGGTGCGTTCGTAGCGGGCGCGCGATTTGTAAACCTGCAAAAAAACGTTTTGCGCCACGTCCTCGGCTTCCGGCTCGTCCCGCAGCGAGCGATAGACAAAATTCATCACCGGCTGCTTGTATTTCTCGACCAGCTCGGTGAACGCCGCGCGGTCGCCGCGCTTCACGCGCAGCATCCGGGCGGCATCGGGATCGAGTTCAACTGGCATGACGCGGGCATGGTAACAAAATTCACGCCCGCGAAAAGGTTTTCGCGATTGCAGCGCGTCTTTTGAAATTTTCCGCGCGGAAAACTTGAAACTTGAAACACGAAACGAGATGATATGCGCCCGTGCAGGATTTAATCAGAAAGATCGAACTCAACGCGCAAGCGCGTCTGCCCGCGCCGGCGGGCGGCGACGCGGCGGAGAAACTCACCCGCTACAAGGGTTTTCTCAAGGTCGAAACGCACCGGCTCAAGATCGAGCACCGCGGCGGCGCGGGCGGGCGCGAAATCTGCCGGGCGCGCGCGACCATCCTCGACGAACTGCTGCGGCATCTTTGGGCCACGGCGTTCGCCAGCCTGTCGCCGCCGGCGCAAAAGGAATTTCCCGCCATCGCGCTCGTCGCCATCGGCGGTTACGGCCGCGCGGAGCTGAATCCGCACAGCGACATTGACTTCATGTTTTTGCATAACGGCCAGATCGCGGTGGGCCGGCCGCTGCCGTATTTGTCGAAGCTGATTGACGGCGTGCTGTATCCGTTGTGGGACATCGGCCTGAAAGTCGGCCACGCGGTGCGGAGCATGGACGATTGCGTGAAGGTCGCGAACGCGGACATGCAGTCCAAAACTTCGCTGATCGAGGCGCGGCTGATTGTCGGCGACGAGGCGCTCTTCAAAAAACTGCAAAAGACGGTCGTGGCGAAATGTGTCGCCGGCTTCGAGGAAAAATACATTGCCGCGCGCGTCGAGGACCAGGCGACGCGGCACGCCAAATATGGCAACTCGGCCTGCATGCAGGAGCCGAACATCAAAAACGGCTGCGGCGGCCTGCGCGATTTTCAAAACCTGTTGTGGATGGCGTTTTTCAAATACCACACCCGCACGCTTCAGGATTTGCAGGCGCAGGAATTTGTTTCCGAAGCCGAACACAAGCTGCTCGAGGCGGCCTACGATTTTTTGCTGCGCGTCCGGACGGAGCTGCATTACGAGGTTCCCCGGCCGCTCGACGTGCTGGGCAAAAACTTGCAGCCCGCCGTGGCGCACGCACTCGGCTACCCCGACCGCTCGCCCAGCATCCGCATCGAAAAATTCATGCGCGACCTCTACACGCACATGCGGAATATTTTCCTCATCACGCGCACGCTGGAACAGCGCATGGCGCTGGTCACGCCGCCGCCGAGCCGGCTTTCCTTCAGCGCCTGGCTGCCCAAAAGAAAACGCGAGCCGGAAATCGTGGACGGCTTCAAATTCATCAAGGGCGAAATTCACGCCGCGTCGAACCGCGTTTTCCGCGACTCGCCGCGCCGGCTCATGCGGGTGTTCCTCCACGCGCAGCAGCGGCACATGAAGTTGCATCCCGACCTCGCGCAGCTCATCCGCAACCAGCTCTCGCTCGTGGACCGCGATTTTCTGAATGACGAACCCGTCCGCGAGACTTTTTTGACCATCCTCGAACGGCGCGGCGAGGTCGCGCCGGTTTTGCGCGCGATGCACGAGGTGAATTTGCTCGGCAAATACATTCCCGAATTCGGCAAGCTCACCTGCCTGGTGCAGCACGAGTTTTACCATCAATACGCCGCCGACGAACACACGCTCGTCTGCCTCGAACAGCTCGACAAAATCTGGGAGGCGCAGGAGTTGCCGTATAAAAACTACGCGCCGCTGTTCCAGGGCTTGAACCGGCCCGGCCTGCTTTATCTCGCGCTGCTGCTGCACGATGTCGGCAAGGCGGAAGGCCATAAAAAGGGCGGCCACGCGGAAGTCAGCGCGGCCATGGCGATGCGCGCGGCGAAACGCCTGCAACTCGACGGCTCGGCGGCGCACACGCTCCGGCTCGTCATCGAAAATCACCTGCTCATGGCGACGATTTCGCAGCGGCGCGACCTCGACGATCAGTCGGTCATCCGCAATTTTGCCCGGCAAATCCAGACGCCGGAAAATTTGAACCTGCTCACGCTGCTGACCTTCGCTGATTCGCAGGGCACCAGCGACAAATTGTGGAACGGCTTCAAGGATTCGCTCTTGTGGCAGTTGCACGGGCGCGCGATGGTGCTGCTCACCGGCGGCACGGAATTCCGCCGCGCCTCGGAAAAGCAGCTCGAACTCTTCAAGCAGGAAGTGCGTGAACTGGCGCCGCCACAAATCAGCGACGAGGAACTGGAAGGACATTTTTCCTCGCTCCCGCCGCCCTATTTTCAAACCCGCACGGCCAGGGAGGTGCTCGACGACCTGGAACTCACGCACCGGTTCATGCACCGGCTGATCCGCGAAAATGGCCGCGCACTTTCGCCCGTGACCGCCTGGATGGACGAACCCAACCGCGGCTACAACGTCGTCAAAATCTGCACCTGGGACCGCGCCGGGCTGTTCGGGAAAATTGCCGGCTCGTTGAGCGCCACCGGACTGAACATCTTGAGCGCGCAGATTTTCACGCGCATTGACGGCATCGCACTCGACACCTTTTTTGTCAACGACGCCCGCACCGGCAATCTCGCCGCCCGCGCACAGCACGACACATTTGCGGAGCTGCTCGAAAAAGTGTTGAACGGCGAAGCGGTGGATCTGCCCGCGCTCATCGCCCGGCAGGTCACCAACCGCCCGGTTTACCAAGGCTACGCCGGCGAGCGGATGCCGACCGAAATCCATTTCGACAATGATTTGTCCGAGACGCGCACGCTCATCGAAATTGAAACCGAGGATCAACTGGGCCTGCTTTACGCCATTTCCCAGACGTTTGCCAAACTGTCGGTGGACATCGCCGGCGCGCGCATCGTGACCGAGCGCGGCGCGGCGATTGACAGTTTTTATGTGCGCGAATTGTCCGGCGGAAAAATCATTTCCGCCGAGCGGCAAAAATTGATTGAAGCCAGGCTGCGTGAGGCCATCAAGCGGCTCGACGCGGAGACCCACGCTGAAACCCGCCCGCCACATTGACGCTGCCACCCGCGTTCCCCTGGTCTCCCGCATGGCGAAAAAAATTTCCGGCGCGAAAACTCCCCGGCAACTGTAGCCGCGGTCACCGACCGCCGTTCGCAGGACGACGACCCGGCCCGGCGGACAAAAGACCGCCACTGCCAAGCCCGCCAAACCCACGCCCCTCCTTGACACCCGCGTCGTCTGTTGCGGCGACAATCTGAACCAGCTTGCCCGCGTCCTCAAACAGACCGGCAGCTTTGATTACCACTGCGACTGGCACGTCATCCACTACGTCAAGATCGTGCTCGACCCGAGGTTCGGGGAAAATAATTTTACCAACTGAACCAACAGGGATATGCTTGCTGCTGTGCCTGGAATGAAAGCAGAAATCGAACGCTGCGATTACGTGAATACCTGGGCGGATTATGCCGGGCAAATGAAAACCCGATTGATCGCACTTTTGGTGGTCGCCATCACCGTTACTGGTTTTGCCAGTCCGGCGCAGGAGACAAACCAGCCGGCAAGACCAATCCCCATTGACCCGCGCGCGATGCGGATGCAAATGGCCATCCTTAAAGATCAGGACTTTCACAAGGTTGAGGTATTGCTCAGGCAGGGGGTGGACATCAATGCCCCAATCGGCTGCGGGACATATAGCCCGCTGGATGGCGCCGTAGATAGAGAGAACCTTGACATGCTCAAGTTTCTCTTGACGCATGGAGCCAAACCCCGGGGCCGCGAAATTGTCGAAGCCGCTTTTATCAAAAACCCGAAGACCGCCTTGAACTTCGTCAAAGTATTGTTAGCAGCGGGTGTCGATCCCAACGCGACCAACAATCCATGGATGGGCCTCACCGCATTGGGCAATGCCGCTTATCGGGGAAACCGCGATTTGGTAGTCTTGCTGCTTGCCCAGCCCCACATCAATGTTGATGTGCCGGACGGGAGCGGCGACACTGCCCTGATGTGTGCGGCTGACCATGGTTCACAGGACATCGTGGATTTACTGATGAAAGCCGGGGCCAATCCACACCTCAAAGACTCGTGGGGGCAGATGGCCACGGATATGGCCGAAAGAGTCATGGCGAAGAAAAAAGCTGTCGAGCCATACGTCTATGTCAGTGGAGGAGTGGTAAAACCCGGTTGTTATCATTGGATTCAGGGAATGACGGCGCTTGATGCCATTCACGCTGCGGGCGGTTTCACTAATTTTGTTTCCGGCCCGATTTTGATCACCCACATAGACCGCACCTGCGAGATTTGGGTCTATCCGCCAGCCACGACCGATCCCACCAACCAGCCGCCAGTGCTCAGTCGGAACGTTGATGTATATGCACGCATTTTTTGAGGGGTCACGGTCATAATGGCACGCTGCTCGCGGCTTCGGCGGCCTCCGCGCGGCGCGGTGGGGCGCGTCACTCCGTGCGCGCCGTCGTAGTGAGAACCAAAATGCGCTCTATGGCAGCCAGCGGCGGGCAGAGGGATGCCCGCCCAACCAATTCCGCCGTATGAATTTGAGAACCGGGCCGTCCTCGCCCCCGGCGGCACGGGCGTAGCGGCGTCTCGGCAGAGCGCCGCCATCTGAAATGCCCGGAAAAGTTGCGACGGTCTGCCGACGCGCCTCGCAAGCAGCAGGCAAGGCGAACCGTAGCAGCCACAAAGTTGTCGTCGCCGTGACTGTGCAGGAAATCCTCGGCGGCACATTGCGAAGAATCTCGTTTGATAAATTGAACGACCGGCTTTAAGGTTCGGACGTGAAAAAAGCCAGCATCAAAAAAACATTCGGCAGTGCGGTCAGGTTCCACAGGATGCAACTCGGCTTTACGCAGGAGAAACTGGCCGGGAGGACGGGCCTGCACCGGACTTACATTTCGGACATCGAACGGGGTTCGCGGAATGTTTCCCTGGCGAATATTGAGAAACTGGCCGCCGCGCTGCAAACATCCATTCCCGTTTTATTTCAGCCAATTGACGCGAAAAGATAGTGCGCGTGTCCTTTGAAAACCCGCGCGCCGGAACTGGCCGCTCGTCACAGTGACGCCGCCGCCCGCCCTCATCTCCGGCATGGCCAAAAAGTTTCCGCGCTGTGTAAAGGATTTAAATGGAAACACAGGGGCGCGGAGGAATTGCCGGCCGCTGGGGATCCCCCTCCCTGCTTTATGTCTTCGCGTGGGGTGAACAGCCTATTGAGCATTCGGAGAAATCTGTGTCCATTGCGTCCGTATGGATGTAGTATGTTTATACAATGAAAACCAAACATCCCCTTACCAACCCAGCGGATGATTCAGGCCGGCACCCAACGCATAATATTGGCGGGATTAATAAGGATCAAAATGCCCTCCCCGGTAGAGACGCGCTGATGGAGCAGTCGGACTTGCGGGTAGAAAAGGCGGCGGCGCAGGGTTCGGCGCTTCGCGCTTCCGAATTGAGTTATCGCCGGCTCTTCGAATCGGCGCGGGACGGCATCCTGATTCTGGACGTGGTTACGGGACGCGTCACCGATGTGAATCCGTTCCTGGTTGAACTGCTGGGTTTTTCCCACGACGAAATGGTCGGCAAATCGGTCGGCGAATTAAGCCCGTTCAAGGACGTCGTGGCCAATCAAGGCATACTGAAGCGATTGCAAAAAGAGGGGTATATCCGCTACGAAGACCTGCCGTTGGAAACGCGTGATGGCCGCCGCATCGCCGTGGAGTTTGTCAGCAACGTGTATCAGGCCGGTGACAAAAATGTGATCCAATGCAACATCCGCGACATCACCGAGCGCAAACGGATGGAGGAGCAACAAAAATTCAACCATGCGATTTTAACGACCCAGCAGGAAACCTCGCCCGACGCCATCCTGTTGGTGGACGAGAACGCGCGCATTATTTCATACAACCAACGGTTTGTAAAAATGTGGGGGCTGCCGGCGGACATGGTTGCGTCAGGCGACGACAAACCGATACTGCAACGGGTCGCCAGCCAGGTTGCAAACCCGGAGGCGTTTCTGGCCCGCATCAGCTATCTTTACGAACACAAGACGGAAAAGAGCCAGCAAGAGATAGCACTGAAGGATGGGCGTTCTATTGACCGATATTCCACGCCGATGTTTTCACCGGAAGGCAGATATTACGGCCGGGTGTGGTATTTCCGCGACATCACCGCGCGCAAGCAAGCGGAGGCGGCGCTGAGCGAGAGCGAGGAAACATACAGGCGTCTGTTCGATTCCTCGGATGATGCCTTCATGACGCTAGAACCGCCGGATTGGGAATTCAAGTCATGTAATTCCTCCGCCATCTCCATGTTTCGGGCCAGAGATAAGGATGAATTAGTGTCGAAAATCCCGTGGGAATTGTCTCCCGAACGCCAGGCGGACGGCTCCCTTTCCGCCGAGAAGGCCAAAGCGATGATTGAACTAGCCATGCGGAAGGGTAACCATTACTTCGAGTGGATCCACAAGCGTCTGGACGGAGATGAGTTCCCGGCCACCGTGCTTTTGACTCGGCTGGAGTTGAAAGGCCGCACGTTGCTGAACGGCAGTGTGCGCGACATCACCGAGCGCAAGCAGGCTGAGGCGGCCTTGCGGGAAAACACCCGTCTGCTCAAGGAATCACAGAGCATTGCCAGCCTGGGCAGTTACGTGTTCGATATTGTCAACAACCGGTGGGACAGTTCGGAAGTGCTGGACCGGGTGTTTGGCATCGGCCCGGCCTATGAACACTCGCAGGCAGGCTGGACGGCCTTGATCCACCCCGATGACCGCACCATGATGACGGATTACTTTTCCAGAGAGGTGCTGGCCCAGAAACAGCCTTTCAACAAGGAATACCGTATCATTCGTCACAACGACCAGGCCGAACGTTGGGTGCATGGCCTCGGCCGGCTGGAATTTGACGCCCAAGGCAATTTGATCAAGATGCAGGGCACGATCCAGGACATCACCGAACGCAAGCGGGTGGAAGCCGATCTGGAACTACGAACGCTATTTGTGGCAGTCGCTGCTGGACAACTCGCCGGACCGCATTTATTTCAAGGATACCCAATCCCGTTTCATCAAATGCAACCAGGCCATGGCCCGCCTGATTGGGGCGGAATCCCCGGAGGCCATACTGGGCAAGACGGATTTTGACTTCTTCGCGGACGCGCACGCCCGGCCCGCGTTTGATGACGAACAGGAAATCATCCGCACCGGCCAGCCGATGATTGCCAAGGAAGAACGGGAAGTGTGGAAGGACGGGCAAGTCAGTTGGGCCTCCAGCACGAAAATGCCGCTGCGCGACATCAACCGGGAAGATCATCGGCATCATGGGCATTTCGCGCGACATCACCGCGCAAAGGCGGACGGAGGAATCCCACGCCCGGCTGGCGATGGCTGTTGAGCAGGCCACCGAGACCATCGTGATCACCGACACCGACGGCAGGATTATATATGCCAACCCGGCGTTTGAGAAAACCACCGGCTACAGCCTCGCGGAAGCGCTCGGCCAGAATCCCCGCCTGCTGCAAGAGCGGCAAGCACGATACGAAGTTTTACCGCCAGATGTGGGAGGTGCTCGCATGCGGCGAAACGTGGCAGGGGCATTTCATCAACAAGCGCAAGGACGGCAAACTCTATGAGGAGGAGGCCACCATTTCGCCAATGCGGGACGCCACGGGCAAGGTCGTCAACTATGTGGCCGTCAAGCGCGACGTGACGCGGGAAGCGCAGCTTGAATCTCAATTCCGCCAGGCGCAAAAAATGGAGGCCGTTGGCACGCTGGCCGGCGGCGTGGCGCATGATTTCAACAACATCCTGGCCGTCATCCAAATGCAGGCGCATCTGCTGAAAGGCGACGGGGGTCTTTCCGCCGGGCAATTGGAGATGGCCGACGATATCGGCACCGCCGTTCAACGCGCCGCCGCCCTGACCCGCCAGTTGCTGATGTTCAGCCGGAAACAAACATTGCAACTGCGCGATCTGGATTTGAACGACTCCATCGTTGAAATGACTAAAATGCTGGCGCGCACCCTCGGCGAAAACATCGCGGTGCAGCTCAAACTGTCGGCGCAACCCATGTTGCTCCATGCCGATGCGGGCATGATGGACCAGATCTTGATGAATCTCGCGGTGAACGCCCGCGACGCCATGCCCGACGGCGGCCAGTTGGTCATTGGGACGGCCGGCGTGGAATTTGATGAGTTCGCCGCCACGCAAACGGCCCAGGCGCGGCCCGGCTCCTTTGTGCGCTTGAGCGTGAGCGACAACGGCTGCGGCATCCCGCCGGAAATTCTTCCGAGAATTTTCGAGCCGTTCTTCACCACCAAAGGGGTCGGCAAAGGCACGGGCCTGGGCCTGGCCACCCTCTTTGGCATCGCGCAACAACACCGGGGCTGGGTCAACGTCTATAGCGAAGTCGGCCACGGAACGACCTTCAAAATTTACCTGCCCAGGCTGGGGGAAAAGCATGATACCAAATTCATTCAAAAAATGCTGGCCACCATCCAGACCGGCCATGAAACCATCTTGCTGGTGGAGGATGAACCGTCGCTGCGCACCACGATAAATCTCTCCCTCTCGCGTCTGGGCTACCACGTGCTGGAAGCGGGCACGGGAGTCAAAGCCTTGGATGTCTGGAAAGCACATCAGGGTGAAATTCATTTGTTGCTCACCGATTTGATGATGCCCGACGGCATGACCGGCAAAGAGCTGGGCCGGCGTCTGCTTCAGGAAAACCCCAGGCTGAAGATGGTTTACATGAGCGGCTACAGCACCGACATCGTCGCCAAGGATTTTCCGTTGCAGGAAGGCGTCAACTTCATCACCAAGCCGTTTGCTGTTCATAACCTCGCCCAAATTATCCGCAGCAACTTGGACAATGCGGTCCTCCGCACGGAGACGGAAAACCATCAGCCGTCCACTTGAAAATCCGCGCGCGGGATTGGCATTGATATGTCGCCCGCCGCCTGTCCGTCATGGGCGCGACGTCTGCATCTGGAGGAAAATCCCCTTGGAATTTCCACCAGCGTCATGACTGCTGACATGCAGGGTCAAGGGGCTTGCCAGTGGCGCACGTTGGCAGTTTATCTCGATGACGCCGGGTGGAGATAGACAACAACCTCGTGGAAAATGCCATCCGGCCCACGGCCATCGGCAAGCAAAACTGGCTCTTCGTGGGTTACGCCGGGGCCGGTGAACGCAGCGCGATCATTTATACCATCCTCGAATGCTGTCACCGTCGCGGCCTTGCCACTTACGCTCATCTTCGTGCTGTCCTCACCCGTTTGCCGCACATGACCCAACCGCCAAATCCCCGAAGTCATGCCCCAAGCTTGGAACAAAAGGCAACTGCCGGTGCAACGGCTCGCATCATCAACGTCGTGGCATAATACTCTGACACTTACGGCCCTCGCCATTGCTCTGCCAATAGGTGCTTGGCTTACCATCCATCAACTGTTACTTCCATTATACATTAAGCTAATTGTTGCGATTCAAGATTTACTGTAATTGATAGCCTTCTGCCGCCAGTTTGCTGGTCAAGGTGTTCACCAAATCCTGCATCGTCTGGCCCTGGTTGTTGGCAACCTGGGTGTCGTGGGCCAAAAAGTCATAGATGGAAGTGGATTCATCCATAACCATGTTGCCGGTCACTGAATCGGGATAGATTCGGGTGGCCGCGTCGGTAAGCATGTCGGGAAACGAATAGTTCTTATTCTGGCCGACGGTGAACACCGTATTTTGTCCCTTGTGCAAGTCAGACCACAGATGGGCTTTGCCATTGGTGTCAATTCCCTGGCCCGCCTGGCCCAGCACGGTGATCGTATGTTTGCCCTCGCCGGCCACGGTAATCAGCAGATAATCCGAAAGCGGATTTACCCAATATTGCCTTTTCCCCCGCTCCATGGTCCAGCCGACGAACGTGCCATTGGTGGTGTCTGGAATGAAAAACAACCGGCCGGCATAGGCGTTCAAGGTGGTGTGGCCAGCGGTGGTGCATCTATCTATGCCTGAATAATTATAGATGAGAATGGTCTGGGCAATCACGGTGACGGCGGCGCTGGCGCTGGTGATGCTTCCATAGGGCGTGGTGATGGTCACGGTGTAATTGCCGGACTGGTCCGGATGCAGATCCGTGAGGGTCAATGTGGCGTTGGTCGCGCCGGAAATATTGGTTCCGTTGAAACTCCATTGATAGCTGAAGGGTCCGTTGCCGCTGGCCGTGACCGACAAAACAACATTGGAGCCTTCCACCGTCATCTGGCTGGTTGGTTGCACCGTGATACCGGGTGGCAATGGCTCTTTGCATTTGCCCGCGCTGCCGACAGCGTAGATTGCTTGGATTTCCGAAGCGGACAGGGCCCGGTTGTAAATGGAAGTTTCATCAATGATGCCCGCGAACATGTTGATATACACGCCAGACACGCCGGTCGTGCCGATAAACACCGGCTCCGTTCCATAGTCCAAAGGAAACCCCGCAATGGCCGAAGCTTCCGCCACACCGTTCACATACAAAGTCAACTGGTTGCCGTCGTAGGTGGTGGCAACGTGATACCAGACGCCGCGCTGGACGGCCGTGGTGGAATAAATGACAACCTGATCCCCGTTCCGGCTGACCACGGATGAAAAACGGTCGGTGAAGGTTCCGTCGCCGTTGTCAACGTGTGCCTTAAGTATGGTGTAGCCTTCAAAATAATAGGACCAGGTGTTTTGCTTGAAAACGATCTGTTCATTGTCGGTGGTTGAGATGTTTGGATCCAGCCAGACCCATGCCTCGACAGTGACATTGGTTGGCTTGAGCGTCGCGGAATCGGGTATCTGCACATAGCCATTGGTTCCATCCAGCCGGAAACCAAGCCCCACCTTGCCGGGTGCAAACGTGGCTCCTCCTTCTAATATGCCATTATCACCGCCAACAATATCATTGGCATTTCCATCTCCCGGCCACCAGCCGGCGATGCCCGATGGCGGCGGATAGCAGGCGGTAGATGCCGGCGCACATTTGCCAGCGCTGCCGGCATTATAGATGGCCGCGATTTCCGAAGCAGACAAGGCCCGGTTGTAAAGACTCAATTCATCAATCAACCCGCTGAAGGTGTCGCCATCACCGATGGGCTGGCCGGTGCGCCGGCCAATGTTCATCGGATAAGTCGTCTGCGGCGTGAAGCTTCCAATATTGTTGGAAACGGCCATGACCCCGTTGATGTATAGCATCGCCGCCCCGCTGGCCTTGTCATAAGTCACCGCCACATGCTGCAGGCTGTTCGTGCTGATTGTATTCGCGGCTGTTTGAATTACATGGGCATTATTCGATGTATCTTTGATATCTGCAAAAAGCTGGTAGCTGGCCTCAAACCAAAGGGCTGTCCCGTCTGTGCTGGAGGAATCCCATTCCACAATCGGAAGCCCTGCGGCTCCGACCGGTCCCAAGTGATAGGGCTTGACCCAACATTCGATGGTAATGCCACTGCCCGTCGCCCCGATGTTCAAACTGGGTGAAGCCGGCACCGGGATGTAGCTGGTGCTGCCGTCAAATTGAAAAGCCTGGCCAACTTCTCCATTGGTGTAACTGAGCTTGCCAACTGGGGAACCATTGTTCCCGCTGACAATGTCATCGGCGTTGCCCTCGCCCGGCCACCAGCTAATCAGGTCTGAAGGCGGCGTAACACAATCGCCGGCTGCCGGCGCACATTTGCCCGCGCTGCCGGCGTTGTAGATGGCGGTGATTTCACCGGAGGCAAGCGCGCGGTTGTATAGCGAAACTTCGTCAATGATCCCTTTATAATAAGCCTGGAGGCCGGGTGTGGCATGGTTTCCAATCCGCAACGGTCCCGTGTTTGACAGGTCCCCCGGACAGACTGTCGGGTCAAAAGTCAAAACCACCTGACCGTCAATATAGATCTGGCCTCCGGTCGTGGATGTCCTGTGGACCGTCACCGCCACATGGTGGAATTTTCCATCGCGCAAATCCGGGCCGGCTGAAAAATTATTCCAACTGTAAGGTGCCAGGACGTCGGCCATCTGGAAAACCACCACGCCGCCTTGCAAGTCGAGTTCATAACCCAGCTGCGTGATCGTGTCCGGGGCGATTCGCTTGTCAATGATTGCCATGATGTCCTGCCAGTTGCCGGGATTGGCCAGCGGCTGAATCCAAGCTTCAAGTGAGAAATCCTGATTGCCGCTAAAATTTAACGCCGGCGCATCGGGCACAATAATCTGATGAGCCTGACCATCCAGATTAAAGCCCAGATCCACTTCCGCCGGTGCGTAGGTCACCCCCGCTGGCACGGTTGCATTGTTTGTTCCCGCGCTGTCGTTGCCATTGCCATCTCCTTTCCACCAGCCCACCAGGCCTGAAGGTGCTGGCGCGCAGGCAGGCGGGGCCGGCACAACTGGCGATAGCGGCAAGGCCAGCATCGCTGGTGACGTCACAGTCCTTGGAGCCAGCCTGGCATTAATGTCCCAGCCATGTGCTGGCAGACAGACCAGCAGGCCGGTAACTGATACGACGAGAAACGTGAGGGGCGATAGAAACTTGGATGACGGTTTCATATTATTTCCTTTGGGAATTTTGAGTTGTAAACGGTTTTACTCCTTATTTTGAATTATTACAATCACTTTTTAAGGGAAAAAGAAAAGAAAAGCGACACTCAGCCTTCGTCAGGAGCGGAACGGGGCGTGAGCGGTCTCAACCCGCAGCAGCACGACAGACTGGACGAAGGTGGGATGATTTCAAGCCGGCGGATGTGGCACGCGCTGCGGGCCGAGGAGGCCATTGATTCAATGCCGCATGCAAAATTTCCCAATTCCGAATTTGAAATGGCCCGCCGCAAGGAGCCCGGAGGAAATCAATGGAGCTGTGGTGCGCAAGCATCCCTGACGGCTAGGGTGCGGGACTTTCCACCAGACGTTCGAGTAATGAAGCAATGGGCTCAATGCCGTAATGAAACCCCGATTCATCCTGATAACCCAGGGGAATCCGAATTCTGATGCCGGCCCGGCAGGTGGCAAGCCTGGCCCATAAATCACCATGCCGAACCCGGGTCGCGGATTTGTTTCCAGAATTGGGCATAATGGACATTACAATGGCTGGCGTGGGCGTATCTACTACTGACTATCTTTCTTAAACGACGGTCTCACGGGTTTCGTGCCGTTTTTGAACCGTCACTAACAATCACGTCCATACCAGCCAATCAATAAATCGCCTTGCTAACCACCGGGATGCTAGACTGTGTCTGACTCCCTTGCAACAGACCATAAGTGACAACGATCGGGATGGCCGGCGGCAAAAGGTGGCCCGGCCTCAGGCAGTGGCCCGCCGCAAGGATCCCGGACGGGTCTGGGGAATGGCTCGAATCCCGGCGCTATCAAAACACCGGAAACCACGGAGGCGGTGTCTTCAATGTGGAAATGCCATTTTGAAGAAACGCCAGCAATACTCCTTAAAAGCGTAAAAGAGCAAAAACTAACCCCCTCACGCAACGGAACCCGATGAAGTTGACAGCGTATCCCGGGTTGTCGCTGAAGCGAAAGGCGCACCGGGCGTAGCTGGCAAAACTGGCCCAAAGGCCGCCGCGCATCGCAGGTTGATCAGCGGCCCGACCGGCCCGCGTGGATCTGTTCCGCCCAGATACGGACAGCCCGCAGGATACGGCGGCCCGGAATACCAATCCCAGCACCACTCAAACACATTCCCGGCCATGTCATTCAACCCATATCCATTCGGCGCAAAATAACCCACCGGACGCTTGTAGGGTTGCACTCCGTCGTTAAATGCCGGATCATAACCATTCGCTGTCGCTAGGTCGTAGGTGTATCCCGCAGGATCTCCGCAGTAATTCGCCTGACTCCACGAAATCGTGTCGCCCCACGGAAACCGCTAACCGCTCAACCCGCCGCGGGCCGCCTTCTCCCATTCCGCCTCCGTCGGCAAACGATACCCGTTCGCCCCCCAGTTCGCATACACCGTCGCGCCGTTGTCCCCATTCGTGAATGCCTGCGTGAACCCCATGTCCGCGTAATACACCGGCGTCAAGCCTGCGGCCCACCCGCAATTTGCCGGCATGGCTTCACACCGTTTACGTCACCGGACACGGTTTCGCGTTCCAGATTTCTTTGGCGTATTCGGCGATGGTGCGGTCGCTCGAAAACTTCCCGGAAGCGGCCACGTTCAAAATTACCTTGCGCACCCAGGCGTCCGGGTCGGCATAGAGTTCAACCAGCTTCCGGTCGGCGTCGAGATAAGATTTCAGGTCGGCGAGGTGCATGTAATGGTCGCCGTTCGTCAGCAGCGTGTCGCGCAGGTCGTTGAACACGCCCGGCTCGTTCCGGCTGAAATGGTCGGCGAAAATCATGTCCAGCGCCGCGCGCGTCTCCGGCTCGTTTTCGTAATGCCACCACGGACTATACCAGCCGCGGCTGTCGGCCACGTTCTGCGCGGTCAGTCCGAACAGGAAAAAGTTTTCCTCGCCCGCCGCCTCGGCCATCTCGATGGTCGCGCCGTCGCGCGTGCCGAGCGTGAGCGCGCCGTTCATCATGAACTTCATGTTGCTCGTGCCGCTCGCCTCGTAGCCCGCCGTCGAAATCTGGTTCGACACGTCGCTCGCCGGAATCAGCCGCTCGGCCAGGGTGACGTCATATTCGGACAGAAAGAGCACCTTGATTTTTCCTTTCACCGCCGGGTCGCCGTCAATCGTGCCGGCGAGATTGTTGATGAACTTGATGATGACCTTGGCGAGGTGATACGCGGGCGCGGCTTTGCCGGCGAAGAAGAACGTGCGCGGCGTCACCTTGAGCGACGGATTTTCCTTCAGCCGCCGGTAGAGCACCACCACGCGCAGCGCATTGAGCAGTTGCCGCTTGTATTCGTGGATGCGTTTGACCTGGCAGTCAAAAATGGAATCCGGGTCAACTACCTCGCCGGTGGCCGTCTTGAGCCACCCGGCAAAACGCACCTTCGCCTCGCGCTTCGCCTTGCGGAAGGCGTCGCGAAATTTTTTGTCGTCCGCCAGCGGCTTGAGTTTTTTCAATTCATCCAGGTTCATGATCCAGCCGTCGCCGATGGCGTCGGTGATGACCTGCGCGAGCGGCGGATTGCACAAGCGCAGCCAGCGGCGCGGTGTGACGCCGTTCGTTTTGTTGCTGAACCGTTCGGGAAACATCTCCGCCAGATCCTTCACCGTCATCGTGCGCAGCAATTGGGAATGGATCGCCGCCACGCCGTTCGTGCTGTGCGAGCCGACGATGGCCAGGTTCGCCATGCGGATTTTGCGCTCGCCAATTTCCTCCACGATGCTGATGCGTTCCACGCGGCCCTCGTCGCCGGGAAATTTCGCGCGCACGTCGTCGAGCAGCCGGCGGTTGATTTCATAAATGATTTCCAACTGGCGCGGCATCAACAGCTCGAACCAGCGGACCGGCCATTTCTCCAGCGCTTCCGGCAGCAGCGTGTGGTTCGTGTAGGCCAGCGTCCGTTTGCGTGATGTCCCACGCCTCATCCCAGTTGAGCCGCGCCACGTCCAGCAGGATGCGCATCAGCTCCGGCACGGCCAGCGTCGGGTGCGTGTCGTTGAGCTGGATGGCGACGTGCTCCGGCAGTTTGCTCCAGTCGCCGTTGTTTTTGCGGAACCGGCGCACGAGGTCGGCCAGCGAACACGCGACGAGAAAATATTCCTGCACGAACCGCAGCCCCCTGCCCTGGCTGGTCGAATCGTCCGGATACAGCACGCGCGTGAGCGATTCCGCCGTGAGCATCTCCGCCAGCGCGCCCACGAAATCGCCGCTGCTGAATTTTTGGAAATCAAAATAATCCGGCGAGGCCGCCGCCCAGAGCCGGAGCGTGTTGATGTTCTTGCCGCCAAAGCCAATGATGGGCCGGTCATACGGAATGCCGATCAAACTGGATGGCGTGCCCGGCACGGCGCGCAGATTTCCATCGCGCATCTCGAAAGAGCAGTTGAGAAACACATGCACCGATTCGTTCGGGCGGGCCACCTCCCACGGGTCCGGATGGCGCAGCCAGTTGTCCGGGCATTCCTGCTGCCAGCCGTGCTTGATGGACTGCTTGAAGATGCCGTATTCATAACGCAGCCCGTAGCCCATCGCCGGAATCTGCATCGTCGCCAGCGAATCCAGAAAACACGCCGCCAGCCGGCCCAGCCCGCCGTTGCCCAAACCCGCGTCCGGCTCCTGCTCCAAAATACCCGGCCAGTCCGCGTTCTTCTGTTTGACCGCCGCCTGCACCACCGGGTCGAGCAGCAGGTTGGTGACGTTGTTGGCCAGCGAGCGGCCGATGAGAAATTCCATCGAAAGATAATAGACGCGCTTGGGATTGACCTTGCAATAGGTCTCCTCCGTGAGCACCCAGCGCTGGGACAGGACATCCCGCATGGAACGGGCCACGGCCTCGAACCGTTCGCGCAGGCTGGCGTGGTCCGGGTTGATGACGTTGTCAAAAAGCAGATGCCGCTCGTAAAACGCGTTGTGCGACCCGGTCAGTTGAATCGGGCCGCAGCCGTATTGCTTGAGCAGTTGGGGCAGTTCGTTGGAACCGGCGGCGGGCGTGGTGTCGTTTGTATTCATAATGCAATCTCTTTGTCGCCTGACAATGCACTTTTGACAACCCTAAATTATGCGCAACGACGATTTTAGACGCGGCGGACAACGGAGTGGACACCCCGGGAAATTCAAATCGGTGAGACTCCGGGGCCAAATTGGTGCGTCGAACAATTTTTTTAAGCCCGCGCTTCTGAAGGCGGCCCGCCGTTGGAATGATTATCAACCGCGGGCGGTTGCGGCGTTCCGTTTTGCGCCGGCGCTGGTTCCACCGGCGAACCGTTGGCAACGACCGGGTTGCCGGGATGGCGGGATTCAGCCGGGGAATTCCCATTGCCGGACGGTGCCGGACGGGGCTTTAATTCCCTGTGTTTGATTTTGACCGGCGTCTGGCCCTCGGCATCATGGCGGGCCGCGCATCGTTCAGCATTGTAACTGCTGTAATGGACGCGATGGCAATACGGACATGGTTGATCTTCTGTTTCCACACCCACCAGTTAGCAGCTATAATGCCGAAAGTGCCGTTGAAGCCACCTTTCACCAAACGGCGATGCGCGGTTCCGGCATAAGTCCTGCTTTTATTGGTGCTGCAGCCTGGCGGCGACGACGCATTGGCGTTGGGGACTAGTTGACTCCTGTGTCCTTCGTCGTCAGGCTGTTTCCATTGGTGCGATTCCAACTCTTCCCCGCCAACAAACTTGAAATGAACTGTCCCGTTCATGCACTTTGAAAATCCAAAATTATGCACAACGGCGTTTGGGGCCGTCTGGTTGGGTCAAATCCAGCATTTCTCAACCTGGCTGATAGTTCAGGGAAGTTTCGCCCGATTGATTATGGCTAATCTGCTTCTTCGCTGTTTTGACAGGAGCAATCTTGGTTGCTGGTTTCGTAGCCTTCATATTTGAAACCAGCGCAATCCCAGTTGAGCATTTGGCAATTTCAACTAGTTTGCGATAACGATTGAAATTAATAACGCGGCCAATGCCGGTGCCGGCGTTGCCGGCCATTGGGACAATCCCACGGCCAAACCATGCTCGAAAAATTCGGATCCGGATGCCAGCGGCATCGAACTGCTTGAAGTGACACCCTGACTTGCTACCATCCTGGCATGAAAACAAAATCCTGTGTTATTCTCCAAACGTGCTTGATTCTCACCGCCGGTATTTATCTTTTCGGCTGCGCGACCGCCGGTTTGAAGAATTATTCAGGAACGCCATTTCACGACAGCGCACATCCTGGCGGGCCGCAGAAAATTCCCGGACGGGTGCAGTGCGCCTACTATGATTCAGGCGGAGAAGGCGTCGCCTATCACAACCAGGACACCAAGAACCACGGCAGCGGCGAACTGAATCCCGCAAACGGGACGTATCTCAATGAGTTTCGCATGAAAGAGGGCATCAGCACGTCCTACACGAAATTCCACAGCAACCCGCCGATTGACAATAATCCATACGACCTGGTGCAACCGCCGGAGGGACAGCTCTACGTCGGCTGGACAACACCCGGCGAATGGTTCAACATGACCGTTGAGGTTGAACACGCCGGGGTTTATACCATTGGTCTCCTTTACACCTCCAACCGGGGCGGGACGATTTCCTTGGATCTAAACGGCAAGCCCCTGGTTTCTTCGGTCAATATCATTTCAACCAGCACTGACAAGGATCCCATCGCCTGGCGTCAATGGCACCACTGGAACGTCATGACAGACATTGCCGAAGTGGCACTGCCCAAAGGGGTGAGTGTTTTGACCCTTCACATCGTCACCGAGGGCAATATGAATCTGGCGTATCTTGATTTTGCCCCGAAAAACAAATAGCCACCGCCCCGCAGCTCCGGCGGCGCGGCCAACCGTGGTCCGTTACAGCGGACTTGTTTCCCTTGCTACGCTGCCAGCCTGTCCCCGCCGACAATTTCGAAACAAACTGTCTCAATCATGCACTTTTAACATCCCTATATCTAATATTGAACGGGGTCTCAATCGCCGGCGTCATACCTCCCGGCATGAAAAATGAAGCGTAACTTTTCTTTCCGCCAATGATGTATGAAGATTGAACCCTTTTTATAATAGATTATGATTTACAGAACAATTTCAAATGGAACAAAAAATGTCTGATTCAACGCCGCTGGCGCCGCCGTCTGGTGCAACCTCAATCCCGCCGTCGCCACCACCGGCCGCAGGCAAACGCAACCATTGGATTGGGATTGCGGTTTTAATCCTGCTTGCAGCGGCGGGCATTTTCCTTTTGTGGCACCGGGCCCAATCGCATCCGGAAGCGCAAACAACCGGCGGCCGGGGAGGTTTCGGTCCGGCAAGCACCCTGGTCAGCACGGCGACGGCACTGTCGGGTGACATCGGGATTTACGTGAACGCGCTGGGCGTGGTGACGCCGCTCAACACCGTTTCGATTGTCAGCCGCGTGCAAGGCCAGATCATGAAGGTCTATTACCAGGAAGGGCAGCTGGTTCACGCCGGCGATCCGCTCGTGGAAATTGATCCGGGCCCAAATCAGGCGGCGCTGGATCAAGCCGTCGCCAAAAAAAACCAGGACCAGGCTTCGTTAAATCTCCAGAATGTCGAATTAAAACGCGAGGCCGCCCTGCTTGCCTCCAAGATTGATTCCCAGGACGCCTACGATCAAGTTGAAGCTCAGGTGAAAGAGCTGGAGGCTGCCGTGAAGTCGGATGAGGCCGCGATGGAAAGCGCCAGGGTGCAGCTCGCCTACTGCTACATCAACGCGCCGATTTCCGGCCGCGTGGGCCTGCGCCTGGTGGACGAGGGAAACATCGTCCAGGCAAACAGCACAAGTCCTTTGGTCGTCATCACGCAGCTTCAGCCCATCACCGTGATTTTCAACGTCGCGGAAGATGACCTGCCGAAAATCCAGGCGCAATTAAAGGCGGGAAACACGCTGACCGTGGACGCCTTCGACCGCGCGCAGACCAAAAAACTGGCGACGGGAAGTTTGTTGACCGTGGACAACCAGATTGATCCAACCACCGGCACGGTCAAGTTCCGGGCCATTTTCACGAACGACGATGAGGCGCTTTTCCCGAACCAGTTCGTCAACGCGCGGCTGCTGGTGGACACGCTGGAAGACGCGACGCTCCTGCCGAACACGGTGATTCAGCGCAACGCCGACAGCGCGTTCGTTTATCTCATCAAGCCCGACCCGACCGGCACGAATCAAATTGTTTCGATGCAAACCATCGCGGTAGGCACCACGGACGGCAATGTCTCGTCAGTGGTGGGAATTGATCCAGGCACGGTGGTCGCCGCGGATAATTTCAACAGGCTGACCGACGGCGCGAAAGTGACGGTGCGGCCGGCCGGCGGCGCGGGCAAAGGCGGACGGCACAAAAAAGATTCCGAGTGAGTCCGTCACGTCCATTTATTTTGCGGCCGGTGGCGACGTCGCTGCTGATGGTCGCCATTTTAATCGTCGGGGTCATCGCTTATTTTTTGCTCCCGGTTTCCGCGCTGCCGGAAGTGGATTATCCGACGATTCAAGTGGTCACCTTTTATCCGGGCGCGAGCCCCGATGTCGCCGCGTCCGCCATCACGGCGCCGCTGGAACGGCAGTTCGGCGAACTGCCCGGACTCAACCAGATGACTTCGATCAGCTCCGGCGGCAGCTCCATCATCACGCTGCAATTCGCACTGAACCTGAACATTGACGTGGCCGAACAGGAGGTGCAGGCGGCCATCAACGCGGCGCAAACGTATCTGCCCACCGGCCTGCCCTCGCCGCCGATTTACAGCAAATCCAATCCCGCCGACGCGCCGATCATGACGCTGGCCGTCTCGTCAAAGAGTTTTCCGCTGCCGCAGGTCGAGGATTACACCGACACGCGGCTCGCGCAAAAAATTTCCCAGGTGACGGGCGTCGGCCTCGTGACCATCAGCGGCGGACAAAAACCGGCGGTTCGCGTCCAGGTCAATCCGACCCAGCTTTTGTCCTACGGCTTGAACATTGACGACATTCGCACCGCGCTGCAATCGGCCAGCGTGAATCTGGCGAAAGGCAATTTTGACGGCGCGCACCAGGCCTATGAAATCAACGCCAACGACCAGCTTTTGAGCAGCAAGGATTACCAGTCGCTCGTCGTCGCGTATCGCAACGGCGCGCCGGTGGTCCTGTCGCAGGTCGCGCAGGTGATTGACAATGTCGAAAACACCAAGCTCGCCGCGTGGGCCAACAACACGCCGGCAGTCATCGTGAACATTCAGCGGCAACCCGGTGCAAACATCATTCAAGTCGTGGACCGCGTGAAACAACTACTGCCGCAGCTCAAAGCTAATTTACCCGCGTCCATGGATGTTTCGATTCTTACCGACCGCACAACGACGATTCGCGCGTCGGTGCGCGACGTGAAGTTTTCGCTGGTGCTCACCATCATCCTCGTCGTGCTGGCGATTTTTTTATTCCTGCGCAATGTTTACGCCACGGTCATTCCCAGCTTTGCGGTGCCAATCTCGCTCGTCGGGACATTGGGCATCATGTATCTGATCGGCTACAGCCTGAACAATCTCACGCTCATGGCGCTGACGATTTCCACCGGCTTCGTGGTGGACGACGCGATTGTGATGATTGAAAATGTTTTTCGCTACATCGAGCAGGGCGAGAAGCCGCTGCAAGCCGCGTTGAAAGGCGCGGAACAAATCGGCTTCACAATCATTTCGCTGACGATTTCGCTGATTGCCGGGCTGATTCCGCTGTTGTTCATGGGCGACATCGTCGGCCGGCTGTTCCGCGAATTTGCCGTGACGTTGAGCGTGACCATTCTCGTTTCCGCCTGCGTTTCTTTGACGCTCACGCCGATGATGTGCTCGCGTTTGCTTAGATCAAAAGTTGATGAAAAAAAACCGGGCCGGCTGTTTGAAGCGTCCGAACGCGTTTATGACCGCATCATCAGATTTTACGGGCGCACGCTGCAAACGATTTTAAAACACCAGACGGCGACCTTGTTTGTAGCCGTCGGGACGCTGGTGCTGACGATTTTTCTTTACGTCATCGTGCCGAAAGGGTTTTTCCCGGTGCAGGACACCGGCGTGATCCAGGGCATTTCCGATGCCGCGCAAAACATCTCGTTCACCGCCATGGCCGAACGGCAGCAGGCGCTCGCACGGGTGATTTTGCAGGACCCGGCGGTGGAAAGCTTGTCGTCGTTCATCGGCGCGGACGGCATCAACTCGACGCTCAACAGCGGACGCATTCTCATCAACCTCAAGCCGCTCGCGGAGCGGAAAATCAGCGCCAGCGATGTCATCCGTCGCTTGCAGCCGGAACTGGCAAAAGTCGAGGGCATCACGCTGAACATGCAGCCGGTGCAGGATTTGACCGTGGAAGACCGCGTGAGCCGCACGCAATACCAATACACGCTCGAAGACGCCAGCGCGGATGAATTGAATTCCTGGACGATTAAGCTGATGGACAAATTGCAAACGCTGCCGCAGATCCGCGACGTGGCGACCGACCAGCAAACGCACGGCTCGGCGGCGATGCTCGTGATTGACCGCGTGACGGCGTCGCGGCTCGGCATCACGCCGCAGGCGATTGACAACGCGCTCTACGACGCGTTCGGCCAGCGGCAGATTTCCACGCTGTTCACGCAGTTGAACCAGTATCACGTCATTTTGGAAGCGCTGCCGGATTTTCAGCGCAATCCTTCGAAGCTGAATGACATTTATGTGCGCTCGGCGTCCGGCGGCGCGGTGCCGCTGGGCGCGTTTTCGCATTTTGAATCCGTCGGCGCGCCGCTCGCGATCAACCATCAGGGCCAGTTTCCATCGGTGACCATTTCGTTCAACCTCGCGCCCGGCGTGGCGCTCGGCGACGCGACCAAAGCCATCGAAGCTGCGCAAAAAGAATTGAACCTGCCGTTGAGCGTGCAGGCTTCGTTCCAAGGCACAGCGCAGGCGTTCATCGCGTCGCTGGCGAACGAGCCGTGGCTGATTCTCGCGGCGATTGTCACGGTGTATATCATCCTCGGCGTCCTTTACGAAAGCTACATTCACCCCATCACGATTCTTTCCACGCTGCCGTCGGCGGGCGCCGGCGCGATTCTCGCGCTGCTCGTGACCGGCACGGAACTCGGCGTCGTCGCGCTGATCGGCATTATTCTGCTCATCGGCATCGTGCAAAAGAACGCGATCATGATGATTGATTTTGCGCTCGATTTGGAACGCAAGGAAAACCGGCCACCAACGGAAGCCATTTATCAGGCGTGCCTGCTGCGTTTCCGGCCAATTCTGATGACGACTTTTGCCGCGCTGTTCGGCGGCCTGCCGCTGGCGCTCGGCAATGGCGTCGGCGCGGAACTGCGCAAGCCGCTTGGCATCGCCATCGTCGGCGGATTGATCGTGAGCCAGGTGCTGACGCTTTACACGACGCCGGTGATTTATTTGTGGTTTGGCCGGCTCGCCGCAACATTTTCGCGGTCGAGAGAACCGGTCAAAAACGCAGAAATTGTTCCCGCCGAAACCTGATGAACATTTCCGCGCCATTTATTCATCGTTCGGTCGGCACGGCGCTGCTGACGGCGGCCCTCGCGCTGGCGGGCGCGGTGGCGTATTTGCAACTGCCCGTCGCGCCGCTGCCGCAGGTGGATTTTCCGACCATCAGCATCGGCGCGTCGCTGCCGGGCGCGAGTCCGGAAATCATGGCGTCGTCTGTCGCCGCGCCGCTGGAACGGCAGCTCGGCCACATCGCGGGCGTGAATGAAATGACTTCGTCGAGCACGCTCGGCTCGACTTCCATCACGCTGCAATTTGATTTGAACCGCAACATTGACGGCGCGGCGCGCGACGTCCAGGCCGCCATCAACGCGGCGCGCGCGTATCTGCCGGCGAATCTTCCAAGCAATCCCAGCTACCGCAAAGTCAATCCCGCCGACGCGCCGATCATCATTCTCGCGCTCACGTCGGACATTTACAACCGCGGGGAACTTTACGACGCGGCCTCGACGATCATTCAGCAGCGGCTGCTGCAAATTGAAGGCGTCGGCCAGGTCGGCATCGGCGGCGGCGCGCTGCCGGCGGTGCGCGTGGAGGTCAACCCGACTTTGTTGAACAGCTTTGGCTTGAGCCTTCAGGACGTAAGCACGATGTTAAATCAGCAGAACGCGAATCTGGCGAAAGGCCAGCTTGCCGACGGCAACACCACGGCGGACATTCTCGCGAACGATCAATTGCTCAAGGCCGCCGACTACCAAAATCTGGTCGTCGCGTATCGCAACGGCGCCGCCATCCAGCTTTCCGACGTTGCCAAGGTTCAGGACGGCGTCGAAAACATCCGCACGGCGGGTTATCTGAACGGCAAGCCAGCCGTGCCGCTCATTATTTTTCGCGAGCCGGGCGCAAACATCATCGCCACGGTGGACCGCATCAAGGCCGCGCTGCCGTCGCTCAAGGCGTCCATCCCGGCGGGCATCAACCTCGACGTGGTGCTTGACCGCACGACAACCATCCGTGCGTCGGTCCGCGAAATTGAACGCACGCTGCTCATCTCCATCGTGCTCGTGATTCTGGTCGTGTTTGTTTTTCTGCGCAGCCCGCGCGCGACGCTGATCCCCGCCGTCGTCGTGCCCGTTTCGCTGATCGCCACGTTTGGCGTGATGTATCTGTTCGGTTACAGCGTGGACAATCTTTCGCTGATCGCGCTGACGATTTCAACCGGCTTCGTCGTGGACGACGCGATCGTCGTCATTGAAAACGTGTCGCGCCATCTGGAAGCCGGCATGACGCCGATGGCGGCGGCGTTGCGCGGCGCGCGCGAAGTCGGTTTCACCGTGCTGTCCATCAGCGTTTCGCTGGTCGTGGTGTTCATCCCGATTTTGCTCATGGGCGGCATCGTCGGAAGATTGTTCCGCGAATTTGCCGTCGTGCTGTCCACGGCCATTCTCATCTCGCTCGTGGTTTCGTTGACGACCACGCCGATGATGTGCTCGCGCCTGCTCCGGCATCGCAAACCGGAAGCGCACGGCAAAATTTATCGTGCGAGCGAGAAGGTTTTTTCGTGGCTGCTCGGCGCCTACGAGCGCAGCCTGACCGTCGTGCTCCGGCATCCGGCAACCACGCTGATGGTGCTGCTGCTGACAATGGCCTTGAACATTTATCTGTTCATAATCGTGCCGAAGGGGTTTTTCCCGCAGCAGGACAACGGCACGATTTTCGGCGGACTCCAGGGTTCGCAGGACGCCTCGTTTCAGGCGATGCAATCGGCGTCGTTGCGCTTTGTCAACGTCATCAAAAATGATCCGGCGGTGCAAAATGTTGTTGCGTTCACCGGCGGCGGCGGCGCGGCCAACAGCGGATTTATTTTCATGGCGCTCAAGCCGCTCGAAGAACGCAAAACGCACGCGGACCAGATCATCGCCCGCCTGCGGCCGAAGCTGAACGCCGTGCCGGGTGCGTCGGTGTTTGTTCAGGCCGGACAGGATTTGCGCATCGGCGGCCGGCAGAGCAACGCGCAATATCAATACACGATTCAAAGCGAGAACCTGGACGACCTCGTGAAATGGGGGCCGATTCTGCTCGAGCAGATGAAAAAACTCCACGGTTTCACCGAGGTCAACACCGACCAGCAGAACAACGGCCTGCAGGCGTCGCTGGTTTACGACCGTCCGACCGCGGCCCGGCTCGGCATTTCGTCGCAGATGATTGACGACACGCTTTACGATGCGTTTGGGCAGGCGCAGGTTTCGACGATGTTCACGCCGTTGAACCAGTATCACGTCGTCATGGAGGCGGCGCCGCAATTCTGGCAGGGGCCCCAAGGATTGAGCGCCATTTATCTGCGCGCAACCAACAGCAGCTCGGTCGTTCCGCTCAACGCCATCGCGCATTACGAACCGACGACGGCGCCCATCGCCGTAAACCACCAGGGACAGTTTCCAGCCGTCACGCTCTCGTTCAACCTCGCGCCGGGACTGGCTTTGAGCGACGCCGTCAAAACGATTCAGCAAATGGAACAACAAATCAAAATGCCCGAAACGATTCACGGCAATTTTTCCGGCACGTTGCAGGCGTTTCAACAATCGCTGGCCACCGAACCGTTCCTGATCCTCGCCGCGCTCATCGCCGTTTATATCGTGCTGGGCATTCTCTACGAAAGTTACATTCATCCCATCACGATTCTTTCCACGCTGCCGTCGGCCGGCGTGGGCGCGGTGCTGGCGCTGCTGATTTTTAAAACGGATTTGAGCATCATCGGCATCATCGGCATTTTGCTGCTCATCGGCATCGTGAAAAAAAACGCCATCATGATGGTGGACTTCGCGCTCGCGGCGGAACGCGGGGAAGGGAAAAATTCGCGCGACGCCATTTTTGAGGCGTGCCTGCTGCGGTTTCGCCCGATCTTGATGACGACGATGTCGGCCATCTTCGGCGCGCTGCCGCTGATTTTGAGCAACGGCACCGGTTCGGAGCTGCGCCGTCCGCTGGGCATCACGATCGTCGGCGGCCTGATCATGAGCCAGGCGCTGACGCTGTTCACCACGCCGGTGGTTTATCTTTACTTGGACCGCATGCGCTTGTGGTGGAACAAGGCTCACCTTGCCGCCTATGGTGGCAGCACGCAACTTGTCCCGCCGTCCCGGCAACATTTAATCGCGCCATATTGAAATCAAACCGGAAGCCAAAGCGGGCTGCCCGGCCCGGCAGCCGGCCATTTGGATGAGGGACGATGGAGCAGCCGGTTGATGACGATTTTGTCATGTGGGGTTCATGTGGGGTTCATCTCCATTTTGCACCATACGGCGTCTGAATGGTTCAAAAGCCGGCCGGCACTTAAACGAACCAGGATAAAAATGACGCCGCCGGTCTTTGTTTATTGACGCGAAAGCATCCAGACGCAAAGTTCATCCAACGAAATTTTTGCCATATGAAAAAAATCCTGTTGCCGGTTTTCCTGTGCCTTGCGACCGCGGTCTGCCGCGCCGGCGGGCCTTATCATTTGATCAAGGAAATTCCCATCGGCACCGAGGGTGGCTGGGATTATTTATCGGTGGATCCGGCAGGTCAGCGCCTTTACGTCTCGCACGGAACCGAGATTGTGGTGATTGACACCGTGCAAGACCAGATCATCGGCGAAATCACGAACACACCCGGCGTGCATGGCATCGCGCTGGCACCGGAACTCGGGCTGGGCGTCACGAGCAATGGCCGGGAAAACAAGGCGGGCATTGTGGATTTGAAATCATTGCAAACCCTTTCAAAAGTGGAAACCGCGCAAGGCCCGGATGGGATGCTCTACAATCCGGCGCAAAAAGAGGCGTATCTGTTTTGCGGCCGCGCGCAGGCGGCCACGGTGGTTGACGTGAAAGGCGGCAAGGTTGTCGCCACGATTCCGCTCGACGGCCGGCCGGAATTCGCCGCGGTGGATGCCAAAGCCGGTCGTGTTTATGACAATCTCGAGGACAAAAACGAAGTTGCCGTCATCAACTCAAAATCGCACACCGTCGTCACGAACTGGCCGATCGCGCCGGGCGAGGAAGGCTCCGGCATGGCGATTGACGCGGGACATCACCGGCTTTTCATCGGCTGCGGCGGCAGCCAGACGATGGTGATGATGGACAGCACCGATGGCAAAGTCATCACCTCGGTGCCCATCGGCCACGGCGTGGACGCGGATGCATTTGATCCCGGAACGCAATTTGCCTTTGCCTCCTGCGGCGACGGAACGACCATGATCGCGCACGAAGATTCACCTGACAAACTCACCGTCGTGCAGACGCTGGCCACCGAACGCGGTGCGCGGACCATGGCGCTGGATGCCAAAACCCACCGGATTTATCTGGCCTCGGCCAGATTTGAAGCGCCGGCGGAAGGCCAGCGGCGCGGGAAAATGGTTCCTGGCACCTTCAAAATCCTCGTTTACGGCATGGACGAGTTGAAACAATAATTTTCCATGCGCGTGCTGGTTGTTGAAGACGAAAAGAAAACCGCCTCGTTCGTGCGCAAGGCGCTGCAGGCCGAAGGCTTCGCCGTGGATGTCTGCCACAACGGCGACGACGCGCTGGCCGCCGCCGGCACCACGCCGTTCGACGGCATCGTGCTCGACATCATGCTGCCGGGCCGCGACGGATTGAGCGTGCTGCGCCGGCTGCGCGACCGGAAGAATTCCACGCCGGTTCTGCTGTTGTCCGCGCGCGGCGAGGTGAATGAACGGATTGAAGGCTTGAATGCCGGCGCGGATGATTACCTGCCCAAGCCGTTTGAACTCGCCGAACTTGTCGCCCGCGTGCGGGCGCTCACGCGGCGCGGCGGCGAAAACAAATCCATCGTCCTGCGCATGGCGGATTTGACGCTCGACACCGTCACCCACAAGGCGCAGCGCGGCGGCGCGGAAATCGAACTGACGGCGCGTGAATACCGGCTGCTGGAATTTCTCATGCGCTCGACGGGGCGGCTTTGCGGGCGCATGATGATTCTCGAAAAGGTCTGGGACTACGATTTTGATCCCGGCACAAATCTCGTGGATGTTTATATCCGCCGCCTGCGCGAAAAAATTGACGCGAATTTCGAACCCAAACTGCTGCACACCGTCCGCGGCAGCGGCTATGCGTTGAAAGAAACCCCATGACCATCCGCAAACGCCTAACATTTTGGTATGCGGGCATTTTGATCGTTTCGCTCCTCGTCATGGGCATCGGGACCTACCGGGAAATTGACGAGCAGCTTCGCCACAGCCACCGCCGCGAACCGGCGGAACACGCGCTCAGTGAGACGGGCGAAATGATTTTTCAAGCCGGCCTGCCCGCCATCATTTTGGGATTGCTCGGCGGCTGGTGGCTGACGCGCCGCGCCCTCGCGCCCGTCTCGAAGCTGACGGACGCCGTCGAAAAAATTCACGAGGAAAATCTCGGCGAAAAAATCCCGCGCACGCACAACGGCGACGAACTGGACCGGCTCACGGAGGTGTTCAACACCATGACCGCCCGGCTGGACAGTTCGTTTCAACGCATCCGCGAATTCACCCTGCACGCCTCGCACGAATTAAAAACGCCGCTGACGGTTTTGTGCGGCGAAATCGAAACGGCCCTGGGCGACGAAACTTTGTCGCCCGGCGAACGCGAACGGTTGTTGAGCCAGCTCGACGAAGTCCGGCGCCTCTCAAAAATCGTGGATGGCCTCACGCTGCTTGCGAAAGCCGACGCGGGGCAGATCGCCTTGAAGCTGGAGCCGCTGCGTCTGGATGAACTGGTGCGCGACAATTTTGCCGACGCGCAGATTCTCGCCGAACCGCTGGGCATCAAAGTCGAATTGCAAAATTGCGAGGAAATTCCCGTGCGCGGCGACCGCCATCGGCTCCGGCAACTGCTGTTGAACCTCGCCGACAATGCTGTCAAATATAACCAGCCGCAGGGCCGCGTGACGATGAGCCTGCGCCGCTGTGGAAATTTCGTTGAATTCTCCATCGCCAACACCGGCACGGGCATTCCGGCCGGAATCCTGCCGCGCGTCTTCGACCGTTTTTTTCGCGGCGACCCCGCCCATGAAAACACCATCGAGGGCTGCGGCCTCGGCTTGAGCATCGCAAAATGGGTTGTTTCCGCGCACGGCGGAACGATTCAAATCGAATCCGTGCCGTCAAAACTTACCACCGTCACCGTCCGCCTGCCGCCCGACATGAAAGAAACCGCAACAGCATGAAGTCCCGGTCGTCAATCATTAAAAGCGGCCGGGGGCTGCCGCAATCCAAGGCGCTGCCGCGCGTTCTGAAGCCATCGGATTTCCCGCCAGGTTTTGGACTGCGGCAGCCCTCTGCCGCTTTGTTTGGCTGCCTTCTGGCAACTGCCCTGCTCGCCGGCTGCGCGCATTTCCAGCCGCAGCCGGTTGTGCCGGAAAAAACGGCGGCGCAACTGGAATCACGCCGGCTTGACGACACCGGCCTGAAAATATTTCTCGAACAGAATCTCGGACGGGAATTAACAAGCTGGCCGCAGACGAACTGGAATTTTCAGGAACTTGCGCTCGTCGCCTTTTATTTTCATCCCAGCCTCGAGGTCGCCCGGGACCAGTGGCTCGTCGCCCAAGCCGGTTTGAAAACTGCCGGCGCCAGGCCGAATCCATCCATGTCATTCATGCCCGGTTACGATTCGCAGATTCCCAACAATTTCAGCCCGTGGCTGCTGCCGGTGACGTTTGATCTGCCGGTTGAAACGGCGGGCAAGCGTGGCAAACGCATCGCGGAGGCCGAAAAAGTCGCCGAGTCCGCGCGCTGGGGTTTTGTTTCCGCCGTATGGCAAGTCCGCAGCGGCGTGCGCGGCAGCCTGCTGGATTTTACGATTGCCGGCCGCCGGGCAGGTTTGTTGCAACAGCAATTTTCCGCGCAGGAGCAGATTGTGAAGCTGCTGCAACAGCGGTTTGACGTCGGTGAAATTTCCCGGCCGGAACTGACGACCGCGCAGATTGCAATGAACAAAACGCGTCTCGATCTGAGCGACGCGCTGTCGAAAAAATCCGACGCGCACTCGCGGCTGGCGGAAGCGCTCGGCTTGAGCGAAGCCGCATTGGACGGCGAGAATTTGAACTTTGATTTTTCCACGGCCGGCGCGGCGGCGCTGACTTCGGCGGACGCGCGCGGCGTGGCACTGCGGACGCGCGCGGACATTCTCGGCGCGCTTGCCGATTACGCGGCAGCAGAGGATGATCTGCAACTGGAAGTCGCCAGGCAATATCCCGATCTGCACCTCGGCCCCGGCTACGCCTGGAACAACGGCAATGCGGGCGACAACCAGTGGAGCCTGGGCCTGTCTTTGGAATTGCCAATCCTCGACCAGAATCAGGGACCGATTGCCGAAGCCGAGGCGCGGCGAAAACTGGCCGCCGCGAAATTTGTCGAATTGCAATCACAGGTCATCGGCGAGATTGACCGCGCCGTCGCGGGCTGGCACGTCGCGCGCGGGCAATTGAAAACCGGAAACGCCGTGCTCGCCGCCGAACGGCAGCAGCAGAAATCCGCGCAGGCGCAGCTTGAGGCCGGCGCGGCCGACCATCTGGATTTTCTCAACGCGCAACTGGAATTCGACAGCGCGTCGCTCGACCAGCTTGAAAATGAAACGCAGTTGCAGGAGGCGGTCGGCCAGTTGGAGGACGCGCTGCAAAGCCCGTTGACATTGCCCGATTCTGTCATCCAGCAAATTCAAAAAAATCCCGGCGAAACCAATACGCCTTCAAAACATGAACCGTAAAAAAATAATCCCGATTCTGGCCGCAGCTTGTGGCGGAATAATTTTGATCGGCGCAATCCGTGTGTTGGCCGATGCCGATGACAATCCCGCGCCAGTCGAAAACATTGTCACCGTGGTTTCCGTTCAGACCGGCAAAATCACGGAGGCAACGCTGCACGGCTACGTTTCCGGCTTCGGCATGATTGAACCCGCGCCGGCCACGGCAGGCCAACCTACCGCGAGCGCGCAACTGGCCTCGCCGTCCGCCGGTGTCGTGACCAAGGTGAATGTCGTCGAAGGCCAGCAGGTGGCGAAAGGCGACGTGCTGGCGGAATTGAATTCCGGCACGACGATGGCGGAAAACGCGGAGCAGGAAGTGGAGCGGCAGAAAAAATTATACGCGCAGCAAAACACCTCGCTGAAAAACTTGCAGGACGCCGAGGCGCAACTGGCATTGCTGCAAGTCACCGCGCCGCTGTCCGGCACGGTCGCGCGCGTCAACGTCAAGCCCGGTCAGGCGGTGGATTTGACGACGGTTGTTGCGGAGGTGATGGATTTGAGCCGGCTCGCCGTCAGCGCTCAAATTCCATCAGCGGAAGCCAATGATTTAAAGGCCGGCAGCCAGGTTGAACTTTTGACCACGCCGCAGGTGACGACGGAACTTTTATTCGTCAGCCCGAGCGTGGATGCGGCCAACGACACGGTTTTGGTGCGCGCGTTGCTGCCGGCGGATTCTGGATTGCGGCCCGGACAATCTGTTTCGCTGCGCATCGTGACGGCGGTTCACACGAACTGCCTCGCCGCGCCCGCCGAAAGCGTCGTGACGGATGAAAATGGCAGCAGCGTCATCGCGCTGGTCAAAGGCGATGAGGCGACGCAACTGCCCGTGCAGACTGGTTTGCGCGAAAACGGCCTGGTCGAAGTTTCCGCGCCGGATCTCAAAGCTGGCGACACCGTTGTGACCGTCGGTGCCTACGGCCTGCCGGAGAAAACCAAAATCACCATCCAAAATTCTGCGGGCGACGAAGCTTCGTCCACCAATTCGCCAGCCGCCAAATGAAGCCCGACGCCATTTCGCCTTTGGGCCGGTTCGCCACGAGGCACGCGCTGTCCATCACGTTCATCGCGGCGGCATTGTGCCTGGCGGGAATTTTCTGCGCGCTGCGGATGCCATCGTCGGTTTTTCCGCAGACGAATTTTCCGCGCGTCGTCGTTCTCGTGAACAACGGCATCATGCCCGCCGACGAAATGATGGCGACGGTCACGCGCCCGATCGAAGAAGCGCTGAAGGACATTCCCGGCACGGTCACGGTCCAATCCGCCACAAAACGCGGCTCGGCGGAGATCAATGTTTTTTTCAACTGGAACGTGGACATGAAGCAGTCGGAACTTTATGTGCTGGGCCGGATTTCGCAAATCCGCGGCGACCTGCCCGCGACCGCTGAAACGGAAATCGAGCGCGTGACATTCTCGGCGTTTCCCATCATCGGCATCAGCCTGACGAGCTCCAACCGCGACATCACGTCGCTTTGGGAGACGGCGAATTATGATTTAAAGCCGCGCTTTCTCCAGATTCCCGGCGTTGCGCGCGTGGAAATCACCGGTGGCCGCGCGCCGGAATATCACATCGTCGTTGACCCGCTGAAATTGCAGGCCGCCGGTCTCGGCCTGTCGGATGTCAGCACCGCGCTGACGGAAAATAATCTCGTCGCGCCCGCCGGCATGATGGAGGAAAATTATCATCTCTACCTGACGACGGTGGACGGGCGCGTCCGTTCGGCGGCGGACATCGAAAATCTGGTGATCACGTCGCGCGGCGGCCACCCGGTGCAGGTCAGGGACGTGGCGCGTGTCGAACGCGGGGCGGAGCCGGTCTTTCTGTCCGTCACCGCGCAGGGCCGCGACGCCGTGCTGCTGAATGTCCAGAGCCAGGCGGACGGCAGCACGCTCGACATCGCCACCGCGCTGAAAAAACAACTGGACCAGCTCCGGCAGGAATTGCCGCCGGATATGCATCTCGCATTTTTTTACGACCAGTCGCTCTTCGTGCGCGATTCGGTCGGCAGCGTTTGGGACGCGATTGTCTTCGGGCTGATTCTGTCGCTGCTGATTCTTTATTTCTTCCTGAAAAACTGGGGCAGCGTGTGGACGGCCATCGTCACGATTCCAATTACCGTCTTGATCACGCTCGTTGCGATGAAGCTGGCGAACATGAGTTTCAACATGATGACGCTCGGCGGCATCGCGGCGTCCATCGGGCTGGTGATTGACAACGCGATTGTCGTTGTCGAGGCGATGTGCGTGAAAGTCGCCGCCGGCCGGCCACGACTGGCGGGAATCCAGGAAGCCATCGGCGAAATATTTTATCCGCTGGTTGGCTCGACTTTGACGCCGGTGGTGGTGTTCATTCCGCTCGCATTTTTGTCCGGCATCACCGGCGTGTTTTTCCGTGCGCTGGCGTTGACGATGGTTGTGTCGCTGCTCACGTCGCTGGCTTTGGCGCTCACGCTCACGCCGTCGCTGGCGGCATGGTTCATCCGCGACCGCGAAAACATGGAGCATGGCCACGCGCCGAAAAATCTGGAAGGCGGCTGGCTGCTGACGCGCGTCATCCGCGTTTACGAACGCGCATTGCGCGCGGCGCTGCGGTTCCGCTGGTTCACGCTGCTGGCCTGCGGCGCGGTGCTGGTCGCGTCGTTTTTTATTTACCGGCAGTTGGACTCCGATTTTCTGCCTGATTTTGACGAAGGCGGTTTTGTGATTGATTACTGGGCGCCGCCGGGCACGAGCCTTACTGAAACTTCCCGCCAGCTTGACGAGGTGGAAAAGATTTTGTCCGCTAACCCGGACGTGGAGGGCTATTCGCGCCGGCTTGGCGCGGAAATGGGGATGTTCGTCACCGAGGCGTATCGCGGCGATTTCGCGGTGAAGCTAAAGCGCGACCGCAAACATTCGACCGACGAGGTCATTGCCGGATTGCGCCACACTTTCACCGAACAATTCCCGGCGTTCCGCTGGGATTTTCCCGGCATCCTCACCGACGTGATCGGCGATTTGCAACTGACGCCCGATCCGGTGGAAATAAAAATATTCTCGCCTGATTTGAACTGGCTGAAACAGACCGCGCCGCGCGTCGAGGATGAAATCAAGAAAATCCCCGGCATCGTGGACACGTTCAACGGATTGACGGAAACCGGCCCGTCCATCAATTTCCGTGTGCGCCCCGCCGACGCCGCGCGGTTCGGTCTCACCGTCCAGGACATTGCTAATGCCGTCAACACCGCGCTGCTCGGCCAGACGGCGTCGTATGTTTTGGAAGGCGACCGCATTGTCAACATCCGCGTTCTGGCCGACCCGAAAAGCGTGAATCAAATTTCCGCCCTGCGCGAACTGCCGTTGCGGACTGCAAGCGGCGCGGTTGTGCGGCTGAACCAAGTCGCCGACGTGAGCGCCGTGCCGAGCGAGGTGGAATTGGACCGCGACGATTTGCGGCAGGACATCATCGTCTCCGCGCGGCTCGAAGGCCGCGACCTCGGCAGCGGCATGAAGGACATTCAGGACAAGTTGAGCCAGGACAAATGGCTGCCGCCCGGCTCGATTGAATACGGCGGCCTTTACCAGCAGCAACAGGAATCCTTCCACAACCTCGTGATGGTTTTGCTCGCGGCAATTCTGCTCGTGTTCACCGTGCTGCTGGTTGAATTCCGTTCGTTCAACGAGCCGGTGGCGATTGTCTTTGGCGCAATCCTCGCCATGTTTGGAACCGTCGCCGCTCTGTGGGTCACGGGAATCACGCTGAACATCGTTTCATTTCTGGGCGCGATCATCGGCGTCGGCATCGTCGCCAAAAATGGAATTCTCATGCTCGATTTCATGCAGCAATTGGAAGCCGACGGCGTGGAACTGATTGAGGCGTTGGTGCGCTCCGGCCACCGCCGGTTGCGGCCGGTGCTGATGACCTCGCTGGCCGCCGCGCTGGGAATGCTGCCGCTGGCTTACGGCATCGGCTCCGGCGCGGAGATGCTGCGGCCGCTGGCCGTCGCGGTCATCGGTGCGCTGTGCATTTCCGTGCTGCTGTCGCTCGTGGCGACGCCGGTGGTTTATTACCTCCTGCGCACGGGCATGACCCTTTCCCCGCGAATATTCCGACGACGTTGACGGCCTTCAGGGCGCCAATTAGAATTGGAAAAGTGAATTTTTTGCGGTGCATGTCAGGCGTGCATCGGCGGAATGGAACCACGGAGGAATTCCATTCGCGTCCGGGTTTGTCCATCAACAAATGAAATTGTCCGGCGTTTATTGCCCGTGAGAATTGAAATGGCCGTCCGAATGAAACGGTGGGGCGGGACGCCGTTGAACTAAAATCAGCCCTCAATTCGACAAAACAGGATTTGCGGGTTAATTTCTCCGGCAATGATCCCAAGCATGTTTCGGCGACTGGCGTTTTCCAGCAGCCTGCTTCTCTTTCTCGCCAGCCTGTCGGCAGATGCCCAGGTGGTGGCCTCTTTGCCGGCTCCTGCGGCACAACAGGTTCTCAAAGGCCATGTGCCCCCGATAACCAAACGGCTCGCTTCCATCAACCGGCTTGATGGCGGCACGCATCTGGACCTGGCCATCGGTTTGCCGTTGCGCAACCGCGAAGCGCTCACGAACCTGCTTCAAGAGCTTTATCAGCCGGGCAATGCCGGCTTCCGCCACTATTTGACGCCAGACCAGTTCGCCGCCTCGTTTGGCCCCAGCCAGGCAGACTACCAGAAGGTGATTGATTTCGCGCAGTCGCACGGGCTGACGGTCAAGAGAACCCACCCCAACCGCACGTTGCTGGATGTCTCCGGGTCGGTCGCCGACATTGAGAAGGCTTTTCACGTCCACATGCTCGTCTATCAACACCCCGTTGAAGCGCGCACTTTTTTTGCTCCGGATGTTGAACCATCGCTGGATCTCGATACGCCCGTGCTGGCCATCAGCGGTCTGGATAATTATGTGAAGCCGCGTCCGCTCATACACCCGCCGGGCGTGTCTCCGAGAATCCGGCTGTTGGGTGGCGGCGGCGGTGGCGGTGGCGGTGGCGGCAACACCGGCCCTTACGAGGGTTATGATTTCCTCAACGCTTACGCCCCCGGCGTTTCGCAGGATGGCACCGGACAGTCGGTCGGGCTTTTTGAACTTTTCGGTTTCAATCGGCCAGGACATCACGGATTATGAAGACGAGTGCGGCATCTCTCCCTACGTCACCGTGACCCCTGTTCTAATTGATGGCGCCAGTGGCAGTGATGACGTTGATTACCTTGATGATTGTGGTTACCTTGAGTATGCCTTCGAGGTCGACGGGGGACATTGAAATGGCGATTTCCATGGCGCCGGGGTTGAGCAGCGTGCTGGTTTATGAAGGTCCTACGCCGCAGGATGAGCCGCCCTTGGGGACAAATTATATCCAGGACGCAACCACCACCGCCCAGATCAACGATGTGCTCAATCGCATGGCCACGGATGACCAGGCCAAGCAATTGAGCTGCTCCTACGGGATGGATATCAACCTTTCGACGGTGCAAATATTCCAACAATTCGCCGCCCAAGGTCAGAGCCTTTTTCCTAGCCAGTGGCGATTTCGGGGCGTTTTCGTCGGCCATTGACGAGCCGGCAGACGATCCCTATGTCACGATAGTGGGCGGAACAACGTTGACGACAACTTCGACAGGAGCATGGTCTTCAGAAACCACCTGGCACGGGCCGGCCGGGACGGATGAATGTGGCAACCCTGTTCCTCCGCAAGCCTCCGGCTGGCGGGATAAGCACCGTTTACCCGATTCCATCCTGGCAACAGGGCATCAGCATGGCGGCCAACCAAGGCTCCACCACCATGCGCAACTCGCCGGACGTCTCCCTCGTGGCCGATAACATAAACGTCGTCTGGGGCAACACGCTTATTGGAAGCTCGACTGACTGGACGGTGACCGGCACCAGTCTGGCCACCCCGCTCTGGGCCGGTTTCATGGCGCTGGTGAACCAGCAGGCCGCCGCCAATGGCCAGCCCCCCATCGGCTTTGCCAATCCGGCTCTTTACGCCATTGGCAAAAGCTCCAACTACCAATCCTGCTTCACGACATCACCACCGGCAGCAACACCAACAGCTCCAGTCCAACCAAATACTACGCGACCGCCGGTTATGACCTCTGCACCGGCTGGGGCACGATGATTGGCGGCAATCTTATGCCGGCGCTTTTGGCTCCGCCTTCCGACACCCTGCTCGTCACGCCGCCGCTGGGCTTCTCATCTTTCGGGCCCGGTGGCGGGCCGTTCACGGTGACTTCCCAGACTTACACGCTGAAGAACACCGGCTCGACGCCCTTGAACTGGAGCCTCGTCAACACTTCCAGCTGGCTCACGGTTTCATCCGACTTCCGGCAATTTGAGTGCCAGCGCCAGCACCACGCTCACGATGAGCCTCAACCCGGCGGCGAATAACTTTTTGATCGCTCATGCCGGTGGCAACATCGTCTTGAACAATCTCACCGCCGGCACGACCCAAAACCGCCAGTTTGACCTGTATGCCGGCAACGGCGGTTTCGAAACCGGCGGCCTCGATGACTGGACCCTGGCCGGCAGCACTGAACTTAATTTTGCCCTGTCAGCCGACGACGCGGACGTGGCTGGAGCCGAGGCCTTGCCCGGCCAGCCCGATGCGCAGTTTGTGCGTTCGGGACTTTATGGTGGATACCTCGGGGAGTGGGCAAGTCCGGATTTGTCGCCGGTTCCACCTGCGGTCGGTTCACTCTCGCAGGCCGTGGCCACCACGGCCGGTCAACAATACCTGGTGTCCTTCTGGCTGACCTGCGTTCCCGACAGCTCGGGCGTGACCACGAACAACCAGTTCATCGCCAAATGGAACAACTCGGCGCTCTACGCCCAAACCAACCTGAACGCTTTCGGTTGGATCAACCTGCAGTTCGTCGCTCCGGCCACCAGCACGAGGACAGCGCTTGAATTTGATTTCAACAATGACCCGGGCGCCTTCGGGTTGGACGACGTCACCGTGGAACTCGTTCCCGCGCCGGTTTTTCAACCTGTCGTGCGAACGGGCGGCGCCATCAATCTCACGTGGAGTAGTGTTTCCAATGTTGCTTATCAGGTCCAGTCAGCCGGCAGTTTGAGCAATCCCATCTGGACAAACGTCGTCGAGGTAACCGCCGTTGGAACCCTGACGAGCACAACGCAGCCGGTCGGTTCCGGCAAACAGCAGTTTTATCGGGTGATACTGTTGCCAGCCCCCTGAGGGGGGACCGCCCTCCCACTCCGCTTTCCGCTTTTCATCAAGTTGACGCCGCCCGGTTTCCGGCGCACATTCGCCTGTAGGAGACGCGTCCCCGCGCCGCACCACGGCGAACCGGGATGAATCAAATATGAAAAATGGAATAGTCATAGCATGGTTGCCGGTCATCGGGCTGGCATGGCTGGTTTCCGGCTGCGCCTCCACCAGCACCCTGGCCGTGCAACAGGCCGGCTACCCGCAGGACAAGGTGGACGCCCGGGGATTGTTCGCGGAAAACTGCGCCACCTGCCACGGCCAGGATGGCCGCGCCCGGACCTTTCATGGCTGGCTCGTGGGCGCGCAGAATTTCACCGACGCCCGCTGGCAGAAGGACACTACGGATGCGGAGATCATCCATGCCATCAACACCGGCCCCCATTTGATGCCCGCCTTCCAGAAAAAATTGTCCGTTTCGGAGATCGCGGCGCTGGCGGCGTATGCGCGCACGTTCAAACCCGCTTCTTGAACCGGGATGTAAAAAAGCCGGCGGAAACCCTCAGCCTCTCCCGTCAACAATCCTGTTGATAATTTCAGTCTGTTCCCGGTTTTTCAGGCAGCTCACGGCGACCTGACCCGGAAGAACTGCTGCGGGAAGTTGGTGACCGGCGTGGTGAACTGGAAGAGCGACCCGTTGCCGATGACGTTCGAATAAAAATTCCAGTTCGCCGTTGCCAGATTGGTGTTCTGCTGGATCGTATAACTCTGGTTGGTGGCGGTGCCAAAAGTGAATTTGAAAATATTGCCGGTTTTTCCGGGCGATTGGACCTGCGCCGGCACGGTTCCGGTCACCACCAGATAAACATACTCAAGCTGGCCCAGATTATTCTGCAGATAGCTGACCGTCATGCCCGCGGGAATGTTGGTGCTGGTGAAAGTCCCGGTGAAAGAGTTGCACGACAGGATTTCAAACTGGTCGCCCGCCACCGGAACATAACCATTGGCCTGGACCACATTCAACGGGCCGCTCAACGCGACGGGGCCGGCCACCGCAAGCTGACCGCACTGGTAGGGGTTCGGACCGCCCAACGAGATGGTCAGACTGCCCCCGTTTTGCGCAAATCCGGTGCCTTGGATGGCCAGCACCCCGCTGTCCACCTCAATCGACCCGCCAGCGTTATTGACAAAGGTGGTCCAGATGGAGGAGGTGTTTGTGCCGGCACTTTTCCGCACCAGACCGAAATTCGAAAACGGCGGCGGCCCCTGACCATAGAAATTGAAACCCCAGCCAATGCTGCTGTCGGAAGCGAAATTGTAGGTGGCCCCCGCTTCATTATCGAAGTAGACATTAGCACCGTAGGCGCCCACGAGCGTGCCTCCGCTGCCGGCCTGGATCACCGTTCCCTCGTTCACGAAGGTCGTATTGGCCCCGGTCAACGTGCTGTAATTGGTGCCGGAGACCGTGACAGTTCCAATGTTCGTGATGATTCCCTGCAGAATGCCCCCGTTCCATTGGAAAAGGCCGGGCGGGAAATCCAGCACCAGGGCCGGTGAGGCTAGGATATTCCCGCTATCGAACCAGACCTGGCCTGACCCGCTGCCAGTAAACTCGCCCGCATAGACAGGAGAGTTGCCGCCGGTCAGATCCAGCACCGCGCCGCTGGCGATGGTGAAGACGCCGTTGGAACTTGCGCCGCCGCCGCTGAGGATCAAGCTGCCGCTGTCCACCTTGACCGTGCCGCCCAGGTTGTTGAATGCCGTCGCAATGGTCGAGGTGTTCGTGCCGGCGCTCTTCCAAACCAGACCTTGGTTCGAGAAGGCGGCCGATAGCGACGTTTGGCCGTAGAAATTCAATCCCCAGGCAAAGGAGCTGTCCGAGGCAAATTGGTAGGTGGCGCCGGGTTCGTTGTTGAAGTAAGTATTGCCGCCGGCGGTGCCCATGATGGTGCCTCCGCTACCGGTTTGGATCATCGTTCCATTGTTGACGAAGGTCGTGTTGGCCCCGGTCAACGTGCTGATATTGGTGCCGGAGACCGTGACGATGTCATTGTTCGTGATAATTCCCTGCAAGGTGCCCCCGTTCAATTGGAAGAGGCCGGGCGGAAAGTTCAGGCCCAGGCTCGGATTTGCAGTGAGCGTGCCGCTGGCCAGCCATACTGCACCCGCTCCACTGCCTGTGAGTTCACCGGCCCAGATGGGGGCGTTGCTGCCGGTCAGATCCAGCACTGCGCCGCTGGCGATGGTGAAGACGCCGTTGGAACTGGTGCCGCCACCGCTGAGGACCAGGCTGCCACTGTCCACTTTAACCGTGCCGCCCAGGTTGTTGAACATGATCCCAATGGTTGAAGTGTTTGGGCCGGCACTTTTCCACACCAGGCCCTGGTTCGAAAACACCGGAGTTGAACCTCCGGGCACATCATTGAGGATGGAGCTGTCCGTCGCAAACTGGTAGGTGGCACCCTGCTCATTGTTGAAATAATCATTTTCAAACTCACCGCCAATGAGGAAGCTGCCCGCACCGGTTTGTTGCACCGTTCCCAGATTGAAGAAAGTGTTGCTCGACCCGGTCAACAAACTGTTGCCCGCGCCGCTGAAGATGTAAAAATCTCCCGCAGGATTGATAAAATTGGCGGATATCGTGCAGCCGTCACATAAGTTGGTCGTCTGCGCATGGCCAGCCGGCGACAGGAGAAGGTTGAGGGCAAAGCCCGAGCTGATAAGGAGAGTTTTATAGGTTTTCATAGTTCTAATTAAGGCAAACGAACGCCTCCCTGATTATGTCTGCCCGAACTTCTACAGCTAGTTAACTGATTTAAATCATTATCTGACCGAATGTCAATTCTTTTAACCTGACATTGCCCATTTAGTTTCCTGCCCACGACCAGGACCATCCGCCACGCCTTATTCATGAAGGTGACACAATAATAAAAGCCCTGAACACCGCAATAAGGGCAAAAACCGGTCCTTGAATCCAGCCGGAGGCAAAAACTTTGATGTTGCCGGCCTTCAATCGGGAGCCAATCACGTCCTGAAAAACCTGTTGTTCTGTGACAACTCAAGATGCTTTTGGAACAAAACAAATTTGTTTTGTGTATAAAAAACGACACTTGGGCGGAAAATAATTCAAAAATGTCAAAATAACGTTACCGACCGGGAGGGTCCAAAAAAGGCCGCGACAAGGAACCGTGAATCCGGGGCAAGTGCGTCCTAAATGGCGGCAAAAGGAAAAGGTTTTGCGACAAAAGGAATTGGTTCCGTCACAAAAGGAATTACCTTTGTCGCAAAGAGGATTACCTCCGGCACAAAAGGAATTACCTTTGTCGCAAAAGGAATTACCTTCGGCACAAAAGGAATTACCTCCATTGCAAAGGGATTACCTTCGGCACAAAAGGAATTGCCTCCGTTACAAAAGGAATCACCGCCGGCACAAAAGGAATCACCGCCGGCACAAAAGGAATCACCGCCGGCACAAAGGGGATTACCTCCGGCACAAAAGGAATTACCTTTGTCACAAAAGGAAGTCCCTTTATGACAAAAGGAATTACCGGCGGAACAAAACCAATTGCTTCCGTGACGGAACCAAGTCCTTTTGCGGCTTTTTAAGTGGCAAAACCAGCCTCCGGCTCCTTAAATCCGCCGTAAATGATCCGTTTTGACCCATAAAAGGACAGAACCACGGCTGAACATCCCACTTGGCGTTCCCTTTCAAGTCTGCCAAGTCGGACAATTTGGAAGATACAAGGGACGGCAGACATATTTGACGCGGCCGGGATTGCGATGCGGGGATTTCGGTCATCCCTCCGGGACTCGGTTCATTTCGGCCCGGATACCCGCCGTTGAAACGGCGGGCTATTGTCGGGTTGTCCCGTTGGGACGGACGCGGGCGGGGCGCGCCGGCCCGATGCACGATGCTGGGCGATGACGGAAATCAAATTGGGGCGCACTCCGCACTCCGCACTCTCCATTCCGCACTTGAACGGCTCTTTTCCGGTATTCATTTTGGGATGGACGATTGGGGCAACGGATTTAACCACGGATGGACGCGGATAAACACGGATTTTTATCCCGAAGGGATTTCATCATTCAGCCCGGCGTTGCGAGGAACGAGCTACGCCGGGTCACGGTCACAATAAAATCAAAACCCCATCGGGGTTTTATCAAACGGATGGCCAAATGATTCAACTCCTTCAGAGTTGATGAAATGGTTGGGGACGTGAACCCAGCGTAGTGCTGGCGCACAACGCTGGGCTGAATGATTCAATTCCGTTGGAATTGCGAAACGCCGAGACGGACTGGTCGCGCGCTCCGCAATTCGCAATTCGCAATTCGAAATTGTCAGGGCTTCTTTTCCGGTATTCAGTTTGGGATGGACGATTGAGGTCAAACGGATTTAACCACGGATGTGATTCTACAAATATGCCGCGCCTACGGCGCTCAGGTAGGGTGGGCAGTCCTCTGCCCGCCGAACGTCCAAACGCAAAGACCGGCGCGCACGGAGTGACGCGCCCTACCAGCCGCAATTCGCAATTCGCAATTCGAAATGGTCAGGGCTTCTTTTCCGGTTTTCATTTTGGGATGGACGATTTGGGGGAAACCGAATTTAACGCGAAGACGCGAAGGCGCAAAGCCGCGAAGCGGCATCGGAAATTAGCCGGGGACAACGTCCCCGGTGAACGTGAAAACGGATCGCGTCGCGGAGCGACGGAGGAAAATGCGCGATGATTCCGCCGTCCTTTCAGGACGGATTTTGATTTGGACTTTGCACCCGGCACGATGTGCCGGGCTAATTTCCGGTTGTCCCTGCCGGGACGAGCGCGGGCGGACTTGTAGGAGACGACGTGAGGAGTCTCTGATTAAAAATCGAAAAGCCGGAAATTGAAATGAGTCTCGTGACCTCGACTCCTACAAAACGAAATTCGCAACTCGAAATTGTTAGGGCTTCTTTTCCGGGATTCAGTTTGAGATGGACGATTGGGACATTTGGCATTTGAATGTTCCCATCGCGTGAAAATGAAACCTTGAAAACAAATTTTATGAACGACTATGAAAAAAGGGAGCAGGAAAAATTAAACATACAAAAAGCCCAGCTCGTCGCACAAAGCGTTACGGCGTGGGAGACGCGAAAGAACGCCGAGAATACAAAAAAAATTGCTGAAGAGGCCGAACGGAGTCGAAAAATTAACGAGGCCGAAGCGAGACGTGAGGCTTTGCATCGAAGAGAAATGGCTGCGCGTCAGGAAGAGATACTGGAAGATCAAAAAACAACAAATTTTCGCCAAACTATTTTGACGACACTTCCCCTCTTGGGGAATGAGGAGAAAAATCAATATGTGATTGAACAACTGATGCCAAAGGTTATAGAAAGACGCAGGAGAAATGGTGTTTTGTTTGAGGATGTTGTCAAAATGTTTGGGTTTCCTGAATTTGTAGTGAGCTTTTCTGCGAATCCTGAAGTTGAGCAGTTCTTGATTGAGGACAAAAAACAAAAAAACGAACTGATTAGTGCGGTGCAAGCATATATTGATGCTAAAAAAAGCTCAAATATAGAAGTTATTGCGCTTGGAATCACATTGGCCATAAGTATATTACCTTTCATTTTTTGGGTTTGCGCCCCTCCTTGGGATTGGGTTATTTTCATAAAACTTTTAGGTCTCGGTGTGTTTTTCATTATCGTATTTATTGTCGTTTTTGCTCTTTTAGAACGAACTCATCACTTCAAGCCCCTTATTGATAAAATCAAGGCCTTGAAAGCTGACGCCAAAATGAAAAAGGATGCCTACGATTTACATCCTGCAAAATACAATGCTGCCTGGAATAAAATTAAAACAGATTTAGTAGATTCTTATTTGGCGTCTGATTCAGGACAGAAGTTTTTGAAAAGCGAAATGACTTTTTTACCAGAGAGTTCGTGGACTAAAGCTGTTTCGGACGAACAAGTATTTTTGCCTCCATCAGCGCGTCCACAGTCAGATGCTTGGGGTGTGGCTCTAGCATCCCAAATTCAAGGGGAGCTGGAACTCGCCAAACAGCGACAATCAAAAATCAGGGAAATACTGTTGAGCCGAATTTGCCTAATAGATTCAAACGACGAATCATCAGGAGAGATTGGCCTATATGAAACACAAGCGTTTGGCCTGCGTGAAATTGATAAAGAATTCATTGAACTCGACCTTTGCCGACCATCTGACGAGCCCATTCTCCCAAACGAAGCTGGTTTTCAAAAAGGCAGAATATTCTTAGAAGCTGTTAAATTACAAACAGATGGTTGATGTGGCAAAATATCATTGAGATTGAAAATGACAATCATCCCCGAATGTCCGCTTTGGTCGGGGTTCAGCTTGAATACAATTTTTGACGCGACGGATTCAAGCGTCAACCAACCTGACGACATGGGTTAATCTCACCACCAACGCCAGTGGCGGCCCACAAATTTTTATAGACAAAGGCGAATCAACTTGTATCGTCGTTTCTGTCGCACGGCAACACCGTAAAGCTTGCCCCAACATTCCAACTCCAACAAATCAAACGCAAAAATTATTATGACAAAGTTTATAGGCCGGTTTTACTTCAAGCTTACCGATAGCAGAAACCTAATCGGCGAATTTTCAAATAGCAGTAGTGACAGAATTTATGCCGAGAGTGCCGACCGAATTGTTCCTGATTACGCGCATGGAAAGTTTATCGGAGAGTATTATCATACTTGGTGTCATTACGAGAACAACAAGGTCGAAGGTGTTGTGGCACGACTTAAAATTGAGGAAAAATCCCCAAACATTTTTTCTTTAACATGGGTTGTTCAAAACAATAAACCTGATAATAAATTTTGGGGTGAAGGGATGTTATGCGATGGAATGTTAATTGGAGATTATCGGAATTTTGAATTCCCTCCTGTGACATAAAGGCATTTATCGAAATATAACTGCCGTAGTTGCGGGCAGCCGTGGCGGCGCATCTGCGCGGCACGGTGGCGACGGTCGGTTTTCCCGACATCGGTTTGCAGGGGTTCGCGCCCAAGGTGCTGGCGCACGGCCACCACGGGGGAAATCGCTATTGGGAAGTCGAACTTCGACCGGGGGATGACCCGCATATTTTCAAATCAGCGCGGTCTTTGCAGACGGCCACCATGCAGCCGGGCAAATGGGAGGACGAGCATCGTCCGCTGGTGGATGAGCGAGGCAACGTGATCGGCATCGTTTCCGCAAAACTGGATGCTTCAACCGCATTGGCCATGAGCGGCTCGCTCCCGGAGAATGTGAATTACGCGGTCAAGAGCAGTCTGTTGTTGAGCTTCCTTGAATCGGTGCCGGACGTGGACGCCAAGCTTAATGCGCCCAACACGAAGGAGGAGAAGTTTGAGGATGTGGTGAAGTCGGCGCAGGGGGCGGCAGTGCTGGTTTTGGTTTACTGAAATTGTAGGAGACGAGGTGACGAGTCTCTAACTGAAAAAGTCAAATTGGAGCCAAAATATTTGAGACTCCTCACGTTGTCTCCTACATTCCACGCACAGGCTCAAGCAACCTTGACCCACTTGTGTCCGCGGGCGGCTTCGTAAATCGCCTGCATGGCGGCGACGCGCGAGGCGGCTTCCCACGGCGTGACCAGTGGCTCGTTCTTCGCCCCGCCAACGGCATCCAGGAATTGATCCATCGGTTCGGGCGGCGCGGGCGGCAGCTCCGTCCACGGCTTGTGGCTGTCGCTGCCGGCCACCAGCTCGCTCCGGTAAAACAACTGGTTGTTGATTATGACGGCGTGGCCCTGCGTGCCGCTGATCATCATCGTCACCGGGTCTTCGATGTCCACCCAGCCGGCGGCGAGCGTGCCGATGATGCCGCTCTTGAACTGCAGCAATGCCTCGCCGGTCTCGTCGCAGTCGCCATACCGGCCGGTGACCGGATGAATGTCCGCCGTGACCGATTCGATGCCGCCGAAGAGCCACATCAAAATATCCAGCTTGTGCGTGCCGAGGTCGCCGAACGCGCCGACGCCGGCGATTTTCGGGTCCGCCATCCAGCGCCATTCCGTGTCGAACCAGCCGCCGAGGGAGCCGTTGTGGCAGTTGGAGGCGCGCACGCGGGAAATTTTTCCAAAATGACCGGCGGCGACCTCGGCTTTGAGGAAAATATTTTTCGGATCCGTGCGCGAAAAATAGCCGGTCGTGAAAATCAGCCCGGCCTTGTCAATCGCGTCCGCCATTTTGTCGCTCTGGCCGGCGGTGATGCCGAGCGGTTTCTCGACAAACATGTTTTTGCCGGCTTTGGCCGCCGCCAGCACGAGGTCATAATGCCGGTTCGTTTCCGAAAGGATGATGACGGCGGAAATCTCCGGGTCCGACCAGATGGCGTTCAAGTCCGCCGGCACCTGTGCGCCCACTTCCCTGGCGCGGCGCACGGCGCGCTCCGCGTCGTGGTCCCAGACATATTTGATATGCACGTCCGGCCGCGCCTTGACCATTTTAAGATACATCGGCGTGTGGATGTGCGCGACGCCGACGAAGGCGACGGTGATTTTTTTGCCGTCCTGCGCCCAGACTGGCAGGGCGGCCATGGCCAAAGCCGCCGCACTGGTTCGTTTGATAAATTCCCGGCGGGTGGGATTGGAATTCATGTTCAAGAGAGAATCCAGCCGGGGCGGTTTTCGCGTTGGATGAACTGCGCGGCCTCCGGACAGTTCGTGGCGCGCATGTTCGGGCCGTCCCACAGGATGGTCTGGCCGACGCGCAGCGAGACGCAGCCGAGCAGCATGATTTCCGTGAGCGACGCGCCGATGGCGAAGCGCGAATAGCACATCTCCGGCCTGCCCGCCTTGATGGCCGCGATCCATTCCAGATGCTGCCGGTGGTCGTTGTCGCCGGCAAACGGATTGCGCGGGATGACCTGCGGGATCTGCGCCACCGCCGGATGTTTTTTGAAGTGCGTGAACTTGGTTTCGCCTTTCAGTTTGATGAAAAACTGTTCACCGTAATCGTCCGGGGAAAACAGGGTGCCCTGGTCGCCGACGAGCAGGCAGCCGCTGCCGGGGATTTCGCCGAGCATGGCCTCGATGTCGTCGGTGAGTCCGCGCAACGGCTTGTTGCTGCCGTCGTGGCCGCCGCGTGCCTTCGGGTCGGAGGTCGGCTGGCCGCCGTCATACCACCAGAGCGTGAGCGCGTTGAACGACCGCGTGTCATGCCGGTGAAAGAAATTTTTGTGCGCCGCATCCACTTCCGACTTGCGCGCGGGAAATTCAAAACGGATGATCGAGCCGCTGGGGTAGGATTCGTTGTTCATCGGGCCGAGAAGCTGCGCCTCAATCTGCGTCGGGTAGCCCAGCGCCAGGCCGCGGAAGGCCATGTTCACAGTGTGGCAGGCCATGTCGCCCAGCGCACCCGTGCCGAAATCCAGCCAGCCGCGCCAGATGAACGGCTGGTAAACATCCTTCTTGTAAGGCCGCATTGGCGCCGGGCCGATCCAGTGATCCCAATTCAAAGTTTCGGGAACCGGGTCGGAACCTTCCGGACGGCCCATGCCCTGCGGCCAGATCGGGCGGTTGGTCCAGATGTGGGCTTCATGCACCTGGCCGATGATTCCCGCCTGGATGCATTCGACGGCGCGGCGCAGGCCGTCTGCCGCGCTGCCCTGGTTGCCCATCTGCGTGACCACGCCGGTTTCCTGGGCGAGGTCGCGCAGATAGCGCGCCTCGTAAATGGTCTGCGTCAGCGGCTTTTGGCCATAGACATGTTTGCCCAGCCGCATCGCGTGCGATTCGGCAATGGCATGGCAATGGTCCGGCGTCGCGCAATCCACGGCGTCAATGCTGTCGCCGATCTCGGCGAACATGACGCGGTAATCCTTGTAAAATTTCGCCTGCGGATATTTTTTCAGTGTCTTGGCGCAACGCTCCAGGTCCACGTCGCACAGGGCGTAGATGTTCTCGCCGCTGCAACAATCCGTGTCGCCTTCGCCCTTGCCGCCGCAGCCGATGACGGCGATGTTCAGCTTGCTGTTCAGGTTCTGCCCGCGCAACAAGGTGGGGACGCCGAAAACCGCCGCGCCGGCGGCGAGCGTGGCGGTCTTCAAAAAATTGCGCCGGTTCCAGCGGACGCCGGCGCGAGTCGTTCCATTTGGATGCATGAATGAAAATTAACAACAAGATTCGATAGTTCAATCGCAAAAGAAATTTTTCCCGCCATCAATCTAAAAATCCGCCGCCGTTTGATCACGGACGCGCAATCCATTGTCAAAAAATTATGCCTTGAAACCTTTACAAGCCGCGGCACATCTTTCATTTTTAACACAATTCACCATGAACGAATCGAACGAAAATAAAAACACGACGGGTGCGGAAACCGTATGCGCGCCGGCCGGCTGTTGCAGTTGCGACCAGACGCTGGCCTTCCTGGTGCTGCGCGGCTGGCTGGCCGTGCGCGCCATCCTGACGGGCGTTGAAAAATTCGGCGCGTATAAAACCATCCAGAAGCCGCTGATTGATCCGGTCACCGGCATGGAAGACCCCAGCGGCGCGATGATTGATGTGAAGATAAAATTTTATTCGCTGACGAATTACTCCGGCGTGCCCGCATCGCTCAAGGACAAGTTCGCCAGCGAGCCGCTGCTGCCGCATTCCGCGCTCTCCGCGTTCGACCATCTGCTCGGCCCGGCGCTCATCGTCACCGGTGTGATGCTGCTGCTGGGCCTGGGCACGCGGCTGTCGCTGTTCGTGCAGGGATTGATTTACATCGCGCTGACGACCGGCCTGATTTTGATCCGGCAGGACGACGGCATCTCCTGGCTCGGCATCCACGTCGCGCTCGTGGCGTTCGCGCTGCTGCTCGCGAAGCACAACAAATTTGCCC
>CAVTWB010000008.1:0-168316 GCA_963738245.1 uncultured Verrucomicrobiae bacterium
GAACTTGCCGCTGGCCAGGTCAAAAATCTCCTTTTTGTGGACGGAGGGGTTGAAGCTCCAGTCGAAGTCCTCCAGCGGTTTTCAGGGTGGTGGAAGTCGGCGGCCTTGGTGCGGCGTTCCAACTGGCGTTGCTGGCGGACGTTGAGTTCGTCTTGCAGGATGAGTTCCAAAAACTCGGCGTGGCCCAGCCGGTTGGCGGCGGCTTCCTGGAGCCGGACGCCGAGGGTTTGGCACAGGCCGGAGAGGCGGAGTTCTTTCAGGGTGGTTTCGAGGCTGGCAGTATTCATGGTGTGATGGTAGTTGTGGTTGAGGGTTGAGGGAGCAAAGCAATCGGGCACATAGTCCCGGTAAGTATCGAGATTGCGGATCAGCGGGTGGGTTTCCAGAAAGTCCAGTTGCGGCGCCGGCCCGGCTTGTTCCAGCAACGTGCGCAGGTCGCGCAAGCGCCACGTGCCGTGATGCAGCGCTTTTTGCGGCGGCGTTTTCCAGCGCCTTGACGGGATGCTTTTGCGCCAGCGCCAACAGGCCGTGCAAGACCCGGACGCCAATGGGGCCGCGTTGTTGGACCATCCCCTCGGCCCAACTGCCGGTGTGCGCGCCAATCAGCCGGGCGCGATCCAGCAGATAAGCCTGGCCGTGTTCGACGACCCGCCGATACGGGGAATGCAGATGGTTCCGATCCGTGGCGAACTTCCCCGGTTCGACCCGCACATGGACGGCGATGACTTCCCGCCGCTGATTGAAGACGCGCACCAGCCGGGACTCCCAGCGCGCCCAGACTTGGCGGCCCACATACTCCGGCGGCACCGAATAATACGCCCGCTGCAACTCGATGTAGCCGTCCTGATGCACCGTGCGCGGGGCTTCCTCGAACACCGGGAACAAACCCGCCGGCAGCGGCGACAGTTTGGGACGCTCCACCTCGTTGAACACCTTGCCGACCTGTTGCCGCGTGGTGCCGTGGATGCGCGTGTCGGCCACGCCGCTTTCCCATTCGGTCAGAAACAGGTTTTGTTCCGCCAGACTGGGGAAGCTGCGGCCCTTGAGCGCATTGTTCTGGGCAAACTTCACGCCCGCCTCGATCTTGCCCTTGTGCTGCGGCATCGCCGGGCGCGTCGGCAACATGGCCGTGCCGTAGTGCCGGCAAAACTCCGCCACCTTCGCATTGAGTTCGGGATCAAACCAGTCCGCCCGCGTCACGGCGGCCCGCAGATTATCAATCACCAGAGTTTTGGGCACCCCGCCAAAATAACGGAAGGCATTTTCCAGACACCGGATGAAGCTCTCGGTCGTCTGCCGCCACACCACTTCACTGTAAGCCTTTCCGGGAATGACTCAAGACCATCCGAAACAAATGCGGCCGCTTGCGCTTGCCCTCCACCAGCACCCACGCGCCCAGGCCAAAATCCACCTGCGCTTCCAGCCCCGGCTCCACTTCCATCCGCACAAACGGCACCGGCTGGGTCTGGCGCAACTGCCGCACGAACCGCTTCACCGCATCATAACTGCCAGTCAAACTGATGTCCGCCCACCAAGTCCTGATAAATCCGCTGGGCGGACAAACCCGCCTGCACCGCCGGCTCAATGACCTCCCGCCACGGCTCACACAGACTCTGCCGGCCAGCCGCCAAACACCCGGCGAGCGGAATGGCCGGTTTTGCTCCGGCACCGGTTCGGAGCCGGTGAGCGGAATGTCCGCTTTTGGCTCTGCCGCCGCCGTTGAGCCGGTGAGCACTTTGGCCGGTTTTGAAACCTCCGCCTCATGTTGCCGGACATATTTGGAAACCGTCTCCCGGCGCAGTTGCAGCTCCCGCGCGATCCGCCGAAAGGACCACCCGTGCTGCCATAAGGTGATGATTGACTGTTGCTGGCTCATTTTGAGTTGATTCATCGCGTATTTGTGCCCCATCGGAACCGCCTCCGCAACTCAATCTTCCCCTCAAAATGTCCGCTTTTGATTCGCTCAGCACTGTCCGCTTTTAACTGCTCGCTAACATCACGGCAATGCGCAATCAGGTTGCCTGTGGACTCGTCAAGTTCAAAACTATCCAAGTTCCCAGCTTCGGCTTGCCAGACTTGGACGCACGCTCCTGACGTAAAATCATAAGTCCAGAGTTCGTTTGCTTGACTCCAAGCTACCGTATGCGGAGAAAGGGCGATCAGTCCGTTCCACTGCCCGTCTCCAAATTTTTTGACCACCTGCGTCTGCTGCCAGTTTCCATTAGGCATCTGTCCATAGACCAACCAAGTTTGATTGTGTGTTGTCCAGGCAAACGAATTGTCCGAAAGCCAGATAAATTTGGAATCCCAGGAAAACCCGTCGCCGGATACTGTGAACACCGGCGTGACTGTTTTGGCATCATAGACCACAATGGATTTCACATAATCAAATACCTCCACATTTGCCGGAATACCAGCGGCAAAATACCGACCGTCCGGCGACCAGCCCAACATGCCGCAGTGGAGGCTGTAGCCTTTTTCTTTTGTTCAAACAGCATCTGGATTTTGCCGCTGGCCGGCTCGCATAAATAAGTCCCCACGCCGGTTTCTGTTTCTTGATAAAAAATCACCTGCGTCCCGTCGTGGTTCGGAATTAGTTCCTCGTTAAAAAGCCCTTCCTTGGAAAGCCCGATGGAGCCGATCTCCGTGGCAACTTCCAACAAATGGCGTTGACTGGCAATGATAAACAGTCGCCAGCCAGAAACGAACAGCACCACGCCCAACACCAACCAAAGACTGGTCCGATGTGCAGCGAGTTTTGATAATGTTTTCATTTTTAGACTGGTAAATTGGCTTTGATCATTGCCATCCGTGCATGGAATCGTAACGAAAAGTCATTTCGTTTGTGTTATAGCCTTTATACCATCTGACGTGATAGTCACAGAAAAGGATGTTTTGGCCTTCATTGTGAACCTGCCAGCCGCATGACGGAATCCATTTTTGTCGCCACCGACACAGTTCTGCGAATAATCATCCTTGTCTGAATCCGCAGTGCCGTTCCCGGTCCAGACCGTGTCGCCGGACAAAACGTAGGCGGAGGGAAACAGAATCTGTTTGGTGTCCACCGGGGCATAATTGGTCGTGGCAATATAAGCCGCACGCACGCCGTTAAAGTAAGTGAATCCGCCTTTGATCGCCGGGCAGTTATAGACATTGGTGTTCTGTGCGTAGGAAAGGATTTGCTGCATCCAGCCATGGTTTTGCGTTATGGGGTCAACTTGATCCCATAAAATCAAGCCGCCGGATTCCGGGAACAACCCTTTGGACTCGTCCGCATACATATTCATGCCCAAACCAATTTGACGAAGATTTGACAAACATTGAGCCGCCTTTGCCCGTTCTTTGGCCGCAGCCAACGCCGGCAATAATAATGCTGCCAGAATGCCGATGATGGCAATGACCACCAGCAATTCAATCAGAGTAAAACCCGGGCGAATTGCCGATTTACGATTTACGATTGCCGATTTCATATGGTTCGTTTCGTTCTTTCATCTTTTGGTCTATCAACTATCAACTTTCCGCTCCGCTCCCAGTTCCAGCAAAATCCAAAACACCGACGCCGTGGCCAGCGTGAACAATCCGCCGTCAAACCAAAATGCCACCAGCAAAACAATGGCTCCGGCGCGACAGGCCGTCTTCGCCAATGTCCAATGTCCAATTCCAAAGTGGCACAGGCATCTGCCTTTTGGTCCGGGCGAGCGTCCTCATGCGACTCGATTCGCTGGACTCCGACTTCGGCTTTGGACTTCAAGCAAAGCCCCACATACGCCACAAAACAAAGCAAAGCCGGCAAGCCCAATTCCGTTCCCAGCATCAAATAGCTGTTCATGGTTATTGCAGACGCGCCGCCTTCAGGTGGCGAATAATTTTTTTCATAAACGCCAATCGCCTTGTTCCAGCCCACGCCAAACGGATGATCCCACATTATTTGAATCGCTCCGCGCCACGCGGCCACCCGGTGTTGTGACGATGGCCTGCCAAAGTCCATGCGCTTCAAATACCACGGCGCATTGTCCGGCGTCTGCCCCCAAAATAACCAAGAACCCAAAGCCAAGACCCCAGCCCCCAATATCACATGCCGCCACTTGAATTTCCCGTATGCTTTTGCCAAGTATAAAAAACCAACCGCCGTTGCCAGCCATGCCCCACGCGAATAACTCATCACCAACCCCACTAACATCATCCCCGCCGCAATAAATAAAATAATGGGGACCGCACGCGCCCCGCGTGCAGCCAGCGACGCCTCGTCGTTGGCATTTCCGGGGTTCGACGCGGGGCGCGTGGAACCGCAGCCGGGCGGCTGCGCTCCCCCCCGAATTCTTCATTCTTAATTCTTCCTTCTTCATTTCCCGCTCGCAATCCGATTGCGGCGGCACTCCCGCCCCCATCCCGAGGAGGAGATATAACAGAATAACCTTCATGGCCGTCTCGGCTGTTTGCGGTGAAATATGCAATGCGTCGGTTAGATTACCAAGACAATGACATGGCCTTTTATAATTCATCCATGACAAGCCAATTCGATACATAAAAAGATTTGTAGCCAGGCATGCCACCGCTAGTGCTCGAAGCTTAGCGGAAATATTTAAGAAGCATAATAGCGCAATCAGTAATTCTAGTAAGCCAACAATCAATAGTAAATTGTTAAATGATATTCCAAAAACCGGATCCTTTAATTTTAGAATGCCTGAACTCCCGCTAAAGCTAACAATTTTAGCGATTGCTGTTACTGAAAGCAATGCTCCAGCCGAATATAAGAAAATCCGAATAAATAATGGATTTTGTGAATTACTATTCAAGCTTCTCCTTATTTCGAAATAAAATAATTACACACGTTATCCCCACAATACTGATTATTGCGATTATAATTCTTATTAGCAATGGATTCTTTGGCTGATGAATGACTGGTTGTGGAAGATTTGCTTGGATATTAAGCTGTTATGTGATATTTCGAGCAGAGTTGGATTTGTGATGGGCACCCAATTCGGAAAATTTGTATTTAGATATGTAAATCCAATAACTGGCCGTGCTACTCTGGCAAAGCGATATTCTTCTGTCATGGTGCGTAAATCCAACAACGGCACGAACTCCTCTGATGATGGATCCGTTCTAACTTCTGAAATTTCGCCGGATAGCTCATTAATTATTTGAACATCTTCAATGCTTTGAGCGTTCTTTTTGGGTTCGAACCTCTTTAGATTAAAAATTCTTGCCAACTTTAGTTCGCCGACATTTGTAAAGTCTAGAATTGAAAATTGCCGATTAAGAAATCCATCTTGGAATGGAGATTGAAACCGACTGATTTCAGGATTCCCATCGGAATCAAGAGATCGGAACCATCCATCGTTAAAAAATCTTGCCTCAGTGGGGATGTGAGGAATATATGAATTATCACTCCATTCAACTCTTGCCATAAGATTCGTTATGCGGTTGCGGATATTTCCTGTCCACCATAGATTTTTTAATTCATTGGTATTTGTTTTGGCAAAATAGCATTGACTTGCGTAAGCAAGCCACACTGGAACCGCTAATGACGATGGCACCGGAATATCATTGCTTTCAATACTGCCAGAGGAAGTGTTAGCTGAATTCGTTGCTAGGTGATCTGGAGCAAACTTGCAATAAGAATAAACGAGCCCTCCATCATAAGCGTCTTCATAATAAGCGACTCCAGAATACCGCCGCTCATCGTCTGATGGCTGTGCGACCTAGTTAATTGTGAGACCATAATTTTTGAAAAGTGGTTGACACATTTGGTTTTTGGTTTTGATGGACGGCAATCAGTCCCTGGCAGCGGAGCCAGGCTTCCACAGTGACCCGCCACGCCGTGGCGGGTTTGAGGTGAGTGCCATTCGTCGTTTTCCCGACTATCGCTCCGAACTGTGCGAGCAGCAATCGGAAAATGATTTGGCGCTGACGTTTGGCGCAGCGCAAGTGTTGGGTGTCGTCATGCCAGACGGCACAGGCGGTGCGGCCTTTGAGACAGCGCCGCGAGCGGTGATTGAGTTCATGGGCGGTGACTTCCACCACCAAACTTAAATCTTTGGCCACCTGGTTCGTGTGTTGCAGCCGCTGATCCAAGGCGGCTTTCAAGTCGCGAATGCTCTTTTCCTGCGCTCCGTTGTAGCGGGGAAAGTGCGGCGGGTTGTTCAGCGGCAGCACGCCGAAGCGGGCCATGACGGCATCCACATGTTGATTATTGAAGGGCGAGCCGTTGTCGCGTTTGAGGAACAACGGTGCGCCGTGTTGCCGGAACAGGCTTTCGAGATGGGCGGCGATCTGACGCCCATCGAGCCGGTCACTGACCAGCGGCCGGAACCGGTAGCGTGAAGCCAGGTCTTGGACGGGGATGATTTGCCAGCCGGCTTCACCGTATTCGGTGGCGTCACAGGACCAAGCCAAACCCGACCGGAGCCAATAAATATGTTTCATGGCATGGAGTTGATCCCGCCGATAATCCTGCACCAGCTCACCCAGCTGACGACGCGAGAGGCATTGGGCAAAGCGTTCATATAGCTTCCCCGTGCCTCGGGTGCGCACCCGACCATGGTTCAACTGCCGCAGGAGCGGATAAAACTCCGTCCAGTCCAGCGGCGCTGATTTCTTGGGGCCGGGACATTGCCACACGGGCAGGCCGCGACGCTGCCGTTGTCGCCAGCGCATGACATTGGCGTAAGGCACGGGGTCGCACACCTGTCGCCATGAGGTTTGGTTCGTTTGTTTCATGGTGTCGAGCTGATGCAGGATTTGGCGGATCATTTCGGGTTTTTTTTAGCAGGCGGGAGATCGTCCCGTTGTTCCCATTGGTTCAGCAGCTGGCGCAACTGATCCCGTTGCTGATGCTGCTGCACTTGTTGCTCCAGTTGTTGCACCCGGCGTTGGAGCGCTTCCTTCTCCGGGTCCGTCGGGGTCTTGGGGCGACCCGTGGGCTGGTCCTCCACTGCTGCCAACAACGCCTGCAACGCCCGTTGTTCCCACTGGTAATACTGCTGACGGGAGATGCCCAGCGTCTGTGCTGCCTCCGTGGCCGTCATCTGGCCGGAGCGGACACGGAAAATCAACTCCGCTCGCTGTCTGGCTTTGGCATTCATCTACTCCGTTTTTGCCGGATTTGAGGCGGGGTTGGCAAGCTTGTTGATCTGGTCCAGCCGGCTGGTGAGTTTGGTCACCGTGGCCGTCCGGTGCTGTTTTTGGAGCAACGCTTGCAGCCGTGGGCTCAAGGCTTCGCCCTTGCTCAAGTTGACGCGGCTCTCCAGTGCCTGAAGCATCCCCTCCATCGCCCGGCGTTGCCAGTGGTTGAAGGTGATCCAGTTGATGTTCAACTGGCGGCAGACTTCCGCCGGCTTGCACCGTTCCGTCCACACCGCCAGCACCGCCTGGACTTTGTCCGGGGCGCTGTGGGGTGGCGTTGGCATTCGCTTTTTCCGTTCCGTCTTTTCGCTGTTCGTTATTTTGGTTGAGGTCATAGGTAAGTTCCTGTTCGTTGTTTTGTTGATCACTGACACTGAGTTTGAGTTTGCCCTTCTCGGCCCGGAGCACGACGGACTGACCGTCCATGCGTCCCACCATGTAAAAAGGCGCCTGGGGTTTGCCGCGCAAGGCCAGCTCCAGAAGATTTTCCTGGATGCCGGTTTCGATGGTCTTCCGTAGTTCCGCTTGGATCTCAAAGAAGCGGTCCGCCGGACACAGGCCTTCGATGCCCTGATTGGGCCGCTTGTGGTTGTAGTATTTGATCCAGAGTTTGATTCGTTCCCGGGCCGCCTCGAAGCTGTCGAACTGGGCGCGCACGAGGAACTCCTGCCAGATCGTGGACCAGAAGCGTTCCACTTTGCCCAGCGTCATGGGATGTTGCGGTCGCGATTTGAAGTGGGCGACTCGGTCCTTTTGCAGTTCGGCCTCGAACCGGCTGGTGCCCCGCCAGGAAGTATATTGCCGACCGTTATCGGTGAGCATCTCCTTGGGTGGTTGGAACTCGCCGGCCGCCACGCGATACACTTCGATCACCGCCTGCGCCGTGGGACTGCGAAACAGATCCGCCCCCACGATGAACCGCGAGTAATCGTCCATGAAGGCGATGACATAGGCGTAACGTCCGCCCAACCGGAACGTGAAGATGTCCGTCTGCCACATCTGGTTGGGCGTGGCCCGCTCGAAGAAGCGGGGCCGGGTGATATTACGTTGCTTGCGAGGTGGACGCTCGGTCATCAACTCCGCGTCATGCAGCCGCTGCCGCACCGTCTCGGGGCTCGCCGGTAAAAAGAAGCACCGGCGCAATACCTGGCTGATGCGTTTGATGCCGAACGTGGGGTTTTCCTGTTTGAGCTCGATGATCTTATCGGTGATCGGCGTGGGCAGCCGGTGCTTTCGCGGGCCAGACTTGCTAGGCTCCAACCCCGCCTCCCCACTCGACCGATACGCTTCCAGCCACAACCCGAGGCAGGATCGGCTGACGCCGACTTCCTCACAGACCATCGTCATGCTAAAGCCTTCCTCCAGATAAAGCCGGACGGCCTTGAGCTTTTCGTCTTTGGTGAAACGGCGCGATTTTTTCGCGCCGCCAGCCCCCCTCGGGGGGCTGTTCCGCTTCTTCTCTACTACAACTTCTTCATTCATGTTAACACTCCACTATCTTTGAAGTGTCAACCACTTTAACCCTTAAATCAGTCTCACGATCTGGTAGCTAGGACACCACAAAAGCCATTCCATTTGTGACGAGAGCAATTCCATTTCCGCCAGAGGCAATTCCCGCCGTCGGGAAAGCAATTCCGTGGCGAAAAAACCTTTTCCTTTTGGAATAAAGCCAAGTCCTTTTGCGGCCGGTTTACGGGGCAGGGCGGGCATCAGATTGGGGCGGTTTTTCATTCCGAAAGTTGATTTTTTGTGAAATTTTTCACATTGTTTAAGATGGGTTGGCACAATTTAGGCTAATGAGTTCCTTGCTTGGACGGACGGGCCTCGGGGTTCTGCCGGTTGTTTTTAAGGGAGAAGGAAAATAAATATATGAAAAAAAACAACTATGTCCGCATCTCACTGGGATTTGCCGGATTCACCAAGGACCAGCTCAACAGTTTTCTCATCCTGCTGCTGGTCTGTCTTAAAAACAATCCGCTGTTTCCCGACCTGCCGGTCAAGTATGCCGATTTGCAGGCGCTGGTGACAGATTATCAAGCCAAGCTCGCGGCGTCCAATGTGGGCGGCGAGATTGACACCGCCGCGTTCAGCGAAGCGCGTGACGCGGTAATCGCGGCCTTAAGACAGATCGCCGGCTATATTCAAAGCCTCGGATTGACGAATGCATCGGACGTGCTGTCGTCGGGCTTCGATATCATCCTCCCGGGCAAAAATCCCCAGTCGCCCCTGGCCACGCCGGTGGTGGGTCTCGACAATTCCGTGACCTGCCAGCTCACCGTGGACATCGGGGCGGTGTCCAACGCCAAGGCGTATCATGTGCAATATGCCATCGGGGACGGCCCGATGATTGACCTGGGCATATTCCCCAACACCAAAAACATCGTCATCCCCAACACCGTGCCGGGGAAAAATTACTCGGCGCGCGCGCAGGCCATCGGCGGCTCCACGCTCTGCAGTTCCTGGAGCGCGGTCGTGACCGTGATGTCCATGTGACGGATGTGAACCCTCACCCGGTCATGCAGGCTGGGTGAGGAAGCGATTTGCGGCTGGCTTCGTCCAGACGCAAACCGGGCGATGGATCCTCTCGGCCCCAAGCAATTCCCAAAAAGAACATGGCCGTCCCATCGCCCGGTAACCTTTTTACCGGCAAAAATCAAACCAGCCCGCAGTTAAAACTAACTGCGGGTTGTTTTTAAACACCGCTTTGCGGCTTTTCCTGAAGCCGGCGGAGCTGGTTTTCCAACTGGGTGATGCGGGTGTTGAGGCGCTCGATGGTTTTCCGGGTTTCGGCGGGGACGGCCACGCAGTCCTCGCAATGATGGCGCGTGGCGGCGCTGCCCTTGACGGGATATTCAAACTTTTTGCCGCAGGCGCGGCAGGTGCGGGGACGCAGGCCGGAGATGATCGGGGCGGACATGGGGAAATTATTAACCACGAAACACACAAACCACACGAAAAATTTCAGATCCGGAAACAGTTTTTTCACCCGGACGACGCCGGGAATCCCAACGGGATTCCATCCTTCAGCCCAGCGTTGACGGTCCGAGCCGGACTGGCGAGGATCGGCTACGCTGGGTCAATGTCCCCAACCATTCATCAACCCTGAATGGGTTGCGTCGCCACATCCGCATTTTGATGCAACCCCGTTGGGGTTGAAATCATTTTTGTCGTGAACCCAAGGTAGTCGTGTTACGACAACCTTGGGCTGAATGATTTAATCCCGTTGGGATTGGTGGAAATTCTTTTCGCGTATTTCGCGTATTTCGCGGTTAAGAAAATTTCAGCGCTGCCGTTTTTCCAGGTCCATCACGGCGCTGGTCACGCCGCCGTCCATCAGCAGGCGGCGGTCGCGCGAACGGGTTTCGCCGATGGCGGTGACGCGGATGGCGGCCTCGTCGGTGACGGGACATTCGTGCTCGCAAATGCCGCAGCCGATGCACAGCGCGGGGTCCATGTAAGGCTGGCGCAGGGTGATGGGATTGCCGTCGCGCTTGATGATGGTGACTTCGCGCGAGAAAATGGCCTTGGGTGACACGGGGCAGACCTCCTCGCAGACAACGCACGGTGTTTCCATGGCCCACGGCAGGCAGCGGCCGCGGTCAAAGAACGCGGTGCCGAGCTTGATCGGGCCTTCCTTGGCAAACGGCCCGGTGCCGGTTTTTTCCTCGATGGTGATGCGCTGGATCGCGCCGGTCGGGCAGACCTGGCCGCAGAGCACGCAGTTCACATCGCACGAGCCGATCTTCATGTCGAGGATGGGCGTCCAGATGCCTTCGATGCCGGACTCCATCCAGGCCGGCTGCAGCACGTTCGTCGGGCAGGTGCGGATGCACTGGTCGCATTTGATGCAGCGGTCGAGGAAATCCTTTTCCTCCACGGAGCCGGGCGGGCGGATGACTTTTTTGTCGTAGTTGCGGTCGCTCGCGCCGGACGCGCGGCCAAACGCGTAGAAGCCGAGGCCAACCAACGTGCCGAGAAACGCGCGGCGTCCGGGCACGGCGGGCGCGGTAACTTCGCGCTGGAGCGGCGGCATGAACTTGAAGGAAAGCGCGTCCTCCGGGCAGTCTTCGATGCAGTTGAAGCAGACGAAACATTCGCTCTTGCGCAAGCTGCGTCTGCGGGTCGGACGCGCCTTCGCAGTTTTTCAGACAAAGGTCGCAGTCCACGCATTTCGTGGTGTCGCGGTCAATGCGCCAGAGCGCCACCGAGGACAGCGTGCCGAGAAACGCGCCGAGCGGACAGAGCACGCGGCAGAAAAAACGCGGGATGAGGACGTTCATGGCGACGAGGAACAGCAGCAGGAAACCGATGATCCACGCGCCGACGTGGAAGTATTGCCGGACGTAAATGGAGGACGGGAAAAAACAAATTGAGCGCCGGCAGAATGACCGTGCTCATGGAACGATGGAAAAGGCAGATGGGATCGAGCCAGCCGATTTGCAGCGTGCCGCCGATGGCCGCGGCGATCATCGCGATGAGGATGACGTATTTCAGCGAATATAATTTTTTGTAGCGGTTGGACTCGATGCGTTCGCGCTCGTCGGCGCGGCGTTTGCCGAGCAGCCAGCCGGTGAAGTGATGCAGGATGCCGTAGGGACAAATCCAGTTGCAAAAAATGCGCCCGAACAGCAGCGTCGGCAGAATCAGCAGCAGGCTCCACATCAGCCCCATGTAAACCGTGTGCGTGGTGATGGCCGTGGCGAAGGCGACGAGCGGATCGAGTTCGAGAAACAGCGAGACCGGATAACCTTTGAGATAGCGCAGGTCGGTGACGAAGACAAAAAACAAAAACAGCGTGAAGAAAAAAACCTGCGCGACGCGGCGGACGTTGCGGAGTTTGAGCAAATCTTGGGGATTGAATTTCACCTTCACGCCTGCACTTCTTTGTAGAGGGTGTCCTTCCAGTTGATGTTGCCGAGGCCGCGATCCTGCGCTTTGTGAAGGTAGGTCAGTTCCGCGATGTCACGTTCCAGCAGATGCTCGTAGCCGTAGGCGTCCACGGCAATCATGTCCGTGCCGGCGACGATGGTGTTCATCGGTTTCACATCGGACAGGCGGCCGCCGGTCGGGCCGTTGCTCACCAGCACGTTCATGCCGTCGAGGATCACCAGCGTCGGCTTCATCATCAGCGCAAAATCGGAAACGATGCTGTGGATGTGCTGGTGGAACTGGTTTCGCCGGCCGCCGAGCAGGCCATACCAGTTCTTCGTCGTCATCGAGGCGTGGCACAAATTGTGGTCCTTGCACGGCGCGAGGCCGATGACTTTGGTTGCGTGCTTGAACGGCGCATTGAAAAACGTCCATTCCTTCAGGATCTCGCCGTCGAGCGACAGCGGCGCGAAGGAATTCGTTTCGGGATACAGCAAATCCAGATTCATCTCCGACGCCACGGCGGTGAGGCCGCTCTTGAAAAAACAGCCGGTCGGCGAATTGATCGGATTGTCGGCAACCATGACCTTGCTCGCGCCGGCCTCGAAACACAGTTTCGCCACGGCGCGCAGCGCGTCGGGATGCGTCGTCGCGGCGAGCGCAGGGGGACGGTCGAACGCGACGTTCGGCTTGATCATCACCACGTCGCCATGCTTGATGAAACGATCCATGCCGCCGAGCGCGGTCAAGGCGGCGCGGATGGTTTTTTCGTGGTCCGTGCCGTGCGCGATGGCGAGCGACGGCAGCACCTTGCTGGCCTCCGGCGCGTAGCTCTTGAGCTGGAGACCTTTTTCCTTTTCAAAACCGGGGACAAAATGATTCGGCTGCCAGAGTTTCTTCGCGGCGAGGCCGGAGCCGGCGATGAGCGCGCTGGTGATCGCCGAGGCGGACGAGAAATTCACGCCGGCTGACGGAATCTTCCGGCAACCGCGGACGATCCGCTATTGTTTTCAGAACTCATTTGAACCGTCAGTTAATCTAGTCACTTAATCTCGCCGCGCAAATATTTTTCCACGAATGCCTGCGCCTTGGTTTCGTCCGCGGCGTCAAACACGCCGCCCAGTTCGCCGTCGCGCTGATAGACCACCTTCCATTTGCCGAAAACCTGCGCGCTGAAAATCTTTCCGCCGTTCACGTCCGGCAAATTTTCCGCCTTGCCGAAACGCGCGCAAAAATCCTGGAATGATTTCCATGCCTTCGCCGCGTCGTCCGGCGTGGCGACCATGATGAAATACGGCAGTTCCGCGCCGTCGAAATTATATTTCGCCTGAAACACGTCCTTGAACGCCGCCTGGCCCTGCGCGTTTTCCGGCACGAACGACACGCTGTCGGCGATCATCCCGGCGGCGGGCAGCTTGCGGCGGCCGGCGAGGCCGCTGTCATCCGCCGGCAGTTCCTTCGCGCGATTTTGCGCGATGGCTTTGGCGGCGGCGAGCGTTTCAGGCTTCACATCCGACGCGATGATTTGAACATAGACGGCGCCCTGCCGGAAAAAGTAACCCATCTCGCCGGAATAACCGTCGGGCGCGAAATCCAGCGGGCCGCCTTTGGGATCGCGTTCGAGCGAGAACATGCCGAACGCGTCCACCGGCGAGTCGAAGCGGTATTCATAAACATCCACATAGCTGCCCGCCGCCGCGATGACGTTGAACGAGCGGCAACGGAGACCCACAACATTGAAATTTTGATAAGCCGGCGCGCGTCCGTCAATTTTTTCAAACAGACTGTCTGAATTATAAAATTCCGTGTCGGACATCGGCTTGATTCCGGCGAGGGCGATTTCGAGCGGCTCGCCTTTCGCCGCCGGTTTGGGCGCGTCGGCCGAACCTTCCGTGCCGCCTTCAGCGGAAGCATCAGCAACGACGGCGGGTTTTTCGGCGACAGATTTTGATGCTTCGGCGGAAGCAGGGGTTTCCGCAGCGGTTTCCGGCGCAGACGGCGCGGTGCCGGCCTTGCCTTCGACGGCGGCGGTGGTGGATTGCAGCGAGTCGGAGCGGACGGCAAAAATGTCGGGGTTAAAATGTCTGCCCTTGATGGCGATGGCGATTCCGATGGCCGCCAGCAAAATGACGATGACGATGCTGGCCACGCGTTCGGCCAGCGGAACCCTGGTGCGGACGAACTCTTTGCGGTTGACGGCGGCAGGTTTTTTCTCGTTCGCCATGAATAAAAAATCAGGAGCCACGAAATACACGAATTGACACGAAAGAAAAAGGGCACATCAGATTTTTCGTGTGGTTCGTGTATTTCGTGGTTTCAACTTCAGGCGAAATAGTGTTCGGCGCGGCGGACGATTTCCGGATAGTCGGTCTTGAAATGGCAGCCGTCGCGCAGCGCGGCGAGATCCACCTTGCTCGTGTCGCGATGTTCCGCCGCCAATGCTTGATAATATTCACGCGCCTCCGTGTTGCCGTCCTGTTCGTAATAGGTAACGAACCGGGCAATGTCATGGAACGCGAAATCCGTTTGTTTGCTGGCTTCCTCGCAAGCGGGGCAGCCAGTGCACATCGTGCGGCGGCCGGCGAGGATGGTTTCCTTGAGCAATTCCATGTGCGCGAACTAGAGCGGCGCCTTGTAGCTGCGCGCGGCAGCGGAACTGCTGGTCATCTGGTCCACGTTGTCAATCATGTTGCAGACGACGGAAATGCGCGGGTCGCTCCAGGCGGATTGCAGCACGGCCTGATGCGTGGTGAGGCCGAGCTTGTCGAGTTCCGGCAGGCGTTTCGGCACGTCCTTGGTGCTGCGCATGGTTTTCATGGCGACGAGGCCGATGCCGGCCTGATGCGCGGCGTCGAGCGCCTTGTCCAGCGGGCCGCCCTTGGGATAAAACGGATTGAACGCGAGCATGATGATGTCCAGAAATCCGCCTTCCGCCGCCGAGTTCAAATAATCCGGTCAGCCGCCCGTCGTGGCAGGAGAAGCCGACCATTTTCACCTTGCCGGAACTTTTCAGCGCCTCGGCGGTTTTTTTGTAGGCGTCGCTTTTCGGCCAGTTCACGGAATCCTCGCCGTATTCGCGCGGTGCCGATGCCGTGGATGTAAAAGGCGTCGAGGTAAGTCGTGCCGCAGGCGGCAAGCCGCGGTCAATCATTTCCAGCAACTGTTCCGGCCCCTGGTGCGGATGATCCTTGGAGACGAGGAAAATTTCCTTCCGGCGTTCGGGATATTTGGCGAGCCACTGCGCGAAGATTTTTTCCGACTGGCCCTTCATGTAGCAGTCCGCCGTGTCGAAATAGCGGATGCCCATGGACCACGCGATGTCAAGGTAGTCGGGGCTTAACGCCGACATCATGCCGCCCATGCAGAGCATCGTGACCTGCGGCCCGTTCTTGCCGAGCTGGCGGCGCGGCAGCACGTCGGCGGGCGCGGGCGCATCGGCGGCGGAGGCGGATTGGCGTGAACAGCGACGGGCGCGGCGGCCAGCGCGACCGGCAGCGTCAGGGTGGACTTGAGAAAATTCCGGCGCGAAGTGGAAAAGTATTTTTCTTTCATAAATGGATTTTTGAGACTTTAGCACTTGGTTTGACGAACGGCAAATGGAATTGAAACCTGCAAAATATCCGGGCAAGCGCACCAGATGCAAAACAGGCTGCGCGGGCAATTGGAAATTTGCCCGATGAAAACGGAGCCACCGGAGGAGTCTTCCGCCGCAGTTTGAGCCGGCCTGAAAAGGCCCGCCAACTTGAACCTATTTTTCGGGAGCACCCGTTTTCAGGCCCAAGGCCCATTCAATGCCGCCGAGAATGTGCTGCTGATACGCCTTGCTGATGGCGGGGTCATTCTTCCGGTCCTTGATGTCCGGATCGGTGTCCCAGATGTCCTCACGATGGCCGAGCGACGTGTAGAAAACCCGGCCGTCGCCGTAATGTTTGCACCACGACACCGGAAAATGGCCGGGGGTAAAAGGGTTTTCCGGTTTTTTGTCGAGAATCAGCAGGTCGTGGACTTTCGCCGGGTCGTAATTTTTGAACTGGTAAATTTCCTCCTGCTGGATCGTCCACGTCTTGCCGAGGTGCGCCGTCGCCGGATTCTGCGGATCTTCGTTCATACATTCCACGCTCACCTGCGGGCCGTGATGCTCAAACTCGCCGCCGAGCATCGCAATAAATTCCGGGTAGCCGTGAAACGTGTCGCTCGCCGCGTGGATGCCGATGAACGCGTGGCCGGCCTTGATCCAGTCCAGAAAACCCTGCATGTCCGGCATCGGCAAATCGCCCGTTGTGCTGGCAAAAATCACACCGTCGTAATTTTTCAAATTCTCCGGCGAAAGCTTTTGCAGCTCGGCCTTCAATTTTTCCTTCCACGCGGCCTCGGCGGTTTTGTAGGCGGCCTGTTCCTCCGGCGTGGCGTCGGTTTTCAAGTTAACCGGCTGGCCCGGCGGCTGCCGCACAAAATCCACGGTGAACTCGCCGCTTTCTTTTGCCAGTTGCGCGAGCACTTTTTCCGCCGTCGGGATCGAACTGTGCCGGTAGCCGGTCGTGGTCGTGACCACGAGCAGTTTTTTGGGCCCGGCTTGCTGTGCTATGGCCAGCGTTGCAACCGCCATCAGGAGGAAAAGTTTTTTCATTTTGAGATTTTAAAGATTCACGGTTCGTTCACCACCGGAACCGGGCGCACCCAGATGTTGCGGAACGCCACGGCATTGTTGTGATATTGCAGGGCGATCGGGCCGGTGGGGCCGTGCGGCGTGTAGGTGCCCGGCACGCGCCAGTTCGTCGAGCCGCGGATGGCCTGATGGTTCTGCGCCACGACGCCGTTGTGAAACACCGTCACATAGCCGGGCGACAGCAGTTCGCCGTTCGCGCCGAAATGCGGCACGTTGAAAATAATGTCGTAAGTCTGCCACTCGCCGGGCGGGCGGCAGGCGTTCGCCAGCGGCGGATGCTGGCCGTAAATTCCCGCCGTCGCGCCGTCGGCGTAGGTGGGGTTCTGGTAGCAGTCGAGCACCTGGATCTCATACCGGCCCATCAGGAAAACGCCGCTGTTGCCACGGCCCTGGCCTTCGCCCGTGGGCGGCGTCGGCTCGCGGAATTCCACATGCAACTGGAGGTCGCCGAATTCATTCGTCGTCTGGATGTCGCCCTTCGCGGAAATGGCCGCGCCATCCACCACGCTCCAGCCGACCGGGCCGCCGGTTTTTTTATCAACCCACTGCGACAAATCTTTTCCGTCGAACAAGACAATCGCGTCGCTCGGCGGCGTGGCGTTCTCGCTGAATGTGCCGGGCGTGACAATCGGCGGCTGCGGCCGCGCCGGATCGTGGACGTGCCATTTGCCGTCCGGCTGCATCGGCGTGTCTTGAAATCCGGCGACGCCGTCAATGATGGTTTCCTTGAATTTTGACTGCGCCAGCGCAGCGTTGATGGCCACGGCCAGGATGACCAGTGTATAGATATATTTTTTCATTTTGGTTTTTTATAGTTTGGGAAATTTTGTCCACTTGACGCCCGACTTCGCCGACTTCACGGCGGTTTCCAGAAACGCCATGCCGATGACACCGTCGTCCACCGTCGGAAAATCATTTTTATCCGTTCGTCTGCCTTCGATGCTCGCGCGGATGGCCGCGACGGCTTCGAGATAAATGTTCGCGAACGCCTCGATGAACGCCTCGGGATGGCCGAACGGCAGGCGCGTGAATTTTTTCGCCACGTCGCTGACGTAATTATTTCCGCGCCGGAGAATTTTTGCCGGTTCGTCTTTCGGAATAAATTTCAATTCGTTCGGATGCTCCTGCTGCCACGCGAGCGAACCTTTCGTGCCATAGACGCGGATGTTCAGGTTGTTCTCCTCGCCGCAGGAAATTTGCGAGCAATGCAAAACGCCCTTCGCGCCGCCCTTGTAACGCAGCAGCAGGTTCGCGTCGTCCTCCAGCTTGCGGCCCGGAATAAAGGTCGTGAATTCCGCGCACAGCGATTCAATCTCCAGGCCGGTGATGTAGCGGCCAAGATTTTCCGCGTGCGTGCCGATGTCGGCAAGGCAGCAGCTCGCGCCCGCTTTTTTCGGATCGCTGCGCCACGCCGCCTGTTTCTGGCCCGTGTCCTCGATCTTGTCGAGCAGCCAGCCCTGCGGATATTCGGCGACAATTTTCAAAATCTTTCCCAGCTTGCCGCCCCGGACGAGTTCGCGCGCCTCCTTCACCATCGGATAGCCGGTGTAATTGTGCGTGAGCGCAAAAATTTTCCCGCTTCGGCGCACCGTTTCGCGCAGCGCCCTAGCCTCCTTCAAAGTCAATGTCATCGGCTTGTCGCAGATGACGTGGAAACCGGCTTTGAGAAAAGTTGTCGCAACCGGCGCGTGCAGAAAATTCGGCGTGACGATGGAAACGAAATCAATCCGCTCATCCGCCGGCAGCACGGCTTCACGTTCGGCCATCTCGGCGTAGCTCGCATAAACGCGGTTCGGATTTAGGAAAAGCTGTTCGCCGGTCGTCCGCGAATTTTTTACGTCGGAAGAAAACGCGCCCGCGACCAGTTCAATCTGTCCGTCGAGATTTGCGGCCATGCGATGCACCGCGCCGATGAAGGCGTTTTGGCCGCCGCCGACCATTCCGTAACGAAGTTTGCGCCTGGCTGGCATAAAATGATTTTTGGAAGCCGCAATTTAGGCAAACCGGCCGGACGGGACAAGCCGCGAATTTTGACGGCACGGATTTATATTTCTATGGCCGGCCCGGCGAGGTGCATGACCAGCCGTTTCGGTTAAAAATCAGTGCCCGCTTTTTGCAAAAAAAGAGCCGGAACAATGTCTCGTTCCGGCCCGTCAGGCGATGAAGGCATTTGCATTGTCACCCGCAATGTAACAAAAGCCAACCGGGTGGAAACCTGTCAGCCGCCGCCACCCGGTTGTCGCGATGCCCCCTCCGCGTCAGATAAGCCGGCGGCTTTGATTCTTTGTCCGTGCGACGCATGTCACGAACCAAATAGCTCTTCACCTCGATCACGCGGCGACAGGCATTTCTACCCGTCGCACGGGCTGGCTTCCGGTCGCCGGCGGCGGCGGGATTCGTGAATCACCGCCGCCGACAGGCCAGAAGGCCCGGACCCCAATCTCCATGAAAGAGGTGAAGAAATTTTCTTTTCAAGGCCGAACGATTGACCGTTCGTTCTCGATGGATCAGCGCTTTGCGCTGACCGCGTTGACTTGAACAATATCAGCCGTTTATATTTATCGCTTTTTACTGCTGCGATTTATTTTTAAGCATAACTTTTGCCAAAGTCCCTGCCGTCCGCCAAAAAGAGCGGCGGCAGCGGCGAAAAAAATTCAGGAATTATTTTCGAATGAAAAAGTGGCCGGAGAAGGCGGGCAAACCGCTTGACGGCGCCGACGGAAATCCAGGCCGTCCCGCTTATTGGACAGCCCGCCCGCTGCAAGTGTCAAATAAACTGACAAATTAACCCGACGATTTCACCGCCACGGTCAGCAGCTGCAAAGTAATCATCCTGCCGGAAACCCACACCGGCGAATTTTTCCGGCGGCAGATGTGATCCCGGACGGTGCCGAGAAAAACACTGGCTTGAACTTTTTCCGGTTCCGTTCAGATTGGAGAAAATGGGCCGGACCTATCACTTTCACTGCGCGCAGTGCCAGTATCACGCCGACATTTCCGGCGGTGCGGACAGCGGCCTGAACTGCGACGTGCAAACCATCCTCTGCCGCGAGTGCCGGGAATTGTTCGACGTTTTCACACGGGTGCGCCGCGTGGCGGGCCGCATGGAATTTGCCCGGAAATTTTTCATGTTCGAGCGGCCGGAAATTCCGCCGGTGATTCTGCTCGACAGCCTGTTCGCGCCGAAGCGCTCTGTGCCACGCCAGTTTGAATGGCAGGAAATGAAGCTGGCCTGCCCGGTGTCGGCGAAGCATTTCGTCGAGCCTTGGAAGCATCCGGGGCGCTGCCCGCGCTGTTATGCGTTTATGGCCCAGGAAGGTCTGCCGTTCCGGGTTTGGGAGTAATTTTATTGGTCTGGCCGTCAGGCGGAAAACGATTGAAAAATGGAAATTTTGCCGTTTCGTTTGTCGCCAATGTGACGCTTGATTGCGCCGCGAAATTCGAGCTCGAAGGTTATTCCGAATCGCTCGCCCAGGAACGGCGACTCGCAAAACATCATCGTCAAGCTCCTCGAGCCTGGCGGCGGAGCAGCACCGCCTTTGGCAAACACATGAGCGCCAAACGCGCAAGCCACCTCGCCGGCGGATTGTTGATGCGCGGGCATATCCGCAAGGAATTACTTCATCGGGGTCTCCTAATTTTAAATTTCATGAGCAACAGATTGGCTACCGGCAAGAAAAGCCAAGCTTTTGACAATTCAAGGGGAGTATGAATCGAATTATCGTATTTAATGATTGTAAACATACATTCATACCAGAACGCCCATAGCACATCATGGCAATCAAGAGCCCACTGAAAAGAAGTCATCCCCGCAAGGACAAGCTGGCGGATTTGCGGATTGCGCTGGAACTTCATCCTTTCTTTCAAGCATTGAGCGCAGCTCACAGGGATGTCCTGACCGGCTGTGCGCGGCAAACCAGATTCTCCAGAGACAGCATTATTCTGCGCCAGGGGGATGCCGCCGACCGTTTTTTCCTCATCGAGGAGGGTTGCGTTGCCCTGCAAGCTGACCGGAAAGGGCAGGGCGCGATTCGCATCCAAACTCTGGGAGCGGGCGACGCACTGGGTTGGTCCTGGCTGTTTCCGCCACACGTCTGTCATTTCAGTGCCCGCACCGTCGAGTCGACCGAGACAATCGTCTTTGACGCCATGCAGCTTCGGGCGCGATTTCATCAGGTTCCCGATCTGGGTAACGAGTTGGTGAAACGCATGGCCCAAGTGGTAGTCAAACGGCTGGAGGCGACGCAGACACAATTGGTGGAGATTTCCCAGATTGCGCTGCGCGCCCAGCTTCAGGCGTTGCAATCGGCGATGTCTGTTGATTCAGCATCGTTATGATAAGTTATATTAGTCGTATTATCTGAAGTGTTCAAAAGGAATCATCAATAAGGCAACACAGTTTTAACAGGAAAATTGATTTAACCAGGTTGGTAAACTTTTAAAGAGTAAAAAATTACCGCCGCCGACTGGTGACGTGACCAGCCGCATGGGTGGCCGTCCGCAAGATCCAAATCCGGAAACCCCTTAATACCGCCAGAATCCGACCAAAGGTAGTTCTCCCCGTCGCCCTCACGGCGTCGCCGACGGCACCAGTTCGCTCACTCATGGTGCCCACTGAAGCCTGCGCCCAGGCAATGCATGAGGGCTGGGGCTTCCGCTTTAGGCGACGGACAGGCGCACAGCGGAGCAGTAAAAAAAGCTATGAAAACCACACCACACAAAAACCGCGGGACTCCGGGCCAAATCCGCAAAGTTGAGCAGACCGCTACCGCAGCCGCGCCGCAGGCGGTTGGCACACCGGTCACCGTAATAATATACAGTCGCTTGCCGATTGATACCGAGGCGCGGAAGAAAAACCGCACCTTGCCAACTGAAAAAGTTTTGAATCTGTTACTGAATAAGCAGCCGGAGATTTACCGCCTTGCGGAAGTTGTCGGCAAGTGGGTTTGGGTGACGTTCAAAGAAAAGCCCGCCGCCGAGATTCGGCAGCAGTTTGCCAGTGCGGCTTGCGCCGCAGCTTGGATTCCATTGGCACCGCGAGTGTCAAGCGTGGCAGCACTCTTGCGGGCAGTTCCGCTTGAGCGGTTTCCGGTCAACGATGGCTAACCGCGCACTACGAAACTAACACCATTATCGCAGACTGTTGCTAGTAGCACCTCAGACGATAAAACTTGTAAGGTGGCACCAAGGCCGTGTTTGTATAAGGCGAGGTGGCACCGGGCACATCCGCGTAGGGTCCGATGACATTTGTCGAAGACTGCAGATATCCGCTCGACCAAGTCAGAACTTCCGCGTTGGTTGAAAGATAAGTAATTTTAGGACCGCCGCAGATATTTGTCGGGGTTGTCAACTTGAACGCCAGATCCAGCGGGGCGCCTGATGGAAGTGTCGTGGGTGTCCAGCCCGGATTATTTGTTGGTGCAGACCCCGGCCATGGGGCGTGGACACTGATATCGTTCATAACATTGGTCGTGGTTTTCCAACCATAATCGTCAGCTATACCGACCGGTAATTGGGAATAGGCTGCCAGCCAGTAGGTTTTTGGCGCGGCGGTGGTTCCCAATTGTTCAAAGGGATTGGTGGGATAAAAGCAATAATACCATACTATCGAATCGGCCCCAATGATGCTTGGCCCGCTGGTTGGCGGCTGGCCGGGATTGAGAAATTGCTCTGACGCGTTGGCCGTCCAAATCGATTCGGCGTATTGTCCCGGAGCGAACCACTGCTGCCAAAGCAGATTTGTGCCGGGATGACTGAAGGTGTTGCCGGGGCCGACCGGCACGTCGTCATAGATTCCGAGCCAGAAGACGATGCTACCGGTGAGCGCCTGATCGTTCAGCCAGGAACCCCAGAGGTGAATGTCGGTGATCGGACCGCTGAAATCGCAAACGAAGTCGTCGGCCAGCACATAGGGAGTATTCCACACGTCATAACCGCCCAACGTATTTGGCCCCTGGATGGTTTTGACACCATTAGTCTCATAACACTGTATGGATGGTGGTGTATTCGTCGGCGTAGTCAGCATGAAAGCCAGATCAAGCGGGACTTGTCCGCCGGCAGGGGGTAGGTAAATTGTCGGAAGCCAATTATTGTTGGTTCCCGGTAGCGATCCCGGCCACGGCTCGTGGACGCTAGTGTCGTTCTGCACGATGAAGGTGGTTTTCCAGCCGTATTGAGGAGTGGGCGCAGAACCGACGACACCGGACACCTGGGCATACGCTGCAAGCCAGTAAATTTTGGGAGCTGTGTTTGAGCCTAACTGGACAAAAGGATTGGTCGGGTAGAAACAGTAATACCAGATATTGGTGTCAGGGCCAATGACGGCCCCCGGGCCAGGATCAAGGAATTGCTCCTGACTGGGTCCGATGCTGGATTCGGCGAACTGTCCGATGGGGAACGACTCCGACCAGAGCAAGTTGCCGGGATGACTGTTGGGGTTGTTTGGGCTGACCGGCACGTCATCGTAAATACCCAGCCAAAAGTTGGTGATTGTGCCATGTTGATCGTTCAGCCACGAACCCCAAATGTGAATGTCGCTGATCGGCCCGCTGTTGGTGCAGATAAAATCATCGGCGAGCACCCAAGGGCCGCTGTTTAACACATCGAAGCCCGACGGGTTTGGCGGTTGCACATACTTGACGCCGTTGGTTTCGATGCAAGGCAAAGTCTGAGCTTGCGAGGTCAATATCGTGAAGAGAAAACTAAGCGCAGTCAACCCAATGCACGATAGACAGATCTTAATTGGAATTGTTATTTTCATAATTTTCCTGTGTGGTGTGTGAACATCCGGTGATGTTTGAATATGCCTTGCCCCCTCGAAGTTGGTGAGTCTTTTGACTTCGATGACAGCAGCACCCTTGTGAAGCGTAATTTCGGGCGCTGGCTCAATTCCATGGTTTGATTCATGGTTTTTAGCCTTAAACCGAGATTATAATTATCATTTCACAACCTTATTATATGTCAAGAATAAAAATGTCCATTTGCGCAACGCAAAGCACCCGCATTGCCTGCCTATCTGTTCGATTACAGGTATTGATGCGAGTGAAGACAGACACGGCGATTCTGACGGGCCACAATATTCTTCGCGGCGAGTCGCCTTCGCGATGATTCAGCCTCACAACGGTTGGGCACCAGCTTCAACTCGGCCTGGGCCGAGTTGTGGTGCCTGTGGCGACCGGTTTTCAGTGTCTCCAATTCATGATTCTGCGCAGCGCCATAAATGTTTTTAAGCATCTAGCGCGTTGGCGGTTCAAATCAATAATTTCTGCGGGATTTTCCATCTGCCGGGTAAGCGAGATGTAAACCATCGGCGTCAAAAAAAAACTAAGCGCCGGCCAAAAATGAAAGAAAGAAAATGAAATCAAAATTTCTCATCGTCGGTGCATTCGTCACCGTGTTCACATTGTCAACCTTCGCCACCGGTGCGCTGCTCTCGCCACGCGCCGCGGGCAACCAGACCACGGTTGTCACCAGCGTCACGTTCGACCAGCCGGTTCCAGTGGCCAGCACCGTCCTGCTCTCGCCGCGCGCCGCCGGCAACCATGGCGCCAGCGTCTCCGGCACGGAAGCCGCCACCGTCAAATGTCCCGCCATCGGCAGCCCGAAATATGTGACCGCCACCGGCCCGGTCGCGCGCACGAGCTGCTGCGGTCTCAAGCTGGCGGAATGCGCCACGCTGGAAAAAATGCCGAATTAAACCCCCGGTTGTCCCTGCCTGAATTAAACGGTAAATTGCGGTCGGCGGACAAAATCTCCGTCGCCCTCATTCCATGAAAAAAGGAAATTCTAATCCAGCCGATCTGAAACTCGGTGCGCTCCTGCGCGGATCACGCCTGTCACCATCGTTGCCGCCGCGCTTTCAGGAAAATGTCTGGCGGCGCATTGAAGACGCCGAAGCCACGGCCAGATCAGGCAAAAGCGTCGCTTGGCTGGAAGCGCTTGTTGCACTGGTGCTGCGTCCGGGTTTTGCCTGCGCCGCTCTGGCCGCGCTGATGCTCGCCGGCATTTCGCTGGGTGCCTACAGTGGTGCGCAATCTGCGCGGCATGAGGCGGAGGCGCGTTACGTCGCGTCGGTGGCGCCCAATCCGCTGCGCTGAACATAAACCGTCCGTTCGTCATTCTGCTGGGTGTGCTGATGCTGGGCGCGGCGATTTTTGGCGGCTCCTTCGTCGCGGGCCGGCACGCCTGTGCGACCATGATGAGCAGCACGGATGATTTGAGCTGGCTGCGCACGGAATTTCATTTGAGCGACGCGGAAATGGCGCGCGCCCGGCAGGTTTTACGCGAACGCTTAAAAACGTGGTTGTAAAAGTCCCAGGAGCCGGGTTACGGGATGAATGCTTGAACCGGGAACAGTTGTGGACGCTGACGGATGCACGCGTCGTCGTGGGCAACTACCGGCAGGAATACAATCAGGTCAGGCCGCACAGCCGGCTGGGCGGCGAAAGCCCGGCGAATTTTGCGGCGCGGAGTTATCCATCCCCAGCTCCGGTTGGGCTTAGTCCTCCCTGCGCTGGGGATGGACAAAGAACCAACAAAACATAACCTCAACCATCTCCCAGGACTAACTCATGGACTGGACCAGAATAGTGAACCCGGTCAGAATATTTTTGAATGCGCCATGCTCTGTGTTATGACTTTGGTTTCTCTTAAAATGGATAACTCACAAAACCATTCAAATGTCGGGCAAAGTGAAGATGGGGTGGCCGACGGGATTCGAACCCGCAACAACAAGCTCCACAAGCTTGGACTCTACCGTTGAGCTACGACCACCAACCGGATGACAGCCTAGTTTTTTTCCACGCTTCCGTCAAGTTTGTGGCGAGGGCTGGACCAGCTTTGGTTGCACATCGGGAACGGCCGCGCCGCGCGCCTGCGGGAATCTGATTTTTGACCGGAGCAACAGCGTGCCGAGGCAGAGGTCGGCAAAGGGCATCACGACGTTGTAATTTTTGTGCATGTAACGGTGGTGCAGCAGGTGATGGCCGTTGAGCCGGTAGAAAATCCACGAGCGCTCCACACGCCGGGCTTTCGGCAGATGCATGCACCAGTGCATGTATTCATAAGCGCCATAATAACCGGAGAAGGCCAGAAACGAACCGGTCAGCAACCACCAGCGGCCCACGCTCCACGCCAGCGCCAACACCGGCAGCATGCCCAGAAAAATCAGCAGCGGGCCGTTCCACCAGGCCATCGGGATGATTTCCTTGTCCTTTTCATTGATGACGTGGTAGGTGTGATCGGCCTTGAAAATGTGGTGATGCACCAGCGCGTGCGCCCGGAAGGCGTAGTCAAATCCGCCAAACGGCCGGTGCATGAAATAGCGGTGCAGCGTCCATTCAAAAAAAGAAGAGAAAATGACAGAACCGGCGAACCCGACGGCGGTCCAAAAAATGAACGACTCCATATTTGAATATTAAAAATGCGTGCTTAGTGTTAAAAGCTGATTTTGCGGCGTCAATCCTACCGTGAACCGGCGGGGACGAACAACCAAATTCTTCACCGCGCGCGTTTCTTTTTCGTTACACGTTGCAAACGGCATCTTCTCGTTTTAAAGTTTCCTGGTTCATGTCGGAATACAAAGTCCAGTTCGAGGTTTTTGAAGGCCCGCTCGACCTGCTCCTTTATCTCATCAAAAAGGAGGAGGTGGACATTTACGAGGTCAACCTCACCAAGCTCGCGACGCAGTTCATCGAATACATTGATTTGATGCGCGCGTTCGACCTCGAGGTTGCCGGCGAATTTCTCGTGATGGCCTCGACGCTGATGTATATCAAAAGCCGCGAGCTGCTGCCGGTTGAACAGCAGGCCGTGGTCGAGGAGGAGGACGAAGGCGAAGACCCGCGCTGGGAGCTGATCCGCCAGCTCGTCGAATACAAAAAATTCAAGGACGCCGCCGCGCAATTGCAGATGCTCGAAGCGCGCCAGGAAAATGTCTTTCCGCGCCTGCCGGCCAAACTAGAATTTGAATCCGCCGCGCCCGCGCCGAAACCGGACGTTTCCATTTTCGACCTGCTCAACGCCGTCAACGGCGTGCTGCAGCGCTTCAAAAAGCGCGAAGGCGACGCGCGCGATATTTTCGAGGACAAATGGACCGTCAGCGAAAAAATCGAGTTCGTCCTCAAAATCATCACCGAGCGCGGCAGCGTGCGATTTGCCGAATTGTTTGAGACGGCGGCGAACCGTTCCGAAGTCGTCTGCACGTTTCTCGCACTGCTGGAATTGATCCGCCTCAAACAACTTGTCTGCGTCCAGCCGGAACCGTTTGCCGAAATTGAAATCAGCCGCGCGGTGCAAACGGTCCCGATCCCGCAAGCCGAAACTCCAGCGGCAACGGAACCGACCTTGCCAGTTGAAAATAACCAGCAATCCGCAAATCCCAATCCGCAATAATTTTCGCATGGAACTTAAATTCATTTTGGAATCCCTTTTGTTCTCCGCCAAAAAACCGATGAGCGTGAAGGAGCTTCGCGACGTGCTGGCCAGCGCCGCTACGGCGGAGGACGCGGACGAGGCCGCCAAGCCGTTCAAGAAAACGAAAGACGATGACGTGACCGACGGCGCTGGAGGAACTGGCGCGCGAACACGAAGCCGCTGGGCGCAGCTACCGGCTCGCGTGCGTCGCGGGCGCGTGGCAGTTCGTCACGCAGCCGGAATTTTCGCCGTGGCTCAAGGCGCTCGTCGGCGTGAAGGCGCGGCCATCGCGGCTCTCGCAGGCGGCGCTGGAAACGCTGGCCATCATCGCGTATCGCCAGCCGGTCACGCGCGCGGAGGTCGAGCAGGTGCGCGGCGTGAACATTGACGGCACGATGCAGACGATTCTGGAACGCGGGCTGGTGGAGCAGAGCGGACGTTCGGAAGTCGTCGGCCGGCCCGCGCTTTACAGCACCATGCCGCTGTTTCTGGAATATTTCGGTTTGCGCGGCCTGGAAGATTTGCCGGCGGCGGATGAACTTCGCAGGATTCCGGTCGAACATCCGCCCGCGCCGGTCACGGCTGATCCGGGATTGGCAACTGCTGCGCCGGAGCAGTTGAAGTTGGCCGAGGCTGGCGGAACCAAAACTGAAGATTCCGCGCCTGCCGTGACGGCCGATGTTCCGAATCCTACACCATGAAAATATTTATCCGCCTACGGATGGCGCAGGCGGAAAAGCTCATTTCCCGGAACCGGTGAAATCAGGACGTTGTTGGTGCCGGTTGGATTGCTGACGTTGAACCAAGGTCTCGTGGAAAGGTTGGTGTTTGCCTGCAACGAATAGCCGGGCCAGAGGGCGGGCCACGAGACGAGCGCGGAACTGGTGCTGGCTTGCAGTGACAGCACCGGCAGATCCAACAGCACCGTCAGACTGCCAACGTTGCCGGCGCCAAAATTTGCGCTGACCAGATCCATGGCACCATCGAGGTTTAAATCCGCGGCCGTGACAAATGTCGGCCCTTGATCCACGTTGATAATCTGGGAAAACGTGAAGGTTCCGCTCCCGTTGTTGGTCAGCACGGTCAGGGTCAGGTCGCCAAAATTTGCGGTGATCAAATCGGGCTTGCCATCCCGGTTCACGTCTCCTGCCGCCACGCATTCTGGAGTCTGCCCCACCTGATTGGTGGACGAAGCGGTAAAGGTTGTGTCCCCGTTGTTGGTGAGCACGATGACGTTGTCGTCGCCGGAATTGACGCAGATCAAATCGGGCTTGCCATCGCCATTCACGTCCGACACAGCGGCATTGAAGGGCTGGTTGCCGACTGAATTCGTCGAAACAAAAATGAAACCGCCGTGTTGATTGTTGGTCAACACCATCAAGGTGTCGTCGCTGTTGTTGACGCAAACCAAGTCCAGCCAGCCATCGCCGTTCAAATCCGCCGCCGTGACAATGGGAGTGTTGCCGACGTCAAGGTTATAGGCAAAGGCGAACGTCCCGTTCCCGCTGTTGGTCAATACGGTCAGCGTGTTCCCCCCGGCATTTGCGCAGACCAAATCCACTGCTGCGGGTCCGTTCACATTGACCATCGCGGCGTCGAGAGGAAAGGAGCCAACGGTGATGGTGGCGGAAGCTGTGAACGTTCCGTCGCCGTTGTTGGTCAGCACGGTCAGGGTGCCGTCACCTTCGTTTACGCTGATCAAGTCGGGTTTGCCGTCGCCGTTCACGTCCGCCGCCAAAACAAAACTTGGATTGGCTCCGACTGTATACTTTGCGGAAAACATGAAATTTCCCTGGCCGCTGTTCGTCAGCACGGTCAATGTGCCATCATTATAATTTGCACTGATCAAATCCGGTTTCCCGTCGCCGTTGACATCCGCGACGGCGACCGAATAAGGCTGCTCGTTCGTCAGCGGCGATGAGGGAAACCAAGTCTGGGCGGTGGCCTGGCGGGCGCTGATGAGCGCGGCCAGCAGCAACAGAAGCATCCCGGCACCTTGGTTTTTGAAAAAAGATAATTTCATAAGCTGATGGGTTTGAATTAAGAATACCGCTCGGGATCTTAACCAGTAAGGAACCAGAAAAGCAAGTATTCTGTTAAAATGTTGTCCAAAATTCACAAACCGATGCCTAGCGTCGTCAAGCCCGCTGGCAGAAACAGGTTTGATTCTTCCTCCCTAATTCTGCATTCTGCCTTCGTTGTGAACATTCCCGAACATCGCCAGGCGATTGACCGGCTCGACGCGCACATGGTCAGGCTGCTGAACGAGCGCACGCGCCATGTCCTCGCCATCGGCGAACTGAAGCTCAAGGCCGGCGAGGAAATTTACGCGCCGCACCGCGAGCGCGCCGTGTTCGAGCGCATCTGCAAATCCAACGCCGGGCCGATCACCGACGAACAGCTTCGCGCGATTTACCGCGAAATCATGTCCAGCGCGCTCGCGCTGGAGAAGACCATGACCATCGCGTATTTCGGGCCGGAGGCGACATTCACGCATCAGGCGGCCATCCAGAAATTCGGCGCGAGCCTGAATTATTCCGCGCAGAAAACCATCGGCGACGTGTTCAGCGAGGTTTCCAAAAAAAGCGCGGATTACGGCGTGGTGCCGGTGGAAAATTCCACCGAAGGCGTCGTCACGCACACGCTCGACATGTTTGTGGACAGCGACCTGAAAATCGTTTCGCAGATCGTTTTGCAAATTCAGCAGTGCCTGATGAGCAACATGCCGCTGGCGAAGATCAAAAAACTTTACGTCCATCCACAGTCGCTGGCGCAATGCCGCGGCTGGCTCGCGAAAAATCTGCCGCGCGTCGAAATCGTCGAAACCTCGTCCAACGCCCGTTCAGCCGAACTCGCCGCCAAGGGAAAATTTTCCGCCGCGCTCGGCGGCGCACTGGCGGCGGAAAAATACTGCCTGAAAATTCTGGCGCGTGACATTCAGGATAATTCCGTCAACGTCACCCGCTTCATCGTCCTCGGCCGCCAGTGCAGCCCGCCGACCGGTGACGACCGCACGAGCCTGATGTTGAGCGTGGCGGACAAGGCCGGCGCGCTGCACGAGGCCATCGCCGCGTTCCGCCGGTTCAAGATCAACATGACGAAGATCGAGTCGCGGCCGAGCAAGCGCAAGGCGTGGGAGTATTTCTTCTTCATTGATTGCGACGGCCATTTTCAGGATGCGAAAGTGACGAAGGCCATCAAGCTGCTCGGCAAGCATTGCAACTTTGTCAAGATCCTCGGTTCCTACCCGAACACGGACCAGCCATGAACCATCTCGCCAAAGCCCGCGAAGTGTTCGCCATCGAGCTGGCCGCGCTCAAGGCCGTCCGCGCGCAGCTTGACCAGTCGTTTGGCCGCGCTGTTGAAACCATTGCCGAAGCTCTGAAACGGCACGGCAAAATAGTCATCGTTGGCATCGGCAAATCCGGCAACGTCGGCGCGAAAATCGCCGCCACGCTCACCAGCACCGGCTCCACCGCCGTCGTCCTCAACAGCGTGGACGCGCTGCACGGCGACGTGGGCATCGTCAACGACGGCGACGTGATTCTCGCGTTGAGCTATTCCGGCGAGTCGGAGGAGCTGTTGAATTTATTGCCCGCACTCAAGCGATTTTCCGTCAAAATCATTTCCCTCACCGGCAACGTGAAATCGTCGCTTGCCCGGCACAGCGACGTTTCGCTCAACGTCAAAGTGCCGAAGGAAGCCTGTCCGTTCAACCTCGCGCCGACAAGCAGCACGACGGCGATGCTCGTCATGGGCGACGCGCTGGCGATGGCGGTTTTGCAGGCGCGGGGCTTCACGCAAAAGGATTTTGCCAAATATCATCCGAGCGGCGCGATCGGCCGCGCGATGCTGCTCCGCGTCGGCGACATCATGCGCACGGGAAACCGCAATGCTGTGGCGGACGAGAATCTGTCCGTCAAGGAAGCGCTGCTCGTGATGACGCACGCCAAGTCCGGCAGCCTCGCCGTCGTGAACGCGCGCGGCAAACTGGCCGGCATTTTCACCGACGGCGATTTTCGCCGGCACATGGCCGCGAACGAAAATCTTTTGTCGCTGCCCTTGAAAACAGTCATGACGCCAAGCCCGATTTGTGTTCGCGACGAAGCGCTCGCGGTCGAGGCGCTGAAAATTTTCAACGAGCGGAACATTGACGATTTGATCGTGGTGAACGCGAAGCAGGAACCGGTCGGCCTGGTGGATTCGCAGGATTTGCCGAAGCTGAAGATGGTGTGAAAGGCAACGAGACAGTGCGTCCGGTTGTTTTGATTTTCATGGGCGTGGCCGGCAGCGGCAAGACGACGGTGGCGAAGCTGTTCGCAAAAAAAACGGGCGCGGTTTTTTACGAAGGCGACGGTTTTCATCCGCCAGAAAACATTGAAAAAATGCGGGCGGGAATTCCGCTGACCGACGCCGCCCGCGAAAAATGGCTGAAAACATTGAGGCAAATCGTTGTCCGCGCGCTGGCGAAAAACGAGTTTTCCGCGCTGACCTGCTCGGCGTTGAAGGCAAACTACCGCGACCAACTTTCTGACGGCGATCCGCGCGTAAAGTTTGTTCATCTCGCCGGCCCAAAAACTCTGATTGAACAACGGTTAAAAAACCGGCGCGGCCATTTCATGCCGCCGGCGTTGCTGGCCAGCCAGTTTGCCATTCTCGAACCACCGGCGGATGCGCTGGTTTTCAGTTGCAACACGCCGCCGAAAGAAATCGTGGCGGAATTGATTCAAGTTTTGGGCATCGCGATTTCTGATTGAACCGGCCTTGCGCTTTTCGGCAGCAAAAACGCCAGCGCGGCGGCGACCAGCATGCCAGTTCCCAGCGCGCTGAACGGGATGGCGACACTGTGATATTCTGTCTTGAGCCAGCCGACGATGTAAGGCCCGGCGAAGCCGCCGGTGTTGCCGAGCGCGTTGACCAGTCCGATGACCGGGCCGAAAACATTGCCCGGCAAAGTTTCAGTCGGGATCGCCCAAAACGGCGCGAGCGCGGCGAACGGGCCGGGAATCGCGAGGCACATGAAGGCGTAAGACAGCCAGAAATGATTTTTCGTCAGCACGCTCAAAATCAGGCTCACGCCGCTCAAAATGTAAACGAGCGCGACGTGGCCGCGCCGTTCGTGCGTTTTATCCGAGTGCCACGAGTTGAGCACCATGATGACGGCGGTGACGGCGTAGGGCGCGGCGAACAGTAATCCATATTGCACCGGGCTGAAATTTTTCGACTTCAAACCGTCCGTGAAAAATGTCATGCAGCCGTAGGCGGCGGAGTTGTGCAAAAAATTCATGACGATCATCACCAGAATTTCGCGCCGCACGAGCCGCCGCCAAAAATGAATTTTGGCCGGCGGATCCAGTTGCGAGGCTTCGTTTGCGAGCGTGGTTTCCAAAAAGTTTTTTTCCTCCGCTGAAATCCATTTCGCGTCGCGCGGATGATCGCTGATGAAAATCCACCAGACCGGCAGCCAGATGAACGGCAGCGCGCCCTCCAAAATCAGCATGGTCTGCCAGCCGAACGCGCCGAGCAGCCAGCCGGTGATTGGCGCGGACGCGACCACGGCGAGCGGCTGACACAAATTCCAAAAGGCGTTGGCGCGAGCGCGTTCGGCGCGGGGAAACCAGTGCGCCAGCAAAACGAGGGTCGCGGGAAAAACGCAGCTCTCGGAAACGCCCAGCAGAAAGCGTGCGATTTCAAACTGGTAAAAAGTTTTCGCCAGGCCGCAGCCGACGGCGCATCCGCCCCAAAATATCAGGCACAGGCTGACCAGTTTTTTGGCGCTCCATTTCCCGGCGAGATGGCCGCCGGCTATTTGCAGCAAAACGTAGCCGAGAAAGAAAATCCCCGCCGCCTGGCCCTTCATCCGGTCGTCCATCGCCAAGTCGCGCAGCATCGTCGAGATTTTCGGATCCAGCGCCAGCGAGATGTTCGTGCGGTCCACATACGAAATCGTATACATGACCAGCGCGACCGGGATGATGCGGAGCCAGCGTTGGGAAACCATGCGCGGATGGTGACGGAAGGCATCGCGGCGCGCAAAGATTAAGTCAGGAACTTCAGGTAAATCACCTTCAAATATTCCGCTTCCTTGAAGCCGGCCGGATGATCCGGCGGATGCTGCAAGGTTTTCAACTCGGAAAATTTCCGGCCTGATTTCACTGCGGCGCGGCGCACGGCGTCAAAAAATTCCGCCGCCGAAACGTGCGCGGAACAGGAGCCGGCCACGAGAATTCCGTCGCGCGCCAGTTTTTGCGATGCCGAGCGAATTCAGCTGTTCGTAGGCGCGAATCGCGCCTTCGCGTTCCGTCGCGCGTTTGGCCAGCGACGGCGGGTCGAGCACGATCAAATCAAATTTCTCCGCGGTCTTTTCAAGCCATTCAAACGCGTCAGCCTGCACGGTTTCATGGCGGCACGCGGCCACGCCGGGAAAATTTTTGTTCAGCGCAAAATTCCGTTTCGCCGATTCCAGCGCGTGCGCGCTGATGTCGAGGTCGGTCACGGATGTTTGCGCCGCCGCGCGCGGCATAGACCGAGAAGCCGCCGGAAAAACTGAAGGCATTCAGCACGCCGTCGTCCGCGCGCCAGTGTTTCCACTTCGCGCGCGGTTCTCGCGCTGGTCGAGAAAAAATCCGGTTTTCTGCCCGCGCAAAACATCGGCTTCAAAGCGCATGCCGTTCTCCAGAAAAATGATCGGAGCGCCGGTCTCCGACCCGGCGTGTTCCGTAAATACAATTTGCCCATCGAGCCGGGACGGAACTCGGCGTTCTGCGGCCGACTGAATGTTCCGGCTCAGGCGCAGGACGATTCTTTCGCACGGAATTTTTTCTTTGAACAGCGCGAGAATTTCTTCCAGACGCGGCAGCCACGCGGCGGTGTAAATTTTCAGCACGAGCGTCGTGTCATAGCGATCCAGCACGAGGCCGGGCCAGCCGTCGCTCTCGCCGTGAATCAGGCGATAGCCGGTGGTTTGCGCGTCGAACAAATCGCGGCGGCGGGCGAGCGCTTGTTCCAGCCGCGCCTGCCACCAAGCCGCATCAATCGTGTGCGGTTTGCCCGCGTGCAAAATGCGGACGCGGATCGGCGAATCAGGATCGAACAGGCCGACGGCGAGAAACTTGTCCTTGCGGTCGAAGATGACCGCCAGTTCGCCGGACTGTCCGGCGCGGTTCGATTCGTGGATGCTGTCGGCAAACAGCCACGGATGGCCGGAGCGCACGATGGTTTCCGCCGCCGCCGTGATGCGCAGGCGCAGGCGGGTCGCCGCAGTTTGATTTGCGGCGGACGGATTCATTCCAGCCCGCAGTTTTTCCGGGCGCGTTTCAAAACTGTTTGTGCCAGCGTGCGCGCTTTCGCTGCGCCGTCGGCGAGAACCTGGTTGACGTAATCCAGATTGCCGCGAGTTCGGCGCGCTTTTTTCGCGCGTCGGCGAAATAATTCCAGTAGTTCTCAAACAGCGCCTTTTTCAAATCGCCGTAGCCGAGGCCGCCGGCGCGCAGGCGGTTTTCAAAATCGTTTCCAACTTCCGCCGGCGCGACGAGTTTGAGCAGTTGGATGGCGAGGTTTTTTTCCGCGTCGGGTTTCGGCTCGGCCGGCTGGCGCGAATCCATCACTGATGCCCATGATTTTTTTGCGGATGGCTTTTTCGTCGCCGAAAATCTCGATCGTGTTGCCGTAGCTCTTGCTCATCTTCTGGCCGTCGGTGCCGGGCACGACGGCGACTTCGTCGCGGATCTGCGGTTCGGGAATCACGAAAGTCTCGCCGTAAGCTTCGTTGAACTTGATGGCGATGTCGCGCGTCATCTCGACGTGCTGCTTCTGGTCGCGTCCGACTGGCACCACGTTCGAGTCGTAAATCAAAATGTCCGCCGCCATCAGCACCGGATAGGCGAACAGGCCGTGGTTCGGCGAAATGCCCTTGGCGACCTTGTCCTTGTAGCTGTGGGCGCGTTCGAGCAGGCCCATCGGCGTGAGCGTGGTGAGCAGCCACGAAAGTTCCGTGACCTCCGGCACGTCGGACTGCTTGAAGAAGACGGATTTTTTCGGGTCGAGGCCGCACGCGAGAAAATCCAGCGCCACGTCCAGAGTATTTTTGCGCCGCTCATCCGCGTCGAACAGCGAGGTCATGGAATGATAATCCGCGATGAAATAAAACGCCTCGCCCTTTTCCTGCAGCTCGATGGCGGGGCGCATCATCCCGAAATAATTTCCGAGGTGCAGCGCGCCGCTGGGCTGGATGCCTGACAAAATTCGCATGGCTGAAAGATAAAAGAATAATGAAAACAAGAAAGCAGGAAACTTTTCCGCAGATTTCGCCGATTCCAGCAGATTAAAATGTAGCCTTAAAAATCTGCGTTCTTCTGCGAAATCTGCGGATCAGATTTTTTGTAAATTTCCCGCCTTCACTTCCCACCGCTGCAAATCTTTTCCGAGTTCGCGCGGCCAGTTTTCTTCCGTGCAAGTCATGAAAACCTGGCCGCTGGTTTTGCGCGCCTGTTCGAGCAGCGGCAGAAATCCGCTGCGGCGCTTCAAGTCCAGTTCGCCCATCACGTCGTCAATCAGCAGGATCGGCGGCGAGCCGTGGATGCCGGCGAGAAATTCCGCCTGCGCCATTTTCAGCGCGATGGCCAGCGTGCGTTTCTGGCCTTCGCTGCCGAACTGCGCGGCGGATTTTTCGTTCAGCAGCAACTGCAAATCGTCGCGGTGCGGCCCGACGAGCGTGGCGCGGAAGGATTTTTCGCGGGCGCGCGACTGCGCGAGTTCCACGGCAAAATCATTTTTCACGCTCGGCTGGTATTCGATGCGCAGTTCCTCCGCATCATTGGAAATGCGGCGATACGCCAGCCGGGCGAGCGGGGAAAATTTCGGCACCAGTTCGCGGCGTGCGCGGATGATGTCGTTGCCGAGCTTCACCAGTTCGGCGGAAAAACTTTCCAGCGCGGCTTCGTCGGCGGTGCGGTGTTTGAGCAGGGCATTCCGGGCGCGGACGGTGTGCATGTAACGCTGGAGCAGCGGCAGATAACCCGGCTGCGTTTGCGCGAGCAGCAAATCCAGAAACCGCCGCCGCGCGCGCGCCGCGCCTTTGACGAGCTGCAAATCTTCCGTGCAGAAAACCACCGTGCGCAACGTGCCAAAATAATCCGCCAGTTTTTTCACCGGCTGGCCGTCAAGCGCCAGTTTCCGTTCGCGCGCGGACCAATACATTTTGATTTCGTGGTCGCTTTGGCCGACGACGTTGCCGCCAACAAAATAGCCTTTCGCGCCGTGCCGGATCATCTGCGCGCCGCCGACGCCGCGGAACGACCGCAGCGTGGCCATGAGATAAATGGCTTCGAGAATGTTGGTCTTGCCCTGCGCGTTGTCGCCGAGCAGCAGATGGAAGCCGGGCGCAAAATCCACGTCCAACCGCGCGTAATTGCGGAAGTCGCGGAGTCGCAGATGGGCCAGATGCACGCAGAAACTTTAGCCGCAGATTGGCACAGATGAAACACGGATTTGTTTCCCGCTTCATTCTGCGGCGCAAAAATGTTTTCATGGCGCATGGTTCCGTGCGTGATTTTTGAGGATGAGCATCTGCTGGTGGTTGCCAAACCCGCCGGTTGGAACACGCACGCGCCGTCGCCCTACGCCGGCGAAGGCATCTACGACTGGCTGAAACATCGCGAGCCGCGCTGGTCGTCGCTGGCGATCATCCACCGGCTCGACAAGGAAACCAGCGGCGTCCTCGTCTTCGGCAAAACGCCGCTCGCCAACAAATCGCTCACGGAACAATTCACCGCCCACCGCGTCCGCAAAAAATATCTGCTGCTGACCGACCGGGCAGTTCCGAAAAATGAATTCACCGTGAAAACGGCGCTGGTCCGGACTGGCGAAAAATACGCCAGCCGGCCCGACGGAGAAATTGCGGAAACAAAATTCTCGCCGGTCGCGGATGCCAAATTCACCATCAACAGTGCGGGTTTGAAAATGGTGAACGCCGAGCCGCTGACCGGCCGCACGCACCAAATTCGCGTCCACGCTGCCGAAAGTGGATTCCCGATTCTCGGCGACACGCTTTACGGCGGCACAGCTTCTTCTCGCGTCTTTTTGCACGCGACCGAAATAGCGTTCACGCATCCGGCTACAAAGGCGCCCGTGAAATTTATTGCACCGGTGAATTTCGATGTGGAACCTAGGCTTGCGCTGCGCACCGCCGCCATCGAGGCGGTCGCGACGAATGCCTTCCGTTTGATTCACGGCGCGAGCGAGGGCTGGCCCGGCTGGTTTGTGGAAAAGTCCGGTGATTTTTTGCTTTCGCAATCTGAATCGCCATTGAACGCAAGGCAGCAGGAAGAATTGTCGCAACTGGCGAAAACTTTTTCTTCACGCGGCGCGTATCACAAAATTTTGTCGCGACAGGTTCGCCGCTCCACCACGGCGGAAGCCTCGCCGCAACTGGTTTTCGGCGAAGCTGCGCCAGAACGGTTTGAGATTCTTGAGAACGGCGTCCGCTTCGAGATGAGTTTTGACGAAGGCTATTCCGTCGGCCTGTTTCTGGACCAGCGCGACAATCGCCGCCGGTTTTTGACCGGCCATGTCGCCGCCGATTTTGACTTTGGGCCTTGGACTTCAGACTTTGGACTATTAAATTGCTTCGCCTACACCTGCGGTTTCTCCGTGGCGGCGGCCCGGGCGGGCGCGCGGGTGACGAGCCTCGACCTTTCAAAAAAATATCTGGAATGGGGCAAACGCAACTTCGCGCTCAACGGCCTCGACCCGGCGGCGCACGATTTTATTTACGGCGACACGTTCGACTGGCTGCGGCGGCTGGCGAAGAAAGGCCGCGCATTCGACGCCGTGGTGCTTGATCCGCCGACGTTTTCGCAGTCGAAGGAACACGGCACTTTTCGCGCGGAGAAAGATTACGGCAAGCTTATCACCGCCGCGCTGCCGGTGCTTAAGCCGGGCGGCGTGCTGCTCGCCTCGACCAATGCGGCGGACTGGCCGCCGGGAAATTTTCTCGCGGATGTGGCAGCGGCGGTTCGCGCGGCGAAGCGGAAGATTTTGCAACGGCATTATGTTCCGCAACCGCCAGATTTTCCCGTCAGCCGCGCCGAACCGGCGTATTTGAAAACGGTTTGGCTGCGGCTCAATTGAATCCACCACGCTGCCGGCGAAGACTCCGCAAGGGCTTTGACGCGATCCAATTTTGTCTTCGGGTTGCTTTTTGGCGTGACAAAGTCGCCGATCTTGGGCATTGACAGCCGGATGAATTCAGGCAAGCGAACACCGTATTCCCTCTCGGTGGTGGTGCCGGTTTACAACAGCGAATTGAACCTGCCGGCATTGATCAAGCGATTGGAGCCGGCCTTGGCCGCCCTTTCCAATCAGTATGAAGTCGTGCTTGTCAATGACGGCAGCCGGGATCAAAGCTGGAAAATCATTCAGGAACTGTCGCACTCCTTTCCATGGGTTCGTGGCATCAACCTGATGCGAAATTACGGACAGCACAATGCACTGCTGTGCGGCATACGGGCGGCCCGGTTCGACACGCTCGTGACGATGGACGACGACCTGCAACATCCGCCGGAGGAAATCCAGAAGCTGCTGGCCAAGCTCGATGAGGGCTTCGAGGTGGTTTACGGTTTTCCCGAACACGAACAACATGGCCTGCTTCGAAATCTTGCGTCGGGATTGACCAAGCTCGCGCTTCAGAAATCCATGGGGGCAGAAACAGCCCGGCATGTGTCGGCGTTCCGCGCGTTTCGGACCCAGATGCGCGATGCGTTTGCGGGCTATCACAGCCCGTTTGTTTCCATTGATGTGGTGCTGACCTGGGCCACCACGCGGTTTGTCGCCATTCAAGTGCGGCATGATCCGCGCCAAGCTGGCGCTTCAAACTACACTTTCGGAATGCTGTTCCGGCACGCGATGAACATGATGACCGGCTTTTCGATTCTCCCGCTGCAACTGGCCAATCTCATGGGCTTTTTGTGCACTGGTTTTGGTGGGCTGGTTCTGCTGTATGTGGTGAGCCGATATTTTTTATACGGCAGTTCCGTGCAGGGATTCCCGTTCCTGGCGTCCATTATCTCCATTTTTTCCGGCGCGCAAATGCTGGCTCTGGGCATCATCGGCGAGTATCTGGCCCGGATGCATTTCCGCATGATGGAACGCCCGACATACACCATCCGCGAGGAAATCGCCGCGCGTGACAAGGTGGTGACATGAACATGTCCAAGCCGGGATCATGCGAGTTGCTGCCGTGGGACACGGAGTTTTTCGGCATTCGCCTTGCCCGGGTTTGCGGTAATAGATTGACGACGGAACAGGCGGCACAAATTGACGACTGGAGCCGGAGCAACCGGATTCGCGGACTGTATTTTCTGGCGCGGGCGGATGACCCGGCCACCATCCAGACTGCCGAGCAACACGGCTTTGGGTTGGCGGACATCCGCGTGACTTTCGAGCACGCGATGATGGCCATGCGAGTTCCGGTTCACATTGCCCCGCCTGACGGTGCTAGCATCCGGCCGGTTCAGCCGGACGATCTTCCGGGATTACAAGCAATGGCCGGAATGGTTCACCGGGACACGCGGTTTTTCGCCGACGCCCATTTTCCGCGCCAGCGCGCGGAGGAACTCTATTCGACTTGGATTACACTGGAGACACAAGGGCGCGCGCAAAGGGTGTTCGTGGCTGCGATGCCGGACAACCATCCTTGCGGCTATGTTTCATGCCACTTGGATTTGGGCCACCAGAAAGGGCAGATTGGTTTGGTTGGAGTCGCGCCGGAAGTTCGCGGGAAAGGCATCGGCAAATATCTGGTGCTGGCGGCCATTGAGTGGTTTCGTGAACAAGGTGTGCGGGAAGTGGCGGTGGTCACACAAGGCAGGAATCGCGCGGCCCAGCGGCTTTACCAACAGTGCGGTTTTTTAAGCCAGAACCTTGAGTTATGGTATCACAAATGGTATCCAGTCATGGATTAACAACCATGCTCGGACGACAAGCCCAATCAAATGGATCCAAGTTATCAAATTCCCTTTAACCGGTCCTCGCTTCTGGGCCGGGAACTGGAGCACATATTCAGGACGATAACCATCGGCCAGATCGCCGGCGACCAGACTTATTCCAAAAAGTGCCATGCCCTTTTGGAGCAGGCGCTGGGCGTGCCACGCGCGATGGTCACCACCTCCTGCACTCACGCCCTGGAAATGTGCGCGCTGCTGCTCAACATCCAGCCCGGTGACGAAGTGATTGTGCCTTCTTTCACCTTTGTGTCCACGGCCAATGCCTTCGCGCTGCGCGGGGCCAGAATTATTTTCGCCGACATCCGGTCCGACACGCTGAATCTGGACGAGCGGCAACTGGAAGGCCTGATTACTTCGCGGACCAAGGCCATTGTCCCGGTCCACTATGCCGGCGTGGGTTGCGAGATGGATGTGATTGGTGACATTGCCGCGCGGCATGGCTTGGCCGTGGTGGAAGACAACGCGCATGGATTGTTCGGCAAATTCCGGGGGCGCTGGCTGGGCACTTTCGGCTGTCTGGCGGCCCAAAGTTTTCACGAAACCAAGAACATCACCTGCGGCGAAGGTGGCGCGCTGCTGATCAACGACGCGCGGCTGATTGAACGGGCCGAAATCATTCGCGAAAAGGGGACGAACCGCAGCCGGTTCTTTCGCGGACAGGTGGACAAATATTCCTGGGTGGACATCGGTTCGAGTTATGTTATGAGCGACGTTCTGGCGGCCTTTCTTTACGCCCAGTTGGAAGTCTGGCCTACCATCCAAGCGCACCGGCAGCGCATTTGGAAGCATTATGACCAGTATCTGCGCGACTGGGCGTGCGGTCACGGGATCGGCTGCCCCGTGGTGCCGGAACACTGCGAGCAATCCTACCACATGTATTATCTCATCATGCCATCGTTGGATCAGCGTCAGGGGCTCATCTCGTTTCTGAAGTCGCGGGGCATGTTGAGCGTGTTTCATTATGTGCCACTCCACCTTTCGCCCGTGGGGCAGCGCATGGGCGGGCGGGCCGGGAGTTGTCCGGTGAGCGAAGAAAAAAGCGAACGGCTGGTGCGGCTGCCATTTTACAACAATCTTGATCCAGCCGACCAGGACCAAGTCATCGCGGCCCTTCAGCAATTTCCGTCATGAAAATCGTTGAAAGGCTTTCGGTGCTCTTGAAGCTGCCGGCGGGCTACCGGCTTTTCCAGCGGCTGGTCGGCGGGGAGTCGGCCCGCAGAACTTATCTCACGGAGCACGCCAAACCGGCACCGGGCGACAAGTTGCTCGACATCGGTTGCGGGCCGGCGGATATTTTGGAGCTTCTCCCGCACGTCAATTACACGGGTCTGGACCTCAGTCCGGAATATATTCTCGCGGCCAAACAGCGCTTTGGCTCCCGGGGCCGCTTCTATTGCGGTGATGTCGGCGTGGCCGCCATGGAGGGCGAGCAGGGTTCGTTCGACCTGGTCATGTCCGTTGGCGTAATCCATCATTTGAATGATGCGCAGGCGTCCAAATTGTTTGAACTGGCCCGCCGGGTTTTGCGCCCCGGCGGACGACTTGTCACTTATGACGGATGTTATGTGCCCCGACAATCGCGCATCGCACGCTGGATGCTGGCGCATGACCGGGGAAGATTTGTCCGCACCCAGGAGGAATATCTGCGGCTGGCTTCGGCGCATTTCTCAAAAGTGGAATCCCGGATCCGGCATGACCTGCTGCGCATACCTTACACGCACCTGATCATGCGCTGTTCCGGCTAAATTTGCCGGGAGCGACAGGCCTTCAATGCACACCAGGTTGGTAGCCCGTAAACCGTATCAACGGAAGGTTCTCCAGACCGCACACCGGCCCGTCCACTGGTATTTTCAAAACCTTTGCTTGCTGCGTATGATCCAGCAGCAAGGCCGTAATCTGTGAGGTCCAGTAATCGAGATACGTTCCCAACCATTCGAGCGGCCGGCCCGGCACCGGCGGCGCCAGGTGCGCGGCTGAATTGTTTTCCACGCCCACCAGCCAGACATAATGACCGCTTTGCAGCGTGGTGGTAATCTCGCGCAACACCGGAACCATCGGTTCCGGCTGGTTCATCTTTTCAAACACCAGGTCGTTGCGATGCACTAGGTGCGAATCCACCGGTGGCACGGTCACCCATCGGGCGTGGCCATGATAATACCGGTTGAAGGTGATTCCCTCGAAGACGCCTTGCACCACGATGAGATCCTGTTCAGAGGCGTTTTCATTTAGAGCGGCGGCAATTAAATCCACATCGCTCCGCCGGGTATGCGCTTCCTCCCACGTTGACCGCGCGCCCCAGGTCAATAAAACCAGCAGGAAGCCGATTCGCAGCAATCCCCAAGGACGCAGCTTGGGCCAGTTCGCCCCCAGCAGCCCGTCCAGTGAAATGGCGCACAGGCATAGCATTTCAAGGTAATACCAAGTCTGTGTCAAATAATGCAATTTGAGCAAAAAAGCAAAAAACCCAAACACGCCGGCAAGCATGGTGACGACACAAAAGAGCGCCCGGTCGGCCTGAATTCGGACGGCAGTCACAGCGGCAGCCTCCGGTTCGCGTGCAGCAGGTGCGTGGGTTCGCTGCCTAATCAGGGCCGCAATTGAGCCGGCCAAAAGCAACGAAATCCAGAGCCAGATTCCCGTGCCGTCGGATTTTGCGAATGAGGCGCTGCTCTGCGCCGATACCGCTTGGCTGAACCTGAACCAGAGGAGTGAAAAACCGAAGTATGGAGGCTGATTCATCGGCACATAGGCCGATCCCCGGTGGATGACCGGCAGGTATATCACCAAGGAGGCGGCGGACATGGCGCCGATCACCGTTAGTGCCCCCAGCGTTTTCCATTGCCGCCGCCGCAACGCCACGCAAGCCCCGCCGGCCAGCATGGCACACAGAAACGCCGCGTCATAATAGACGCACTGAACGAAAAGCAAGCAGATGAGTCCCGCCCAAAGTATCCGCGCTCGCGAAGGCACCTCCACCATCCGCCAGATGGTTCCAAAACTAAGCACGAGCAGGCAACTTGCCAGCCCATAAGCCCGGTTCGCTCCGATGATGAAGAAAAACGCGGGCAGGCTGCCCAGCAGGGCGAGGCTAATGATCGGGGCACGACTCCCCATCCAGCGCGCGCACAGCCACAGGGAAACCAGGAAAAAAAGGCCCACATACAGCCCCAGCAGACGGATGCTCACGTCGCTGCCCGTCAAGCCGACAAAGTCGCAGACTCGTAGCAGCAGCGGGTAGAGCGGCGGGAACGACTCGAACGCCATGTTTTTCCACAACTCCTGCAGCGTGGGCATTTGCGCCACGTTCGCGGTGTTGACCTCATCGCGCCACAGCGGTCCTGCATACATCGCGGTCAGCGCCAGCAGGGTCGCCACGAACGCGGTGCCTGCCAGCGCCACAGCCGTTTCCGCCCCGATTTTTGGCGAAGCGGCCGCCGTGTGATTGGTCTGTCGAATTATCATGCGCCATTATGTAAACTGTTAATGGCCGTTTTTGCCATATTTATTTGTCATGAAATGCCGTCCGGTCAAAACACTGGAATTGAACTTGCCAGTGGCTTTATGCCTCAACCTCGGGGCAAACACCGTCTTTAATTGAAGTCAGAGACAACACGGGATTTTATATCGCCAGCAGCAGGCGTTTGATTTCCTTGAGCCGTGTCTTGGGGTCTTTTTTTGTGAGCCTTGGAAATTTGCCGCCGAGCGTGATGAAATCGCCGGCGCGCGTGAGTTTCAATTTGTCGTCCTCGACTTCGATGTTCGTCACGTTTTTCGCGCTGGCGAGAATTTTCAATTCGCCGACGGCCAGCAGCAATTCCACCGGCGGCGGCAGCGGGCCGAAGCGGTCGCGCAATTCCGTTTGCAGCGCGTCGAGCGCCGGCTTGTCCGTGGCCTGCGCGAGTTTTCTGTAAATCTCGATGCGATGGTGCGGCTCGGTGACGTATTTTTCCGGCAGGTTGCCGGCATCACCGAAAAAATCCAGCGCGACACGAACCTCAACACGAGGCTTGATTTTCTCGCCCTTCAACGCGCCGACGCTTTGCTTGAGCAACTGGCAGTAGAGTTCAAACCCCACGGCGGTGATATGGCCGCTTTGCTCTGCGCCGAGCAGATTGCCCGCGCCGCGAATTTCCAGATCGCGCATCGCAATTTTAAAACCACTACCGAGCGTGGAATATTGTTTCATCGCGCTGATGCGTTTGCGCACGTCCGTGAGCAGGCGCGCATGGCGCGGCAGCAGCAGATAAGCGTATGCCTGATGCTTGTAGCGCCCGACGCGTCCGCGCAACTGGTAAAGCTCGCTCAGGCCGAAACGGTCGGCGCGGTCAATGATGATGGTGTTCGCGTTCGGAATGTCGAGGCCGCTCTCGATGATTGTCGTGGACAGCAACACGTCCGCTTCGCCATTGACAAAATTCGTCATCACTTCTTCGAGTTCATCCGCATTCATCTGCCCGTGGCCGACGACGATGCGCGCGTTGGGAACCAGCGTCTCCAATTTTGCGCGCATCGTTTCAATCGTCGTCACCCGGTTGTGCAGAAAGAAAACCTGTCCGCCGCGCTGAAGCTCGCGCTGAATGGCGTCGCGGATCAACCGCTCGTCGTAAGCCGTCGCAATCGTCTCGACCGGCAGCCGGTCATGCGGCGGCGTTTGAATCGTGCTCATGTCGCGCGCGCCGGTGAGCGCGAGATAAAGCGTGCGCGGAATCGGCGTGGCGCTCAACGTCAGCACGTCCACCAGCGTCCGCAGCCGCTTGAACTTTTCCTTGTGCAGCACGCCGAACCGCTGCTCCTCGTCAATCACCACCAGCCCCAAATCTTTGAACGCGATGTCCTCCTGCACGATGCGGTGCGTGCCGATGACGATGTCCACCGCGCCGGTGGCCAAATCTTTCACGACGCGCGTCTGCTCGCGCTTGGTGCGGAAGCGCGAAAGCAATTCCACGCGCACCGGATAATCCGCCATGCGCTCGCGGAAATTATTGAAATGCTGCTGCGCCAGAACCGTCGTCGGCACGAGCACTGGCAACCTGCTTGCCGTCCATCACCGCCTTGAACGCCGCGCGGATGGCCACTTCCGTTTTGCCGAAGCCCACATCGCCGCAAATCAAACGGTCCATCGGCTTGGCGCGTTCCTGATCGGCTTTCGTTTCGGCGATGGCGGTGATTTGGTCCGGCGTTTCCTCGTAAATGAAGGCGCTTTCAAATTCGCGCTGCCATTGCGTGTCCGGCTTGCACGGCGTGGCCGGGCTGCGTTTCGCGCACGGCCTGGATGCGCAGCATTTCCGCCGCGATGTCGCGCACGGCTTTTTCCGTCTGCTCCTTGGCCTTGTGCCAGCGCGTGCCGCCGAGCGTGTTGCAGCGGCGGATTGCGCCTTGCCCGCGCCGACGTATTTGCTGACGAGATGCGCCTCGCTGACGGGCACGTAAAGTTTCGGCGGCTCCACGGCATCGCCGCTCGGCGCGTATTCGATGACGAGACATTCGGTTTCGTTGAATCGTTGAATCGTTGAATCGTTGAATCGTTTTGCCAGTCGTCGCCGGCAGATTTTTCAATCCGAGATAACGTCCGATGCCGTGCTGCAAATGCACGACCAGATCGCCTTCCTCCAAATCCGTGAAATCAATGTCGAGCGCGGAGCGCGCCGCCAGCGCGTGCGGAGACTTGAGCCGGCGCGGCCGCTGGATTTTGTAGCGGCCAAAAATTTCCGCGTCCGTGACGACCACCAGTTTCGCCTCGTCGCAAATGAAACCGCGGGCCAGCGAGCCGATGCGCGTGTGGGGTTGGGCGTCTGGGATCCGGGGCCGGGCGGCGCGCGAGGTCTTCTCCCGATTCGAAACGTCAAAGTCCAGACCCAATTCCTTCCAGATTTCCTCAAACCGCTGGCGCTCGCCGTCGTTGTTGCAAAAAACGTGGACGGCGTAATCCTGCCGCAGCCAGCGGTGAAGCTGCTGGAAAAATTCGCGCCGCTGCATCTCGGCAACTTGCGGCTCCGGCGCGCGCTCGGCGAGCGGCCGGAACGCATCCAGCGAGGCGAACACCGGTGTTCCAATGGTTTCCGCGTCACTCAATTCAACCGTCGTAAAATTGCGTCGCTTCAGTTCCGCCAAAAAATCCGGCCACGAGATCAAAAACGGATCGCCCGGCGGAATTTGTTGCGCGTAAGTTTCCGCGTGGTTGCCGAGCGCTTCCGGTTCGCACAAAACGAAAATGGTTTCGCGCGGCAGGTGGTCGAGCAGGGTGGCGAACGGCGCGCCGCCTTCAGGCCGCTTCGGCGCAGCGATGCCGGATGGCTTCGGAAGACCAGATGCCGCTTTCGTTTCCGTGCTGGAAGCGGCTTGAACGCCGCGCTCCAATTCATGCTTCAAAATCCCGATTTCGCCGGCGGGCGGAATGACGATTTCAAAAATTTCTTCGCGCGCGATTTGCGTGAGCGGGTTGAAGTGGCGGAGCGACTCCAGTTCGTCGCCGAAAAATTCCAGCCGCACGGGCCACGGGCTGGTCGGCGGAAACAGATCCACGATGCCGCCGCGCAAGGCGATTTCGCCTTTTTGCGAAACCTGCGCTTCCGGTTCGTAGCCCTGCGCTTCCAGAAATTCAACCAGGTCGGGCGGCGCGATGTTGGCGCCGCGTTCGAGCGTGCGTGTGCGGCTTTGAATTTCGCCGGGCGGGAAAGTTTTTTGGAGCAGCGCCGTGACGCTCGTGACAATCAGCCTTAAGTTTTGGGCTTTGAGTCTTGAGCTGTCGGAAAGCGAAACCAGCGTTTGCAGGCGTTCGGTGATGACATCCGCGTGCGGGAGCCTGCCCTCGTGCGGGAAAATCTCCCACGCCGGATAAAACTGCGGCGGCGAACCCAGCCAGGTCTCGAGATCCTGCTGAAAGCTTTCCTGCGTCTTGAGGTTTTCCGTGACGACGGCGACGGGCCGTTGCGGAAAAAGATTTTCCAGCAACGCCGCGAAAAACGGCTGCGCCGATGCGGAGATTCCGGCACAGGACAACGCTCCGCCATCCTCCAGCCGCCGGGCGAGGGATTGCACGGCGGGAGTTTGCAAAATGTCAGCGAACAAACTGCCGGTCGCTGACGACGGTTCGTTTTGCGGCAAGCGCCGGAAATTTCGCAGCGGAAAATGACTTCGTCAAGGCAGGAGCGGTCCATTCAGCCGGACGACATAAAGCTCGGGCGGCAAGAACGTCGTGGCTGCCGGGTTGGCAAAGGTGTATTGGCCGGCCAGGACGCCGTGATATTTATCCATCCAACTTGTGATGCTGCCGCCCTGCGGATACAGATGCACGACGACGTAGCGAATGCCGAGCGAGCGCAATCGTTCCGGCGAATCGGCGGCGGAAACGCATTCGACGCGCCGGCGTCCGTAAGGCAGCCAGAGACCCGGCTCGTCCGCATCGCAAATGACCGGGCAATAGCCGACGACGGTTTCATCTGGCGGCAGGGTGGCATCGAGGAAATTTTTCCGGGCGGTGGCGGCGACAAAATCGGATTCCGCATAGCGCGAGTATTGATCGGCGACGAGTGCGTTGGCCGGAAATTTTTTGTGGAGCGTTTCCCAAAGCGCCGGCAGCGGCAGCAGCGGGCGGTTACCGGAACCGGCCACCACGATGACGGCGAGCAGCATGATTTCCAAACCGAGCCGCTGCCACCGGGTTTGGCGCACCACTTTGGTCTGACCAGCTTTGACGAGAAAAAGCGGGAACAGGAAAAGGTAATAAGGTGCGAGGTGCCGCGCGCTTGAAAAAGTTCCCACCTTGGCCATGAACAAAAAAAGCAGCGCCCACGGCACGACCCGCAACCACGACCGGAGCGGATCGCGCGGGATGAATTCGCCGGGGGAAACATTTTTTCGCTGCCGCCGCCATTCGAGAACGGTGGCGAATGTCAAAATGCAAATGCCGAGGCCGATGCCGGCGTTGCCCTCGCAAATGCCGCGATAATAATCGGCGCTCAAATAGCCAAATTTTTCAAACGACGTGAAATGCGCGCCGAATGGTGTTTGCAGGAACTGCCGCATCTGTTCGTTCCAAAGGGTTGTTGAATAGCGATAATAGGGCGGCAGCAGTTCGTGAAACGGCGGCAGAAGGTTTTGCAATGGAATGCAAAATGTGTTGCCGACGACGCCCCAAAACGGATTGAGGTGAAAATTTCCCGTTGACGGCAGGCCCGTGATATTCACCGGCAGCCATGTCCCGTAATGTTCGTGATTCAAAATGCTGATGGGCACTATGGAGACGAGCAGGCCAAATGTGGCGGCCAAAATACTTCCGATGGGACGCGCCCAAAACGACTTTTTAACTGGCCAGACGGCAATCAGCCACAGCAGCGCCAGCGGCAGGTTGGTCTGTTTCACGCCGGTCGCCAGCGCGGCGGCCAGCAGCGACAGCCAGAGATCGGCGGCGGATTTTTTTTCGCGCGCGCGCAACGCCAGATCCACCGCCGCCAAAATATAAACCGCGGCAAGGCTGTCGTTGTCCACGGAGCCGGCCTGCAGCGCGAAGCACCAGCCGGCGGCCAGAAACCACATCCACCACCAGGCCACGCGCGGACGCACTTGCAGCCGCGTGAAGACGCTGAAGATCAGCCCCGGCAGCATCAAATAGGGAATCCAGTTGATAAGGAACAGGAACCGGTCGGTGTGCGTGAACAAAACCAGCGGCGCACAGAGCCATTCAAAACCGCAGGCGCTGATGTTCATCCGCGCGTCGAAGGTGTGAATCCAATGCCACTGCCCAACCCAAAGCCAGTGAAAAATTCGCGGCAGCCGGTAGGCGTCGGCATCGTAGTTCAGGTCGGGGAAAAATGCGCCCGACACCAAAGCGAGCAACGCCAGCAGCAAAAAAAACTGCGGCGCACGGCGTCTGAAACGGCGGTGGAATTGATGAAGGAGTTGCGCTGGGCTTTTCCGTGGCCGCCATTTGGTTTTTCGCTGCCAGAAAACAGCGGCCATTCCGGCGAGCGCAAAAACCGCCCCATAGCCGGCGCGATTCAACTGATGAAGCGCGGACAAAATCCAACCGGCGCTCACAACCAGGGTGGAGAGCAAGATCCAAAGCCGCACAATGGTCAGCATGACGGCGGTATGTTATGAAACACACCCGATTGTTCGATGCAAAATTTCATTTCCAATCGGATGCGTGTCCGGGCATTGACGGATTTGCGCGGCAATGGAACAAATCAGCCGGCCGTAAACGATGGGATTTGCCGGCGTTTCTGTTTGACCCGATTCCCTGTCCCGCGACAACCTTGTGAAATGGTTTCGCCCAATCCATGGATGATCCTGCCGTTTGCGCTGCTGCTGGGCGCGATCGCCGCCGCGCCGGTGCTCGCGCCCCGCTGGTGGCTGCGGCATTACGCCAAAGTCGCGCTCGGCCTCGGCGCGGTCACGCTTGGCTATTACATTTTTATTTTGCGCGACTCGGCCAGTCTCGGCCACACGGCGCACGAATACGTCAGCTTTATCGCGCTGGTCGGCTCGCTCTACGTTGTTTCCGGCGGCATCCATATCGGCGTCAAAGGCCGCGCGACGCCGTTCAAGAACGTGATTTTTTTGTTCAGCGGCGCGGTCATCGCCAATTTGTTGGGAACGACCGGCGCGGCGATGCTGCTCATCCGGCCGTGGATCCGGATGAACCAAAACCGCATCACGGCGCATCACATCGTTTTTTTCATTTTCATCGTGGCGAACGTCGGCGGCTGCCTCACGCCCATCGGCGACCCGCCGCTGTTCCTCGGCTATCTGCAAGGCGTGCCGTTTTGGTGGGTCGCAAAAAACTGCTGGCCGATGTGGGCCGTCGGCATCGGCCTTTTGCTCGCCCTGTTTCATATCGTGGACAAAATCAATTTCGCCCGCACGCCGCTGGTGGTAAGCGAAAAGGAATCGGCGCAGGAAAAATGGAAATTCGACGGCCTGAGCAACCTGTTTTTTCTGGGCGTCATTCTGGGCGCGGTCTTTGTCAACCAGCCGTTTTTTCTGCGGGAAATTTTGATGGGGGCCGCTGCCGCCGGCTCCTATTTCACGACCAAAAAATCCGTTCACGCGGCGAACCAGTTTGATTTTCATCCGATTCTGGAGGTGGTCATTTTGTTCGCCGGCATTTTTGCGACGATGATGCCCGCGCTCGACTGGCTCAATCAAAATGCCCCCCGACTGCTCGGCGGACATCCCGCGCCCGGCATTTTTTTCTGGGGCACCGGCGTGCTGTCCAGCGCGCTCGACAACGCGCCGACGTATCTCGGTTTCTTGAGCGCGCTGTCTGGCGTGGCCGGCACCGGCGACATCCATGAATTGCTCGGTCAGCAGCACCTGCAAGTTCTCGCCATCAGCGTGGGCGCGGTGTTTTTCGGCGCGGCCACCTACATCGGCAACGGGCCGAATTTCATGGTCAAAGCCATTGCCGAGCAGCAAAAAGTCTCCACGCCGACATTCTTCGGCTTCATTTTCAAATTCGCGCTGCCATTTCTGCTGCCGGTGCTGGTCGTCGTCTGGCTGCTTTTCTTCCGCGGCTGAAACTCTCTTGAAACATTCTCTTTGCGCCCGGCGTCTTTTTCCGCGAAATTAAGCAGTCATTTTTTTGAAGTCCGAGTGCGAACGCTTTACAATATTCTGTTCATCATTTTTTTCGTGCTGTCCGCGCCGTATTATTTCTGGCGGATGCGGCGGCGCGGCAACTGGCTGCCGGGATTCGGCCAGCGTTTTGCAAAATATGACGCCAACCTCAAGCAGGCGCTGACCAACCGCCACGTCATCTGGCTGCACGCCGTCAGCGTCGGCGAGGTCAATCTTTGCACGCACCTCATCCGCGCGCTTGAGCCGCGCGTGCCGAATCTCAAGATCGTCGTCTCCACGACCACGACCACCGGCATGGGCGAACTGCGCCGCCGCCTGCCCACGCACGTCAGCAAGATTTATTACCCGGTGGACCGGCGTAAATTCGTCAACCGCGCGCTGGCCACGATCAATCCCAAGGCCATCGTGCTGGTCGAGGCGGAAATCTGGCCGAACTTTCTCTGGCGCGCGAAGCGGCTCGGCATCCCGGTGTTTCTGGCGAACGCGCGGCTGTCCGCCCGCTCGTTTCCGCGCTACAAACGGTTCGGGTTTCTGTTCCGCCCGCTGTTCGCGTCGCTCGCCGGCGTCGGCTGCCAGAGTGAGGAGGACGCGGCACGCCTGTGCGCGGTCGGCTGCCGGCCCGAAGTCGTTCACGTGGTGGGCAACCTGAAATTTGACGCGGCCACGGTGGAGGAGCGGCGTGAACTTGATGTTCCCGCGATGCTGCGGCAATTGGGCGTGCCGGTGGACGCCCAGATTCTGGTTGCCGGCAGCACGCACGACGGCGAGGAAATGATTCTGGCCGAGATGGTGAAGCGGTTGCGCGCGAAATTTCCGAAATTGTTTCTGGTGCTGGTGCCGAGGCATTTCGAGCGCTGCCGCGAACTCGGGCAGAAACTGCTCGCGCGCGACGTGAAATTTTTCTGGCGCAGCGAATTTTCCAATAAGACCAGCGTGGCCGATGGCGGACTGGAATGCCTGCTGGTCAACACGACGGGCGAGCTGAAATTCTTTTACGAGCATGCGACGGTGGTGTTCGTCGGCAAAAGCCTGACGGCCGTCGGCGGGCAAAATCCGATTGAGCCGGGCGCGCTGGGCAAGGCGATGGTGTTCGGGCCGAACATGCAGAATTTTGCGGACGTGACGCGGAGTTTTGTCGCGCAAAACGGCGCGGTGCAGGTGGCCGACGCGGCGGCCCTGGAAACGGCGGTCGCTGATTTGCTCGCGGACGAACTCCGCCGGGCGGAACTGGGCCGCAACGCGCTGAAGGTGGTTTCGCAAAACCTGGGGGCGCTGGAGCGCACGGTGGAAATGGTTTTGGAACAGCTCAAGGAGCGGGGAATTTACGTCACGTCCGAAAAATGATTTCCCGGCATTTCGCCGCTTGACGAAACCCCAAAGCCAAACGATATTTGGCATCGCTTCCGTTTTCAGAACCGGGGGTGTATTTTGTTGTATGTCCAAACCAAAGGTGCGTAAAGCCGAAGTGGATTCATCTCCCGATCCGGGGAAGCGCGCCGCCGCCATCTCACCCGTTCAATCTTTGGAAGCCGCCGCCGGTTTGCTGAACGGCACCGCCTCGAACCTTGCCGAAAAAGTCCGGGAGCTGGTCCGCCTTGCGCAGGAGCAGGGCCAGTTGACTTACAACGACATCAGCGAGGCGTTGCCGGACACCGAGGCGACGCCGGAAAAGCTGGACGAAATTTATTCCAAGCTGCGGGCGCTGGAGATTGAAATTGTGGACCAGGCCGAGGTGGACAACCTCAAGAAGCCGGAAAGCGAGGAGGAGGACACGTCGCGGCTGGACATCCTGGACGACCCGGTGCGGATGTATTTGAACCAGATGGGGCAGGTGGCGTTGCTGACGCGCCAGCAGGAGGTGGAAATATCCAAACGCATTGAGGACGCCGAAACGGAAATCACCCGGATTGTTTACAGCCTCGGGTTTTCCGGCAAGGAGCACATTGCGCTTGCGGAAAAACTGCTGGCCGAGCCGCCGCGCGAGCGTTTCGACCGCGTCGTCCTGGAAAAAAAAGTGGACAGCCGCGACGAGCATCTGCGGGCGCTCCAAAAACTTCTCCCGCGCGTCCAAAAGGCCGACCAGGAGGTTGACCAGAAATACACCGCGTGGCGTCACGCCCACGGCAAGGAAAAGGGCGGACGATCGTTGGCGGGTTTCAAGCGGGCGGACCGGCAGCTGCAGAAGATGTTTTCCAAATTCTGTTTCAAACAAAAAGTCATCGAGGAAATGGCGCTCGTCGCCGAGAACATCCACGACAAGCTGCAATACAGCCTGCGCGCGCTCGCCGAGGCGGAAATGCAGCGCGAATCCAGCGCGCAGCAGCATCTCGTCGCCGCCGAAAAACAGAAAATCAAGGCGCTCGAGGAATTCGTGCGGATGCCGGTGGAGGATTTTCTCAAGACCTTTGATGAGCTGCGCGAATTTTCCACGCACGCCCTCCAGGCCAAGACCGAAATGGTCGAGGCCAATCTGCGCCTCGTCATTTCCATCGCCAAAAAATACACCAACCGCGGGCTGTCGTTCCTCGATTTGATCCAGGAAGGCAACATGGGCCTGATGAAGGCCGTGGAAAAATTCGAGTATCGCCGCGGCTACAAATTTTCAACCTACGCAACGTGGTGGATCCGTCAGGCCATCACGCGCAGCATTGCTGACCAGGCGCGCACCATCCGCATCCCGGTCCACATGATCGAGATCATCAACCGGTTGATGCGTGTGCAGAAGCGGCTGATCCAGGATTTTGGCCGCGAGCCGACGCCGGAGGAACTCGCCGACGAGCTGCAAATGCCGGTGGACCGCGTGCGCGGCGTCTTAAAAATGGCGCAGCAGCCGATCTCGCTGCAATCGCCGGTGGGCGACAGCGAGGACGCGAACTTCGGTGATTTCATCGAGGACAAGGCCGCCGAAAGCCCGCTCGACATGACGAGCTTCAGCCTGTTGAAAGGCAAGCTGGGCGACGTTTTGTGCAGCCTGAATGAGCGCGAGCGGAAAGTTTTGGAACTGCGGTTCGGCCTCGGCGACGGCAACGCGCGCACGCTCGAGGAGGTCGGCCTGCAGTTCAATGTCACGCGCGAACGCATCCGGCAGATTGAGGCCAAGGCGCTCCGCAAAATGCGCCACCCCACGCGCCTACGGCAGTTGAACGGCTTCTTGGAGATTGAAGACCTTGATCGCGACTGAATCGCCGGGCGAAGGAACTGTGCGGTTCAATTCCGTCTGCAAATTTTGCGCGCCGGAAAAATCTGTGTTTCATCTGTGTTTCATCTGTGGCTAAAATATCCGCGCAATGGAATACGAAGCCGTCATCGGTCTGGAAACCCACGTCCAGCTCAACACGAAATCCAAGATGTGGTGCGGTTGCGCGAACCAATACGGTTCCGAGCCGAACACCAACGTCTGCCCCGTCTGCCTCGGCCTGCCCGGCGTGCTGCCGGTGCCGAACGACGAGGCGCTCCGCAAAACCGTCCTCACCGGCTATTTGCTGAACTGTGAAATTCCGCGCTTCGCGAAGTTTGACCGCAAGAGCTATTTCTATCCGGACATGCCGAAGAATTACCAGCTCACGCAATACGACAAGCCCTCGACGCAAAACGGCTTTGTCGAATTTGAATTCAACGGCGGCCTTTCCCGCGTTCGCATCACCCGCGCGCATCTGGAAGAAGACGTGGGCAAGCTCACGCATTTCGACCGCACTAGCGGCGTGGATTTCAACCGCGCCGGCGTGCCGCTCATGGAAATTGTCTCCGAGCCGGACATCACCAGCGCCGACATGGCCTACGAATATCTCAACGCGCTCAAGGACATTTTGATCTACGGCGGCGTGAGCGATTGCGACATGGAAAAGGGCATGGTCCGCTGCGACGTGAACGTGTCCGTGCGCCCCGTCGGCACCAAGGAGCTTGGCGCAAAGATTGAAATCAAAAACATGAACAGTTTTTCCGGCGTGCGCCGCGCGCTGGAATATGAGATTCCGCGCCAGATCGCCGCCGTGAAACGCGGCGAAAAGTTGATCCAATCCACGCGCCGCTGGGACGACGATGCCGGCATCACCGACGAAATGCGCACGAAGGAGCACGCGCACGATTACCGCTATTTCCCCGATCCCGATCTGATGCCGCTCGCGCCGACGGACGAGTGGCTGGCCGAGGTGAAATCGCGCGTGGTGGAATTGCCGCTCGCGCGCAAGCAGCGGTTCATGCGGGATTATCAACTGCCCGCGCCGGACGCGGAAACCTTTGTGAACGACGTGCCGCTGGGAAATTATTTTGAAGGCATCGCGAAGCAGACAAAAAATCCCAAAGCCGTCGCCAACTGGGTCATCAACAATTTGCGCGCGAAAATGCTCGGCGAGAAGCGAACACGAAGTGAAATTGGCTCGAATCGAAGTCGCGCTCGAAATTCATCAGAACGGACTCACGTCGATTGCATACGAATTGACTTATGACCGGCCTGAAATTCAAACGGAGGCGATTCTGGAACTGGTGAATCTGGTCGAAGCCAAAACCATCAGCAGTTCGGCCGCGCAGCAGGTATTTGCCGAGATGTTCGACACCGGCAAAGCGCCTGCTGCGATTGTTCAAGAAAAAGGCCTCGCGCAGGTCAGCGACACCGGCGCGATTGAAAAATTCTGCGACGAAGCCATCGCCGCCAATCCAAATCCCGTGGCTGATTACAAGGCCGGCAAAATCGCCGCGCTCAATTCGCTCAAGGGCCAGGTGATGAAACTTTCCAAAGGCAAGGCCAACCCCGCGCTCGTCGGCGAAATTCTGGAATGGAAGCTGAAAGGCTAACCACCAAGGCGCCAAGTCCGCCAAGAAATCAAATTGTTTTGTGCCTTGGCGACCGGGCGGTTAAATTTCTCCTTCATGTTTTCATCCGCGATCAAATCCGTCCATTTCACCGGCATCGGCGGCACGGCCATGGCGTCCGCCGCCGCCGCGATGCTGGACAAAGGTTTTCAAGTCACCGGCTCTGACCAGAATGTCTATGAGCCGATGGCGTCGTTTCTCAACGCCAAGAAAATCGCCGTGATGAACGGCTACGACGAGCGCAACCTCGCGCACAAGCCGGACCTGGTGGTGATCGGCAACGCCATTTCGCGCGGCAACCCGGAGGCGGAACATGTGCTGGACCACAAGCTGCGCTATTGCTCGCTGGCGGCGCTGCTGGCGGAATTTTTCATCCGCGGCAAACGCTCCATCGTCGTCGCCGGCACACACGGCAAGACCACCACGACGAGCCTGCTGACGTGGGTGTTCGAGCACAACGGATTGAATCCGAGCTATCTCATCGGCGGCATCCCGAATAATTTTTCGCAGGGCGCGCGCTTCATGGATAGCGAGTGGTTCATCATCGAGGGCGACGAATATGACACCGCGTTTTTCGACAAGCGCAGCAAGTTCATCCATTACCAGCCAGAGATCGCCATCATCAACAACCTGGAATTCGACCACGCCGACATTTTTGAAAATCTCGACGCGGTGAAGAAAACTTTCTCGCACTTCATCCGGCTCGTGCCGCGCAACGGCCTGTTGCTCGGCAATGGCGACGACGTGAACCTCGCGCCGCTGCTGAACGTCACGCATTGCCCGGTGAAAAAGTTCGGGATGGGCGGCGACTACGCCGTTTATGCCTTCAACATTCGTTACGGCCCGACGGCGACGGAGTTTGAGATTCCGAGTTTCAAGTTTCACCTGAATCTGGTCGGCGAATTCAATGTGCGCAACGCGCTCGCCGTCATCGGTGCGGCGAAACATTGCGGGCTGTCGAACAAGCAGATCCAGTCGGCGTTCGACACGTTCAAAGGCATCAAGCGGCGCATGGAAGTCAAGGGCATCGCCGGCGGCGTTACGGTGATTGACGATTTTGGACATCATCCGACGGCCATCCGCGAGACGCTGCGGGCGCTGCGGCTGCGTTACGCGAAGGAAAAAATCTGGGCGGTGTTCGAGCCGCGCAGCAACACGACGCGCCGGAATGTTTTCAAGCAGGAGCTGGCCGGAGTCGTTTGCCGATGCGAACTCGGTGGTGGTTTCCGAAGTTGCGCGGCTGGAGCAGATCTCTGCCGGCGGAACGGCTTGAACCCGGAAAAGCTGATGCAGGATTTGAAATCCGCCGGCAAGGAAGCCGCCTATCTGCCGGATGCCAACGCCATCGTCGCGCATTTGGCAAACAACGCGCAGGGCGGCGACGTGGTTTGCGTTTTCAGCAACGGCGGTTTCGACGGCATTCACGCCAAACTGCTGGCGCGGCTGGGCAAAAAGTGACGCAAATTTCTGGCACATGAATTGCGACCTTTTTCGGCATGGCTAAAAAAGTGAACGCAATGAAGCTCGCGCTGGAAACCCGTGGACAAGCCGAATTAACCAATCGGCTCCCCGCGAAGATTTCTCCCGCGCTTTATTTGATGCAATTGCGGCTGCCGAAGATGAAAATTCCCACACCGAGAAAAAAGGTGCCGCTGGTCGTGGATGACGAGACCCGCGCTCAGATCGAGCACCCGGTGAAAATCAAACACGTTGCCTGATTTTGAGACAGTGCAGTGTCAGAAAAATGTTCAGTTGGATTGTCGCCCGCCCGAAGCGGCCCGATACAGAATGTTCCCAGCAGCGCGTCCGCAATGATTTTTCCCGTCAAGAATTCATGCCGGCTGATGCGGAATCTTGAACCCGTGAAAATTAGCCGGACGGTCAATCCTTGGGAGCTTCCAGGAAAACAGGCATCGCTCCGTCCACATTTTGCCCCGGAAATTCCACGCGCTCGAATCCCGCGTTCCGGAAAAACACCGCCAGTTGCCACTCGGCCCGTTGCGTCGCTTCGTTCAGGATTCCGTCCGTCCGCGCCGCGCGCTTGATGTCGTCCACCGCCATCTGCCGCGCCGTCTGCTCCAGATCCTTGTCGAAGCTCCGCAAAAAACCCTGCTTCCAGTCAATCACCTTCGTCAGGTTGTCGTCGAGATAGGCGTCCGTGATCTGCGCCGGCGGCAGTTGGATGCGGATGGTTTTGCCGGAAACAGAAACCGCGGCGGGCGAGAAATGCTTGAGGTCAATGCCCGCCTTCACCACGCCGTGCGCGAGCAGCAGCACGCGGTTGTCGCCCTGCACAAACTGGCCGAGCGTGCTTTCCGGTGGCGCGTCGAGGATGACCACTTTTTCGACGACATATTTTACCGTGACGAGATCGGCCAGCGATTGCACCTGGCGGATGACGGTCGAAGTGTTTTCCTCCCGTGGTTGGGAACGTTCACGCCAGCGCGTCAGCTTGAAACCAATCCAGCCGCCCGCGCCGATGAGCATCGCCGCAATGACCGTGATGGAGAAAATTCGTTCCAGCCGCCGCATGGCGGAAAAGTAAGACGCAACCGACAGGAAGCAAGCCGCAAGTGGCCGTCCGCCTTCAAACGCTCCGCGCCAGTTCACTTTTCCCCGCGCTTCAACGATTGCCGGCGCGTGGCTTGCAGCCGTTCGATGACCACCTTCGTCACACGCTTCATCCACTCATAGCCGAGCGCGTGGTCGCTCTCGCACAATTCGCGGAGCGTCGTGGCGAAAAAGATGATGGCCCTCGTCGGCTTCACCGCGCGCGCGTCGAAATTCCATTTGTAGGGCGGGAACAGCCACGACCAGCCGAGCACGTCGCCGGCCTTGATGGTCTGGATGAGCTTGCCGGCCTTTTTTCCGGCGGCGGATTCGAGCGCCACCTCGCCTTCGAGGATGATGTAAAAGCGGTTTGCGGCGAGACCCTCGTTGAAAATCGTCTTGCCGGCCGGGAACTCGACTTCCATGGCATTGTTGGCCAGCACTTCGAGCTGCTGCTTGGAAAAACCCTTGAGAAAAGGTTGTGCGGCCAGAACTGCGGTGTCTATTTTCATAATTTTGCCTTTCGCCTGTAGCTGGTTTTATTGGTTCAGCCATTTTTAATTTAACTCGTGCCGCCAAAGATGACTCTCCGTGATTTGCGGAAATTCAAACATATTTTGGCATTCGTCAACCGGGAACATCGTTTTCTCAAGTAAAAACTTTCCGCTTTTGCCTGCGCTGCGTAAAAACTAGACTGTTCCCATGAATTTGCCCGGATTTCCCGTGTCCCGTCCGCGCCGGTTGCGGACGTCGCCCGCACTGCGCCGGCTCGTGGCCGAAACGTCGCTGAATGTCTCGCAGCTTGTGCTGCCGTTGTTCGCCCGCAGCGGAAAAAAACTGCGCCGGCCCGTGGACGCCATGCCCGGCGTGTTTCAATTGTCGCCGGATGAAATCGTCCGCGACGCCGCGGCGGCGCACGCGCTCGGTGTGCCGGCGGTTTTGCTGTTCGGCATTCCCGACAAAAAAGACGCGAAGGCCAGCGGCGCATACGCACAAAATGGAATTGTGCAACAAACAGTGCGGCTGCTGAAAAAGGAATTGCCGTCGCTGCTGGTCATCACCGATGTTTGCCTGTGCGAATACATGAGCCACGGCCATTGCGGCATTGTCCACGGTGGAAAAATTTTGAATGACCCTTCGCTGAAGCTGCTCGCGCAAACGGCCGCCAGCCACGCGGCGGCCGGCGCGGACATCGTCGCGCCGAGTGACATGATGGACGGTCGCGTCCGTGCCATCCGCGCGCAACTCGACAAGGAAAATTTCCCCGACACGCCCATCATGAGCTACGCGGTGAAGTTTGCATCGGCGTTTTACGGGCCGTTCCGCGAAGTGGCCGAATCCGCGCCGGCGTTCGGCGACCGGCGCAGCTATCAGATGGACGCCGCGAATGCCAACGAAGCGTTGCGCGAAGTCGCGCTGGACATTCATGAGGGCGCGGACATCGTCATGGTAAAGCCGGCGCTCGCGTATCTCGACATCATTCATCGCGTAAAAAAAGAATTCGGCCTGCCCACCGCCGCCTACGCCGTCAGCGGCGAACACGCGATGATCAAGGCCGCGGCCGCGAAAGGCTGGATTGACGAGCGCGGGGTGACGCTGGAAAGCCTGCTGGCCATGCGCCGCGCCGGCGCGGACATTTTGATCACCTACGCGGCGATGGACGTGGCGAAGTGGCTGAAATAAAAAATTCAAGGTTGCGACATTGGCGGAAAACCTTGAATTCTGAACCCTGAACTTCGAATGTTGACCGCAATTTGCGTTTGCCATGTTCCACCGGGCAGGCTAGGCTGCGCGTTCGCAAATTATGTTTAGATTTTTTCGAAAGCATCGTTGGATGTTGATTACGGCTTTGGCTCTCACGTCAATTTCTTTCATTTACTGGGGCGCGTCTCCGGCCCAACGCGGCGGCGGCGGGCGCACCAACAGCGATTTCGGTTCCATCAACGGAACAAAAGTCACCCAGCAGCAGTTTTTGGACGCGGTCAACGAATACAAATTATTCTACCTGTTTCATTACGGCACCTGGCCGGACAAGAAAAACAACGTGACCCAGGCGGACATGGAGCGCGAAACTTACATCCGCCTGTTGTTGATTCAAAAGGCGTCCGACCTCGGCATTCACGTCGGCGTGGACGCGGCGGCGGCATCGGCGAACATGATGCTGCGCTCGCTCGGTCGCAAAGGCCAGATCGTGCCGATGGACGAATTTGTGAAACAGGTCTTGCAGCCGGAAGGTTTGACCGTGACGGATTTTGAAAATTTCACCCGGCACGACGTCGCGATTCAGCAGCTCGTCGAAGCGATCGGCTCGTCCGGCGTGCTCATCACGCCGCAGGAAGCCGCCGACCTCTATCAGCGCGAACATCAGGAGCTGACGTCGCAGGCTGTTTTCTTTTCCGCGCGAAATTATCTTCCGTCCGTGCCGGTGACGCCGGAGGCCATCGGCCAGTTCTACACCAATTACCTCGCGGAATACCGCCTGCCCGACCGGGTCCAAGTCGATTACGTCGCGTTTAATTTGCCGGACTACCTCGCGCAGGCGAAGGCGGAATGGGCGAAAACGAATTTCGACGCGCAGGTGGACGCGATTTATCTCCAAAACGGCGCGGAAGCATTTCCGGACGCCAAAACGCCCGATGCGGCCAAGGCCAAAATCCGCGACCTGCTGGTCCGCCAGCGTGCGCTCGGCGACGCCCGCGCGCAGGCCAACGATTTTGCCAGCACCGTCTTCAACCTCGCCCCCGCGAGCGCGGAAAATCTCGCGACCGTCGCGAAGCAAAAAGGATTGACGGTCCGGACGACCGCGCCGTTTGACGCCGAAACCGGGCCGCCGGAATTTGCCGCGCCCGAAGAATTCACCAAGACCGCGTTCAGCCTGACGCCCGACGAGCCGTTCGCCAATCCGATTGTCACCACCAACGGCGTTTATGTCATCGCGCTTGTCCGGCAGTTGCCGAGTGAAATTCCGGCGTTCGCGGACATCCGCGCCCGCGTGACGCAGGATTATCAGATGCAGCAGGCCACCGTGCTCGCGCGCGAGGCCGGGACGAATTTCTTCAGGAAACTTTCGGCGGACATGGCCGTCGGAAAAACTTTTGCCTCCGCCTGCGTCGCCGCCGGCGTGCAGCCGCAGTTGCTGCCACCGTTTTCGATGAGCACGCGCGAGCTGCCGGCCCTCGCCGGCCTTGCCGCGTTGAACCAGATCAAACAGGCGGCGTTCACCACGCCGGTCGGCCGCGCCAGCAATTTCCAGGAAACCGACGACGGCGGATTTGTTCTGTTCGTGCAATCACAGTTGCCCGTTGACCAGGCGGTGATGAACGCCGATCTGCCGCAGTTCACCGAATCGCTCCGCCGCTCGCGCGAAAGTGCGGCGTTTAATGAATGGCTTCAGATGGAAGCCAGCAGCGCCCTCCGCGACACGCCGGTGGCGCGCCGGATGGCGGGAGGCCAGTAAGCGCCGTGACCGCGGCCATCAAGCTTTCTTCGCCCGCCACCCGCGAGTTCTGGGAAATTCCCGTCTTGTTCGAGGACGAGCATCTGCTCGCGCTCGACAAGCCCGCGCGTTTGCAGGCTTTGTCCGACGCCGACAATCCGGCGCGTCCGAGCCTGATGAAGCTGCTGCACGCCGCCATCGCGGGCAAAAAACCGTGGGCCGTCGAACGCGGTTTGGATTATCTCAATAATGCGAATCAACCTGACAACGACGCCAGCGGCGTGATCCTGCTCGCCAAAAACAAACCGGCGTTCATCGCGCTCGCCAATCTGTTCAGTTCGGAAAAAGCGCGGATAAAATATCTCGCGCTCGTGCACGGCGAACCGCAGGAAATGCAATTTGAAGTGAACGCCAAATTGTCGCCGCATCCGGTCAAGCCCGGTCTGATGCGCGTTGACCAGCAAGACGGCAAGCAGGCGGCGACGCGGTTTGAAGTGCTCGAAAATTTTCCGGGCCACGGCTACGCGCTGCTGCGCTGCGAGCCGCTGATTGAGCGGATGCATCAGGTGCGCGTCCACGCCGGTCATGTCGGTTTGAAAATCGTCGGCGACGAGCATTACGGCGGCAAACCGCTCTGGCTTTCGCGGCTGAAAAAAGATTTTCGCCTGAAACCGGGCAGGGAAGAACGCCCGCTTCTTTCGCGTGCCGCACTGCACCTGGAGGAATTGATTTTGCCGCACCCGGTCACGAATGTAACCGTGACCATCAAATGCGAATGGCCGAAGGATTTGAAGGTCGCCGTGAAATATCTGCGGCAATATTCGAATTAAGCCACCGCCCAGCTCAAAATCGCCTTTTGCACATGCAGCCGGTTTTCGGCCTGCGTGAAAATCGTGTCGGCGTTGGCCTCAAACGTTTCCTCGTCAATTTCCTTGCCGCGATACGCCGGCAGGCAGTGCATCACCAGCGCGTCGGCCTTGGCGAGCTTCACGAGCTTTTGATTGATTTGATAACCGCCGAGTGCCATGATGCGTTCCGCGGCCTCGGCTTCCTTGCCCATCGAAACCCACACGTCCGTGTAAAGCAAATCCGCGCCCTTCGCGGCCTTTTCAACGCTTTCGGTGCAGACAACTTTTGCGCCCGCTCGTTTCAAGATCGCCGCGGCCGGCTGGAATTTTTTCGGCGCGGCAATTCGCAATTCAAACCCAAGCTTCGCCGCCGCAAAAATCCACGACACCGGCACGTTGCACGCGCCGTCGCCGATGAACGCCACGATTTTGCCCGCGATCGGCCCGCGCAATTCCTTGTAGGTGAAAATGTCCGTGATGATCTGGCACGGATGCTCGTCGTCCGTCAGCGCGTTGATGGTCGGGATTTTTGAAAATCCCGCAAAATCCTCCACGTCGCTTTGCGCAAAGGTGCGGATGACCGCGCCGTGAATCATGCGGCCCAAAACCCGCGCGGTGTCCTTGATCGGTTCGCCGCGGCCGAGCTGGATGTCGTTCGCGCTCAAAAAAAGCGATTCGCCGCCCAGCTCGCGGATGCCCACCTCGAACGAAACCCGCGTCCGTGTGGACGATTTGGAGAACAGCAGCGCCCAGGTCTGGCCGGCGAGCGGCTTGCGGTCGAGCCGCGCCCGCTCGCGTTTGCACACAATCGCGTCGCGCAGGATTTTTTCCAGGTCCGCCGCCGGCAATTTTTCCAATGACAATAGATGTTTCATTTTTCGACTTGGGAAATTTCCACCCAAAGAAAATTTTATAACCGAAGCGAAACGCGCCGTCACTTCTTTTTCTTGGCCGCATCCGCCGCGCACCAGAGATACCACGCCGCCGTGGTGGCGTGCGGCCGCCAGCGTTCGCCGAATTTCAGCAGGTCTTTCGGCTTCGGCATTCCCCGTTTTTTGTAGGCGAGACGAAAGCCGCTGCGCACGCCAAAATCGTCGGCGGGCAAAACGTCGGGCCGGCCCAACTGAAAAATCAGCAGCATCTCCACCGTCCAGCGCCCGACGCCGCGCGCCTCGGTCAATCGCCCGATGATTTCCTCGTCGCTCAATTTTTGGATGTGGCGCGACGACGGAATCGTGCCGTCCAGCGTTTTGGCCGTGATGTCGCGGATGGATTTTATTTTGGCGAAGGAAAAGCCGGCGGCGCGGATTTGTGCGTCCGTCACTTTCGCCAAATCTTCCGGCTTGGGAAAGTTTCTGCCGGGAAACAGTTTTTTGAAGCGCGTCAAAATGGTGTTCGCCGCCGTGCCGTTGAGCTGCTGGTGCGCGACGGCCTGGACGAGCGATTGAAACGGCGCGCGGCGGATTTCCGGCACCAGCCCGCATTTGCCGTGTTCGCGGATGAGCCGCCGCATGACCGGATCAACGGCGGCGAGATGTTTGTGGGCGGCGGCGTTCATGCGGAATCACGCGAGCGACTTGACGATTTCCTCGATTTTGGAAATGCCCTCGGCGGCTTCCTGCGGCTTGAGGTTCAGCGGCGGCAGCAACCGGATGACGTGCGTGCCGGCGGGAATGGTCAGCACGCCCGCCGCGTGCAGCCGGTTGACGAATTGCAGCGCCGCCGGTTTGTCGCTCGCGGCAAACGCGGGGATTTTTTCCGCCAGTTCCAAACCGAGCATGAAGCCGAGACCGCGTGAGCACTTGACGACGGCCGGAAAATTTTTGGCCAGCCGGTCCAGTTCATTTTGAATCCACGCGCCAAGTTTGCGCGCATTTTCGTCAAGCTTTTCGCGTTCGACGACCTCAAAAATTTTCAACGCGACGGCGCAGGCGAGCGGGGTGCCGCCAAATGTCGAAGCGTGAGTGCCCGGACCGAGCAAGTCCTGATACGGCGCGCGCACCCAGAACGCGCCGATGGGAAAGCCGCCACCAAGCGACTTGGCCATCGAAAGGCCGTCGGGCAGAAATTTTTCGCCGCCGGGCACGCCTTCGAGAATCCGCTGGAAGCTCTGAAATTTTCCCGTGCGAAAATAGCCGCATTGCACGCCATCCATGAGCAGCAGCAGTTTTTTCTCATCGCACAACGCGCGCAGGCCGAGCAGATATTCCGGCGTGGCGGGCGTGACGCCGCCTTCGCCTTGCACGCCTTCAATCATGATGGCGACCGTCGCCGGCGAAATGGCGTTTCGCGCGGCGGCCAAATCGTTGAATGGAATGTGCCGGAAGCCGGGCATCATCGGCTCGAAACCTTTTTTAACTTTGTCCTGGCCGGTGGCGGCAATGCCGGCGAGCGTGCGGCCGTGAAACGAATTTGTCGCCGTCAGAATTTCAAACCGGCCTTCGTCGCGGCCGAATTTCCGCGCGAGCTTGAACAATCCTTCGTTTGCCTCCGCGCCGCTGTTGCTGAAAAAAACCTTGCCCGCGCCGATGCGTTTCACGATTTCCGCCGCCAGCCGGCCTTGCGGCTCGGTGAAATACAAGATTGGAAACGTGAATCAGTTTTTTCGACTGCTCGACGAGCGCCTCGGTGATGGCCGGATGCGCGTGGCCGAGGCAGCAGACGGCGATGCCGCTGCCGAGATCGAGATAGCGTTTGCCGGCGACATCAAAAACATAGGTGCCGGCACCGTGGCTCAAGACCAGATCAAAGCGTCCGTAGCTGGGCACGACGTTTTTGGCGAACAGCTCGCGGATGGATTGGTAATCATTCCGCACAATCGGCGGCGGGGCTGGGACAATTTCTTTCATTGACGATATTGGATTTGCGATTTGCGAGCTGATATGAATCTCGGAAGCCGCGCGTAAATCGTAAATCCTAATTCAAAAATTACAAAACGATTTCGGTGCCGACGCCTTTGTCGGTGAAAATTTCCAGCATGACGGAATGCGGCGTGCGGCCGTCCACGAAGGAGACTTTTTCCACGCCGGATTTGATGGCGGCGACGGCGCTGTCCACTTTCGGAATCATGCCCTTGTCCACGATGCCGGCGGCTTTGAGCGCGGGCACTTCGCTGGTCTGCAAATGCGCGATGACGGTGGAAACATCTTTCGGGTCGCGCATCAAACCGGGCACGTCGGACATGAACACAAGCCGTTTGGCGTTCAGCGCGATGGCGCACATGGCGGCGGCGACGTCGGCGTTGCAGTTGTAAATTTTCCCGTCCTCGCCGCGCGCGGTGGGGCTGATGACCGGCGTGAAGCCGCACCACATGCTTTCCTTGAGCGGCTGGACGTTGACCTCGATGACTTCGCCGACGTAGCCGATGTCAATTTTCCGGCCGGGATTTTCCTTGTCGTCGAGGAACATTTTTTTGCATTTGAAAATGTCCGGCCCGGCGAAGCCCACCGCCTGCCCGCCGAGCGCGTTGATGGTTTTGACGACTTCGGGATTGATTTCGCGCGACAAAACTTCGTCCACAATTTTTGCCGTCGCCTCGTCGGTGACGCGCTGGCCCTGGATGAAATTCGCCTTCAGCCCGGCCTTTTCCATCGCGCGGGTGATGGCCTTGCCGCCGCCGTGGACGACGACGGGATTAATTTCCACCGCTTCGAGAAAAACGATGTCGCGCGCGACGCTGGTGCGGACGGTTTCGTCCGGCGAGTCCATGAAACTGCCGCCGTATTTGACGACGAACGTTTCGCCGCTGAATTTTTGGATGTAAGGCAACGCTTCGAGCAGCGTCGCGGCTTTGGCGATCAAATCTTGCACGCCGTATTTCTAGCAAGAAGCCGGACGAATGAAAGCGTGTTTCGTAGCAGCGATTTCACTTTGACGGCGGCGGCGGTTTCTCTAAAGTGGCGACATGTCCGAAATCGCAAAATTCGTCAACAACGGTTCGGTGACCATCACACCGGCCATGGCCGAAAAAATTTTGCGGCAACTGCCGCAGTGGAAACTGGAGTTCACGCAGATCAACGCGCCGAAATTTCCGCATCTGGTGGACCAGTTGGAATTTCTTGCCGACGCGGTCGAAGACGCGGTGGAGGGCGCCTACCGGGAACTTCCGTATTCGGCCATCGCGCAATCGGTGTTCGCGCTGGTTTACGCGCACAAGAAAATGGGCATCATCCCGGAAAGCATCCTCGAACTGGGCCGGGCGGATGATTCGAGCGTCGTGCGCGCGGTGCTGATCCAGAATGAAAAGGCGTTTGCCGTGTATGCTGGAACCCAGGGGATTAGCTGGCAGAAAATCACCAGCCAGCCTTGAGATTATTGCGATTTTTGCGGGTTGACATCGGGCGGTTCGCCGTTATACTTTCTTTAAATGGAAAAAGTTCCGAAGGAATAGCTATGAAAAATATCCAGACTTTGTTTTCTGTTGCCGTATGTGGGTTCGTATTGGCCCTCACCACTTCAGCGGCTGTTGCCCAGGACACCGTGCTGCAGGGTGTCGCGACGGTTGTCCGGGTTACCGGACAGGCGAGCTATACGCTGGGTGGCAATGACAACTGGCATCCCCTCGTCGCCGGAAAAATTCTCCGCCCCGGAGCCGCCATCAAAACCGAATCCGACTCGACGGTGGACGTGGTGTTGGGCAAGACCGTTGAAATGCCCCAAGCCCATCCGGTGCCCGACAAAATTTCGTTGGCTCCCGACTCCGCCGTGCGCGGCATGGTCGGATATAAGCCCTCGGTGGAACAAAACGTCATCCGCCTCTCCGGTGACACGACGGTTAAAATTGACATCCTGACGGTTTCCGATACCGGCGTCGACACCGTAAGCGACACGGAACTGGATTTGCAGGACGGTCGCATCTTCTATAGCGTCAAAAAACTTTCCGCTGAATCCAAATTTCTCATCAAGGTTCCCAACGGCATCGCCGGGGTGCGCGGTTCGCAAGGCTTCCTCAGCGTGGTCACCAAAGTGGTCAACGGTGTGAATACAAAAGTGCTCGGTCCCTGCGGAGCCTTGGTTCACCCGCTGTATATTTCCGTTGTTGATTCAAGTGGAAATCCGTTCACAATCACCTGCGGCGAAGGGCAAGAATTTGATCCGGCATCCGGCAAAACTTCTCCGATGTCGCCTGAAATTCTTAACCTGCTGGGACAGATTTCCATGGCCGCCAGAACCTGCTACGCCGAGATTTGTTCCTATTCCTTCAACCGGAATCAATATTGCCACATCTCGCCGATTACCGGCTTTAAACCACCTCAGTCCGGTGGCAACAACCAAGGCGGAAACAATCAAGGCGGAGGTGGTGGAGGCGGGTTCTTTCTAAACAATGCGGGGCTTTAATTCGCATTTGATTTTTTAACTAAAATTTTATTAGGGGAAGTTTTGAAAAAAACCAGAGCAGCCTTGAGTTGCTCTGGTTTTTCGTTTAATCCGGTGCGGTGAAATTCAAACCGCTCAAGCGCACGCCGGTCCTGCTGGCCGTCCTCGTCATCGTGCTCGTATGCTTTGTGCGGCTGCTCCATCTTGATTTCTTCGACCGGCTGGAACGCATCACCTACGACCTGCGCGCGCGCACGGCCCTGCGCTTTCCCGCGCCCGTCGCCACCAATCTCGCTTTCGTAGCCATGGATGACGACAGCATCACCGCCGTCAAAAGCGGCGCGCTCGGCTACAAATTCGGGCTTTACTGGCCGCGCCAGGTTTACGGCCGGCTCGTCGAGGAACTGGCAGCCCAAGGCGCGCAAACCATCGCGTTCGATGTGCTGTTTGGCGAATTGCGCAACGATCATCCGCCGGTGCAAATGGCCGACGGTCGCTTGGTCGAATCCGACGATTTTTTTGCGCAACAAATGCACCGCGCCGGCAACGTTATCCTCGCCGTCACGCCGGAATTGCGCCCGCCCGATTTGTTTGCCACCAACGCGCTTGCGCCCGGCGGCATTTCCACCGACAAGGATTCCGACGGCACGCTGCGCCGCGCCGAGGCTTTTCACATTTATCATCGCTGGCATCCGCTGTTGAAAAAGGCGGCGGCGGAATTTGGCCTCGACCTCGACCAGGCGCAGTTTGCACCGGGCAAAATTATTCTGCCTCAAACCGGCGGCACCAACATCGTCACCGTTCCGGTGGACGCGGAAAATAATTTCGAGCTTGCCGATCTGGTCGGCGACAAGCTGCCGCCCGGAGTCGCGCCCAGGGCAAAAGCCTTCACCGACGAACGCGTGTGGAACATGGGCATTGTCCTGGCCGCGCAAGCGTTGAAGCTCGATCTGCAAAATGCGGAAATTGATCTGCCTCACGGAAAAATCATTCTGCGCGGCGCGAACGGTATCGAGCGCGTGATTCCGGTGGACGACAAAGGCTTTTTTTACATTGACTGGCGGCTCACGCCGAGCGATCCAAATCTCTTGTTTGCGCCAATTGAAACTTTGCTCTGGCAGGACAAACAGCGGTTGCAGGGCGAAACCAACGACTTGAGCGATGCGTTTCGCGGCAAGCTCGTCATCGTCGGCTCGACGGCGCAAGGCAACGATTTGACCGACCGTGGCGCGACGCCGTTGGAAAAGGACACGTTTCTCGTCAGCAAACACTGGAACGTCGCCAACTCCATCATCACCGGACGGTTCATCCGCCGCGCGTCGCTGCCGCTGGAACTTGGGCTGATTGTTTTTCTCGGCGCGCTCACGGCATTTCTCACCTGGCAGTTGCGCGCGTTTTCGGCGACGGGCGGAACTATATTGCTGTTGCTGTTTTATGCCGCCGCCGCATTTTTTGCTTTCGTTCAATTCCGATTCTGGCTGCCGATTGTGTTTCCAGTCTTGGGCGTGGCGATGGAGTATGCCAGCCTCGTCACCTATCGCGTCGTGTTTGAGGAGCGCGAACAGCGCCGCGTTAAATCCGTTTTCTCCAAAATCGTCTCGCCGGACGTGATGAATGAACTTCTCCAGGCAAAAAAACTTTCGCTCGGCGGCGCGCGCCGGGAGGTGACGGTGTTTTTTGCCGACGTGCGCGGCTTCACCACGTTCACGGACGAAACGCAGGAGCGCGTGTCGGAATTTGTCCGCGTTCACCAACTCGATCCGGAGGCGGCGGAAAAATGTTTTGACGAGTCCGCGCGCGAAACGCTGGAAACGGTGAATCTTTACCTGGCGACGGTCGCCGACGCGGTGAAAAACCACGGTGGCACGCTCGACAAATACATCGGCGACTGCGTGATGGCGTTCTGGAACGCACCGGTGGCAAACGGAAAGCATGTGCTGGCCTGTGTCCACGCGGCAATGGAAGCGCAGCGGGTGATTTACGAATTGAACCAGAAACGGCTGGCGCAAAATGCTTCGCGCGAAATCGAAAACCGGGCGCGGCTGTCCGCCGGCCTGCCGCCCAAGCCGCTGCTGACCGCGTTGCAGCTCGGCACCGGCATCAACACCGGTTTGGTGACGGTCGGCTTGATGGGCTCGGAAACGCATCAATACAATTACACCGTGTTCGGCCGCGAAGTGAATCTCGCCAGCCGGCTGGAAGGCGTTTCCGGCAGCGGGCGCATCATCATCAGCGACACGACTTACAACCATTTGCTGCGGCACGATCCGGCGCTGGCCGCGACGTGCGTGGAATTGCCGTCGGTCACGGTCAAGGGCATCAAGGCCGCCGTGCGGATTTTTGAGGTGCCGTGGAAATAGTTTTGAATTTTGAGTTTTTAATTTTAAGTTAAGACCGCTGAACCCGCATGGCGGTTTCGACTAAAAACTCAAAATTAAAAACTTAAAACTGTTTAAAATGCGAACCGCGATTTATCCCGGCAGTTTCGATCCGCTCACCAATGGCCATCTGGACGTGGTGCAGCGCGCGGCAAAATTATTCGACCGCGTCGTCCTGGCCGTCGCCAGCAACGAGGGCAAGCATCCGTTGTTTACGCTCGACGAACGGCTGGCGCTGGTGAGGAAATCCATTTCTCATCTGCCGAACGTCGAAGCCGATTCGTTTGACAGCCTGCTCGTAGAATATGTCGTGAGCCGGAAGGCGCAGGCGATTGTGCGCGGACTGCGCGCCGTGTCGGATTTTGAATTTGAATTCCAGCTCGCGCTGATGAATCGTAAGCTGAACGAAAACATCGAGACGATTTTCATGATGCCCAAGGACACCTACACTTTTTTGAGTTCGCGCATTGTGAAGGAGATCGCGCGGCTCGGTGGCGACGTGGGCGCGTTCGTGCCGGCGCATGTGGAAACGGCGCTTAAAAAGAAATTGAAACCGCGGTGACGGTTTTGAGTTTTGAATTCTTAGTTTTCAGTTGAGCGGTTGAAGTCAGGTTCGGTGTTTCACTTAAAATTCAAAACTATAAATTAAAAATTATGCTGACCGTCAATCTTCGCCACCTGGAAAACTGCGATCTGGAATTGCGCGGCGAATTGTCGCCGGCCGAGCTGGATTTGGACCTCCGCGACGAGATGATTCGCGTCACGCAGCCGGTCGAATATGACATTGAGATTGAGAAACTGGAGGACGCGCTGCTGGTTCAAGGCGAGTTGCACGTCGAGCTGGAATGTGAGTGTGTCCGCTGCCTTAAAAGATTCAGGCGCAAGTTGGACTTGGAGAATTGGACGCTGCATCTGCCGTTGAAGCCGTTGGAAGGCGAGGAGGCGGTGCCCATCAAGAACGATTGCGTGGACTTGACGCCGTGGGTGCGGGAAGATATTCTCCTTGAGTTTCCGCAGCATCCGGTGTGCAAACCGGATTGCGGCGGATTGAAGAAAGCCAGCGTTGGCAAGGCGCGTAAAACCGCCGGCAAGGAGGAATCCAAGCCGTCCGCGTGGGCTGAATTAAACAAATTGAAACTGTAATTTAGAATTTATGGGCGTCCCAAAACGTAAACCTTCGACAAGCCGGATGCGGATGCGCCGCGCTTACAACAGCGTGCTGAAGCTGCCGCAGATCAGCAAATGTCCGCAGTGCGCCGAGCCGCACGTGCCGCACCGGGTCTGCCCGGCGTGCGGTTATTACAAGGGCCGCCAGGTCTTGACGGTCAACGCCGGCTGACAATCCGGCGCGCGGCGCGGAAACGGTTCCGCGTTTTTTCCTTCATCTATGCGAATCGCAGTGGATGTCATGGGTGGCGACCACGGTTGCGGGGTCGTGATCGCGGGGGCCAAGCTGGCGCTGGAGGCCAGCAAGAAAATCACCGCCCTTTACCTTGTCGGCAACCAGGCTGACATTCATGCCGCGCTGCCGGCACGCGGCTTTCGCGACCATCGCGTGCGCGTCATCCACGCCAGCGAAGTTGTGGAAATGGACGACAAACCGGTCATCGCACTCCGCAAAAAAAAAGATTCCTCCATCGGTCGCGCTGCCGAACTCGTCCATGATGGTCAGGCCGACGCAGTGGTTTCCCTCGGCAACACCGGCGGCATTTTCGCAGCGGCCACCTTCAAGGTCGGGCGCATTCCGGGCGTGGATCGTGGCTGCATCGCCACGGTCATTCCCCGGCAGAGCGGTGAATTCGTCCTGCTCGACGCCGGCGCCAGCGTCGAATGCAAGCCGCTGCACCTCGCGCAATTCGCCGTGATGGGCAGCGTTTATGCCCGCGAAGTTTTGAGAAAAAGAAATCCGCGCATCGGCATCTTGAGCATCGGCACCGAGGATTCCAAGGGTAACGAACTGACGCTCGAAGCCTTCAAGCTCTGCAAAAAGCTGGATTTGAACTTTATCGGCAACGTCGAGGGCCACGATTTGTTCAAGGATCATGTGGATGTGGTCGTGTGCGACGGTTTTGTCGGCAACATTGTTTTGAAAACGTGCGAGAGCCTCGCGGTCGGGATGTTCTCCATGCTCAAGCGCGAATTGATGCAGAACACGAAACGGCAAATCGGCGCGTTTCTCGCGAAGAACGCCTTTCAATCCATCCGCCGCCGCATGGACCCGGAACTTTATGGTGGTGCGCCGCTGCTCGGTTTCAACGGCATGGTTTTCAAGGCGCACGGTTCCGCGCGCGAACGCGCCGTTGCCAGCGCCCTGCGCGTGACCGCCGAGGCTTTGCAACATCAGGTCAACCAGGTAATCGCCGGCGAAATTGCGCGCGCGAATGAAAAATTAAACGGTAGCGACGATTCCAGTTCCGCAGTTCCTGCATGAAATCCAAATTCAAAAATCCGCGTGCGAAGCACGATTTCCTGAGCCGCACCTGTTCCATCACCGGCGTCGGCTCGTATGTGCCGGAAAAAATCCTGACGAATGCCGAACTTGAAAAATTGGTCGACACGTCGGACGAATGGATCACCACGCGCACCGGCATCAAGGAACGCCGCATTGCCGCCGCGAACGAATTCACCTCCGACCTCGCCGCCAAGGCCGCCCGGCGCGCGATGGAAATGGCCGGGATCACCGCCGGACAGATAGACCTCATCATTGTCGCCAGCATCACGCCGGACATGCCGTTCCCGAACACCGCGTGCCTGGTGCAGCAAAAAATCGGTGCGCGGCGCGTCCCGGCGTTTGACATCGAGGCCGCGTGTTCCGGCTTCCTTTACGCGCTGGAGGTCGGCCAGAATTTCATCGCCTCGCGAACCTTTGAAACAGTGCTCGTCATCGGCGCGGAAAAACTTTCCGCCATCACCAATTGGACGGACCGCAACACCTGCGTGCTGTTCGGCGACGGCGCGGGCGCGGCGATCCTGCAGAGCCGCGCGAATTCCCACGGCCTGCTCACCACCGCGCTGGGAGCCGATGGCGGCAAGGCCGAATTGCTTTCCATGCCCGCCGGCGGCAGTCGTTGCCCGGCCTCGGCACAGTCAGTGGCGGACGGCCTGCATTTTCTGCGGATGGACGGCAAGGAAACCTTCAAGAACGCCGTGCAGGCGATGTGCAGCGCCGCCAACGAGGTGTTGAGCCGGTGTGAAATTGACATCACGCGCATCAAATGCGTCATTCCGCACCAGGCCAACCGCCGCATCATTGACGCGGTCGGTGAACGGCTGGGTGCCACGCCGGAACAGTTGTTCATCAACCTCCACAAATACGGCAACACCTCCGCCGCGTCCGTCGCCATCGCGCTGGACGAGGCGGTTCGGTCAGGCAAAGTCCAACGCGGCGATTTGATCTTGATTGTCGCCTTTGGCGCTGGCCTGACCTGGGGTGCGGCGGTGATTGAGTGGTAAGCTAATCTATTGGATTTTACAGTCTAATTTGACGATTCACCGGGGCGTGTTATTTTGTTATTAATTATGAGTGCGAGACAAATTGGAAGCATTGAGTCCCTAAAACAGCAGGTGACGGTTGAAGGCCGGCAATCTCGTTTGGAACTTTCCACCGATGCTGTTTCAGTTCACAAAAGCGGAATCGAATTCCGCAGCCCGACACCGTTCAACGAATGGACGGAAATGACCGTGGAGTTGCAATCGCCACAGGACGGCGGCAAGCTCCAGTGCAGCGGGGTCGTCATCGCCTGTTCCGGCAACAAGCACGCCGGCTACCGGGTTTCCATGGTCTTCACGCACATCTCCGAACAGGCGCAGGTGCGGCTGAATTCAATGGCCCGCTCGACGCTCGGTGCGGGTTGAGTGCAGAAATTTCAAATACTTCCGCAAAAATTGTTTGGCCTCTGTGATTGCGCAGGGGCCAAAATTTTTTATGCTTAAGGCATGAAAATTCTTTTGACCACCACTTCGTTCCAAGACACGCCCGGCGCGCATCATGATTTGCTCAAACAGACCGGCTGGGAAATCATCACTGCGCGCGGCCCGCTGAACGAGGCGGACACGCTCGCGCTGGTCGGCGATGTGGACGGCTACATCTGCGGCGACGACGCCATCACGCGCAAGGTTTTGGAAAAGGCGCGACCGAAGCTGAAGGTCTTGAGCAAATATGGCATCGGCGTGGACAAGATTGACGTGAAGTCCTGCACCGAATTCGGCATCCCGCTGCTTTTCACGCCCGGCGTGAATCACACCACCGTCGCCGAACACACTTTTCTGCTGCTGCTTTCGCTAGAAAAAAATCTACTCTACCACACCGACTCCACGCGCAGCGGTGGCTGGAAACGTAAGACCGGCCATGAACTGTTGGAAAAGACCATCGGCATCGTCGGGCTTGGTCGGATCGGCAAGGAAGTCGCGATTCGCGCAAAAGCGTTCGGCATGAAAGTCATTGGCTTCGATGTTTATTGGGATGAAAAATTCGCCAATGAACACGGCGTGAAACACGCTGCGTCGCTCGACGAAGTATTTGCCGCGAGCGATTATCTTTCGCTGCACACCAACCTCACGCCGGAAACGCGCGACATGATTTGCGCGAAGAATATTGCCAAGATGAAAAAGGGCGTGCTTATTTTGAACTGCGCTCGCGGCGAGATCGTTCACACGGCCGACCTCATCGAGGCGCTGAAATCGGGGCAAGTGGGCGGTTACGGCACGGACGTTTTGGATCAGGAGCCGCCGGCGGCGGATCATCCGCTGCTCAAGCTGCCGAACGTCGTCTGCACGCCGCACGTTGCGTCGCGCACCTACGAAAGCGTGGTGCGGCAGGCCACCTGCGCCGTGAAAAATCTCATCCTCGCGATGAACGGCGAAAAACCCATCGCGCAGGTGAATCCCGAAGTGCCGGTGAAGAAAGTGGTTTAATTTATGGATGCTTGGGTTCCATTTTTTCAGACGCTCTTGTGGATTCTGCTAATAACAGGAGTGCTTTGGAGATTTAACGCTCAAGCCATTGCCATTTTGAACGCCATAAAAAGGCGGATTGAACAAGGCAGTTCGTTTAAAGCTGGACCGGTTGAACTTGGTCAGGACTTAAGACCGCAGGAACCGGAGCAACAGAAAAAGCGACTGGATGATGAAGTCAAACAAGCTCAGCAAGAAGATGCTTCGTCGCACGTTCAACTGGTTGCAAAGCTTAGTGAATCAGATTTTCGAGGTCGCATATTGGTTGCAGAAGAATTAGCGATGCGTGAACTTCAAACAGAATTTGATGTTGTCGTCAATCGGCAAGTCCTAGTAGGCCGAGATTTTGGAATGGATGGAATGTTTGTCAAAGATGGCGGCGCATTTGGGGTTGAATTAAAATATGTTCGTAAAAATTTACGGCGAGAACATTTGAAGCAAATTATTTTTCAATACAAAAATTTTGCCCAGTCAAGAGGTTGGAAACGATTTACCATGGTTTTAGTTTTTGTTTACGATGGGGAAGATGCTCAACTTTCGAAACAGCAAGAATTTTTGAATTCAACGTTGAGCGAGTTTCAAGATTTTGTCCTCTGGCGCTTGTATTCATTGAAGCAATTAACCGAAAAATACGGCATTTCACTTTCAACGAACTCCTAAAATTTTTTATGCCCGAAACCTACTACATCATTCCCAAAGACAAACACGATTCACTCGTCACGAAGGCGTATCTCAAGCGCGGTTACGATGCCGCCGAGGCCGCCGCCGGCGCGCGGTTTTGCGCCAGCGCCGCGTATTACGGCATCCGCACGCACAACGCCATCAAGGCGCTGCACCTCGACGAATTGTTCGGCAGCAAGGTCGGCCGCTGGACGCCCGGCGCGAAGATCGAGAAGCTGCCGTCGCGCTTCGCCGCCGCCGAAATCTGGAACGGCCACAACAAACTCGGCCAGGCCGTCGCCTACGAGGCGATGGACACCTGCATGAAGCTCGCCGACAAATTCGGCGTGGGCATGGTGAGCGTGGACAACGCGACGCATTATCTCTGGGGCGGCGGCTATGTCATGGACGCCGCGCTCAAGGGCTACCTCGCCTACACGAACTGCACGTCGGCCACGTCCGAAGTCGTGCCTTTCGGCGGCAAGACGCCGACGATGGGCACGAACCCGCATTCGTGGGCGTTCCCGACGCAGGACGCGATCGGTTTTCCCATCGTGATTGACTGGGCGACCTCGACCATCGCGATGGGCCGCGTGCAAGTGATGAAACGCGAAGGCAAACAACTTCCGCCCGGCGCCGCCGTGGATGCCGAGGGCAATCCGACGACCGATCCGAACAAAGCCGTCGCGTTGCTGCCGTTCGGCGCGCACAAGGGTTATGGCATGGGTTTGATTGACGAACTTTACGCGGGCTACATCGGCGGTTCGCTGCCGGAAATCCGCGGCACGTCGCGCGGCGGCGACGGCGAGAAGCGCGGCTCGACGTTTTATTTTCAAGTCATCCATCCCGACGCGATGAAGGGCAACGACTACGTCAAAGGCCGTTCGCAAATCCAGAACGTGAAGGCGATCATCGAAGACGTGCTCGGTCACGGCAACGAGAAGTGCCTGTTGCCCGGCCAGCCGGAAGCGCGCTGGGGCGGCTTGTCCAAGCAGCACGGCGGCCTGCTGTTCACGAAGGCGGAGATCGAAGAACTCAACCACCTCGCGCACGAAGTCGGCGAGGCGGCGTGGAATTTAACTGAGTTCAAATCCGTTCAGGTCTAAACTTTTTAACTCAAAACGCGAAATTTATGGCAATTCAACTACGCGACAAATCCACCTGTAAATACGACCAGATCTCGCTCGGCGAAGTCATGCTGCGGCTTGACCCCGGCGAAGGACGCATCCGCACCGCGCGCTCGTTCACCGCGTGGGAAGGCGGCGGCGAATACAACACCTCGCGCGGCCTGCGCAAATGTTTCGGCTACAAAACCGCCGTCTGCACCGCATTCGTGGACAACGAGGTCGGCCATCTCATCGAAGATTTCATCATGCAGGGCGGCGTGGACACGGATTTCATCAAGTGGCGCGAAGACGACGGCATCGGCCGCAGCGTGCGCAACGGTTTGAATTTCACCGAGCGCGGCTTCGGCATTCGCGGCGCGGTCGGCGTGCCGGATCGCGGCAATTCCGCGGCGGCGCAACTCAAGCCCGGTGATTTTGATTGGGACCACATCTTCGGCAAGATCGGCACACGCTGGCTGCACACCGGCGGCATTTTCGCGGCGTTGTCTGAAACAACGGCAGCCATCACCATTGAAGCTGTGAAGGCGGCCAAGAAACACGGCGTCGTCGTCAGCTACGATTTGAATTATCGTCCGTCGCTTTGGAAATCCATCGGCGGACTCAAGAAAGCGCGGGAAGTGAATCGTGAGATTGCGAAGTATGTGGACGTGATGATTGGCAACGAGGAAGATTTCACCGCGTCGCTTGGCTTTGAAGTCAAAGGCGCGGATCACAGCTTGAGCCACATTGAGACGGACGCGTTCAAGGCGATGATTGAAACCGCCGTGAAGGCGTATCCAAATTTCAAAGTGGCCGCGACCACGCTGCGCCGCGTCATCACCGCGACGAAAAATGACTGGAGCGCGATTCTCTGGCACGACGGAAAATTTCACGAGAGCCGCAAATATCCCGAACTCGAAATTCTCGACCGCGTCGGCGGCGGCGACAGTTTCGCGAGCGGCTTGCAATTCGGTTTCCTCGAATTCAACGACGCGCAAAAAGCAGTTGAATACGGCGCAGCGCACGGTGCGCTTGCTTCGACGACGCCCGGCGACACCTCGATGGCCACGCGCAAAGAAGTGGAAAAAACCTTTGGCGGCGGCAGTGCGCGGGTGCAACGTTGAATTCGCATCAATCAGATATTTTCTGATGAATAAAGATTGCAAAGCAAATGAAGCGGCAGCTTAATTTGTGTTCGGATAATTTATGAAAGCACCAGCAGAACTGTTCTCCCTCAAAGGCAAAGTGGCGGTCGTCATCGGCGGCACGGGCGTGCTGTGTGGCGAGATGGCCGAAGGCTTGGCGATTGCCGGCGCGACGGTCGCGCTCGTTGGTCGTGATGCGGCAAAGGCCAAAGACCGCCTCGACAAAATTGCCAAGGGCGGCGGCAAGGCGGAATTCTTTTCGTGCGATACGACGAGCAAGGCGGGTTTGCAGCAGTTGCTTGCCGGCGTTTTGAAAAAACTGGGCCGCGTGGACATTCTAGTGAACGGTGCGGGCGTGAATTCGCCGACGCCGTTCTTCGACATACCCGAAGACGAAATTGATTGTATTCTCACCGTGAACTTGAAAGGACTCATGCTGTCGTGCCAGATTTTCGGCAAACACATGGTCGAACAAAAATCCGGCAGCATCATCAATCTTGGCTCGGCGTCGGGACTGACGCCGTTGTCGCGCGTGTTCACCTACTCGGCGTCGAAGGCGGCGGTGCATAACATGTCCAAAAATCTTGCGCGTGAATGGGCGACGAGCGGCGTGCGCGTGAACATTCTGGTGCCGGGATTTTTTCCGGCGGAACAAAATCGCAAGGTGCTCAATCCCGAACGAGTCGCGCAAATCATGGGCAAGACGCCGATGAAACGTTTTGGCGAGGCGCATGAACTGGTCGGCGCGACGCTGTTGCTGGCGTCGGATGCGGGCAGCTTCATCACCGGCGCGGAGATTGTCGTGGACGGCGGTTTCGCGGCGATGTCCATTTGACGCTTTTAACAGGAGCAAACAGAGTTCAAAAATTCAGCCCGTTGAAGTCAAAACTTTAACGGGCTTTTGTTTGCGGAAATTTTACAAATCGGTGATGGGCTTGTGGCGCGGCACAAGCGCCTTCATCAAGCTCCACGCGATCAGATAGCTGAACGCGCAGACGATGAACATGATGAGATAGGCGGTTTGTGGCCGGTCTTTGAATACGTCGGTGAGATGGCCGGCGAGCAATTGCACGATGACGCCGCCGATGCCGCCGGCCATCGTGCCGATGCCGGTGACCGAGGCGACGGTTTTTTTGGGGAACATGTCGGAGACGGTCGTGAACAAATTCGCCGACCACGCCTGATGCGCTGTTGCGCCGATGCAAATAGTGGCCACGGCAAAGCACGGCGGCCCACTGGCCAAACTCGCTGACATCGCCAAAGTATTGCGTCGTCAGCACGACCAGCGGAAACACGGCGATGATCAACATCGTGGTCATGCGCGCCTGATAAACGGGCATGCCGCGTTTGATGAGCGTCATCGGAATGCTGCCGCCATAAATGCTGCCCATGATGGCGACGCCATAAACGATGAAGGTCGGCAGCATGATCTGATGCTTGTCCATGTTGAATTGCTTGTGCAGATAGTCCGGCAGCCAAAAGAGATAAAACCACCAGATGCCGTCGGTCATGAATTTGCCGGAGAAGAAACACCACAACTGGCGGTGGCCAAAAAGCTTGATCCAAGGCACTTTTTGTCGCCTTGTCGCCGGTTCTGGTCGGCGGCGGCTTCGTCGTCAATGTGGATGTAATCGTATTCCGCCTGGGAAATCCGTTTTTGTTTGTCCGGCGGGTCGTAAAGCCAGAACCAAAAAATGAGCCAGAGAAATCCGGCCGCGCCGGTGAGAATGAACGCCATTTTCCAGCCGCGCTGCGTCGCCGAAATAAATCATGCACCACGGCACAAACAGCGCTGCCACCATCGCGCCGAAATTGGAGCCGCTGTTGAAAATGGCCGTGGCCAGCGCCCGCTCGCGTTTGGGAAACCATTCGGCGACGGTTTTGATGGACGCGGGAAAATTGCCGGCCTCGCCGACGGCAAACGCGCTGCGCACGGCGACGTGCATCATCACCAGCTGCCCGACAAAGGCATTGGCGATGCCGAAGATGGACCAGATGATGAGGGACAGCGCCAGCCCGAGTTTGGTGCCGATTTTATCAATGACCCAGCCCGACCAGCACCGTCATGCCGGCGTAGAATCCCGGTGAAAAAAGAGGTCAGATAGGCGAAGTCGGTGTTGCGTCCAGCCGAAGCCGCCCAGTTCCGGCGGCCGGCAAAAGAATTCCTTCAAATAGCTGATGACCTGCCGGTCCATGTAATTGACGGTGGTGGAGAAAAACAGCAGCCCGCAGATGACCCAGCGATAGTTGCTCGCCGCCGGCGCGGTTTGTTGGGAATTCATGAGTTGAGGAAGCAGTAGCCGAAAGTAAATTGGCAGTTCAAGCGTCCGAAATCGAAACTTTACAAACGGCCGGACTTTGCGAGCCTCAATGCCTATGATTTGGAAAAAATTTCTGCCGCTGTTGCCGGTGTTGCTGCTGGCCGGTTGCGCCTCGACGTTCACGCGCGTGACGCCGTTGCGAACAGCCGCGCAATGCGAACAATCTTTATCCCGTCGAAGTCATCTTCAACTCGAACCAGCAGGCGCTGCGCTGGGAGAGCCTCAAGCCGTTCGTGCTCGTCAACGGCGATCTGTATCCGCTGCGCCCCGTGCCGATGGTGCCGAACCGCTGGGAAGGTTTTGTGCCGGTGCCGCCGACGGCCAGCAGCGTCACCTACCGTTTCAAATTCGATTATCTTTACAACAAGGTTGGCGATGAGCCGCAGCCCAGCAGCACGTTTTCGCCGATGTATAATTTGAAGATTATTGACCAGTAAAATTTGCGAATAAATCAGGCGCGGACATTTTTGTCCGCGCCTTTTTATTTGCCGGAAGAGAAAAAGGGGTTCAGCGGCGCGGACGCAGCAGCAGCACTTTTTTGTCCGTGCCGTCCACCTCGACGCTGTGCGTTTCCACGTCAGGATCGTCCTTGAAGACATGATGGATGATGCGGCGGTCGAACGATCCCATCGGCTCCAGTTCAACCGGCTCGCCCCAGCGCCGGACTTTGTCGGCGGCTTCCTGGGCTTTTTTAACCAAAGCCTCGCGCGCCTGCGAGCGGTAGCCGCCCACATCCACCATGACTTTCGGCGTGGTGGGGTCCTGCTGGAAGAGAATGCGGTTGGTGATGTATTGCAAGTCGGCGAGCGTCTGGCCCTGGCGGCCAATCAGCCGGCCGGATTCCTCGGTCTTCACGTCAAGCAGCAGGCCGTCATCCAGTTTATGTTCCTCGACGGCTGCCGGAAAATCCAGCAGCGCCAGGATTTTTTCCAGAACTTCTTTGGGTTGCGCGGGCATGGGATTATTTTTTCTTTTTTGACAGCGGCGTCAAGGGCGAAACAGCGACTGCGGCCGCCGCAGGAGCCTGATTTGATTTCGTCAGCTTCGTCTGCACAATGGTCAGCAGGTTGTTCACCGTCCAGTAAAGCGCCAGTCCCGCCGAATAATTGTAGAGGAACACCAGAAACATCAGCGGCATGTAACGCATCATCTTCGCCTGCGCGGGATCCATGCCCGGCGCCGGCGGCGTGAGGTGCGACTGCCACAGCATCGCTCCGCCCATCAACAGCGGCAGCAGGTTGAACGGGAAATCAATTCCCGGAATCATGAACAGCGTGTCCGGCTTCGACAAGTCGGCGACCCACAAAAAATGCGCGCCGCGCAGTTCGATCGCACTGCGGATCATCGTGAAAAAGCCAATGAACACGGGCGTTTGAATGAGCATCGGCAGGCAGCCGCTCATCGGGCTGACCTTGTTTTTCTTGTAAACCTCCCACTGCTTTTGCGTGAATTTTTGCAGGTCGTCCTTGTATTTTTCCTTGAGCGCCTTCAGCTCCGGCGCGAGCGCCTGCATCCGCTTCATCGAGCGCGTGCTGGCCGCCGTCAGCGGCCAGAACAGCACCTTGATGATGACCGTGATCAGCACGATGACCCAGCCATAACCCAGCGTCGTCACGTCGTGCAGCCAGTTCATCGTCAGCAACAACCCCTTCGCAAAAAAACCGAAGAAGCCGAATTGCATCACGAGGTCGGCATTGTTGTTGAACTCCTCTCCGATGAGCGCCAGCTTCCGGTATTCCTTCGGCCCGGCGTAAAAAGTGATCTGCCGCTCGACCGATGAATTGGCCGCGACCGTTTGCGCCGGGTAAACCAGCGCTGTCTGGATGCCCACCGGCGGCGCGGTCGGAATCTGATTGTCCAAGGTCAACGGTGGCAAATCGACCGGACTGGCGATGATTTGCTGCGCCGGCTGTTTCGGCATCGCGATCAATGTAAAAAATTGATTGTGCACCGCCGCCCAGACGACATTGCCCGCGCCCGCTTCAAAAACCGCTTTTGGCGTCCGGGGAAAAACAAACAAAGTCGTCGTGCTTTTGCTGAAGTAGGACGCCGTGCAATCCTGCGGCGTGTTGGTGCCGTTATACCACATCGCGCCGAGATACAGCCCGTTGTCGTCCGGCCCCATCGGCGTCGCGGTGCCGACGACCCAATCCTGCGCGGGCACCGGCACCGGCTTGTCCGAAGGATTTTCCAGCCGCACCTCCGCGCTCACGAGATAATTGGAGCTGACGTGAAATTCCTTCACCAGCCGCAAGCCATCCGGCAAAACTTTTTCCGCGCGCACGCCGTCGACGGTTTGCTTCAGGGAGAAATTGCCGTCGCCGACCAGGCTTGGATCACCCAGAATCGCCAGCACCGGCACCGGCGCGTGGGCGTTCAACGTGGCGACGCCGTTGGTCGCCACTTCTTTTTTCCAGCGGAGCGAAGTGCTGTCGGGATATTTGCTCAGCTTGACCGATTGCAGGCCGCCGCCCAGCGAAGTGAAGGTGTAACGCGCCTCGGCATTGGTGATGACGATCAATTTTTCCGGCGCGTTGGTGTCAAGGCCAATCCACGGAGTCGGTTCCGGCGCGGCAGCGGCGGACGAATTGGCCGCCTGAGTCTGTGCGGGTGCGACCGTGTTGGTCGCCGGTTGCGGCGGCGGCAGGTGCGATTGATATTTCTGCTCCTCGACAAACCAAGCGACGAACAGAATGGCGCAGATGCTGACAACGATGATGCCGGTGCGGTCCATGAGAAATTAGCGAACAAACTCCGCGATTTTTATTGTTGAACTTTTGATTTTGAATTCACCTTGCGGAACCGGGTCGTGGCCGCAACCGCCCCACGGATGACACCGGCAAATCCGCTTCGTCGCCAGCAGGGTTCCAGCCAGCGCGCCATGCGCTTGCACGGCTTCGACCGCGTATTCCGAGCAGGTGGGCGTGAACCGGCAGCCGCCGGTCGGGCCGAAAAGAAAAAGCTGCGCCGGCGAAACCGTCCAGCGATACGCGCGGACAGCGGACACCAAAATATGTTGGGCTGGATTCATGATTGTTTCAGCAAACCGGCACGTTTTAGCGCTGTCAAATAATCCTTCTCCACTTCCGCAAAAGTTCTGCCGGCGATTGAATTCCGCGCGATCAAAATGATTTCGACGGGCTGTGCCAGTTCATATTGATGTTGCCGGAAACTTTCCCGCAACAGGCGCCGGGCACGGTTGCGTTGGACGGCGCCACCGATCTTCTTGCTCGTGACCACGCCCAGTTTCGGCTTTGAACCGTCCGGCAGCCGCTGCCAGTTGGCGATGAGACAGCCGACCGCCAGCCGCTGGCCCTGCTGCCGGATGCGCGCAAATTCGCCGCTCTGCTCAATGCGCGAGCAACGGCCCAGGCGTTTCGGCGTTGCGGCGGGCGCGGGCACGCGAAATCAAACCGGCGTCAGGCGTTTGCGGCCGTTGCGGCGGCGGTTGGCCAGCGTGGCCTTGCCGCTCTTGCTCGAATTGCGGTTGAGAAATCCGTGCTGGCGTTTGCGGCGGATCTTTGACGGTTGATACTGGCGTTTCATAAATTCAACTGGCTGCGCGTTGGCGCATAATTCCGGTTTATCGGAGCGGGAGAGGTTATCAATGAAACGCCTCGTGTCAAGGCGCGGTTGGGGCTTGAAACCCGCCATTGATTTCAGCCGCAACTGCGGTGATAATGCCTGAAGTAAATGAATCGAATTACATTTTATGAGTTCTGAACTGAAAATTCTGGCCCGCGACGTGGAAGCGTCGGTGGTTCCCGTCGGCACCAAGGTCACGCTGCAAAAGGGCGAACAGGCGCACATCACCCAATCGCTCGGCGGCAGCTACACCGTCATCGTCAACGGCAACATGTTCCGCATCGCGGAAAAGGACGCCGACGCGCTCGGCCTGGAAGTTTCCACCGCGTCCGCCGCCACTGCTGCGCCTGCCGGCCCGCTCACGCAGGAGGAACTTGAAAAAAAAGTCTGGGAATCGCTCAAGACCTGTTACGACCCGGAAATTCCCGTCAACATCGTGGACCTCGGCCTGATTTACGACTGCCACCTCACGCCCATCGGCGCGGACAATTACAAGGCCGACGTGAAAATGACTTTGACCGCGCCCGGCTGCGGCATGGGGCCGGTGCTCGCGCAGGACGTGCAGAACAAACTCATCTCGCTCGAACCGATTGACGAGGCGAACGTCGAGCTGGTCTGGGATCCGCCGTGGAACCAGGGCATGATGACCGAGGCGGCGAAGCTGCAACTGGGATTGCTTTAATTTTCAACCACGGATGGACACGGATTAACACGGATGAATTTTTATCTGTGTCCATCTGTGTTTATCCGTGGTTAAATTTTTTGAATGAGTGACGCGAAAACAATTGATTGGTCAGCGCTGCGTAAGGATTTTCCGATCCTTGACCAGAAAGTCCACGGCAAGCCGCTGGTTTATTTCGACAACGCCGCCACCTCGCAAAAACCGCGCGCGGTGATTGACGCGCTCGTGCATTATTACGAGCACGACAACGCCAACGTCCATCGCGGCATCCACGAGTTGAGCAACCGCTCGACCAACGCCTTTGAAGCCGCCCGCGCCCGCGCCGCAAAATTCATCAATGCCAAAATCTGCCGACGAAATTATTTTCACGCGCGGCACGACCGAAGGCATCAATCTCGTCGCCAGTTCGTGGGGAACAAAAAATCTCAAGCCCGGCGACGTGATTCTGCTCACGGAAATGGAGCATCACAGCAATCTCGTGCCGTGGCAATTGCTCGCGCAAAAGACCGGCGCGAAAATTTCCTACATTCCCATCACCGGCGACGAAGGCTTGCTCGATTTGTCCAAGCTCGATTCGTTGCTCACGAAGCAGGTCAAGATTCTCTCGATGGTTCACATTTCCAATTCGCTCGGCACGTTGAATCCCGTGACGGAACTTTGCGCCCGCGCGAAAAAGCTTGGCATCGTCACGCTGGTGGACGGCGCGCAGAGCGCCGGGCATCTGCCGGTGGACGTGCAGGCCATCGGCTGCGATTTTTTTGCGTTCTCCGGCCACAAGATTTGCGGGCCGACCGGCATCGGCGTGTTGTGGGGCCGGCAGGAATTGCTCGACGCCATGCCGCCGTATCAAGGCGGCGGCGAGATGATTCTGACCGTCGGCTACGACAAGACGGAATTCAAGCACGCGCCGCACCGGTTCGAGGCCGGCACGCCGGACATTTCCGGCCCGATCGGCCTGCACGCCGCGATGGATTATCTCGACGCCATCGGCCGCGAAAACATCTGGCGTCACGATCAGGAGCTGGCGAATTACGCCTACGCGCAACTTTCCGCGCTGAAAAACATCCGGCTCTTCGGCCCGAAATTAAACTCCGCCAACCGCGCCGGCCTCGTGAGTTTTCTGCTCAAGGAAGTTCACGCGCACGACGTGGTGACGCTGGCGGATCAGGCGGGCGTGGCGTTGCGCGGCGGGCATCACTGCACGCAGCCGCTCATGCACAAGCTCGGCGTGGAATCCACCGCCCGCGCGAGTTTTTATTTTTACAACACCCAGCCTGAAGTGGACCGGTTCGTGGAAGTGGTGAAGGAGATTCAGAAATTCTTCGGGCAGTGAATTTGACGCCAATCAAACGCTGGCAAACCGGCGTAGAATGTGTTAGAAGAAAAGAATGAAAACGCTGCAAGTGGAATTGCCCGACGAAATGGCGCGCGAAGTGGAAAACGCCGTCGAAGCGGGCACGTTTGAAAACGCCGCCGAAGTCGTGCGCGCGTCGCTGCGCGAATTCATCTCCCGCCGCCGGTTTGAACTGATGGAGCAGCAGCAATTGCAGGATGTCGCCTGGGTGTTGCGCGAAAAATCCGCCGCAAAATGAAACGGCTCGTCGCCGACACCGGCCCGATCCTGCATTTGCACGAGGCCGGCGCGTTGCAACTGCTTCCGCTGATCGGGAAAGTTTTTCTGGCGCCGGTGGTCATCGCCGAATTGCGCGCACATCCTCCTTCGCTTTGGCCGGGCGCCTTTCCTGAATGGGCGCAACTCCAGACGCTTTCATCCGAAAATCAGCAGCGCGCCTTGCAATGGCGGCACGCCGGATTGCTGCACGGCGGCGAAGCGGAATCGCTGGCGCTCACGTTGGAAATCAAACCGGACTGGTTTTTGACCGACGACGCAGCGGCACGATTGATGGCTGAATCGCTCGGCGTCGAAGTTCACGGCTCAATCGGCGTTGTGCTTTGGGCGGCGGCGAACAATCTCATCAAGAAATCCGAGGCTGAAAAATATTTGACCGGTTTGGAACAATCTTCGCTTTGGATTTCTCAAAAAGTCCGCACGCAGGCGCGCGCGGCACTGGGAAAACTTTTCGTGGCAAAATAATTTTTCGCATGAACACCAACCCGCAATCACCGATGAGCGCCGTGCTGGAAAATTTTCCCGGCGCGCAGCGGGCGTTGTTCCGGCGGTATCACATCGGCGGGTGCAGCAGTTGCGGATTTCAGCCCGGACGGAAACGCTGGCGCAGGTTTGCGCGCGCAACGGCAATCTGGACGTGGCCGAGGTGCTGGCGCACATCCAGTCCAGCCACGAACAGGACGCGAAGGTTTTAATTTCACCGAAGGAACTCGCCGAACTGTTGCAGCGCGACAAATCAGTGAAGCTGGTGGACGTGCGTTCGCGCGAGGAATTCGAGGCGGTGAACATCGCCGGTTCGGTGCTGCTGTCGCAGGACGTGATGCGCGAACTCATGGCGAGCGGTTCAAACACGAATCCGATTGTCGTGATTGATCACGCGGGCAAGAATGGTCTGGATGCGGCGGCGTATTTCATGGGTCACGGTTTGCAGAACGTGCGCTGCCTGCGCGGCGGCATTGACGCGTGGGCGCAGGAAGTGGAGCCGAAGATGCGGCGATACAAGCTTGGTTGAATTTACGATTTGCGATTTACGAGCACGCTGAAAAATGCAGCACGGAGCGTAAATCGTAAATCGCAATTCTTAAAATCCCGTTTGCGAAAGTCTGACGAAATGACGGGGCTTGCCGGAGCAAGCCCCGTTTTGCTTTTGGGAATCAGCCGCCCACGGTGATGCTCACAGGGCTGCTCCACTGGCCCTTTTATGCCCCATTAAAAAATCAGCCGGAACGATTGCCCGTTCCGGCTGACCGCACACAACCCATTACGCCAAATTTTTACATGCACATATGCGAAACCGGGTCGCTCCAGTCGCTTTGACCGGTCAAGCCGCCCAGCGCACGGCCCAGGAGCGTGTAGATCACGCCCGGCGTCAAACCCGGAATCAGGATGTTGCGCCCCTGCGAGCAATCCACCGTCTTCAGTTCCTTGCCATCCGGCGTCAGCACTTTCACCTGGTAGCCGTTCGCGTTGTCAGTCCGCGACAGATGCGCGATCAGTTCCGTGGTGGAGCCGTTGTCAATGGTCAGCGTCGGCGTCAGCAGTTTTGACTGCGCGTGGTTGGTGTTGGTCGGTTGCAGACCCGACGAGAGAAGCATGGAAAGCGTAAGGCCCGGACGTCCTTGGACATACGCGGCATTGAGGCGAAGCGCGGAAACGAGCGGCACACGCGCCTCGTTCTTGGCGGCGGTCAAATCCGTGCCGAGATTGGTGGAGGCCAGCAGCGCGGCATGAAAGGTTTGTTGCAAGGCACCCATGTCCACCGGCTTGACCGTGGGATCGGTGAACGCCGGGTTGCCGGTCATACAGATAACATGCCGGGCGGCCAAATTATCGAGGTCGAAGTCGGGAGCATCGGCAAAGGCGTAGGAGACGTGCAATATCGGAGTGTTCATATGTGATTATTAGCCATAGCCTATTTTATGCCAACTTTAGATAAAAAACGATCTTTCCAGCCAGACTAATGAAATTATAGACTGACTGACCCAAAGAAAAGACGCCCACGAATACCAGATAATTTTCACCCTGCCGCAACGAATGGTCAGTCAGAAGTCGTGCTGAACTTATTTGGTTTGTCCCTTTGAGAGTTGAAATGATCTCAATGTTCGAGTCGGATTTTGTCGCATTATCGAATTGGATTCCCGATGGTGTCGGTTCCCCGCAGCGGGCTATGATGATATTGGCCGATCTTTCTTGAAGACGACCCCAACCCTGAAAGGGACTAATTATTCGAGCCATGACACCGATAGTTATCAGCGATACGGAGAGGATGATTATTTTTGTATTCATATTTCTCAATTTATTGTGAATCAGTAACCTACAGCCGACTTGCCATAAGCCATGCCGGTCGTGTCCAAAGTCTGGTTCAGACCTTCCACCGTCAAATCTCCATAGTCAATATTCTGGTCAAAGGGCGTGGTCGCCAGTTCCTCCGTGCCGCTGCCAACGCCCGCCGTCAGCAGCACTTCCCCGCCCATCACACTCTTGCCGCCGATGTGCAATACGTCTTTGACCTGCGAAGTCTTCATCTCCTGCCAATATCCATTGTTGGCCGAGTAGTTTAACGCCCCCAATTCCAGGTTAATGGTCAGCGCGTCCTCGCCGTTCGTGATGTCAAAGGGGTCCCCGTCGCCATAAATATGGTTAGTCCTGTTTTTTTCATAATCAACTTGTGGCGAGTCAGCGAAGACCATTGTCAAAAACAACTTTGCCATTGAATTCGACCACAATAAGTTTTGGCATGACCTTGGAATTGGTGGAACAAAATGTAAAATACCAACCATCATCGGCAAATTCGGTGGTTAGTTCTGTCTCTATTTGTGTTAGTTAATGCCGGATACAATGTGTATGAAGTCAACGTATCAGCCCCCGCCCCATTCCCAAACGCATGATACGGCACCGGCGCGGTCAGATTGATGCTCACGGAAGAACCAACAGCCGACTTGCCATAAGCCATGCCGCTCGTGTCCAAAGTCTGGTTCAGACCTTCCACCGTCAAATCTCCATAGTCAATGTTCTGGTCAAAGGGCGTTGTCGCCAATTCCTCGGTCCCGCTGCCGACACCTGCCACGACCAAGACTTGCCCGTCCACGACCCCCTTGCCGCCAATGTGCAACACGTCTTTGACCTGTGAAGTCTTCATCTCCTGCCAATATCCGTTGTCGGCCTGGTCACTCAACGCCCCCAGTTCCAAGTCAATGGTCAGCGCGTCCTCGCCGTTTGTAATGTCAAAGGGATCCCGTCGCCGTAATCCAGATGCTCGGAAATGAAAGATTTGTCCGGCGCATAGTTACGGCGCATAGTTAATTTGAGAAAAAGTTCTTAATTTGCTGTTTTCGGACATCTGAAAGTGCAGATTCTTTTAGAATTTCATCAAATTCCATTTTATCAGGCTCTGAAGAAGTGTAGGATGATTTGAAAAATTTTACTACGTCTGCCGTTGCCTGCTTGTTTATATTGTGTAGTTCTTTTTGAAGTTTCATATTGTCCCCGTGTTCCCGATTCGCTTCCAACATCACTTCGTATTTGGCACGCGCCTCCGGATTTTTTAATGCCGATGGAGCAACTCCTGAGAAATAGACAATTCCGTTTGTCCCGTCTGGCGGTGGAACAAGATTGATGAAAAACTGGTTTGTTTTAAAGTAATTAACAGTGCCATAGTTAGTATCAATGTTTTTGTCGATGACAGCTAAAACGTCGAACCACAAATTTGCTTTCTCTCTTCGATCTGTATTATGCGTGGTTTCAAGTGAATTTACCGCGCCTTTTATTTGTTTTATTGCCGCCATCAGCTTGTCAAAGGCTTCACTTGGCGACAGTGCGCTGTTTGTCTTAATTTCTGACGCGTTCGTTTCAAATTCAAATAATTGATTCGTGATTTGTCCAGAAAATGGCGACATGGATGTATTCACATTATTGCCTTGAGCCAGTAATTGGCTAAATGCGACGGAAGTAGGGGCCGTTGTTTGAACCGGCGTCGTGGCCTCCTGCGCGTGGAGCAAACCGTATATCGCAACGAACACGCCGAGGATGAATATTAATAAGGCAAGGACGTTTCTGATTGACTTCATTTTTCCCTTTGTTGCGGCACTTCAAAAACGGAAAGGCGCGGACTCGACGCACCCCAGTTGCAGGCACCGCCAGGCGCCTTTCACAGAAACACGCCAAGCCGCGCCCGGTGGGCGCGTGCCTGGTCGGTTCTGTGAAAATGAAACTGGCGGTTTCGCAACTGAACCGTAGCCAAAGCTACGCAAATTTGTTTGTGATTATATTTTTACATTTGTTGTGAATCTTTCCAACTAACGGTTTCGGTTCTACGCCCTTCCCGGAAAATTAACAAGAATTATTTCAGAAAAATCCACAACATATTTTGCTACGGGTGGCCGACAAAGCTGTTTCCCGCGCGTCAGACGATTAAAATCTTTACAGCGTTGCAGCCGGTTTGCAGAGTATTGGCGTGTTGCCCGTTCGCGATTAAATCATTTTCATCATGCTCACCTCACACGAACTGTTCGGATTCATGTCGCCGGCGCTGGCCAACGACATTCTCGGCTTCGCCTTTGAAGCGGACAAACCCACCTACAAAAGCACGCTCAACGCCGTCGCCCAGGCGCGCCACGTCCGGCCGGTGTTCATGGAACGCATGCCGCGCACGCAGCGTCATGCCATGATGGTTTCCCTGCTGGCCAAGCCGCTGCTGGAACAGGCCGCCGGCGGGCTGATCCGCGTCTGGCTGGTGAAAAAACACCGGGCCATGCTGGTGGATTTCCTGACCGCGCTCGCCATCCCCAACAACGAGGGCGTGGTGGACGATCTTCCTGCGGCAATGGACGACGCGAAGTTGAAGGTGGGCGTGGACGCGCTGGTGGCGAAATATCCGCCGGAGGCCGTCGCGGTCTATCTGCACGCTTTCAACGACATGAACGAGGCGAGCTGGGCGAACCTGAAAACCATGCTCGAAAGCGATCCGCGATTGCAGCTCGGCGCGCATTGAACGGGCGGCGCGAAAAAGCGGTGCGCTTTTTCAAGGCCGGCGGGGATTATTTTCATCATGAAACTGCTGGCGGCGGGCGGAGGCTTTTGTATCCTCAAATTTACGATTTACGATTTACGATTGACGCGCGTTTATGACTCGCGATGAAATGAAGGGGCGAACCAAGTCGTTTGCGAACCGGGTTGTCAAATTGTGCGAAGCATTGCCGGACAAATGGGTCGCGAAGACTTTGGGACAACAGTTGTTGCGGAGCGGGACATCTGTCGGTGCGAATTACCGCGCCGTTTGCCGCGCCAAATCGAACCCCGATTTCATCAACAAGCTGCGCGTTGTTGAAGAAGAATGTGACGAGTCGTTATTTTGGATGGAACTGTTGGTGGAAAATAATTTAATCCAGCCCGCGCGTCTGAATGATTTGATGAAAGAAGCGAACGAAATTCTTTCAATCGTGGTCGCTTCGGCTAAAACCGCGCGGACATCACGCACATCGTAAATCGTAAATCGCATATCGTAAATTTTTATGGAACAAGCTGACATTGCACTTATCGGTCTGGCCGTCATGGGCCAGAATCTCATCCTCAACATGAACGACCACGGCTTCACCGTCGTCGCTTACAACCGCACCACTGACAAGGTGGATCACTTTCTCGCGAACGAAGCCAAAGGCACGAAAGTCCTCGGCGCACATTCTATCGAAGAAATGGTTTCCAAGCTCAAATCGCCGCGCCGCGTGATGATGCTCGTCAAGGCCGGCAAGCCGGTGGACGACTTCATCGAGCAGCTCATCCCGCACCTCTCGCCCGGCGACATCATCATTGACGGCGGCAATTCACTTTTTGAAGACACGAACCGGCGCGTGAAGTATTGTGAATCGAAAGGGTTGCTTTACGTCGGCACCGGCGTGAGCGGCGGCGAGGAAGGCGCGCGGAAAGGGCCAAGCATAATGCCGGGTGGTTCGCCCGCCGCATGGCCGCATGTGAAGGATATTTTTCAGGGCGTTTCCGCGAAAGTCGAAGACGGCACACCGTGCTGTGACTGGGTCGGCGAAGGCGGCGCGGGCCATTATGTCAAGATGGTCCACAACGGCATCGAATACGGCGACATGCAGTTGATCTGCGAGGCTTACAACATCATGAAGCACGGTCTCGGCCTGTCCGCGCAGGAGATGCACGATGTCTTTGCCGAGTGGAACAAGGGCGAGCTGGATTCCTACCTCATTGAAATTTCGCGCGACATTCTGGCGTTCAAGGACACCGATGGTTCGCCGCTCGTGGATAAGATTCTCGACACCGCCGGCCAGAAGGGCACCGGCAAATGGACGGTCATCAATTCGCAGGATTTGGGAATTCCCATCACGCTCATGGCCGAAGCCGTTTATTCCCGCTGCGTGTCGGCGCTAAAAGACGAGCGCGTCAAGGCGGCAAAGAAATTAAAAGGCCCGCGCCCGGCGCTCACGAGCATTGCCGCGAATCCCGAAAAGAAAAAAGCGTTCATCGCCGACATCATGAGCGCGCTTTACGCTTCGAAGATCGTCAGCTACGCGCAGGGCTACATGCTCATGCGCACGGCGGCGAAGGAATACGGCTGGAATCTCAACTACGGCGGCATCGCGCTGATGTGGCGCGGCGGCTGCATCATCCGCTCACGCTTCCTCGGCAAAATCAAGGAAGCCTATGACAACAATCCGAAGCTCTCGAATTTGCTGCTGGACGATTATTTCCGTGGCGAAATCAAGCGCTCGCAGAAAGGCTGGCGCAATATTGTCGCGACGGCGGCCAGGCGCGGCATCCCAACGCCCGCATTCAGCACGGCGCTCGCGTTCTTTGACCAGTATCGCTCCGCCGTTTTGCCGGCGAACCTGTTGCAGGCACAGCGGGATTACTTTGGCGCGCACACCTACGAGCGCGTGGACAAACCGCGTGGTGAATTTTTCCACACGAACTGGACCGGTCGCGGCGGCACGACCAGCAGCAGCACCTACAACGTGTAAGCTGGTAGGGCTGACCTGCTGGTCAGCTCCGTGCAAACTAGGCAGTCTCGTTTTGGCGGCGCAGCAGCGCCGCCCTACCGGATAAAATTCAGAAAGCGCGCGGGTCTGGCTGCGCGCTTTTTATTTGAAGACTGCAAAGATTTGCAAATTCACGCACTCGCCGTTGCGCAAATAAAATCCGGGCCTACCATTTACGCGTGACCTCCAGCCACATTCTTCAAGCCGCCCGCGCCATCCATGCGGCGGATGCGTTGGTCATCGCGGCGGGCGCGGGCATGGGTGTGGATTCAGGCCTGCCGGACTTTCGCGGCAACGACGGATTTTGGAAGGCATATCCGGCGGCCGCCCGCCTCGGCTTGTCCTTTGTGGAGATGGCGAACCCGGTTTGGTTTGAAGACGACCCCGAACTGGCGTGGGCATTTTACGGTCACCGGCTGAATCTCTACCGCCAGACGACCCCGCACACCGGATTTGGGAAGCTCTTGAAATGGGCGGCGACCAAACTGGCGGGTTGTTTTGTTTTCACTTCCAACGTGGACGGGCATTTCCAGAAAGCCGGTTTCCCGCCGCATCAAATCGAGGAATGCCACGGCTCCATTCATCACTTCCAATGTTTGCGCGGCTGCACCCGCTCCATTTGGGATGCCGCCAAAGAAAGCGTGACGGTGGATGAAGCCATGTTCCGCGCGGTCGGGCCGTTGCCGCGATGCCGCCATTGCGGCGGGATGGCGCGGCCAAACATCATGATGTTCGGCGACTTCTCCTGGCTATCCGACCGCAATGAGGAACAGCAACAACGTTTTGCGCAATGGCTCCAGCAGATGCAGAAAAAATCCGCGCGGCTGGCAATTGTCGAAATCGGTGCTGGCACGGCCATTCCCACCGTTCGCCATACTTCGGAGCGGCTGGCGGAACAATTTGGTGCGACGCTCATCCGCATCAATCTGCGTGAATCCACCGTTCCGCCGGGGCATTTCGGACTGGCGACCGGAGCGTTGCAAGGACTCGGGCTTTTGGAAGCGGCCATGAAAGGTTGAATGCGTATTTGACGCCTTAACTCGCAACGGCAAAACTGGCGCATGGCAAATCCTGAATTGAAGATCGAGAAACTCACCACCGGCGCCGGTGCGGCTCCAAAAAAAGGCGACACCGTGACCGTTCACTACACCGGCACGTTCACCGACGGCAAAAAATTTGACAGTTCCGTGGACCGTGATGAACCGTTTGCGTTCGTCCTCGGCGCGGGCCAGGTCATTGCGGGTTGGGATCTCGGCGTGGCGACCATGAAAATCGGCGACAAGGTTAAGCTGACCATTCCGCCGGAACTTGCCTACGGCGCGGGTGGTTATCCCGGCGCGGTTCCGCCGAACGCCACGCTGATTTTTGAAGTTGAACTGCTCGGTATCGGCTGAGCAACATCGGCAATAAAAATCCATTGCCGTGAACAACCAGGAAAAAAACAGCCGCGCGGAGATAATTTCCACGCGGCATTTTTTTTGGACCGGGCTCGCGGTGGTGGCGCTGGCCTTTGTGGTCGCCGCCGCGATTTCCTGGCGTCGCTGGCCGGATTTGATCGTGGATTTTGGCGGGCAGCTTTATATTCCGTGGCGGCTGGCCAACGGTGCGGTGCTGTATCGCGACATTTTTTATTTTGCCGGCGGCCCGTTTTCACAATACTTCAACGCGCTGCTCTACAAACTTTTCGGCACCTCGTTTTTCACGCTCATCGTTGCCAACCTGACGATGATTGCCGTGGCGCTGTTCCTGATTTACCGGCGCTTTGCGGGCGCGGCGGATGTCTTGACCGCCACAGTTATTTGTCTCGGCATTGTGCTCGTCTTCGCCTTCGGACAATACACGACCATCGGCAATTACAACTACATCGCGCCGTATTCGCATGAAGTGCTGCACGGATTGCTGCTTTCAATTCTTGCCATCGCGCTGTTGTCCGACTGGCTGGCCAAAGAAAAAATCTGTCATGCGACCGCCGCCGGGTTTTGCTGCGGCCTTGTGTTCCTGACCAAGCCGGATGTTTTTGTGGCGCTCGCGGCGGCCTGCCTGGTCGCTTTTGCCGTCTATTTTTTCACCCGCCGGCGGATTGATTTTGCCGCCAAATCGCTGACGGCATTTTCACTGGCCGGGATCATTCCGGCGCTCGGATTTTTCCTGTATTTTTTAAGCGTCGAAACCTGGCGGGAAAGTTTGCGGTCGGTGGTTTTCGGCTGGCGGCCCTTGTTCCAGACGGCGATTGCGAAAAATCCCTATTACCAGTGGTGCATGGGTTTCGACCTGCCTTTCCAGCATCTGCGAGCCATGTCTGTGCATTTTCTTTTTGTCGCCTGCGCGTTGACGATTTACGCAATCGTTTTCCGGTTTTTACAGAAACTGAAATCAGAGCCGGCAAAATGGCTGGTGACGTTTCTGCTCATTGCCCCGCTTTTATTTCTGGCCGTCCGGTTCGATTGGGCCGGATGCGGCGCGTCCCTGCCGCTGCTGGCGTTCACCACCTGCGTCCTGTTGCGCGAGAACTACCAAAAATTATCCGCCACGCGGAATGTCGCGTTTCCACTTTTGTGGAGCGTGTTCAGCCTGGTGCTGCTGCTGAAGCTGGGATTGTTTCCGCGCATCTGGCATTACGGGTTTGCGCTGGCGATGCCGGCCTTTGTCAGCGCGGTTTATTTGCTGCTCTGGCTGCTGCCGGTGTTGCTGGAAAATAAATTTCAAGTTCCGGCCCGGATGTTCCGGGCCACCGTCGGACTCGTGTTGCTGATTGGATTTGGCAGCTTGTTTTGGGGATCGAAAAGATTTTACGATTCAAAAAATCTCGCGGTCGGCCAGGGCGGCGACCGCATCCTCGCTTTTGGTCCGGATGGAAATTCCGTGGAAGCGCGGACCACCGGGGCCGCGCTCGCCTGGATTGAAACCAATGTTCCATCCGGTGCAACCATCGGCGCGCTGCCGCAAGGCGTCCTACTGAATTATTTGAGCCGCCGCATCAATCCGACGCCCGATTTGGACTGGAACCCGACCATGTTCACCGTTTTCAGCGAGGAAAAAATGACCGCCGCCTTTGAGAAAAATCCGCCGGACTACATTCTGCTGGTTGAATGGAACGCCTATGATTTCGGCGTTCGCGGCGAGTTCGGGCAGCAGCCCGGCTATGGCCTGGAGCTGATGCGCTGGATCAGGAAAAATTACACGCCGGCGGCGTTATTTGGCAGCGAACCGCTCAAAAATGGATTGTTTGGCATCAAAATCCTGAAGCGGACGCCGCCGGCCTCCTGAATCCTCGGCGAGGAATTTTTTCTCGCAATAAAATCGCAGATTTGGTTTTCTACCCCGGACAATTGGAGTTGCTCAACTATGAAAAAATATCTCGTTGAATTCATCGGCACGTTTTTTCTCGTGTTCACCGTCGGCATGACCGTCATTGATCCCGGTGCGGGTGCGCTGGCGCCGCTGGCCATCGGCTCGGCGCTGATGATCATGGTCTATGCCGGCGGCCACGTTTCCGGCGGCCATTACAATCCCGCCGTAACGCTCGCCGTCTGGTTGCGTGGCCGCTGCCCGACAGCGGATGTGCCCGGCTACTGGATTTCGCAAATCATCGGCGCGTTCGCCGCCGCCGCGCTGGCGCTCTATCTCAAAGGCAATCCAGCCCTGACGCCGGCGGAAATAAAAATCGTGCCGTCCGTCATCGCCGAACTGATTGGCACCTTCGCGCTTTGCTACGTCGTGCTGAACGTCGCCACGGCCAGGGCCACGGCGGGCAATTCCAACTATGGCCTCGCCATCGGCTTCACCGTCATGGTGATGGCGTTCGCGCTCGGCGGCATTTCCGGCGGCGCGTTCAATCCCGCCGTCGCCACCGGCATCACGGTCATGCACCTGGAAAAAGCCGCCAACTTCTGGATTTACCTTTTCGGCGATCTGGCCGGCGGCGCGCTGGCCGCGTTTGTTTTCAGATTCGTAAACCCGGAGGATAAATAGGCTTTTGACCTGAAAATTGTTTACAGCAACGGCGCGAAAAAAACTTTTCATTTCCGCGCCGTCTGGTTTAGTTGGCGCATGAAATCCAACTTCCGGCTTTTGCCAGCCCTGCTGGCAGCGGCATATTCAGCGCTCCTGGTCACCAACGCTTCCGCCGCTCTGATTAATCAGGACCAAATCGGCTTGCAGCTTTACAGCCTGCGCAACCAGTTGACGGCGGACGTGCCCGGCACGCTCGACGAAATCAAAAACTGGGGCATCACGAATGTCGAACTCGCCGGCACTTACAGCCTCACGCCGGAGCAATTCAAGGCGCAGCTTGACGCGCACGGCTTGAACGCCTTCAGCGGGCATTTTCCCTATGACCGTTTCCGCGACGATCCCGAGGGCGTGGCGCGCGACGCGCAAATTCTCGGACTCAAATATGCCGGCTGCGCCTGGATTCCGCACGACGATCCGTTCAATGAAAAAACCTGCCGCGACGCCATCGCCGTCTTCAATCACGCGGGCGACGTGCTCGCGCAGCACGGCTTGAAATTTTTTTACCACGTTCACGGCTACGAATTCCAGCCATACCAGGACGGCACGCTGTTTGATTTGATGATGCGCGAGACCAATCCGAAGTTCGTCAATTTCCAGATGGACGTGTTTTGGATCGTGCATCCCGGCCAGGATCCGGTGAAGCTGCTCAAAAAATACGGCCACCGCTGGCAGCTCATGCATCTCAAGGGCATGCGCGACAGCACACCGACCGGCCTGCTCACCGGCCATTCCGCCGTGACCAACGACGTGGCGCTCGGCACCGGCAAGATTGATTACCCGCCAATTTTGCGCGAGGCGAAAAAACTTGGCGTGAAATGGTATGTCATCGAGGACGAATCGCCGTCGTCGGAACAGCAGGTTCCGCAGAGCTATCTTTATCTCCAAACGCTCAAGTGAGCGGGAGCGGAAATTTTCTTCGCGCGCAGGCTGACGGGGTTTTGTTGTCCGTCAAACTGCAGCCGCGGGCTTCCAAAAATGAAATTTGCGGATTGCTGGGCGGTGAATTGAAAATCAAAGTCACCGCGCCGCCGGTGGACGCGGCGGCCAATCAGGCGCTGGTGGAGTTTCTGGCGGAAAAACTAGGCTGCCCGCGCGGCAAAGTGGAATTGATTCGCGGCCACACTTCGCGGCACAAGGCCGTCAAGCTGCACGGTTTCAAACCGGAGAACGTCCTGCCGAAACTTTCCAGCGGGCAGGACGGTTCCAAGCCGGAAGCACTCCGTCAAAACTAACGCTTGCCATTTGTGCCCGTGGAAAACTATGGTTTATCGCGATTGTTTCCTTTGGAAAACCCGCTAGGTGCAGCTTCGAGTTCATCTGTTTGGTCAATCCTGTTTTCAACCGCAACCGGCCCGGTTATCGGGCGGTCATTGGTCGTTAAATTATCATGTCACATCCACAAATCATCCAGGGCGGAATGGGCGCGGGCGTTTCCGACTGGCAACTGGCGCGGGCCGTTTCGCAAACCGGCCAGCTGGGCGTCGTCTCCGGCACCGCGCTCGCCGCAATTCTCGCCCGGCGGCTGCAAACCGGCGATGCCGGCGGCCAGATGCGCCACGCGCTCGCGCAATTTCCCGTGCCCGGCATCGCCGCAAAAATTCTCGCGGACTATTTCATCCCCGGCGGCAAGCCCGCCAGCACGGCCTTCAAACTCACGCCGCTGCCCGGTCTGCAACCCGGCCCGGATTATGTGGCGCTCACCGTCGCAGCAAATTTTGTGGAGGTTTTTTTGGCCAAGGACGGTCACGACGGACTGGTCGGCATCAACTTTCTGGAAAAAATCCAGTTTCCCACGCTGCCTTCAATTTTCGGCGCGATGCTCGCGGGCGTGGACTATGTGCTGATGGGCGCGGGCATTCCCCGCGCCATTCCCGGCGTGCTGGACCGGCTCGCGCGCGGCGAAGCCGTCGAGTTAAAAATTGACATCGAAGGCGGGCTGCCCGGCGAGGAATTTCATTCCCAATTTGACCCGGCGGCTTTTTGCGGCGGTCCGGCACCGATGTTGAAACGCCCGTTTTTTCTCGGCATCGTCGCCTCCGCCACGCTGGCGATCACGCTGGCCCGCAAATCCAGCGGAAAAGTTGATGGCTTCATCGTCGAGGGCGAAACCGCCGGCGGTCACAACGCGCCCCCGCGCGGCACGCTGCAATTGAACCCCGGTGGCGAACCCATTTACGGATTGCGTGACATGGCGGATCTGGAAAAAATCCGCGAACTGGAGCTGCCCTTCTGGCTCGCCGGTTCCTACGGCGCCGCCGGCAAGCTCGCCGAAGCGTTGAGTCTCGGCGCCGCCGGCATCCAGGTCGGCACCGCGTTTGCGTTCTGCGAAGAATCCGGCATCCACGCTGGCATCAAGCAGCAGGTTTTTCAACTCAGCCGCGAAGGAATCCTGCGCGTGTTCACCGATCCGCTGGCGTCGCCGACCGGTTTTCCGTTCAAGGTCGTGCAACTGCCCGGCACGCTGTCGGACACCAAATCCGTGCCGTTGCGGAAACGCCTCTGCGATCTCGGATACCTTCGCCGCGCCTATCGCAAGGCGGACGGCACGCCCGGCTATCGCTGCCCCGCCGAACCGGTGGACGATTTCATCCGCAAAGGCGGCACGCTGGAAGAAACCAGGGGCCGTGAATGCGTCTGCAACGGGCTGATGGCCACCATCGGCCTGGCCCAGGTGAATGCGGAAAATGTTTACGACCTGCCGCTCGTCACCGCCGGCAATGAAGTCGCCAACGTCGCGCGCTTTTTGCAACCGGGCCGCGATTCCTACACCGCCGCCGAAGTGGTCCAGCTCCTGCTGGAAAAATTTGTGATGCAGCCGGTGGAAATGCTCACGCAGGCGTGATCTGCCCGGCCAGCTCCTCCGCCGGATAGGTCCAGATTTCCGCCAGCGTCGGATGATAATGCGGCATCGCGGCGAGTTCATGAACGGTCATCCGCTTTGCCATCGCCGTGACGATTTCGTGGATCAATTCGCCGCCAACCGGGCCGACGCACGCGCCGCCGATGATCTCGCCGGTCTTGGGATTCGCCAGCAGTTTCACAAATCCGTCCTTCGCCTCCATGATGAGCGATTTGCCGTGGTCGTTGAACGGATAGCTCGCGGCGACAAATTTTATTCCGCGTGCCGCCGCCGCCTTTTCAGTCAGCCCGACGAACGCCACCTGCGGCTCGGTGAACACGACGGAAATCAGCAGGCGTTGATTTATTTTCCGCGGCGATTTTGGCTGCGCAATGTTGTGCGCCGCGATTTCCCCCTGATTCACGGCGATGTGGACGATTTCATGCGGCCCGGTGCAGTCGCCCGCCGCGAAAATGTGCGGTGTGGAAGTTTGCATTTTTGAATTGGCGATGACGCGGCCATTTTCAGTTTTGACGCCGGCTTTTTCCAGATTGAGCGAAGCCGTGTTCGGCGTTCTGCCCAGCGCGAACAGAATTTCTTCCGCGGAAACCGAAATTGCTTTTCCCTTTTGGTCAAACGAAACCGTTTTCAATTTTCCGTTCCGCTTCGCGTCCGCGAGTTTTGTGCCGGTGAAAACCCGGATGCCTTCGCGCCGGAAAACTGTTTCAATTTCAATTCCGGTGTCCGCATCAAACTCCTTCAAAATATGTTCGCTCCGCTGAATCAAAGTGACCTTGACGCCGAAGCGCGCGAAGAACTGCGCGAACTCGCACGCGATCGCGCCGCCGCCGAGAATGATCAGCGACTTGGGCAGCTTCTTGAGCGCAATGGCATCGTCGCTGGTTATGAAACCAGCCTGATTCAATTGCGGCAGAGGCGGCGGCGCAATGCGGGAACCGGTGGCGATGACAAAATGTTTCGCGGTCAATTTTTTACCGCTGCTCAATTGAATTGTGTGCTCGTCAAAAAAGCCGGCGTTGGCGCGGATGAATTTGAATTTCCCGGCGTTAAGCTGTTGCACACGGAAATCGGCGAAATCTTTTATCTGGGCATTTTTCCGCGCCATGACTTTTGCAAAATTGAAATCCACTTTCCCGGCGCGCACGCCCCACGTTTCGGCGTGTTCGGCGAGGTGTTTCACTTCCGCCGCGTAAAGCAGGGCCTTGGTCGGCATGCAGCCGCGCAGGATGCACAGCCCGCCGACTTCCTTGCCGCCTTCGATGACGGCCGTTTCCAGTCCCGCCGCTGCCGCCGTGCGCGCCGCCGCGTAGCCGCCGCTGCCACCGCCGATCACGGCCACGTCAAAATCGAATCGTTTCATGCCCGAGAAGATGGAAGCGCGGCGCGAAAATGCAAATTTCAAATTTGAAATTGTCCGCCGGTTGTCCGATGATGCGCGCATGAGCGACATCATTTATCCGCGCAGCCCGCGCGAAATCATGGACGGCTGGCATTACCTGCCGCGTTACGTTGACAAAATCCGCCTGCACCTCGCCGGCAAACTGCACGCCGACTACCAGGAAAATCTCGGCAAAGCCTTCGACGGTTTCTGGCTCAAGGCCGCCGGTGTCACGCACGAGCAGTTCGTTGAGGTGGTGAAAAATTCCATCACCGACGGCGAGGTGTGCGACTGGGTGCGGCAAAACGTGAAGCGCAACGCCGCCGAAAAGGGCGCGCACTGGCAAAACGTGTTGAGCCGGCCGCTGGCGAACGACGAGCCGGCCCAGGCGCGGTTGAAGATGCGCAAGGAGCAGGCCGGCATCGGCCACCGCGACGACATCAAATGTTTCGTGGACATGCTCGACGCGGACGAGAAGCGAATTTAAGCGGCGCGGCTACGGTTTCTTCAGCCCGGCAATGGCGGCATTCATCTCGTCAAAATGCGTCTGCGGGTTCATCGCGTCCGTGACGTGGACGATTTTCCCGTCCAGCCCGATGAGGAAACTCACGCGCTTGGACAAATCCATCACCGGCATCTTCGCGCCGTAGGCGGCGATGATTTTGCCGTCCGGGTCGGCCACGAGCGTGAAATTCAATTTGTATTCCTCCACGAATTTTTTGTGGCTGTCCACCGAATCATGGCTCACACCGACGACGACGACGTTGTTGGTCTGCAATTCGCCCATGCGGTCGCGGAAGCCGCACGCCTCCTTCGTGCAGCCGCCGGTGAAATCCTTCGGGTAAAAATACAGCAGCACGATTTTCCTGCCAACGAGGTCGGCGAGGTTGAATTCCTTGCCGTCCTGGTCCTGGCCGGTGAACAGCGGCGCGGAATCGCCGGCCTTCGGCGCGGCGGCAAAACCGGTGGTGGCGGAAAAAATGATGGCGACGACGGCGATGAGGGCGATGAGCAGAATTATTTTCATGGTGGCTGGTGGTTATTTCGCATTGCGAAGTTTCAGGTCTTTCAGTTTTTCGACAAATCCGGCAAAGCCCTCGGCCTGCGCTTTCAAGCGCGCGAGCAGCTCGGCGTCCTTGATTTTTCCCGCGTCGTCGAGCTGGTCGTAAATTTGCGGGAGAAAAACGCGCCCGGGAAAAACATGCGCGTTGCGGTAGCCGAAAATGGCCTGAAGCTGCTCGACGGGACGCAGTGCGCCCCACATTCCCGCCGCCAGACCAGTGAAGCAAACCGGCCGCTGCTCGAAGCTTTCGGGAAACTTGAGCATGTCTATGAAATACTTGAGCACGCCGGGCACGCTGCCGTTGTATTCGGGCGTGACGACGTGCAGCCCGGCGGATTGCAGCACGGCGTCAGCAAACGGCTGGAATGATTTCGGTTTTTCGGCGTAGGAAGCCGGCGAAAAAATTTCCGGCGGCAGTTTCGCCAGATCGAGAACGTGCAGCGGCACCTGAAGTCCGGCGTAGATGGCCTCGATTTCCGCGGCGACCTTGCGCGTGTTGCTGCCCGGCCGGTTAGTGCCGATAATCAACGTAATCATGGCGGATAATCTAAAGCCAACCCCGGCTTTGGCAAATTTTGTTTGCGCGGTCAGCCGGACTACTTTTTCACCCGCGGCGAGCGGCGCAGGCCATTATGCAGCCACAGCCGCCAGACGAGCCAGAAGGCCTCGTTCACGATGCCGCCGGCCATTTTGGACTGGCCGTGGGCGCGGTCGGTGAAAATGATCGGCACCTCAACAATTTTGAAGCCCTGTCGCCAGAGTTTGTTGGTGAGCTCGATTTGAAAGCTGTAACCATTTGAGTGAATTTCATCCAGTTTGACCGCCTGCAAGGCGCGGCGGCGGAAACATTTGTAGCCGCCGGTCGGGTCGGTGAACGGCATGCCGGTGACAAGCGCCACATATTTGCCGGCGAACCGGCTCAACATCAGCCGGCCCAGCGGCCAGTTGATGACGCGTATGCCGCCGATATAACGCGAGCCGAGCACGAGGTCGGCGTCCCTCGCCGCCTCAAGAAATACCGGGATGTCGTCCGGGTTGTGCGAGAAATCGCAGTCCATCTCGAAAATAAATTCGTAGCCGTGTTCCAGCGCCCACTTGAATCCGGCGATGTAGGCGCGGCCCAGGCCTTCCTTGCCCGCGCGATGCAAAACGTGGATTTGCGGGTGTTTCGCGGCGAGTTCGTCAGCGATTTTTCCCGTGCCGTCGGGCGAATTGTCATCCACGACCAGCACTTCCACCGCGACCGGCAGCGACAAGAGCTTGGCGACGATGCGCGGGAGATTGTCCCGTTCGTTGTAAGTCGGCACAATGATGAGCGTCTGGTTCATGCGGCGCGCAGATTGTCAGAAAGATTCGACGCGAAAACAAGCGGACAGTTCAATTTGGCTTCCGCGATGGCATGATTTTCGGCATACTATGCCAGTGTCAAACCTCATCGCCATTGTCGGCCGGCCGAATGTCGGGAAATCCGCACTGTTCAATCGCATCGTCAAAAAGCGCATTGCCATCGTGCATGACCAGCCTGGCGTCACGCGCGACCGCGTGAGCGTCGAGGCCGAGTGGAATGGAAAATCATTCACGCTCGTGGACACCGGCGGCATCGGCCTGCTGCGCCGCGAAAAATCCGAGGACGTCATTGTCAAAGCCGCCTTGGAACAGGTGGAGATTGCGATTGAGGCAGCCAGCGCCATCATTCTCGTCGTCAATGTGCAGGAAGGCGTCGTGCCGCTCGACCGCGAGGTCGCGCAAAAATTGCGGGCCAGCGGCAAGCCGATTCTGGTCGCGATCAACAAGGTGGACACCAGCCTCGCCGAAAAAAACATGGATGAATTTGCCCGGCTCGGCTTCGAGAAAATGTTTCCGGTCAGCGCGATCCATGGCGAAGGCATCCAGAATTTGATGGATGCGGCGACGGCTTACCTTCTCGCCGCGAGTCCTGAACATGCAGTTCCCGACGCGGCAGAATTGGAAACGACCGGCGAAGCGGATGCGCCGGTTCGGCGCAAAAAAGGCCCGTTGCGGCTGGCGATTGTCGGCCGGCCGAACGTCGGCAAATCGTCCATCATCAACGCGCTCACGAAGTCCGAGCGCGTCATCGTCAGCCCGATTCCCGGCACGACGCGCGATTCGGTGGATGTGCCGTTCGAGGTGAAAATTGGCGACGAGGCTGCCGCCGCCACCGAAAAATATGTGCTGGTGGACACCGCCGGCATCCGCAAGACGCGCCGCATTGACGATTCCGTGGAGTTTTTCAGCGTCCAGCGCTCGGAGGAATCCATCTCGCGCTGCGACATCGCGATTTTGGTGCTGGATGCCGAGGCTGGAATCTTGGAGCAGGATAAAAAAATTGCCGACCGCATCGTCGAGAACCGGCGCGCGTGCATCCTGGTCGTGAACAAATGGGATTTGTTCGAGCAGCAGATCCGCGAAAAGCGCAAAGAAGAAATCGTCTCGCGCGAGAAAAAGGAAAACCGTTCCGCGCCGAAAATCATGACCACGCTCGGCGAATTCGGCGAGTGGGTGCAGAAAAAATTATTTTTCCTCGATTACGCGCCGGTGATTTTCACGTCGGCGAAATCCGGTTTTCATCTGGACCGCTTGCTCGAGGCGATTCGTTACGTCGCCGCGCAATTGCAGCAGAAAGTCCCGACGGCGATTCTGAACCGCACGCTGCACGACGCCGTCGAGAAGCGCCAGCCGGTCAGCGACGCGGGCCACCGGCTGAAATTTTATTACGCCACGCAGGTGCGGCAGTCGCCGCCGGCGTTTTTGCTGTTCGTGAACCGCGACGAGCTTTTTTCCGAGCCGTACAAAAAATATCTGGCGGGCGAAATGCGCCGGGCGTTTGGTTACGAAGGCTGCCCGATCACGTTCGTGCCGAAAGCGCGGCCGAAAACGGTCGAATCGGTGCGGAAACCCAAGCCGTCGAACAAAAATCTGGCGGGCCGGATGGATGCCTACCGGGCGGCGCGGCACGAGAGATATTCGCGCAAGCCGAAGAAAAAATCGCGCTGAAGTTGTTCACACCGGCGGATAAGTCGCCGATTTCTCAAGCCGGACGCGGAAATCCCCTTGATTTTATTTGGGAATATCGTTCGCGTAACTTTTTTGTAAAATTTTCTTGAAACCTACAACCGGTGGTAGCATGATGGTTCTCGTTCCCCAATTAGTTGGGGAAACTCATTTTTTAAGAAAAATTCGTTTTTCTTGGATTTTGACTGTTTTTTGTGTGCCGGCGCGTTTCTGTCTCTCTTGAAACTTTCCGGACAAGGTCTTAAAATTAAAACTGGAGATAACCATGATTGATGCACGTGAGGATGTCTCGGCGCCGGCCCCGAAAGCCGCCAGCCGTGGCGCTAACAAAAGTTTCTGCGACCCGTTCCATGAAACCGGCCAAATCTGAAGCCAAAAAATCGTTGCGCGTTGAGCGCGTGTTCAGCGACGCCAAAGTCAAGCCGTTCGACCAGATCGAATGGGAAAAACGCACCGCCGAAATCACCGACGACGGCGGCAAGGTGATTTTCAAGCAGGAAAATGTCGAGGTGCCGAAGTCGTGGTCGGTGCTCGCCACGAAAGTCGTCGTCTCGAAATATTTTTACGGCGAGCAAAACACGGGCGAGCGCGAAACGTCCGTGCGCCAGCTCATCCACCGCATTTCGCGGACGATTGCCGACTGGGGCGTCGCGGACGGCTATTTCAGCAAGGCCGACGGCGAGGTTTTTTACGAGGAGCTAACCTGGCTCTGCCTGAACCAATACGGCGCGTTCAATTCGCCGGTGTGGTTCAACGTCGGCCTGTATCACGAATACGGCGTCGGCAAAAATTCCAGCAAGGGCAACTGGTTTTACAACCGCAAGACCGGCGAGGCCGAGCGCGCCCGGACGCAGTATGAATATCCGCAGGGCAGCGCGTGCTTCATCCAGTCCGTCAAGGACGACATGGAATCCATCATGCATCTGGCTTACAGCGAGGCGATGCTGTTCAAATATGGTTCCGGCACCGGCACCGATTTGACGCCGATCCGTTCCAGCCGCGAGAAATTGAGCGGCGGCGGCCGTCCGAGCGGTCCGATGAGCTTTCTGAAAGTTTATGACCAGGTCGCCAACGTCGTGAAATCCGGCGGCAAGACCCGCCGCGCGGCGAAGATGAACACGCTGCGCGACTGGCACGGCGACATCGAGGAATTCATTGACGCCAAGCAGAAGGAAGAGAAAAAGGCGTGGGCGCTGATTGAGCAGGGTTACGACGGCAGCTACAACGGCGACGCCTACGGCAGCGTGATGTATCAGAACGAAAATCTTGTCCGTCCGCGCCAGCGACGAATTTTTCGAGGCGGCGCTGGCTGGCAAGGAATGGTGGACGCGCACGGTCAAAGACAACAAGCCGCTGCAAAAGAAAAACGCCAGCGTGTTGCTCGAAAAAATCGCCGAAGGCACGCACATCTGCGGCGACCCCGGCATCCAATACGACGGGGCGATCCAGAAATGGCACACCTGCAAAGGCACCGAGCCGATTCACTCCACCAATCCGTGCAGCGAATACGTTTTCATCAACAACACCGCGTGCAATCTCGCGTCGCTGAATCTGATGAAGTTCAAGCGCGCCGACGACAAGTTCGACATCGAACGCTTCAAGGCCGCCGTTCGCATTTTCATCACGGCGCAGGAGATTCTCGTGGACAACGCCAGCTATCCGACCAAGGACATCGCGGAAAATTCCCACATCTTCCGCACGCTCGGCCTCGGCTTTGCAAACCTCGGTTCGCTTTGCATGAGCTACGGATTGCCTTACGATTCCGATGAAGGCCGCGCGCTCGCCGGAGCGATCACCGCAATAATGACCGGTCATGCCTACGAACAGAGCGCGGAAATTGCGGCGAACATCGGCGCATTTGCCGGCTACCGGGACGCGCGTTGCGCGGGCGTGGAGAAAACCGTGGCAAAGGACAACGTCGAATCCATGCTGGGTGTCATCAAACTCCACCGCGATGCGGTTGAGGAGATTCATCCGAGCGAAGAATTTGGTTATCTCAAAACGGAAGCGCGCAAGACTTGGGATGGCGCGCTCGCCAAAGGCAGGCAACATGGCTATCGCAACGCGCAAGTCACCGTGCTCGCGCCGACCGGCACGATTGCATTTTTGATGGACTGCGACACCACCGGCGTGGAACCCGACATCGCGCTGGTGAAATACAAATTGCTCGCCGGCGGCGGCATGTTGAAAATTGTCAACCGTGGCGTGCCGGATGCGTTGCGCCGGCTTGGTTACGATGCCGCTAGCGTCACCAAAATCATCGCGCACATCGAAAAATTCGACACGATTGAAGACGTCGAGGAAAAAGGCGCGACGGTGAAAAGCGGCTTGAAGCCGGAGCATCTGCCGGTGTTCGATTGCGCGTTCAAACCGCACCAGGGCAAGCGCAGCATCGGCTACCTGGCGCATTTGAAAATGATGGCCGCGGCGCAGCCGTTCATCAGCGGTGCGATTTCCAAAACCGTCAACATGCCGAAGGAGTGCACCGTCGCCGAAATCCGCGACACTTACGTCCAGGCGTGGAAGATGGGCTTGAAATGCGTGGCGATTTATCGTGACGGCTCGAAGCGTTCACAGCCGCTTAACACGAAAAAAACCAATGAAGGCGGCGATAAAACCATTTCCGCTGACAGTGCCACGCTGGCGAATCGCATCAAGGAACTTGAAGCCCAGGTCACGCAGTTGCAGGCCGAATCCGGCAAGCCGCTGCGCCGCCGCCTGCCCGACACGCGCACGGCGGTCACGCACAAATTCGACATCGCGGGCCACGAAGGTTATCTCACCGTCGGATTGTTTGACGATGGCACGCCTGGCGAATTGTTTATCACGATGGCGAAGGAAGGTTCCACCATTGGTGGCTTGATGGACAGCATCGGCACGTTGACCAGCCTTGCGTGGCAATACGGCGTGCCGCTGGATGCGCTCGTCCGCAAGTTTGCACACCAGCGTTTCGAGCCGAGCGGTTTCACGAAAAATGCGGAGATCCGCAACGCCTCGTCCATCACCGACTACGTTTTCCGCTGGCTGGCGTTCCAGTTCATTCCCGGCTACCGCGAAAACATCACCGCCGCGCGCAACCAGCCGGAGCTGGTCATGCCCGGGCTGATGGAGGAAATAAAAAAAAAAATAAACCGGCCGGTGCCTGAACTGCCGATCTCCGACGACGCGGATGTTGTGGAAGCGCAGCCGGGTAACGGTCACAAGCCCGACCGCCGGGCCGCGACGCTCACGCAGATGATCACCAACCAGCAGGACGCGCCGACGTGTCCGAATTGTGGCAATGTCGTTGTCCGCAACGGCGCGTGCTACAAATGCCTGAACTGCGGCGAAAGCCTGGGCTGCTCCTGAAAAATAATCCGCGAAACCAGCCGGAGAATTTGCGTTCTCCGGCTTGTTTCATTTTTACGGCGGCATTATGTTTCGGCCATGAGCGACGGCAATTCTTTCATCCGCGAGGATCCCTGGCGTATTTTCCGAATCATGTCCGAGTTTGTGGACTCGTTCCAGACGATGTCGCAGGTCGGCCCGGCGGTGACGATTTTTGGCTCCGCGCGGACGAAACCAACGGACAAGTATTATCGCGCCACCGTGGAAATCGCCAAGGGTCTGGCCAAGCACAATCTCGGCGTCATCACCGGCGGCGGGCCGGGCATCATGGAGGCGGCGAACAAAGGCGCGGCGCAGGGCGGCGGAAAATCCGTCGGCCTGAACATCGAGCTGCCGCACGAGCAGACCGGCAACCGCTTCGCCAACGTGCCGATTCATTTTCATTATTTTTTCGCGCGCAAAGTCTGCTTCGTGAAATACAGCCTCGGCTTCATTTATATGCCCGGTGGTTTTGGCACGCTCGACGAATTGTTTGAAGTGCTGACGCTCGTGCAGACACAGCGCATCCCGCAATTCCCGCTCATCCTGTTTGGCAGCGAACATTGGAAGGGATTGCTCGCCTGGATGAAATTGCGTTTGGAAAAGGACCGGCACATCAGCCCCGGTGATCTCGACCTCGTCAAAATCACCGACGACGTGAACGAAGTCATTGAAATCATCCGCAACTACGAGCGCCGCGTCGGCCCGCCGGGCACTCTGCCGACGGCGTTTGCGTGAATTTCAATGCGTCCGCTGATCCAGGAAATTGTCACCGCGCATACGCCGGAATCGCTCGTCGAAACTCTGCGTGGTGAAGCGGGAATTGTCTTGTTGCGCACGGCGCAGTTTGATTTGCCGTCGGCGCGTTATTCCTTCGTCGCGGCCAGTCCGTTTCTCACCTTTCGTTCCTTCGGCTCGCGCTGCGAAATCTCCAGCTTCCAACCTCCAGCTTCCAGTTCCCGGATTCAGTTCGGCAACCCGTGGCATTTGCTCGACGCGCTGATGGCGCGCTTTGAATTGCTGGACGAAATTGACTTGCCGTTTCCGCTCGGCGGCGCATTCGGCTGCTGGGGCTACGATTTGAAGAATTTCACCGAGCCGAAACTGCCGCGCCGCGCGGTGAACGATCTGGAACTGCCCGACTGCCACGTTGGCTTTTACGACAGCCTCGTCGTCATTGATCACCGGCTCGGCAAGGTTTGCGCAGTGTCCACCGGCCTGAACGCCGACGGCTCGCGCAGCGAAACCAGGGCCGTGGAACGATTGGAATTTTGGCGGGAAAAATTGTCGTCCGTGGCGGCGTTCGTGAGAACGCCGGTGGCTGGCGGGAATAAACCTGCCGCGTGCTCACGAACGCACCCGCAATCAAATCTTTCCCACGCCGGATTTATTTCCGCCGTCGAGCGGGCGCAGCGTTACATCCGCGCCGGCGACATTTACCAGGTCAACCTGTCGCACCGGCTCACGGCACCGCTGGATTCATCCGGCTGGGAATTGTTTGAGAAATTGAGCGCCGTTTCGCCCGCGCCGTTTTCCGCGTTCCTCGACTGCGGTGATTTCCAAATCGCCTCCTCCTCGCCGGAACAATTTCTGCGCTTGAGCGGTTCGCACATCGTCACGCGCCCGATCAAAGGCACGCGCCCGCGCGCCGCCGACCCGACGCGCGATGCACAGCTTGCTTACGAATTGCAGACCAGCGCCAAGGAACTCGCCGAGCTGGTGATGATCACCGATCTGCTGCGGAATGATCTGGGCAAAGTCTGCGAATACGGTTCGGTGCTGGTGCCGGAGCTCGCGAAGCTCGAAAAATTCGCGCAAGTGCAGCATCTGGTTTCCACCGTCGAAGGCCGGCTGCGCAATGACGTCACGCACTTCGCCGCGTTCGCCTCGTGTTTTCCCGGCGGCAGCATCACCGGTGCCCCGAAATTCCGCGCGATGGAGATCATTGACGAGCTGGAATCCGTTTCGCGCGGGCCATATTGCGGTGCGATTGGCTACCTCGGCTTCAACCGCGAGAGCCAGTTGAGCATCGCCATCCGCACGGCGGTTTGCCAGGACGGCGTTGCGCATTTCAACGTCGGCGCCGGCATCGTGGCTGATTCAAATCCGGCGGCGGAATACGACGAAACACTGGCGAAGGCCGCCGGTTTTCTGGCGGCGTTGCAACTGCAATCGCCCGGCCGCTGCCTGCCGGAAACGCACCTCCGGACTTGCTGATTTTTTCGGCTGGCGGAACATCCCGGCTTCGGGTAATTGAAACGACATTAGGAATCAATCCATGGTGGTTTTTCTCAACGGGGAATTTTTGCCTGAAGCGGAGGCGGTCGTGCCATTGAACGACCGGGGCTTTCTGCTGGGCGACGGCCTGTTCGAGACGATGCGCGTGGCGAACGGAAAAACGTTTCGTTTCGCGCAACACTTGGAGCGGCTCACGCGCGGCGCGGATTTCCTGAAAATCAAGCCGCCGTTCACGCCGAAGGAACTGGAGAAATTCGCGCGGCGGCTTGTTGAAGCCAACCAAATGTCCGAAGCCATTTTGCGCGTGACACTGACGCGCGGGCCGGGCGTCCGCGGTTATTCGCCGAAAAATCCCGGCGCCCCGACGCTGGCGATGACGTTGCATCCGTTGCCGCCGCAAAATGCGGACGAGCCGCTGCAATGGAGCCTGGTCACGTCATCCTACCGGATTCCGGCGAGCGATGCGCTGTCGTCGTTCAAGACGACGAGCAAAATTCTAAATGTGCTCGCGCGCGCCGAGGCGGAGGAAAAAGGCGCGGACGAGGCGCTGCTGCTGAACACCAACGGCGAGGTGGCGGAGACGGCGGGCGGCAATCTGTTCTGGGTTTATCAGGACAAAATTTGCACCGTGCCGGCCGGCCGCGGCGTGCTGCCGGGCATCACGCGCGCAGTTGTCTTGGAAATCTGCCAGTCGCTTGGTTTGGAAACGAACAAGCGCGTCATCAAGCCGGAGCATTTGCGCAATGCCGAGGGGCTGTTCGTCACAAACAGCGCGCTGGGCATCGTGCCGGTGGCGGCGTTCGATGGCGAGCCGGTCGCGCCGTCGCCGCTGGTGGACCAGATTGCCGGCGCCTACAACGAAATGCTGCTGCGCGAGTCGGCTTAATGCAATTCATTAGCCATTATCAAATCGTCTTCGGGCACTTGTAATGTTCCGTGCTTCGGGCGTAAGGTTAATTAGAACCACGAGGTGATTTATGATTAACGCAAGTTTGGATCATTGTTTCTCTTTCATCAACAGCCAGACCACTTCGGCCGCGCAAACCGGCGTGGCGGCCGGCGTGCGGCGCGCGGTCACCATTTCCCGCCAGGCCGGCTGCGGCGCGGTGATTGTCGCGGAAAAACTGGCGGAGTTTTTGCAGAAACATTCGCCGTCGCCGGATGTGGCCTGGACGGTGTTTGACCGGGACCTCATGCACAAGGTTCTGGCCGACCACAGACTGCCGACGCATCTGGAAAAGTTTCTGCCGGAGGATCGCGTCTCGGCGATCGAGGACACTCTGGCGGACATTTTTGGCGTGCGGCCTTCGTCGCAAACGCTGGTTCACCAGACGGCGGAAACACTGTTGAAGTTCGCGAACCTGGGCAGCGTCATTCTTATCGGCAGGGCGGGAAACATCGTGACGGCGAAGCTGCCGCACGTCCTGCATGTGCGGCTGGTCGCGCCGCTGAAGGATCGCGTCGAACGCATTTCGCGCGACGATCACAAGTCGCTGGCCGAGGCGCGCAAGTTTTGCCTCGAAGAGGAAATGGCCCGCGCCCGCTACGTCAAAACCTATTACAACGCCGACATCAACGACTCGTTGCAATATCATATGGTCATCAACACGAGCCGCGTCGGCTACGAAAACACCGCGCAGATGATTGGCGAGGCCACGCTGCGGCTGGCGTAGCAATTCAAAACTTGGGTTGGCCGGCGGCGCTGGCTAAATTGCCGGCGTGCCGATTCGGAAAAAATCATCTTCCCACCGCCGCCGCCGGGTCGGCGATTTTTTTGTCGTGCTTCTGCTCGCGGCGTTCATCGGCGGAATAATTTGGTTTTGGTGGCATCAGAGAAATTCCCGGCGGAATGAAATTCACAAGCCCGCCGCCGTTTCGGTTCCGGTGACCGAACAGCCGAAAATTAAGCCGCTTATAATTGCGCCACAAACACCGGTGGAATTTCCACGGCCGGTCCGTGATGTTTTGGAGGCGCAGATCGCGCTGGCGCGGCGGGCAATTTCACCAGGCTCGATTGACGGTGCCATCGGTTCGCAAACGCGCGCGGCCATCGCGGCCTTTCAGCGTTCGCAAAATCTTTTCGAATCGGGCGCTCTCGACACCAACACGCGGCCGCTCCTGACGCTTGATTCGCCGCTGCTCACCAATTACGTCGTCACGACGAACGACCTCGCGCGGCTGCAGCAGCTGGGCAAAACGTGGCTGGAAAAATCGCAGCAGACGGCGCTGGATTACGAAACCATCCTGGAGCTGGTCGCAGAAAAAGCGCATTCGCATCCGGTCTTGATTGAAAAATTGAATCCCGACGTGAACTGGACCAATTTGCCGGCGGGAACCATTTTGAAAATTCCCGATGTGAATTATCCCGAACCGACCGACAAAGCCGCGTTTGTCATCATCCATTTGTCGGACAAATTTCTGGAGGCATTCGACGCGGACACAAATCTGCTCGCGCATTTTCCGTGCAGCATCGCGGCGAAAGTCGAGAAGCGTCCGGTCGGCGAACTGCACGTCATCGTTGTCGCGCCCAATCCGAATTATACGGTGGATCCGGCGCTGTTTCCGGAGTCGGCGGAATTGCAGGCGCTCGGTCACAAATTGATTTTGCCGCCCGGCCCGAACAATCCCGTCGGCGTCGCGTGGATCGGCCTGGACAAAACGGGCTACGGCATGCACGGCACGCCGAACCCGGAGCAGGTCGGGCGCACGGAATCGCACGGCTGTTTCCGGCTGGCGAACTGGGACGCGGAATATCTGTTGAAGCTCGTCTGGATTGGAATGCCGGTGGAAGTCGTGCCGTGACGGTGGCCGTCCGAAAGGACTTCCAAATTTCTCGTGAAATTATCATTGCCCGGCGGCGCAGTTCGGTGAAAGCTGTCGGCGAACTTAACGAAAGGAAAATTATGACAGCGGGAATTATCGGACTGGTGGTGCTGGTTGGCCTTGTCTTGGTGGTGATCGTGATCGCCGCGATGGTTGTTGGCGTCTATAACAAACTGGTCACGATGCGCAATCGCTACAAGAATGCCTACGCGCAGATTGACGTGCAGCTCAAGCGCCGTTACGACCTGATTCCGAATCTGGTCGAGACCGCGAAAGGTTACATCAAACACGAACGCGAGACGCTCGAAGCCGTGACGGCGGCGCGCAACATCGCCTACGCCGCGTCAAAGGCGGCTGCCGCGAATCCCGGCGACGCCAGCGCGATGAAAAATTTGACCGCCGCCGAATCCGGTCTCGGCGGCACGTTGAGCCGGTTGATGATGGTGAGCGAGCAATATCCCGATTTGAAGGCGAACCAGAACATGATGCAGCTCACCGAAGAATTGACCTCGACGGAAAATAAAATTTCCTTCGCACGCCAGGCTTACAACGATTCCGTGATGATCTACAACACCGACCGCGAAGTGTTTCCGAGCAACCTCATCGCCAACACGTTCAACTTCGGCCCGGCGGAACTGTTCGTCGTGGACAAGCCGGAGCAGAAGGACGCGCCGAAGGTTTCGTTCTCGTGATTGGTTGAACCGTTGAATCGTTAAATCCGAGAACGGTTCAACGGTTCACGTTTTAACGATTCGACGAACATGGATTTTTTCGAGCAACAGGCCCGCGCACACCGCAAGACCAAGTGGCTGGTGCTTTATTTCATCGTCGCCGTCATGCTGCTGATTGCGTCGGTTTATTTCATTTCGCTGGTGGTTTTTGCCGGCGTTCATGCCAAAGCAGCACCACGGCTACGATGACGCGCCCATCCAGTTCGCCTTGTGGAATCCGGAAATTTTTCTCGGCGCGACGCTCGGCGTGCTGGCGGTGATTTTTATCGGGAGCGCCTACAAGACGAACGAGCTTTCCGCCGGCGGCAGCGCCGTGGCGACGCTGATGGGCGGACGGCTGGTGAATCAAAACACCACCGACGCGAACGAACGCAAGCTCCTCAACGTCGTCGAGGAAATGTCCATCGCCGCCGGCGTGGCGATGCCTCAGGTTTATGTGCTCAACGACGAGCGCGGCATCAACGCCTTCGCCGCCGGCCACTCGACCGGCGACGCCGCCATCGGCGTGACGCGCGGCTGCATCGAGATGCTTTCGCGCGACGAATTGCAGGGCGTCATCGGCCACGAGTTCAGCCACATCTTGAACGGCGACATGCGCCTGAACCTCCGGCTCATCGGCATCATTTTCGGATTGCTCTGCCTCGCGACGATCGGCCGGATTTTGCTTTACACCCGCAGCAGCAACAGCCGCGACAAAAATCCGCTGCCAATTCTCGGCCTCGCCTTGATTGCGCTCGGCGCCATCGGCGTTTTTTTCGGCCGGCTGATTCAGGCCGCCGTCAGCCGCCAGCGCGAATTTCTCGCTGACGCTTCCTCGGTGCAATTCACGCGCAATCCTGGCGGACTTTCCGGCGCACTCCAAAAAATCGGCCGCTACAGCTACGGTTCCAAACTGGAATCCAACCACGCGCCCGACCTCTGCCACATGTTTTTCGGCAACGGCCTCGGCGATTCGCTTTTTGGCGCGATGGCCACACATCCGCCGATTCCCGACCGCATTCGCGCGATTGACCCGGCGTGGGATGGAAAATTTCCGCCGCTCAAGCCGGAGCAGATTGAAACCGTCAAACGCGCGGCCATTTCGGAACTGGAGCACACGCGCCCGCCGATGCCGCAAGTTCTCGGCGCGATTCTTGGCGGCGCGGTTCTGACCGGTGACGATGATGCCCCGAAACCGCCGGTCATCCGCACCAATTCCGTTTTGCCAAATCTCGGCAATCCCATGCCGCTGCATTTGAAATACGCCGAGCAGTTGCGTGATGCGCTGCCGGATAATCTGCGTCAGGCCGCGCGCGACCCACTCGCCGCCACGGCGCTGATTTACGCGCTGCTCCTGGGCCCCGATGAAAAGCTGCGCGCGGAACAGCTCGCCGGCATTGCCAGCCGCGCCTCGGATTCCATTTCAAAACAGACGGCGGCGCTGTTTCCCGACGTTGCCGCCGTGGCGAAGCACGCGCGGCTGCCGCTGGTGAATCTCGCCATCGGCGCGCTGCGCAATCTGACGGCGGACCAGTTCAAACAATTTTCACAGACGCTCGCATGGCTCGTCGGCAGCGACGGCAAGGTCGAACTGTTTGAATTCGTCTTGCAAAAAATCGTCCTCCACCACCTCGGCCCGAAATTTGAGGGCGTGCGTCCGTCGCCGGTTCAATTTTATACGCTCAAGCCGCTGGTGCCGGACTGCGTGGTGATTTTGTCCGCGCTGGCCAACGCCGGCAGCAACGCCGAGGCGGAAATTCAAAACGCTTTCGCCGCCGGTTCGCCATATCTGCGCGCGCCCGCTGATGTGCCGGTGGAATTGCTGCCGCCGGAACAATGCGGTGTGAGCCAGCTCGACGCCGCGCTCAACCGGCTGGCGCTGGCCGTGCCGATCATCAAGAAGAATCTTATCGAGGCCGCCGCCCGCGTCGTCGGCGCGGACGGCGTGATTTTGGAAGCGGAGGCCGAACTGCTCCGCGCCATCGCCGACACGCTGGATTGCCCGATGCCGCCGCTGGGCGTCGTTGTTTAAGCGCGCAGTTCCGCGTTCAACTGGGTCTTGAGCGCCGCAAGAATTTTCTCGTGCGCCGAATTCACGTCGGTGTCGGTCAAAGTCTTGTCGGCGGCGCGATAAGTGAACGCATACGCCAGGCTTTTCCGGCCATCGGGAATTTCCCTGCCGCGGAAAACGTCGAACAACTCCACGCTCTCCAGATTTGCGGCCTTGGCCTGTTTGATGGTTTGCAACACGGTTTCGTGTGTGGTCGCTTCCGTTACCAGCATCGCCACGTCGCGGCGGCTGGACGGGAATTGCGGCAGCGGCTTGAACGACTTCGCCGGATTGCGTTTTGATAGCAGCAAATCCAAATTGAATTCCGCCAGGAAGACGGCGTCGCGCAAATCATGTTTTTTGGCGAGCGGCGGTAGCAACTGGCCGAATGTGCCGAGAAACAGTTTTTCACCAAGCGAAACTGTTGCCAGCTCCAAAAATATTTCCGACTTAACATTCCAAGGCGCGAACAAAATTCCACGCAGACCGAATTGAGCAAAAAATTCTTCGAGTATTCCTTTCAAATCGTAGCTATCGAACTTCGCGTCACGTTCATCTCCGCTCCAAAAATTCAGTGCGCGCTGGCCGGTGATGGCGATGGCCACGTTGCGATTCTCCTTCGTCTGGCCGTTTGTGTTTGTGAACACGCGGCCAATTTCGAACAGCGCCACATCATAATTCTTGCGGCTGACATTGTGCCGCAGCGAATGAATCAAGCCCGGCAGCAAACTCGGGCGCAGCACGTCCATGTCGCTGCTCAACGGATTCGCGAGCGCGACGATGTCGGCTTCGTTTTTGTCACGAATCTCAGATTTTCGCAATCAGCGTCTGGCCTTGCGCCTCGTTCAAGCCGAGACCGGTGAGAATACGGCGCGCTTCGCCGATCTGATCATAAATCGAATCAAACGCGTTCATGCCGAGCGCGCCGCGCGGCGGCGTGGCCGGAATCTTTTCAACGCCGAAAAGCCGGCCGACTTCCTCGATCAAATCCACCTCGCGCTTCAAGTCCACGCGCCACGAGGGAATGGTGAAAGTGCATTCGCCCGGCTCCTGTTTTGCAATGTTAAATCCGAGTTTTGTGAGGAATGAAATTTGTTCCGCGTGCGAAATGCCGATGCCAAGCAAATCTTTGGACTTCGCAAAATGCAGCGTGAGCTGCTTCGGCTCGGCGGATTTTGGATAAATGTCCACAACGCCTTCCGCCAACTGGCCGCCGGCGGTTTCCAAAATTAATTGCGCCGCGCGCTGGCTCGCCCAATCGCAGATGCCCACGTCCGCGCCGCGCTCGAAGCGGTAGCTGGACTCGCTGCGCAGGCCGAGCAGTTTGCTCGTGCGGCGGATGTTCACCGGCGCGAAATACGCGCTTTCAATCAAAACGTCTTTTGTCGAATCGTTGATCTCCGTGTTCGCGCCGCCCATGACGCCGGCGAGCGCGATGCCTTTCTTTTCGTCGGCAATCAGGAGCATTTCGTTGGTGAGCGTGCGTTCCTGATTGTCGAGCGTCTTGAATTTTTCCCCGGCGGCGGCGCGGCGCACGACGATGGTTGGCTTGCCGTCCGCGCTCTTGGCGATGAGATGATAATCGAACGCGTGCAGCGGCTGTCCGGTTTCGAGCATGACGTAATTCGTCACGTCCACGACGTTGCTGATGCTGCGGATGCCGACTTTTTCCAGCGTGTCGCGCAACCACGCCGGACTCGGTCCAATCTTCACGCCCTTGATTACGCGCGCGGTGTAGCGCGGGCAAAGTTCCGCATCTTCAATTTTCACCGAAACCAAATCAGATGCTTTCCCGCCCGCAGATTGAATTTTGAATTCAGGAATCCTCAGCGCATTCCCCGTCACCGCCGCGATTTCCCGCGCGATGCCGATGACGCTGTTCAAGTCCGGCCGGTTCGGCGTGACTTCCAAATCGTAAACCACGTCGCCGCCGCTGCGCCCAAGATATTCCGCGAACGGCTGGCCGACTTTCGCGTCCGCTCGCAGGATGAGCAGGCCGTCAATTTGATCCGGCAAACCCAATTCCTGCGGCGAACACATCATGCCGTGCGATTCCACGCCGCGAATCTTGCCAACCTTGATGGTGAACGGTTCCTTGTCGCCGGGCTTGGGCGGCAGCGAGGCGCCGGGCAGGATGAGCGGCACCTTGTCGCCCGCCTTGAAATTCTGCGCGCCGCAGACAATCTGCCGTTCGCCCGTGCCGTCGTTGACGCGGCAGAGCGAGAGCTTGTCGGCGTTCGGATGCTTGTCGCGCGTGACGACCTGCGCCACGACGATGCCGTCAAAAGCGGCGGAGATTTTCTGCACGCCCTCGACTTCGAGGCCGAGCATGGTGAGCCGCTCGGTCAATTCTTCGGGCGACCAGTTGAAATCAACGTATTGTTTGAGCCAGTTAAGGGTGACTTTCATTTCGCTTAATTCTCGTAAAACTGCACTTTGCCGGTGGACAAATCATACATGCCGCCGACCAATCCGATTTCGCCCTTGTCGAGCATCTCGCGCAGGATCGGGCTGCGCTCGCGGATTTGCTGCATCACGAGCCGCACATTCGCCTCCGAAACCTGATCAACGAACGCAGAATTTTTGCTCGTGCGCGGCTGGACCTCGGCGGGAACAGCGTCAATCGCGGGTTTGATTTTGGTCAGCAGGCCGGTGAGGTTGCCGAGCTGCACGTCATCCACCGCGCCCTTGATCGCGCCGCAATTGGAATGGCCGATGACCGCAATCAGCTTCGCGCCGGAAACTTTGCAGGCAAATTCCATGCTGCCGAGAATGTCGTCGTCCAGCACATTGCCGGCGACGCGCGCGCTGAAAATGTCGCCGACGCCCTGGTCCAAAACAATTTCGATGGGCTGGCGCGAATCCAGGCAGCTCAACACCACGGCGAACGGATACTGGCCGGATGCCGTTGCCTTGACCTGCGCCGGAAAATCGCGATGCAGCGAATGACCGGCGACAAATCTTTCGTTGCCGGCCTTCAGTTCGGCCAGCGCCGACTGCGGCGTCATTGCCGCCTGCGATTGTTTTGTTTGCACCGCTGACAACGCGGTGGCATCGGTGGTGGAAATTTGCACCGAGGTTGAGCCTGCCTGTTGGGAACTTTGGCAGGCGCCAATGACCAGCACTGCTGCGACAAGGCCGGCGAACAGTCCAAGACGATTTAATGAAGTTTTCATAGTTTAAGCCTGTTGGATGACATTAATTTCCTGCCGGAAAAACTAACCGATAAACCACCGTGATTCAATTCGCAAAAAGTTCAAATCACGCGGCGCGGCGCGATCTGGCAGCCGTATGCCAGCCCGACCATCCCCCGCGCACGTCCGGGCCGCCCCTTCTTTCCAAAAAGCGGTCGTTTCCTCTGAAAAAGCCGCCATTACCATCCGCAAAGTAGCCGTCCATTTGCCAAAACCAGCCGTTACTTCCCAAAAACCTGCCGTTACATCTGCGAAAGCCGCCGTTACTTCCGGGAAAGTAACCGTTACTTCCCCAAAACCAGTCGCTACTTCTGAGCAAGCAGCCGTTACTTTGAGAGAAGTAACCATTACTTCGCGTCGAGAAACCGTTACTTCTCGAGCAGTAGCCGTTACAGCGCGAGCAGTAGCCATTACAGCACGAGCAGTAGCCGTTACAGCACGAGCAGTAGCCGTTACAGCACGAGCAGTAGCCGTTACAGCGCGAGCAGTAGCCATTACAGCACGAGCAGTAGCCGTTACTTTTCGGCTGGAAACCGCTGGTTTTGCATCATTTTCCGCAAAAAGCCGCCGTTTTTTCTTAAAATCCCGCTTTCAGACGGTTTTTACCCCTGTTTTCGGGGTTGTTCCCGGCCGGATGCCCGCCGGAAACCGGTTTTTTATCAATCCGGGCTGAACTGCGGGTCGGCCAGGAAGGTGGAGTGAAATCAAAATTAAATCTGTTTGAACCAATCTTCGTTCACCGAAACATTTTCAATCAACTCGGTTACAACTCCCAATCTCAGTTCTTTCAATTTCTCGGCAAGCTGGTCGCCGTCAATCAAATCAATCGGAGGTGCGCCGTCACGGACAGCTTCTTTGAGTGCATCACGAGAAAATGAACCGGTCGTGATGAAAAGTCCTTTGTCTGCACGACCAACCATCGCTCCGCGAAAGTCTCGGATTTCGGCTGAACCGACAACGCCTTGCCAGCGTTTGCATTGAAAAACGACATGAAAACTCATGAAGCCGTGAATGCGCGCGATGCCCTTCCCATCAATGCCGCCATCACCACTGCGGCCTGTAACTTCAACTTGAATGAAGCCAGATTCACGAAGAACGCGTTGAATCAATCTTTCAAAAGCAGCCGGCGAAAGTGTCTTGGTCAAAATGGAGTGCAAATTTGAGCGCCAAGCTTTTGCTTCTTCTGGTTTTTCCGATTCGGTTTCAGCTTCTTTACTTCGTTTGGCGGACGGTTTGGCAACTTTTTCTTTGCGGTCAAGCTCACGAACGAAACGCTGAACTTGTTTTGTGTCCACTTCCGAAACTGTTTCAGCTTTTTTTGCCAGCGACCAAAGTCCACGTTGCGGACTTTCGAGAAAGCCAAATTTTTTAAGATAGGTTCGCGCCCAAGCCAGACGATATTGCACTTCGGTTTGATTGCTTGTTTCCGGATCATGCAAAACACTCAAGACATCTTCCGGCAATTTCAAAATTTCTGCAACACGTTGATAGATTTCATCTGTTGAACCAGAACCGCCAAGTTCCCGCAGTGCCTTGAGCAACGGATTCATCAACCGATCGTAAGTTGGAATTTGGTTCTGGCTCATAAAATTAAAACTGTTTCAAGAACCGCACGTCGTTTTCGTAGAAGAGGCGGATGTCGTTGATGCCGTAGCGGAGCATGGCGATGCGTTCGATGCCGAAGCCGAACGCCCAGCCGGTCCACACTTCGGGATCGTAGCCGACGGTCTCGAACACCTGCGGATGCACCATGCCGCAGCCGGCGATCTCCAGCCAGTCCTTGCCCATCTTCTTCACGAGCGCGTTGGTGAAATCAATCTCGTAGCTCGGCTCGGTGTAGCTGAAATAATGCGGACGGAACCGGATCTTCACGTCGCTGCCCATGAGTTCGCGGAAGACGAATTCCACCGTGCCCTTGAGGTCGCCCACGGTGACGTTCTTGTCCACGTAAAGCCCCTCGATCTGGTGGAAGGTGGGATTGTGCGTGGCGTCGGCGTTGTCGCGGCGATACACGCGGCCCGGCACGATGATGCGCACGGGCGGCGGCTGCTTTTCCATCACGCGGATTTGGACGGACGAGGTGTGCGTGCGCAAGAGCGCAGGCGCTTGTGCGCGTGGGTTGAGGCGTGAGGCCAAATAAAACGTGTCCTGCGAATCGCGCGCGGGATGGTCGGCGGGCGTGTTGAGCGCGTCGAAGCAATGATACTCGTCCTCGATCTCCGGCCCGTCGGCGACGGCAAAACCAATCTTGCGGAAGGCGCGGACGATGTCGTCGGTGACTTGCGTGAGCGGATGCAATTTGCCGAGCGCGCGGCGGCGTCCGGGCAGCGTGAAATCGGTCGGCTCTTTCGGCAGCGCGGCTTTCAGTTCCAGTTCCTCGCGGCGCGAGGCGAGCGCGGCTTCGAGTTCGACCTTGGCGGCGTTGATGAGTTTGCCGGCGGCGGGCTTTTCTTCCTTGGAGAGCGTGCCGAGCTGTTTCATCAGCGCGGTGAATTTGCCGTTCGGCCCGATCCACGCGCCCTTGGTTTGTTCCAGCGCGGCGAGGTCGGGCGCGGCTTTGAGTTCCGCCAGCGCGGTTTGTTTCAGCGGTTCGATGTCATCGAGAAATCCCATAGAATTTAGGAATGGAGGATAGCGGATGGAACTGGCGGATGGAAGAAAAGAAAAACGGGCGACCATTGCTGGTCGCCCGTCGAGAATCTGTTCGCTTGAATTAAGCCTTGGCCAGAGTGGCGGCGGGCTTGGTCTTCAGCGCGGCCTTGGCGACGTTGACCAATTCGCCAAACGCGGCGGCATCCGTGGCGGCGAGGTCGGCGAGACCTTGCGGTCGAGCGCGCATCTTGGCGGCCTTGAGGCCTTCCATGAAACGGCTGTAGGTCAGGCCGGCGGCGCGGGCGGCGGCGTTGATGCGGATCTGCCAGAGATAGCGGAAGGTGCGCTTCTTGACGCGGCGGTCGCGGTAGGCGTATTGCCGGCCGTGGTCAACGGCGTCGGAGGCGTAGCGGTAAAGTTTGGAGCGCTTGAGGCGGAAGCCCTTGGCGGCTGTGAGCATTCGTTCCGCGGCGTTTGCGGGAAGCGGGGGAATTGGTGACACGCATGGTTCGTTAAATGGTTGAAGTGTTAAATCGCAAATCAGTTCAGTGGCTGAACGGCAGGTTTTGCGTGATGCGATAGGTGTCGGTCTTGTCCACCACCACGGATCTTGCCGAGGCTGCGGCAGGCGCTTGGCATTTTTGGTTTGGGCCAGATGGCGGCGGCCGGCGCGGGAGCGCATGACCTTGCCGGTGGCGGTGATTTTGAACCGCTTGGCCACGGATTTTTTCGTTTTGATGCCTTTTGGACGTCGCATAAATTTAATTCAATAGCAAAAGAGCGCGCACTATACGCGGCTGGCGGCCACCTTGCAAGAGCGATTTTCAAGTGTCGGGACCGGCCGGCCCCGGAGCTTGGCCGTTGCCGGCTACGGATTGCCGAAAGAGTTCGTCAGGGGCGGCGGGGTTGTCGTTTCTATCTTGGTCGTGTCAATCGGCGCGCCGGCGTTGAGCTGTGACAGGACGGCGTCGGTCAGATCGTTGTCGCCGCTGGTGTAAACGATGGCCATGGTGCCGTTCACCGTTTCGGCCGCGGTGTCAAAAACCAGGGTGTAGCCGCCCGCCTTGGCCTTGGTGTTAACGGCGTCTTTGATTTCGGCAAGAATCTTGTCGCGCATCCGCTGCCGCTGTTCGCCCAGCGTGGTCTGCGCCTGCCGCTCATATTGATCAATGGCGGCCTTGGAAGCCTGCAATTCCTTTAACTTGTCGGCGGCGGCCTGCTTGCGGCGGTCGCGCTCGTCGGCGGAGAGCGCCTGATCGTTGGCCTGTTCCTGCAAGGCCTGATAATCGTCGCTGCCCTTTTTCAGGTCGTCCTTCATGCTTTTGTCGTCCTTGTCCAGTTGGGCGGCATGTTCCTGGATGGCGGCCTGGGCCAGCTTGGTCTTGTAATAATTATCGAAAAGCTTCTTCAAGTCCACCGTGGCAATTTTCGTTTGCGCCAGCGCGGAACCGCCCATGAACGCCATCAGCAAAAAAACCGGGAGAATCAACCGTAAATAATTTTTCATGGGGAAAGGAAAGCAGAATTCACCGCCGCCGCCAACTCAAAACTGGCATCGCGGCGCTAAAACATGTGCAGCCGGAAGAACAAATCGTCGTTGGTCGCCGGCAGGGTGACCGTTTCCGAACCGTTGGCTGGCACCGGCGTTTGCGGCACGGCCAGCCAGTTGGTGGAAGCCAGGTTCGTGTTGGATTCGAGGATGAATTCCGGCGCGAATCCGGGCCAGGCCAGGGTGACATTCGTGCCGCCGTCGTTGGCGATGGCCAGCGCGGGCTGCGACTGCAACAGAATTTTGGCCAGAAAGGCGTCGTTCGTCCCGTTGCGGACGGTCTGGTAAGCGCCCGGCGTGGCGAAGTTGATCGAATAAGTCTGCCCGACGACATACGCGTTTCCCGCCGGATCAACCGCGATGGCGTAACCGGCGTCATAATACGGCCCGCCCAGCAGGGTGGAATAAAGCAGCGCGGAGGCGTCCGGATTAAACGCCGTCACGAAGACGTCGCAGCCGCCGGAATTGGTTGTGTGGAGATAACCGGCGCTGTTGGTCGGAAAGCATGGGAAATTGAACGAAGTAGAGTAGCCGGTGACAAACGCGTCACCCGCCGGGTCAACCGCGACGCCGAAGCCGACGTCAATGCTGCTGCCGCCGAAGACCGCGGAATAGGCGATGCCTGCGGTCGTGCCGACGCCGTTGGTGATCTTGGTCAAAAATGTGTTTGTGGTGTAAAGGTTGAGCACATTGTTGGCAAGGTGGTTCGCCACCACGTTCGTCCCGGTCGTGTTTGGGAAATTCATGGAAACAGTCCAGCCGGTCACATAAGCGGCACCGCTGCCGTCCACGGCGACGTGGTTGGCGACGTCATAGCCCGCGCTGCCGAGCAGGGTGGAATAAACAAAATTGGTGCCGCCCGGAGCCAGCTTGGTGACGAACGCGTCATAGACGTAATAGGGGTAGTTCGTGATGCCGTTCAGCCAGCGGCCGTTGTAATAATTGGTGCCAATGACCTGGCTGATGTAATTGGTCGCCGGAAAATTGGTCGAGCCGGTGAAGCCCGCCACGTAGATATTGTTGCCGCCATCCACCGCGATGCCCTGGCCTTCATCAATCGTGGCGCCGCCCAGATAGGTGGAAAAAACCAGCGCCGCGCCGTTGGAGGCGATTTCGGACACGAAGGCGTTGCAGTTGTAATAAACGTCATAGGGGCAGGCCAGATTTTTTTGAATGGCATTGGTGGTTGGAAAATTGTCCGAATAGCTGTAGCCCGTCACGTAGGCGTTGTCCGATGAATCCAGCGCGATGCCGACGCCGACATCCGTCGCCGCGCCGCCCAGAAAGGTTGAATAAACCAGGTTTGATCCGCCGGGATTCAACTCCGTGACGAAGGCGTCCGTCAGGTAGGATTTGGAATTGTTGTTGTATTGCCCTGAAATGGTGCGGAAAAGCGCATTGGTGGACGTGGGGAAATTCGGGGAATCGGTATAGCCGGTCACAAAAGCGTTGCCCGCGCTGTCAACGGCCAGACCCAAAGCCCCATCGTCGGCGCTGCCGCCGAGATAGGTCAGATAAATCAAATTTTTGCCGAGATTATCGAACCGGGCCACGAACGCATCGCCGGAAAATATGCCGCCGCCGAAATTTTTCTGGAAGGCGTTCGTGGTCGAAAACTGCTTGGAAGTGGTCTGGCCGGCAATGTAAATGGAACCATCAACCGGATTCAACGCGACGGCCCAGGCGGCCTGGCCGGCGGTGCCGCCAAAATAAGTCGCAAAGCTCAAAACCGGGTCAATCACCAGCGGCAGCGCGCGGTCGTATCTGCCAACGGCGAAGGCGACGCGGTGCGCGTCCAAAATTTTGTAGCCGCCGGCGACGATTTTTTGTTGGCCGCCGGCCATCTGGTAAATCAGCGGCTTCGGCTGGAGGATTTCGCGGCCGCCCAGTTTCAAAACCAGCTCGCCCTGCGCGTTGACGGCAATTTTGTCCGCGCCGTCGAAGTTCAGCGCGATCAAATCCGGGCTGGCCCCCGCCGCCACCGTCAAATCGTATTCAATCTGCCGCTGGTTGCCGTAATAAACCAGGTTGATGCCGGGATAAATTCCGTCCACCCGCACCTTGCTGAAAGTCGGCAGGCCGGTCTGCCAGCGCGCGGGGTTGTTGCCGCAGAAATAATTGATTCTGCCGGACAATTCATCGTCGCCGCGGATTTGCGCCTGCGGGCTGGCACCGATGAATTGCATCTGCACCGCGCGCGCCGGCGATTCCGCGTTGGCGCGCAGGACCAGCCGCGCACCGCCGGGTGAAAGGGAAAACTGCGAGTCGCGGCCCTGCGCCTGGAAGTGCGCCGGGGAAACGGCCTCAAAATAAAGCGGCAGGCTGCCGAGGTCGGTGGCGGTCTGCGCGGAAGCGGCCAGCGCCGCCAATCCCAGCGCGAGGGCGGCGAGTTGCACGGGCTGAAATTTTTTTGCGCGATGGTTGGTCATATCAAAATGGCCGGGTGTAGCCGGCGCTGAACTGGAACTGGCCGGAGCCGCCGTTATACTGGTCGTGGGTGATGGGGATGCCGTAATCCAGCCGCAACGGCCCCATGTGCGGAATATTCAGCCGCAGGCCAATGCCCACGTCGTCGTCAAAATTTCCAGAAAAGGTGGTGGCACCCGTGCCGACGGAACCGATATCGAAGAACGTGGCGACCCGCACGCCCACGCCGTTGTCTTTTTCCACGATGGGGACGCTGTATTCCACCGAACCGAACCACATGCTGTCGCCGCCAATAGGTTCGTTCACCGTCACTCCGGGCGTGGGTGGATCGCGCGGGGAGACGTTCCGGTATTTGAAGCCGCGCAGTGAATTCAGGCCGCCGAGATAATAGGCGTCGTAAAATGGCACGCCACCGCCGTAGAAACTGTCCGCGATGCCGACGCGCCCGTCAATTTCGAGGACGTTGCCTTTGAACAGGCCGGGGAAAAACCAGGCGGACTTGAGCTGGACTTTGTAATAGTCCACGTCGCCGACGCTGAGTTCGGGCATGATTTCAGTGCGCTGGCCGTGGTTGGGCAGTTGCGTGCTGTTGCGCGTGTCGTAGGCGAGCGACGTGCCGAAGCGGCTGTAATCGTGCGGGCCGAGCTGCTCAAGGATGGATTCCGGCACGTTGGAAGGAACTGGAGGGCTGGCGCCAGGAGCTTGTCCCGGCCCGGTCGGGGGAAAATAAACGGGGGTGTAGCCAAGCTGATAGGGGCTGTTCAATGAAATGCCGACCTGCTCAAACGTATAGCTCACGCTGCCTTGCAGGAAGTCGCTCCACAACGCGCGCGTCAGACCCACCCGCATGCCCGACTGGCTTTCGTCATAAATGTCGTTCGGACTTTCGAAGTCCAGTTGGTGGCGGTAGAACTCCACGTCCAGCGACAGCTTGCGGTTCAAAAACCACGGCTCGATGAACTCCAGTTCGTAATCGCGGCGCTGCGTGCCGAGCGCGACTTTCAGGCGCAATTTCTGGCCGGCGCCGGTGAAGGTCGGCGGATGGAACAGGTCAAAATTGCCCTGCGTCATCTCCACAAAGCCGACGAGCGAATCCACCGAGCTGAAGCCCGCGCCGAAGGTCAGGTTGCCGGTGTTTTTTTCCGTCACATTGATGTCCAGATTTTTCCGGCCGGAAATCGGCGGGTCGGTCGGTTCCGGATCGGCGTCCACCTTTTCAAAATAATTCAAACCCTCCAGGCGCTCCTTGCTGATCTTGACACGCACCATGTCAAACACCTCGCCGGGCGAGATGGCCAGCTCGCGGCGGATGACCTTGTCCTTGGTTTTGACGTTGCCGGTGATGTTGATTTTTTCGACGTAGGTTTTCTGGCCTTCCTCGATCTGAAATTCCAGGTCAATCGTGCCCGTGTCCACATTGGGCGTGCGGATGACGCGCAGGGTTTGCCCGGGCGTCACGTCAATGTAGCCCTTGCTCCCGTAAAAATCCTGCAGCGCCTGCGTGTCTTTTTTCTGGCCGTCGGGCGTGAAGGTGTCCCCCACGTCCATCACGAACCCGTTGGCACCGAGCCGGCCTTTCAACTGCTGGTAGGCGTGGTTGTAGGCCATCCCGCTGCGGATCTGGGCGTCGCTGAAAATTTTGTTGCCGGTGATCTTGATGGAACCGACCTTGTATTGCCGGCCTTCATTCAAATCATATTTGATCACCAGCGTGTTGGTCGTCGGATTTTCCAGCTTCACGTCCTTGATGGCAAAGTCGAGATAGCCGTGGTTGAGGTAAAAATCCGTCAACAGGTCGTTGTCGTCGTCGAAATCATCCTGCTTGAAAACGCCGTTGCCCGTCAGCCACGACCACATCCAGTGCCGCTTGAGCTTCACCACCCCGCGCAGTTGTTTCTGCGTGAACGCCGCCGCGCCGATGAAATCAATCTCGCTGATCTTCACCTTCTGGCTTTCGACAATATGGAACGTGACGGTGCCGTGCCCGGCGTTTTCATCCACGCTCGTCACATATTTTATCTGCGTGTCGGGATAGCCGTATTTTTCATAAAGCTTCTTCATTTCCTGAACATCGGTGAACAGCTTCTGTTCGTCCAGCGGGTCGCCAACCTTCACGGTGATTTTTTTCTTGAGCTTGGAGTCCTTCAGCTTTTTGTTGCCCTCCAGCTTGATTTCCGTGATGCGCGGGCGCGACTGGACATGGTAGGTCAGCACCACGCCGCTGTCGTTGGTGGACTGGTTCACCGTGACCTGGATGTTGTAGAATTGTCCGGTGGCGTAAAGCGCGTGGACGTCGTCCTGCGTGGAGCTGACCCGGTAGATGTCGCCCGCCTTGACCCGGATGTTGGAGCGGATGAATTCCTGGCTGACCTGCGCCGGGCCGACGAACTGGATGTCCACGGCGTCAATTTTCGGGCCGGTTGTCTGCGACCACGCGGCCTGCGCGCAGCCCAGCAGCAGCCAGACTCCCAAAAGGCGGAAAAATAATTTCATCGTCTAGCTGCCCGGCACATCTTCATTGCTGACTTTGGCTGCGCTTTCAAATCGCGTATAGGATTTCAAGAATGTTAAATTGATGTCGCCCGTCGGACCGTTGCGCTGTTTGGCGATCAGCAGGTTCACCGGCAGACCGTCGGCTTCCTCGGCCTGCGCCCCGTCTTCATCATCGCCGGCGCTCGGTTTATACAACAGACCCACCACGTCGGCGTCCTGTTCGATCGCGCCCGATTCGCGCAAGTCCGACAGCCGCGGCTTGCGGCTCTTGTCTTTTTCCAGCTCGCGGTTCAACTGGCTCAACACCAGCACCGGCACCTTCAATTCCTTCGCCAGAGCCTTGATGCCGCTGGAAATGTCGGCGATTTCCTGCTGGCGATTGTCTTGCGAACGTCGCGAAGTAGAATGCAGCAACTGCAAATAGTCAATCACGAACAGCTTCACGCCGTGCTGCTGGTGCATCCGCCGCGCCCGCGCCCGCAGGTCCAAAATCGAAAGCCCCGCCGAATCGTCAATCAGCAATTTCGCCTTCGCCAGCCGGCCCGCCGCGCTCGTCAGCTTCGGAAAATCCGCCTCGCTCATGAAGCCTTCGCGGATGCTCCGCAGGTTCACGCGCGCGATGGAGCACAACATGCGCAGCACGAGCGATTCCGCGCTCATTTCCAGGCTGAACACGCCCGCCGGCAGATTTTGCTCCAGCACGACGTGCTCGACGATGTTCATCGCCAGCGACGTTTTGCCCATCGAAGGCCGCGCCGCGATCACGATCATTTCCTGGCCGTGCAAGCCGTCCGTCATCCGGTCCAGATCCGGGAAGCCCGTGCCGAGGCCGTTCAACGTGCCCTGCCGGCCAAAATAATTTTCGACGGTGAGAATCGCCTTGCCGACGAGTTCCTTGACCGTGGCCGTGCTGCTTTGCGCGCGCGACTCGTTGATGCGCAAAATTTCCTTCTCCACCTCGTCCAGCAGCGTCTCCACGTCGCCTTCATAATCATAAACGCGCCCGACGACTTCCGTGCAGGTGGCAATCATCCGCCGCAGCAGGAATTTTTCCTGCACGATTTCGAGATAATAGGAAAGGTTCGCCGCGCTCGGCACCGAATCCTGAAGCTGCGACAGATACGCGATGCCGCCGATTTGATCCAGCAGTCCCTTGTCCTTGAGCCGTTGCTGCAACGTGATGACATCAATCGGCACCCGGCTGTCATACATTTCGAACAATTCGGCTTGAATCGTCTGATGTCGCAGATCGTAGTGCGCCTCGACCCCGGTGCTTTTCATTTTTTCAATGACTTCACCGATGCATTCATTTGGCGAGAGCAACTGGCAGCCGAGCACGCCCTGCTCCATGTCCAAGGCGTGGGGTGGCAGCCGGTCAATGCTGGTGCGGCTGTCGGCCCGCGCCGATTTTTGCCGCCGCGCCTTCTTCAAATCGGCGGCGGCACCGGCAATGTCGGAAACGGAATCAATCATAAAAATAGTGTGAACTAACTGAAATGTTTGTTTGGCCAATCTTCATTAAAATAATTTTCCGCCCATTGCGGCGTTTCTTTGTTCGGAATTCGAATCCATACGACTGGCTGTATTCCCGGCAAAGATTCTGACAGGCGGGAAATGTCTATCCGAACAACTTCCGAAATCTGATCGTTCATCCACCGTCCACCTTTTAATGTCTCGTTTGGCGCAACGGTGAGGAATAATACACCGGCAACAGCGGAGTCAAAATGTTCAAAGCGACAAAAGAGCGTCTTTCCAACTACCCGACAATCGTAATAATGGCCTGCCAGCTTCTTTTCTTCGCTGAAAGATTGGGGAATCAGCAATTTCCCATTGATTGCCTTTGCACAAGCCACAGCGCCGGTTGGTTTCGACACCAGCCACATTCCTTCAAATGCGGTTTGTTCGGAATCAATCATGACGCATAGAATCGCCGATGGATAATTGGCGGCAAGACAAAGTTGTTTTTCTTGTTCCGAAGTTATTCGCCAAATAAAAAAAAGCCGCACTCAAATGAATGCGGCTTGTGAAATGAAACTCTACGCCGGACTTATTTCGTCGCGGCTGCTGGAGAGGCTGTGCCCGTCGTCGAAGTTGCCGGCGCGGGCGTTGGCGCAACCGCCGGATGCACCGGACCGTGTTCCACATGGCTGGCGCTGACCCACGCCGCCAGTTTTTCCGGGATGTTCGCATAGACCGTCCGAAAGATCGCATCCAGATAATTCCGCTGCTTCCGGCCCTCGCCCACCAGGCTGGCAATTTGGGCCGTGCTCAACACACCCGTCTCGCGGCTCGCCTCATGCGTGCCGGACACCGTGCCCACCGCCTTCACCTGCGCCTGCAAATCCCCCACCAGCGTCGCCGGCTGGGCGTGGTCCACAAACACCTGCACCCGCGCGGCCTTGGCCGCCACCGTCGCCGCGTCATCCGTCGCCGTTGGAACCAGGGCCGCCAGATACACGTTGGCCGTGCGCAACACCTCGCCTGGATTGAGATGCGCCGGACGCGGAAACGAGTCGTCGAAGCCCGGCACATCCGCCGCATACGCCTTGGCGATGGTGGCCAGGTTTTCCAGCTTCTTGTCGAGCGCCAGCACCAGCGCATTTTGCGCCGACACCGTGACGGGCTTTTGCGCGGCCCCGGCCTTGACCAGCAGGGCGTAGATGCCGGAGAGGCTGGTGACATACAGCGCCCCCTTGCTGGTGGCCGGAATATCGGCGTTGTTGGCGTTGGAGAACACAAGCGAATGGTCAAAGCTGACGCACTCGCGGATGATTTTATTTTCCATGTTTGATTTCAGTTTTTGGTTGTCTCGCGGGTGGAAGCAGCAGGCCCTTTTTCCCAAAAGGTCTTTCCGTCCGATTCCCGATGAGCTTGCGGATGAACCACCGGAGAAGCTCAACATTTTTTGTTAAATATTTTGGCAAGAAATGTCCAGCCCGGCGCGCAGGCGGAAATTGACGCCGCCAGTTTTCCCGCGCACAATCGCGCGTCAATGACTTCGCAGGAAAAGGCCTTTCAGGATTTTGCCGGCTTTGCCGCCAAACTGAAGGGCGATGAAAAGAGCGAGGCGCAAACCTTCCTCTTCCACCTGCTCGAAGCCTTCAACCACGACGCCAACACGCTCCCGGAAGGCTGCACCTTTGAATACCGCGTCCGTTTTCCCGGCGACCGCACCAAGTTTGCGGTAGCGCAGGCGTCCGCGCCTGCGGGTTCCGGCGGCGTCCCGCCGCCAGTCAAACCCTCCGCGCGCAAACCGGGCGGGACGCCCGCTCAACCCGCCGCCGGGACGGTTGCGCTACAAAAAATCCGCGCCGTGGCCGGGGCCGCCCGCGCGCTGCGGAACTTGCGCCATGAAATCATGGACGCCAACGGCTGGTCGCTGCGCGAGCTTTACAAATCGCTCGAAACGCCCGGCGAAAACCGTTTGCGCACCGCCCACGCCGCGCTGGATGCCGCCGTCCGCGCCGCCTACGGCATGAAACCGGACGAGGACATTCTCGCCTTCCTCCTGAAATTAAATCTGGAACTCGCCGCCAAGGAAGCAAAAGGCGAACCCATCGCCCCGCCGGGATTGCCCGCGTTCGTGCCGGAGCCGGAAGATTTTGTCAGCCAAGATTGTGTGACCATTGAGACGCCCTGAAGAGCGGGGCGGCTTCCAGGCCGCTGAAAATTTATGCAAACAGAATTGCGCCAGTTCATCGAGCAGGCCCGGTATTGCAGGCCATCCGTGCTGCGGGTGGCGGAGCTGCTGCCGGCGGAGGACGCGGCGCTGGACGAGCTGATCGGGGAGATTGTCTCGGCGGCAAATCAAACGGAGTTCACTTACGTCGTGATGGCGGCGCTGGCCACGGGGCGGCCGGTGTCCGTCCGGCATCTGCCGCGCGGGGCGATGCTGATGCCCCACTGGTCGTCTCTGGGCTGGATGGTCTGGCACATGACGGGCGAACTGCCGGAGCCGCTGCTGGACGCCGTGCAGCACACGCAACTGACGCGGGACATGGAGGCGACGGCGTTGTATGTCATTGCAGCCTGGTGCCAGCAGCATCGCCACGGCGTTTTGCCGGATGGGGTGCTGGCGGCGGCGCGGCATCTGGCGCGGGTCAAACCCAACGCCAGCCGGCCGCACCTGCTTACCATGGCCGCAGTCCTGCGGTGCCTGGCGGCATTGACCGGCGACGCGGCGCTGGCGGCCATCCTCGAAAAGCATCAGGGCGCGGCCAACCCGGAGGGCGTCAAGCAATACATGGAGGGAACCCTGGGGCAATTTTATGGTGAAGCAGGGCCGGAGCTTTTGCCCGATGCCCCCGTGAACACCCTGACGTCCGGCACCACCATGCGCCGGGCGGTGGCCCGCATCGGCCGCAATGAGCCGTGCCCGTGCGGCAGCGGCAAAAAATACAAGCATTGCTGCCTCGACAAGGATCACGAACGGCTGCAGCACTCGTCGGAAGTGTCGGGTTTGACCCACGCGGAATTATCCGCGCAGCCGGAGACGCATCTGACCCTGGCGCGGCTGGAGAATACGTTGGTGTCCGACCTGCTGCGGCTGGATCCGGGAAAAATCCCAAAGGAGCTGGTGATACCCTATATCATGCGCCTGTCCGCTTTCAGCCAGTGTGACCGTTTGGCGGAGACGTTTGAGCAACTGGGCTTTTCGGAGGATTTGAAGGAGGTCTGGACTTTTTCGCTGTTCTTTGTGACCAGGGCGGGACGGAAGGATATCCTGGAACGATTGCTCCGGTGGCGTCCCGACGCCGGCCAGATTGAAAAGGAACTGCGACCCGGCTCGCGCCTGCTGCTCGCGCAGGACGACCCGGCGAAGTATCTGGAACGGCTCGAAGAATTGTCCCTGCTGGCATTGCAGACGGAAGACTCCCAAGCCTTGGAGGAATTTGCCTACGGCGTGATGGAATCCGCCAAATTGAAGGCCCTGGGAATTTTCATCTCGCGCAGCATGCTGCCGATGGTGAAGCAAAAGGAAGCCTCGTTCCTGTTCGGGCAGATTCTGGAAACGCGCGACAAGCTGAACCTTTCCCCGGACGATCCGTCCGGCGACCTCATGGACCAGCATTTTGCCCGTCATGAAGACGACCACAGGAAGGAATCGGCGGAGCTGGGCCGGGCACGCCAAAAATTGAACGCCAAGGCGGAGGAAGTGAAGCAGCTCAAGGATGCACTGGAGCAGTTGCAAAGGGAAATCACCCGGCAGGAACAGAAGCGCGCCCATGTCCCGCAACCCGCCCACACCCCGGTGTCCAAGGTGACGGAGGACCCGGCCCTGAAGGAAATGCGCCGGAAGGTGGACGAATTAAAATCCGCGCTCAACGAACGTCATCACGAGCGGAACGATTTGCGGCGCGAATTGCAAAAGGCGCACACGGATCTGGAAACCCTGAAGCAAAATGGCGCCCCGGTGGTGGCCAATGAAACCGACGCCCCGGATCACGAAGTGGAACTGCTGCTGCCGCAGGCCGCGCCGGAAGTGCATCCGGTGCGGCTGATCGAATTTCCCAAAAGTTTCCAGCACACGCTCGCCGGATTTCCGCGCCACGTCGCCCGCGCCGCCATGATCATGACCGGCCGGTTGGCGGCGGGCGACCCGGCGGCGTTCGTCGGCGCGTTGCGGCTTAAGGCCGTGCCCAATGTGATGCGGCAACGGATCGGCTCGGATTACCGGCTGCTCTTCCGGCTGCAGGCCGACCAATTGCAGGTCATTGACCTCATCAACCGGAAAGATCTAGACCGGCGGCTCAAGACACTGGGCTGATGCCCCCGCCCCCCATTCTTAAAATTCGGGTCAAACCCGCATAACTGTCTCTTTTTAGTCACCCGCAAGGCTTCGGGACGGTCAAAACCCGGTTTTTGGTTGTTTTTGCTGTTTTATTGGCTTTTCGCAAGATTATTTTGGCCGTCCAACGACGTTCCCGCCCGTCCGGCGCTGTTCCCGCATCGTCCGACGCGATTCCCGCCCTTTCCGACGTCGTTCCCGCTCAATTTGCACCTCTTCCTGGTCGTCCGTCGCTCTTCCCGCCCCTGCCGCCGCTCTTCCCGGTCTGTCCGACACGGTTCCCGGGTCGCGCGCCGGCGTTCCCGATGGCTCCGTCGCCGTTCCCGCCCCGGCCGGCGCGCTTCCCGGCCGGATTTGCAGGTCTTCCCGTTTGGCCGACACCTTTCCCGCATCGGCCGCCGGCGTTCCCGGATGGCTGGTCGTGTTTCCCGGACGGGCGGATTTCCGCCCCGATTTCTTCGGGCGGCAGCTTCGTCCCCGGTGGCTAACAAAATTGACTCCCCGCTTTTCGCCGCTAGACTCCCGAAGCTTTTTTGAACATGAATCGCAAACCGTCATTGCTCGTCATTTTTCTCACGGTCTTCATTGACCTCATCGGCTTCGGCATCGTCCTGCCGCTGCTGCCGCGTTACGCGGACAAGTTCGGCGCGGAAGGCTTCATGATCGGCCTCATCATCGCGTCGTATTCCGTGATGCAATTTTTCTTCGCGCCGTATTGGGGCCGGCTGTCCGACCGCATCGGCCGGCGGCCGGTCTTGTTGTTCAGCACGGCGGGCGCGGCGGTTTCCTACGCGATGTTTGCGCTGGCGGCCTGGCCGGGACTCGCGCCCCACACCGCCCTGACCATCCTGCTCGTCTCCCGCGTTTTTGCCGGCATCTGCGGCGCGAACATTTCCGTCGCCTCGGCCTACATCGCGGACGTGACGCCGCCGGACAAGCGCTCGCGCGGCATGGGATTCATCGGCATGGCGTTCGGTCTCGGCTTCATTCTTGGCCCGGTCATCGGCGCGTTAAGCGCCAGCTATATCGGATTGCAGGGACCGGGCTGGGTGGCGTCGGGCATCTGCGCGGCAAATTTTCTGCTGGCCTTTACGATTCTCGCCGAGAGCCGCAAACCCGGCGCCGCGCCGGCGGCGCCGCGCCCCAAACTCGCGCAATGGGCGCATTCGTTGAAGACGCCGCACGTCGGCTTCCTCATCGTCCTGTATTTTCTGGCCACGTTCTGCTTCGCCTGCTTTGAAAGCACGCTGCCGCTGCTGCTCGGTTCCCCGAATTTTCATCCCGACGAATTCAAGAATCCCGCCGCGCTGGCGCAGAAGATTGTTTCCGGCACCGATCCGGTTTCCATCCGCGTGCGCGCCAGAATTTCGCCGGACGGCTTGAAAATTCTCGGCGACCCCGCCGCCAGCGAAATTTCGCTTCGCCGCGTGCTGTTCAACGAAATTAACACGCTGCTCAAATCGCCGGATTTTTACGACGCCGCCACTTGGCAAAATTTCAAACTCAGCGACGAAACCGTTCGGCTAGTAGCGGCAAGCCGGAACCACGACACGAACCGCCGGTTGAACCGGCTGTTGCTGGAAGCCGCGTATCCGGAAGAATTGAAGCCGCAGAAATTTTATTACGATGAACGGCACATCGGCTATCTGTTCGCCTTTTGCGGACTGATGTCGGCGCTGGTGCAGGGCGGCATGATTGGCCGATTGGTAAAACGCTTCGGTGAGCCGGCGCTGATTTCCGGCAGCCTGGTTGCCGTGGGCTTGAGCCTGCTCATCATTCCGTATGCCGGCACGCTTGGCGTGCTGCTGCTCGGCCTCGCGCTGGTCGCGATGTCCTCCGGCCTCAACCGCGCGCCGACGATGGGATTGATTTCCATTTTCACGCCGGCGGCGGAGCAGGGCGCCGTGCTCGGCGTCACGCAAAGCGCCGGGACGCTGGGCCGGATTTTCGGGCCGCTGTTCGCCACCAGCGCCTACGCGCTGTTTCCGCACTCGCCGTATCTCGCCGCTGCCGGCCTGTGCGTGCTGGCGGGATTTGTTGCGGTAAAAAAATTACCGCCGCGTTCCGCCATTCCGGCGCACGAGCCGGTGGTGAGTTGAAAATAAAAAACGGCGGACTGGATTCCACCCGGAATTTTGCCAGCCCGCCGCGTGCGCGTTCCCGCGAACGGAAGTTTATTGCGGTGGCGGTGCGTCGCCCGGAGGCGGACCGGCCGGCAGATGATTGTTGCCATCGCCGCCATCACCGGGCGGAGGGCCGGACGGCATGCCGTTGTTGTCACCGCCAGGACCATGACCTTGGCCAGCTTGACCATCCGGACGCGGCGGGCGCGGGCCGAGATATTCATCGCGAGTCAACTGGCCGTCGCCGTTTTTATCCAATGTCTTCAATGCCGCCGGCGCATTGGCGATTTCGCTGGCGTCAATCACGCCGTCGCCGTTCGCGTCGAGCGCCTTGATGATCAGCGGCGTCGGCGGACGCGGCGCGTCGGCGGGCGCATCCTTCGGCAGCGCGGCAGGTATTCGTCGGGCGTCAATTTGCCGTCGCCGTTTTTGTCGAGCGTCAGCAGCTCGGCGCTCGCGTTGGCGATTTCATTGGAATCAATGATGCCGTCGTGATTGGTGTCGAGCGCCATGACGATGGGCAGCGGCGGCGGACGATGATGTCTGCCCGGGCCGCCAGGCCCGCCTTGTCCATCGGGACCGCCACCGCCGGGCGGTCCGTCGTTGTTGTCTTGCGCGCCCGCGATGAACGCCGACGTTCCGAGCGCCAGCACCGTCAGCATGATTTTCGTTTTCATATTTTTCCTTTCACGTTGTTTTTTGTTTTACCGAATCTTCGCGCTCACTTTACGCCAGCGAACCTTAAGCGAAGGTGAAGCGGAAAAGATTTTGAAAAAAGTTTTTTGCTCCGGCGGAAAATGCTTCATCTCCGCTTAAGGTTGCGTGTGCGACCCTGCGCGCTGGCGGATTCATTACGTTTATGCAAAACTCCGCCAGCCGCCATGAGAATTCTCGTTGTCGAAGACGAACCGGACCTGCTCCGCAGCATCGCCCAGGCGCTGCGCGAGGAAGGCTACGCCGTGGACACCGCCGACGACGGCGAGGACGGATTTTACAAGGCCGAAAGCTACGATTACGACGCCATTGTCCTTGACGTGATGCTGCCTAAAATGGACGGGTGGGAAATTCTCAAGCGCCTCCGCAAAACAAAAAAAACTCCCGTGCTGATGCTCACCGCCCGCGACCAGACCCGCGACCGCGTGAAGGGTCTCGACACCGGCGCGGATGATTACGTCGTCAAGCCGTTTGATTTGCCGGAATTGTTTGCCCGCCTGCGCGCGCTCATCCGCCGCAGCGCGAACAAAACCACAAATCTCATCGAAATCGGCGGGGTGAAGGTGGACACGGCGGCACGAAATGTTTTTCTGAAGGACAGACCGGTGGAACTTACCGCACGTGAGTATTCGCTGGTGGAATTCCTGGCGCTCCATCGCGGCGAGGTCGTCACTCGCACGCAGCTTTACGAGCATCTGTTTGATGAAAATGAAAGCTCGCTTTCCAATCTGCTTGACGTTCACGTTTCCAACGTCCGCAAAAAGCTTGGCGCGGAATTCATCGCCACGCGGCGTGGCCACGGCTACTGCATCGAATGAAAATTTTCAAATCCATCAAGTGGCGGCTGCAAATCTGGTATGGCCTGATTCTCGTGGCCGTGCTGGCGGGGTTTGGCGTCACGGCGTATCAACTGGAGCGAGGTCGGCAGTTGGGCCAGATTGATCAGGAACTGCACCGGCGGATCGGCATTCTGGCCAATGCGTTGCATCGTCCGCCCCGGCGCGGACCGGAAAACGGTCAACAGCCGTTTGACCGGCCGCCGCCGGATCAGCTTTCGGATGAAGATCTGTCGGGCGATGGCCCGCCGATGTTGCAAAAAAACCGGCCACTGCCGGAATTCCATCTGCTGCCAGAGGCCGTCCATTGGTTTGGCACGAACACGGTCAACGATTTTTACTACCGGATCACCCTGCTCAACGTGCATGGCAACCGGGAAATCGCGCGTTCGGATAATTTTCCCGCGTTTCCGGCAGAAGTTTCAGATTCCCGTTTCCAGCATTACGTCAACGAAGTGCATCAAGTGAACGGAATCTCCACGAGCAATTCAATGCCGGTTGCGCCCCTGTTCATTGACTTCAAGGACAACCGGGTTACCGGCGAGATGTTGCCTTCGGGCGAATTCATCGAAGTCGGCTGCTCCATCGCGCCGGATTTGAAAGAACTGCATCGTGCGGCAGTAAATTTGGCGGGGGTGGGAGGTTTGATTTTGCTCGTCGGTCTGGCGGGCGGCGGGTGGCTGGTTTCGCGGTCGCTCAAACCAATTGAAATCATTAGTGCGACGGCGGTGAAAATTTCCGCCGGCGATTTGTCGCAGCGCATCAACGTCGCCGAGGCCGAAAGCGAACTCGGCCAGCTCGCCGCCGTTTTGAATTCCACCTTCGAGCGGCTTGAAACCGCCTTTGCGCAGCAGAAACAATTTACGGCTGACGCCGCGCATGAATTGCGCACGCCGGTGTCGGTGATTTTGACGCAGACGCAAACGGCGTTGAGCCGCGAACGCGAAGCCGGCGATTACAAGCAGACCGTCGAGGCGTGCCAGCGCGCGGCGCAGCGGATGCGCAGGTTGATCGAGTCGCTGTTGTCACTCGCCCGGTTCGACGCCGGGCAGGAAGTTTTGAAACGGCTGCCATTTGATTTTTCAAAAACCATTTCCGATTGCGTCGAACTGGTGCAGCCGCTGGCGGCTGAACGCGGCACCAAAGTGATCACCGAAATTCCTTCACTGAAAATCACCGGCGATTCCGAACGGCTCGCGCAGGTGGTCACCAACCTGCTGACCAATGCGATTCAATACAACAAGCCCGGCGGCGAAGTGCGCGTGAAATTGGAATCGCAAAACGGCCTGGCCGTGCTGACGATGGCGGACACCGGACTGGGCATTGCCGACGAAAATTTGCCGCGCGTGTTCGGACGGTTTTTCCGCGCCGACGCCTCACGCACCGGCGCGGGCAACGCCGGCCTCGGCCTGGCGATTTCCAAGGCGATTGTCGAGGCGCACGGGGGAACGATTGAAGCGGCCAGCACAATCGGAGCCGGAACGACGTTCGTCGTCCGTCTGCCGATCGTTTGAATCACCGCAGGAACAGTTCCGCCGCCGCGTCGGCAAAGCGCAGTCCCTGAGGCGTGAGTTGAAATTTTTCCGCGTCGCGCCAAGCCCAGCCGCGTTCGCTTAATTGATCCATTTCGGAAGACCACTCGTTCCGCAAATCAAAATTGGTCGTGCGCTGAAATTCTTCAAACGGCCAGCCGGCGTTCATGCGCAGGCCGAACGCGGCGATTTCGCCGGCGCGGCGCAGCGGCGGCAGTTCTTCGCTGGATTCAATCGCGCGTTTTCCTTTTTCAAGCTGGTCGCAATACAACTGCGTGTTCGACCAGTTTTTTGTCCGCACTCCGCGCACGTAGCCGGTCGCGCTGGGGCCGAGTCCGTAGAACGAGCCGCCGCGCCAATAATTCACGTTGTGTTGGCAGGCCAGTGACGGAATGGATTGATGGATTGATGGATTGATGGATTTAGCGTCGCGGGCGAAGTTGGCGATTTCGTATTGCCGGAACCCGGCGGCGGTCGCGCGCACGATCAATTCCTCATACATTTCGCAGGCGAGATTTTCGTCCACGGAAAATTCACCGGCCTGGAGCTGTTCGTACAGCGGCGTGTCGTCTTCGTAAATTACTTCGTAGCTGGAAAGATGCTCGCTTTGCATGGCCATCGCCTCGTTCAAGGTCGCGCGCCAGATTTCCATCGTCTGCGTGGGAATGGCGAACATCAAATCAAGATTGAGATTTTCAAAACCGGCTTTTCGCAAAATGTCGAACGACTTGAAAACCATCTCGCGCGAATGGATGCGGCCCAGCCGGTCGAGCAACTTTTCATCGAGCGATTGCACGCCCATCGAAATGCGATTGATGCCAAAGTCGCGGAAGAGTTTCGCCTTGTCGGCGGAAACGGTGGCGGGATTGCATTCCACGGTGAATTCGTCCGCGCCGAGCAGGTTCAGTTTTCCCATCGCCCGCAGGATTTGTTCCCATTGGCGCAGGTTCAGGATGGAAGGCGTGCCGCCGCCGAAGAAAATGGTTCGTGGCTTCAAATCGTCAGCGACGATTTCCAGTTCACGCGCCAATGCAGAAACGTAGCGGCTGATGAGTTCGCCGCTGGAAGCCTCAGAATAAAAGGCGCAATACGCGCATTTCTGCGCGCAGAACGGGACGTGGAGGTAGAGGCTGGCAATGCGCGGCACAGATGGGTCTGCCATGAGACTAGCATAACCACCACCTCCGCCGCTGGCGAACGAAAATGCTCGCGGCTTAAAAACCGGATGTTGACTGCGCGGGCGCTACGGAGCCTGCACGCGCTGGACGTTTTCGGCCTTCAGCCCTTTTTCTCCGGGAACGACCTCGAAGGAAACGATGTCGCCTTCATTGAAGGTCTTGAATCCCGAACCGACAATCGCCGTATGATGCACGAACACGTCCTGCCCGGAACTTTGGGCGATGAACCCGAACCCCTTTTTATTGTCAAACCACTTTATCTTGCCACTAGCCATAATGACTCCTGATATGTGAGGCGGCGGCAAAAACAAAAAGACACAACTGTATTCAGTTGTGTCTTAAGTCAGTGTTCAAAACCACTCATGCCTCGATTCGGGGTCAACAATAAAAAATCGTAATGCGTAAGTCAAGCCAAAATTACCTATGGCAAATCCGTGGCGCCCATCAGGAAGCGGTCGCATTCGCGCGCCGCGCCGCGGCCTTCGTTGAACGCCCAAACGACGAGGCTCTGGCCGCGCCGGCAGTCGCCGGCGGCAAAGACGCCCTGGATGTTCGTGGTGTATTTCTCGAAGTCGGCTTTGGCGTTGCTGCGCGGGTCGCGTTCGATGCCGAGCGATTCGAGCAACGGCTGTTCCGGTCCGAGAAAACCCATCGCCAGCAGCACGAGTTGCGCGGGCAGAACTTTTTCCGTGCCGGGAACATTCTTCGGAATGAACTGGCCTTTGTCGTTCTTCGTCCATTCGACCTGCACGGTGTGAACGGCTTTGACGTGGCCGTGCGCGTCGCCTTCAAATTTCGTCGCGGTCGTGAGATAAACGCGCGGGTCGGCGCCGAATTTCGCGGCGGCTTCTTCCTGGCCGTAATCCAGCTTGTAAGTCTTCGGCCATTCGGGCCACGGATTGTCCTTGGCGCGATCCAGCGGCGGCTTGGGCAAAATTTCCACCTGCACCAGCGATCTTGCAGCCGTGCCGCATGGAAGTGCCGACGCAGTCCGTGCCGGTGTCGCCGCCGCCGATGACGACCACGTCCTTGCCGGTCGCGTCAATGAAACTCCCGTTCTTGTGCTGATCCAGAATGGCCTTGGTGTTCGCGGTGAGAAAATCCATCGCGAAATGAATGCCCTTGAGCTGCGCGGCCTTCAATCGGCAAATCGCGCGGCTTGGTCGCGCCGGTCGCCAGAATGACGGCGTCGAATTCCTTCAACAACTTTTCCGCCGGATAATTTTTCCCGACCTCGGTGTTGCAGACAAACTTGACGCCTTCGGCTTCCAGCAGTTTGAGGCGGCGCAGCACGACTTCCTTTTTGTCGAGCTTCATGTTCGGGATGCCATACATGAGCAAACCGCCGGGGCGGTCGGCGCGCTCAAAAACGGTGACGTCGTGGCCGGCCTTGTTCAATTGCGCGGCGGCGGAAATTCCCGCCGGGCCGGAGCCGATGACGGCCACTTTTTTGCCGGTGCGCTTTTTCGGCGGTTCGGGTTTGACCCAGCCGTTTTCCCAGCCGTGGTCAATGATGCTGCACTCGATGTTTTTGATCGTGACCGGCGGATTGTTGATGCCCAGCACGCACGAGCCTTCGCACGGCGCGGGACAGACGCGGCCGGTGAATTCCGGAAAATTATTCGTCTTGTGCAGGCGTTCGAGCGCTTCCTTCCAGAGGCCGCGATAAACCAGATCGTTCCATTCCGGAATCAGGTTGTGAATCGGGCAGCCGCTGGCCATGCCGCTGACGAGCTGGCCGGTGTGGCAGAACGGAATGCCGCAATCCATGCAGCGCGCGCCCTGTTTTTTCAGGTCGGCCTCCGGCATGTGGTTGTGAAATTCCTGCCAGTCGGCGACGCGCCCGAGCGGCGAGCGGTCCTTCGGCAGTTCACGTTGAAACTCTAAAAATCCGGTTGGTTTGCCCATCTGTTTTTAGTTTGGGTTGATCAAAATGTTGGTTCAGTGGCCGCCTTTCACGTTTTCCTCGAACGCGGCCATGATCGCGTCGTCGCCGCTCAAGCCCTGCGACTGCACTTTTTTGAGCGACAGCAACACGCGCTTGTAATCCTGCGGCATCACCTTGACGAATTTCGGCACGAAATTTTTCCAGTCGCCGAGAATCTTCGCGGCGCGTTCGCTCTTGGTGTAAGCCTGATGGCGCTGGATCAATTTCCAGACCTGCTCGATCTCGTCCGCGTCCGTCAAGTTTTTCCAGGCCGACCAGTTCCATGTTGCAGCGCGTGGCGAAATCGCCCGCCTCGTCCAGAACGTAGGCGACGCCGCCGCTCATGCCGGCGGCAAAATTGCGGCCGGTCTTGCCGAGAATCACGACGCGTCCGCCGGTCATGTATTCGCAGCCGTGATCGCCGACGGCCTCGACGACCGCGTTGACGCCGGAGTTGCGGACGGCAAAACGTTCGCCCGCCATGCCGCGCACAAAAATTTCGCCCGCCGTCGCGCCGTAAAGCGCCACGTTGCCGATGATGATGTTTTCCTCCGGCACAAACGTCGAACCTTTCGGCGGATAGACGATGAGTTTTCCGCCGCTCAAGCCCTTGCCGAAATAATCGTTCGCGTCGCCTTCCAGTTCGATGCGTCATGCCGCGCGGCATGAACGCGCCGAAGCTCTGGCCGGCGCTGCCGTTGAATTTCAGATGCACGGTGTCTTCCGGCAGTCCGTTCGGCCCGTGTTTCTTGGTGATTTCGCTGCCGACAATCGTGCCGACGACGCGGTTCACGTTGATGATCGGCAGTTCGGCGCGGACTTTTTCGCCGCGCTCAATCGCCGGTTTGCAGATGTCGAGCAGCTTCGTCACGTCCAGCGATTTTTCCAGGCCGTGATCCTGGTCCTGCTGGCGGAAACGTCCGACTTCCGCGCCCATTTCCGGCTGGTGCAAAATCGGCGTGAGGTCGAGGCCCTTGGCCTTCCAATGCTCAATCGCTTTCCACGGAAACAATTTGTCCGTGCGGCCGACCATGTCTTCCAGCTTGCGGAAACCGAGCTTGGCCATGATCTCGCGCAATTCCTGCGCGATGAAGCGCATGAAATTCACGACGTGTTCCGGCTCGCCGGTGAAGCGCTTGCGCAGGCGCGGATCCTGCGTGGCGACGCCGACGGGGCAGGTGTTCAGATGGCAGACGCGCATCATGATGCAGCCCATCACGACGAGCGGCGCGGTGGCAAAACCAAATTCCTCCGCGCCGAGCAGCGCGGCCACGGCCACGTCGCGGCCGGTTTTCATCTGGCCGTCCGCCTCGACATAAATGCGGCTGCGCAGATTGTTCAGCACGAGCGTCTGGTGCGTTTCGGCCAGGCCGAGTTCCCACGGGCCGCCGGCGTGCTTGATGGACGAGAGCGGCGACGCGCCGGTGCCGCCGTCGTGGCCGGAAATCAAAACCACGTCCGCGTGCGCCTTGGCGACGCCCGCCGCGATGGTGCCGACGCCGACTTCGGCGACGAGCTTGACGCTGATGCGCGCGTTGCGGTTGGAATTTTTCAAGTCGTGGATCAGCTCCGCCAGATCCTCGATGGAATAAATGTCATGGTGCGGCGGCGGCGAAATCAGGCCGACGCCCGCCGTCGTGCCGCGCATCTTGGCGATTTCCGGGAAAACTTTTTTGCCGGGCAGTTCGCCGCCTTCGCCGGGCTTCGCGCCCTGCGCCATCTTGATTTGCAGTTCGCGCGCGTTGACGAGGTAATGGCTCGTCACGCCGAAACGTCCGCTGGCCACCTGCTTGATCGCGGAATTCTTCGAGTCGCCGTTCGCTTCGAGAACATAGCGCGCCGGATCTTCGCCGCCTTCGCCGGTGTTGGACTTGCCGCCGAGGCGGTTCATCGCGATGGCGAGCGTTTCGTGCGCCTCCTTGGAAATGGAACCGTAGCTCATCGCGCCGGTCTTGAAGCGCTTCACGATTTCCTCGACCGATTCCACTTCCTCAATCGGCAGCGGTTTCTCGGCAAACTTGAAATCCAGCAGGCCGCGCAACGTGCAAAGATTTTTCGCCTGGTTGTTCACCAGCTCGGCGTATTCGCGGTAAATCTTTTCGCTGCCGAGCCGGCAGGCGGTTTGCAGCTTGTGAATCGTCTGCGGATTGAACAGATGATATTCGCCGCCGTCGCGCCATTGATACTGGCCGCCGGCGTCGAGTTCCGGTCGACCTCCTCGCGCGGAAACGCGCGGCGATGGCGCGCGAGCGCCTCCTCGGCGATGACCTCAAGGCCGACGCCCTGGATGCGCGACGGCGTCCAGGTGAAATATTTGTCCACGACCTCGCTGTTGAGGCCGACGGCTTCAAAAATCTGCGCGCCGCGATAACTTTGAATCGTCGAGATGCCCATTTTGGCCATCGTTTTCACGACGCCCTTGATGGCGGCCTTGATGTATTTCTTGATCGCCGTCTTGTGGTCGGTGTTTTCCAGCAGACCTTCGTGGATGAGGTCGTCAATCGTCTCGTAGGCGAGATACGGATTGATGGCGCTGCAGCCGTAGCCGATGAGCAGCGCGAAATGATGCACCTCGCGCGGTTCGCCGGATTCGAGCACGAGGCCGGTGCGGCCGCGCGTGCCGGTGCGGATGAGATGATGATGCAAGCCCGCCGATGGCGAGCAGCGCGGGGATGGGCGCCATTTCCGGCGAAACGCCGCGGTCGGAAAGAATCAAAATGTTCACGCCTTCCTTGATGGCCTCGTCGGCGGCGGCAAAAAATTTTTCCAGCGCCGCCTCCAGACCTTTCGCGCCGTCGGCGGCCTTGAACAAAATCGGACAGCGTCGCGGACTTGAAACCGGGCCGGTCAATGAAGCGCAGCTTGTCCAGTTCCTCGTCGGTGAGGATCGGCTGCTCCAGCCGGATGAGCGCGCAGCTTTCCGGCTTCGGATTCGAGCAGGCCGCCGCGCGAGCCGACCATCGTGTACGTCGAGGTGATGATTTCCTCGCGGATCGGGTCAATCGGCGGGTTCGTGACCTGCGCGAACAGCTGCTTGAAATAATTGTAAAGCAACTGCGGCTTGTTCGAGAGCACCGCCAGCGGCGTGTCCGTGCCCATCGAGCCGAGCGGCTGCACGCCGTCGCTGCGCCATCGGGCCGATGATGAAACGCAGGTCCTCGAACGTGTAGCCGAACGCCTGCTGCTGCTGCAAAATTTTCCGGTGCGCCGGCTCGGTGTGCTGCGTGCGGCTGCCGGCAGGTTTTCGCAGCAGCACATGATGTTTGTCCAGCCACTGCTGATACGGATGCGCGCCGGCGTATTTCTTCTTCAGCTCCTCGTCCGCGATGATGCGGCCCTGCTCGGTGTCCACGAGAAACATTCGGCCGGGCTGCAAACGGCCTTTGACTGGCGACGCGCTCCGGCGCGACCGGCAGCACGCCGGCTTCCGACGCCATGATGACCACGTCGTCTTTCGTGACGTAATAACGCGACGGACGCAGGCCGTTGCGGTCGAGGCACGCGCCGATGCGGATGCCGTCGGTGAACGCCATCGAGGCCGGGCCGTCCCACGGCTCAATCAGGCAGGAATGATATTCGTAGAACGCGCGGCGCTCGGCGTCCATGCTCTCGTGATTTTCCCACGGCTCGGGAATCATCATCATCATCGCGTGCGGCAGTTCGCGGCCGGCCATGACGAGCAGTTCGACGCAGTTGTCAAACTGCGCGGAGTCGCTGCCGTCCTCGTTGATGACGGGAATGACTTTCTTGATGTCGTTGCCGAACAGCGCGGACTTGAAATTCGCCTGCGCCGCCTTCATCCAGTTGATGTTGCCGCGCAGCGTGTTGATTTCGCCGTTGTGCGCGATGTAGCGGTTCGGATGCGCGCGGTCCCAGCTCGGAAACGTGTTCGTGGAAAAACGCGAATGCACCAGCGCCAGCGCCGTGACCATGCTCTCGTCGCGCAAGTCGGGATAATATTTCGCCACCTGTTCCGGCATCAACATGCCCTTGTAAATCATCGTCCGCACCGACGAGGCTGGAAACGTAAAACCATTTGCCGCCGTCAATCTTGTTGCCGTAACGGATTTTCTGCTCCGCGAGCTTGCGGATGACATAAAGCTTGCGTTCAAACGCCGCCTCGTCCTTCAACGCCGGGTTGCGCCCGATGAACACCTGCGCCATGAACGGTTCGGCGGCCACGGCGGTTTTGCCGAGCGACGAATTGTCCGTCGGCACGTCGCGCCAGCCGAGCAGCGTCTGGCCTTCGGCGGAAACAATTTTGGCAAACGCGGTCTTGACGGCATTGCGCTCCAGCGGATTTTGCGGCAGGAACAACATGCCCACGCCGTATTCGCCGGACGCCGGCAGCTTGAAGCCGAGCTTGGCCGTGGCCTTGACGAGAAATTCATGCGGCGTCTGGATGAGGATGCCCGCGCCGTCGCCGGTGTTCGGCTCGCAGCCGACCGCGCCGCGATGGTCGAGGTTCATGAGGATCTGCAACCCGTCCGTCACGAGCTGGTGGGACTTCCGGCCCTTCATGTTGACGACGAATCCAATGCCGCAGGAGTCATGCTCGAACTGCGGGTCGTAAAGCCCCTGTTTCGGCGGCGCGCCCGGCGCCGGCTGGCCAATGTCATTAGCGGTCTGCATTATGTTCTGGTGAACGCGCAGCGGATAAGCCCGCGTTCACTTATTTTTCACCCAAATTTGATTCCGGCGCAATAAATGTTTTCAAAAATCAACCGGATTTTGGCGATTAGAAATCAAGTTTCCCGCCCTTGATTTATTAGCCGGAAACAAACTGCCGCAAAAATAATCTGTTACCTTTCCGCTCCGGCGTAAATATATCTGTGAAATGATGAACGACGACCTGACCCTGCTGCGCGATTATGCCCGGCACAATTCCGAGGCGGCCTTCGCCACGCTCGTCTCGCGCCACGTCAATCTTGTCTATTCCGTGGCGCTGCGCCAGGTGCGCGATCCGCATCTGGCCGAGGAAATCACGCAGGCCGTTTTCATCATTCTGGCGCGCAAGGCGGATTCGCTGGGTGATAAAACCATTTTGCCCGGCTGGCTCTGCCGCACGGCGCGTTATGCCAGCGCCAATGCGCTGACGATTCAACGCCGGCGGCAAAACCGCGAACAGGAGGCTTACATGCAATCCATTTTGGAAAGTGGCGGCGACGCCCCGTCGCCGTCCATCGGCGAGGAAACCTGGAATCAAATCGCACCGCTGCTGGACGGCGCGCTGGAAAAGCTTGGTCAAAAAGATCACGACGCGCTGGTGCTGCGGTTTTTTGAGAACAAGAATTTCGCGGAAGTCGGCGCGGCGCTGGGCGCGAGCGAGGACGCGGCCAAGATGCGCGTGAACCGGGCGCTGGAAAAGCTGCGGAAGTTTTTCACCAAGCGCGGCGTGACGCTTTCCACGTGTGGCCATTGCCGGGGCGGTTTCCGCCAATTCCGTGCAGGCCGCGCCGATGGGCTTGGCAATAACCATTAAAGCCATCGCTACGAAAGGTGCAGTGAGCGGTTCGACCTTGGCCCTCGTCAAAGGAGCCTTGAAAATTATGGCTTGGGCAAAAGCAAAAACAGTAATTGTCGCGAGCGCGGCTGTGTTGCTCGCGGCGGGAACCACGACCGTGGTCATAGAACAAACTCTGGAAACTTCGCTTGATGACGCCTATTTCGACTTCAATTCAAATTCCGAAAAATTGCAGCAGGCACCGCCGCTGCTGGTGATCCGGCCGACCCATTTTCCCCAGGAAAGCGCCGTATCAGAAGCAAGCGATTTCGCTCACGCTGGAAACGTGAAAATGGTTGGCCGCGCCGTTCCCATTGTTTGGCTGCTGCAAAATGCCTATGGCTCGCCAACGAACTACCAGTCGTGGCCGGAAAAACAGATGGCTCTTCCGCCGGATCTGCCGACCAACAAGTTTGATTTTTTGGTCACCGTGCCGGATTTCAGAACCGGCTTCCAGGCCAGGCTAAAAAAGCAATTCGGCCTCATCGGGCGGAAAGAAATGCGCGACGTTGATGTTTTCTCGCTCCGGCTAAAAACGACCGGCAGGTCTGGGTTGAAACAAAGTCCAAACCAGAAGGTTTCCCATCCATCCAGTTCGGAATGGAAATATGGACCGGATAAATATATTGGGTCGAACCGTTCTTTTCCTGAATTTACGGAGTTTTTGCAGGGGGGCTTAAACAAACTGCTGGTTGATCAATCTGGATTGGCCGGTCTTTACGATATTAATCTCACATGGAATCCAAAAGAAGCTGACTGGCAGCAGCCAACCTATGACGGCTTAAGGCAGGCGTTGATTGACCAGCTTGGCCTCGAACTTGTTCCGACCAACATGCCCGTTGAAATGTTGGTGGTGGAGAAGGTGAAGTAGCCCAAACGGGTCGCGACGCGGTGAATAACGAATTGTCCGCCTGTGAGTCGGAGAAGCGCCAGGGGACTGGCGCACTCCAAGACGCTTCGCGCACGCGGGAGCCGTGGCATTCGCGCCAGCGTCTTGGAGTGCGGCGGCCCTCCGCCGCTTTTCGAATCAAACTGCAAAATAATCTGTTACCTTTTCCCGGCGGCGGCCATATACCACGTGAAAGCATGAATGACGACCTGACGTTGCTGCGGGAATTCGCGGCGTCCAATTCCGAAGCCGCCTTTGCCGCGCTGGTCGTCCCGCCATGTCAATCTGGTCTATTCCGTGGCCCTGCGGCAGGTGCGCGACCCGCATCTGGCCGAGGAGATCACCCAGGCCGTCTTCATCATTCTGGCGCGCAAGGCGGATCAATTGTCACCGCACACCGTGCTGCCCGGCTGGCTGTGCCGCACGGCGCGTTATGCCGGCGCCGATGCGCTGAAACAACCAGCGCCGCCGCCAGCAGCGCGAACAGGAGGCGCACATGCAATCCATCTTGAACGAAGCCGCGAAACCGAGGCGAAACCTGGACGCACATCGCGCCGCTGCTGGACGGGGCGATGGAACAGCTGGGCCAGAAAGACCACGACGCCCTGGTGCTGCGCTTTTTTGAGAACAAGAATTTTGCGGAAGTCGGCGCGGCGTTGGGCGCGAGCGAGGACGCCGCGAAGATGCGCGTGAACCGCGCGCTGGAAAAGCTGCGGAAATTTTTCACCAAACGCGGCGTGACGCTTTCCACCGCGGCCATCTTGCCGGGGCGATTTCCGCCAACTCCGTGCAGGCCGCGCCGGTGGGGCTGGCGAAGACCATGTCTGCCGTCGCAATTGCCAAAGGCGCGGCGGCAGGAACTTCAACCTTAACCCTGGTCAAAGGAGCATTGAAAATTATGGCATGGACAAAAATGAAAACAGCAGTTGTGGTTGGCGTGGGTGTGTTGCTTGTGGCGGGAACAACAACAGTCACAGTCAAAGAGATTCAAGAGCACAAAAACTTACCCATGGCAAGTTCCGAAACCAGATTTTGACTTTTTTTATAAAACCCAGCCTGAAGTCAGAATCGTCCCAACAAGATTTAATGCGGATGGGGGCGTCGTTGCCGATGAAAGCCGGGGAGTGCTTGGAATCGCCCAGCCGGTCAAAGTTATTGTTCAATACGCTTATCAGAAATATGACCTCCGCACAGTTGTCCGAACAGATTTGCCTTCTGGCAGATATGATTTCATCGCTAAAATTGTAAACCCGCCGGCAGTCAACACCAACTGGACGACAGCTCTTCAAAATGAAATCAGTCGAAAGTTTGGGGTGATTGGTCGTAACGAAATGATCGAAACCAATGTCATGGTTTTAAGGCCATGCAACACTGGAACCCGAGGCTTCAAAGTGAGTCATGAGATGCCAAATGGACAGGCGACAGCACCCATCATCGAACAGGTGAACAACGGATTAAAAATTGGGTTTACTTTCCATGAGCAGCCACTTTCAACTTTGATTTGGCGATTGGAAAACCAGCTTCACATACCCGTCGTTGACCAGACAGGGCTCACGCAGGAATATGATTATTCTCTTACTTGGAACGAGCCATTCATTGCGGCAAAAGAAATAACAAAAAGAATGTATCTGCCTGATCCCGACCAGTTGGAGCCAGTTCTTCGCAACCAACTCGGCCTTGAACTGGTTGCTACCAACATGCCCATCGAAATGCTGGTGGTGGAAAAGGTGAAATAGCCAGTGTGAAATTGATTCGTTATTTCGGCGCAAGGACGGAAATTCAGCCAACGCCATCACGCGCGTTTGAGATGCCGGAAAACCGGGCGCTGGCGGGGAAGCGCGGGTAGGGCGCGCAGTCCCCTGCGCGCCGCCGGCTGCCAACGGGCGTGTTCAGGTTCACCACGGCGGCGCGCACGGAGTGACGCGCCCCACCTTCGCGCCAGCGTCCTGGAGTGCGGCGGCCCTCCGCCGCTTTTCAATCAAACCGCAAAATAATCTGTTCGCTTTTCGCGGCGGCGGCCATATACCACTGAAACCATGAATGACGACCTGACGTTGCTGCGGGAGTTCGCGGCGTCCCAGTCCGAAGCCGCCTTTGCCACGCTGGTCTCCCGGCATGTCAATCTGGTCTATTCCGTGGCCCTGCGGCAGGTGCGCGACCCGCATCTGGCCGGAGGAAATCACCCAGGCGGTGTTTATCATCCTGGCGCGCAAGGCGGATCAATTGCCACCGCACGCGGTGCTGGCCGGCTGGCTGTGCCGCACGGCGCGTTATGCCGGCGCCGATGCCTTGAAACAACAGCGTCGCCGCCAGCAGCGCGAACAGGAGGCGTATATGCAATCCAACTTCAATCCGACGTGCACGCCGAACCGACGCGGAGGCGGAAACCTGGCCGCACATCGCGCCGCTGCTGGACGGGGCGATGGAAACGCTGGGCCGGAAAGACCACGACGCCCTGGTGCTGCGCTTTTTTGAAAACAAAAACTTTGCGGAAGTGGGCGCGGCGCTGGGCGCGGGTGCGGACAACGCCCGGATGCGCGTGAACCGCGCGCTGGAAAAGCTGCGGAAATTTTTCACGAAACGCGGCGTGACGCTTTCCAGCGTGGCCATTGCCGGGGCGATTTCCGCCAACTCCGTTCAGGCCGCGCCCGTGGCGCTGGCAAAAACCGTGACGGCCGTGGCGATTGCCAAAGGCGCGGCGGCTTCCGCTTCAACCTTAACCCTCATCAAAGGAGCATTGAAAATTATGGCATGGACAAAAATGAAAACGGCAATCGTCGTCGGCGTGGTTGTATTGCTCGCCGTTGGTGGTGTTACCAGCGTCGGCGTCGCGATGACTTACTCGAATCAGGCAGCGGCCGTGAAACTGTTGAAGCAGGTCGAAGAAAAGTATGCTTCGCTTGAAAGCTATACCTACGATGGTGAAGGACTGCTTGAGGCGCACTCGCACACAAATGCCAGCACCTTTTCCGTGCGGCTTGCACGACCATGCTCCTATCGAACCGAAGAACTCACTGCCAGAACTGAAACCATTGAATTTATTTATGGGGGCATGGACAACTATTCATTTTCATATTTTCCAAAGCAGACTAATATACTTCACCAGCTTCAATCCACTCCTGACGAACGACTGGCGCATTTTGATTCGCTGCGGCTGAACGCTGTAATTGCCACCTGCCTGCCAACGTATTTTTTCTTCAACACTAACCCAAGTCCATTCCATCTATTTTCGCCAACCAACAATGATCTGAAAATTTCTCTGCTCAGCGATCGGACGATTGGATCAACCGAGTGTCATCGGCTGGTGCTGATCGTGCCCGGTCACCAGATGCGATTGACCTTGTGGATTGGCAAGCCTGATCATTTGATTTACCAAACAGAACAGTGGATTGAAAATGGGGAATCGATTGGCAAAACCAACTTTCCAGCGATGTTGAGGGAAATTTACCGGAACATCAGAATGAATGTTCCATTCGTCAATGCGGATTTTATTTCGGACAAGATTCCTGCCAGTTTGAAAACGTCAGACAAGTTTCCGTAAACTTTCAACAGGACGGTGGTGGAAAAAGGGAAATTGCTCAAACAAGTTGCGGAACGATGTCAGAAACTGGCAATCCACAAAACGACATTTGTCTCACAGGACTGCATTGATTGGCTTGCATGAAAAATCAGAAGTCGGGAGTGGAAACGGGCTGGCACATAAAGTGGGGTTTGCCGATGCCGGAAAACCGGGCGCTGGCGGGCGTCATCCGACGGCACCGCGAACGGCGCGGCTGGTCGCTGGGCAGAATGGCCGCGGAGTCGGGCGTTTCCCGGCAGATGCTCGGCGGGGTGGAGGACGACCAGAAAAATCCCTCGTTGAATGTCACGGCGCGCATCGCGGCGGCGTTTGGCATTCCCCTCCACCAGTTGCATCTGGAGGCGTTTCGCTGGCTGCAACGGCAGCCGGCGGGCTGTCGCAACTGCCACTATAGTTGCGTTCACAGAGGCCGGCAAAAGCATTTAAATGAGGCACGTCAATGCACGCGCCCTCAAAAAGATCCACCAGCCCCGGCGGCAAGTTCGCCGGACTCGCGCTAAATCCACGGCGGGAACTTTTGGACTGCGGCGACGCGTCGCCGCTTTCTCCCGGCGAGACATGTCTCGCAACAGCAAAGCGCGGACATGTCCGCGCACTCCAAAACAACCCGCGCAGCCGCCGGCGGGAACTTTTTAAGCCGTTCGGAGAACTTCCTGAAGGCTCCAGACAATTGCCGTAACATTTCCGTCAACTTCCCCGGAGCTCCAGCCAGTTGGCTGGCAAGCCTCCGTCAATTGCCCGGAAGCTTCAGGCAACTTCCCCGAACACCCGGGAAGTTGGCCCGGGAGTCCCCGCCAATTGCCTGGAGAGTTCGCGGCAACTTCCTGAAAGGCTCCGCCAACTTGCTGGAAGCTTCCGCCAATTGCCGCGAAGTCCCGGCTAATTGCTCCGGGAGGCTCCACCAACTTCCCGAACGGTTCCGCCAATTGAATTAACCAGTCCGCCAAATCCGCACCAAATTTATGAAAACACCAACGCAACCTCAACCCCCTGAATCCTTATGCCAAAATCCTATTTCCTCCCCAGAACGAACCGGGCCGCCGCAAGTGGCTCAAAAACTTCGCCGGCAAGATGCCCACCTACGCCGCCACGGTGGGCGTGACGCCGGAGGAAGTCACCCAGTTGACCGCCGATGACCTGTTCTTCGATTACGTCTGCAACGCGCACGCCGCGCACACCACCACGACGCGCGACTGGACGGCCTACAAGCATCAGGCCGCCCACGGCGACAACCTCGGCGACCTCCCGGTGACGCCCACGCCCGGCACGCCGCCGCCCGTGGTGCCGCCGGATATTTTTGGCCGCAACACCACGCTGGCGGTGCGCGTCAAGAACCATCCCAACTGCACCGACGCCATCGCGCAGGACCTCGGCATCATCGGCGCGGAGGTGATTGTGGACCCGACCACCTATCAGCCGGTGCTGACGCTCTCGCTCAACGCCGGGCATCCGCACATCGGCTGGCCCAAGCTGGGCATGGACAGCCTGGAACTCTGGAAGGACTGCGGGCGATGGCAAAGGTTTCGTGCAACTGACCATCACGACGAATCCGGATTTCGCCGATCCCTCGCCGCTGCCCGCGCCCGGCGTGAGCGCGGTCTGGAAATACAAGGCCATCTACCGCCTGAACGACGCAGCAGGTCGGCCAGTGGAGCGACGTGGCCACCATCGGCGTGATGGGATAAATGGACGGAAAGCAATCAGGGCGGCTTTCGCAAGAGAGCCGCCTTTTTTTATGGCAAATTTTTATTCTCACACCTAAGTGCTGTGAATATTTCCCGCTTGTTGCCGGGGCGGACGTGGTTGCAGTTGAACCAGTCATGAAAACGCTTTCGGCCAATGCGAAAATTGCAGTGTGATATTGGTGAAAAAACCGCATATAAAATTCGGGCGGATTTTCTAAAAACATGGAATAATCATTTTATGAATGTCCTTGCCGATTCTGGCGGATAGAAATAGAATGATGACTATGTTACCCATTCCCAAAATGGAAACGCAGCGTGGAAAACTTTATGAGGCGGATTGTTTATCCATACTGCCGCACATTCCTGCTGGCACGGTGGATTTGGTTTTTGCAGATCCACCGTTTAATCTCGGCAAGGATTACAATTCAAAGTTTGATGACGACGTTCCAGAGCAAAATTACATTTTATGGAGTGAACAGTGGTTAGATGAACTTGTGCGCGTATTGCGGCCAGGTGGCGCTTTATTTCTTTTCAATTTGCCTAAATGGAATCTGCCTCTTGGAGCTTTTCTTGGAAAAAAACTGACTTTTAGACATTGGATTTCAGTTGATATTAAATACTCGCTTCCGATCCCAAAGCGGCTTTATCCCTCGCACTACTCGCTTCTTTATTTTATCAAGGGCGACAAACCGGGAATTTTTCACCCGGACAGACTTCCAATTAAAACCTGCTCACACTGCGGCAAGGAAGCAAATGATTACGGCGGATACAAAGACAAGATGAATCCTGCTGGCGTGAATTTAACGGATGTCTGGTATGATATACCACCCGTGCGCCATGCAAAATACAAAAAGCGAAAGGCGAACGAACTTTCGTTGAAACTCTTGGATCGCGTTGTTTCGATGGCAAGTGATCCTGGCTCGCTGGTTCTCGATCCGTTTGGCGGATCCGGGACAACATTTGTTGCCGCAGAACTTTTGGGGCGGAACTGGATTGGGATTGAGCTGGAGGCCTCTTCAATTGTCGAGCGTTTTGAGAATATCAACGCAGACGCGGATTATCTTGCAAAACTGACTGCCACCAAAAATCGCCTTTTCACGCCAGACAGCTTAAAACTACGGAAGCAGTTTGGTCACGACACCAGTAAATATCGGCTGAACGGCTTGGGTGAGGAACCCGATCTTAAACTCCAGCCTATTTTGATTTAGTTTTACCCTCGGCACTTCGACCGTCTTTTCCCTGGCCGATATATGGAACTGAAGGATCGTCTGTGAGATCATCGTGCTCAACCACCGTCACCGCCAACAATCCTTTTTCAACGAATTTGCCGGCTCTTTTCCAGAAATGGAGATACGGAGACAGTTCCATCCAATTACCAATACGGTCTGTCAAATGCGGATAGAGGGCACGGCTTGGCACGATCAAGACACCAACCTCAATTTGTGAAGCCATCAATGCGAGGCAAAGCTTATTCATGCTTCGGTGAGAGGATGAGATATTTCCCGTCTCCCATTCGATAACGGCACGCCATTTGTCAGCCACTTTGAAAGAGCAATCAAAGTCGCCAACCATATTGTGAAGCGGTTCTGTAATTGCCTTTTTGCTCGGGTATTCCAAAAATAAATCTTCAGCCTCTTTTGAAGCTTTGAAATTTTCCATCAGAGCTGAAATATTCAGCGGGTCTTCCAGTTTCCAATGGCGCTTGAGCATTTCATCTAAAAACTGCTGTTTGATAGCAGTGACACCATTGCGGTTCCACTGGCTTGTGGGTTTGCCAAACTTGTTCAATTTTCGGGATTTTTTCCTTATCGTAAATTGCTTGCTGCCCGGAGGATGAACCATTGCCCGAATTGCATCCGTGTAGGCCAGATGAATTTTTTCCCACTCCGTAGAATCAATGATGTTCCCGCGATCCAAAACTACGAGAGTCCGAATGACTTTCATCGTGATGACTCCTTTGGAAGATCTTTGGTCAGCGATGCCACATCGCATCCCAATGCTTCTGCGATTTGACACAGTTTGTCGAACGACAAATTCCGTTCACCCCGCTCAACTCCGCCAATGTAACTGCGGTCAATTTCGCTCTCATAAGCCAAATCCTCCTGTGTGAGGTTTTTGACTTTTCGCATTTCCCGTATCCGTTCCCCAAGAACTTTAAGCGGGCTTGGCTTGGATGACATGGAAATGATGATGCCCTTTTTGAGGACTATTCGTCCACGGACTATGTTACCCATTACGTGTAGAAGCATTTAGGCGAGGTTTGAAAATTGTTTGGTCCATCCGACTAAATTTTCTCGGCCGCCATTGGGTTTCGCAGTTTAATCTGCGCACATGAAACACAATTCCTATTTTGAAGGCAAAGCCCAGAGTCTCGCCGCCGGGGTCAGCGCGGTCTGGAAATTCAAGGGCATCTACCGTCTCAACGACCAGCCGGTCGGCCAGTGGAGCGACGTGGCTACGATTGGCGTGATGGGATGAGCCAGGGAATGACATGGGCCAATCCTGAAAGTATTGAATCTTTCAGCCCGGCGTTGCCGAACAGCGGCCACGCCGGGTTTTCGTTTTACCAAATATTAGCCGGATAAAATCAATTCATCCCAAGCCCATGAAATTGACCAACTCCGACCGGATTATTTTGGCAGCCATTTGTGAATCATGGCGACGCAAGCCTCATCGCAGCCCTGTTCCGCGTCGGGACCGGCAATGTTCGTGGCGGCGATGACCGCAAAGTTTTTTTCCGGCGCGAGCCACATCACGACATACCACATGGTATTCGAACCGTTGTGCATCAGTGCCGTTCCGCCCGCCCAGTCGCGTTGCAAGACAACCCAGCCGCACGCATAATCGCCACCGACGGTGGGCGTGTGCAGTCTGGCCAGTGTTTCCGGCTTTAATAGTCCGTTGGTCGCGGGCTGCAAATGCAACATTACAAAACGGGCAAGGTCGTCGAGCGAACAATGCACGCGGCCGGCAGAGGCGATGGCGGGTGGATTATCGGCCTGCACGGGAATCGTCATGAGGAGTTTGTGAATGTGTCCCCACGGCTGATCCACTTTGCCGGTTGTGCCGGGCGGGCCAAAGCCGGCGGTGTCCATGTGCAGCGGCTTGAAAAGTTTTTCCGTCATCAAGGTCTCGTAATCCTGGCCGGTGATTTTTTCCAGCATGGCACCGATGATGGCGTAACCTTGATTGGAATAAATCATCCTGGTTCCCGGGGCGGCGGCCGGCGGTTGCGCGAGGACGGCTTCGATAAATTCGCGGCGCTGCTGGGTGGGCGTGCCATTTTGTTCCCACGCCCGCTTCCACGCGTCGGGTGGCGGTGCGCCGGGAACACCGCCGCGATGATGTAGCAATTGCTCGACCGTCACCGTTTCATATTGCTTGTCCATCTTGCCCACCAGTTCGGGAAACACCTCGGCAATGGTGGTGTCCCAATTCAATTTGCCCTCCTCGATCAACATGGCGGTGAGCGTGGCCGTCATGGACTTGGTGCAGGAACCGATGTGAAACACGTCGTTCGTCGTCACCGGCGTGGGGTCGCCCCACTTGCGGACACCCACGGCAATGCGGTCGCAAATCTGTCCGTCCTTCACCACCACCACCGCCAGCGCGGGCAGGTCATTTTTTTTGAGGATGGTTTCGAGCGGTTGATTTGACACGGCGGCGGAAGGTGTTTGATCCACAGCAAGCATGACACTAACCGTCAAAACTGCCAGCAGCAGAACGGTCAACATGGTCGTAGTTTTCATGGTTTTATTTTAGGTTTCAGTTTGTGAGACAGGATTCCAAGTTTCGAACAGAAGCACCACCAATTCCGATTATGCGGAAATGTCGCCGCTGCCCGCCGCCGGGGTCAGCGCGGTCTGTAAATACAAAGGCATCTACCGGCTCAACGACCAGCTGGCCGGCCAGTGGAGCGACGCGGCCACGATTGGCGTGATGAAATAAACGCCGGCGGCGCGTGCGGTTTGCATTGATTGTTGCCGGAAAAAACGGCATTACATCGCGCGCATGAAACACAATTCCTATTTTGAAGGCAAAGTCCAGAGCCTCGCCGTCGGCACTGTTGACGGCCCGGCCACCATCGGCGTGATCGAACCCGGCAAATACAGTTTCGGCACCGACTGCATCGAGCACATGCACATCGTGGCCGGCACGCTCAAGGCCAAACTGCCCGGCGGCGATTGGCAGAGCCACGGCGCGGGAAAATTTTTCATTGTCCCCAAAGGCGTGAAGTTCGAGGTCGAGGCCGCCGCTGATGTCGCCTATCTCTGCCACTACAAGCGCTGAAGCGAAAATCCAATTTAACCAAACCGCCGGATGAAGTGATTTCATCCGGCGGTTTTTGCGTAAACGGAATTGTGCTTCGGTTTGCCGCTGTCGCGGAGTGACGATGGAAATTAGCCCGGCACAGGGTGCCGGGTTGTGCGTTACAAATTGAAGCGTCCTGAAGGGACGATGGAAACGTCCGCACCGCATCCGCTGTCCCTTCGGGACAAATGATTTTTACCGCCGGAATCCAGCCACTTCGTAACTGGCTAATTTCCACCGTCGCTTCGCGACTATTCCGCAATCGCATTTTACACCGCGCCCATTACTGATATATTGTCCGCCTTGTGATTGCTCAAAAGCGTCAGCGGGTCGTCTGCGGCATGAGCGGGGGAGTGGACTCCTCCGCGACGGCGGCGCTTTTGATCGAACAGGGCTACGACGTCATCGGCATCACGCTCAAGCTCTGGCCGCAGGATTGCGTGAACCGCGCGGAGGACAAATGCTGCGGCCCGCAGGCCGTCACCGACGCGCGCTCGGTCTGCGACAAGCTCGACATCCCGTATTACCTCATTGACGAGGCGGCGGAATTCCAGAAACACGTCATCCAGTATTTCGCCGACGAATATAAGGCCGGTCGCACGCCGAACCCATGCGTGATGTGCAATCAGAATCTGAAGTTCGGCCGGCTCATTGACCGCGCGGACCAGCTCGGCGCGGATTTTATTGCGACGGGACATTTTGCAAGGGTGGAAAAAGTAGTGGGACAGGCTTCCAGCCTGTCCAGTTCCCAAAGCCAACACGACAGGCAAGATGCCTGTCCCACTAATGTTCGTTATCTCCTCAAGCGCGGACGCGATTCGCGGAAGGATCAAAGTTACTTCTTGTTCTCGCTCCGGCAGGACCAGCTCGCGCGCGCCATTTTTCCGCTCGGCGAAAAAACCAAGAGCGACACGCGCGAAGTGGCGCGGCATTGCAATCTCAAGACCGCCGACAAGGAGGAGAGCATGGAAATCTGCTTCGTGCCGGACAACAACTACGGCGGCTTTCTCCAGTCGGCCAACCTCGTGCAAAAAACGCGCGGCGACATTGTGGATTTGCTCGGCAACGTTCTCGGCCAGCACGACGGCATCGCGTTCTACACCATCGGCCAGCGCAAAGGGCTTGGCATCACGACGAGCAAGCCGGTCTATGTCGTCGAGTTGGACGCGGAAAATAATCGCGTGGTTGTCGGCGACGATTCCGCGCTCGACCGCGATGAATTCATTGCCGACCGCTGCAACTGGCATCCGTTCGACAAGCTGGTCGCGCCCATCGAGATTACGGCGAAAATTCGTTACAACCATCCCGGCACGTCCGCGACGGTGACGCCGATGGAGCAGGGGAAGGTGAAAGTTAAATTGCACACGCCGCAGCGCGCCATCACGCCCGGCCAGGCGGCGGTGTTTTATCAGGACGACCTGGTCGTGGGTGGCGGGTGGATTGCCCGTTGATTTTTGACCGCAGATTCAACGCGGATTTTTCTGGAGACACGAATTTCGCGAATTGACGCGAATTTAATCTGTGAAAATAAGTGCAATTTGTGTCATTGCAGAAAAAAAAGAGAGGCCGGACACTACTCCGGCCTCCCAATGAGAACTAAGCGCTTGGCTAAATTTTCAACACACACACGGCGCAACAACGACTAAAGAATAACAAAGCTGCTGTTTCCGGCGAGTCACCAGTAATGGTGACAAGGCGAAATGACGTATTAATCACCTCAATCTTTGACGCACTATGCTCATCGCGAAATTTTCTCCATTTCGAGCGGCAAAATCGTGATTGCAAACATAGCAAGCCCACCATTCGACATTCTGATTCCCGTCAAAATGCTTTTTGCTAATTAAATGAATTCTCTTTTTGTCATTGTCGTAACAATGGGCGCAAAAAGGTGTCGAATCGTCTTTTGCCCAATAAAGCGCGCGTTTCCATTCCAGTTTGCGTCTTTTTGTAGCCACGATCAGATAAATGCAATAACCAAGTGAGCAAAGCAGCACCAATCCTGATTGGAGCAACAACCGCTTACCTAATATCGCTACAAGTTTATTAAAAACTGAATCACCAAACCAGTGAAGAAGTGCTGCACCTATCGCCGTTAATATTCCTGTTATCGCGAGCGCCAACCATTTTTCTGGCTGCGGCTTTAATTCTTTTGGAACGGGAATGGAATCAAGATCAGCATCGTCGGTAATTTTCATCGTGGCCTGTCACTAAATTTAAGGTTTAGTCTCAACTGAATTGGTATTGGCGATTTTAATTTTTGTTTTTGTTATGACTGGCACAAGATTGGTAGATTGGATTCCGCAATCGTAGGCTTCGTAGGAAACCCCTTTAAGAATATAATTTTCAACACGCATACATCGGCACGATGCAAATTGGCCGCTGATAATCTGGCCGGTCACAAGTGATTTCGGGTTTGGGTAATGATAAATCACAATGCTTTTCACATACGTTTTCCCGCCGTCAGACATAACGCCGTTGTAAACTCCGGGTGCATATCCGTAAATTCCGCAAGTTATTCTGTCTTCGGCAACAGTTTCAACTTCTGCTGACAATGCTGCTATGTTTGGATTTGGATTAAGACCATCCGAACGCAACGTGCCAGCACCTAATATCGCCACCTCATCCCAAAGTTTTGAATGGGCAGTATTGTAAAGTTGCCCGTTGACCACGCGTAGATATGGTCCTGGCTTTACCCAATTCGTAACCAAAACCGTTTTGAATTCATTTGTGGCAATTTGTGATTGAGAGTTAAACGTCACCAACAAGGCAATCAGAAAAAATAGTGTTTTCATTTTGTTATTTAATTGAATTACCTTCTTAAAAATTTCGCCACCGCTTCCGTCCGCGTGCGGACCTGCAATTTTTCGTAAATGCGTCGGATGTAAGTGTGGACGGTCTCGTAGCTGATGCCGAGCTTCTCGGCGATTTCCTTATACATCAGGCCGTGGCTCAAATGGTCGAGCACCTGCTGTTCGCGTTCGGAAAGATTTTCCGTGGGCTGGGCCGTCGGCGCGGTCTGCTGGAGCGATTGCACGACCTTGCGCGCGATGTGCATCGTCATCGGCGAGCCGCCGCGATGCACCTCGGTGATGGCTTCGAGCAATTCCTTGGTGGGCGTGCGCTTGAGCATGTAGCCGTTCGCGCCCGCCGTCAGCGCGTTGAAGATGTTTTCCGTGTCCTCGTAAACCGTGAGCATCATCACCTGTGTCTGCGGCAAAAGCTGTTTCAACTGCCGGACGCACTCCACGCCGTTCATGCCGGGCAGGTTGATGTCCATGAGCACGACATCGGGCTTCACCTGCGGCAAATCCTTCACGGCGTCCTCGGCGTTGGCGTATTGGCTGACGCAACTGAAGCCCTCGGCGCGGCTCAACACGCGCGCGAGCGTCCCGCGCAACTGGTCATTGTCCTCGACGATGGAAACGGTGATGGGCATTGCTCAAGTAAGAATGCAGAATGCAGAATGAAGAAACAAGAACAACGAAGCCGGTGAATTTCTTCACTCGCTTTTAACCGGCACGGTCAGACGGACAATCGTGCCGCCGTTGGCGCCGGGCGCAATGGAAAATTCACCGCCGATGTCGGTCATGCGCTTGCGCATGTTGCGAAGACCGTTGCGCATCTGCGCGGCTTTCACGTCCATGCCGGCCATTCCGCGTCCGTTATCCTCGACCTCCAAAATGAATTGCTCCGGCGACAGGCGCAGCCGAATCCAGGCTTCCGTTGCGTGCGCGTGCCTGACCACGTTGTTGACCGATTCCTTGAACGCGAGGAAAACATTGTGGCGGACTTCCGGCGGAATTTCGGTGGCGGGCAGATGTGTCGGCACGTCGGCGCGGTAACGCAGGCCGGCGAGCGCGAGATATTCCTGCGCGTATTTGCAGGCGTAATTGGCCAGGCCTTCCAGCGTGTCGTTGGCCGGATTCACCGCCCAGACAATTTCATCGAGCGACCGCGTCGTCTCGCGCGCGGTGTGGGAAATCTGCTGCGCGTGCAATTCAATTTCGCCGGGCGAATTTTTATCTTCCTGCGCCATTTCGCCGAGCAGCGCCACCTGCGTCAGGTTTGCGCCGAGCTGGTCGTGCAAATCGCGCGCGATGCGGGCGCGCTCGTGTTCCAACGCCTCGTGCTGCTTGTGCAACTGCACCTGACGTTTCAATTTCTGCGTGGAAATGTAGCGGACAATTCCGATCACGATTCCGCCGAGCAGCAAAATCCCGGCGGCGCGGAACCACCAAGTCTGCCAGAATTGCGGCTGCACGGTGATGTCCAGCACGCCGCCGGTTTCGCTCGGCACGCCGTCCTCGTTGTAAGCGACGACGTGAAATTGATAATGGCCGGGAGACAAGTTGCTGTAATTGGCCACGCGCTCGGCGCGGGCTTCCGTCCACGCAGTGTCGCGGCCTTCCAGCCGGTATTTGAAACGCACGGCGTCCGGCGCGGAAAAATTCAGCGCGGTGTAATCAATTTCCAAAAGCTCGTGGCCCGGCGGAATGACGACGGCCTGCGACCACGCCGAACTCAAGGCGTTGGTCTTTTGCTCGCGGCCGTCAATTTGCACCGATTCAATCATCACCACCGGCGGCTGCAAATTGGGTTTGAGCTCCGCCGGATTCACCGAGACCAGGCCTTTGGTGGTGGGAAACCACAGCCGGCCGTCGCTCGCGCGCAACGCGGCGGGCTGCGAACCGCCGGTGCATTCGCGCGTCGGCAATCCGTCGGTTTCCACAAACGTCCGGCAGGAGACAAAGTGCGCCGTCCCGTCCGCAAAATCGTTCAGCGACTTTTTGGAAATCCGCATCAGGCCCATGTTGGAGCCGAGCCACAAATCGCCCGCCGCGTCTTCGAGAATGTAACAAATAAAATTGCTGGCGAGTCCGTTGTCCGTCGAATAGCGGGTCCATTTTCCGTTTTGCAACCGCGCCAGCCCATGACCGGCGGTGCCGACCCACAAAACGCCGTTGGTGTCCGCGTGGAGGCAGGAAATGTCATTGCCTGGCAAACCGTTTTCCGATGCCTGATAGGAAATGAATTTTCCGTCCTTGAAACAATTCAAGCCCTGGTTCTCGGTGCCGACCCAAAGATCGCCGCCGGCATCTTCCGCGATGGCGCGGACGGCATTGCCCGACAAGCCGTCGAGCGTGGTGAAGAGTTTCCAGTCCTGGCCGTTCCAGCGCGCGAGGCCATTTTGCGTGCCGGCCCACAACTGTCCGGCGCGGTCTTCAAACAAGGCGAAAATTCGAGGCCCAAGTTTTTCTGCGTCCGGTGCGGGTAGAAAATGATTGGTTTGAAATTGAAATAGTCCTCCGAACTGTGTTCCGACCCAGACTTGTTGCTGGTGATCCACAAGGACGGTCCAAGTGTTGGGATCCAATCCCTGGCTGCGGCCAAAATCCTCGGCCACATTCGTCCGCCAATAAGACGCCCCCGAATAATTAAAGGCGGTCCATAAACCGCCGCTGCTGTCTCCGGAGACTGATTGCGCAACCAGCTTGCGCAGTCCGTCCGGCGTGTTGAAAATTCTTCGTTTGACCCGGTTCAAGCCGCCGCCGTCGGTGCCGGCCCACAGGTTTCCGCCGCGATCCATGCACAGCGACAGCACAAAGTCCGATGACAATCCCTGCGCCTTGGAAATCTGCCGGCATGTTCCATCCGGCTCATACCAAAAAACCCCGTCGCCCCCGGTGCCGACAATCAGGTTGCCGTCATTGTCCTCGCAAGCCGAGGTGACCAGGGAATTGCCCCAAAGATACGGCCCAAGATCCTTTTCGGGCTGGCTGGAATTCCAATTCCATTTTTGGACGCGGCCGTCGGTCAGCCGCCAGATTCCGCCGCCCTGGCTGGCCAGAATAAAATCAATCCTTTGCGCGGGAATGCTTTGATCAATCGCCATGGTTGGCGGATTGAAGTTGGCCGGCTGGAAGGAAATCAGCCCGCTTTTGCCGCCGGCCTCGTATTCCGCGATCCAGATCGGCCCGGATTTTTCGGCGGCGATCATCCGCGTAATTGCCGGGGCCGTGAAGTTCAAATCCAAGACATCCATCTTCCCGTTTTGATAGCGGCCCAGGTGCGCGTCGGCCGTGTAAAGCCAGACCGCGCCGTTGGCATCTTCACAAATGGAAGTCAGCCGGCCTTCATGGCCGCCGCGGCTGATTTCAAAATTTTTGACCGCGCCGTTTTGAATCAGCACCACGCCCGCCGTGTCGGTTCCCACCCAGAAGTTTGTGTGGCTGTCTTCAAACAGGCGGACGATGCGTCCGCTGCCCAGTCCGGGCGTGTTGTTCTCGTCGAAAATGGCGAACCGGCTGCCGTCGAAGCGCACCAACCCGTTGAGCGTGCCCAGCCAGAGATACCCGTTGCGGGTCTGGAGGATGGAAATGACGGAGCTTTGCGGCAGCCCTTCCTGGTTGTTCCACGAGTCCACGATGAACGGCGAACCGGACGCGTCCGCCGCCCGCCCGGCCACCGGGGCGGCGAAGGAAACGGCGCAGAGCAGGGATGCGAGTTGGAAATTCCAGAGATGCTTCAGCATGGTTTGATTTGAAAAGTTCGGGAACGAATGTAAACAGGTTTGCAAAAAAGCGAAGCCATAATGCGGGCGAAAATTATTTTTCAAAAATCGCTTGCCACTTTTGCGCCGTGGGTTAGTTTGGCGTTGCCCAATGAGAACTGGGCGCTTGGCGGGTGTGGCGACAAATTAAACCGTGTGTAGTCGCCGCATCCGCCGGCACTTTTTCCCGTTACCAATTCCGCCGCCCATCCGTCAATTGAGCGCTATGGTCATAAGGTTTTCTTCCTCAAAAAAATAATGAGCAGTGACCTGGCAGCATTGCAAAGCTCGCCGCGCGAAACCGCGCGCTGGCAGGCCGCCCAGCGGCAGTTAATGGCCAAACGGTTTGCCCCCGCGCTGGCGGGCTACCGGGACATGGTCAAAAGATTTCCCGGCGTGGCGCAATTGTGGTTCGAGCTGGGCATCGCCGCGATGGGCGAACTGGAATTTGACCTCGCCGACCAGGCTTTCCGCCGTGCGATGGAATTGTCCGCGAAGGACGTGCCGATGCTGATCCTGCTCGCCCAGCAATATCAACGGCTCCGGCGGCTGGACCAGGCACGCCGCTGTTTTGAACTGGCCGTCGCGGCCGACCCGAATTCCGCGCACGCCCAAATCAGCCTCGCGCTTTGGCATGAGAAGGATCGTCAATTGGACAAGGCTTGGGAATGTGTCGAAACCTGCATCGCCGGTCATCCGCACGACGGCTACGCCTGGTATGTCAAGGCGCTGCTGCTGCATCGGAAAGGACGGGACTCGGAAGCTGAAATGTTGTTGCGCGATTTGATCAAGCGGGATTTGCCGGATCCGCAGGTTCGGATTTCCAGCCGTTATCTGCTCGCGGAAATTCTGGATGAAGCCGGACAATATGCCGAAGCCTTCCGCCAGCTTTTGGAGGCGAAAAATTTTGCGCGACTGACGGCCAACACGGCGCAGCTTGAACAGGATTACGACCGGGCCGATGCGCGCCGCCGCGAATTGCTGGCGGCGCTGAAGCCCGGCACGATTCAACGCTGGCGGCAGGAAACGCCGGCGGCGGAAAATTCACAACGACTCGCTTTTTTGGGCGGTCATCCGCGCAGCGGCACGACGTTGCTGGAACAAATTCTTGGCGCGCATCCGGAAATTCGCGCGTTCGACGAACCGGATGCGTTCGTGACGGAAATCTGGAATCCACTCGCGCCGATTGGCGCCAAACAGTCGCTCACGTTTGCCGAACTCGATTTGCTCAACACGAACCGCCGGGCGGAAATGCGGCGGCGATATTTAAAAAGTCTGCTCCGCGAAGTCGAGGGTGAATCCAGCGCGAAAGTTTTGCTGGATAAAAATCCGTCGCCCACGCTGGCGTTGCATCTCTGGCTTCGGATTTTTCCGGAACTGAAAGTCATCATCGCGCTCCGCGATCCGCGCGATGTCGTCGTCAGTTGCCTGTTTCAAAATCTGAACCTGACGGCGTTGAGCGTGAATTTTTTGAGCCTCGAGCGCGCGGTTAGACATTATGCCGATTTGATGGATGTCTGGCTGCGGCTGCGCGAACTGGGCGGCTTTGACTGGATTGAAGTGCATTACCGCGACCTCGTGGCCAATCTGGAATCCGAGGGCCGCCGGGCGACGGAGTTTTTGCAACTCTCGTGGCACCACAGCCAGGCGAAGTTCCACGAATCCGCCGGCAAGAAATTTTTCTTTTCACCGACTTATCAGGACGTGACGCAGCCGTTGCACAGCCGCTCGGTGGATCGCTGGAAAAATTACGCGGAGGCGCTGGCGCCGATTCAAGAGCGGCTGGCACCTTATTGTCGCGCATTCGGTTTTGAGGAACGCGGCTGAAATTCAAATTGCCCGGCCACCGGAATTCACTTGCACGCGGGTGATTGATTGCTAAAGTCACCCCACTTTTCTTCCACCGAGATGGTGGATTTTTATTTTAACCGAAGACAAACCTACTGTGAAAATTTTTAGCGGCACCGCAAACGAACCCCTGGCCCGCGCCATCTGCAAATCCATCGACTTCGAACTCGGCAAATGCACCATCTCGCCGTTTCCCGACGGCGAGACGTTTGTGAAGATCGAGGAGAATGTGCGCGGCGAGGACATTTTCATCATCCAGCCGACGTCGCCGCCGACGAATCACAATTTGATGGAGCTGTTCATCATGATGGATGCGCTGCGCCGCGCGAGCGCCAAGCGCATCACGGCGGTGATGCCGTTTTACGGCTACGCCCGGCAGGATCGCAAGGATCAGCCGCGCGTGCCCATCACGGCGAAGCTCGTCGCGAATCTGCTCGTGGCCGCCGGCGCGAGCCGCGTGCTGACGATGGATTTGCACGCGCAGCAGATCCAGGGATTTTTCGATATCCCGGTGGATCATCTCTACGCCGCGCCGGTGATGTATGATTATTTGAAGAAGAAAAATCTGACGAACCTCGTCGTCGTCAGCCCGGACGCCGGCGGCATCAAGATGGCGCACGCGTATTCGCAAACGCTCGAAGCGGAACTGGCCATCGTCGCCAAGCGCCGCAAGAGCGCGACGGAGGTGGAAAGCATGGCGGTCATCGGCGAAATCGAGGGGAAAAATGTTTTGCTCGTGGACGATTTGACGGAGACGGCCGGCACGCTGACCGCGGCGGCGGCGATTTTGAAGACGAAGGGCGCCAAAAAAATTCTGGCCTGCGTTTCGCACGCGCTGCTGAACGACACGGGCATCGAAAGATTGCGCAAATCTGCTATTGACGAGTTGATAACAACTGATACAGTCCAACGCCCTGCGATTGACGGTGTGAAGATAACAACGCTGTCCGTTGCGGGGCTTTTGGGCGAAGCCATCAAACGGATTCA